>DATNMX010000115.1:0-45626 GCA_035602135.1 Candidatus Dormiibacterota bacterium
CATCCACAAGCTGCACGGGACCATACCCGGAATCAGTTCCCGCATGGCCATCAGTCTCGTGTCCAGTATCCTGTTTTCCGATAAGCGCGTGGACCGCGGCGGAAACCAGCTGGTGAGCTTGGCGGAAACTAAGTGCTTCGCGGCGCACCAGCGTATCGGCAAGCTCGGTAACGGTGAGAAAACTTCCTTCGGCGCGGCGCCGCATTCGCTCGCGGTTCACTTCAGAGTGGGCCATCACGCCAGCAAAAAGTTTCAGTGCGCGTTCCGCGTCGGTGAATACGGCAAAGGCCAGCGGCTGCAGATCGTCTTCACAATCTACAATGTCGCCAAACGGAGTATTGTGAACGCTCGTGAGGATGGCTTGGGCCTGAGAAAAAGACTTGCTTGCAAGAATACGCGTATGCTCGAGTGAAACAGGGTTCCGTTTTTGCGGCATGATGCTGCTCACTTGCACGTAGGAATCGCTCAATCGCAGAAAACCAAACTCTTCGGTGCACCAGAGAAGAAGATCTTGCACCAGCCGGCCGAGGTTGATCATGGCCACAGCCACGGTGGAGGCCGCTTCGGTCAGATAATCAATTGCGGCGATGGCCCCGTAGGAATTTAGCTGGAGGCCTTCGAATCCGAGAAGTCCAGCGGTGTAGTCGCGATCAATGGGAAAGCCCGTGGTGGTGATCGCGCAAGCTCCTAAAGGGGAGCGGTTGATGGTGGCGTAGGCCGAGCGCAGCCGCGCCACGTCGCGGCCGAACAGTTCCACCGCGGCCATCAAGTAGTGTGCCAGGGTAGTCGGCTGTGCGGGCTGCGTATGCGTGTAGGCGGGCATGAGGGTATGCGTGTTTGGTTCGGCAAGATCCAGGAGCACGTCATGAACCCGCTGCATTGCCGCTGCAACTTTTAGGACTTCACGGCGCAGCGTCATGCGGTAGAGACAAAGATCAATGTCATTGCGGCTGCGGGCTATGTGCATCTTGCCTGCGGTGTCGCCACAATCTTCAAAAAGTTTTTTCTCGATGTAAAAAAACAGGTCTTCAAAGCCGGCTGCATAGGAGGCTGAACGGATCGCAGCCAGGTCGAGGTTATCGATGGCCTGGAGACATATGCGAGCTTCCGCCGCAGACAAAATGTGCTGCCGGCGGAGCATGAGGGTGTGCGCGTAATGAATCTCCAGCAGCGCCGTGAGAAAGTATCGCTTAGCGTCTTCGAAATTAGCAGCAAGAACTGTGTCCGCATAGATGACTGCCGGAAAAACATCTTGCGCAGCACCTGGAACAGAAGCCCTGGGAGCAGAAGGCTCGGTATGTTTGCGCCGCTGGGATTTTTTCTTTGAGGGCATATCCCCGAGGTCTCAGGAATCGCGTGTGTAGCGCGTATGGAGGGCTTGTAGCTCACTGCCCTGAGACGCGCCACGCGATTTTAGTTGAAGGAGGACTGAACCATCCTCGGTAGACAACAGCATTTCTGTCTTCCGGGTGTAGCCGCCCCGGCCGCAGCGATTGCTACGGCCGCGGGTGTGACAACTAACTACCATCGCAGGGCGAGGCCGAATTGAACGATGCGACCTTCGAGAACAGTAGTTTGCGGTTGGAAGAACGTGGGTACCACTCTTGTAGGAGTTCCCGTCACGTCCAGCATCTCGCCCTTGTCATTTACCGGCACCACGGTTTTCAGCAATGTGATGTTGGGATGATTGAAGAGGTTATTGACCTCAACAAGAAATTGCGCCCGAAGGCGTTCGCGAAGTGTGAGCACCGTGCGTGTATAGCGCAGATCAATCTGGTAAATTGCCGGGCCACGCGCAGTGTTACGGCCGATGAAAACCGGACGCGCAATATTGGTGGTCGTGGCATCGCCATTCAGAGAGCTGCCAGCCGTTATGTTTTGTTGGTCGCCAGAACTTATGTTTCCCAGCACGGCGAATAAATTCCCGTTGAGCAGATATCGGAGGGCATGTTGGTCAATGTTCACTTTGGGATCAAAGACAGTGCTGACGGTAAACGCGTGCGGGCGATTGACGGTGCTGTTGCCGCGATCACGACGCCGGTTGGTCGCATCCTCGATCGGAAGATTTTGCTCGAAACTGTTGACGTCTGGGGCATCGCTGATGGTGTGCGACAAAGTGTATGAAGCTGTGACCTGGAAATCGTGAGAAAAGCGGTGTTGATAGGTAAGCAGCATCGCATTGTAGTCGGAATTAGCTCCAACATCCTGCAGTAAAACGTTGTTAAATCGGGCGTCGCGGCGCGCAGAGCCGAAAACAGGTCGTCCATCGGCCAGGGTTCCAATCGGATTGATGAGATTGATGTTACGCAAGAAAGCTAATTGGCGTCCAGAGGTGTGCACGTAACCGATCGTGAGGGCGTCGTTCGCAGAAAGTTCACGTGTCACTTGCAAGCTGCTGCTGATCACGTAAGCGTTCTTGTAATCCGGCGTAATTGTGGTGACGTCCTGAGTTTGCGTTCCACCGGCGATAGGCGCGTCAGGGAATGCCGGTCCAGCTTTCGGACCTACGCTGATGTTCCTGGTGCGGTTGCTCCCGTCCTGGTTTAAAGTATTGAACCAAAGATTTGTGGGTGATGCCTCATAGTAGATTCCTGTGGATGCACGTATCACCGTCTTCGTGCCGAGCCTCCAGGCGAGACCCAGCCGTGGGGCGAAGTCGCTATTGGGAATCGTGAAGTTTCGAGAAAAGGGATAAGGGGCATTGGGATTGGCGTCGGGTCCTCTATATCTGTCATATCGAAAGCCGTAAGTCACCAGAAGCGAAGGCCGAGTCTGCCAGCTGTCCTGCGCGTAAAATCCCCAGAATAACGAGCTATAGCTAACTCCGGATGGATCGGAACGCGCAGAGAAGTTGCTATAGCTAAAACGATCTTTCCCAGATTTCGCATCCAAATATTTCTGAATCGCCTCGGTAGTTTTGCCTGAGAACGTGTATCGAGCGAATGAAACATCGCGCTGAAGGTCTTGAATCGCGGACATCGAAACACCGAACTTCATCGAATGGCTGCCGTGTAGGTACGTAACGTTGTCATTCCAATTGGGTAGTTTCTCCTGGAAACGGTCCCCGGCGGTATTCGGTCCCCCAAAGAAAGCCACTCCGAGAATTGCGATCTGCGGGCCAGCACCTGCTGTAGGGCTAGGAAAGTGGGTATTGTCACGCATTGCCCAGGAGAAACGGAACTCGTTGAGCAGCCTCGGCGATATTGTGCTAATCAGCTGCGATCCGATTACGTGAGCGCGGTCGCGGAAGTCGGTTGCGGTCTCCAGGGAATTCAGACTGCCGACACCAGTGTTAAACGGGAAGTTGTTCCGGAAATAGTTGTACCGAAAGAACATTTGATGGCGCTGAGAAATATTCCAGTCAGCGCGGCCATTGAGGAATTGACCGTGCAATATGCTTGGTGCAGTGGCCAGGAGAGCGGGCGCAATACCCAGCCGCGCTGCGTCAGACGCATTGATAGTTGTAGAGGTAGGTACGCCTCGTGTCAGGTGCTCGTACCCGCCGAAAAAGAATAGCTTGTTGTGAATAATTGGCCCGCCGGCGTTTGTGGAATAGTCGGTAAGTGCCAAATTAGGTTTCGGTAAAACCGGATTTAACAGGAGAGGACGCGCAGTGGCGTCAACGGAGCGCCGAATGTACTGGAACATGCCGTGAAGATTGTTGGTGCCGGAATTGGTGATGACGTTAAAAATATTTCCGGTGGTGCCACCGAATTCCGGAGCAAAGCCGTTTGAAACGGTTTGGATTTCGCGCACATAAACTTCGGAGATGGGGAAGAGGCGAAGCCCGTGCCGATCGCTCTGGGTGTCCACCATGCCATCCATTTGGTAATTAATGCGGTCCAACTGGCCGTTGGTGTTGATGGTGCGCGGAATTCCCAACTCTTGATTTGGATGGCCGCTGACGCCTGGCTGGAACAGAATCAGGTTATAGGGATTGCGAGAGGTAAGCGGCAGATTGACAATCTCGCGTTGGTCAATCGTTCGCCCGGTGTTGATCCGTGTGGGCTCGATGACTGGGCCACCGCCGGTGACTTCCAGGATGGTGGCAACCTCGCCAACTTTCAATTGTTCATCGATTACAGCTTCCTTGCCGGCTTCTAGAACAATGTCCGGATGGCGAACCGTCGAGAATCCTTGTTTTTCGACGCTGACGGTATACGTACCAAGCGGAAGACTTGGAACAACAAAATATCCTTCAGTCTCAGTGGGGACTGTTCGGCGAAATCCTGTGTTGATATTCGTGACGGTCACGTTAGCTTCAGGAACGGCGGCGCCAGCAGGATCGGTGATGCGCCCGCGAATCGTACCGTTGATGGCTTGCGACTGGGCAGAGAGAGGCTCCGCTAAAAAGAAACTGAGGCAACCGAGACTAGCGATAATGGCCAAGACAAAATAACGTTTTCGAGGAATCACAGCAAACTCCTAGTTTAAATTTGCTTAAGACGCGCACCCCAGACCCTGTAACGGCCCTAAAAACTTAATCGTGCGCATATCATATCATGCTCTCTTGAGTGAGTTCGCAGCTCGGCGCATTCGGATGATGACCATCCACAGGATTAATCCGGTGCGATGACTGCGTCTCGGAAGCTCAGTTCCAATTGAGGCGAACCGGTTGTGCCCGCTTGGCGGGGCTATCCCACGGAAACGTTGTTGCCATGAGAAGCTTTTTTAGAATTGGCTTCGCTGCGCAGGGGCAAGAGCCTTTGCGGCCCGTCCAGATGACTGGGCCTTCAGATGAGGACTTTTTCGGATATGCCGGTTTCGAGCAACTTGGCGAACAGATGGGGAGTCACGGGCCGGCTGAAATAGTAGCCTTGCGCCTCGTCACATTGATGAGCCTGAAGAAATGCCAGCTCTTCTTGCGTTTCCACGCCCTCAGCAACGACCCGCAGCTTAAGGCTTCGGCCCATGCTGATCACGGCGGTCACGATGGTCGTCTCGTCGGGAGTGGTGGTGATCTGACGGACGAACGACTGGTCAATCTTGAGCGCATCGATCGGAAACTTCCTAAGATAGCTCAAGCTGGAGTAACCCGTGCCGAAATCATCGACCGCCAGCTGCACCCCTCTTGCTCTCAGGGCCTTGAGGATAGATTCGGTGGACTCGGCATGTTTCATAAGAACGCTTTCGGTCAGTTCCAGCTCAAGAGATCTCGGGTCCAAGCCGGTATCCTTGAGGATTGCGAAAACACCTTCAAGAAAGTTCTCGTCTCGAAACTGCATCGCGGAGATGTTCACCGCCACAGTAGCCAGGAACAGACCTGCATCCATCCAGGCCCGGGCTTGCTTGCAGGCTTCACGAAGGACCCAGTTGCCGATCGGCAGAATAAGGCCGCAGTCTTCCGCAATAGGAATAAATTGAGCCGGAGACACCGGCCCGCGGATGGGGTGCGTCCAGCGTATCAAGGCTTCCGCGCCGGTAATCTCTCCGGTCCTCAGATTAATCTTCGGCTGGTAGTGCAGCGCGAATTCCTGCCGTTCTAAGGCGCTCCGCAGACTTTCCTCAATGGATTGCCGCTCCACAGCTCGCACGTTCATAGCTGGCTTGAAAAACTGATAACTCTGACGCCCATTTTCCTTTGCCTGGTACATCGCGGTGTCGGCGTTCTTGATCAGCGTCTCGGCATCCAGACCGTCGTCGGGATAGACGCTCAGGCCAATGCTTGTGGTGACGTGAAGATCGTGCTGGTTGATGGAATGAACCTCCGCCACCGCCAGCAGCATTCTCCTCGCCGCGATGGCAGCATCTTCGAATTGCTCCACTTCGGAAAGCAGCACGACGAATTCATCGCCTCCCTGCCGACTTACAGTGTCCGAGCCGCGTACGCAATCCACCAGGCGTTTTGCGATGGATTGAAGAAGTTTGTCGCCGGTCGGATGTCCCAGAGAATCATTGATGTGTTTGAAGCCATCCAAATCCAAAAACAGCACCGCGACTTTTTTCATGTGACGCGACGCTAAGGCGATTGCTTGGTCAATGCGGTCGTTCAGGAGTATTCGATTGGGCAAACCGGACAGAAAGTCGTGATGGGCCGAATGGGTCATCTGCAGCGCCATCGCCTGGGACACGCTCACGTCGCGGAAAACGATGACCGCACCGGTAGCCTGCCCCTTACGGTCGTGGATGGGGGAGACGGAGTCTTCGATCGGAATTTCAAATCCGTCACGCCGTATGAGGATACAGTTCGACGGCAAGTGCACGGTTCGGTTTTGCCAAACTGCCATCTCCATCGGATTCGGCGTGGTTTCGCGACTGGTGGCGTCTAGTATTCGGAGAACTTTGGCCATGGGCTGGCTTGCCGCTTCTTGGCACGACCAGCCTGTCATTTTTTCCGCGACGAGATTGAGGAAGGTGATATTTCCCGAGATGTCCGTGCAAGCGACGGCGTCACCAATGCAATTGAGCGTGACTTCGGCGCGTTCCTTTTCTGCGAACAACGCCTCTTCCATGATCTTGCGCTCGACGGCATAGCGCAGGGCTCGCAAGAGCCCGCGCGCATCGATTTGGCCTTTGATCAGATAGTCTTGCGCACCTTCCTGCAAGGCTTGTGCGGCCAGCGACTCGTCGTCCAAGCTCGTCAACACTACCAGGGGGACACGCGGCGCGGCTGCGTGCGCCCGTCGCATCGCTGTCAGTCCTTGTGCATCGGGTAAACCGAGGTCGAGCAAGATAATGTCAACCTCACGCTCGGCGAGATGCTTCTCGGCATCGCTGATGCACCCCACACGCGTCAATTCGGTGCTGTGCACGCCTTGTTCGGCGAACATCTCGTGCAGCAATCGGACGTCTCCGGGGTTATCTTCGACCAAGAGAAGTACTTTGATGGATTTCGTGCTCATCCGCTTTGCCTCCGCTGCAGCAACTTGATCTCTGTCAGCCAAAAATCATCGATGCTCTCCACGAACGATCACCGCGCTGCTCATAGGGATCCTACGTCGTGCACGGTGGGTTTCGTCGGCTGCGGGGGTTCGCCCAGGACTTTTCTAATCACCGCGAGCAGCTTGGCATTATCCACGGGCTTTTGCAGGAAGGCCTTCGCACCGGCTTTGAGCGCCCGCTCCATATTTGCGCCGCGGTCGCGGGCCGAAATCACAATAACCGGAATTAAAGCCAGATTATCATTCGCTTTCAACCGCTCCATGACGCTGAAGCCATCGCCGGCCGGTAAGCCAAGGTCCAAGATAATCAAATCCGGCGCGTGTTTCCGTGCTTCCGCGATACTCGCCATTCCATCCGCCGCAAAAATAATGTCGTAATGGTTGGCTCTGAGGCGCACGTGGAGGCCCAACCGCACATCCGGATCATCATCTACGATTAGAATTTTCTTATTGCTCATGTTAAAACGCTCCTTGATAAACTAATTGCGTTGATACGCTCCTCAATTTCAGCGACCTGTTCCGCAATCTTATCCTTCGATGGGTTTACGTCTGTCGATATAGCTGACAGAAAGCTGTAAGAAACGGCAAAGGTGAGATCTGCCTGTTGAAGCTGCTCACAGAGCCGGAACTGTTCTCGAATCCGCTTGCTCATTACCTCCGCACCGCGCACATTCGTGCAGGCCGCGACAAAAAAAAACTCTTGCTCACTCGCCGAGCCCATCTTGGGCAGGATCACATCAAGGTCAGGAAGCAAACATCGATGCAGAAGCTCGCGCGCGATATTAGACATTTCTTTTCGAACATCAGGAGAGAGTGAGCCGTCCTGAGAATCCATTTCCACCACGAACAAAGCAATTGCATCGCCTGGTTTTTTATCGCTCGTCAAAATCGGAGCAATTAAACTGGCGAGAGAAAAAATTGGTATGGTAAAGAAAAAGCTGCTGCCTTTGTGTGGCTCACTTGTCACCCAGATCTTGCCGCCCTGCCTCGAAACCAGTTCCTTGGAAATATACAAGCCGAGACCCAAACCCCTGCGTCCCCCTTCACCGGGATCGGTAACCTGATAGAGGTGTTCAAAAATGCGCTCGGTAATCTCCGGGTTGATCCCGCATCCCGTGTCGGAGACCTCCACCAGCAAGAAGCCCGGATCTTTCTCGAACTCCAGGGCCTGGACCTTTACCACACCGCCGGCGGACGTAAACTTGACGGCGTTATCGAATAAAATGATCAGGATCTGCCGTAAGCGTGTCGGATCGGCATAAGCCCAAGGCAGGTATGCAGAAGGGTCGGAAGAGAGGGTGATTCCTTTGGCTGTGGCGGCCCCCTGAAGTGTGTCGACGGTGTAGGCGATCGCATCGGAAACCGAAGTACATTGCAGCTCGATCGTTAGTTTACCCGCCTGCACGCGAGTCACTTCGAGTAAGTCATCAATCATCGATTGAAGCTGTTTGACGTTCCTCAGAACAATTTCCAGGTAGTCATGCTGTTCCAAATTCAATTCGCCAGCCAACCTGTCCAGGAGAATGGTCGCAAACTGATAGATCGCAGTCAGTGGTGAACGAAGCTCGTGTGACACGTGTGAGAGGAACTCATCCTTAAACTGCATTTGATGTGTCCGGATGAGGTCGGTTTCTGTTTGCATACGGTGCCGCTCAATGGCATGGCGAAGAGCACGGGGAAGCGCACGATTTTCGATCTGGCCTTTGATCAAATAGTCTTGCGCACCTTCTTTCATAGCTTCGGCGGCCAGTGCTTCGTCGTCCAAACCCGTTAGTACGATCACCGGGACGCCCGGGGCCGCAGCGTGCGCACGCCGAACGGTATCGAGACCGTGGCCATCGGGCAATCCCATATCCAGCAGGATGATGTCCACGCCACCTTTGGCGAGATGAATCACGGCGTCACTCATGCGCAGGAGGTGCGTCAATTCGAAACTGTCAGGTCTCTCCTTACTGAACATCTCACGCAGCAAGCGAGCATCTCCCGCGTTATCCTCAACCAGAAGAATTTGCAGTGCCTTCTCTTTCATGAGCGTGCTTCGTGCGGCAACTTGACTACGGACAGCCAAAAACTGTCGATGCTCTTTATGACTTTGAGAAAACCTTCGAGATCCACAGGCTTGGTGATGTAACAGTTCGCATGGAGCCGATAACTCCGCAGAATGTCTACCTCAGACGCTGAGGTAGTCAAGATGACGACAGGAATGCTTTTCAGCGTCGGACTTTTCTTGATTTCCTCAAGAACTTCCCGCCCGTCTTTCTTGGGCAGGTTCAGATCGAGCAAGATAAGATCCGGGCGAGGAGCATTGACGTGCTTCCCCTCGTGCCCCAGAAAAGCGATTGCTTCTGTCCCATCCGACGCTACATGCAGGTTGATATGCACCTTGGCATCTTTAAACGCCTCTCGCGTGAGCCGAACATCGCCGGGACTGTCTTCAACCAAGAGAACTTCGATAGGTTCCGCGTCCTTTCCAATCGATTTCATGATTTCCCATTTCTTTCCGGCAGCGCAAAGTAGAAGGTTGAGCCCTTATCGGGTTGCGACTCGACCCAGATCCTTCCGCCCAGCCCCTCCAAAATCTTTTTGCAAATGGCCAATCCGATTCCCGTACCCTTGAATTCTGTAGGCCCGTGCAATCGCTGGAAAAGGATGAAGATCCTTTCAAAATACTGAGGGTCAATTCCCAGGCCATTGTCTTTCACGGAAAAGATCCATTCGTTGCCGCTATTTCTAGTGGCGGAGACGTGTACGTGAGGCACTTCGGCGCTCCGGTATTTGATGGCATTCCCAACGAGGTTTTGGAATACCTGAGCCAATTGCGTATCGTCCGTGGTGATGGCTGGGAGCGAATTGTGGGTCACCACCGCACCGCTCTCCTCAATCGTGGCTCGTAAGTTTGTAAGCGCTTCTTTCAATGCGTGTTCACTGGAAATTTCGTGGAGTACCTTTCCAGTTGTTCCTACGCGTGAATAGGCCAGCAGATCCTGGATCAACCCCTGCATGCGGTTGGATCCGTCCACTGCATAAGCAATGAACTCATCAGCATCGGAGTCCAGACGCCCATGATAGCGCTTGGCCAGGAGCTGCGTATAACTCGCCACCATGCGCAACGGCTCCTGGAGATCGTGCGATGCGACATAGGCAAATTGCTGCAGTTCGTCATTGGAACGTTTCAGTTCCCCCACGGTCTTCACCAGATGCTGCTCGGATTTCTTGCGCACGCTGATGTCCCGGATCGCTGCCGTCACCAGAATTCCTTCGGCGTTTTCCAGCGGGCTCAGCATGATCTCGATTGGAAAATCGCTTCCATCCTTGCGCCGCCCGTAGAGCTCAATCCCTGTACCGATCTGCTGCGCCAGCGCCTCAGCCGCCGTCCGAGTACCATCAGCAATCAACCGTTCCGCAAAGCCCTCCGGTATGATCCTTTTCACCTTTTGCCCTACCAGTTCATCGCGGCGGTATCCGAATTGTTTCTCCGCCTGAAGATTCAGTAGAACGATCTCCCCATCCCGGTTCACCACCACCATCGCATCCGGAGCTGCTTCCAGTAGCCCGCGATACCTGCCTTCCATCTGCGCTAGATGCTTTTCCGCATCCTTGCGCACGCTGATGTCCCGGCTAATGGTGGAAGCGCCCACAAGCCGTTCCATGGCATCCCGTATGGGCGATGTTGTGACCGCGATATGGATCTTTTTCCCGTCTTTTCTTACGCGAATAGTCTCGAAATGATTGACGGTCTCGCCTCTTTGCAAGCGTTCCATGGTTTCAGAAATATCCTCTGGGCGATCGGCAGCAACTAGCATGCTCACGTGCTTCCCCACAGCCTCACGGGCCGAGTATCCATAGAGTTGCTCTGCGCTGGCGTTCCAACTGGTAATGATTCCTTCCTTGGTCTTGCCGATAATCGCCTCATCGGAAGACTCTACAATCGAGGCCAATCTGCGAAGGTCTTCTTCCGTCCGCCTTCTCGCGCTGATGTCGCGGATAGTGCTGAAGACCAGAACTCCTTCATCGGTCTCGAGGGCACTGAGACTGATCTCTGCTGGGAACTCGCTGCCATCCTTCTGCAGACCGCACAGTTCTAAACCATCCCCGATTGCGCGCAACCCGGGTTGGGCGACAAATTCGTTCCAGTCAACGCGGTGTTGGCTTCGAAAGCGCTCGGGGATCAAGATTTCAATCGGCCTGTTCAGCAGTTCTTGGCGCTTGTAGCCAAACAACTTCTCCGTCTGCGCGTTCAGCAGCACCATCTCGCCGAGCTGATTGGCGATGACAACAGCGTCAGGCAATACCTCGAGCAGGGCCTGAACCTTTACGTCTCTACCTTTGCTCCCTTGCGCATGGGGCGGGATGGGCACAATCTCGAACGGACCCCGGACATCAGGTCCTGGCGACATAATAATAGGAATAGGTGGCTTCAAGGCGATTTGATCCTGGTTAACAGTACCCCTACAGTTTCTTGCTCAGGTACCGTTAAGGACTGTCCCAAACCGAACACAGGACAATTATGTGTTGCTTTGAATACCTCTAGAACGGACGCTGCCGAAGGAGAGTGTACAGTCATCGGCCGATTGTGACGGCCCGTGAAAACGAACTTTTAGCTACGTCAATAGTGATCTGCGAAATCTCCGCGCAGACCGGAAGAGTTTAGCGCTTGCAGCGCAGATGTTCCGATGCCGCCCCAGCTAGAAACTCGGCTGCGTGCCCTTCTTCAAACCCACCAAAGAAAAGAGTGATCTGCTGTTCTCTCAGGACGCCAATTGGTACACACCTCCGTTTTGGGGCATTTTATGATAAGAGTTCCGAAGATCCGGATGAGAGCGGTTGGTTAAACTATGGCTGCTTCTTCTCTTCGTGGCGGTCACCGCTGGGCATTGCGCTCTTGGCGTTGCACCATCCGGGCGTCGGTGCGCTGTTACGTCAACACATTCCCGAGCGGCCCAAACGCCACCTATTTCTCGCGATTCCACAGGACCGGAAGTGACGGACGGTTTCCGGATACGCCGTAAGTCGTTATTGTCGGAGAAAATGTGCGGTCCTAGTTACTAGGCTAGTATTACCTGTTTAATTGTAGACAGACACCAGGGTGCTCCAGAGAGATGCTATATACCACTTAAGTGGGGCGGTGTTCGGGCGATATGGGACGCGGAAGGTACCGCGACCTTGGAAATTAAGTCATGTTTTTGATGCCGCCGAAAATAAAACTAGGCCAGGGAGCGGTTCAGTCGGTCAGGTGCAAATCAGCATGGAAAGAAGGAACCATGGAGAGACTTCAAGCGTTTCAAACTGCCGCTCACGAAGGCGGCTTCATCGAAGTGAGTGAATCCGGGGAAGGAACTGTCCTTTGGCTCAGGAAAATCACGCCGGATAAGGCTAGTGAGACGCATCAACGTATGTGTATCGACAGCCTGACAAACAGCGTTACTGTTTTTTGGACGACCGTTCCAGACAAACTAAATTCGAAGACGTTTCGCGGCGTTCCTGCGCTGCAAGAATGGTTCGAGCTAAAACCAGAAACCACTATGGAGCATTGAGAACACAATCACCACCCCGGTTTCTTGCAATGACTTGCGCCTGTCGTTCCACGAATGCAGCGGCGGCTTCCTTACGATGAGCCTCAGCTTCCACGATGGGTCCCTGGTTTGGATTGAAGAGAGGGATAATTCAGACGATGAGTCTCTCCGAATTGCCCGAAGCACTCTGTTGAGCTGCCTCGACAGTGGCTCATTCGCCGATCTCCGTCTGTCCACTTTGGGACGCTCACGAAAGAAGGAAGAGCAGATAAATGCCGCACAAATTGCGCGAACACTAGACAACAAGTCGCCATGATCCCGCCCCTACTGGAAGCGAGACCGTTGTGAACGGATAGTTAGCCGCACCGGACCTGCTTGGTGTATAACCGTGCCCATCCGGGCAGTCAAAACGAAATCCCGGCCTAGAAATACAGGGGGAGATAAAAATGAAAAAATCACTGATCGTGTCGGTAGTCGCGGCTCTAACCATCGTCGCGGCTTTAGTAGGCGTTGCGCAGGCTCAGAAAGACAAACGGGTCATCTACGTATCTTCAGCGCAAGCCACATATAAACCGTCATCGATGGGCGGCGTTTCCATGCAGGTCCTCTTGGGCGACCCGGACAAGGGCGCTCACGCAACATTTACCAAATTTGATCCCGGGTACGATGCGGGCTCACACACCCACACGAACGACGTTTCCCTCGTCGTCATCAAAGGCGCCTACCTATATAAGGATGAAGCCGGCGAAAAACGTGTCGGGCCAGGCGAATTCCTCTTCGTCCCGGGTGGCCACAAACATTGGAGCGGCGGCGACAAGACCGAAGGCGCCCTCTTTTATCAGGAAGGGTCCGGGAAGTTCGACCTTATATCGATGCACTAGCGAAACGTCCGAGACCATCGCAAATCGCGCACGGTGACTTGTACGCGTAGAGAATAGAGCGGGCGTCGCACCAGGACAGTACAGAAGCTTCCCAAGCTTCGGACGTGGGTTCGATTCCCATCGCCCGCTCCAGAATTAGCAGGTCACGTCGGCGCTTTGTTTGTAACTCCTCATGTCAGACGTGTAATACCTGGGAAGCCGTCAAACCCTGAATCGAATGTCATGATTTGCTCGATTCCATGTTGTTCCATGACGGTTATATGCACTGCATCGCGCGCAGACAGCTGCCGATACCCCAAGACAATTTGTTTCGCACGCTCTGCGATGGACCGATCAACAGCCAGCACTTGATCCACGATGCCGATCAGAGCGTCGAACGCGGGTTGGATTGCGTCGCGGCGGTCGATAGCGACGTAGCGGTGCAAGATTTCCTGGAGAACCTCGGCGTCCGTAACCAGGCTCTGGCGCTCGCTGACCACCTTTTCGAGCAATCGTCGCGCGTCGCTCTTGTGGACATGAGGAGCACCAACCAGATACATGGGAATATTCGAGTCAACCAGAATCACGGATGCGCGCCCGTTCCGTATCCCCTCTCGATCTCGGCGAGCATGTCGTCGATATCAGTCACGGGATAGTCATGCTGTGCCGCCGCGCGGATGATTTCGAGCTTTTTGCTGACGCCGCCGACAGGCTCGCGACGGCGGGCTAGGTCCAGCGCCTGCCGAACCCACTCGGCGATCGACATATGGCGTGAACGTGCGGCGCGCTGAATCTCTCGGTATTCCGGATCCTTCATAATCACTTGCAGCCGCTTAGCCATAGAAGGAGTCTATCTGACTCATCACCATGAGTCAACCGAAGTTCGGTGGAACACATCGTCTGCTAGGAACTGTGGGTCGCCCAAATTATCCTAGCTTTCATCAAGGCTGTCATAATCTGTAATAGCTTTCAGTTTCCATCTAGTTTCCAATTAAGGTCGTCGGTCGGAAAGCTAAGTGCCGCCAGATCAGTCGCTTTCAGGGTTTTATTGAGAGCTTCCCAAGCTTCCTCTAGTAACCCCCAACACGCTGAACTGGCGGCATTTAACTGAAAGAGAATTCCTCGTAATTGGAAAATGACGGAAAACGGGGCGCTGGCCGCTTCCACCAATCCATGCTCAACCCGCATAGCTTAGCCTGTGGGACTCCTCAAGGAAGGACCCAAGATAGCTTGTCGCAAGTCACTTTGGAAGGGCGTCGCGGAACGAAGCAACCTTCAACACAAATTTGCGCTGTTCCAACAGAGACTTTGCGTGGTCTGCTTCTTCGATAGTGATCACGCCGAGTTGGATTGCGTGTATGAGAATGCCTGCAGTATTGAGCAAAGCGACCTGTCCCTAGCCGGGCAGTTGTTTCCCGATAGAATTTTCTCCTTTCATCCGACGCAATGGGCCAACTTCGGCACTTGTGCCAAAGTTAGGCAAGCAGCTTCCCCGATGCCCAACATCTGGATGAGTTCGGCATAGACCCTCAATTCCGAGGGATCTGTTAGTTAGACAACTTGCAGAAGTCCTGAAGATATGGCTATTTGGACGGCCTGCGATTGAACAGGTTCCTTCACTTCTTTTACTACTTCTTCCGGAACAACGAAGGAGTAAGGTGGCAGTTTTTCCAGCAAGTCCAGTCGGCCAATGTGGGTGAGATTGATGAGGATGTTTGTGTCGGTTACGACGACACGAACGGTGGGCGGGGTTTGAAGTGACATCCTTAATCCGGCAGGAGCACGGATTGTGCTTCAGCGTCGTCAATTCCTGCGTCAATCAGAAGGTTTTGGGCAATCCATTTGAGCCACGCCGACGCGTTCCGCCAATTCGAGGAACTTGGCCTGGCTGATATCAGCTGGCTGTCGAGCGATACGGTGCTGTGAACCAGTTGCTCGAACTCCAGGGAAGTCCCTTTCAATTTTTCCGTCCTCGCATTTTTCCGCAAGGCTCTATGGCTTTGGGGACCACGAGTAAGCCGGTCGAAGGTCCTCACGATCTGGACTTCGTCCTACAAATCGATGCTGCTTACTGGCGGTGGCATCCGTTGGCCAGGTTTCACGCCCTGTACCAGTTTCTGAGTGGCAACGAAACCTACCGCAAGATGGTTTCTATGAAAAATCGCATGGTGCGATTGGCGTATGCCGACGAATTTTACATGGATATTTTGCCGGCATATACAGACTCTGCGTCAGGCGGGACTTGCATTTTGGTTCCTGATCGCGCGCGGGTTTCGCTGTGCCCAAGCAATCGGAAAGGCTACATTCTTTGGTTCAGAAACAGATGTTTCACACGGCGGCTCCCCCATTTTCACCGCTCAGTGTGGGAATTAATCCTTTATCTCAAAAAAGGTTCATCCCTTGCCTAAAGATTTTGATGAATGGTATCTTCTCCCGAAAGCTCTCAAAGGAGGCGGACATGAACAAGAATCGCTTCATGGGTGTTTGCTGGGCGATGATCGCATTTATCCCTCTCGCCGTTGGTCTCCAGAGTCAAGAGAAGAAGGAAAGCTCCGGCACACACAACATGGTGCGTGCTAAGGATCTGAAATGGACGCCTATCATGAAGGGCTGTGATCTCGCGGTCGTATCCGGCAACCCAGACGCCGAAGGCACACCCTTTGTCATCCACATCCGATGTTCCGACGGGTCAATAATCCCTGCCCATTGGCATCCCACGGACGAACACTTGACCGTTCTCAAAGGAATTTTTTTAGTCGGAATGGGCGACAAATTTGACAAGACCAAGCTGCAACCCATGAACGTAGGAGACTTCATAACCCTGTCTCATGCCATGCGGCACTTCGCCATGGCTAAGGGCGAAAACATTGTCCAGATTCACGGCCTCGGCCCTTTTAAAGTGAACTGGGTCAATCCGGCCGACGTTCCGCCTCCCGACCCCGCGCCCAAAACCAAGTAGTACGCGATATGCAGGGCACACCGTGATCCCGGTACGGAAGGCGCCCGCAGCCGTACTAAATCAGTACGTCATTACATCTCGTTTTGATTAAGACCGACGTAGTTGACGCCTTGTGCAAATTCGCTTTAATCCTGAGCGAGTTCCTCAATACTCACGGGCAAGCGCCGTTCTGAACCCGGCTGCAAAACCAGCGCAGACGCCGGAAAATGTGCAGTACTGTGGTGGGTCATCGCCGCGATCGTTAAAATCCCTTTGCCCCTGCTGCCGAAGAAATTCGTCAGCGATCCTCTCTAAGTCTGATTGAGCTGCTAGCGCAGGCACGTCAATTGAGAAACAGCAATCATGTACCAGGCGGCAACAGCATAGTGCTGAAAACATAACATTAAATCTTGTACTTATTTGGATTTCTGACTCAACGCAACCTACGATAGATTACAGAAAGACAGAGTCTTGGCGCGGAGGGTAGTTTGAGGGGAAGATTGCTTTGGCGGACGCTGCCCCTGGCACTGTGGATGTTTTTGTCGGGCTGTGGCGGAACTTGGGTCGATGATGAAAGAAATTTCAATCGCGTGTTCGGTTTCAGAAAGCCCGTTGACGTTAAGGTGATTCACAGCTTCTACTGGAAATCACCTCACTGGAGTGTTGAGTACATATATTTCATTGTGCTACAGGCTCCCGCCAAGTTTGGAGATGGACTGACATCTTCGGGCGTTATGACCAAAGTTGAGTCTGGCAGGGCGCTGTTGAAATCATGTGGCGACAAACGGCCGCAGTGGTTCCTTCCCAAATCGATAACTGACTATGAGGCGTGGATTCCTAAGGGAACTGCGGAATATCGCGTTTATCGGGATCGAGCCGACGGTACTTTGTTTCTTTGCGACGAACGGCTGTGAGGGGTGGTGTGATTTATCGTTCACAGCCAAATGTATCGATCACCTCGTACAGGTGAAAATCCAGCTTGGATATGCCCATCAGTGGTTTCATATGGGCCTGGGCCTCTGGGTTATTTCTCATAGCTTCGAAATCTCGCTGGCTTCGCCACTGATAACCTTGAAGGGTATACCGCCAGACAAGCAACTTGGTCTTTGTCACGCCGCTCGAACAGGGGATCAAGCTGGCTCCCTTTCCTTTCACTTCCAGGCCATGATTCAGATGTATTCGATCTTGACTTGTCCGAATTCGCGTTCTAGCCGGGTGATGGTTCCGCGGAACTCTGGTGAATCGTGCAGAGTCTTCAAGCAGGGATCACGCTGAAAGAGTGGCCAACACGCAAAACCTCCGTCAATCGATCGTTCCAGCCATTCGAAGGCTTTGCCAGGCTGCCCTAGAATGGCGTACGTACATGCGATTTGATAGTGCGTGTGGTGCGTGTGCCCGAACGAACGAGGAGACTCGCACGCCCGGCGAACACAATCCAGAGCCGCTCCAAAATCCTGATGAAGAGCATGCAGCACGCCATTCAGGCTAATCATCAGCGGCTCGTCGGGAAGCAGCTTGAGCGCTAAAGCGACATATTTTTTCGCAGAATCCAAGTCGCCACGAAACAACGCTGGCTGCGGACGAAACCACAGGAGATATTTGTTCCTTGGGCTTTCCAGCGCCCAAGCATCAAGTTCCCATTCGGCACGCTCCAGGTCACCGTCCCAAAGGTAAGACTGTGCGATGTTGTGATTCGAGAGGTTCTGCGGGTTCACCAATCGCGCCTTTTCGTACGCGCGGCGTGCCTCCTTGAGCCGTCCGATGTGCGCGCAGATCGTGCCCAGCCGGTTGTGCGCGTGATCCAAGTTGGGCTGGAGCGCCAATCCCTTCTGTATTTCCGCGATGGCTTCGACATGCCGGAAATTGGTGGCCTGGCTCCACAAAATATAAGCTTTCGCTAAATGGGCCTCAGGCAGATCCGGATCCAGCTCCAACCCTTGCTGGCAATGGAATTCCGCTCTGTCGATCCACGTGCGGCGGGGGTCGAAGCCGAAATATTTTCCGGTACAGACATAAGAGAGTGTCGCGTGTGCGAGGGCAAATTTGGGATCTGCGGCTATGGCCCGGTCCAGCGCGGCAATCGCTTTGTTCAGAGATTCAAGGTCTTCGGAATAGCTTTCGCGAAGCCCTTCGAGAAATTCGCCGTAAGCGCCAGGATCGGTGGTGTAGCGATCGCGCGCCTTCAGCGCACTACGCCGGAATTTTCTTGCCAGGGCTTCGGCTATACGTTTGCTGATTTCATCCTGGATTTCGAAAATACCTTGCAGTGTGAAATCGTATTTTTCAGCGAAAATAATTTTCCGCACATGCGAGTCAAATAGTTGAACGGAAACCCGCCAATGCGACCCCAGCCGCTGAATACTTCCCTGCAACACGTGGCGGACTCGCATCGCACGGCTAACCGCGACCGGGTCGCTACCACTGGGATACTGTAGGATCGCCGCAGTCGGCGGAACTATCAGATCTTCCAGATTTCCGAGCGTGGTGATCAAAGCATCGGCAAATCCCAAAGAAAGCGATTCTTTCCCCTCCACATCACTAAGGAAGATAAACGGCAAGACGGCAAGCGAAGAGCTGGAATCTTCCTCCCCTGCCGCAGGCGTTGCCAAGCTAGCGCTCGCGATGCCGGAAAAGGCCGCCAGGAATTCGTCTGACAATGGCGACATATACCGAACCGTTCCCATCATCTGACCGGGCGTGGTCAAGTCCACATCGGTATTTTCGCCGAGACCAGCCGGAGGAGAAGGAAGCAGCTTTGCCAAGCCAAAGTCGAGCAGCTTGATATAACCGTCTGGCCGCACCATGATGTTTTCGGGTTTCAAGTCGCGATGAACGACGCCGGCACGATGTGCGCTGCTTAGCGCTTCCAAGATCTGTTTGGCGAAGGCCAACGCCTGGTCGCAGGATAACGTGCCGCGAAGCAAATCTCGAAGAGTCCGGCCCTCCACCAGTTCTGTGGCAATGAACAATGTTCCTTTGTCCTCCCCGACCTCGTACACGGTAAGAATGTGAGGGTGGTTCAGCGCAGAGGTTGTTCTGGCCTCACGTTGGAATCGGTGCAGTACCTGCAGGTTTCCGGAAAATTCGTCGGGCAAAAACTTCAAGGCCACATGGCGCCCCAACTTAATATCCTCGGCTTTGTACACGACGCCCATACCCCCGCCACCGATCTTCTCCACGATGCGGTAGTGGGAGACGGTTTGGCCGATCAGCGACTGGGAATCCGCCATAGTACGGCCATGTTAGTTTTCGACCTGAGGTAAGTCAACGAAGCTAGGCGGTGGGCAGTTCATATCCAACGCCGAACTCGATTATCGGCATAGTGACGATCACCGCAAGCCGTTGAGACGATCGAATCAGTATTGTCCCACCCAAGAGGAAGCGATTAGGCCTCACCGATTCTAGGCGAGGAAACTCGTAGTGGGAGGACAGTGAAATCGACCCTACAGAAATCCTTCCGGCGCCTCTGATTGGTCACCGAACTAAATCTCCGAGCGGATTCGGCGCCGCAGGGTGCCGGCGGCCAGCGCGTAGGTCGCCGCCGATCCGTTGCCTGCGTGTTAGAATCCGCTGCGCTAATGAGTCGTTCTTGGAGAAATCAAATATGATCCGCAGACTCCTGTTTGTTCTCGCTGTTCTCGGTGTGACTGCTTCCGCTGCAGAGCGCCAGCCCAACGCGGACTATCGTGCGCGGCGCCTGGCGTTGGCCAAAGCCATGAACGCAGACAGCGGCACCCTGGTGCTGTTCGCGCCTACGGAGACCGAAGGCCAGAACGACCTCTTCGGCTTTCGCCAAGAGGATAACTTCTACTACCTGACGGGTTGGACCGAGCCCGGCGCGGCCATCTTGATCAACTCCAATCCGTATGGCGAGATTCTTTTTCTTCCCGAGCACAACGCGACGCAGGAAAAGTGGACCGGCCCGAAGCTGGGCCCGGAAAGCCCTGACGCGCCCAAGGTCACCGGTTTCGACAGAGTCGCCAGCTTGGACAAAATGCATGACGAACTACTGAAAATTTTGCCGCAGCCTCGCGCGGTGATTTATTCCGAATTGGGCAATAACGGCCAGACGGCGGCGTCCACCGGTCCCATGGAATGGCTGCGCCGCTCGAATTCGTTTCCCAACTACGTATCGTTCCGCGACGTCCGGCAAATGATGGGGAAGCTGCGCATGATCAAAGACGCCGGCGAAGTGCAGCTCATCCAGCGAGCCACCGACGCCTCGGCCGCCGGGCATCACGCCGCGCTCAAAGCAATTCATCCCGGCGTTTCCGAACGGGAAATTTCCTCTTTGATGCAGTATGAATTCGGCAAGCGCGGCTGCGAGCGTCCGGCGTACGCGCCCATTGTCGGTTCCGGCTTCTTTTCCACCGTGCTGCATTACTCCGACGACGACAAGATTATGAAGGACGGCGATGTGGTGGTGATGGACGTAGCCGGAGAATATGCTATGTACGCTTCGGACATCACGCGCACCGCGCCGGTCGATGGCAAGTTCACCGCACGCCAGCGCGAGATCTACAATATCGTTTTGGGCGCGCAGGAAGCCGCCATCCACGCCTTCCAATTAGGTAAGTCCAAGCTGGAACGCGGCACGGGCGCCGATTCGCTTTTCAAGGTTGCCTACGACTACATCAACACCCACGGCAAAGACCTGCACGGCGAGCCTCTGGGCAAATATTTTATTCACGGATTAGGCCATCACGTGGGGCTGAACGTCCACGACCTCAACGATCCTGCGCCGCTCAACAAAGGCATGGTTTTTACTGTGGAGCCGGGCATTTACATTCCCGAAGAAAAGCTCGGCGTGCGGATCGAGGACATGTTTTACATCGATCAGGACGGCAAGCTGGTCATGTTGACCACAGGTCTGCCGCGTTCGCCGGACGAAGTGGAAGCGGCGATGAGGAAATAGCCGTCAAGATAGAAAAAGCAAGAAAGCGCCAGTTCCAGAAGCCTCTACTGGCGATCACGTAGAGACTTCAGTTGGCAAAGTCTATGCGGCTAGTCGTGGCCTTGTCGAAGCCCTGCCGCAGACGCGGATGCACTTGGCGAATCCCTCAAAAGAACGAACGGCTAGCGCCGGCTGTCACTGTCCTCCCTGTTTCTTTGTTGGGGAAGCGTGGGGCTTTGCTTTGAGTTCCACTTGAATCAATTCAGTTGGCTTGTCATTTAAACTCTCAGACGAGTGCTTTCCGCCAGCGTTCCAGGAGGTTTCTCCGGCTTTCGCATGGACGTCCTTTGTCGATCCGTCTGGCAAAGTGAACCTGGTGTCGTTATCAGTGAGGTTGATGGTAACGTACGCAGGATGTCCGTGCATCGGAGTTTTCTCGTGCGGGCCTGTCGTCCAACGTAGCACCCGCACCTGATCATTTTCAAATTCCACCTTACAGTGTTTTGGATCTACCTTTGCGGGGTCTTGCGCATATGCAGCCGATGTTGCCAGTGACGCTAAAGACATCAGGAATAGTAATCGAAGCATATATACCTCCTTTTCGCTCTTCGTCCGGGGAGCCTCACGGAATGGAGTGCACCCTAATTCAGGGCTGGCGGGAAGTCAATAGTGCAGCTATCTTCTGTCAAAGCTCTTTAGAAATGTCCCGATACTTACCTCATTAGAAATGTCCCCTTTTTGAGTTTTGGGTTTGTATTGCTTGTAGATGGCCTTGCCTTGAAGCGAAGCCCTGCGGAGCCCGAAGGGCGGAGCGCTTAGGGCGAAGCGGAGGGCAAGGCCATCGACGGTCGCGGCGCACGCGCCGTCCCGCGGGAGGTTCGCCTTTCGCGCTTCTCCAGCCCTCGGCGAGCTGCTTCCCGCCACGGGTGATTCACTGGCGGTGTCCATTTCCTTTTTATGCTCTCGGCCAGAACGCGCTCCCGGGGCGCACTGAGAATGTGTGGTCTCGCAGGTGCAGGAATTTCCTGCCAGCGTAAAGCCTCTCCGCGGTACTCGATGGTGATGCTGCCGTGCCGCCCCTCGCACACCAACACTTTGCTCTGAGCTGGCGCGTAGTTGTGACTCTGCGGCTGGAGTTGGAAAAAGCGATTGTCGTACCGCACCACCCAGTCCTGGCTAATGATGCGTTCGCTCTCCAGCCGGAAAATGCGCTCCAGTTCTTCTATTGGCTGGTTTCGACAGAAACGGCTTTCAAATAACAGATGTCTTTGGCGCTTGCCTCGCTTGAAGAACCAGAGACGGAGTGGGAGCGTCGCATCGGGCAGACACAACGCAATGTAGCGAGAAACTACTCCTGCTTCTCCAACGTCGCCGTCAGATGGGCTTCCGAACCGGTCTGGATAGTCAGATCTCGCGACCAATCCTTGTAGCCTGGTTGATTGACGCGAATCGAATGCTGTCCCGGTGTGAGTTTCAGCGTTGCGGGGGCGTTACCGATGAAAGCACCATCGACGTAGACTTCCGCGCCATCGGGCGTGGAATGGATTTCCACCGATCCCGTCACCGTGGCCACAGGCGCAGACACTTGAGCGGGTTGGATGGCTCCCGTCGCACCCTCCGGCACCTTCGCTGCGAACTTCGCCGACTCCAACCTAACGTCACCATTCACGTAGCCCGTGACCTCTGCACCCTTGGGAACTGTGATGTCTTTCCCATGCATGAACAGGAAGAACGGAGCGGCTGGGAAGAAAAGAAGTCCGGTCGCAACAATCCCCGCTGTCATCCCGACCGTGTGGCTTCCGCCCTTCGCCTCTTTGACCGCGCGTATTGCAGCTTTCTCCGTGTCGGCCAAGCGGACGTAATCGAGGACGATCTCCAGCTTGCCAGCTCGACCCATTCTTCGTTTTGGTTGAGCCTCCGTCACCGTGCCGATTGCAACGGACCCTTTCGGGATCACTACAATTCCATTCGCAGCGACATCTTCCAAGACTTCAAAATCAACTGATTCGCCTTGATGCGCGTCAGCCGACGACACATTGCGGCTGAGCCTTAGCTTCACGGGAGTTCCGTCCCGGAGGATGAACTGGCCAGGAAGCAGGGTCGTCGCGGTGTCCGTCGCGGCTGCAGACGTCTTTGCTTGAGCCGAAGGTGGCTGCTGTCGGACCGGCTCAGATGACGATTGAACTGGAGAGAGCAAAAGAAGCGACGAGAGGCCGAGCGGAAGGGTTGGGTTTCGCACGGGATTTCCTTTCAAGCTATATTTCGAAAGCGATCAATTACCGTGATATTACATCGAAGCGACTTTCAGAGGGCCTATCTAGGGTGTAATCGTGCGCTAAAGAAGTAATATGAAGTTGCCGCTGCCAAAGCAGAGAATTGCAAAACAGGAGCCCCTAAGATAACGGGTCGTTTATACCTTGCCCAAAAACCATTGCGGGCCACTTTCTGCGCGTAGGGTTCCCCTAGCTAGTGGAATTCCTGTACGTAGTTTGCGGAAATTGTAAACTTGGCAAGTAAGCGGTACATACATAATAGATTGCGTGAGAGGCCGCACGGTATGCCTTCCAATAACCCACATTGCTTTTCACCGCAATAAGGAGAGCCATGGACATTGGGTTTCGTTTACGCTGGCTGAGAGAAGAAAAGAAACTCTCACAAGGAGATATCGAACAGCGTACCGGTTTGCTCCGCTGCTACATCTCGCGCATTGAGAACGGCCACACCATTCCTGCGGTCGAGACGCTAACGAAAATGGCACGCGCGCTGGAGATGCCTCTGTACCAGTTTCTCTATGATGGAAACAAACCGCCTTCGAGCGGTACAACACCTCGCGACAAACATTTATGGGGTGAGACTGGAAAGGATGCCCGTTTTCTCGACAAGTTACGCCGTAGTCTCGCCCGAATGAATGAATGTGACCGGAAGTTGCTCTTGCGCCTTGTGGAGCAATTGCCGAAGCGGCGGGGATAACTGTCTCGGAGTATTGCTCCACAACCGCAACACAAAGGAAGACGGCGTGGTCACGAGAAACACTGGTCCACAGTTTGATTCCCCTTCGCATCTTCTCCCCCACTGCGCAACCTCGTCTTAAGCGCCAGGAGCACCACATGAAAGTACCCGTATCAGACCGCCGTCTGAATGTCCGTCACAATATTAAGACTCCGATTCGTATTCGCCTCTGGAAATCTGCGCTCCCCGAGGAGCGAGGCGAATCAGTGAATTTGTCCGAGGATGGAATCCTCTTCGCAACAGACTCAGTGGTATCAGTTGGTACGGTCTTGGAAATCCTTCTGAAAATGCCAAGGATGATCACCGGTCAGCCGACGACCGAATGGCTCTGTTCAGGCCACGTAGTACGTGTCGAGCCAATTGATTCCCCGCGGGGGAAGCTCGGTGTGGGAGTGCAGTTTGACTGCTACCACGCATCCCGTCTAATGGCGTTTGCGTGATCCAGCGGAGCTCCGGCGTACCGAGGAGGGTGACGTGCAACGACGTGGTTTGGTAGTCGATGATGACGCAGCAGTTTGTGAAATGGTCGCAAGGGTGCTGAATTCAGTGGGTGTGGAGGCGCTGAGGAGCGTGGCCTGCCGTCCAACATCCGCAGCGATAACGGCGTTTCTTTTGCTTCTGCTCACGCATAGAAAATGATAAATGGCCAGATCGATCGGCGAAAGGTGAATGAGCCTCCGGAAGCTCACTAAAGCAAGGGTGGTGCTGATAGCCGCAATTGGAAGTCTCCTCTCATTGCTTGAGGACAAATTCTCCTTGCAGCTCGATTTTTGCCGACGAACTCCCTACCAGGATGGAAAACTTGCCCGGCTCCGCCTTCCAGTCGCCTTTTTCGATGTCAAAGAAGGAAAACGCTCGCCGGTCAAGGCTAGTGGTCACGCGCTTCGTTTCACCGGGGCGCAAATTCACTTTCGCGAAAGCTTTCAGTTCCTTCACAGGACGTGGCACACTGGCGTGCGAGTCGCCAACATACACCTCGGCGACCTCCGCGCCCGCGCGCGAACCGACGTTCTTCACGTTGAAGGAAACGGTGACTGCGTCGAGGTTGGAGGAAAGTGGAGTGATTTTTAAATCGCTGTATTGAAATGTCGTGTACGAGAGCCCGTAACCGAACGGAAAGAGCGGTTTAACCTGTGTTTCACGATCGAAATGCCTGTACCCTACAAACAGTCCCTCTTTATACTCAATTTGCTTGCTTCCCTCTTTTGGATAATAGCTTCCGAACGCAGCGTTGTCCTCCCATCGGCGTTCGAATGATGCCGGCAACTTACCGGAAGGGCTGACTTCGCCAAAAAGAATCTGGGCTAATGCCGTGCCGCCCTCTTGTCCCGGATACCAAGCGTGCAGCAACGCAGGTATTTGATCGATCCAGCGCGTCATGTCCACGTTGCCGCCCGCAGTCAAGATCACAATTACATTTTTATTTGCGGCCGCAATCTGTCGAATAAAAGCGTCTTGTCCGCCAGGCAACCGAAAGGTCCGATCTCCGCCTTCACTTTCTGTCGACGGATCGAATCCCACGCAAACAACCACCGCATCGGCTTTGGCGGCCAGCGCTTTGGTTTCTGCGCTTAACGTCTGCGTGGCGGCAGCAACACCCAATCGTACTGTGGCCGTCCCTACGTTCTCGAAATATTCAAGGCGGATCTTGTAAGTTTTGCCCGGCTCCATGTGCATGGAATAGGTGTCCAGAGTCTCTGCGTGCCGCTGCCAGTCGTCAATGACGCGCTCGTCGTTGATGTAGAGTCGGGCGCCATCGTCCGCGGAGACATAAAACTTATAGTCATCGTCTGTCCTTGGAACGAAGTACCCGGTCCAACGCGCCGAAAAATGATCCACTCGGCCATTATCTGCGTAGCTGCCCTCTCCCCAGTGGAAATCCACTCGCTCATCGGTACGCACCAGAGCCGGCTCACCATGGAGGTCGTCATTGTTAAAATATTCTCCTTTGAGCCCGCGCGGCCCACCCAAGGCTGCTACAAAATCCGTATGATTCACAATGACGTCCAGCGGCGCGGCCTCCAGAGAATAAAGCACGCTCGCATTTTTTCCGAGGTAATTGCTGATTCCTTCCAGGTAGCTTAGGGAGCTAAACGGTTTTGTGAGGGAGCTGCCGCCTCCGCCAATGACAGCGGGATATGCATCTGGGCCAAAAATGGCGATGCTTTTGATCTTCGTTCGGTCGAGCGGAAGAAGGCGCCTTTCATTCTTCAACAACACCATTCCGCTGCGTCCTTCCTCGAGAGCTACGTCTCGGCCTTCCTGACTAAGGACAGGTATACTCGCGTCTGTTTGTTCGTGATCCAAGAATCCGAACTCGATGGCTTTGCGCAGGATGTGCCGTACCTTGTCATCGATCGTGACTAGGCTAACTTCACCGCGTTGAATCGCCGGCGCAAGAGTTTTTTTGTTCATGAAAGCCGCTGACGGCATTTCGAGGTCGAGTCCGCCGTTCGCTGCCGCAATTCCATCGTGCGTAGCGCCCCAGTCGGACATCATGATGCCATCAAATCCCCATTGTTTCCTCGCAATGGTGTTGTTTAGATATGCGTTCTGCGTCATATACACGCCGTTCACCAAGTTGTAGGCGTCCATGATCGCGCCGACCTTCGCCTCCTTGACGGAAGCTTCGAATGCGGGCAGATAAATTTCGCGCAGAGTCCTCTCGTCCATGTCGGAGCTGTGATCCATACGCCCATATTCCTGGTTGTTAGCGGCAAAATGTTTGGCGGTAGCGATCACGCCCTGCGCTTGAATTCCCTGAATCAGCGAGACTGCCATCCGCGAAGCTAAATACGGGTCTTCCCCAAAATATTCAAAATTTCGCCCGTTCATTGGTGCACGATAAATATTCATGCCCGGTGCCAGGATGAAATGAACGCCCCGTGCGCGCGCGTCTTTACCCATCATCGAGCCAACGCGCCGCGCTAACTCTGTATCCCACGACGCAGCCAGGGCAATCCCAGCGGGATACGCTGTCGTTGGACCATAATCATGAACCCCAAGAGGCCCGTCCGACATTCGAAGGGAAGGTATACCTAGTCTCTTGATGGCGCGAGTGTAGAAATCATCGATGCCGCCAATGATCGTAATTTTCTCATCTAGCGTCATCTTGCCAAGAAGCTCTTCCGTTCGTTTCTCGACATCGCTTGCGGACGAATGTGAATTCTGGCCAGCCACGCAATGGCCCATGAGCAAAAGCGGCACCGCGAAGAGAGCCGTTCGAACGGACAAACGCATACCAGAAAGAACAATCATGACGAGGCTTATTTTTCCTCCACAATCGCTGCATCCCACGGCTTCAGAGTGATCCGTTGGCCGCGTGCGAGTGCACTCTGTGTGAGCAGGTCCGCACCCGCGCCATACGCGTAACTGAAATCCTGCGCGTCGCTTGAGTAGTTTAGGAAATAATGAAGCGTCTTCCCCTTACGGTTTTGACCGTGTTTGACACGTACCGATGCAGGCACGCTCTGGTCCGATCCAGTCAGGCCCGCTGCTTGTAGAACACCCAACAGGACTTGTTCCTGCAACTTGTCTGTCAAAACTGTCCCTTCGTAAGTGAGTGTTCCTTTTCCATATACGTTTCGTGTGATCGCGGGATAATTCCCCAAAAATGGGTGGTCGTAATTCGCCAATCCCTTCGCTGTATCGGGAATCAGCATCTCAGCCCATTCGGACACTTTGTTTTCGCTTCCAACGTGAAGTGGATCGTTCTTCAATGCCAGAGGCCGCCGCAAGCTGGAAAACTCCTGGTAATGAAAGCCAGCCGCTTCACGCAACGGGCCCGGCGCCGTATCCCAACGCACAGTTGAGTATTCATTACAAAATCCGCTTTTGAAGGCCATCACGACATTTCCGCCGCCGCGAACGTACTCGGTCAAGCGATTAAGCAAGGCGTCGCTCGCGATATACAGGGGCGGCACCACGATCACCTTATACTCCGCGAGATTCAGGCTCTCCGGGAAAATGAAATCGACGCCGACATTTGCTCTGTAAAGTACGCCGTACATCTGCCGCAGGATCGTGCGGTAGTTTACGCGGTCGCTGAACTTCATGAACTCCAGCCCATAACTCGAATCGTTACTGTACAGAATTGCGACATGATTCTTGCGCTGAAAGTCTGCGATCTCCGATCCGATTCGTTGTAGTTCATGGGCTGTCCGGCTAACCTCCGCGTACGCTCGCCCCGGCTGCAAGTCATGTCCCAGCACGCCCTTCCAATATGTTTCCTGCCCGTAATGGAGCGAATGCCAATGCCAGTACTCCACCATGTTGGCGCCCGACGATACGTGTGTATACACATCCAAACGCAACTGGCCATCGTAAGGGGGAAATTGTTCTTTCGAATCCCACCCAATCGCTTCTGCGTTGGTTTCGGTGATCAGGTAATTTGTTTTCTTAAGCGAACGGACGTAATCGCCTACATACGAAGACGCTTCGCCATCAAACTCATCTTGAGTTCCGTGGTAAGGATTCGCAGCGGCAATGTCCAGCGTTCGAACCACCTCGGGCTCATTCACTTCCGGCCGTGGCGGCCCTGCAAAATCGTGCATGACAAATTGTTCCGGGGTCTTGTATTCGTTCACGATGCTGGCCTGCCAAGCCAGAAAATCAGTCGTTAGCCATTGCGAATACCGCTCCCACTCAAGTTTCCATCCCGGGCTTAGGATTCCGTCGCGCGGCGGAAGCTCGCTCCAATCGTTCAGCCGCTGCCCCCAGTAGTTCAGACCCCATACTTTGTTTAATTCATTGGTCGTTTTGAATTTTGTCTTTAGATATTCCTGGAATCCGAGCTGTACATCGCGATTCGCCGCGCCTGCCGAAGAGGTCTCATTGTCGATTTGATAGCCGATAATCGCCGGATTACTCTTGTAGTGTTCGAGAATCTTGCGGATGACGCGCTCGCAATAAAAGCGGTACGTGGCATTTCCTAGGTCAGTGTTCTGGCGCAACCCGTAATAAAGATACTGGCCCCCCAGCCGCGTGACGATGATCTCCGGATGCTCCTTAAATAACCATGCCGGAATCGAATAAGTTGGCGTCCCCAATATGACGCGGATTCCAGCAGTGTGCAGCTTCTCGACCACTCGATCCATCCATGCAAATTCGAACTTTCCATCTTGTGGTTCCCACAGCCCCCAACTTGATTCTCCGATGCGCACGACGCTGATGCCTGCCTTTTGCATCAGTTGTACGTCCTGCTCCAGCCGCTCATAAGGCATGTATTCCGGGTAATACGCAACGCCATACAGCACCGTATCCATACGGTCGGCGCGGAAAGGTTCGCGGGCCTGAGTTTTCCCCGGCAGAGCTGCACATAGGAACACAACGTGGAGAATTCCTGCGCGCACGGACCACGAAAAACCTGATCGAGGTTGTTGACCGAAAATCATGAGCGAGCCTTTCCCGGATTCATCGCCGTCGAATCTCGTAACACGAAACTAGTCCTAAGAATGTATTCCGTTCCTTTCGGATTCGGGATCTCACGCTGCACGTCTTGCAACAGCGCTTGGAACGCGAGGCGGCCAAGCTCGCCCTGTGACATCTCGATAGTGGTCAGCGGCGGAAGAATGTATTGCGACAGATGAATATTGTCGAAGCCAATCACCGAAAGATCTCGCGGAACGACGATTTTTTCTGCATAGCACTTCCGCATCACACCAATCGCAGTCATGTCGTTCGAACACAGAACTGCGGTCGGAGGTGAGCGCCGATTGAGCAGTTGTGCGAAGGCTTCCTCCCCGCCCCCAAGGGTGTGGTTGCCCTCGACGATCAAATCAGGGTCGGCAGCCATTCCGATCTCGCTCATCGAATGGACAAATGCGTCCTTTCGGGCGAGCGCAGATTTCAAGGTCAACGGACCAGTGATGAATCCGATCCTCTCGTGGCGCAATGCGGCGAGGTGCTGTACCGCTTGACGAATGCCATGGAGATAATCGATTCGAATATTGCTGACGCGCGGACGCGCTGGTCCGACGTCAACGAACACCAGGGGTACGTTGCGAAGTTTAAGATCATCAAGAAGCGATTCCTCCATGCCAAACGTCATTACCGCTACACCTTCGACCCTGTGCTCGAGCATGCGCCGAACGGCCATCTTCATGCGGTTTGTGTGGTTCTCCGTGGACGTCAGCAAGATCTCGTAGTTGTGCTGTACGGCTGTATCTTCGAATACGCGAACAATTTCAGGGAAAAATGGGTTTGTGATTTCAGAAACGACCAAGCCGAAGATGCGACTGTGGCCGGATACGAGCGCTCGCGCTTGTGTGCTCGGAAAGTATCCAAGTTCCTCCACAACTCTCCACACGCGCTTTGCAAGTTGCGGCTGGACCGTGGGCAAACGGTTGATGGTACGCGACACCGTGGCGGTCGACACTTTTGCGAGTTTAGCGATCTCGCGGATATTCATACGCTCTGGCCAACAATCTAATTACGCCCTGGGCTCGCTCCTGGTTTGCAATCGTCCAGCTGGGAAGCACCCCGGTCGGTTCCACCGCAAGACGGCGCCGCATTTCCCCAAAAGTCGTGTCCGCCATTATTTTCGATAAATTTTCCGCTTCTTGTCGCAGAAGACATGGGCTGTAGACGATATCCGGGCAGCGAAAGTCTCCCAATAGTCCCTTGACCCGGCGCGACGAGATTTGGATCAACGGTCAGCGCATGAGGATCGTTGGCGGGAATTTCAACGCGATAATAAACGTTGGAATCGAACAAATTGTCTTTGCTCTTCCCAAAACCAGATGCCGAGACGTAAGCGCCGTCCGAAGCGCGCGAAATCCCGTAAGAAAACCGCGCCGTTCCAGCTACATAAAAAATATTGTTGTAAAAATAAGCGCCTTCAGACCAACCATGCCAATCCGAAAAAAGTAGAAGGTCCACAAGGTGGTCCGGCCCGACGTAAATAGTGTTGTTGTAAATCAGGCTATTTTTCACGGGGCCGGCAATGTTGATACCGCGCGCGCGATCATTTTGGCTGATGTTGTAGCGCACAATAGTGCCGGTGTTCCCAACGTTCTCGTTGGAGTTATGGCCACCTTCATTGCAGATCAGGAGAAAACCGCCGTCATTGTCGTGGCTGTAGTTGTACTGAATGATGGTATTCCGACTATTCCAATCCGAATCGAATCCTTCGCCGTCCCGCTGCCCTTTCGTGCCGTACGCTTCGTTGAACTGCACCACCGTATTGTCGGCGCTCCACGACCAAATCGCGACATTGTAACCTTCCGACCTTTGATTGGCATGGCCCACCATGTTGTGTTCGATCAACGCGCCGTCCGTGGCTACAACCACGATGCCGTCGCCACCGATGTCATGCAGAAGGTTTCCCCGCACCACAACGCCAAGACTGGGATACCACTTTGATCGCACCCATCCATCGGACCATCCAAAAATTCCGCTGCGATCCAAGTGATAGATCTCGTTATCCTCGACGCGCAGATCAACAAAACGGCTTGGTTTGTCTTTCCATGCCGACGTGTAACTGATCCCGCCATTGGGCTTTACGCTGTCCGCGCCATTGACGTCATGAATCGTTAGCGACCGAAGATATATATGATGGGCCTCGCCATAATCTTCCAGCGCCACATGAACTCCGCGCCGTACCGCGCGCGTAGTGGCGGTATTGGTAATCTCTAAATTCGAAATCTCCCAGTACTCCTGATTCTTCAGTAGCACCGTGTCTTCGACCTTGCCGCCGCCGTTAATTACGGGCTTCACATCACCTCCATACATGCCTACTTTTATCGGCTGGCCTTTTGTGCCAGAACCTTTGGGCCACAATTGTCCTTCCCATATCGAGCTCGACTTCAACAAGATGTGGTCACCGGGTAAGAAGTTGGTGTCGTTAATTTTTTTCAGACTTTTCCACGCCGCTGCTGGTGTCGTACCCGCGTTCCCATCATCTCCATTCCGCGCATCGACGTAGTAAATCACGGGGCGATTCGACACATCCCAGGTTCCTCGCAAATCTGTTTTGGAGACGGATGCAGCTCCGGAACTAAAAAGAAGAAACAGAGCCATTCGACGCAATGCCTTGCGACTCGAAATTTTCAGCGAGAGAGTGGGTCCCATTTTACCACAGTGGCATTGATTGCTAATTGAAAGCTGCCCCTATTCCGCCGCCACATGTCGCTAGAATGTAAAGCGAACCGCGAATTGGCCGGTCCTGGGGCTGCTGTTGACTCCATTAATCTGCCCAAGACCAGGATTGCTTGCCACGATTCGCGCAATTGAACCGGCACATCCTTCAATTCCGAATGTATGTCGGTTGAATAGATTGTAGAACTCGGCCCGAATCGAAAGTTTGTATTGGCCGTCGGAGCCCATCGAAAAGTACTTCAGGACGCTGGCATTCTCATTTGAAATGCCCGGGCAACGTAAAGCGGAGATTCGGAGCGGACCGGTGCCAAGCTGCCCGTTCGCCGGGGCGGTGGCCACAGTGGGCGGGAGGTAATAGTAAGTTGCTTGAGGATTCGGACTGTTCGTCGGCTGCTGAATGTATTGACTTGCTTGAAAGATAGGACCGTTAAAGCCACTCAAGTTGTAGTTCGGATAGATCTGGTCCCAACCCGCGTAATACGGATTCGAGACGCCAGCATTGAACGGTTGGCCTGAAGCATAAAGAACGATCCCCGTCACTGCCCACCCACCCACCAAGGCGTTAGCAACACGCCCATGGCCGGATAGCCAGCGGCGCCCTCTGCCGAACGGCAGCTCATAGCTGACAAATCCCTTAACGACGTGCTTCTGGTCATAGTTCGTCAGAGTGTGGGCCGCCTCATTTAGATTCGACAGATCCTGAACGGGCGTGTAATCAGAGAAGTTCTCCTGGAAGGCCGTGTAAGTATCCCCTTCCGTGCGGGAGAGCGTGTAGCTCAAGTCCATGGTCAGTCCGGAGCCGGCTCGCTTTACCACGTCTATGATCATCGAATCGTAGTAGGTTTTCGCTAGTGGAAGACCTACATAGAAGAGTTGCGGATAATAATTAAGGTCCATCGCGTTGGCGAGCTGCGGGAACGGCGCGATTGCCGCATAAAGGCTGCCGCAGAACCCCGGATACGGATATTTGATCCCAAACTTCGCGGCATCGGCCGGATTGCAAACGTAGGAGAGCCCCGTGAAATTGTAGGGATCGTACGGGAGTCCCTGGTTGATGAACCCAAAAAACTGCTTTGCTGAAGCCTCGTTGAACGCAAGAGACTGGTCGGGCAGATGATGCCCGCGGCTACCTACATAGGCGGCTTCGACTCGCATGGTTGGGGTTAGTTGATATTGGACTCCCGCGTTAAAATTGTTTGTGAATGCGCCCATGAGAGCGTGGGGACTAATACTCACAACTCCTGGTGAGAAAAGCTGGGTCACATCTACGTTTTTAGAACCAGGTTGGAATACTCCGGGATATCCGCTGTCCCAGTTAAAAGGTGCATTTACGCTGTTGTTTCCTTTGAAGCCGGGCGCGAACCCGAAGGGCACGCCGTGGTAATAGGGAGTACCAAGCGGCACATATAGCATGCTGAATCCCCCGCGGAAAACCCACTTCAGCCAGGGCGAATAGGCAATCCCAAGCTGCGGACCGAAGTCCGTCCAGTATTCCTTTTTCTCAAAGCTGTCGCTCCCATCCTTTGCGAACACCAGTGTCCCGGGGAGTCCCGTCGTCGGATCAATAGCGGTTAGGTCATAGTTTGCCCAGTGACCATACTTTTCGTGGAACCGACCCGTGTACATCCAGCGGAGGCCCATGTTGACGGTTAGTTTTGGTGTTAGCTTCCAGCTGTCCTGTGCAAACAGTGACATTGCCTTGCGTCGTCCGTAGAGGTCCGACGGGGTAGTCTCGGATGCATTCTGGACGTTTCCGATCAGGAAGCTTGCAAAACCAAAGCCGACTTGGTCGTTGTAGCCCGCAGCGGGAACACCGGTCGGGTTATTATTGAAATTAAAGCTCAGCGCGCCCGACCCATCGTGACCATTTATTTCGTAAGCGCGAAAGTCTCCACCGTAGGTGAAACTGTGGCGGCCGTGTGTCAACGTAACCGAGTCACCTAGAATCAACGTCCCGGCCGTGTAGTATCCCTGCCAAGTGTTTCCAATGTTCGTCGTGGAAATACCGTTCACTGCATTCCCGAAGCCGATGGATGGGAAATTGTCAGCGCCAGTGTTCCCGAAACCTAGTTGGGAATTCCAGTTCGTTCCTATGCTCGCCGGCACGGATCCGTTCCAGTACCAGTTATAGGTCGCGTTGAAAACGTTCACAACATTCGCTGAGAAAATGTGCGACTCGCTGACGCGCCATTGGTGTGAACGAACCAGTTGGTTACGCACCTCCGAGAGAGGTCCGCCGTCAAGGCTGCCTGCGGACCAGATGCCTCCGCTGTCATTTTTTAATGTTGGCCGATGATTGTAAATCCAAGAACCTGAGAGCCGGTCGTTGGTCGTCAGATTATGATCCAGTTTCACGACTGCCTCATTGGGGGTCTGTACCGGAACGTTCTGACTTGGAAGGAAGTTGTTATTCTTGATGCCGCCGTTTGGCCTGTAGTACTTCTGAAACAGCGGGATGACCTTCTGCGCCACACTGCTAAAACGGTTCGATGGAATGGCATTGCTGGTGAACTGATTCCCTGTCTGTGGGTCAAAAATCATGCCCTGTTGCAAGGGAAGAGTTTGTCCAGCGTTGTTCTTAATGTTTACCGGGGTATCGCCTTGCGTCGTATCGCAACGCGGCGTGTAGCTGCCGTCCGTCTGCTTGCAAAGGACTGCGCCCAGCAAGGCGTTAAAATCACCACCCAGCATCGCAGCGGTTGGTACTGTGGCACCACCGCCGCCGTTCAAGGTAAAGTCGTGCTGCACGTAACGCTCAAACGTGCCGAAAAAGAATGTCTTTTGCTTGATAATCGGCCCGCCTAGACTGCCTCCATAGTCCCAGGCTCGCGCCTTGGTTTTCCGCAAGCCGTTTAGATTGTTCGTCCAGGTATTCGCATCCAGCAATTCATTGTGTCCATAGGCGAAGGCCGACCCGTGGAACTTATTTGTTCCCGACTTCAGATTGAACGAGATGACTCCCCCGCTCGTAATGCCACTCTGCGCATCTAGTCCGCTGGTCTGTGCTTGTAGTTCCTGAACGGATTCCATTCCTGGACCGGTTTCGAGGGAATCACCCTGGATCGAAGCGGTTGCGGACGTCCCATCAACTGTATAGTCCTTCGTGAACCACTGCCCTCCGTTGATCACGGCACCATAGGGACTGCTAATTGGCGAATAACCAGGAGTGATGGCAACCGCGAAGTTCTCAGCGAATCGCCCGCCTCCGTAGATGCTGAGCGGTAGATCCGTTACCACGTCCCCCTTCATGTTCGTGCCAATCGCGGCATTCTCGTGGTCAAGCACCGGAGCGTCAGCCGTGACCGTAATATTGTCAGTCACGGAGCCGACCTGTAAGCTCGCGTTCAACTGGGCTACCTGGGTTGATTCCAGCGTTATGCTTGGGTAATCGACGGACTTGAAGCCGTCCTTCTTGAATTCGACAGAATATGCACCGGGGAAAAGATTCGGAATAATGTAGATTCCGTCCACATTTGTAATACCTTTAGTGAGCAGATTTGTACCCAAGTTCTTGGCTGTAACCTCCACGCCACTCATCGGAGCGCTTGTGGAATCTGTTACCGTGCCGGTGATCGTCGCGCGATTGGCCTGCGCTCGCAGGTATCCGACAAAAATGAGGTGTAGCAGGCAGACACATACCAATGCTTTACGCATTCCACTTCTCCCCAGCCATGCAGGCAGGCGGTGAGTAAAAGTGTCTACTCTTTACCGCGCTCCTGCGGCTTATCCCCAGGTCCAAGAACAGCCCCAGTTCGGCGAATTTGTTCCGGTCCTTAACTGGCCTAAAAAACGAACTTGCCTAAAAACGCCCAGAATCGAAAATGTAAATGTAAACGATTACTCCTATACGCGAAAAACTACTCCTGGTGGATGTTATCTGTCAAGCCTGTTATTGACACTCTTTGGGCCTGCGGGATGCCTCTGAAAACTTCCTATTTTGCTGCCATTCTGGTTGAATTAAAGGCATCTTTAGGCAGTTCGCCTCAGCAATCCTAAGGAATCACTTTCAACAGCTGGTTCCCGTTGGAAGATTGGTGAAGTAATCGTTTGCTGGTACGGCCGGACTGGCCCTCTGTTGATCTCGATTCGCGCACCATTTCAATATTCGACGTTGTATAGCCGCCCTTCCAAACTTACGGGGGCCTTCTCTGCCGAAGAGCATCGGATTGTAATTGGTCGTCCGCCGGAGAAATCCTTATGCTTGATCTCCCCCGCACCCCAAGAGAGCCCACTCCAAATCTGCTTGTCGTAATTGATCTCAATCGGCACACCTTTGCCATCCTGTTCCGCAAAAATCCTAAGTACCTTTCCGACGGAAGTTCCAGTAGGAGGTCCACCGGGCCAACTGCGCATGATGCCTCCATCTTTTCCGCGTTGTTGGAAAATAACCCGCAAGTCGCCCGTGACCGGCGCCGTCAGTGTTGCGGCGATCGTGTTCGTATCATTGTCTCGCGTAGAAAATACTGCAGGCCAAGGCGTGATGGAGCGTGGAATGACTACATCCTCTTGAACGCCCAACTGGTATTCCGGCTCGGCATAGCGCCCGAAACCCACCGTAGCCATTTGCCCCGGTCCCAGCGTGATCCTGTTGCCGTTTAGCAATGGCACAAATCCTGCGTCACGAAAAATAACATGGCCATCGTGAAGCGGTTCTTGCACTCTGGAGAGCGCGGGCAACTCCATTTCCTTCACCGCCTGTGCTGGATTCAAAACGGTATAAACGGCGCCGTCCGAATCCAAAGATCCGAAGCCGTAGGGCTGCACTTCTCCTGGAATACCACCGAATGTTTTCGTTCTTCCTTTAGCTTGCAATCTTTCATAGATCCTTTGGACCCGCGCAAACCAGAGCCCTTTTTCCGCATCAAGAAATTCGAGATTGCCATGAATCGTATTCACCCAGCCACCGCGCGCGACCATTAGCAGCAGCATTCCCTTCCATGCATTCGTTTTGCGGTAATAGATCGTGCCAGTGTTTCCGATCATGAAGCTGGTTGAATCAATGCGCTCGAGAGGAAGAGAACTTTGCTCGTAGCGCCGTACCATGTGATCGCTATAGATGTCCATGGATCGCCAGAAATTTATTTCCGGCACATCCGATGGACGCGGATCACCGGAATAGAGGGAGTCAAAAACTTCGAGCCAGCGCAAATCAACGAAGTTGTGAAACGGAAACGGCCCCGCCGTTGACTCTACATCACCGCCAAAGCCGTTGAATGCCACGAGGACCACATCTGGATTCCTCTGGCGAAATTCCTTCAGGGCGTCTCGAAAGGCGACCGTGTTACGTGCGCGAATTTCTTCTGGTGTCTGTGCTTTCTCCGTGCCAGCTGTTGCAGCGCCGAAATCGACGAAATCAAACTTAAACATGCGGATTCCGTGGTCGTACCAATACTGTAGAGCCTTCATGAAGTTCGGCAGAAAACCGCCCTCATAAAAGGACATGGACCCACCCTTGGCGTTCAGGGAGTCTCGCCATTGGGGTGCAGCCTCGATTTTCACTAGCGTGTTCGTGCTGAACCACAGGCCGGGGAGAATCCCGTTCGCCTTGCACTCGGCAATCCAAGGATCTGGGCCGTTGGGCCAATTGGGTGTCCGCCATGTGCGATACGCTCCGTCTTTCGCGAACCAGAAGGCATCCATCATGTAGTAATCGAAGTGCACGCCCAACTTTTCTAATCGGACGATTTGGCCTAATTCCTTCATCGCCAGAGCTTCAGTTAGCGGAATATTGTCCGAAAGCTCATCGTACGCAGACCAATCGTTGTAAACCCAGATGGGATCACGCAGTAACGGCTCACCCAAGCGCATCGGAGTCCATTGCGATCCCGGTGTACCACCGGATTGGTGTTGTCGCGCCGCAGCCGGCAGGGCAAGCAGACAAAGGAATAATGAGACGGAAAACAGTTTGGGGTCGGTCACAGTTTCACGATTGTGGTTTCTTTGCGCTTTAGCAAAATCATTCGGACAACCAGTAGCTCATCTCAAGAACTGCTGTCATTTCAGTGCTTTATTTATTCTCAGAGGAAGCAATTGGCCAGTCATCCGTCCGAAACGGAGAGGCTGGTAAGCCCTCTTTGTTGTACAGGTTGCATTGAGGACTTCCTGCCCAGGCATATCGTACCGCCGCCGGCAATATGACATCCGGACTCGAAACCACGATGCTCTCTCCCTCAATTCGGGCGTTAGCCCAGTGGAATTTTCGATCGTTACCTGCCATCGAAAAGCCTTTCAGTGGTCCATTTCTCGCTTCAAGCCCAGTACCTGTGTACAAGAAATGGATCTTGATCTCGTGGCCCAAGATCTGCGTGGAATCGTAAATGGGTCCCGAGTACACCATCTGCTTGCCGTAAGTTGTTCCCAGTGCCCAGACCGCCAAGCGATAACCGATCTCTGCCTTGCGGGGGGGATGCAGATTGTGGCTATCTCCCACATCGATGGTGACAGCAAGTCCTGTATTCGGCACCGCCTTTGCGGTTAACAACTGGGCCTCGCGTAACTCTGCCCAGATAGAGTCCCCCAGTTCCGGACTCGCGCCATGATTGGGCAACTGCACGATCAGAATCGGGAAATCCCCTTCTCTCCAACCGTTGCGCCAAGCGGCAATCAATGCCGGCAAAAGCGTCCGATACTGATATGCCCGCCACGTGTTTCCTTCTCCTTGATACCAGATCGCTCCGCGAATTCGATAAGACTGGAGAGGTGCAATCATGCCTCCATACAGGCCAGACGGAGGGTGAGGCGGGGCGCCAACTGTCGTCATACTTATGATTGAAAAGCCAGTAAGTGTATTGAGTGTCAGCGGGACAGAAACTCCCCATCCCGCTTGCTTCAAACCTTCGAACCAGATCGTGACCTGTTTCCACCCTGGAGTAGCCTCAAACATGTCCGTTGAATAGTTATCGGAATCTTGAATTGTCGGTTGGAGCGTCTGAAATTGGAAACGCCCATTTCCGCGCACCCAGAAGCGGATCCCCGCAAACGAACTTAGGTCTGACGGGGAGTTATCTCGTTTGAAGCTGGCCTCAATTCGTGACGAGCTTGAGCCATCAATCGCACCCTTCACCCGAGCGGCAAAACCCCGGCCACCCCTTCCTGGCGTGACCAGCTCGAATTGAGTTCCTGGCGCTGCTTGCCAGTCGTATGTCCAATTCCCGCCCGTTGATGTCTGTGCGGCGCCATCGTCGAAATTGCTGAGATTCACGTAGCTTTGTTGGTCCCCTTGTGCACCTATGAATTCAAAATCATCGAACTCCATTGAGAAATCCGTGGGCTGTACGGCGTAGGTCTTAACGACTGCGGGTGACGCATCCCATCGTTCTGCAATCGGCTTAAGGTTAGGGTCGCGCCGCAGCGAATCCATGTCTGTCCATTCTTCACCGGAAGTGCCCGGCCAGGCACTCAAGATGATTCCAACTGGGACACCGAGCGCTCTTTGCAAATCACGGGCAAAAAAATAACTCACGGCCGAAAAGCCCTTCGCTGTCTCGGGGGAACACACCTCCCAGCCGGCCGCCAATGTATCCTCTTGCTCTACAAGCGCGATCTTCTTTGGAACGGTGAAAAATCGTATTCCTGGGTAGATTGCGTTGGGAATTTCCTTCTCGGCGTCTGTGGCACCGCTCAGGGCATAGGTCATATTCGATTGGCCCGATGCCACCCAGACTTCGCCTAGCATCACGTCTCGAAATACGATCGTTTTCTTCCCCTGTACTGTCAAGGTGAAGGGACCGCCCGCCCGCATGGCAGGAAGTGTCACTTTCCAGCGGCCATCTGAGCCCGTGACTGCCTGGCCGATGCCAGCGCCGAGAGTGACAGAAATATTTTCTCCTGAGTCCGCCCTTCCCCAAACCGGAATTCCTATTTCTCGCTGTATGACCATGTGATCGCTGAACAGATGCGGCAGCACTGGTTGCGCGCGAACGGGTGACAAATGAACAAGGAAGGCCAACAGGAAATTGACCAAGATGCTAAAGTTTTTCATCAGGCCGAAACGATCTCCCGCACTAACGCACTGCTCTGCAAATCAAGAGTGAACCACAATTTTGCAGGTTAGGCCAATTACACTTTCATGAGAGGCTGTACCTTCAGCTTACAATTCTCCTTCCCAGAAGGATTTACTGAGCGCACTCTTGATCCGGCGGCATTTCAAGCCCTTTGCGGTTATCAGCGATTTGCAGTGTGCCTGGAGTAACCATCCTATGGCTCTTGTCCAAACGAAGGGTACACCAGAGTACACGCCAACCAGCGCCATCAACTGATTTCAATCAGCCGTTTAGATTGGTAGGGACGGTGGGGATCGAAATTGCATCCCTACAAAACAAGTCCTGAGTTGTCAAAGGCGTAGCACCACTGCCCTTCTACCAATTGGTGTCAAATGGTGTCAAGGATTCTCAGGCGTCGGAGACATCATGCCGATCACGCAGAAAGCCATAACCGTCTCAGAATGCCAATTACCGCCGTGAGCCAGAAATAACTTGCCTCGCCTAATGAAGTCTTTGAGTCTTTTTAGGGCTATGAAATGAGCAACCCGACGAGCTCGCACAAGAACTGGGTCGTGCTTCGCGATGCAGTAGACCTTGTAGGCCAGGCTTAGATTCATTGCCCTGCCTGCCGTCGATTTGGCTTGCGAACTTGGATACTCAGCCGGTTGTTATAGGAAAGCGATTCGGTGATACCGCCGAAAATGGTCGGGGCGAAAGGATTTGAAACCTTCGACCTCCTGGTCCCGAACCAGATTTCATCGCCCCCTGAAATCTATGGAATCTTGCTGTTTCTAAGTGATTCTTGCTGAATCTGTTGTGGCCCTCTTGATAAAGTTGATTGAAACTTTTTGACACGGACTGCTTTCGCAGCTTCAAATTCATCTACAACCGAAGATTTCACGGCGTCGTGCTCATGGGCTTCCATACGCGAGGAGTGGTTTCCAGATGGGGGCGGCCCAACTTCAGAAGATTGCGTTTTCTACGACCCCAGCAAGGGAGTGTATCGTGGCCGTGACGAAATCGACCGCATCGCGGGCGCGATCAAAGCTACTCACCCTGAATTCCGATATCAGCCAATTACCGAGCCCGCGGAATCGGGCAATGGCGGGCTGGTCCGCTGGGTATCAGGCCGCCCGGGTGAGGCGCCAGCATACGCTGGTACTGATTTCATCATTGCCCGGGACGACCGGATTGCCGCCGTTTATCTTTTTTTCGACAAACTACCCTGATCTGGACTCCGCCGTCCTTAGGCACAGGGATAACGAGCGGATTGTTTGAATGTATAAGTCGATGGAGGAGCGCTTGGTGTAGAAATACTGAACTCAGCGACCACGTTGAGTCAGAGACAACCAAGGAGGCTCCCCATGGAAAGTATGTATTACATCGGCTTAGATGTTCACAAGAAAACGATCAGTTACTGCGTGAAGGATGGAAGCGGTCGGATTCATGCCGAAGGCAAGATTCCAGCAACGCGCTTCGACCTGGACCTATGGATGAAGACTCTCCCGCGGCCGTGGACGGTAGCAATGGAAGCCACCATCTTCACCGGTTGGATATACGATCACCTGCGGCCCCATGCAGGAGCGGTGAAGGTGGCGCATCCGTTGATGCTGCGGGCCATTGCGGCGGCCAAGAAAAAGAACGACCGCATCGATGCCAAGAAGATCGCCGACGTTCTACGCTGCGATTTTCTGCCCGAGTGTTACATGGCTCCGACGGCGATTCGCGAGCGGCGGCGCACACTCCGTTACCGAAATTTGTTGGTTCGTCAGACCGTGCAGCTGAAAAACAGAATCTCCGGCCTGCTGATGGAGGCCGGCGTGAGTTACAACAAGCAGAAGCTGCACAAGGTCGGGTACTTCCGGGAGCTGCTGAAGACCAACCCGGACATCGATGAGAGCTTGCGGCCATTACTGCAGCTCTGCCGGGAAACGCTGGTACGCCTGCAGAAGACAGAAAGCGCTCTGATACGCTCGCTGGAACGTGATCCGCTCCTGGCCGAACGGGTGGAGCACCTCATGACCATTCCCGCCGTGGGTCCGATCACCGCACTGACCTGGGCGCTGGAAGTGGGAGAGGTGAGCCGCTTCTCTTCCATTAAGAAAGCCATCAGCTATTGCGGGCTTTGTGGAGACGAGCAGAGTTCGGGAGAGCACGTTAAGCGGACACCGATCTCCAAGCAGCGCAATAAGCATCTGCAGTGGGTGCTGGTCGAGGCGGCCCATATGGCACCGCGACTGAGTCCGGAATTGGCTTTGCTGTACGACCGGGAGAAACAGAAAGGAAATGCGAATCGTGCGACTCTCGCGGTGGCGCGCAAGCTGGTTGCCTATTTGGTGGCGATCGATCGCAGCCAGAGAGACTTCCTGTTAGTAGAGAAGGAAAACCAAGCGGCAGCGTAAAGCGGCTGCCTGGAAAAATAATCGAGATTCTTCGGTCTGCGGCCTGCCAGGTCTTGCTAGTAGCCGACTGGGCGAAGGAGCGCAAGCTCCGGATGCTCCCTTCGGATTGATTCGAGACTGGCAGGAGATCACTAACTCAATCTTCTGTGGAGAGGTATCGTGGCTCCGACAGCAAATGGATGTCTGGTTCTGCTGAAAGCAAGAACCACTGCCGAGAGGCAACAAACGCGAGCTGAAGGACCTTGAAAAACTTTTTCACGCGCTCCTCCTGAGCGCGTCAGGAGAGCTTTTGCCTCTTGACAAAGACTTATCATGGATGTCGGATCAACTGATTAGATGGTGTTGCATCGACCGGTTGAGCTCGCAGCTTTTACCAGTCATGGAGTCAATTAAATGTTGATAAACCCTTTAGTCACGACAGGCCATCGTGAACTGATGCACGCCAAGCGCATCCTGCCGGCAGTGTGCGATCCGCCCGATTGTGGCTAAACTTTGTTTCGTATGAGGGAGAATCCTTGATGCTCTTAATTCGTGATGCCACCGTTAGCGATGCGTCGTTGCTGCTGAGATTCTTCCGTGAATTAGCCGAGTACGAGCGCCAACCCGGTGCCGTGGTCGTTTCAGAAGAGAGGCTGATCAAGGACGGCTTTGGATCTCAACCAAAGTTCCGCGGACTGATCGCGGAATGGGAAGGACAAGCGATTGGCTATGCGCTCTACTTTGACTTTTATTCAAGCTGGAAAGGATCCGGTATCTTCCTCGAAGACCTCTTCGTTCGGGAACAATTTCGTGGTCGAGGGATAGGAAGAGCGCTTCTGTCTGAGGTTGCTCGTATTGCGCGGCAGCAAGGCTCATATGGCATTCGCTGGGAAGTTTTGGGTTGGAATGAGTCGGCAATTAGATTCTACAAGTCCTTGGGTGGCGAGTTTCTCGATGAAGTGAAGCAAGTCCTCTTAGAAGCAGAAGCCCTGAATCGACTAGCCGAAGCATAGCTGTCGGGAATCCCCTTCGCCCTTCAGCCCTGGCATTATATAAACTCGTTATGTGGTTTCAAATATCGGGAGTGGGCTCGAATCGCATTGGCGCAGAACCTGATGAATCATCGCCCGAAGGCCTTCTTACGGCTAGTGGCTTGTAGCAATATCTTCACTCGAGCAATTCACTTTTTCAGCGGAAATAGTTCAATCTTGCGGAAATACACCTCCGCTCCTTCCGACTGAAACAATATCTTCCCGCTGGACGGGAACGCCTGCGATCCTTCATTCGCCAACTTTCCATTCACGAACTGTTTGACGTGATCTCCCTGCGCCACCAGTTCCAACTGATTCCATTCGCCGTGAGGTTTCTCGACTTCACCGGCCGGATCACGGTAGCCCGTCACGTTATTCCACGGACCTTTTCCGATGCGATCGATCTTCAGCGCGCTCCCCGCAGGCCCTGTCACGCGCACGCCATCGGGTCCTGTGATTGCGCCTCCATCTGTCATCCAAAAATCTCCCGTCCCGCCTTCGATAATTTGGAACTCAATGGATCTCGGCCAAACCTTCTGCTCTCCCTGCACGTGATATAGAATTCCGCTGTCGCGCGCCTGTCCCTCGCGCGGAGCATACGTCCCTTCGCCCCACTTGAACTCTGCCCGCAAATAATAATCAGCAAATTCCTTCTTGGTGATGATGTAACCAAACTCCTTGCCAGAAACGTGAATGGTGCCGTTCTCCACGAGAAACACGTGGTCCGGATCGCTGTTCAAGCCGTGGTCTTTAAGGAACGTCTCGAAATTATCCAGATCACGTCCGTTAAACAAAACCACTGCCGCGCCGTGCGGTGGAATGTCGCCTCTCGCGGCTACGTCGCTCTTGCTTAAGAGTTCTCTTTTGTGAGCGAAAGTAAGACCCGCCAAAAGCGCAATCGCAGCGCCGCACGCCAGACGACTGATTAAATTTCGCATGTAAGAACCATATCACGAGCCGCTCAGACACGGAATATCACACGACCCATTGCGCCATGTTAAGATCGCGACCACCACTCGATATGCGCACGCCTTGGCTGACGATAAGATTGAGGTGGTAAGATGGCTGGATTTGGACAATTTTTATGCATTGCCAGCCCCTATTCGGACCCTCGGGGCCAGTTTTGGCCGAAACGTATCGCGTGTAAAGTACGCTCTATCAAAGGTTTGGGCCTGTAGCTCAGGTGGCTAGAGCGCGCCCCTGATAAGGCGGTTGGGCCTGTTTCACTAAACTTCTGATTTCAAATCTAATAACAGTATTTCCTCTGGTTTACAGCAGTTTCGCTTATTGTTTCATTCTTCCAAAGGGAAGCGCAACTCCATTTCTCATCGGCGTATATACACCAGAGCGAAGGTGTACCGCTCCGTGATGCTGGGAGCTGCTGGGCTCAGAAGGCGATACTTCGCATACACGATGCAAAGATGGAAGGTGCATTTTCGGAGTTTCCCGTGGATTTGAGAGACGGCCAGATTCAAATGGGACAAAACATTTTGGACAATGAAATTCCAGTGCCTCTGAACCACCAAGGCGCATTTGAGTTGCGTCTAGAAGCTTGGCAGCTAGAAAAAGAAGTCGTCACTTTCACGGGCCGTGGTGCTGAATTGGAATTGCTCGATGAGCCGGAATACGTGGAAGAGTTTCGCCCGTAACGGAGGAAGCCGCACCAGAGTACTAGAAGCCACTTGATGTCCGGTAACGTTAATCAGGCATTGACTACCAGCTGACGGCACCTCGTATCGTTTGGTAACAATAAATGTGGACCAATCCTCCAATCGCATGTCGCAATCAAATAGGACACAGACGATCCGTCGACGGACGCGATGCCCAACGAAAAGGCCACGAAGTGAGAATGATTCTCGGTTGAAAATCTGGATGAGGGATGTATCATCCTCGCACGCCACACAGCGCCGAGAACGTGACTTTCCCTGAGACCTACATCCGCTGTGGGGTAAATTCAAACGGAGGTGATTGTGAAAAGAGTGACTGTACTGCTCGCGGTTTGCGTGATGTTTTTCGTCATATCCATCCAGGCGCAGGCTC
>DATNMX010000116.1:0-10046 GCA_035602135.1 Candidatus Dormiibacterota bacterium
GCCGGCAATCAACAACTTCACGACCCCGACCTGCCCGGACTCATTCTTGGCTCACTTTGCTAGTACGCTCACACATGCTTTCCGGGTGGCACCTAAAATCGCTTTAATCATTGTTCCGCGGTCTGCTGGCTGATATTCAGGAGCACGCCGGTTGCCAGCAGCATCACTAGCAAACTCGAACCACCATAACTTACAAACGGGAGCGGAATTCCTTTGGTGGGCACCATGCCTAACACTACCGCGAAGTTCATCAAGGCCTGACTCAGCACCATGGCGGTAATGCCCAGCGCCAGCAGCCGTCCAAATCCATCCGGCGCAGAAAACGACGCCCGCAATCCCCGCCAGCCATAAACGGCGAACAGCCCAATAACCAGCACCGCGCCTATAAAACCCAGCTCCTCGCAAATTACCGCATAAATAAAATCGGTATGCGCTTCGGGCAGGTAAAACAGCTTCTGTTTGCTCTCCATCAATCCAACGCCAGTGAATCCACCCGAGCCAACAGCGATGAGCGATTGTAGCAATTGGAACCCGGAGCCTTGTGGGTCGGATCCCGGATCGAGAAATGCCATGAGCCGCGCCTGTCGGTAGGAAACATGAGAGATCAGCACATACAGAAGCGGAAGCGCTGTCGCTACGCCCAAGGCCATCCATTTCCAGGACAGGCCTGCTACAAAAAGAATTGCCGTCGCAATCAACACGATATCGACCGAGGTTCCCAGATCGGGCTGCAACAAAATTAGCCCGACACACACTAGGACCGGTCCAATCGCGGGAAGCATGGTGTGCAGGAAATCGGCCTTGCAAAACTCCAAACGTCCGGCAACACGACGTTTCAGATTAAGGAACCATGCCAAATAGAGAATCACCGCGAGCTTGGCCAATTCTGAAGGCTGTATTCCTACAGGTCCGAATTTAATCCAGCGATGAGTGGCATGCGACTTATCGAGGAAGAACGTTCCGGCCAGCAGCAGTAGGACGACGAAAACCGTCGTGTAGACAACGGCGGGCTCGCGCAGTTTCCGATAGTCCGTGCGCATCAGCGCGAACATGCCAAAAAGTCCGATGACCAGGCAAGCTGCCTGGCGCAAAAGAAAAATGTACGGCCGGCCGTATTGATGCTCTGCGGTCACCGCCGAAGCACTGAACACCATCACAGCGCCCAACAGACACAAAGCTAGTGTTACTCTGAAGAGCCAGCGGTCATTTTCCAGTCTTCGCGGCACGTTCAGATCACCTTTCTGCGCGCGCTTGATGAATCGGCGGATTCTCCAGCCGTCGCGGCGCGAACCTGCGCTTCCATCCGTCTTATCAGATCCTTAAAAACCCGGCCGCGATGTTCGTAGTTCTCAAACTGGTCGAAGCTAGCGCAAGCTGGCGCGAGCAGGATGACATCGCCAGGTCGCGCCGAACGCGCTGCAATCTCGACCGCGCGCTCAATGGTTCCTGCCTGCTCGATCGCCACGCTCCCGGCAATTTGCTTCCCGATCTTTTCCGCTGCAGTACCAACGAGAAGCGCCAGAACTCCTTTTTCGCGCAACGCTTGCTGCAGTACGGTGTAGTCGCCGCCCTTATCCTGGCCTCCGAGAATGACCAGAATTCTTCCGGAAAATGCATCCAGCGCTTTCAACGTGGCGTCCACGTTGGTAGCTTTCGAATCGTTGTAATAACGCACACCGCTAATTTCTGTGACAAACTCAAGCCGGTGCTCGACTCCAGCGAACGAACGCACGCCAATAGCAATCCTTGCAGCATCCACGCCCGCAAGTCGCGTCGCTACCACCGCTGCCAGAACATTTTCCAAATTGTGTTCGCCTACGAGAGGGATTTCGTCACGCTTCATCACGATTTCTTCCTGGCCCTCGCACTGCCAGACAATTTCTGCCCCGCGCACATAGGCACCCTGCACCACGCGCTGTTTGTGACTGAACCAATAAATCTGTGGCCGAGACGGCGTATACGCTTTTGTCAGCAGATCGTCTGCATTCAATATCGCCACATCGTTCTCCGTTTGATTCTCGAACAGCCGTGCCTTTGCTGCACCGTAAACGTTCATGGTGTGGTGCCTGTCAAGGTGGTCGGGCGTCAAATTAAGAAACATGCCGATATTGGGGCGAAACGTCTCGATCAATTCGAGCTGAAAGCTGCTCAGCTCAGCCACCGTAATTGTTTCCTCCGTCGTCTGCTCCACAACGGAAATCAGCGGCGTGCCGATATTACCGGCAAGAATGGTTGGTAAGCCCGCGGTCTTCAAAATGTGCGCTACGAGCGAGACCGTTGTCGTCTTACCGTTGGAGCCGGTGATTCCAATGAGCACCCCCTCCAAAAAACGGTCGCCCAGCTCGATTTCGCTCCAAATCGTAATTCCTTTTTCACGGGCCACTTGCAGCAGCGCTGCATCCGCCGCTACTCCAGGGCTCGGAATAATGATGTCCTGCCGCAAAAGCGTGGCGTTTTGATGCCCCGCCAATTCCAGTTCCACGCCCGCTGTTCGCAACTCGGCAAGCACCTGCTCGCCGATTTCGTGCTCCGTTCGCAAATCCGTGGCGGTTACCGTGGCATCGTGCGCAGTGCAGAAACGAGCAGTAGCCACTCCTGTTCTAGCCAGCCCCACAACTAGCACCCGCTTACCTCGCAATTCGAATGGCGCCGACATACTATAGGTTCGCTTCTCCGTAGCGAGACTACCGCTACCTTAATTTCAGCGTGGTAAGCGCGAATAACGCGAAAACCAGCGCGACGATCCAAAATCTCACGATGACCTTCGATTCGCTCCAGCCCAGCAATTCAAAATGATGGTGAATTGGGGCCATGCGGAAAATGCGCTTGCCCCGCAACTTGAACGACCCCACCTGCAAAATCACGGAAAGCGCTTCAATTACGAATATTCCCCCCACGAAAAACAGAAGAATTTCCTGCTTAATAATGACCGCAATAACTCCCAGCGTGCCGCCTAAAGAGAGGGAACCTACATCGCCCATAAAGATTTCAGCAGGGTGCGCGTTGTACCACAGAAAACCAAGCGAAGCCCCGACCAGCGCGCCGCAAAAAACGGTAAGTTCGCCGACGCCCGGGACGTACTGGATCTCCAGATAGGTGGCCCAACGAAAATTGCTGCTTACGTAAGTGAGCACGGTCAGGGCGCCGGCAGCGATTACCGTGCATCCGATGGCCAGACCGTCCAGTCCATCAGTGAGATTTACTGCGTTCGAAGCACCCGCAATTACCAACGAAACAAAAATCAGAAAGGGCACAAACGCAATCATCCAAAGGTGCGGCGAAGACATCAAAGCATGGATCACCAGATCCGGATGCATACGCTTTAAGAAGGGAAGAACCAGTTGTGTCGAGTACGCGCTCCGCGTGGCGAGGATCAGTAAAGCTATACCGACAACCAGGCTTACCAATATCTGCAGCGAAAACTTCTTCGCGCTGCTAAGACCTAGATTGCGCTGCTTTGATACTTTCGCGTAATCGTCGACGAAACCAATTACCGCGAAGGCGATCAACGCGAACAAGGCCAGCAAAACGAATGGATTCGTAAGGTCCGCCCATAGCAGCGTAGGAACCGCCGTGGAGAGTACGATCAGCACACCGCCCATGGTTGGAGTTCCTGCTTTTTTGTGGTGTTCCTGCGGGCCTTCTTCGCGAATGTACTGGCCGATCTGCAGCTCTCGCAGATGTCGGATCAGCCATGGCCCAAACACGAATGCTAGGAACATCCCAGTAAGGCTGGCATATACCGTTCGAACCGTTATGTACCTAAAAACGTTCAGCGGGCTGAAGTAGCGCTGCAAAGTGTGCACGAGGAGGTAATACAGCATGTCAGTGCCGTACCTGCTCGTGGGAAATTTCGCCAAGCGCTGCGTGTCGCGTCAGCACCGCTTCCACGATTTGCTCCATCTTCACGCCGCGGGACCCTTTAACCAGCATTACATCGCCTGGAGAAAGGAAGTCTTGCAGAAATTCTGCCGCTTCTTGGGAGGAGGAGAAAAAAATTGTCTGCGCGCGAGGCAAACCCGCCGCCACGGCACCTTCGATAATTTGCGCCGCATCACCCGCGACGCCGACGATCCAATCGATTTTGCCGGTCTTCGCTGCAAACTCTCCCGCTTGGCGATGCAATTCCGGGGATGTTAGCCCAAGTTCGCGCATCTCCCCAGCAGCGAGGATGCGCCGGCGGTAGTTCGGCGTGTTCGCCAAGAGTTTTGTCATCGCCTGTAGTGCTGCCGGGCTGGAGTTGTAGCTGTCGTTGATGACTGCCGCTCCATTCGAAAATCGCAAAAGTTCCCCGCGCATCGCTGGCGTCTGTAGATTTCGAAAAACAGCTTGCGCCTCTGCCGCTCCGATGCCCCAAGCACTGGCCGCGGCAAGCGCTGCAAGAGCGTTGGCGATTAAATGGCGGCCTGGCACCGCCATTTTCAACCGCATGCGCTGCCCAGGGGCGGCGAGCATGAAGGCCGACCCTAGTGCGCCTCGATCTTCGATAGCTTCGGCCCGAAAATCCGCCGGATTCTCGATCCCATAGGTCACTACGCGGCCCGGGGCGCTAGACGCGAAGGCTGCCACATACGGATCGTCCGCGTTCAATACCGCTACGGATTCGCGCCCGTTAAGTCCCTCAATTAACTCTCGCTTGGCTCGCGCTATTTCATCCACGGAAGTGAAAAATTCCAGATGTGCTGGGGCCACACGCGTAACCACCCCGACGTCCGGCCTTGCTATGGCTGCTAGCCGAGCTAGCTCCCCGCTGCGGGACATACCCATTTCGAGCACGGCGGCCTGGTGGGCCTCCTCCAAACGAAACAGTGTCAGTGGAAGACCATACTCGTTGTTGAAATTTCCTTCGGATTTCAAGACCCGTAACTTCGCGCCCAGCAGCGCCGCCAAGATTTCTTTCGTTGTGGTCTTACCGACAGAGCCGGTGACGCCGGCAATTTTCCCGCCCCAAGCTTCGCGCACCGCGCGTCCAAGCTTTTTAAGTGCTTCGAACGTGTCGCCCACCGCGATAACGCGTTCACTGACTCCGCTGGCATAACGCGCCAACTGTGCTTCCGCGACCACCGCCGCCAGCGCCCCGCGTTCCAACGCGGCGGCCACATGATCGTGTCCATCATGACGCGGTCCGTGGATGGCAATGAACAGTTCTCCGGCACGTATCGTGCGAGAATCAATCGAGACGCCGGCCACCCTGGCCACGGGCTCGAGTCCCGCGCCCGGCCGAGCATCCAAAGCGCCAGCCACTTGTGCAATCGTCCACCGCATATGTGCCTCAGAGCGTTTGCCTTACGAAAGTACCCCACGCATCGGCTTCTTTTCACCGTTTTGAGGGCTCCTCTCCTTCTGCGAGTTAACAGCTCCAGTGGCCAGGTCCTCCGCGCAGTGGGTCCTCAGTACAGCAATAAATCAAGCGCGTTACGTGCCAATCCCTGTGCTGTCTTTCTTCTCGAAACCTCGATTCATAAGTGCGCGTCGCGCCATTTCGCGATCGTCAAATTCAATCGTGCCGCTGGATAGAATCTGATAGTTCTCGTGCCCTTTTCCCGCGAGAAGAACAATATCGTCTGCGCGAGCTTCGTCCATCGCCAGTCCAATCGCTTTCTCGCGATCCGGTTCAATCATGTATTTACCGTTCGTTTTTTGCAGGCCGACAATGATGTCGCTGATGATCTTCAGCGGATCTTCGCTGCGCGGATTGTCGCTGGACAAAATCGTCAAATCGCTTAGTCGCCCAGTCACTTCACCCATTACCGGGCGCTTAGTCCGGTCCTTTTCCCCGCCACACCCGAATAGCGTGATCACGCGACCTTTCGGATTTAGCTCGCGCGCCGTGCGAATCAGATTCTCCAGTGCATCATCGGTGTGGGCATAATCTACAATCACAAAAAATGGCTGGCCGAGATCTATGCGCTGGAATCGCCCGGAAACGCTCTCCAAATTCCGAATGCCCGCTTCGATCGCTTCGTTCGGGAGTTTTATCGCTTGCGCCGCTCCTATCGCCGCCAAAATGTTATAGACGTTGATGCGTCCCACCAGCCGCGATGCCACTTGTACTTTTCCGTTCGGAGTCTGTGCAGTGAAAGAAAGACCTTCGAAGGTGAGTTGAAATTTCTTCGTGGCGATATCCGCGCCGGTTTCCAAACCATAGGTTACCGCATTCGTCGCCACTCCCGCCAATTGCTTCCCGTACTCGTCATCCATATTAATTACTGCTACGTCCGGCGTCCCTGCGCCTGTCCCCTCGAAAAGTTTTTTCTTGGCCGCAAAGTAATCATCGAAAGTCTTGTGATAGTCCAGGTGTTCGCGCGTTAAATTGGTGAACACCGCGACGTCAAAATGGCATCCCCATAAACGGTCCATCGACAGCGCGTGAGAGCTGGCCTCCAGTACCGCAAATTGTCCCTGCGCATCCCGGATCTCGGCGAAAAATCCTTGCAAGTCCGCAGACTCCGGCGTGGTGTTCGGAGCTGCATACTCGCCCAGTGGTGTGTTATACGCGAGCGTTCCGAACAATCCTGTTTTGGCGCCCGAGGCTTTCACCATCGCGTCGATCAATGAAGTTGTTGTGGTTTTGCCGTTGGTGCCGGTCACGGCCACAAGTTTCAGCGCCCCAGCCGGCTGACCGTAGAAATTAGCCGCCGCGATCGCAAGTGCCTTTCGTGCTTTCCTCACCTGGATCCATGGCACACCTGATGGGACCTCCACAGGCGCCGGGTCTTCGCTCGCGATCGCTGCCGCACCGCGAGTGAGCGCATCGCGAAGGAACGTGCGGCCGTCCGCCTTGCTCCCGAGCAGCGCAAAAAAGAGCGCCTGCTTCTGAACCTTGCGCGAGTCATAGGTCACTTGCCAAATGTCTGGATCACTATCCGCGGAGACCAAGCTTCTATCAACTCCCTCCAGAACTTCACTCAATTTTCTTCGGTACGCGGGCCGGGCCAGGCGCGTGGAGTCTGCCCGGAGGTTGTCGATGTGGGTCGTGTTAGAGTTCCCTGATTTTTCTTGTATCTGCTTCAATCTCATATCCGACCGCAATCGGTCGACCCCATGTTGTGATGCTAACCGCCGGCGCCGCGTCGCGTTTTCACCGGTTTCCCTGCCGGGGTTCCGAATTGCACCGTTATCCGCGCTCCTCGTTTGACTTTTCCTCCCGGCGCCGGCGCTTGCTGGGTAGCAAGACTGCTGCCAACCAACACGGGCTCAAGCCCTAACCGCAGACACATCTCTGTAACCTCGCGCATGGTCTTTCCAGAAAAATCCGGCACGGAAATATCACCGCCCTCATCAACCGTTACCATGACACCCAGTTCTTTACTTGCGATGCTTTGCTCTCCCTGCGGCTCTTTGGGCCGCTCCTCAAGCTGCGCCGAGAAATCCATCGGAGTGAAGTCCTCGAGCGTCGCGGCATCATCCACATGATTCTGACTTCTATAGGATGCCTGCACTAGGCGCGGGCTCAACGGTACGTCTCGCGGCACTTCAAGGTACGGCAACACCTGTTCGGCAATGCGCTTAAACACGGGGGCTGCCACCATGCCGCCTTCGTGCAGTCCAAGGGGTGAATCCAACGAGATCAGAATGCTTACTGCCGGATTATTAATCGGCGCGAAACCCGTGAACGACGCTATCAATTGCGTCGGCGAATACCGTCCCGTGGACGGATCGATTTTTTGCGCCGAACCTGTCTTCCCTGCCGCCGTCCAACTATCCAGCTGTGCCAACTTGCCGGTTCCGGTCAGGACCACGCCTTCCATTAAACGTCGCAGGGTTGCTGCCGTTTCGGGCTGGATTACCCGTTTGGCCTCGGCGGAAGCCAGCGCCCCGTCAGGCGCCAGAAGCTGGTTTCCTCGGCGTATTTCAGAAACAATATGTGGCTTGTACAGCAACCCTCCGTTCGCTATCGCCGATACCGCGGAAATCAGCTGAAGCGGCGTAACCCCGACTTCCTGGCCCATGGAGATCGACCCGATCGATATCGGCGTCCAATTCTCCAGCCGCCGCAGCAATCCTTTACTTTCTCCGGGCATATCCACACCGGTCGGCGCGCCAAATCCAAAAGCGCGAATGTAGTCATAAAATTTCGAGGGACCTAGGCGCACCGCAATCTTGATGGCGCCCACATCGCTCGATTTCGCGAGAATATCTGCCACGGTAAGCAAACCGAAAGGCTTATGATCGCGAATGCGGTGGCCAGCTATGTAAATGGCGCCGTTTTGACAATCAAATACTTCCTCCGGCCGCGTGAGGCCCTGGTCAAACGCTGCCGCCAGGGTAATCAGCTTGAAGGTTGATCCTGGCTCATAGAGCGCGCTAATGGCACGATTCATCCTTGCTTCCGGGGGAGTATTCGTGGCGGCGTTGGGATTGAACTTCGGCCAATTGGCAACGGCCAGCAATTCGCCGTTATTCGGATTCATAACCACTACGGTGCCCGCAATAGCGTGCGTCTTGCTGATCGCCGCCCCTAGCTCGCGCTCCGCGATGTACTGAATTTTTTCGTCCAGTGTCAGCACCACGCTTGCGCCACGTTCGTGCTGCGCTACACCGCCATCAAACTTTTGCTGACGCGCGTCGGCCATGGCGATTATTTTTTCGCTTTTTCCACGGATCAGGTCGTCCAACGCGTACTCAATCCCTCCAAGTCCCTTCTCATCCAGGTCCACGAATCCGAGCACATGTGCCGCCAGTTCGCGTTTCGGGTAAAAGCGTTGATTCTCGTTCTGAAGATAAATCCCCTTCAGGTTGAGCGCCTTGATGGCTTCCGCTTTTTGCGGTGTGAGTTTCCGTTCAATCCATACAAACGACCGCGAAGCATCGAGCCGCGCTTCTAGTACATCTCTGGGAATTCCGAGTACCCCTGATAGCAAGCGTGCCGCCAGCGCTTGGTCCTTGATCTCCGCGGGAATCGCGAATGCCGAGTCCACCAGAATGCTCATGGCCAGCGCGTGGTGATTACGATCGTAGATCGCGCCGCGCTTGGGCGTGATTTCGATGGTGCGCTGTTGCTGACGCTGTGCGCGCGCCAAATATTCGCTGTATCGGAAAAGTTGCAGGTATCCCAGACGGCCGAAAACTGCGGTCATCCACAAGAGCGCCACGCCGGCAAAGATCAGCAAACGGACGTGAGCTCGGTTCTGTTGCATGGTTAAATCAGGTCGGTACGCACTCCGGTTGGAAGCTCATTTGATTAACTGCCAAGTTCGTCCGGTGCGACCGCGAAGGTGTCAGCGCTTTCCTGGCCACCGCGGTCAGCAAACCAGGTTTACAAAATTATTGCCCGTGAGAAGTACGAAAATATCGCGCAGTGGCCACTTCTGCGCCACTCGGCGCTTCATACTCCCGCACCTGCGTAGGCAATGTTTCCGTCAATCCCAATTGACGGCGCGCGATTACGTCGATGCGTTTCGGGTCGCTCAGGCTGGCAATCTCCAGCTTCAATGACGAATTCAGTGACGCCACTTGGCTTTGTTGCGCCTTCACATCCTCAAGCTGGAAACTCAAATCAATGCAACGGAAGTGCTGATAGATGTATAACATGAAAAACATCGCTACTATTCCGCCCAGCGCCGCGGTGCGGTATAGATCGCGCATTTTGACCGGCTCCATACGGCGCACCAACCGAGTATTATCCAGCCGTTTCACCGTATGAAATTCGGTCATTGCCTTTGCTTTTCTTTTCCGCCTCATTACGCCACCTTCACCAATCGCTAAGCGGCCGCCAATATTTCCGCGCACCGCAGCTTCGCGCTTCGCGATCTCGGGTTTTCCCCTATCTCTTGTTCGCTAGGCTGGATTACGTGTTTCGTTAATATGCGGAGCGTCTTCTGACGCTCGCCTTCTTGAAACGCATGTTTAACTTGACGGTCTTCGCGCGAGTGGTAGCTCAGCACCACCCAGCGGCCGCCCGAATTTATTGTGGCCGGGGTCCGAGAAAGAAACTGCCCGAGTTCCTCCATCTCTCGATTCACCGCGATCCGCAGCGCCAGAAACGTTTTTGTTGCGGGATGCAGTCTCTGCCTTCCCCATTGCTTTCGGGCCCCTGCCACAGT
>DATNMX010000117.1:0-25963 GCA_035602135.1 Candidatus Dormiibacterota bacterium
GCTCTTGATGCCTTCCTGCACGATCTGCCACTTCTCTTCAGGGGATCGATCTACGCGTGGTTTCCTGCCCATGTTGCCTCCTGTTTTGGAGGCCCTGATTCTACCTAGATGAGGTGTCCAGTTTTAGAGGGGAGCACTACAGTACTGTCACCAAATTGTCACCAAAACTTTCGAGTTCCGCGACTGCCGCCTTTTTTGAATCGAGATTTGTGTGCGTATAACGCATGGTTACGATGACGGTCAAATCCCCGACCAACTGTTGCACTGTCACTATATGGGGGTTCTTGAACATCAACGAAGGGGGCCTATTTCCCGGAACCCCGTTTCTGGACAGTGAGCGCCAGATGTCGGTTATCCAACTACGCAGTCAAATGCACCGAGAGTTCGCAATTTCCAGAAGCAGACTCTCGCCGTCAGCGAGATGTAGCTTATCCGATTAGGGGCTCGTACGTGCCAGCAGCTCAGAACTTTCCCTTGTTGCTCCTGCAGCACGGGGGCCCGTCCTAACCAGGCCAAACTTAGGCAGTTTGCCGCTAGCTTGCATGGGTTTATGCTGCTTTACGCCTTCCAAAGCAGGAGGTAGAGGGTCCATGCGAGGCCAAACTCGATAGCGATCGGAATAGCCAGCAACACGAGCAGTCTTTGGTTGTCGTCGGATTTCTCACGCATCTAGCATTCCCTCCTGGTCTGATTCAATTTTTGCTGAAGCGGAAGACGATTCCACCTGTGATTTGAAAATCATTTAACGTTTTACTGGCTCTGACGATTCCTCCGGGAACACCGGCCACATTGCTGAAGGTCCCCTTATAATTACCGACTTGATCACGCACGTCGAAGCGAAGGGCAAACTTATTCGTGAAGAAATATTTCAAGCCGCCACCAAAGTTGCCGGTGAATGCGGTTTGGCTGCGGTCTGGACCTGTCTCCATCAAATTAGAATTAAGTTGAGCGGGTTGGTTGTTGTCGCTGAGAGCGATCTCGCGCCGAGCCCCGCCAATGCCCGCAGTTACATACGGCACCCATTTGCCACGGAAAGAAGAGAAGTGGTAGACGTAGTTGGCCGATACCGAAAGTGGGTTGGCGATGCTGAACTCGACGGCATGGTGCTCGCTAAAGTTGTAGAGCGCTCGGCCGCCGATCGGTGTGCCTGTCTTGATCTCCAATCCAAAACCGGTGGTTTCCTTGTTAACGGGAGCCGAAATGCCAGCAAAGAAAGTGAGTTCGGTCTTGCTAGCACGCGCGCCATCATCAGGAGGCGGAGTTGTCGCTAGGACAGCGCTTCCGGACAAAGTCTCCGTCAACAGACCGACCGCAACGAACACGAACGCTGGGGATTTGCTTCGCATGGTTTGGTTTTCTCCTAAGCTGCTTTGAATCGCTGCTGTGCTGCGTGTGTCCCAAGCAAATTGCGCAATGCCTTCGCTACTAGCGGCAAGCGAACGGTTGCATGTCGTGCGCGCTTATGTGGTGCAATAGAGAAACCATACTTATCTCGCGCTAAGTCTTTGTGTTGCAATGAGATACGCTGAGATAATCAACTCGGAAGGGACACGGTGCCGCCGTAGGCGGAGCGACTTGCGGCAATCTGCCTCTCGCGCCAACGACCGCTAAAGGAAGCAGAGATATCGCTGTGATTCAGAACGTAAAAAGGACCTGGAAGTCGAAGGAGCGGTTATTGCCACCTTGGCGGTCGGGACCGGAGCTGTGGGCTATGGAATTCGACAATCCGAATAGAGGTGACGCGAGGTTACCAATCGGGAGACCGGGATTGTTAGTGTTGAGCAAGTTTCGAGCGGATACGGATAACCGCAGCTTGTAGGGGCGTTCCGCCCTAATTGGCACGGTTAGCCGGCCCAGGCTGAACTCACGACTCACCCGCAGACTTACGGTGAAATAGGGCGACCCGCTTCCAAAGTTTCGAGGAACAACGGGTTGTCCGGCGGATGGGTTCGGATCGAATGCTCCGAATCGCGTAACTATCACTCCGGGTTTAGAGAGATCGCTAGCGATGGCGGGACGATCGGTGAATAGCGAGTCTCCATTAGCGTCCCTTCCCATAGTGATATTGAATGGAAGACCGGAACGCACAATGATGAACGGGCTTACTTCCAAGCCGAAGGGAGCCCTAGCCGTTCCACTTAAGAAAAAGCGATGGCGCACGTCGGTCGCAGAGCCTCCGTATTCAGCGCGCAAGTCATATTGGTTCGCTGGAAACGAACTAGGTCCATTCGTGTCATCAAACGCTCGGCCGTAGGTATATTGCGCGAAGATAGAGAAGTCTGGGCTGAAATGGCTCTCAATTTTGGCGAGAAACTGGTTCTGATTCAAAATGCCGGAGGATTCATACGCGTAGGTGTTTACGTTTCCGATGGGTCGCGCAGGTTCCGCTACAACGATGAAAGACTGCGCGGACGGAAGCGGCGCGGTCGTATTTCTCGATCGCAGCAGGTGAATGCCACGTGTTGTCCGATACGTGAAGGAAGCAACACTCTTGCCTGGTAATTGAAATTCTATTCCTGCAGAGCTCTCGATGATGCGCGGCGCGCGGAGGAGGGGGTCCGCTCGATGGATGGTTTCGATCGGTTGAAGTGGACCTAGACCGGAGAGCGCGGGAACTGTTGGAAAGAAATTCGGATTGTTGATGAGAACCTGGTGCTGCGTGCTCCCGTTGAAACGGATAGTTTGCAGGACAAGGCTTTCAGTGAATCGATCGTAGAAGATACCGGAGCCGAACCGCAGCACGACTTTCCGCTTTTTCGCCGATCCGGTTCGTAGTGCCCACGCCAGCGATACGCGCGGAGCGAAATCAGTCCAATCCCCCAAATGATTCTGCGTTTCATACCTGAGTCCGATGCCAACGGTGAGGTTCGAGCGCGCTCGCCAAGTGTCTTCGACAAAAAGCCCGAGATCAACCTGGGTCAAGCTGGCTGACGGGTTTCCGCCTGACAGCAAAAACTGGGAAGCGCCCCCGCCAAATTCGCGAATTGCGGAATTCGAGAGCCCCTGCCGGGAGAAAAATAAGGTCCGGCGATAGCGCTCGAGAGAATTGATCGTGATCAAATCGGGTTGGCCTGAAGCATTCTTAACAATTTGATTTTGCGCGTCCAATCGAGGAGCTACTCCTCCCGCAAAAATGAAGTCGCCATTGAAATTCTGAGAAGATGCATCGTCAAGAAGAGTGGCTCGCACCCTTGCTCCGAGCTTGAAAACGTGAGCTCGCAGGGACAGGGACGTGTAGTTCAGGAGTTCGAGGCGATTCTGATGCGCGCGTGAGGGCCCGACTGTAGCTCCGCCGCTTACGAATGAATCAAGAACCGACACGGTTGGAGCACGATCTGCTGCGGCAAACGTTGTGACGTACTTCGTGTATTGGACTCTGAACTCGTTAACGGCTCGGGGGCTGAGGACGGTGGTATTCGACACCTGCACAACATGCTCCCCAATCCTGGACGAATAGGCATTCGAGAGCAGCGAGATTCTGCCAACGCCGGCGTTATCCTGCTGCGAGTCAAACCACGAATACCTTGCGGCCAGAGAATTCTTCGCGCTCCATTGGTGGTCCAACCTGAAGCTGAGAGAAGTGCGTTCGCTGGGACTTAGTACCGATCGCCGGAAGTCAATCGGATCAAAGGCCGAATCCAGGATTCTTGCATTAATTACCGCGGCATCCCCGATTTGGCGTCGCTCGAAATCAACGGAATAGGCGAGTTTCTGGGTTATCGGGCCGGTCAGATTCCCTCCATAGCGGCGCGTCTGAACGCTCGGCTTGTTAACAGCGTAAGGATTACGCGAGTTCAGTGCGGAATCACCGATGTCGAAGAAGGCCTGCCCGTGCAGTTTGCTAGACGCTGGATTGGTGAAAATCTCGATTTGGCCCGAACCTAACCGATCATGTTCGGCGGAAAAAGGGTCCCTGTTGATGCGCACTTCTCGAATCGAGTGTTTGGGCGGCATCCGCGTCTTTGTGAAGCCGTCGACGATGAACTGAGGACCATCCCTGCCAACACCCGGACCCGCCAACGCGAGAAGGTCTGCTTGCAAGTCGTCCGGATCATCAGGCAGTGCGTCGAGTTGTTTCCCGGATACAACCGTCTGATCGGCATTGTCAGTCCGCTCAATACTTGGCGTCTCCGATTGATCCGAGTTTACTTCGACCCGCTCCTCGAGGGATTTAACATGGAGTGTGAGGTTCAGAAACTTGGACTCGCCATCTGCAATATCTATGGCAAAGCTATCGTCGGGTGCGAAACCCTGTGCCTCGGCGTGAATGACGTAGCGACCGGGAGCGACACCTGTCAAAACATAAGTGCCATCATTCTTTGTGAGGGTGGTCGCAATCAGGCGGCCTTCTCGAGTGAGCGTCACGGACGCGTGCGCGATCGATGCGCCGGACTGATCTCGGATCTGCCCCACCAAAGCCCCCCGCGTTTGATCCGCTGCGAACACAGGCCGGAACAAGGAGGCGGGCAAAACCAGGAAATACACCGCAAAAATGAATGGATTCTTCATGAGATAAGGGTGAGGGCTGGGTCGACCCGCAGAAGACGCGATGAAATGTGCAATTCGCGTCCTTGCGAGTCACTTGCTGCTTTTTTTACGCGGCTCCCGGCCCGCCTTCCTGGTCGGTGCCGTCCGGTCCACCGTCCGGCCCGTTCGGACCATCTGGATCGCCTGCCGGGTCAGGCGTAGTGGACTCGTCATCGGCGGCCTGGAGTACCGAGCCACTATTGTTGCTATTTGAGTTGACGCTGTGGTTCAGCACACGGCCACCCGCTAGCATCAGCGCTGCAATCGCAAACAATGTAAGAGTCATCTTCTTCATAGTTCGGCAGCTCCTTAAACTGCCGCAGAGGAAGCGTGCACTTGGCACGCCAGGTCGGAGCCGAAATGTCGTAGTAAGTTGTTGAAGGGAAACGTAGGAATTTTTTTCACACGAGAAATAGAGAAAACGTTGCGGCGATCTGCCACCCCGGCCAGTGAAGGGTGCTCAATCTTGCCACTCGGCCTTGGGCCAGCCTGGTCCAGGTTGAGGGACTATTCGAAGTTCGCAAACGAACGGCCTAGAGGGAAAAAGAGCTACGCGCATTAATGCGTGAATGGGCGCTCATTTCTAGAGAACGTATATCGGAGTAAAAAGACGTGACTGGGCCGGCTCTTGCCGTAGTCCGTCGCCAAAATATATTCAGCCAGAAAATTCTTATTAAAGCGCCAGCCTACGCCAAACTCAGAATAGTAGGACATCATGCTATCGCTGCTATATCCGTTCGGAGCGAAGTTTCCATCTGCCGTCAACAGGCGCCCGAAACGATCCGGGTAGAGGGTGAGATCTCTGTGAAGATTCTGGCGCACCGTGAGGAGCGAACCACTGACGACCAGATTTCTCCAAACATCTGCCTGGACGGCGGTATGTGCTGAGAAAAACGGACTGTTTCTGCCGTTGCGCTCCAGGAGATTGCCGGTCGCATCCTCCGCGCGCACGTTGCTGCTGTTTGAAAATCCACCAGCGAGGTCGAGAGTGAATAATACACGGGGATGGAGGGCATAGCCGAGACCAACTGAGAAACTTGATCCACTGGTTCGGTTGCGCTCGTGAGAATTTACGATCGCGGAGAGCCTCAACTGCTCATCCAAAGAAAGCAGAAACCAGGACGCTTGCGCTCCGTAGAATAGCTTTCGCGTCAGTACTCCGCGAAATCGGACACCCACCTCGGAGAACCCCCCGGTGCTTTGGGTGAAGTCCAAGCTTTGCGGCTGTGCGTTAAGCGTGTGGGTGATATTTTTGAAATCAGCGGAGACAAAGCCGTAGTTGTAATAAATTCCGATTTTTCGTTGCCCGGAAAAATCATGTGAGACACCGACCTTCAGGCGAGTCTCGCCCAGATTCGATCTTGAGTCGACCCTTTCGCTCGATATATTGCCAAATGCATCTTGCTGCGTTACGAAGTTGAGGAAGGATCCCAAGCCTTTCACATAGTCCACGCCGACTCCGAGGCTGGTCTTTTTTTCTTTTCCGAAGGCGTGCGCCACTGCGAGAGAACCGGAAAGAAAAGAATTGTTGGTCGTATCCGACGATGCTAGCGTTCCGATCGTGCTTGCAGGAAAAAAGGAACCAGAAAGATTTGCCGCATCATCTATTGCAAACGATTGCGTGCCGGTTCGAAACGCCGCCACGCTGCCGCCTATTGCGGTGCGGTGGTCGGGCAACGGCGTAAAGAAAGACCCTTGAGGGGAGAGGCTGTAGTCGACAGACTTCCCGGCGTTAGAAAAGAAGTCGGACTGAATGGCACCGACACCCTGGCTGCCACGAAGCGACGGCAGCAAGAAGAAACGCCCCGCCGGAGCTGAAAACTCCGTCGCATAGGCAGGATTCTCCAAACTATCCAGAAAAGAATCCGGGTAAGCCGTAAAGCGAAGATAGACAGGCCCTTGCCGTGCGGCGATTACGTTCTCCACGAAACGATCATAAATCCCCGCAGAACTCTGGGGTGAAATCGCATTTTCCGACTGCTGTACATCACTACCTGTGCTAGAACCCTGATCTTGATTGCTGTCTCCAGCCTCTCGACTCCCGCGCGCTCCACCGATTTCCTCACCGGGAGCAGGCGCGAAGATGTGTATGTCCTGATTGGGGCGGACGATGACGGCTTGGCCTGGGTGCAAGAGGACCTTGTCGTGAGGATTCGAACGACTGGTCACCTCGACGAGGCCCTCGTACACAATGACCTCTGTATCGCCGACCCCGTTCACGGCAATGCTGAACTCTGTCCCTCGAACAGCTATCGATGCGGTGGGACTGTTGACTCGATAGGGGTTTGGCTTGCCGCCAAAATGATTGATCTTTACACGCACTTGTCCCAGCAGAATGTCAAACAACTCGCGAAGCGAATGGGCGTTCCGAAAGTCTTTGAGCACAATGCGGGAGCCCGGGCGTACCACCACGAGGCTGCCGTCGGTCAGTTCTATGGTGGCGTGACCTCCCCCTCGTGTGTCGATCTCTTCACCGGGATTGAGCACGTCTCCGCGCTTTGCGGGGAGGGGGGTCTGCAGACCGTTGGACAAGAAAACACTGCCGCTGATGCTTGCAATGCGAGCCTCGACCGGCGTCACCTGCGCACGCGCCGCATGAGCCATACATGTCAGCGCCAGCCCGACAAGGAGCAGGTGACGGCGGGCGTTAACCAGCAGTTTCGTCGATCGCGGTGCACCAATCACGAATCCCCGCGGTCCGTGTTTTCGGACGTTTCGGTATCGGTATTTTCTTCCGTCTCACCCTCGGAAACGAAGCGCAGCCGATACTTGGCCACCAATCTCTGAACGGTGCGGCGATCAAGCCCAAGAACAGCCGCAGCGCGCCTTTTCTTTCCTTGATTCTCGTCCAGCACCAACTGCAAATAACGGCGCTGCAACTCATCCACCGTGGGGCGGTCAGCGATGATGGTTCGCTCGTCGCGAGAAGTGTCTTCCTTGCGAGCACCTGTGGCTGCCACGATTTCAGGAGGGAGGCAGTCCACAGTAATCACGTCGTTAGGGCAAAGCGCCACAGCACGACGGATCGCGTTCTCGAGTTCGCGGACATTGCCAGGAAAGGGATAAGAACGCAAGGCTTCGGCTACTTCGCGGGTTAGCCGAAACGGTAGGTTCCCCTCCACTGTAGCAGCGCGCAAAAAGTGAGCCACCAGGACATCGACGTCACCTCCGCGTTCGCGGAGTGGCGGGAGCTCCAGTGTGATAACGCTCAACCGATAAAACAAGTCAGGCCGGAACTGCGCTGCGGCCGCCATCTCCCGCAATGATGCGTTGCTTGCTCCGATAACTCGAACATCCACTCGTTTTGACTGTGTGGATCCTACTCTTCTGACTTCGCCGGACTGCAGAACGCGCAATAGACTCGCTTGAAACCCTGCGCTGGTTGAAGCAAGTTCATCCAAGAAGATCGTGCCACCATCCGCTGCTTCGAAGAGCCCGGAACGCTCTCCTATGGCTCCGGTGAACGCTCCCTTGGTATGGCCAAACAACTCGGCTTCGAGCAACGTATCTGTTAGGCCAGAACAATTCACGGTAACAAAGGATTTTTTTTCGCGCGGGCTGAAATCGTGAATAGCTCGCGCCACCAACTCTTTTCCCGTGCCAGACTCTCCCATCACCAGTACTGGCGCGTCACTACGGGCGGCTCGCGCAATCAGACGGTACACACCGACCATCGCGGGGCTCTTGCCTACGAGGCCAGATCGCGAGATACCTTCCACGATGGTGGAAACGTCAGTGCCGGCGTCGGCCAACTCCGATGCGGCAGAAAGGTGGCGTCGTAACAAAGCTGCGACCGCGCTTACCTCGAATGGTTTGGCAATAAAATCTGTCGCGCCCTCTTCAACCGCACGGACGGCCAACTCGACCGAACCCTGGGCGGTCATCAAAATGATGGGCAAAGAAGGCATAACCGTACGGAGCTTCTGAACCACTTCAAGGCCGTCGCCACCGGGCATGTAGATATCGCTAATCACCGCGTCAAACTTTTTACTGCTGGCTGCCACGACAGCTTCGGCTCCGTTACGTGCACAGGTTACGCGAAAGCCGTTCAGCGACAACCCGGATTCCAGCATAAGGCGAATCGAGTGCTGGTCGTCTACGACGAGAATATGAAACGGGCTAGTCATTCTAATGCTCGAAGCTCTTTGTCTCGCTTGGTTCAATTGGTAGCCGCAAAGTAAAAGTTGAGCCGCGGCCGAGTTCGCTCTGGACGGTTACCTGGCCTCCGTGCGATTCCATGATTTCGCGGACAAGGGTCAGCCCTAGGCCGGTTCCCTGCTCATCCGCGCTTTCCGCAAGCGGAACACGATAAAATTTTTCAAAAATGCGTTTTACATCCTCCGGTGCGATTCCGTATCCGCTGTCCGCCACTTCGATCAAAATATCATTTCCACCCGTTCGGACGGTTATCCGTACCTTTTTCGCTGACGGACTGTACTTAATAGCGTTGGCGAGAACATTGGTGACCGCTTGAGCCAGCAAGTCCGGGTCGGCCTTGATCACAGGCAACCCATCTTCACATTCGAAGCCGATCGGAACGCCGCGAGTTGCCCCAAGCGGGTTCAGCAGTAGAACTACACGCTCAACAATTGCCTCCACTCTCAAAGGCATTTTCCTCAGCGGGCGCGCTCCGGCTTCCAGGCGGGTGATATTCAAGTATTCGTCGATCATTCGCGCAAGTCGTTTAGCTTCTTCATTGATGGCCGCGTGCATCTCGCGTTGCCGGGCAGGGTCGACATCAAATTGCGTGAGTACCTCGCTCATTCCTTGGATGGCGGTGAGCGGGGTACGCAATTCGTGTGTCACCAATGTCATGACTTCGGTCTTCATATTTTGGAGTTCTCGTTGCTTGGTGATGTCTGAAATGGACACGACAATGCCCACGACTGCGCCGCGCTCACTACCGTTTTCGCAAACAGGGGATAAACGCAGGATAAAATGTTTAGGCGATGACCTTCCGAACGTGGCCTCGCGCTCCACGGTCGCGCGATCGACGACCACTCTTTCCAGCGTTTCTACTAGCGTCTCCTCGGAGTGCCCTAACCGTTGGAAAAGATCGCTTCCCAACAACGAGCGTTCCTTCATTCCGAGGATCTCTGTGGTCCTGCGATTCACAAATACAATCTGCCCTCCCACTCCCGCGACCAACAAACCATCGCCAACAGACCGCAGTGACTGATCAACGAATCGCGAGTCTGACAGAATCCGCTGATTTAATGATCCTAATTCGCGGGTTTTCCAGGCAATGCCGTGAGGTAGCAGACGCAAAAAGTTCCGCCTGGGCAGTTGAGCCGCCTCCATAACTTTGGAGCGATCCGTTCCTAGCGAGACGACAAACCCTCCAGCAAGTTCCACAGCAATACGAATCAGTTCGAGTGGCATGCGCTGTTCCATCTTATGAAGAAGGATGAGGATTCCGGCTGGGATGTTGCCGTTGCCCAGCGCGCATTTCAGCGCCGCCATTAGTTGCGCTTCTGGGTCTTGTTCTTCATAAAAGAAATGTACGATCTCCGCTTTGCCCGAAAACAGGTTTTGCGCTTCCATCTGGCCTGCTGGGGGCGAGGTGTCAATGGTTAGGTCCTGGCTCTTGGCAACCGAGGGTAACAGTGGAGTTCCGGAGCTAGCGATTACGCGATATCGACCCGGCGACACTGTTTGGAGAATCGCAACGCCGCTCGCACTTGTAAGTCGCGCGATCAGAGCAACGGGATCTGTCTTCGCGTCGTGGGCTGAAGGCCACAACCAATTCTCGGCTTGAACCAGTTGCCCAATCTGGGCATCAAGCTCGCTGCTGGCACCGAAGGACCGATGCAGCAAAATGAGTGGAACCGCCAAAATCAGCGAAACTATACATGGCACAATAGGCGGATAAACGAGCCACCGCGTAAATGCCAAATAGTTGAGCCCAAGAATCAGAACAACGATCAGAACGATTGTGGCAAGTTGTTTGAGACTTTCCCACTTACCTTGTGCCAGGGATAGTCCGCCTATTGTGAGCAATGTTACCAGCGTCCCGCACATCGCTGCGAGCCAATCTGGTGTTTCTGAATAAGATCTGCCGCGCAACACGGTGTTGACCGAGTTGGCGAGAACCTCGACCCCTGGAAGAAATTCTCCATATTGCTGTCCGTTGGGTCCTTCGATGTGCATGAAGGGCGAAGTAAATCGGTCACCCAGTGACGCCGCGGTCGCACCCACAAGTACATATTTTCCGCGAAATGCGGCAGTCGGTACCTTTCCTTGCAGAACGTCCACAAAGCTGAAGGTGTGGGACGCAAACGAGCCGGTCGGCCCTACATATTCAATTGGAATCCAGCTCGCCTGCAGACGCAGGGTACTTCGCGGACGGCCGGATTCAATCTCAATTGAATGGGTTTCCGACCTCACGGGAAAGGTTCGGCCACCGACCATTAGCGCCCCTGGCAACTCTTGAATGGACTGGCTATTCGCACCTTCGCCTACACGGATGGTCTCAAGAGCCATAGCCCACTCGGCTTGCCCGAGGTCATCTGCCTGACGCACGAGGAATGCTCCTGCTACTCCGTCAACTTCGGTTGAAACATGCACGTGCCCAATTCCTGCGGCCGCTCTCTCAATTGAGGCTAACGGTCCATCCCAGACGACCCTTCCCGCTTCCGTGCGAGCAAGCTGCGCAGCAGTAACTACATTTCCGGCCTTTGCGATCGCCGCCGCAAGTGCGGAATCGTCCGCGTTGCTTGTCGCTTCGCTGAACAGCACATCCAAAGCAATAGCCTTAGGGCGTGCTTGACTGAGGTGCTCGAGCGCTTGAGCTGTGAGCGCGCGATGCCAAGGGAAACGCCCAAGACGTGTGAGGCTCGTTTGGTCGATCGCCACGATTGCAATGTCATCAGGCACCGGGAGCGGTCCACGGGCACGGACCAGCCAGGTCTGCGTATACAGATCGAGTCCGGGCATACGCCAGGTAAGCAAGACACCTGCAACTGTGCAAACAAGCAGTAAAGCAGCAACCCACAGGATCTGATTGCACCTATGGCCCCTTCCCGAATTGTTTGACCCACCCATTTGGTGTTGATTGCAGACCTTGGTTTAGAAGCAAGACATCAATATGAAGCTGTACCGCTTGCATGACGCAGGTCGAGAAACCTGTGCGGGTGTACGACGGATGCGGCCCGGTGGTTTCATCCGAAAACTTTACCGAACGGAGCTAAATGCAAGATAACCGCCAGAGAGCTGTTCTCCCAGATGCCTCTAAGCCGTAGAAAACGCGGTGCATAATCAGCGTTCTGCCGTTCACTTAGGATGAGCCAGCGGCAATTTGCCCCACCTCATAGGCGTTCACACGGCAAAGCGGTCACGCTCCTTACGGGCTGCTATAAAGCCCCGATTGCGAGCCAATGACGGGGAACTAGGAAGTTACTCTGCAGATTAAGTAGGCTCATTCGGCGATGGGATGCCAGTTCTGCGAAGCGGTCCAGAAGTCCGGTTGTGGGAAGTGTGAGTCACGCCCAGCTACTTGCAAATCCCATCTGGTCACCAGTGTTCGGAAAACCCTTGACTGGGGCGGCTCGGAAGTGATTGAAATTCCACGTCAAGATAGAAGACCCTTCAGGGTTCGAAATACATGTGATTCCTGAACACGGTGCTGCGCTGACAACTCCGAACCGGGCGCGATGAACAGACTTACACATCATTCGGCTAGTTCAATGAGTTGACTGATGAGGTCTTTCCCCTCTGAGCAATCGACCAATGTTCAGTCGTGTTTTTTCTAACCCATACTCAAATCTTTTCTTTGTTGCCTGCTCGTTTAGGCCCGACCACACTGAAATCTCTTTCCAAGAGTAGCCATATTGTCGCGCCTGCCAGACTTTTCTCGTCCATCCACTCATGCGACTTATTACTTGTTTAGCCGAATATCCGTTTGGCGAATACCATTATCATTCTGGATAGTTGAGTTTGCGCTGAAGTTCGAGAAAACGTGCATTGGTGCGCAAACTATCGAGTTCCGGGTCAACTTTTAAAAAGACGAGGCCGTTGGAGCGGTCGTTGTAGGCTTTCTCAAGCCATTCTATGGCCAGTACTGTCCTGCCTAACCCTGCATTGATCATGGCGATGTAAAACGGCGAAACATATTCGCGCTTGGACTTGGCCATGAGTTCGGCGAGCAGCTTTTCCGCTTGCTGTCTGTTTCCGGCGAGGGCGTTGGCGCGCGCCAAGGCGGAAACCATCAACGGAGTGTTATGAGATAACTCGACCGCTTTCTGGAACTCAGGGATAGCCCGGGCGAAATCGCCTTTTTGCTGGTACGCGCGGCCCAATAGGAGATGCGGAAGTTCGTAAGTAGGATCCATTTCTAAAGTGTTGCGAAGCTGCTCGATCGAACGGTCATATTGGCGGGCCAGGTACAGACGCCATCCGAGACTCGTATTGATACTGATGGAGAGTGGATCGAGCGCGCGAGCTTTAGTGATTTGATCAAAGCTCTCTTGAAAGCGACCCATGGCCGCGAGATAGAGCGAGTAGCGCTGATAGGCAGTGGGATAAGCGGGGTTTAGTTCGATAGCCCTCTTGAAACCGTCGGCTGCACCGGCCCAGTCCCAGTCGTAATTGAACTTGACGGTCGCCAGGGAATTCGCGGCTTCAGCCAAGGTCGGGTCGATTTCCAAGGCGCGAAGCGCTGCTGCTTTAGCTTTGGGAGCTGCTTCGCGCGCGGGCATGGAGCCGAAAATCGTCGCGCCGATGATGCCGTAACTATCCGCGAGGCCCGCGTACGCGAGCGCATACTGCGGATCTTTGCGCGTGGCCTGCTCGTAGTAGCCGATGGCCTTCGTGAGGCCCTCGTCCGAACGTTTGTTCCAGTAATAGCGGCCTTTCAGATAGTTCTCATAGGCTTCCGGGCTCACCGCGGGAGCTTTGGCGAGGCGATTTCTTTCCTCAGGTGTGAGATTGATGCGGATCTCGTCCACGATTGCGGAGGACACGCGATTCTGCAAGCCTAAAACATCGCCCAATTGGCTTTCGTACGTCTCGGCCCATAGATGGCGATCGGTGGAGACCTGAACCAGTTCTGCGGTGATTCTTACGCGGTTGCCCGCGCGCAACACCGTGCCCTCAACGACTGCGTCCACGTGGAGCTCGCGAGCAATTTCCGAGAGGGGCTTGCGCGTGTTCTTGTAAGCCATGGCCGTCGAGCGCGAAATAACTTGCAGGGAACGAATCTTAGCCAGATTGGCGATCAGTTCGTCGGTCATGCCGTCGGCAAAATAGTCCTGCTCCTTGTCCCCGGAGAGGTTTTCCAGGGGAAGGACGATTAAAGAAGTGCTGCCGTCGGGTCTTACTTTGCTGGCATTCGCCCCGCCAACGTAGTGCACCGCAACTGCCGTGAGCGCTACAGCACCCATAAGGCCGGCGGTAGAAAGAATCGCGAAGCGTGAAATGGGAAACCAGGGCTTCTTCCTCATAGGGAGTGAACTACGAGTCGCGGGCGGCAACACTGCGGCAGAATCAATCGGCCTTGCGGTTGAAAGGGAAGCAGCGCTCGATGGGCCTTCGATCGCCGTATTAAGCTCTTCGACGGGTGCGATGAAGCGATAACCCCGGCGGGGCAGCGTCTCGATGAATCGCGGCATGTCAGACGAATCGCTTAGTACTTCGCGCAAACGCATCACTGCGTTGTTCAGGCCGTGATCGAAATCAACAAACGTGTCACCGGGCCACAGGCGATTCCTTAACTCATCGCGGCTAACGACATTGCCAGGCTTTTCCAGGAGCATGACCAGGATTTGGAAAGGTTGCTCGGAAAGCTTGAGCCTCAGGCCATGCTTGCGCAGCTCCCCAGCGCTGAGGTCCGCCTCAAAGACGCCGAAGCGAATGACGCGGGAGGAGAGGTTAGAAGTTTTCATGGATTTCCACGAACCACGGAGTATAGCGCCCGGCCACAAGTGGGGTCAAAAGAAGCTGTGATTGCGCTGTCTAAGCCGCCTGAATTCAAAGAGAAGCACGGTGATGTAGAAAGGATTTCGATTGGATGAATAAAGCATTGCGTTGCTCCCCTTGGCTGTTCAGAGTGGCGAAAATCAAGCAAGGCATTCGCATTTACCGTAGACAGTTCAGCTTCCGTCGGGGAGAGGTGGAAAAAACGATGAGCCTTGGACGACTGTTTCCAAATTTTGCAGGAGTACTTGTTTGCTTGGCGCTAGTGCCGGTCCTAACTGCGTCGTGGGGGACTCCGGCAGCCGCACAGGTGACGGGAGCAACACTGTCCGGGCTTATCGCAGATGAGCACGGAGGGGCCGTGCCGCGCGCCAAGGTAACGATAAAGAATACGGGAACCGGCGTGGCCCGGGAGATTACATCCAACGAGGATGGTTTCTACTCGGCGCCGAACCTGCTACCGGGTACGTATGAAGTGCGAGTTTCGGCGAACGGCTTCCAAACCCTGCTTCAGAAGGACATCAAGCTGACGGTTGGCGCCCAACAATCCCTGAATCTGAACCTGAAAGTTGGGCAACTCAGCCAAACGGTGGAGGTGCACGAGACGCCGCCCGATATTCAGACGAATTCTTCTACGGTAGGCTCAACAGTCGAGTCTACAACTATTCGGGAATTGCCTTTGAACGGGCGCGACTGGACGTCACTCGCGGCTCTGGAGCCCGGAGTCGCTACGATCCCCAATCAGGTGGGGACGGGATTCAGCGCCAACAAGGGCAATCGTGGGTTTGGTAATCAGCTCACAAATGCCGGACACCGCGCGAACGAGAACACCTATCGGGTGAACGGGATCGACATTAATGACTATTCGAACGGCGCTCCAGGAGGCGCATCGGGCCTCAACCTGGGCGTGGATGGCGTGCAGGAGTTTTCGGTACTCACAAGCAATTACACGGCGGAGTACGGACGCACTTCTGGAGCGGTAATTAACGCCATCACAAAGAGCGGTACGAACGAGCTTCATGGAACAGCCTTCTTTTTTGACCGCGACAAGATTTTCGATGCCAAGAACTTTTTTGACCCGGCGGGGCCGATACCCCCTTTCCGCCGCGTTCAATTTGGAGGGTCGGGCGGCACGGCAATAGTTAAGGACAAGACGTTTGTCTACGGAACCTACGAAGGGGTCCGCCAGAACCAGCCTCTTTCGAAGACGATCAGGGTGCCCGATGCGGCGCAGCGCGCGCTGGCGGTGCCCGCTGTCGTACCTTATCTCGATTTGTGGCCTGTGGCTCCGGCAGGGGCCCCCGACACAAACGGGATACAGAGTTTCAATGTCTCTCTGCCGGCGATCTCTAACGAAAATTACGTAACGGCGAGAGTGGATCAGAAACTTTCAGGGAACAATAACCTTGCAGGTAGCTATTTCTGGGATTCGGGTCCGTTAACGCAACCAGATCCCCTCCAGAACACCGTACACAGCGTCTTCTCTCGCCGGCAGGCGGCCAGTCTCGAAGAAACCCATACGTTTAGCTCTCAACTGGTCAACACCGTTCGCGTCGGTGTGAGCCGGGTGAGAGGAGATATCAATCTGCCGGTTTCGGGTGATGCGGTGGCCACGAACAGCGCGCTCGCGGTTGCTCCTGGTGCAGCGGCGCCTCCGGAAATAAGAGTTACTGGATTGACCACCGCGATTGGACTAGGCGGCCTGAACCGGGTTCTTGCACCGTTGGACTTCCATCCAAGGGTCAGACGATGCTTTCTGGACGCACGGAACCCACGCAGTAAAGATGGGATTTGCGTTCGAGCGGATGCAGTACAACGTGCTGGAGCAGCTGAGTCCAAACGGGAGAATGAACACGTATTCCGGACTTCCGCAACTTCTTTCCAATACGCCCAAACAACTCAATGCACTCGCTCCTGGGCATAGTAATCCGATTGCCATTCGCGAGAGCCTGTTTGCCGGTTACGTCCAGGATGACTGGCGCTTTCGACCGAACATTACTTTGAACATAGGCTTGCGATATGAAATGACAACTCTGCCGAACGATGCGAACAATCGAATCGAAGAGATCACGACCCTGACGAATTGCGCGACACCTGGGATTGCACCGAGCCCGAACAGTCCTTGCGGCCCTGTTCACGTCGGCAGTTTCATCGCCGGGAACCCGACCACGAAAAATTTCGAACCCCGAGTTGGGCTCTCGTGGGACCCCTTCAAGAAAGGCAAGACCGCCGTGCGTGGCGGCTTCGGCATGTTCGATGTCCTGCCACTGCCCTATGAGTTTGGATTAAATGCCGCCGCGACTGCCCCCTATCAGATTATCGGTCTGGACAGTCCCGGTGGTGCGGCGGCGAGCGGCAAATGTGCCACCAATCCGTGTAAAGGCGCAACGTTGGGAGGCGGCATTGATAACAATGTGGGTTTCTCGCCGAATGCGGTCAGAAATCGCTTTGTGGAACAAAATCCGAAGCGGGCGTATGTAATGAACTGGAATTTCAATATCCAGAGGGAGATAGCTCCGAATTTGACATCGACTATCGGCTACGTGGGTTCACGCTCGGTGCACTTGTCCGTCGCGGCCGACGACATCAATCTTGTGCCGCCGGTGGCGACCTCCGCCGGTCTCCTGATTCCCAGGAACACATATCAGTTGGACCCGAACTGGGCTGGAGCAAACGGCGGTGTTACACCGGGAGGTCCGGGGGGAGCGGGCATTCGCCCAGTCATATTCGACGGCGAAGCGACTTATCACGGTTTGCAGGCGCAATTGAAAAGATCAATGAGCCACGGCGTGCAGGGACAGTTGTCCTACACGTTCAGCAAATGCCGGGATACGAGTTCAGCCCCGGTTACTGGCGATACCTACGTGAATTCAATCGCCGTGCCACTTTTGCTCAGCAAGCAATACCGAATTGGTGCTTGCGATTTCGACCTCCGTCACGTCCTGGTGGGCACGTTCCTTTGGGATGTTCCCGGGCCCAAGTCAGGCATGGCCTCTTACCTTGCGGGTGGATGGGAACTCGGCGCGATTGTCACCGCGGAAAGCGGGTCACCTTACAGCGTAACCGTTGGAGGCGGGAACGATCCGCTCGGCACGGGATTTAACGGAGATTTCTCCATGGACTATGCGGACCTGATTTCGGGGTGCAACGCGACACCCGGTATAACGCGAGATGCGAACGGCAAATTGCTCGCGTTCAACACGAACTGTTTTGGCCTGCCGCAATCGACGCCGGACATTGCGGCACAGTGCGCTCCGTTCATCGATGCGGCCAAAAATCCGATACTTGGCACTTGCTCAAATCTTGTGGGGCATAGTGGACGGAACAGATTTTACGGGCCTGGCCTCACTACCGTCGATTTCTCAGCGTTCAAGAATTTTCAGTTCACCGAGCGCTTGAGGCTCCAGTTTCGCGCCGAGTTTTTCAATCTCTTGAATCATCCGAATTTTGCAGCCCCCAATTTCTTGAACGACGCGAACAACTCCGCCTTTGACGCAAACGGAGCACGCATAGGAAACGCGGGGATCATCGGGTCCACGTCGACCTCTTCACGCCAGATCCAGCTGGGTTTGAAGCTCGTCTGGTAAACAAAAACTTGCTCGATGGGCTGGACGCATAAACGCGCCCCTTGCTGCTTTAATGGAACCTCAGTGGCTTTTGGCCCAGCGCCAAAGATAGGCTCACACCTAAGAACATGACCCATTCCGACCGAAGATCAAAAATTTGGGCGGTCGTGCGCGTCTGCAGCGGTAATTTTCTGGAAATGTACGATTTCATGGTGTTCGGGTATTACGCTGCAGCGATTGGTCGAACGTTTTTTCCTGCGGGAAGCGAGTTCGCATCACTGATGCTGTCGCTGATGACCTTCGGCGCGGGCTTTCTGATGCGGCCACTCGGGGCGATCGTGCTGGGGACGTACACGGACCATCACGGCCGCCGCAAAGGGCTGCTGCTCACGCTGATGTTGATGTCCGTGGGCATGGTGTCCATTGCGTGCGTACCGGGATACAGAACGATTGGGCTCCTTGCGCCTCTGCTCGTTGTGTTTGGGCGGTTGCTGCAAGGGCTGTCAGCCGGAGTGGAATTGGGGGGCGTGTCCATCTATTTGTCCGAGATTGCCACGCCGGGGCACAAGGGTTTTTATGTGAGTTGGCAATCGGGTAGCCAGCAAGTGGCGGTGATGTTCGCGGCGCTGTTGGGTGTGGTGCTGAACTCTAAACTGCCACCGGAGAAAATGGAGCAGTGGGGCTGGCGCGTTCCGCTGCTGGTGGGACTGATGATTATTCCAGCGCTGTTCGTCTTGCGGCGGTCGCTTGAGGAGACGAAAGAATTTTTGGCGCGCAAGGTGCGGCCCAGCGCGCAAGAGGTTTTGCGCACGCTGGCGGAAAATTGGCGCATCGTGCTGATCGGTACGATGCTGACGATGATGACCACTGTTTCGTTCTATCTGATTACGGCGTACACGCCGACGTACGGCAGCAGCGCCCTCCATTTAGCCAGTCGGGACAACCTGATTGTGACGCTGTGCGTAGGCGCGTCGAATTTGTTTTGGCTGCCGGTGATGGGCGCCCTTTCGGATCGCGTCGGGAGGCGGCCGCTGCTAGTGCTCTGCACAGTGTTGGCGTTGGTCTCTGCTTATCCAGCGTTGTCCTGGCTGGTGAGCGCACCGTCATTTTTGAGATTGCTGAGTGTCGAGCTATGGCTTTCGTTTCTGTTTGGCGGCTACAACGGCGCGATGACAGTTTATCTGACCGAGATCATGCCGGTGAAGGTGCGCACAGCGGGATTTTCACTCGCGTACAGTTTGGCGACGGCTATCTTCGGAGGATTTACCCCGGCGATCAGCACGTATCTCATTCGTATAACAGGAAATCGCGCCGTGCCCGGGATTTGGCTATCGTTTGCGGCGGCCTGTGCGCTGCTGGCGTCGCTAGTGGCCCGACCTTATCAGGAGCGCGTAGCGCCGGAAGTCCCACCCCTGCAGGTCGCAGTACCTCACTCGTAGCCGAAGGGCCACGATGGCATCCACTGCGGTGGTGCGAAGCGCGGGGACACGCTCACCCACTCCTCCGATCACACCTCAGCCAAGCGCTCGGAAGTTGCACTAAGGCTTTCTCGCTAGCCGAAATCCCTCATACGCTAGGTACGCGAAGACGAGCAGAGCTACCCAGTCTATTCAAAACGGAACGGCCCAGCCTCCAGCAACACCGACCACTTAAAGACAAGCCGGGACAAATGGCCGAGTGCAATGAGCAAGAAGATCGCATCGCGATTCGAGTGAATGTTTTGTGACTCATGGGGTGCGCTCCTCAATTGATCGAGGCCTGCATCGCCGACGCGATCAGCAACGCTGAACTGATTCTGCGGAAGATCCACTACAGCTTGTGACACACTTAGAATTTACTCCCGCAGGTTCCCAGTTTCAGGGTCGAAATCATGATGCCAGACATCACAAGCCTCTTGCTCGGTTGAGAATGTGTGGTCAAAACCTCGCTGTGTCTTGGACGCAATACGCCAACCCTGAGGAAAGTTTTCATTGAAAGTGATTCTTGCGACCTCTTCGTCTTTCTTATTACGAAAGATCGTTATCTTCGTAGACATCCGACACCTCTGGTGCCACACGTCAGAACGCGTTTGCTTTTCGGGACATTATGAAATCTAAAATGAGCCTACGACATTCACATGTAACTAGTTGTTTGAGTAGTGTTCCGTCTGGACTTCTTTGAGTTTTGACAGAAGGCCAAGTGCTTTGCCGTAGGCTACTATTACTACGGTCAATTTGTGAAATGATGGGGAATCCTCAGCGGCTTCGCGTCTCTTCATTTGCGCTTCCGCTGACAGTTCCAGTATTCGTTCTATCGCACTATCCGAACTCATGATTGCTCTCTTGCCTACTGATGAAGAGAAGGCGAACCCGGCATACTTAGGAGGTACCACGGAGGCGATCCCGCCTCTCTTCTTCTAGACCCCCAGAATGTCTCTTGCAAGACATCCACCACGGCTACTCCGGCGTAAGGTCAAGAAACTATGCGTCTTGCGTCTTGAACATTGCTAGACAGCAGGTACAGATTTGCAAACTTTTCCCCTAATTACCGGGCTTTTGCACATCTTTTGCACATAGAGCCGCGTCGTCCGAAGGGGCTATAAACGGTATCTAGGTGGCTGTTTTTTGGCTGAAGATGACGTTGGTCGCGCAGCGCCACGGACTTCTTGTGCTCGCCGAAGTGCCGCATAATCAGTGAAAGCGTGACGCTGTTTGAGGGTTCGGAAAAGAAGTGATTCTGAAAGATGCTATGTTCCTACGCTTTGGTGCTCTGTTAAAGGATTCTGAAAGATCCGGTACATTCAAAAAGGAGGTCGCATGGAGTTCGCGAAAGTGACTGCCATCATACGCAATGAGGTGGTCAAGAATGTCGAACTGGCACTGGAGAAGGCGGGTGTCAGCGGGTTCACAGGTGCTAAGGTGCAAGGCGTGGGCGAGTGGGAAAGGAAATTCTCCCTCTTCACTGGGCCGTCCACGCATTTCAAGATAGAAATCTTCACCGAAGGAAATCGCGCGGAACAGATCGTCGGCGTGATCATGGACGCGGCGCACACCGGCTCAGTCGGCGACGGGCTTGTAGCGATCTTGCCAGTGCACAAGGTCTTCCGGATTCGGAACAAGGCCCTCGCAGAATCCGGCGAAGTTTAGTCCCACTAGCCTTTATCGAAGTACGAGGACAGGCTTTGCGTGGATGAGTCATCCAGCTTGAGCAAGTCGGCGCGCTCACCACTATCCGCAAGGATCAATCTCGTTTAATCCCGCCCCGCGCTGTGAATACTATTCTCTTGCCCGTGCCCTGGCTCAAAATCATGTAATCGCCTGGAAAACCGTCTCGCAGAGCAGTAACACGCGCCGTAGCAGTGTCGAGGCTCTGAGCGGCTTCAATCCAGACAAGCTCGCCGTCCTTGGCGATCTTGAAGATGTCGAAGGGCTGGGGCATACGTCGCGGCGCTGGTTTGTATCACGGTCGCTAGATATGTGTATGTGGCGCGTCGAACACTCCAGGGACTGGAATCCGCCGTCAGCAGTGCAAGAAGTGGGGGCGGGATCAATCTCTCAAGCGTTTTGTGCGACAAGCGTTGCGCTGAGACACAACGCCGCTCAGCGGCTACTCAACGGGGATGAGTGATGCTCAGCCGATCAGAGGAGAGGGCGGTAGTCTATTATGCTGATGGCAGGGCTGTTGAGTTCATTCTAGTAGATCGCCAAGCACTCGCGCAGCGTGGGCAGGCGCTTGGAATACTTCACGATTGGGTGGAACACGGGGTGCGGCACCGCTGGAATTCGTCCCGTCGCGGGTGTTTATTCAGCAGCGATTGGTGGGGTGCTCTGCCTATCGAGTCTGACTTCGAGATCGACAAAATTTCCGATTCGCGGATTGAAGGACGTTCGCTAAGCGCTATGTCGATTGATGTCAAGAAATGCAAAGCAGTCAAGAGGGAATGGCAGTCCTTCACTTGGATACCGAAGTGACTTGGATCCCTTGACAAGGAACAATTCCAAATTCCCCAAAATTTTCTCGCACATACTCGCAGGCTTCAACGGGGGGTGTTCGTCCCACCCCGGCGCGAACGGAGTAGCGCGGCGGGTCCACGTACCCTTATGGCTTCTCCATTGACTTCTCGGACTTCCGATGAGCTTCTTGCGACCACTGAGAAGCTTTATTCGAATATTCCAACGCTTGCTTGGAATGCTCGTGTCCAGCCTGATGATCTTCTTTCCCGTGGTGCGCTGCAGCAGCACGATGCGCGTGTGCGGCGAGTTCGTGGAACTCGGCAGCTCTCTGGTGCGACTCGTTTGGCATTGTATTTCTAATCCTAATTACCCCCTCCAGCCTAGAATCGTTCCATTTTCCAAACTGTGCAATTATGAACACTCGCGCCGCGACCTGCGCCGCATGCCTAATTAACGCGCGGGACCGGACATGTGATTTCAAATGTCCGATAACCCGACTTCCTAGGACTTATCGAGTACATGCGTGGTGCAGTGCAGATTCTGAGCCGCACGAAACTCGAAGACTGCACCTGCGAGCGTTACGGAGTTATCCAACAGCATAATTGCAGAGATTGGACTGAAATAGTCTACCGATAGTGTTCGATACCCTACAGACGGTAATCCTCCTGCGCAGTTAAGATTTAAGATTAGGTTTGAGGGCGCACCTGGCTGCGATGGTCAAAGAACTCAAAAATGTAAAGGTGCCCGTTTTCGATGCGCAAGCTTTTCTCGATTCGGCCGGTGTGGCCAGAAAAGTTGTGGAGTATCGAAGATCCCAGAAGGTCTACTCTCAAGGTGATCGCGCTACGAGTGTCATGTACATTCAAAAGGGGGGTGTAAAGCTCTCCATTGTCAATGAGGTCGGCAAAGAGGCTGTCGTGGCGATTCTGGGCTCCGGCGACTTTTTTGGCGAGGGATGCCTGGCGGGCCAGACGATTTGTATGGGGACGGCCACCGCGATTACAAACACGACTGCGCTAACGATTGGAAAAAATGAGATGGTTCGCGTGCTCCATGAGGAACATGCGTTTTCCGACCGTTTCATCTCTTACATCCTTGGGCGGAACATCCGCATCGAGGAGGACTTGGTCGATCAGCTATTCAACCTGACCGAGAAACGGCTGGCGCGCACTCTTCTGCTGCTCGCTCGCTATGGCAAGGAACCCCCACCAGAAAAGATGCTTCCCAAAGTTTCCCAGGAGATGCTGGCGGAAATGATTGGCACCACGCGCACCCGGGTCAACTTTTTCATGAATAAATTCAGGAAACTCGGCTTCATTCAATACAACAATGGCGGACTTCAGATTCACAATTCCCTCCTGAGTGTTGTCCTGCACGAGTAAGCACCACTTTCGCGCTTATCGGAAAGCGACATACTTCCAGATCACTGTTGGTAAGAGGGCTTACCACCGCATATCTCGGATTGTTGGTCGGAAGGGGATTTATCTACGTCCAGGATCACGGGGAATTCTTTTCGTCTCAAATCGCCTTAGCTCTTCCTTATTTGGATACCGTGCGACAAAACCAGCCGCAAAATTATTCCATATAGAACACTATTCGCACCTGGCATCGGAGACTGTCGATCCAACCGGACAACTGTTGGTAACAGGACTTACCACCAGCTAATTGGACCCAATGCCTGATAAACGCGCTTATCGGAGAAGTGGAGTCAACCCCAGAATCAGCTAGGCAAATGTCCGGTAACCCGACTAATCGGGCACTATACACGGACACATCTCAACACGATTTTATCTATGCGCAGGAGCTGGTTCCCGGCAGGATTGGCACGGTGTCTTGATTTTTCTTTGGTTTCGCGTTTGGACTAGGAGGCATAGGCTCGGCACTGTCTGAGCCCGCCCAAAACTGCTGCGACACGCTAATCGCGCGAAGCCTGAGCGGTGGATTGGATTGCGCTGTCAGGTTAGGTTTGGCCGCCAAAATCCATTCCTTCAGTACCGACGTTACCCGCTGTTTGACGTTGTGAAAAGTCGGATTCCTGCCGCGAAATTCTCCCTCAATAACCGTTAGGTGGGCCTGCAAGTAATCCGCTTCGGTACAAATCTTTAATTTCGTTCTCAGTGGTTGCTCCTAGAGCGGAAAACCTGCCCTGGGGCTAAGACAGCTTCCAGCGAGTAACAATCTTCGGTGAAAAAGCACTAGCTTCAGTGCTGCTGCTCTGTGACTGGCTGGGCCGCGACAGACGGCGCCGCGGCGTGTAGCCCTGCTCCGAACCCCTGCCTTATCAGTTTGAGAATTGTGCGCCGATTTTCGACAATCGTTTTCACCCATGCGAAGCGGCCCATTTGCGAAAAATAAATTCCCCGGAAACAGAGGCGCGCGATAAGGATGTTGATGCGATAACCCAGCGGCTTGTGGTTGAGCGAATCCACCGCCTTTTCGATTGCCTCCGGACTGTAAGAGTTAGCCCACCCAATTCGTACCTCGCTATGAGCTTCGTCGATGCTCATCTTCAACGGCGTATGCGCCATCGCAAAGGGTATGAACTCTTGCCAGTGTTTCGGACGCGTGAGCCGCCCAGCGGCTTCCAGCCTCTTGTAGAGCGGCGTCGCAGGCAGTGGCGTCAGCAAGCCAAAGATCGGCAGCCCCGGAGGCCAACTACGAATTTCCTTCAGAGTTCGCTCCGCCACGCCAGGCACATCATTGTCCATACCAAAGATAAAAGACGTGATTGCATAAACGTTGCGCTGGGCGAGCCGATCGAGCACCACAGGATACTCACCCGGCTTGTTGAAGCCTTTTTTTACGTCGGCAAGGTTGGTCGGATCGATGGATTCCATTCCGATGAAGATCCACTTGCCTCCCGCGGCCGCAATCAGATCAACGAGCTCTTCATCGCGCAGCAGATTGGCGCTGATCTGCGCGACCCAATGCACTTGCGCGTTAGCGGCTATAATTTCTCGCAGCAATGACTTTGTGCGCTTTACGTTGATGGCAAAATTGTCGTCGATGAAAAAAACGGCAATCTGGCCGCCCTCCTCCCGCGCGCGCGCTTTCAGCAGCAATAGTTCGTTCACCACGCTTTCATTCGTACGAAAGCGGATGGCGTCGCCAAAAAATCCCGTCACCGTGCAAAACTCGCATCCGTAAGGACAACCGCGCCCGGACTCAACCGGAATAATCCGAAACGTTCCCCAACCAGCGCCCACGCGTTTCAGCAGCGGATGCAACATGCCTGGTAGCAAATTGAATTGGTCCAGCTTGATTTTGTCCCAGGGAATCTCCGGATACGGCTGCATCGACGGTTTGCGCTCTTGGCCAAAGTCGTCCACTGGCGAGTAGACATCCTTGAGCGTGCCGCGCGCGGCATCTTCCACGATTCTGGGCCATGTCTCATCGGCTTCGCCAAGAGCAACCGCGTCGGCATGGCGCGAGCCGCCGTCTCGACCGAGCGCCTCATCGGCCATTTCGGTAACGTGAGGGCCGCCCATCACGACCTTTACTCCCGCGGCGCGCACCGCGTCCGCCATGCGATAAGCCTTCGCGATCATCCTAGTCATCGCACCGATGCCGACCAGTCCGATATTTTGTTCACGCACGTAGCGCGCTATACCTTCTTCATCCATGGGCTGCGCGTTGCCGTCAATCAGCACCACTTCGTGGCCAGGCGGAGTTAGTGCTTGCAGGAGAAACATCCAAAGATGCGGCATGAAGTTGCGGGTCACGCCGTTGTCTGGGTTGTACAGTAAGATTTTCATTAAGGTGGAATTTCCATTTTAGAATCCCGGGCAGCGGGGACTGTACACCCCATAGTCTCGTTTTACAACGTTCTGGCTAGCGCCTAATTAACGCGTACCGGAGAAGTGGAATCGGTGGGGATACCTAGCTGGCAGATGATTGCATAACAATGTCGGCTCCTTGACCCGAGTAAACTTTGGTTGTCTGACGACCACAGGCTCGGGAGAAAGGAGCCGAACATGATGGTTATAGGCGTAGATTACCACCCGAGCTTTCAGCAGATTACATTTT
>DATNMX010000118.1:0-240856 GCA_035602135.1 Candidatus Dormiibacterota bacterium
AGTTGGGGTTCATTGGAGCGCTTGTGGTGATCGGGCTTTTCGTGGTGTACGGCTGGCGGGGCTTGCGCGCCTCATTCGCGGCGCCGGACGGGTTCGGCAGACTGCTGGCGCTGGGAATCACGGCCATGGTGATCAGCCAGGCACTGATTAATTTCGCGGTGGTGCTGGGTATGGTGCCGACTAAGGGGATTCCATTGCCGTTTGTGAGTTACGGCGGATCAAGCTTACTGGTAATGCTGCTGGCCACTGGCGTGCTTCTGAATATCAGCCAGCAGGCAACAGAGCAGTGAGCGGTGAGAGGATTTTTGCGGGTGTAAAGCGGGCGTGAGACCAAGGTGAAACTATTGATCGCGGGCGGCGGAACAGGAGGGCACGTTTTTCCGGCGCTGGCGATTGCGCGGGAATGGCTGTCGCGAGGGGGCGAGAGGGAAGTCGTGTTAGTAGGAACTCAACGCGGGATCGAGATGAAGTTGGTACCGCAGGCCGGGCTGCCGCTGGAGACGCTGCGTGTCGCAGGTCTGAAAGGTAAGGGTGGTGTGACCCTATTGAAGAACCTGGCCATGCTCGGACCCGCGATGCTCGATGCGCAGCGCGTGCTGCGGAAGCACAAGCCGGCTGCTGCGTTTGGCGTGGGCGGGTATGCGGCGGGGCCCATGCTGCTGGCCACTTGGCTAGGTAACGTACCAAACGTGATCTTCGAGCCCAACGCAGAGCCGGGTTTCACCAACAAGGTGCTCGCTAAAATTTCTACACGAATCGCCACCGGTTATGAAATTTCTGCACGCGCCTGGGGAGCGAAGGCTGTCGTCACGGGATGTCCGGTGCGTGAGGAATTTTTCTCCCTCGTGCCGCGCACGGCAGCAAAGCCATTTCGCTTATTGATTACCGGCGGTAGTCAGGGCGCGTTGCCCATCAATCGTGCTGTTGTGGATGCCATGGACCGCTTCACGGCGCGAAAGAACCAGCTGGCCATCGTGCATCAAACAGGGGAGCGTGATTATAACGCCGTGCGTACGGCATACGCGCGGCATGAAATTCACGCGGAGGTTGTGGCTTTCCTTACTAATATGGCGGAACGCTTTGGCTGGGCAGATGTGATTGTGTGTCGAGCAGGAGCTATCACCGCAGCAGAAGTCGCCGCCGCAGGTCGTGCCGCCATCTTCATCCCGTTTGGCCGCGCCACCGACAGTCACCAGCTCCGCAACGCACAAGAAATGGCACGGCATGGCGCCGGGCGCGTGATCCCCGAGCCGGAACTAACGGCCGAACGATTGAGCGCGGAAATTTTCTCTCTTTTCGATCAGCCCCGGCAGGTCGAACAACTTTCACAAGCAGCGCGCGGCCTTGCCCGCCCGCGCGCCGCTTGTGAGATCGTTGATTTAATCGAAGGTGTTGCGCGGGCACGTCGCCTTTCTGCGGAAAATAGCACGAGGGATGAAGAGTGATGATGGTGTCATTCCGCAATTTCCAGCGCATTCACCTGGTGGGCATCGGCGGCATCGGCATGAGCGGCATCGCCGAAGTGTTACTGACCTTGGGTTACTCGGTTTCCGGTTCAGACACCAAACCGTCAATCATCACCGAGCGTTTACAAAAGCTCGGTGCGACGATTTACGAAGGGCACCAAGCGGCGAATGCCGATGGCGCGCATGTGGTGGTCACGTCATCTGCGGTTCCTGCTGATAATCCTGAAATCGTCGAAGCGCACAAGATGAAGATTCCAGTTATTCCGCGCGCGGAAATGCTTGCTGAGTTGATGCGCCTGAAATATGGAATCGCAGTGGCTGGGGCGCACGGTAAAACCACCACGACTTCTATCGTGGCCTCCGTCTTAGCCGCGGCGCATCTGGATCCCACATTTGTCATTGGTGGGCGCGTGAACCAGGCCGGCACTACCGCCAAGCTGGGCAAAGGGGATTTTTTTGTTGTCGAAGCGGATGAAAGCGATCGCAGTTTTCTGCTGCTGGCACCGGTAGTTGCAGTAGTCACAACTATCGACCGCGAGCACCTCGACCAATACACTTCCCTGGACGATATCCAGGGGGCGTTCGTACAGTTCGTGAATCGTGTGCCATTTTATGGTGCGGCGATTCTTTGCCTCGATGAGCCTAATGTGCAGGCCATCATCCCTGGCGTTAAGCGCCCCATTATTACGTATGGCACGTCGAGCCAGGCGGATTTGATCATCAGCGACGTCAAACTAAAAGGCCTGTGCAGCGAATTTCGTCTTACTTTTAAGGGCGACGACTTGGGACTGTTCCGCCTGCTGCACCCGCCGGGAATGCACAATGTACGGAACGCGGCCGCGGCCGCCGCCGTCGCTTTATATCTTAATGTCCCAGCCGATTTAATCCGCGAAGGCCTGGAAAAGTTTGCGGGTGTGGGCCGCCGCTTCGACATCAAGGGTGTAGTGGGCGACGTGACCGTTATCGACGATTATGGACATCACCCAGCAGAGATTCGTGCGACGCTAGAAGCCGCGCGGGTTTGCAAGTTCAATCGCCTTTTAGTGCTTTTTCAGCCCCATCGCTATTCGCGCACCCAACATTTGTGGGACGAATTCCGTCGCGCGTTCAATGAAGCCGACGTTCTCGCGCTTACTGACATTTATCCTGCCAGCGAAGCGCCGGTCCCTGGGGTAACCAGCGAAGCGCTTGCCAGAGCGATTGCCGACGCGGGTCACAAGAACGTGCATTATTTTAATTCAATGGAGGCAGGCATCGAGTATCTGCGGCGGGAAGCCCGACCGGGCGACGCCATTTTGACGATCGGCGCCGGAAACATCAGCCGCGCTAGCACAGAATTCCTGTTGGCACTCGAAACGGAGCGTCCGAAACAACATGCGCCTCGCAGACCCTAAAATCATTGCGGCATTACCCGAACTGGGTGTTGAGTTAAAAAGTGGCACGTCGCTCGCGGATATTACCTATTTGGGCATCGGAGGCACCACAGACCTGCTTCATCTAAAGAAGCACGACTCCATCCCGGACGTGTTGAATCTCCTGAATGCCAATGGTATTGCCCATAAGTTCCTCGGCGGCGGTTCGAACCTTCTGGTGGGAGATGGAGAACTACCATGGGTCGTTTTGCAGCTAGTGCGGTCGCAGCCCGAGGTCCTGATCGAGGACAATATTGCCTCGGTGGACGCTGCGGCTGACCTTGGCCGTACGGTTACCTTCTGTGCGAAGCACGATTTGGGAGGTATGGAAGGGCTTATTGGCGTGCCCGGGACGGTGGGCGGCGCGCTGCGTATGAACGCAGGCGCTTACGGCATGCAGATCGGCAGTTACGTCCGCGAAGTGAAGCTGTATCGAGCGGCGGCTGGAAAGATAGAAATCCTAAAGGGCGATCAAATTTCTTTCGAATACCGGCACACATCGTTCGCGCCCGATGATATGATGCTGGCAGTGAAACTGGAACTTCCCTCCAAGGCGTTCCGCGAAATTCTCCAAGGGATTCGTATCTGCAACGAAAAACGGCGGGCCAGCCAGCCGCTCGGAGCAAAAAGCGCCGGCTGCATATTCAAAAATCCACCGGGTGCGTCTGCTGGACGCATGATCGACGAGCTGGGCCTTAAAGGTCTGTCCGTGGGTGATGCGCGGGTTAGCGACCGGCATGCCAATTTTTTTGTGAACGCAGGTAAAGCTTCAGCCAGCGACATGCTGGCGTTGATCGCCGACGTGCGCGAACGTGTGCACAAGGCATACGGATTTAATTTGGAGAATGAGGTGATTGTTTGGAACGCGTAAAGCCCATGCGGCGGAATGCCTCCGCAGCGGCAGAGTCCGATGCGTACCGGCCCGAGCTGCTGGCCGAAGAAGAGCCGCGATATCTGCGACGCCAAAAACCAATGGAAATCCGTCGCAAGAAGTTCGCCGGGCGGAGCTGGCCGTTTTATCGCCGCGTACTGGGTTGGAGTATCGCTGGTGCGGTTGGTGTGACCGCCGCGGTGATAGGGACGCGTTTCCTTTTGTACTCGCCACAAGTTCTGTTGCTCAAATCGGACCAAATTGAACTGACCGGTAATCACGTCGTGACTCGAGACGCAGTGCTGAGACATTTTGTGCACGATCGCAACCGCAGCGTCCTGCAGATCCCGCTGGACTTGCGGCGCAGCGAACTTGAGCAGTTACCCTGGGTGGAATCTGCAAACGTGCAACGCATACTGCCGAACCGCATCCGCGTGGAAGTGATCGAGCGCACGCCTATCGCTTTTCTGCGCAGCGGGAACGAACTTGCGCTGATTGATGCGCATGGCGTGATTCTCGATCGCTCCGGAGGCGACGACCTGCATTTTCCGATTGTGACCGGCGTACCTGAGGAGCTCTCCCGGGATCAGCGCGAAAAACGCATGCAGACCTATCAGGAATTCATGAAAGATGTTGATCTGGTGCGCACCGGCTCGTCCGATCGCGTTAGTGAAATCGACCTAGCGAGAACTAAAGATCTGCGTGTCGTGATGACAGGACTGTCTGGCGCGAATGATCCCCAGGCGGTGACCATTCATTTTGGCAGCGGCGATTTCACTTCCAAATATCGCATGCTGGTTGACAATTTCTCGCAATGGCAGGCCAACGCGGGGCGCGTGCAATCCATTGACTTGCAGTATTCGCGTCAAGTGGTGGTGAACTCTGATGCTAATGCGGGTTTGACCGCCGCGAAGACAAAATAGAAAGCTGGAGCTGGCGCTTGGCGAAGAAGGATAAATACGTGGTCGGACTGGATATCGGCAGCACGAAAACGTGCGCGCTTATTGCCGAGATCGACGACGAGCAAGTGAAATTTCTAGCACTCGGTGCAGCAGAGTCCAAAGGATTGCGCAAAGGGTTGATCGTCAATCTTGGTTCCGCTATCAGTTCCATCCGACGCGCAGTCGAGGAAGCCGAAAGTGTCGCCAACATTCCCGTGGAATCGGCAGTGATTGGTGTAGCAGGCAGCCATGTGCGCGGCGTCAACAGCCGCGGCGGGATAACCCTTGGGCCACGGGCCAGAGACATCGAACGCGACGACGTCCGCCGGGCAATCGATGCAGCGCGCAACATCACGCTGCCGGAAGATCGTGAAGTGCTCCACGTTTTGCCGCATGAATTCAGCGTGGACGCGCAGCGGCATGGAATCCGCGATGCCATCGGCATGGCGGGTCACCGGCTGGAAGCCAATGTCCATTTGGTGACGTCTTCTGTGGCAGCGACGCAAAATCTGGTCACGGCAGCCAATAAAGCCGGAATCTTGATCAGCGATACTGTGTTGGAGTCGCTGGCCTCGGCGGAATCGTGCCTCACGCAAGACGAGCGTGATCTCGGGTGCTGTCTTCTGGATATTGGCGGTGGCACGACGGAACTTATTGTGTATGGCGGCGGGGTAGTTCGTCATACAAGCGCAGTGGCGGTAGGCGGCGACCATTTTACTAATGATCTTGCGGTTGGACTGCGCACCCCTACCCCGGAAGCCGAGAGAATTAAACGTCGGAGCGGTTGCGCCACGGCATCGCTGCTGCGCGAAGACATGGCCATTGAAATCGCCAGCGTCGGCGATCGCCCTCCGCGCACGATATTCGCGCGCATGCTGACCGACATTATCGAGCCACGCTCCATGGAATTGTTGGCGTTGATTCGCGACGATTTGCAGCGTGCCGGCCTGGACGGGCAGATTCCCGCAGGGTTCGTGCTGGCTGGGGGAGGCGCGAGATTGCGCGGCCTGGACGAGTTGATGGAGCGATCTTTCCATTTGCCGGTGCGCCTTGCGGAGCCCAAGGGTTTGGCTGACCTGCCGGAGCAGGTAGTGCAGCCGGAGTATGCAACGGTTGTTGGATTGGTGATGTACGGTGCGAGATCGCGGCGCAATGCGCCGCAGCGCGCTGGAAATCTGGTATCTAAATTGAAAGCCATGTTCGCCGCGGCCTCGTAACCCTGCCCAAACGCTGCGCGGAGAATTTGGAGAAGGTCGAGGAATAGATGACAGCGAAAGACGCAGGAATCCGGATGAGCTTCAGCGAAGAGCTTCAGCCGGCGAAAATAAAAGTAATTGGCGTGGGCGGGGGCGGTTGTAACGCGGTGAACCGCATGATTCGCGCTAAGCTCGAAGGCGTCGAATTTATTACCGCGAACACCGACTTGCAAGCCTTGAAGTTGTCGCAAGCTCCGGTGAAGCTGCAACTGGGCGCCAAGCTGACCAAGGGGCTGGGCGCTGGTGCTAACCCGGAGGTTGGCCGGAAAGCAGCGCTCGAGGACACAGAAAAAATTATCGAAGCGCTGGAAGGCTCGGACATGATTTTCATCACGTCCGGCCTTGGCGGAGGCACCGGCAGCGGGGCAGCGCCGGTAGTGGCGTCGCTAGCCAGTGAGCTCGGTGCGCTCAGTGTGGCCGTGGTTACCAAGCCTTTCGCATTTGAGGGCAAGCGTCGCATGTTGCAGGCGGAACAAGCGCTGCAGGAGCTCATCGGGGCCGTCGATACGGTTATCGTGATTCCCAACGAGCGTTTGATGGAGACCGTTGAGCGGGGCACTAGCTTCTTCGACGCGTTCCGCATTGCCGATGACATTCTTCGCCAGGCGGTGCAGGGTATTTCAGACATCATCACCGTACCCGGCATTATTAATCGCGACTTCGCCGACGTAAAAGCCATCATGTCCGGACAGGGTTACGCGGTGATGGGCACCGCCGTGGCCACCGGAACCAATCGCGCGGTGGACGCCGCTAACCGCGCGATTGCCAGTCCGCTCCTGGAAGACAATTCCATTCAAGGCGCTCAAGGCATACTCATCAATATTTCCGGCAGTTCAAGCCTTACGCTGCATGAAGTGCACGAAGCCTCCAGCGTGATTCAGAAAGCCGCGCATGAGAATGCCAACATCATCTTCGGCGCCGTTCAGGATGACGCCATGAAGGACACCATAAAGATTACTGTCATCGCCGCGGGTTTCAAGGATGCCCACAAGAAGAACGCGCACCAGAAGCCATCCTTCTTGCCGAAGACCTGGAAGGCCGCACCTGATATCACAGAACAAGCACAGCCGCAGCAGCAACAGTTGCCCAACGTTGTGCACCAGGTGCAGCAGAACGTCCGTGATGTAAATCATGAAGTTCCATCAGACGACCTGGATGTGCCGACATTCCTTCGACGGCAAGCTCAGAAGGCTTAGCGCCGGCACATGACTTTGGTTCTCCTCAGGGGCAGCGGTACGCTGGTGTCTCACGCCGCCGTAACGTTCGCCCTCTCTAACCCACGCTGCGCGTACCTAACTCCGAATCAGCCGTGATAACTCTCGAACTTGTAGCTCGAAAGCTTCATATTTCTTGCGTGGATGAGGTAGGGAAGTGCTAAGCCCGGAATGAAATTCGCGCGCACCAGTCTCCCGGGCCACCCGTAAAATATTGTCGGAGTTAATTCCCGCACCCGGCACGATGGTGGTGCGTTCTCGCGCTGCCTGGACAAGCCCCGCCAGCGCGGCGAGGCCCTCGGGAGCTGACCGTGCACCACCAGAAGTAAGAACACGCATCACGCCGGTCTGCACGACGTCTTCGAGCGATGTGAGCAAATCGCCAGAAATGTCGAACGCGCGATGGAAGGTGACAGGCAGCGGATGTGCCAACTCGACCAGCTCCCGAGTCCGCTCAATATCGATGCTGTTGTCCCGCTTTAGCAAACCCAGAACCACACCTTTCATGCCTTGGTCTTTTGCTACTTGGATGTCGCGTTGCACCACGGCTAGTTCAGTTCTTGAGTACACAAAATCTCCTGCACGTGGCCTGATCATTACAAAGATCGGTAAATGCAACTGTTTGCGAACTATGCGCATGAGCGAAATGCTCGGCGTAACTCCGCCGTGATGTAAATCTGCGCACAGCTCGATGCGGTCGGCACCACCTCGCTCGGCAGCCATGGCTGCTTCAAACGTCTCGACGCTGATCTCTAGCAGCAGGTTTCTATTCGATTTATATTTCACAAGTAGAACATTCGCGCACCGAATCTAGCATTGACGGCGCTGGGGAGAAAGGTGGAGCGCAATGGACTCTGCTGTTTCGTGATCAGCGCGGAGCTGAGTGGAGAGACCCCGATCGATTCGTGATTATGGGGTGAGGGCCGCTAATCGTGATTGGCTTAATGCCCTGATCGACTCAGTGATTGTGCAGCACGTCAAACCGCGCCACAACGTAACCCAGAGCGGCTCCTATGAACGCGTCAGAAGGAAAATGGGACCCACCGCTCACGCGCGAAAAAGCGATGGCGCTGGCCAAACCGTACGCAACATAAGGCAGCCAACGATGTTGGGGGTAACGGCGGGAAAATATGGTTGCCACCGAGAATGCCATCATCGCGTGTCCAGAAGGGAAACTCGTTCCTTTGCCGAACATTGAGCCATTGCTGTTAAAAAAAGTATCGCTATAGGAACCAGTTAGCGCAATCTCGGTCGGCCGCTGTCGCCGTGTGATCGCCTTGAGCGCGGTCATTAGTACCGCATCGTCGGCCAACGCCTCGCCAACAAAAAGCGCGGTGTGCTGCCCATAGGTGTCCTTGCGAATTAGGCTCGTTACATAGAACGCCGCGGGGACTACAGCGACAAATGCCCCAGTCGAAGTCGTGCCGATAGCTCGATTGAAATCATGAAACGTGTCCGTCTGTCGGAAGTGTGGCATCACTTGAGGGTCCGCAGCGATCAGTGCCGCGGTGCCGCCAACAATCAGAGCAGTGGGCAGTAGGTGGTGCCCCTTGGCTAATTGTACGGGAAACAGCCACATGTCCTTTTGGTCATGCAGGAAGTTTACGGGCAGCTTACGCCAGGAGACTTCACGTTCGTCTGCAGCGGAACTCGAGGGTAACGGGGAATCTAACTTAGATGTGCTAGTTCGCTCCACGTCCTCGCTTGGTCCCAAAGCCGCAACGGTCGGGGGCGCTGCACTCGAGGACTCTATACGCTCCTGTGCGCTGGCGCCGTGTGCTGCAAAGCAAGCGATCGCGGCAGTGCTAATCCAATACCGCTTCAAACGAATCGAGAAATTCATAGCCTACTGGCTCCTGGTGTCTAGAAAATGCGGGCTAGGAAGGAAGAACAGATTCTGGACTTACTCTGTTCACTCACTACTTTAACAGATGAGTCGCGCTTCCGTGAATGACAAAGAATTATAAACGAGAGAACGCTGCAACCGGCCCTATAGGTAATCGCGCTGAGGGGTGTAAGTAGAGACGTAGAAAAGCTAGCAGTTCAAAGGCGAGCGTGTTCCGCACGGGCTGGATGAGTGAGGTGGGGTCCCGTGCCCGCATCGCCGATTGGGCGATGCATGCGAGGCTTCACACAGGTGGTAGCCCACCAACGTGTGGCATTCTTTTTTGATTCGCACATCTTGACACAACCGCCTTGCGCAAGTGACTGTGCACACTGACAGTAACATCCGCCCGCTGGAACACTCCGCAAACGGTGCGGTGTGTGCGCCAGCAGTGTCAACGAAGCGCCGAGGAACAGCAGAAGGAAGCCGAAAAATCGCGGTCCGGGTATGTAGCGACAAATGAACTTGCGCAACGGCCGAGGCATGAGGTGATTTTCTGCACAAGTGCAAGAAAAACCCATAGGCCATATAGATGGGAAAAAACTGTTACGGAAGTCCTGGGACTGGGGCAAAAAGGGTCAAATTCCCGATGTTAGTCGGAGGCCATCCCGGATTGGGCTGTGCAGCCACAAATGGCGTCCGATTGAGCTTTGCTGCACCAATCAAATCACACATAAGATGTCACTTAAGGTTCTGATTACGGCGGATCATCCTGGCTTAGTGCGTGCAATAGGCGGGTACGTGGGCGCGTTTCAGACGGACGAGATGTAAAGGGTGGCGAGCGAGGAGAAGGGGCTTGTTAGGAACTTTTGCAAATCGTTCCCACCTGCCTCGGAGAGGGAAGCTAGGATGAATGACCCCCCGCGCTAGTGTGAAAACGACACTGGCAAATGGAACGCGCCTTATAAGGGGGCTCTCGCTCCCAAGTCGGGGCCCTTTGTTTTTTACCGAACTCTTTAGCCTAACTTCCTCGCGGAACTTCTCCTGCCGAATTTCAAAAACGCGTTAAACCAAGCTAGTTAACCTTGCGACTCACGGGAATGCGCGCTTGACCCAGCACATGCGCCACTTGCGTTTCTCGCAAACGTGAAGCGTCATATTCGAACGATAATCGTTTCTTCTCCTCGTCAAGCCGGAAGCTTCGCAATCCATAGGTATTTGCAAATTCGCTCAAAATGCGGAGTTGATCCGGGGTTAACGACGACTGCAGTTCATAGGTAACTTCCACGAGTGTCATGGGCGGCATTATAACAGGTGCTTCCAACTATCGCGGCGCAGCTAATTTGACATCAGGTAGGGGGGGAGGGTATATAAGACTGGGAGTATTATGCGACTCCAAGCGAAAAACCCACGCAGCGAACTGCGGGGCCGTAACGTTCACCAACATTTCGGCAAATGTGAGTGTGAAACCGGGCCTCAAGCGCGCAAAGCCGTGGCGGTCGACCCAGAAATTAAGCTTGCCAATCAGAGGCGACTCCGACGAATTGAGGGGCAGATTCGCGGCCTGCAGAAAATGGTTGAGGATGGTCGTTACTGCGCGGACATTATCACGCAAATTGCTTCGGTGCAGGAGGCCCTCCGCGGCGTGGCTCGGAATCTGATGAAGAATCATCTGCAGCACTGCGCGGCGAAAGCCCTACGTACCGGAAGTAAAGCAGAGACGCAAGAAATGTATGACGAGCTATTGGAGTTAATTTATACGCATCTTCGATAAAGGATGCGTGGATGGTTCGCGAGCGGCCAGCAACGACGGTAGCGCGAGGTGAGAGGAATGGAGCGAGATCCAGTTTGCGGAATGACGGTGGACCCGTCCAAGGCAACTGCGCAGGTTGCGTATAACGGTAAGACCTTTTACTTCTGTTCTTCGGGATGCGCGCGAAGATTCGAAAAGGAGCCGGCAAACTATCTCGGGACGGAACCTGTCAGCGTTGCGGCCTCGACCGTGGGCCAAACAGGCGCGGTCGTGCCGCCGGCGCCAACTCCCAAGCCTGCGCCTATAGGATTGCCGGTTCTCAATTCAAAACCAAAGGCCAAAGATCCCGTTTGCGGGATGATGGTCGATCCAGATAAGGCCGCCGCCAGTAAAGAGCACGCTGGAAATAAATACTATTTCTGTTCGATAAGATGCGCGGAACGATTTTCGCAAGACCCAAATAAGTTCTTGTCCTCGCCGGGCACTTCCGGAATGGAGCCCACCGCCGGTCTGGATCAACACGGTACACATCAGCCAGCTAAAGTGCCAGAAGCGCTGACTTCGGAAACGAGAGCTGGCTCCAAGTCGCGCTACACCTGCCCGATGCATCCAGATGTGGTCAAGATCGGACCAGGCTCGTGCCCGATTTGCGGCATGGCGCTGGAGCCGATGGATGTACTCGCGGAAGCGGAAGACGATCCCGAGTACGATTCCATGAAGCTTCGCTTGTGGGTGAGCGCTGCGCTCTCGTTGCCGTTACTCCTGCTTGCGATGCTTGGCGAATCCCTCGGACTTCATTTCACGCCCAATACCCGTAACTTTATCGAGGGTGTTTTGGCTACGCCGGTAGTCTTGTGGGGCGGCTGGCCATTTTTTCAGCGTTTCTGGACGTCGCTCTTACGTCGCAGTCCGAACATGTTCACCTTGATCGGGTTGGGAACCGGGGCGGCCTATCTCGACAGTCTAGGGGCGACGTTGTTTCCACAAGTTTTCCCGCCGTCATTTCGTAGTGTGGACGGCTCCCCACCGGTCTATTTCGAAGCAGCAGCGATCATTACGACGCTCGTACTGCTAGGGCAGGTGCTGGAATTACGCGCGCGCCAGAAGACTGGCGGGGCAATTCGTGCGCTTCTGAATCTTGCGCCACAACAGGCACATCTGCTGACCGCGGATGGCAGCGAGAAGGACGTGACTCTCAATCAAGTGCGGCGTGGGGACCGCTTGCGCGTGCGTCCTGGCGAGCGCATTCCTACGGATGGTGTGGTACGAGAAGGCGTGAGTGCGCTCGATGAATCTATGGTTACCGGAGAACCTATGCCGGTGGAAAAATCAGTGGGAGACGCGGTTACCGGCGGCACCCTGAACACCAGCGGTAGCCTGATTATCGAAGCGCAACGCGTGGGCAGCGAGACGATGCTTGCCCAAATCGTCAAGATCGTCAGCCAAGCCCAACGCAGCCGCGCTCCCATCCAGCGCTTGGCGGATACCGTGTCGGCTTATTTTGTGCCAGCAGTAGTTGTGGCCGCAATTTTCACATTCCTAGGTTGGGTGGTATTCGGCCCTGAACCCCGCTTGGCTCACGGTCTGGTGAGTGCCATCGCGGTACTCATCATCGCGTGCCCGTGTGCACTTGGTTTGGCCACGCCTATGTCGATCATGGTTGCCGTTGGCCGCGGCGCGCATGCAGGTGTGCTCGTTCGAAACGCTGAAGCACTGGAGACCCTCGCCAAAGTCGACACGCTTGTCGTCGATAAGACTGGAACGCTCACGGAAGGGAAGCCGCTGCTGGCATCGATAGAAGTGTTTACGGCGACAGAAATAACCGAAGATGAGTTACTTTCCCTCGCAGCTAGTCTCGAGCGTTCGAGCGAACATCCCTTGGCTCGCGCTATCGTTCTAGCAGCAGAGGAAAAGCGTCTTCCGCGCTTCGAAATCAGCAGCTTCCAGGCAACGCCCGGCGGTGGCGTGCAAGGCCAAGCTCTCGGGAAGACGTTTATTATTGGCACGGAAAAATTCCTGAATTCCCGCGGAATCCAACTGCGCGCCGGGCAAGAGGCTTCTAAACTCTCCGTAAATTCGTCAGCGATTACGGCGGTATTCGCCGCAATTGACGGACGCCTCGCAGGTGCTTTCCTGCTGGCCGACCGTATCAAGGCGTCTACTCCCGAAGCCATCCGCACGCTTCAATCGGATGGCCTAAGAATTGTAATGCTGACGGGTGACAAGCGCGAGGCAGCGATGAAAGTTGCAAAAGAGTTGGGGATTGAAGAAGTAGAAGCAGAAGTCCAGCCTCATCAAAAAGCGGAAGTCGTCTTTCGGCTGCGCGCTGAAGGACGAATTGTGGCCATGGCTGGCGACGGTATCAACGACGCCCCCGCGCTGGCTGCTGCGCAGGTGGGCATCGCCATGGGCACCGGTGCCGACATCGCGATCGAGAGCGCAGGAATAACGTTGATAAAAGGAGACTTGCGCGGCATGGTGCGCGCACGCCGCCTGAGTCGCGCCACGGTCGATAACATCAGCCAGAACCTCATCTTCGCCTTTCTATATAACGCGTTGGGAATTCCCATCGCTGCGGGCGTCTTCTACCCCATTTTTGGCTGGCTACTAAATCCCATGTTAGCCAGCGCGGCCATGAGTTTCAGCTCTGTCTCGGTCATTGCCAATGCACTCCGCCTGCGTAAGGTCTCTCTCTAAGGTTTGGAGTCGGCTTACGGTCTTTAGGTTTGATTTCTGCAAGATTAACCAAATCTCTGAATTCAGGAATAAATATGGAAAGGGCCAACAGGGCATCGGCTTGTCTCGCCACTGACTAAACGCTACCCTCACCGTCTAAACCCCTAGAGTTATGGAACTTTCTTCTTCGCCGTGCGTACTGGTGTGTAGCAGCGAGGGCCTCGGGAGTGATTTATGTCCAATAACGGCAGTACTTTATCGAATGGAAAAAACGGCAAGAGACGCCGGAGACGAATTATCTGGGTGGTGGCTGTGCTGGTCGTGCTTGGCGTGGGCGCCTATGGGGTTATGGCAGCGCTGCGACCTAGCCGAACGATCGACCCGTCCAAACTGGCGTCTGTCGAGCGCGGAGATCTCGCTCGGGTGGTCGTGGCCACGGGCAAAATTCAGCCCTTATCGAAAATCGAAGTGAAGTCCAAGGCCAGCGGCATCGTGAAAAAGATTTATGTGGATTATGGCGATCGCGTCAAGACCGGTCAGATTCTCGCGGAACTCGATAAAGTCCAGCTTCAGGCCGCAGAGCGCGCTTCAAGAGCAAATTTGCAAGCCGCGCAAGCAGCCGCCGACTCAGCGAAAGCCTCGTTGGAACGCAACAAGGTGGACGCCGAAGGCCCGGACGTGCCTTTTCTAAAGCTGAATATGGAACGCGCGCATCAGATGTTCAAAGATGGATTGGTGGCTAAGAACCTGGTTGAAGATACCGAGAAGAATTACCAGCTTGCGCTCAACAAGCAAGTCAGTGCGCAGCGTAATCTTGCTGTTTCCAGGGCGGAGATTGCGAAAGCGGAAGCGCAGGCGGCGCAAGCGCATGCCGCATTGGAAAATGCCCAGGAAGACCTGAAGAATTCAACGATCATCAGCCCCATCGATGGTCTGGTGTTGTCGCGTGATGTTAATGTCGGCGATGCGGTCAGCTCCATCCTGGTGCTGGGTTCGCAGGCCACGTTGATCATGGCGCTTGGCGACGTCAGCGAAGTCTATGTGCAGGGCAAGGTGGACGAAGCGGACATCGGCAAGGTTTACCTCAATCAGCCCGCGCGCATTGTCGTGGAATCTTTCAAGGATAAGAAATTTACCGGCACCGTCACCAAGATTTCGCCGCTCGGGAAAGAAAAAGATAATGTAACGACCTTCGAAGTGCGCGTCTCGATTCAAAACTCCACGCTGGAGCTTAAAGCGAACATGACTGCCAACGCTGAAATCCTGCTGGAGGAAAAGAAAAACGTTTTGATGATTCCGGAAGCCGCGCTTATCTACGACAGGGATCGCAAAGCTTCTGCAGAAATCCCAGACGCCAAGGCCGAAAATGGAAAAAAGAAGCTCAATGTGAAATTGGGCATTTCTAACGGCGTCAAGACTGAAATCCTCGAAGGATTGAATGACAAGCAACAGGTGGTCCTGCAATAGCTCTTAGCTGAGGCCCGCTATATGTCAATTTACGACTTGCTTAAAGACACCTTAGCGACGCTGTGGGCGCACAAGCGGCGCACCATATTGACCATGTTTGGCATCGCCTGGGGCATTATCTCCATTACCATCATGGTCGCGGCGGGCGAGGGTCTTGGCGCGGGGATTCAGAAAAATCAGGAGACCTTTGGTAAGGATGTAATGATTGTTTTTTCCGGCCGCACCAGCATGCAGGCTGGAGGTACCCGTTCAGGTCGCGTCGTCCGTTGGGGCGAAGAAGATTACGTGGCAGTGGCTAAGGAGTCGCCGGCATGCAAATACGTGCTGCCAGAGCTAGGCAGGAACGTTCAAGTACACAGCGCGTTCAACAGCGGCGATATCCTAACTGTTGGCTCGCTACCCCCTTTCACTGAAATCCGCAGCATTGCCGTTGCTGCAGGCCGCTTTTACAACCATCAGGACAACGCCGAGGCTCGCAACGTCGCATTCCTCGGCAGCGACACAAAGAAGCAACTTTTTGCGGATCGTGAAGCCTTGGGGCAAACGGTTTGGATGAACGCTATTCCTTATACGGTAATCGGTGTGATGAAACCGAAGGATCAGGATTCCAGTTACGACGGCTTCGATACCCGCAAGATTTTCATTCCTTTCAACTCCATGCGACGCGATTTTCCCAGCAAGCCACCCGCTGTCGAACACACCGTGGAACATCTCCTTGTCGCGCCATGGTCGCTGGAAACCCACCCTGACTGCGTAAAGCAGTTACGTCGCTCTCTCGCTCGCCTTCACAATTTCGACCCGCGCGATAAAGAAGCCGCCGGAATCTGGGACACCGTCAAAAACGCGGAGGCCAATCGGATGATTATCGTGGGAATGGAAATATTTATGGGCGCGGTCGGCATCGCCACCCTTTTTCTGGGCGGTCTGGGCGTAATGAACGTGATGCTAGTTTCCGTTCGCGAGCGCACTCGCGAGATTGGGGTACGTATGGCGCTGGGTGCTACGCGCAGATCTATTCTTCGGCAATTTTTCCTGGAGACAATTATCGTGGTCGCTTTTAGCGGCGGCACAGGCTTGTTGCTTGCCTACGTTTTTTGTGCGCTGGTGAATCTGCTGCCTATGCCTCGTTTTTTTGAGGGCCTGCTGACGAGTTGGAAACTTGGCGCCCTCTCCGTCACGTTGTTGGGCCTGATTGCCGTACTGTCAGCGCTCTACCCCGCTAATCGTGCCGCGTCCGTTGATCCCATCGAAGCACTGCGATTTGAGGCCGGAGGCTAGATGCTGTTAGAAATTTTTCGCGAAGCGTGGGCTGCGCTCGGCCGCAATCCGGTGCGCAGTTTGTTGACGATGACCGGCATCGCCTGGGGCATCGTCGCTGTGACCCTCCTTCTCAGTTATGGAGCTGGCTTCCGTAACGTCCTGATGTATACGTTCGAAGTCTTTGGAAAGGGCGCGGTGGTCTGTTGGCCAGGAACGACCAGCGAACAAGCTGGAGGCGAGCGCGCTGGCAAAACCGTAAGATTTTCGCAGGAAGATGCTGATTGGGTTAAAGCGCAGTCGCCGCTCGTGAAACGCGTAACGTTGGAGACCGTCAAATTTCAGGGAATTTCCCACGAAGAACGTCTTTCTGACACAGCTATTCGCGGTGTTTTTCCGGAGTATGGAGAAATGCGAAATGAAATCCCTCTTGAGGGACGGTGGATTTCACCCGAAGATATCGTTGAACGCCGGCGCGTAGCCTTCCTCGGGGCAATATTAAGGAAGAAAATTTTTAGCGGCACACCTGCCATCGGCGAATCGGTGCGCATTAACGGCGTGAAGTTCACCGTTATCGGCTCCATGGACACAAAATTTTCCGACAGCAACTATTTTACCAGCGACGATGAATCTGCATTCATACCCTACACAGCCGCGGCTGACTTGTGGGATGCGCGCTACGCCAGCGTGATGCTGTTCGAACCGCTGGCGCCAAATTTTGAGCCGGACGCGATGTTGCAGGTGCGCGCGGCGGTGGCCAGCAGGCAGCACTATGCCGCGAGCGACAAGCGCGCCATCCAAATGTTTGGTCGACAGGAATTCAAGCCGATCTACGAAGGAATAACTTTGGGGATTGAAGCCTTACTATTTTTTGTCGGGGCTTTGACGCTGGGAATTGGCGGCGTCGGTGTCATGAATATCATGCTGGTATCCGTAGAGGAGCGCGTGCGCGAAATTGGCTTGCGCCGGGCGCTGGGTGCCAAAAAGTCCCACATCCGGGGACAGTTTTTGCTTGAAGCGCTGGTGCTGACTTTAGCTGCCGGCGCGATCGGCATGCTGCTATCCGCCGCGATAAGCTCAGCGATCGGCACGCTGCCGTTTTTGGGCGCTGCCTACGAAGATGATACCGGCAAGGTGGACATCAAGCTGGCGCTTTCGCTGGTGACCATGCTGCTGTCAACCGGCATTCTAATCGTGGTCGGCGTCCTGAGCGGCTGGCTCCCGGCCATGCAGGCGGCCAAGCTCGATCCTGTCGAAGCCCTGCGCTACGAGTGAGGACAGAACTGCCGTAACGATTTCTTAGGTTTCGCCCAGGATAGCGTCGAAGTAAGCTCGCATGTCCGGCGAATCCCACTGCTGCGGACCGATCACTTTACGCGCGATCTTCCCGCGCCGATCGATAATGTAAGTCTCCGGATAAATCGACGTGCCATATTCCCGTGCGCTCTTTTTCGTAGGATCCCGGTAAGTAGGAAAGCTCACGGCCTGGTCGGTCAGAAATTTTTCGTAAGCCGCTGCGTCGTCATCTACACTGACGCCCAAAACCATTCCTCCCCGGGCGTCGATGTATCTCTGGAGACGGTTAAGCGCAGGCGTTTCTTCCACGCATGGCGGGCACCAGGTGGCCCAAAAATTCAGCACCACAACTTTGCCCTTAAAATCCGAAAGGTGCTGTGGCTTGCCCGCCAATTCAAGCGAAAAGTTCTGAGCAGGTTTGCCTGCAATCGACGCTTCGCCCTGCCGATAGCTGGGCAGAGCAAAAGCTACCAGTATCGCCGCTGCCAGGGCGACTGCGCTCCACGCCGCGATTTTTCGAACTACCTTCATAGAATGCTATACTAGCGTATACCTAAGCGATCGGAATCGGAAAACGATCCTTATCCTCCCCACCATGTCCAGCGAAGACCCCAAGTTAATCTCCACTTTGTCGACTAATTCGATCGCCACCACTGAAGCAATTTCCGCAATCGTCCCCGCGCGAAATGAGGAAGGTGTAATTGGCGCGTGTGTTGAATCATTGGCTCGGCAACCAGAAATCACTGCCATTATCGTTGTAAATGACGAGTCCACCGACCGAACCGCGGACATTGTTCGCGAACTAATGCTCAAAATACCTCATTTGCGCCTTCTGGACAGTGACGCTGTAACACCCGGCTGGATTGGCAAGAACCACGCTGCCGCTCTGGGCGCGAAAGATGTCACTACGCCATGGCTTCTCTTCACGGATGCAGACGCCGAGCATCAACCGGGAGCGGCACGTCGCGCTTTACAGCTTGCCAAGGATAGGGGCGCTGCGCTGGTTTCGTTTTCTCCGGAGCAGGTCGCCGAGAAGTGGTACGAGAAATCTCTCATTCCCTTTATCTACTGCCGACTTGCCAGGCGCTTTTCCTTCGACGCCGTAAATGATCCTTCTTCGCCGGCTGCAGCGGCCAATGGGCAATTCCTGATGATTCGTCGCGATGCCTACTTGGCGATTGGCGGCCACGCCAGCGTTGCCGGCGAGGTTCTGGAAGATGTAGCGCTTGCGAAGCGGTTGAAATCCGCCGGCTACCGGCTTTGGTTTGGTCTCGGACAAGGTGCGGTGCGCGTACGTATGTACCGTTCCTTCGACGCGATGTGGGAAGGATGGAAAAAGAATTTGTATGTGTTGATGGGAGGTACGCCTTGGGCCACGTTTCGCGAGCTGGAGTCTGCCTTTCCCTGGATTCCGCTGCTCGTTCTCTCAGTGGGAATAAAGCTCCCCATTGCTCTTCTGCTCGGAGTGTGGCTCTTAATATTCCGCCAAATGAATTATGGTTCCGAGCTGAAACGTAACCAATTCCCATTTGCTCTCATCATCTATTATGTGCCAGCCGTATTGTTGTACGCGGGTGCCTTGTGGGCCTCCTATCGAGCTCATGTTCGTGGCAAAGTCGCTTGGAAAGGACGCGAGTACGCGGTGGGAGTCCCCGGTACGATAAGATAGCCACCATACGCCATGGTTCTAATTACGCGCAAAATTGAATTCTCGGCCTCACACCTGTATCACAACGCGGCTCTTTCGCCCGAGGAGAATCGCCGCGTTTTTGGCAAGTGCAACAATCCCCATGGACATGGCCACAACTACACGCTGGAAGTGACTGTCGCGGGCGAACCCGATCCCGTCACGGGCATGGTGCTCGACCTCAAAACGTTGAAAGAAATTTTGGAGCGCCAGGTAATGCAGCGCATGGACCATCGTCATCTGAATTACGAGGTCCCGGAGCTCGCGGGCAAAATCCCCACCTGCGAAAACATTGCCCGCGTTATCTGGGAATTGCTGGAACCCGAAATCACGCAAGGTAAATTGCATCGCGTAAGATTGTACGAGACGCCCGATCTATTTGCCGATTGCTACCGCCATGGAGTTTCAGGAGCGTCGCGATGACCACCGCCGCGATCGACGGCGCTATCAAGGTCGAGTTGGCTCGCCGGTACCGCTTTTCCGCATCGCACCGGCTGCACAGCCCGCATCTAAGCGAAGAGGAAAATGTTCGCGTCTATGGAAAGTGCAACAACCCATATGGACACGGCCATAATTATGTCGTGGAAGTTTGCATCTCAGGGGTCGTTGATCCGGCCACTGGTATGATTGCAAACCTCGCGGATCTCGACAGTTTCGTGGAACGTCATGTGCTCTCGGCTTTTGATCACAAGTCGCTTCAGGATGAACTGCCGGCGTTTCGCGAAAAAGTGCCTACCACTGAAAATTTATGTATCGAGATTTTCCAGCGTTTGAAAGCTTTCCCTGAAGCAACGCTGGAGCGTATCCGTGTCGAAGAAACGGGGAAGAACAGTTTTGAATATGCGGAGGACAATCCAGAAGGGAATCAATCGTGACCAAGCCAACGGAAGAAATCCTGCTGCATGAAAGTGGAGTGGGACCAAGAAAAGAAAGTATTGCTGACCTCGTACGCAAGATGCTTGCTCTGATCGGAGAAGATTCCTGTCGCGAGGGCCTGCGCAAAACGCCGGAACGTTTTGAAAAAGCGATGAAATTTCTCACCAGTGGTTACCATCAGAATGTCGATCACGTTTTGAACAGTGCAACTTTCAGCGTGGCCTACGACGAAATGGTCGTGGTGAAAGACATCGAATTCTTCAGCCTGTGCGAGCACCACCTCCTCCCATTCTTCGGCAAGTGCCACGTGGCCTATCTGCCTAACAAGCGCGTCATTGGCCTCAGCAAAGTCGCGCGTCTCGTGAATATGTTTGCGCGGCGGTTGCAAATCCAGGAACGCCTCACCAGCCAAATCGCGAAGGCCATTGAAGAAAAGATCAGCCCTGAAGGTGTCGGCGTGATCATTGAGGCGCGGCATCTGTGTATGCAGATGCGCGGAGTCGAAAAGCAGCACGGTCAGGCGGTCACCAGCGCCATGCTAGGCAGTTTCCGCCACAATAAACAGACGCGGGACGAATTCCTGTCGCTTGCCCGTCCTGAACGAACATAGCGTGCTGTGCACGGAACCCTGCTAGCCACGTTTCGCGGAGATGTACACTTTTTCTTTTTTCGCAGCAGCGCACTGCCGAACCTGTTGCGACGGCCACTATCCACCTTCACCACCCATTTTGGCGCTCGTACAGCCCTTAGCGTGCAGGTACATTGAGCGCTAGATGACGACCCAGCAAGCTTCCACAGGTACTCGCGAACCCCATCCCGCGCTCTCTCTTTCACCATCGGCCCGCCCCCAACGCGTGGCCATTGTTTTCGCATTTCTTTCCATTTACGTGATTTGGGGTTCGACTTACCTAGCCATCAGGTATGCGGTGGAAACTATTCCACCGCTCTATACCGCTGGGATTCGGCATCTTGTAGCCGGCACGATTTTGCTTTTGTGGTGCATCGCAAAGCGTCTGCGGCCGAGTTGGGCGCAAGCACGCGCTAGCATTGTTATCGGTATTTTTTTCTTTTTGATTGGTCATGGCACGCTGCATTGGGCGGAGCAAAGGGTTCCGTCTGGCCTGGCCTCTCTTCTGGTAGCGACCGAGCCTATTTGGGTGTTTGTTCTGTCAGCCTTGGCCGCCAGAGAGTGGCGCCTGAACGGAATGCTGCTGGCGGGAGCGTTTGTGGGTCTTGGTGGGGTAGCCTTGTTGATGGGGCGCACAACGCTTTCCTCCGGCCCTGGAATGCTTCTTTCCTCGATTGCCATTTTGATTGGCGCGTTTTCGTGGTCCGCGGGCGTTGTGTACTCCCGCCGTTCGCATCTTTCCGGCCACCCTCTTCTATTGTCTGCTCTCTCTTTGCTTGCAGGCGCGTTTTTTTTGTTGATCACGGGCACAGCTGGGGGTGAATGGCGTGGATTTTCCTTCAGCTCGGTTTCGAACCGTTCATGGCTCGCACTGGCTTACTTGATTGTCTTCGGTTCGGTAGTTGCCTTTACCGCTTACAACTGGCTGATGGAACATTACTCACCCACGCTAGTCGCAACGCACACCTACGTGAATCCCATTGTCGCCGTGCTACTGGGCTGGCTTCTGGCCGGAGAGCCGGTGACCCTCAATCTAGGAATTGCCGCTGCCATGGTGATTGGTGCAGTAATACTTGTTGATCGGGGAACCGCGCAGCTTCAGCACCAGCTATAAAAACGCAAAAGCCATAAAAAAAGGGACAGACAGGAATGTCGGTCCCTTTTTCTTCCTGATGCCGGACAGTTTAAAGGGATTTGCCGGAGCTATTTCTTAGCGATATCCACGGATGCGCGTGTGGTTTCCCAATCCATCCGCATCGTGCACACAGGTCCATTCTTATCGAACGCTATGGTGAAATTCTCAACCGGCGCCGGCAGCTTTGAAATTATCATGTCAACGCGCAGCAGTTCGGAATCGGTGCCCGGATACGGGATTCCCCATTCACCCGTCTTTTTGTTGATGATCAGTGTCCACTTATCGGCATTCGGAATGGCGAAGATGGTGTAACTTCCAGCTGGAACATCCTTACCGCCCACTTTTACGTCGCTGTCGGTGACAAATGTGGTGGCTTCATTCGCTCCCGCTCGCCAAACTTCGCCGTAAGGTACCAGACCACCGTAAATTTTTCGTCCTTTTGCTCGCGGGCTGGAGTAATCCACCGTGATAGTTTTGCCGTCAGGAAGCGTACAAGCGGCTTGGGCGGGTGGGCTCGGACGTTTGCTCTTGTCGCCTTGCGCCGCTCCCAACTTGGTAAACAGCATGAATATCAAACAACTTACTGCCAGCACTGCAACTCGCTTTTTCATTCCATCTCTCCTATAGAAATCGTCATGGCCGGGCGCAAGCATTGAACCCAATTTAGTCGCTTAACGCAACACCCAATGCATTGTTTCCCCAGAGTGCCGCGCATGAATCATTCCATTTCTTTACAGTCTCATCAATATTGTGCTAGCCTTTCTATGTCGAAGATAAAAGGAAAATTCAGGGGACGACGGAGAGGGGCACTTGAGCGAGCTCAAATCAGTGTTGATCGAACAATTCCGCACTCACATTAAAGATACAGGCTCACCCGAAGTGCAGATTGCGCTTCTAAGCGAGCGGATCAACTACTTGACCACGCACCTTAAGTCCCATATGAAGGACCACGCATCGCGTCGCGGGTTGATCATGATGGTCAACAAACGTCGCCGCCTGCTGGACTATCTCAACCGCCGCGACCCGGATAGGTATCACGAGATTGTTGAACGTCTTAGCCTACGCAAATAGCTGCCTTGCAATCAAAGTTTACCAAAGGCCTCTGCGTTTTCGCGAAATGACAAATTCCGCACGGAGTCTGTCGACCGTTTGCTTTGCGGTCGCTCGTGAATGGATCAGGCGTCCAGCTGAACGTTTAGCCGATCTCTCGTGGTGAAATCCGTCGGGTTCGTGGCCTTCCGCGTCGTTTGCCTCTTATCTTCATAGAAGCTGATTGCAAGCCATCAGCCTACTGCCAGCAGAGACAGTTCATGCACGGCCGCGCAACGGCCAACGATCTCGGCGGCAACGCTCCGCGTGAACGCGCAGCCAAAGGAATGACTAATGTCTGAAAACACACCCGTACCACATCACGTTACCGTTGACGTCGGGGGCCGCCCCCTAGTTCTCGAGACTGGGAAAATCGCTAAGCAGGCCAATGGCGCTATCGTCGCTCGCTACGGCGACACAGTCGTTTTGACCACCGCTTGTATGGCTGCTACGGCAAATGATCGTGACTTTCTGCCGCTAACCGTTGACTATCGCGAAAACACCTATTCGGCCGGTAAAATTCCTGGTGGCTTCTTCAAGCGTGAAGGCCGCCCGTCGGAAAAGGAAGTTCTCACCTCACGTTTAATTGACAGGCCCATGCGCCCGCTCTTCCCCGAATCCTGGCGTAACGAAACTCAAATCGTATCCATGGTGCTTTCTGCTGATAGCGACAACGATCCCGATGTCATCGCCGTAACCGCAGCGTCTGCAGCCGCCTATTGCTCGGATTTGCCCTTTAATGAGCCCATTGCGGCCGTACGCGTAGGTCTCTTGGACGGACAACTGGTAATCAACCCTACTGTCGCGGATCAAAAGAAGAGCTTGATGAACATTATTATCGCCGGAACGGAACAAGCCATCGTGATGGTGGAGTCCGGCGCGCTGGAAGTTTCCGAGGAAGCGGTCGCCGATGCCCTGGAATTTGGCCACGCACAGATCAGGAAGATCGTGGCAGCCATCAGGGAACTTCATGCACAGTTAAAACCCAAGAAAGTCGTCGTGCCCCCGCTCCCATTCGATGAAGCGCTCTACAAAGAAATCGAGAAAAAGTACGGCGCCAGGCTGCACGATGCGGTAGACACCGAAAAGCATCCCAAGAAGGAAAGCTACCACCTCGTGGATGCCCTCAAGCTGGAAATCGTCGATTCGATCCCCGAAGAGGATGAAGAAAAGCGGATCCTCGCCCTGCGCGCTTTCGAGCGCCTCCGCGAAAATATCTTCCGCGACGATGTTCTTAACAAGCGCCGCCGCCCTGATGGCCGCGCTTTCGATCAGATTCGCCACATCTCCTGCGAAGTCAGCTTGCTTCCTCGGGTGCACGGCTCCGCGCTCTTCACCCGCGGTGAAACACAGGCGCTCGCCACGCTGACGCTCGGTACCAAAGAGGACATGCAGCGCCTCGACCTCCTTTTCGCGCAGGATCAGTTCAAGCGATTTATGCTGCACTACAATTTCCCGCCGTTCAGCGTCGGCGAAGTGAAATTTCTTCGCGGTCCTGGCCGTCGCGAAATTGGACACGGTGCTCTCGCAGAGCGCGCATTGATGAGTCTGCTGCCGCCCGAAACGGATTTTCCCTACGCCATGCGTTTGGTCTCGGACATTTTGGAATCGAATGGTTCCTCTTCGATGGCGACGGTTTGTGGAGGTTCGCTCGCTCTTATGGACGCCGGCGTGCCCATGAAGGCGGCTTGTGCAGGCATCGCTATGGGCCTGGTCGTGGGTAGCGATAAAAAATACTCCATCCTGACCGATATCGCCGGTGCTGAAGACCATTATGGCGACATGGATTTCAAAGTAGCGGGCACTCGCCAGGGCATCACCGCGTTGCAGATGGACATCAAGGTTCTGGGCATCAGCATCGCCATGATGCGCGAAGCGCTCGCTCAGGCCAAGAAAGCACGTCTGCAAATCCTGGATACAATGGAAAAGACGCTTAGCGAAGGTCGCTCCACGATTTCCGCCTTCGCTCCGCGCCTCTTCAAGCTAAAAATCCCGCAAGACAAGATCCGTGACCTCATCGGTCCTGGCGGTAAGAAGATTAAGTCCATAATCGAAGCCACCGGCGTGAAGATAGACGTGCTTGAAGACGGTACGGTGCACATCTTCTCCACCAGCGGAGCCGGCGGAGACGCCGCTTTAGCTATGGTTCGCGACATCACCGCCAGCGCTGAAATCGGCAAAACCTATCTCGGCAAGGTCGTGCGCCTGGCGGAGTTTGGCGCCTTCGTTGAGCTTTTCCCAGGTACCGATGGCCTTTTGCACATTAGCGAAATCTCCGAACACCGCATCCGTGATGTTCGCGACGAACTGAAGCTCGGTGACCAAGTCCTTGTAAAGGTTCTGTCTATCGAGGGCAACAAAGTTCGTCTCTCGCGCAAAGCGCTCATTAAGGAAGCTCGCGAAAAACAGCAGAAGGCGGCCGGAGCAGGCGGTGCCACAACCGCTCCTGCTTCTGCCCATGACGGCGGCGCCAACGGCACCACCGAAAGCGCCGAATAACTCACCTAGCGCCGCTGTTCAGACGGCTGGCGCGCGCAAATTAAAACGGCCCGACGGAAACGTCGGGCCGATTCCTTTTTAAGGTCGATGCCTAGGCCAGCAGCCTCACTTACGCATGCGCGCAATGCACGGCGTCTAAAGCTCCCCACAACGCAGCCAGCGCTTGTTGCGCGGTCGTCACAATCTCGTCTTCGTTACCGTCCGCATGTTCTTCCAGCCAGCCACGCCACGCCGCGCGGTGCGCCTTGTCAGCTTCCTCGTGCACCGAGAAGTACGCAAGCCCTTCGGGCTGCGTGATAGCGTAAAACTTCTTCAGCCCGTCCATCTTTGTTGTGGCAATCTCCGGCACCTGCGCTTCATAGGCATACAGCGCTGCCACAGCTTCTGCCACCGGCCGATCACCGCAAATCTCGCGGAACGTCTGCACTACCGCCTGCGTCCCGGGAAGCGCCGGGCAACAAGTAATATCGTCCTCGCTTACTCCCACGGCCGCCGCGAAATCGCGCCATAGCTTCGGGTGTGACCCGTCGACATTTTCTTCTTCCGCCAGGTTCTCCATTACGATCTCACGCAACGGGCCGTCCGTGCGCGCCGCCAGCACCCGCAAGTGCTTCGGAAATGCCTCCACGTGACGGTAATATTGCGCCGCATAAAGCTGCAGCGCTTCCCGGCTCAATTTTCCAGCCTGCCAATCCTGGTAGAACGGATGCTTTAGCAGGTTTTTTTCAACAATCGCGGCATCAATCCGCGCCAGTAATTCGCTGTTAGCCATGTAAATCCTCCGCAAGCAATGCCACGCATATTGGGCACAAGTAACGCCGCTAAAATCGTGTCGCGCATTGTACCAAATTCTGCCGAGAATTGCTGTAGCAACACCACTACCTCTGGCGGTGCGCTTTCCCTTCCGCCAAAGCTAGGAGCCGCTCAAAAAGTGGTCGTCTGGAGGAAACAACCAAATTCCTTGCGGTTACGATCCAGTTCCGTGAACGCGTTCAATCTCCGCGCCAATACCACGCAACTTCTCGACGATGCGTTCATAGCCACGATCGATGTGGTAGACGCGGTCGATGATCGTCTCGCCGTTTGCCACCAAAGCCGCAAGCACCAGGGAGGCGCTGGCGCGGAGGTCGCTGGCTATAACCGTCGTACCCGTCAGCGGTGCAGGACCTCGAACCTCGGCGCGTTTTCCATCGACTGAAATGTGCGCGCCCATGCGCGACATTTCGCTGGCGTGCAGAAATCGGTTTTCAAAAATTGTTTCGGTAATCACCGACGTACCCTCTGCCTGCGTAGCCAATGCCATATACTGCGCCTGCATATCGGTAGCGAACCCTGGATACTCTTCGGTGGTAACGTCCGCGGCGACCAGCCTGTTTGTCCCCTGCACGCGCATCGTTGTCTTATCCTTCACCTCGATGCGTACTCCGGCGCTTTCCATCTTGGCGATGATCGCCCCGAGATGTTCGGGGGCGCATCCCGTCACCGTCACATCGCCACCGGTAATCGCCGCAGCCACCAAAAATGTGCCCGCCTCGATGCGATCGGGAATCACGGTGTGGTCCGCGCCCTTCAATTCTTTGACGCCGTGAATCCGGAGCGTCGATGTTCCATCGCCTTTGATCTGTGCACCCATCTTCCGTAGCATCACCACCAGGTCAGTCACTTCCGGCTCGCGCGCTGAATTTTCCAGCACGGTCTCGCCGTCAGCCAGCGTCGCCGCCATCAAAATATTTTCCGTGCCGGTAACTGTAATCTTCTCGAAAACGATGCGCGCGCCCTTCAGCCGGCCATGATTGGGGACCTTGGCCTCGATGTAGCCGTGCGAGGTCGTAATTTCAGCGCCCATCTTTTCCAGTGCCGTTAGATGCAAATCGACCGGCCGGCCTCCAATTGCGCAGCCACCGGGCAGCGAGACTCGCGCCACGCCCACACGCGCCATCAGCGGCCCCAGCGTCAGGATGGACGCCCGCATTGTCTTGACCAGCTCATACGGAGCTACTGCATCATTCAAGGTAGCGGCCTCGATGTCGTAATCGCTGGCCGGGAATTCGGTAATCGACACTTTCGCGGACATGAACGCCAGCAGCTTGCTCATGGTGATCAAGTCCCGCACTTTCGGAATATTGTGCACGCTCACGCGTTCCGCTGTGAGCAGCGCCGCGGCCATCACGGGTAACGCCGAGTTCTTCGCCCCACTGATCGCTACCGTCCCGTGTAATGGCTTTCCGCCCTTAATAAGAAATTTGTCCATTCCGCTGTATTCTCCAAATCCAACCGAAGCATGCAAGCGAACAGCAACTCGCCTCTTTGCTTCGGTCGGCGTTTTCTGTGCGATCCATTCGCCCGGGCTAAGGCGAAGGGCATCGCCCCGCTTTTGTCGTTCTCAACGTCTTCGGTGCTCAGTTATATTTGCTCCCAATCTAAATTCACTGTGCGAGTGCCTGTCGCAAATTCCCGTTCGCGGAAGCAATCCTTCGCTTGGCCTCTCGTGCGTTAACTCCCGTCTTCAGCATCACCAAAGCCACGCGCAGGTTGTGTCCCGACCGACGCAAAGCGTGTTCCGCGGTAGACGCGCTTTTTCCGCTAGCTTCCACCAGAATTCGTCGCCCGCGGTCTGAAAGCTTCTCATTCGTCAGCGCCAGATCGATCATCAGATTCTCATAGGCATGTCCGAGCCGCACCATCACCGCGGTAGACAGCATGTTCAGGACCATTTTCTGGCAAGTTCCCGCCTTTAATCGCGTCGAGCCAGTCAACACTTCAGGACCGACTTGCGGCGCAATTACGATTTTGGCCAGCCGCGCCAATGGCATGTGCCGGTTCGAAGTAAGCGCAATCGTCATCGCGCCTCGCTCACGCGCATATTTCAACGCCCCCAGAACGTAGGGTGTCGTCCCGCTCGCGGCAATTCCTACAACTACGTCGTTCTTCCTTAATTTCTTTTTGCGCAGATCACGCGCCCCCTTAGCTACCGAATCCTCCGCGCCTTCTACCGCTCCAGTCACCGCGCGTTTCCCGCCGGCAATAAGCGCCTGCACCAGTTGTGGTGAGGTGCCAAACGTCGGCGGGCATTCCGCCGCATCCAGTACGGCCAATCGCCCGCTGGTTCCAGCGCCCACGTAGATCAACCGGCCACCGGATTGCATCCCACGAACGATCGCCTTCACCGCCCGCGCAATATGACGAAGCTCGCGCGCCACCGCCACCGCCACTTTGCGATCTTCGCGGCTCATCAATCGCAGTATCGCTTCTGGCGATAACTGATCCAGATTACGCGAAGACGCGTTGCGATGTTCCGTGCGGCGTCGCTCCTTCTGAACAATCGGCATTACTGCATTATAGCTTTGGGGCTGCGCGGCGAGGGAAACGCGGCGCGAAAAGAACACAGCTTTGGCGGCTAGATCGTCAATAGCTTCAACGGGGCGCAATAGTGCTCGTGTTAGCCAACCCCAGGGCTTGCATCACGGCATCGTGCAAAGCCGGACGCACTTGCCCGATTTTCTGATTCTCGCGCGTGGGATTCACGCGGTTCGTTAACAGCACCACGAAAAGTTGGCGGTCCGGATCAATCCACAGAGACGTTCCCGTAAAACCGGTATGTCCAAAACTGTGTATCGAAAAATAATGCCCGCTGGAACCTCCTTCCGTGGGTACCGCCCACCCTAAAGTGCGCGTGCCCCCGGAAAGCTGCTGCGGCTCCGTAAATTGCGCCACGGTTGCGCGCCGCAAAATGCGATGGTGCGCGTAAACGCCGCCGTACAGAAGCATCTGGCAAAACGCCGCGAGATCCGGCGCCGTGCTGAAAAGTCCAGCATGGCCGGACACTCCGCCGATGGCGAAAGCGTTTTCGTCATGAACCTCGCCTTGAACCAGGCGCTTGCGCAGATTGTTATCTATTTCGGTGGGCGCGATTTTCGGCCGTAGCGTTTTCCCAGGCCGGTACATCGTGTCTTTCATTCCTAGTGGTGCAAAGACGTAACTGGTTGCCAAATCATCGAGCGTTCTCCCCGTCAATCGCTCAACGATTTCAGCCATCAGAATAATACCGAGGTCGGAATACACTTCTTTGCTTCCTGGCTCATATTCCAGAGGTTCCGCAAAAATCCGCGTTAAGGTGTCCTGCTTACCCTTCGACGTGCGCCAATACTCCTTAAAAGGCGGCAAACCTGAGGTGTGGGTCAACAGGTGCCGCACGGTCACCTTGCTCCGCCATTCCTGCTGCGGCCCTGTGGCCCATTCGGGAAGATACCGCTCAACCTTGGCATCCAAATCCAGTGGAACAGGGAAATCTCCCTCAGCAAGTTTTGCCACCAGGGTCGTGGTTGCCACAACCTTAGTCAACGAAGCAATGTCATACATCGTCGCCGCATGCGTGGCCGGCGCCTTTGCGTCGTAACTCAACTGGCCAAAAGCACGAATGGCAACTTTTCCTCCATAGCCAACTGCCAACGTCGCTCCCGGAAAAGCCTTGTCCGCGATGGCTTTTTCTATCACCTCATACGCCGGCTGGAGTTGTGCCTCACCCCGTCCATCCATCGGCTGCACTGTCATCGGATTCGCAGGCGTTTCCATGCCGTATCCGGCTTTCAAATCCACGCCAGGAATCGTCACCGGAAGGTGCCCGCGAACTGGCATCTCCCCAAACAACGCGCGTGCCACCGAAATCTGCGCCACGTCGCTGATCCCAAACGCCGCCAGCCACGTTTCCGCCTGCGGAAAATGCTCAATCAAATAAGGACTGCCAAATCCCACCGAAATCACCGGCTTGCCGGTCTTGAAGATTTGCTCCGCGAGCGCTGATTGCTCAGCAGGCACATCCACATTGCCTTTTCTGTCGCTCACCCGCACAAATAGCGCCAAGATTGCTAGGTCATAGCTATCGAGCGCTGGCAGTTTCAACATGTCGGCTTTAGCAAATCGTGTGTCCGCGCGCAGCGTCGTCACGGTATCGAACCGCGAACGCAGCTCGCGTTCCAAATCTTCGCCGGGATACGGCTCGGGGTCCGCGTAAAAAGCCAGCAGCAGTGCTCGCGATGCTTTTGAACCATCCAATGGCAAACGGTGAGCCGTATCGCGCAACAACGTCACCCCGCGATCTGAAATCGCTTGTGCCTCACTCTGCCACGCCGCTCTGCCAAATTTCTCGTTAATCGCATTAACATCTACTAACCGATCCTTGTTCAGGCCCAGCCGCGCTTTGGCCTGCAAGATACGCCGTACCGACGCATCCAGCCGCTCGTGCGAAACGCGCCCGGACTTCACGGCTAACTGCAGCGCTTCGAATGCCGCATCCGGCACCGGTGGCATCAATATTGCATCCGCACCCGCGACAAACGCGCGCACGGCAGCCTCTCCGGGTGCATATCGCACGGTGATACCGCCCATATCCATGGCATCGGTCACCACTAAACCTTTAAACCCCAACTCGTTGCGTAACACGCCCGTCAAAATATTCGAAGACAGCGTAGCCGGCGTGTTTACATCGGGCTCCAGCGCGGGTATCGACAGATGCCCCGTCATGATGCTGCCCACGCCCGCCGATATCGCCGCTCGAAAGGGAACGAGCTCCAAATGTTCCAGACGGTCCCGGTCGGCGCGAATTACCGGCAAGTCAATGTGCGAGTCCGCGGCCGTGTCGCCGTGTCCTGGAAAATGCTTGGCCGTAGCCAGCCCGCCGTTTTCCTCCACTCCATGTATAAAATTCGTGACATATTCAGACACCCGTGCTGCATCTTCGCCGAACGACCGCGTATTGATAATCGGGTTCCCCGGATTGTTGTTCACGTCAGATACCGGTCCGTAAATCCATTGAATACCTACGGCGCGTGCTTCCAAAGCCGTAGTCTTTCCCATTGTGTAGGCATCCTTCGGATTACCCGCGGCCGCGAGCGCCATCGCCGTAGGGAACGATGTGCCTTCATCCAGCCGCATTGCCGTTCCGCGTTCAAAATCCGCACCGATCAAGAGAGGTAATTGCGATTTACTTTGTAGTTGGTTCGTCAACACCGCCGTGGGATAGGCTTGACTCTTTACGATACCCAGCGGCGAACCTTGCGTAATGTTGATGAAACCGCCCACCTGCAGATCCTCCACGTCGTGCATCATCTGGCGGTACGCAGTAGCGTCCGTCGCTGTAAAGCTGCCGTGGTAGGTGGTGAAAATCAACTGGCCGATCTTTTCATCCACCGTCATCTTGCCGAGCGTCGTCTCCACCCACTGATTTGCAGCTGTCGGCAGCGTCTTCACGGGGCCTGCAGGTTTGCTGGCCATGGATTTTTTCGTGGAGCTTGAACCGCTTGCACTGCGCGAAGTTTGGGCCATAGAATTGACCGGGATGCGGTCGCACACAAAAATGCTGCTCGTCACGCCAAGTAGCAGCAATAAGCGGCCGCGGTATCCTTTCATTGGATAATTAGCTCCAGGTTGACGCCCTGCTTCTGAGTTTGTATATAGCACACGCACTTTGTCCTCACCACCCGCTGGCCAACGGAACGTTCCAGAATATCATTGCAGTCTAAAGGCCCACCCATGGATCGTTCTCTGGCGTATTTTGTAAAAATATCGAGTCGTTTCCGCCTACTCTTGTGTCTTTCGCTGGCGATCGTTTTCTGCTTGCCCTGTACGGCAGCGGCCCGCAAGCCTCGCAATCATCGTTCCGCTCGAGTGCAAACCGGCCTTGACGTTCTCGAGTCCCAAAAGTTTGCACCCCTTCGCGGCAAACATGTCGGGCTAATCACCAATCACACCGGCATCGATTCAGAAGGCCGCAGCACCGTCGATATTTTCGCGCATGCTCCCGGCGTGCAACTCGTTGCGCTTTTCAGCCCGGAACACGGCCTGGCCGGGCGCTTCGATGACAAAGTCGGCTCCACCACTAATTCCGCGACCGGCTTGCCTGTCTACAGCCTCTACGGCGAGACGCTCCGTCCCACCGACCAAATGCTGCAAGGCATCGACGCCCTGGTTTTTGATATTCAGGACGCCGGTGTCCGCTTCTACACCTACACCACCACCATGGCTTATTGCATGGAAGAAGCTGCCAAACGCGGCATCGCGTTTTACGTCTTGGATCGTCCCAATCTACTTGGCGGCGAAATCGTCGAAGGTCCCATGCTCGATGCCGACAAAACAGGCTTCACGGCCTACACCGCACTGCCCATACGCTACGGTCTCACTATCGGTGAGCTGGCTCAACTCTTCAACACCGAGAATCACATCAACTGTGAACTCCACGTCCTGGCCATGAAGAACTGGCATCGCAACTATTTTTACGGAAGCACCGGCTTGCGCTGGATTCCTCCTTCCCCCAATTTGCGCACCCTGAAAGGAGCAGTCCTCTATCCCGGCCTCGAAATTCTGCAAAATACCGGAGTTTCTGTTGGCCGCGGAACACAAACTCCCTTTGAGGCATTCGGCGCGCCCTGGATCAACGGCGACGATCTTGCCGCAGTACTCAATATGCGCCATCTCGCGGGGCTCCGATTCACGTCTCAGCCATTCATCCCGGGCGCTGGACTCTACGCGGGTCAACACTGCGGCGGAGTTGCCATCCGCATTACCGACCGTGCTGCCGTCCGGTCCATGCGTTTAGGCATGGAGATCGCCGCTTTGTTGCGTCAGCGCTATCCCGCGCAATTTGATCCTGCAAAATTGCTCTTCCTCACCGGCAACGCCGACACCATTCGGCAGTTACAGGAAGGCATCGCACCGGAAGAAATAGTCGCCAGCTGGAACGCCGAGCTCAATACCTTCGATCATCTCCGCCGCAAATACTTCCTGTACAAATAACGCTTCCCCTTTTATTGCGCATTTACTGAAGTTGGCCCCTACCCGCTGCCTCTCCCGCCATTTGGACTCTTGTGGTAGAGTGCCACGCATGCGCATTGTTTCGCTGCTGCCGTCCGCCACGGAAATCCTGTTTGCGCTTGGCTTTGACCACGAAATCGTTGGTGTCAGCCACGAGTGTGACTTTCCGCTGCAAGTCCGCACTAAGCGCATTGTCATTCAATCGCGCATTCCGCACGGTATTTCTCCCGCAGAGATCGACAGCCTGGTACGTGAATACGTCTTGCGTGGCGAAAGTCTTTACGCCGTGGACGCCGATTCGCTGCAAGAGCTCTCGCCTGATCTGATCGTCACGCAGGATTTGTGCCACGTCTGTGCAGCTTCGCCGGATGACCTCGCCACCGCGCTGGCGCGCTTTGAAAAGCGTCCCGAAGTGCTCTCTCTGAATCCCCTCACTCTGGGCGACGTCTGGCGCGATATTCTCTGGATCGGGGAAGCCACTTGTCGCGGCCATGAAGCCGAAGCCCTGCTCAAAAAGATTGGCACTCAACTCGGCAAACTCGAAGGTCAGTTGCGTGGAATCTCCGCGCGCCCGCGCGTGGCCTTTCTCGAATGGCTGCAGCCGTTTTACGTCGGTGGCCATTGGGTTCCCGAAATGATTGCACTCGCCGGCGGCGAGGATGTGTTTGGCACTCCGGGGACTCCATCTTTTCGAATCGGCCTCAACGACGTCGTTAATGCCGCACCGGATATTTTAATTATTGCTCCCTGTGGCTACGGTGCCGAACAGGCCTACGACGAATACCGAACCCTCAAGTTCCCGGAAGAATGGAATGCCATTCCCGCCGTCCGCCAAGGTCGCGTTTATGCCTTGGAAGCCAACAGCTATACTTCTCGCCCCGGACCGCGCCTCGTCACCGGCATCGAAGCTCTAACTAAACTTTTCCATCCCGCCGTCGAAGTACGCCAGGTTGCCGAGCGCGCCGTTCTGCCCATCACAAACGCAGCTGGAATTGCGCGGCCCGCCGATTCTGCCCGCGCTGCTGCGGTTTAAGCCGAACTATAGATTCCGTTGGAGGGCATTACATATGGAAAGACGAACATTTTTGACTTCTTCGCTCATCGCATCCGCTCTTTCCGTCGCCCCTCCGGCGGGCCAGTTGCTCGCGGCGCAGGACACGCCCCAAGAGCAGCCCAAGGACCAATCCAAGCAGCACGCCAAAGAAACGACCAGGGAATTCTACCTGCTTCGCCGCTATATTTTGACGAACGGACCGCAGAGGAAACTTTGCGATGATTTCTTCCGCGACGTTCTAGTGCCGGCATTGAACCGCCTGGCTATTACACCTGTTGGTGTTTTTGACTTAGCGATTGGAGCAGAAACTCCGACTTTCTATGTCCTGATGCCCAGTGTCTCCGCGGAACTTCTCGTCAACCTGGAAACTCGCCTCGCGCAGGACTCGGTCTACATGAAGGTTGGTGCGCCCTTTTTGAACGCGCCCGCCACAGCGCCCGCTTTCGTGCGCATGGAAAACTCATTAATGGTGGCGTTTGAAAAAATACCCAGGCTCACCCTTCCTGCCGCCACAGCAACACATAGCCCGAGAGTCTTCGAGCTTAGGACCTACGAGAGTCCCAGCGACCTGGACCATAAGCGCAAAGTCGAGATGATGCAGTCAGGCGAAGAAGAGATCTTCGCCAACGCCGGTTTCTCGCAGGTGTTCTACGGCGACACCGTTATCGGTCCGCGGATGCCGAATCTGACCTATATGTTGAGTTATGAGAGTGTGTCGGTGCGAGACAAGAAATGGGCTGCCTTCCTCGCCTCAGCGGCCTGGAAGAGCATGTCTAGCCAGCCTCGCTACTCATTCGAAAACATTGTTTCTAGCATCACGGCCCTAATTCTGACGCCTACTGACTATTCGCAAATCTAGTGGCCGGATTCCGCGCGACCCATCTTTGTAAAACGGCAGCCCCGCCAAAATCAGCAGCAGTTCAACCGACGAGCGCTTCGCGCTGCCGCTGCTTCGATACCTCTTCCATAAATGACTGCAAAAAGTATTGATTGACATTCTGCTCCAGATATATAATATTCCTATATATAGGAGCGTGGATGATCGGTCCTGGAGTGAAACGCGGCACCGCAGAAATCGCCATTCTCAGCATTCTTCACGCCAGCTCGCTGCACGGCTACGAAATTGCCCGCCGCATCGAACACCAAACGCGTGGCAAACTCCGGTTCACTCTCGCTTCTCTGTATCCGCTACTTTATCGCATGGAGAAACGTGGTTGGGTTCGCGGTACTTGGCAAATCAGCCAGAACGGCCGCCGCCGCCGCTCCTACCGGCTGACTGCTGCCGGGGAAAAGCAGCTGTCGCCGCTCCGTCAGGAATGGTCGGAACTCTTTCGTGCTCTGCGGCATCTCGCGAAGGGCGCACATGCCTGATTGGCAAAAACTCGTCAGTCACCGACTCGCTGCTCTTTCCCTCGAGCCCCAGGGGACGGAAGAAGTGCTTGCCGAGCTTGCCAGCCACTTGGAAGAAACCTACGACGCCCTGCGAATGGACGGCGTGCCTGAAGAAGACGCCATTCACCACGTTCTGTCCCAGGTCCCCGACTGGAATGAATTGCAACGAAAGATCCAGTCAACACAGAAGGAGAACACTATGTCCCCTCGGGTTACTCGCTTCTGGTTCCCCGCTCTTATCACATTTGTGATTTCGATGAGTTTACTCGCAGCGACCCAGATATTCGGTCCGCAGCCGCTAATCCTGCACCCGGCGAATTACCCAGTCGTTACGTTTTACGTTTTCTGGCTGGTGGCGCTGCCTTTGATCGGTGCGTTAGGCGCATATTTGTCGCATCGTGCCGAAGGCTCTCTTGGCACGCTCCTCGTTTCGAGCGTCTTTTCCGTCCTGCCATTTCTTGCATCAATTTTGATCGTACTTCCTGTCAGTCTGGCCTTTGACCACTTTATCGCTCACAACATGGCGCCGATGGCTCTTGTCACGGCTCTGTTCGGCTGGGTGCTTGCTCCCGGCACGGCGCTCTTCGCCGGAGGCTTGCTGGCAGGCCTGCTTCTTTCAAGCCGCTCAACCTCTCGCGGCGTCACCACGGGCTGAGGCAGATCTGTTCCACCATCCATAAAACGGCAGGCCCGCTAAAATCAGCAGTAGTCCAACCGACGACCGCCCTGGCCGCTCCAACCAAATGTTCACTGTTAGCGCCAGCGCCCCTACCACAAAGAGCCCTGGCACCCACGGATAACCCCAGCAGCGGTACGGTCGTGGCAAATCCGGGTCCGTCCGTCGCATGCGAAACAGCGCCACCACCGCGAAGCCATAAAAAATCCAGGCCGCAAAAATAAAAAGGTTGGTCAGCTCCTCAAACGTTCCGGTCAAAGCCATGAAGCTTGCCAGCACTCCCTGAAACATCAAAGCCCGCGCCGGAGTGCGAAATTTCGGATGGATGCCGTCGGCAATCCGAAAAAAAATTCCGTCACGCGCCATCGCGTACGGCACTCGCGCCCCGCTCAGCACCGACGAATTCATCGAGCCCAGCGCGGAGATCACCATCGCCAACGTAATCCACGAAGCCGCGCCCAGCCCCGCTACATGCTCTACCACGTCCGAAGCGATGTGCCGCGAAGTGGCCACGCTCTCAAACGGCAACACTCTTAAGCACGCCGCACTGAACAAAAGATAGATCAGCGCGACACCACACACACCTCCGATCAACGCTCGCGGAAAATTTCGCTGCGGATTCTCGACCTCTGAGCCCACCAGATTCAAATCTTCCCAGCCGTCGTACGCCCACAGGGCCGCCGCAAGCGCAGCCAGAAACGCCGCAAATATCGCTCCGCTAGTCTCGCCCGCGGCCGGCCAAAAAGGATCGGGCACGTGTGCTACCGCCGTCGGCGCAAAAAATGCCACCCCAATAACGATCATTACGGACATGATTTTGATGGTCGTTAGAAAAATCTGAACAGCTCCGCCCCGCCGCACACCCAGATAATTCACGCCCGTCATGATCGCAATCCAAAGCACCGCCAGCGGCTGGGCCCACGTGAAAACGAAATCGTATGGCTTGACCCACCGGCTCATTCCCGGCATGGCGAAATGCACGGTGAAAAGTGGCGTCGCCGCTATGGGCAGCAAAAAACTCAGGAATCGCATCATGCCCGCGCTGATCGACGCCACCGAACTGGGACGCCCCACAATGGAATGCATCCATCCGAATAGAAATCCCCACACCGGGCCGAATCCGCGGCGCAAGTACGCATATTCGCCACCTGCTTCGGGAATCGCGGCCCCCAACTCGGCAAACGACAACGCCCCAAAAATCGAAAGCGCCGCGCCCACAATCCACGCCGCGAACACCACGGAAACGCTGCGACCTTCCCGCGCCATTTCCGCAGGTTTCAGAAAAATTCCCGTTCCGATCATCGTGCCTACCACGATTGCTGCCGATGCCCAGGCACCCAGCCCACGAATAAGTTCCAGTCGCTTTTCGCTCAAGCGCTCTCACCTTTCAACTCGCGGCTTGTTGCATCGCGCATCGTGCGGCTGACCATCGCGCCCACCGCAAGCGTCACAGTCGCGCCGATCAACACGTACCACGTAAACGCAACGCGCGTAAATCGAAACACGCACAAAATTGCCGCCAATCCGGCAAACATCCCAACCAACGCACCGCGAGCGTTCGCCCCTCGATCCAGCGTGCCCAGCAAAAACAGCCCCAGCAGACTCCCGAACGGCAGCGAAGCCACCGTCAGTCCCGCTTCCAGCAACGGTCCCCACGCCACAAATCCAAAGCCCATCAGCACCAATCCCCACAAAAGCGTCATACGCCGTGATCGACGCAGAAACCCCGCCGCATCTGCGGAACCTCCGCGCCATCGAGAAAAATCTAGTACGCTCGACGCCGCCAGCGAATTCAGCGACCCGCTCGCGTTCGACATGGCCACCGCAACAATCGATGCCAGTAGCAACCCTGCTAAACCGGCAGGCATTTCGCGCACTAGAAACGCCGGCAATATTCTGTCGACGCGCTCTCCCGGCGCGATCAGCGGCCAATGCTGCGCAAAAACAAAAAGCAGCACTCCCATCAGCAGAAAAATTGTGAATTGAATCAACACGATTACGCCGCTAGTCAGCAGTGCGCGTCGCCCATCGCGTTCGTTGCGTGCTGCTAGCAGTCTTTGCACGATGGTTTGGTCGGTGCCATGACTTGCCATCGTTAGAAACGCGCCGCCCAGCAGTCCCGACCAGAATGTATACTTCGTCGCCAAGGAAAAAGAAAAGTCGAACACTTGTAATTTGTGACCGGCAGCGGCCGCAACCTGTGCCACTTCGTTCCAGCCGCCTGGTATGCGGTGCAGCAGCACAAAAAAAGTCACCGCGCTTCCCGTTAGAAATAACAACAACTGCGCCACATCGGTCCAGATCACCGCTTTCATGCCGCCTTCAAAGGTGTACAGCACAGTCAGCGCAATCACGATTACCACCGCCAGGTGTTCTGACGTGCCCAGCACCACGCTAACCACCAGCGCAATCGCCGAAACGCGCACGCCCTCGGCAATTGCTCGTGTGACCAAAAAAGTACTCGCCGCCACCGCACGCGCCTTTTCGCCAAAACGCCTTTCAATCAACTCGTATGCGGTAAAAAATTCACCGCGAAAATAACCGGGAAGCAAGAGCAACACAATAAGTGCTCTGCCAATTAAATATCCGAAGACCAACTGAAGGAAGGTTAAATTTCCACGATAGGAGATCGCCGGCGTGCCGATAATAGTCAACGTCGACGTCTCGGTAGCTACGATCGAAAATGCCAGCGCCCACCACGGCGCCGTCCGTCCACCCAAAAAATAATCTCGACTGACCGCCTGCCGGTCACCCGTCGCAATGTTTCGCCCGCGCCGGAAGCGCATCCCCAGCGCCGTCACGCCGGCCAGATAGACAATCACAATGAAAAGATCTATCGGATGAATGCGCATCAATTATTTTTTGCGCAGCTGCCGCCCGGGCCTTGAAAGATTATCACGCGAATTCTGGCCACGCCAAACTACACCGATGTCTTACCCGGCGCCGCCAGACTCATTTCCTCCACGCGTTTGTTTAGTTTCAACAGGCAGCACCGCAATAACTGCCGTACCGCTTGCATTGGATTGAATATCCAGCCGCCCACCAAGCTGCTTCACTCTTTCTCGCATTCCTCGTAAACCCACTCCCGGAAAATGTCCTGCCAACATCGTCGATTGAATGTCTGAGGAAATGCCTTTGCCCTCGTCCTTCACTTCCAGCCTTATCTGATTGTCCGGGATAGTTAATCGAACTAAAGCTGTCTGGCTTCGCGAGTGTCGGTGGATGTTTGTCAGACACTCCTGGATTATCCGAAAGAGAGCCATTTCATGATCGCGCGGCATACGCCCGAACTTCGGCGGTATCTCTAGTGTTACGGGGATTTTGCTGCGCTCGGCAAAGCCATCGATATACCATCGCAGCGCCGATGCTAGTCCCACCTCGTCCAGCAGCGGCGGATGCAAAAGATGGGATATTGTGCGCACTTCGTCTGTTACTTGCTGGACCAGACCGGCATTATCCGCTACCGCCTTTGCAGCGCCCGGACTTAGATTTCGCGACTCCGCGGCTACATGCGCGGTGTTCATCCCGATCGCGGCGAGCAACTGTCCTACGCTGTCATGCAGTTCACGCGCGATCCGCCTTCTTTCCTCGTCTTGAGCCTGCAACAGCCGCGCGGAAAGCACACTTTCTTCCGATTGCTTCTGCTCGGTGATGTCCCGAACAATCTTGGAAGCGCCGATCACCCGGCCTTTTGAATCTTTCACGGGAGAAATGGTCAACGAGACGGTTCGTCTTCCCCCCGTCTTCGTTGCACGGACCGTTTCATAGTGCTCGATGCGCTCTCCAGCCCTTAACCGTTTTAGGATTTGCGTCTCTTCGTCCCTTAGTTCCAGTGGAATGATGATTGTGATTGGCTTCCCAATTGCTTCCTCCGCCGTGTATCCGAAGATGCGTTGTGCGCCGGCATTCCAACTTTTTATGATTCCATTAAGATCCTTTGAGACGATCGCGTCGTCCGAAGACTCTACAATCGCGGCGAGCGTGAACCGCGCCGCTTCAAACTCCTTTCGCTCCTTGATGTCCTCCACTATGGATATGAAATATTTCACTTGGCCATCAGCGTGGCGAACGCACGAAACCGTTAGGTTCACCCAGACTGGCGATCCGTCTTTACGCACATACCGCTTCTCCATGGAGTACTGTTCGGACCGCCCAGCCAGTATCTCCTCGCCATTTGCCACATCGCAGGCCAGATCGTCAGGGTGCGTGATGTCTTGATATCTGAGGTTGAGGAGCTCTTTCTCGGTATAGCCCACCATGCTGCAGAACTTCTGATTCACTCGCAGCCACCGACCGTCCGGACTCACATGTGTCACTCCCATCGGCGCCTGCTCAAATGTAGAACGATACAGTTCTTCGGTTCCATGAAGCGTTTGTTCCAGTGTCGCACTACGCTGAAGAATTTCTGCGGCGTCGATGTGCGTGTTCGCCGTTACACGAGCAACGGAACCGACGTACGACTCCGGCTCGCCGGCCCTCTCCATCGCTACCAACAGATCCTCTGACATGGACGTTTTCACCACGTACCCGCGTGCTCCCGCGAGGAAAGCCTGGTGGACCATTTCGCTGGATTCGTGTTGGCTCAAGATGACTATTTTGGCCTGTGGAAGAATATTGCGGATTTGACGCGTCGCTTCCAAACCATTCAGGTTTGGCATACTGATGTCCATGATGATCACGTCAGGTTTTAATTGTTTGGCCTTTTCTACGGCGTCTTGTCCATCCACGGCTTCGCCGCAAACTTCAAGGTGACCTCGCGATAGCAGGAGAGAGCGTACACCCTGGCGCACCACCTCGTGGTCATCCACTATAAGAACCCGCATTGAGAGATGTCCTTCGACGCGTGTCTGCATGGGCCACTCTAGTCCGGCCAGAACTGTTTCAGCATGCCGGCGATCTGGCGCTCTGCCAGCCAGCGAACACCATAGATGGTTTACCGTCTACGGTATAGCGCCATCATTATAGCTTCTACAGGAGCTTAATCGGCTATAGCCAACCTTTTATGCCCAGGCATGTTTATCAGCCTGATCCCTCCGGCGGCGTGACTACGGAATATTTTAAGGGTGTTTGTCGCTTGAGTTTCTGGCCAGGCGCGATGTCCCTTCAGCTCAGCGTAAATGACGCTTAAGTTTTAGGGAGTACATCTAACCCTCGCAAGTCATCGAGCCATGTTTCTAGAATCGATTCGCCATCGGTGATAGTTTCAAAATAAGCGCCCATTCCTGCGTCGGATTGCGAGTAAACCACTTTTCCGGGCGCTTTCATAGTAGCGAAGCTCGATCTTTACGGTAGCGCTTGTAGGAAATGGATTCATCATAGCGATGTAACACCCATAGCGGCTAAGTTCGCTGCTGCGAGCCGTCAATCCAATCTCGGTTTGCGTCTCGGTAATGTGTACCTCCGCGTAGAATGGATAGCGCGGTAATCGTCGACGGTCCTTATCCATCGACTCCCTGCTGATAAACGCCAATAACTTCGGCGGGTCCGCTCATACAGTTCAGGTTCGACGCGTCTGCCGTCACTTATCGCCAACCGATCTTTGCAGCACATGCAGGGCCGACAAAGCGTCTTCGAGAGATTTCCGCTCCTCAGGACCGCCGGACGATGCGTCGCTCGCCTCGCGCAGTCTTTCGTGAATCGCCACCAGGGCGACTTCGATTCGCTTCTTGAGACTAGCCTGCCTTTTTTCTGCAAGTGCTGCTTGATATAGCGCCTCCCAATCCATGAGAGGTTCAAAGACCGCTGCCAGGCAGCCGTCGGGAAACGCCCACGCACGGTAGCGCACTGGAACAGGGCGTCCAGATTTGTGTTTAAGCACGCCGTTCCGCGCCAAGGTGCCCGCTTGCTGATACCTTTCGAACAAGGTAGGAACGTTTTCCGCAAAATAACTTAATTCATCGACCCTTTTCTCAAGCATTTCGGACCGGCTGTAGCCCAGTAGCTCACAAACGCGATCCGAGCAATCCAAAAGCAACCGGGAAGCGTCCATGAACGCTACGTATTCAGACTTGAGCTCCGGGTGTGAGTGGTTTCGAACCTTAATCAACGTCGCCAGCCGGTGTATCAAAGTTGTGGGCTCTCCACCTTTCTCGATGACCGCATCTACAACCTTTCCCACCTCTGCGTGCACAGCCATATAAGCGGTGAGCATCACGATCGGAATCTCTGGCTTTATTTGCTTGATGTGCTCGGCGACTATCCCGCCGTCCATTTCCGGCATGGAAAAGTCGAGAACAACCGCATCAACGGGTTGCGAACGAATGATGTCCAGTCCTTCAGGGCCGCTGGCTGCTGTCAGTGTGGAAAAACCAACGGACTCCAGAAGCAATTTGCGCACGACCAAATTCGCTTGGTCATCATCAATGCAGAGTATAAGGCTTTTCTTAGGTTCCCCAGCTGGTCCCACGAACAAGGCCTCCCTGATTGAGGAAAAGCATTAATGTCCGCAGCGATTCGAGAAAAAGTGTCGAGAAAATGCGTATTGATTGGTTACGACTGACGTTTAGATGTTCTTCTCACGGGTAATGAGAGCCTGTCAAGTGAAAATCAACGCCGGGAATTACGCCCCTTTAGCAAAGCTCCCAACCGATGATCGAGGTCTTCAATAGCTCGAAAAAGATCGGTAACTCCCACGGTCTCGTCGGTCACTTCTCGAGATTCCAAATCCGTGGCCAGGGCATTGCTAAGCTCCGTAGTGCGGCGAACACGCTCGGCGGTCAGCAACGATCGCACAGTAGCGGTATCCCGATGTTCGGCCTGTCGCTCCTGGAATTCTTGAACCGCCCAGGCCGTCTTGCGTACATAATCCACCGCGTCGCGAAAGTCGCGAAGCACCCGAGCATCTAGTCCACCCGCCCTGATAATCTGCTCCAGTTTCAGCAGGTCGTCGATCGCTACCTTCAATCGGAACGTTACGCCCCAAAACGCTTCGCTGGGACTGACCAGCTCGACCGCCACTCCCCCCATCACGCCCTTTTTGGGCAAACGCAGGGACACCACTCGGGCCGTGGCTGTTTTAGTGGAAATGGTGTTGGTCAGCTCGAGAATGCTGCCAACCGCCGGGCAGCCTTTCATTTGGATCAGGCCGCCATGCTCGTTAACCTCTCGTGCCTCGGCAAATTCTATGACGCCTGCGCCATTCGGCTCCGCCCATTTCACTTTAACCGGAACCACTACCAGGTAACGGTCACTTCTTCGGTTCTTGGACTTGGAGACCTGTCGCTCCGCGGGCGGCTTTTCCGGCTTGTTCATTATCACGATCCAGCTTGGGTCACCCGCTTCGTCAATGGCTGCTGCATACTTACTCAGTATCGTAAGCCCAGTGAGAAGTAATACGGTATTAGGTTGTCTACCTCAATACTACGAACACTTAAGGGCACGGCTTTGGAGATTGTAAAAGTAGGAGTGTAAGTCTGTATCGCAATTCGCTCATGCTACAGCGCGTACTCAGTTTAACTACACCGTCCACCGTAGAATCCTTTTGACAGAACCTCTTGCGCTTGCCGAAAAATGAAGCACCCCCGATCCCGGAAAACCCGAGAAATTTCCCTCATCTCCGCTTATTCTTTTCTTATGCCTTGCGTCCTAGGTTTCGATGGCGGCGGTACCAAGACGGACTGCGTTGCGATGGACCGTGCGGGAAACATCATCGCCCGCAGCCGTTCCGGGCCGTCCAACCCCATGTGTGTAGGCGTCGAAGCTTCAGTCTCGGCTTTGCGTCACGCGGCTCAATCCGCAGTAGGGGAATTCCACGCTATCAGCAGTAGCCGCACCCTCCAAGACCCCCTACAAAACACCGATGACCGCGCGGTACTCGCCATATGTGCGGGCCTCGCCGGCACTGGCAATAAAGACTCCGCGGACACCGTGCGCCGTGGCCTGGTCGCGGCGTTCCCTGGAATCCCAGTTAAAATTTGCACCGATCTGGAAATAGCCTTGGCTGCTGTCCCAGAAACCCCTGCGATTGTCCTGATCGCGGGTACTGGCTCAGCAGCCATGGGCCGCGACAATTCCGGCCGAATCGAGCGCGCAGGCGGACACGGCCCGAAAATTGGTGATGAAGGCAGCGCCTATGACATCGGCCAAAGCGCGATCCGCGCCGCCAAGCGCGACAGCGAACAAACAGGCCAGCACTCCAACCTGGCAAAACAGATTCTCCACCACGCGGGTTGCGCAGATTGGTCCCAATGGAAAGAACGGCCGCGACCGGCCCCGGGAGAACTTTTCCCGCAGCTCTTTCCCATCGTGGCTGCTACTGCCGACGCCGGAGATGAAACCGCGCAAGCCATTCTGCGCCGTGCAACCGAGCAGCTCGCCGCCCTCGTTGCCATTCTTGTGGGAAATCTTGCTCTTCGCGGCGTACCCTTCTATTTGGCGAAGTTTGGCGGCATGATCGGGCGATCGTCATTCTTTGATTCGCACTTGGATCTGCGCTTGCTTGAAGTCGCTCCGCGCGCCACCATTGGCTTTTTGCCAATTTCGCCCGCGGAAGCTGCCGCGCGTCTCGCGTTGCAACTCATCTCTCGTCCGGAGGAAACAGGTAATTAGTATGGCTGGAGCGCCGCCTCCCCGAGAGCGTGCTTCCATCGCAACCGGCGATGAGCTTGCCGCATTATTGCATCATCACTCCTACCCTGTGCTGCTAGCTCTGCTCGATAATCCTGCGCTCGAGGAAACTCAGTTGTGTCTGTTGCTCGAGCGAAAAGATCTTCCTGCGGAAGTTATCGAAGAAGTCGCACGGCGCAAGCCGCTGCTGAAAAACTATCGCGTCAAGCGCGGGCTAGCTTTTCATCCACGCACACCGCGTCTGATTAGTTTGCGTTTGCTTCGCGACCTTTATCTGATGGATTTATTCCAGATTGCGATTCTGCCCGGCGTCTCCGCTGAATTGAAGCGCAACGCCGAGGATCAATTGTCGGCGCGCTTGCCGCAACTTCCGCTGGGGCAAAAAATTACGCTCGCGCGACGCGGCCCGGCGCGTGTGGCGGGCGCTCTTCTTGCCGAAGGCCATCCTCAAATCCTCAGCGTTGTGTTTGACAATGCGAATCTCTCCGAAGCGCAAATCTTGAAAGTACTTTCTCGCGAAAAGCTTTCTGCTGCTGTGGTCCAGGCTATCGCGCATCATCGTAAATGGTCTTGCGTTTACAGCGTTCGCCTCGCGCTGGTCCGTCACCCCGGCTCCACGCTCTCTACCGTACTTTCTTTTCTTCCGGAACTAACCGTCTCCGATTTACGCGAGCTTGCAGCACCTGGAATCGTTCCTGAAAATCTGCGCAAATATTTGCTTGCTGAAATTCAGCGCCGTACTCGCGCCAGCGAAAAATTAGTCCGCACCGCCGAGAAACCAGCGCGTTCTATCGAACAATAATCACGCGTCCCGCAATATGAGCGCGCCGGTCCGAATAATGATCACGCGATGCGTTCGCACCTTCCAAGAAGTTAGTGTTGTGCCACCGAAAATACCGCCTCGTCTCTTGCAAATTTCCGGGAACAAAATGAAGTTCGCCGCCGTCTTATCCCTGTGAACCGTGGCTGCGATTTCCGCACTGGTCAGCAATTTCTTTTGACCCCGCCCTATAATAAGACGGGTTAGTACCTGAAGCATGGTAAGAACGCGAATAGTGGCAAGCGCACGAAGAGTTGTAAATTCGCCAGATAATGTAAGCTCGCAATAAGCTAAGCGCTCGAAATAAGGTAACGCTAAATATCGAGTATGACGAGATGCCTGAATTGCGGTTCCGAGCGCACGACAGATCAATGTCCTGCTTGCGTGCTGACCTCCGCTGCCGCGGAAGTGATGTTCCGCCGGCGATTTCTTAAGAACACCGCAATCTTCCTGGCGGGTTCTTTAGCTTTCCCTTATGTAAGCCAAATTTATCCGCCTCTGGATTTGGATTGGATGCTCGTTTTTTTTGGATTGATTTTTTTTGCGGCGCTGACTGTCGCGGTATTTTTGGAACGGGCCGCGCGCAATCGCCAGGATATCGAAGTGCTCAAGCGTATCTACGCGGGATTTATCCCATTGCCGTGGATTCTCGCCGCGACGCTTTTCCTTAATGGCAAATTGGATTCGCCGAAAAACGTGGTTTATTATCCCACCACGGTGCAAAGCCGATTCAACATGCGTGGTATCGTTCGCGGCAGCCGCCGACTCTTTGTGTATTCCTGGCGTGAAGGACAAAAGTTTGAGCGGCTGGCGGTGGATTCCGACGATTTCGATCGTTTTCATGATGGCGACGCCGTAGTTGTGGGCGTTGCACCCGGTGCCCTGGGCATTCCCTGGTTCTACGGGATTTACCGCCGTTAAAATCTCCAAAAATTATCACGCTAAAAAAAGTTTCGTCGTCTACCTTGTTCAAGAAAATATCCGTCACGGTTCTCAATCGCTTTCGGCCGCACTCTGCAAAGTATTTTTAGCCATCGCACCCGGCAAAGCATTTCCACCTCGTGCGCGTCAGTACGCGGGCTTGCCGTCGGGACGCAGCGGAAGCTGCAGCTCTAGAATGTGGCCCTGCTTGCCGAAGCGAAACCTCACGCGATGCACCGGGCCAACATTGCGCTCTTTCCATTCGGAGATCTCTACCGGTTGAAGGGACGTGTCGGACAGAAACCATTCGACGTTGTCTCCATGGGACTTCACCGTTTGCGGATCGACATCGAAGACTTCCTGCTCCGGCATTTTCACGAGTAAATAGCGTTTCCAGATGCGTACCAGCAGCACGCCGCGCTTATCGGAGTGATAGATATTCCAGGACTGCGGCGCTTCGTCGTCAAAGCGCACAATGGCGAAGGAAACGGATTTCCAGATTAGTTTTTTATCGTTAACGGGCGGAAGCTGCGAATAAGCCGGGGCATGGGCCAAGACGGCAGCGCCCAAGAGCAGCGCAAACTGGCTCACGCGCGGACCTCGGAAAAGGATTTGTCCAGGATGCGGACGGCTTCATCGACGTCGGATTTGGATGTGTTCAGCATGGGCGCGAGGCGAAGCGTGTTGCCATACAAACCACCTTTGCCGATGAGCAAGCCGTTCTGGCGAGCGCGCTCCATGACCTGATTGGTGGCCTCGGCAGCGGGTTCCTTGGTCTTGCGATCTTTTACCAGCTCGAGAGCTTGCATTAAACCCATGCCGCGCACGTCGCCGATAAGGGGATGCTTGGCCTGCAATTCCTCGAGCTTTGCGCGAAAGTAAGCACCGACGGTGTGGGCGTTTTCGCGAAGGTCTTCTTCTTCAATAAGCTCAATGGTGGCACGCGCGGCCACGCTGCTAACAGGGTTGCCGCCGAATGTGGCAATGTTCAGGCCCTGATAGCCGGCGGCGATTTCCGGCGTGGTGACGGTTAAGCCAATCGGTGCGCCGTTGGCCATGCCTTTAGCACTGGTAATGATGTCCGGAGTTACTTCCCATTGCTCGATGCCGAACCATTTTTTGCCGGTGCGGCCCCAGCCAGTCTGCACTTCATCCGCGATAAACAAGCCGCCGTATTTTTTGACGATCTTGAAGACGATCTTGTAGTACTCCTTCGGCGGAGTGATGAAACCGCCGACGCCTTGAATGGGTTCGCCGATGAAAGCAGCGATATTGCCGCTGGTGCCGGTTTGAATGAGGTTTTCGACATCATTGGCGCAGGCCACTTCGCATTCGGGATATTTCAAATGCAGAGGACAGCGATAACAGTACGGGTTCACGGCATGGGAGATGCCCACGCTGATGACGCCCGCTTTGCGGTAGGGCGCATGCGCCGTGATGGCTTTGGTGAGCGCCGAGCCGCCGGAGTAAGCATGGCGCAGCGCGACAACATCGTAGCTACCGGTGGTCATGCGCGCGAGCAGAACGGCAGCTTCATTGGCTTCGCTGCCGGAGCTGGTGAAGAAGCTTTGCTGTAGATTGCCCGGAGTGATTTGCGCGATTTTTTCAGCCAAGGCTACGATCTGTTCGTTGGCATACAGGGTGGAAGTGTGCTGCAAGCGGTGGACTTGCGCGTTGACCTTGCTGGTGATTTTGGGGTTACAGTGGCCGACGGAGACGGTGAGGATGCCTCCGAAGAAATCAAGATATTTTTTGCCCTCGAGGTCCCAGAGGTGCTGCATTTCGCCGCGATCGACAACCAGGGGCTGCTGGAAATAGTTGGTCACCGAAGGCCAAAGATACTTTTTGTGTTTGGCTATGACGTCCTGGCTGCGCGTTGACGTGGCAGCAGGAGAAGCGGGTACGGTGGTTCCCGGGGTGGTCACCAATGGGTCCTCACAAGCTCGGTAGAATGGTGAAAAGTGTACGCTGCGGAGTCGTGCGGCGGCAAGTACAGGGGACGAGTCCCAACATGGGCAGAGATGACCCATACCCCCATGTTTTCCTAAGAGTGGCAAATAAAGGGGGTCGCAGGAGACAGAGTTTGAGGTTTTGGCGCGGAAGGGAAAAGAATGTAAAACACCTAAAATCTCCGACTAAACATGCACCCTAGTCATGTCAATTCCACTTGTGGCCCGACTTGCAGGTCCGAACCTACAGGTCGAACTTACAGGCATGCACCGGTGCGCTCCTCGCTCCTGCTCGGAGACCCTTCTTTTTTTGAAGTGATTCCGCCAGAGGGCGTAACATGCGAGCATGATCACCATCCTCGGAGCGGGCGGTGCCATCGGCAACGAACTGGTCAAAGAGCTCGCCGCTGGTAACGAGCCGGTTCGGCTGGTTAGCCGCAATCCTAAACTGGTTGCCGGGGCAGCGGAGGCAATCGCTGCCGATCTCTCGAACCTCGACGATGCGGTACAGGCCGTTGCCGGTTCCAGGATTGCTTTTCTACTGGTCGGTCTTAAGTATGACCTCAAAGTCTGGCGAGAGCTGTGGCCTCGCATTATGCACAATGCCATTGAGGCCGCCAAGCGCGCCAACGCCAGATTAGTCTTCTTCGACAACGTTTATATGTACGGCAAAGTGAATGGCCCGATGACGGAAGAAACGCCTTTCCGTCCCAACAGCAAAAAGGGCGAGATCCGCGCGAAGATCGCCACCACTCTCTTAAGCGAGATGAAAACGGGGAACCTCACAGCACTCATCGCACGCGCCGCCGATTTTTACGGCCCGCGTGCCCGCACCGGCCTCCCCAATGTTATGGTCTTCGATAAATTTGCCAAGCGCGCGAAAGCGATGTGGCCTGTCAACGATTCCGTGAAGCACTCCTTCACCTTCACGCCGGATGCCGCGCGGAGCCTGCTGCTGCTGACGAATACCGAAAGCGCCTGGAATCAAACCTGGCACGTTCCCACAGCCGCCAATCCGCCCACCGGAAAACAATTCATCGAACTCGTGGCGAAGGAGTTTGGCACGCCGCCGAAGTACCGGGTGCTCTCCCGGCCAATGCTCAAGATAGTGGGATGGTTCGATACGACCGTGCGGGAAATGTACGAGATGCTTTATCAGTACGAGTTTGAATACATCTTCGATTCCACGAAGTTCACGCAGGCTTTCCGTTTTCCCCCGACCTCCTATGCCGAAGGCATTCACATCACCGCTCAAGCCTACCGGCAAGTAGCAACGTCCCAAGGGCCATCGGACTGATCAACTTGTCCACTCGAATCGAGTCGTTTCCGCAGAACAGGTGCGGATGGCAGACCGCTAGCGGTGCCCAGTATGAAAATCGTGTTAGCCGCAAGCAGGCCAGATGGGTTTAGAATGGGTGCCGTTTTTCGATCTCAAAAAGGAGTCTGTGCTCATGAGACACGTTGCAACGTTGTTGGGCCTGCTTATCGTGTTCGCAGCCACCAACGTTGGGGCGCAAGCGAAGCCATCGCAGACCTGCTCACTGCTGACGTCGAGCGACGTAAGTTCCGTCGGAGCAACAGGGCAGGGGATCGAGGGCGACATGCCCGTTGGCGAGTGACCGACCAAAGTTGACACCATGAAACTATGCTCATGGCGCATGCCAACGGGCGGTATGAATCTGTCCGTTGCCAAGATCCCGCAGGGAGGGTCGCACGGGGCCTTCATTGCCAAGTTCAACGAGAGTTATGCGGCCCTCAAGGACCAAGGCTGGACGGAAGAAAAAAAGGACTTCGGGCGCGTATCTTGTTTGCTCATGACGCCCCCGCCGGGGAAGCAAGATCTCCCCGTGACGACCGGATGTGTTGCCGAGGCCAAAGGGATGGTAGTGTCGATCTCAACCTTGGGGAGCGCGCGGATACCTATGGAGAAGATGAAGGGGCTCGTCGAAGGCGCGGCGGCCCGCCTCCCCTGAGAGCCCGCTGGAAGACATGTATCTGGCTTTACTTGAGCTTCTCCGCCCTCAACTACGAGCTGCCGATGAAATATCCGGTCAGAAACACCAATATTCCGCCCACAATCACTTGGAACGCCGCTTGTAAAAACGGTGTATCCATATAGCGATGGCGGATGTAGCTGATAATCATCAGCTCAACCGCTACCACGATTACCGCTATGCCCGTCGCTATATGAAAGTCCGCGATCAAAAATGGCAAAGTGTGTCCAATACCCCCGGCGGTCGTCATCAGTCCGGTCACCGCGCCGCGCAACAACGGCGATCCCCGCCCCGTCAGCGATCCATCGTCGGAGAGCGCCTCTGAAAATCCCATAGAGATGCCCGCTCCAATCGACGCCGCGAGTCCCACGAGAAACGCTTCCCAGCTGCGGTGCGAGGCGAAAGCCGCGGCAAAGAGCGGCGCAAGGGTCGATACCGACCCGTCCATTAATCCCGCCAGCCCGGGTTGAACAATCTGCAACAGAAACAGTTTGCGATGCGATTCATCTTCTTGCGCTCGCGCATCCGGCGTTAAGTGCTTCTCTTCCAGGTTGCCTGCTGTCGCGGAATGTTTCCTCTCCTCATCCGCCAGCTTGTTCAACAGTTCGCGCGTGGACGCGTCGGCCACCAGGCCAATGGCCTTGGAGTAGAATCGCGCCGCTTCCATTTCCATGAGTCGCGCCTGTTTTCTTGCTACGTTTACGCCCAGAGGCCGCACCAACCACGACGGCCTTCTCTGCAAAAATCCCTTCACGTTCTCACGGCGAATCAGCGGAATATGATCGCCAAATCTTTCTCTGAACATGGCCATCAACCGGTCCCGATGGACTGCTTCTTCCTCGCGCATCTCATCGAACATGGCCGCCGTTGCCGGATAGGATTCCCGCAAAGCGTCGGCGAATTCCGCGAAGATCCGCCCGTCCTCCTCTTCCGAGGAAATCGCCAGTGCCAAAATCTCTTTTTCAGTCAAATCCCTGAACTTTTTCAGCATGTCGGGCCGTCCTCGCACATCTCTGGGGAAGAAGAATCGCACAAACCGAGCGGCGAAGTCATCTGCGGTTACGAAGGGACTAATTTTGCGCGAAAAAAGCCTAAGGTGTGTGGGCGTTAGCGCGATGAAAGGTTAGAAGCCGTGCCAGAGTGAACTACAGGAGGAATCCTTGCGTGTGGCACATCTGAACGATGCCTAAACGATTGTCAGCGCCTAACTTGCGCTTCATCCGGTAGAAGGTGGTCTTGACTGTTTGCTCTGAAAGGCAGAAGTGATTCGCGATTTTTTGTTGGTTAGTCCTTGCGCAATCAATGGGATAAGTTGTATTCCAAAGCCTCACTTTGCAACGCTTGGCCTCTACCCGCTTGATATTTCCTCCACAGACCGCTTCCTTTCTCAGTGCGTCCGTACTACCATCTTTCCTTGATGGACCCGCCTCGTAGGGGTACATCTAAGCTATGGGTTTACCCCCGCTCGGGGTTTACACTCTTAGGAGCGGAGAATAGAACGAAGCTCGGAGAACGTGATGGCCATCCTCCCGGATTACAACATCAAGAAATCTACGTCAGGCGCTTCACCCACCAAATCCCCTGGCACGGAGCGCCGCAGCATGCGTCGTTGCAAAATAACTCAGTTGATGCACATCCGGCCGTCGGACCCGCAAAAAGTTCAGTTCGAAGACTTGCGCGCTACGCTGAGCGTTTCTCCTACCGGAGTTTATTTCCAGACCACCGAATCAGCTTATGAAGTTGGCATGCGCCTCTTCGTCGCTATGCCTTATTCCCATGACTCTTCCACAACGCCTCGGGAATATTTGGGCGAAGTTGTTCGCAAGCACACTCTTTCCAACGGCATGCTGGGTATAGGTTTCAAAATCCTCGGCGAAATTGGACCGCCGCACAGCTATTCCTTCGGTCCGATGATGCACATCGAATAAAAAACAGAAATTAAAAACAAGAAAGGGCGAATGGCCAAAAGCCATCCGCCCTCTCCTGTGTTGTGGGGTGGTAACTCGCTTGCGCTAAGCCTGACCTAACATTCGCAATGTGCGATGTCGCAATATTCCTAGCTGCCGGTTCAATGGATGCGTGCGTCCCAGGAAAGCCAAAATCGGCGGGCGCCGGTGGGTCAGTTTGCTCATGGCAATATTCAGCCGAACGTCGCGGCGCGCAAATTTTAGCCCTTCCGAAATAGCTTCCACAGCATCGTCGCGCCGGCCAGCCGCGGCATACACATCCGCCAGGTTCAAATAAAGCTGCGCTTGGTTGCGCTTCATTCGCACGGCCGCGTCGCATAGTCTTTCGGCTTCGCCCCATTTGTGTTCCGAGCGCGCCAGCACCACGCCTAAATAGGAAATGTAATAAGGATTATGTTTATCCAGGTCCACCGCGCGCCGCATATGCGGCAATGCTTTCATGGCGTAATCGCTGCGCAGAAGTGTCAGCCCAGTCTTGAATTCGCGAAAGGCTTCTGTCTCTGTCATAAGTTCACCTCGAGGATTGGTTCCAAAGTGGAGGACACACCGCGCGGCGCGACAAGGGCGGCCCGATCCGCCACAACGCTGGCGATGGCGTCAGCCTTGTGCGCACTCCCCAGATAAGCGTCCCGGCCGCTGGAAAATTGAAGGTAACCGTCACGCGACGTCCCCCTCCAATACTCCCTGAAATTACTCGGCTTGTTGTTTGGAATCTACTGGTCTGAAGAACAGTCTTAGTACCGCTGCACTAACCCCGTAGTACTATTCGCGGGATCGTGTGGCGATACTGCGTTGACCCCAGCTGCTTGCGATACGCAAGTGACCGGACTGCGCGATTTGTGCTGTGATTTTTCAACCGCGTCTTACCTTGCGATCCCACCCACGCTGCCACTGATTCCAATCCTCCAGCGTGGCGTTGCTCATCGCTTTCGCGGCTTTATGCAGCCAGCGGCCGCGCCGCTTGCTTAAGTCGCGTTTTACTTTGGCAATTGCTTTGGGACTTCCAAAATGCATGTTGGCGGTTTCCCAACCCATGGAATAGAGCAATCGCGCTTCGTCGCGTTGCTCTGGCAGGGAAGCAAGTTCAATGCGCGAACAGTCCGGCGCGAGCCGCCGCACCATCCAGCGCTCATGAAACTTCACGAACGGGTCGCGAACTCGAATGGCTCGCGCGACCAGCTTAGAGCAGTATAGGTCCGCCGATGAACTTTTCTTGAACCACACCCACGCGGATGGCCGGATCCCTTTGGCTTCCCGCGCGATGAACGCGCCTTGCCAGGACGACAGCGCGAGAATCCGCGGATGTCCGAGGCTCCCCAACCCGGCGATGCGTTTCTTTAGTTGGTATACGCCTTTTGCAAACGGCAGTGCGGCTTCGATCATTCTTTTTACTTCAGCGGACGGTTTAGAGGTATAGGGAAGGCAGCGTTGCATCTTGGCCCAGAATCGCACGGGATCCCGCAGCTTGCTGAGTGCCAGTAAGCGCAGCCACTGATGGTGCTCCGACAAAATGAATGCTCGGCCCCCCGCCGACAACGCGTCGCGGTAGCCTTCTTCAATTGCTTGGGCAGCTTGCTTCCGCGTCAAGCTCAAGTGAAGTTCCCAGATGGCCATGTACGCGCTTGCCGTCAAACGCACGAGGTCCAGCGTATAAGCCGCAGGCCACGCTTCGTCCAAATCGTTCACTCCCCAGATCAGGCGGCCTTCTTCATCGCGCCAGGTGCCAAAGTTCTCTATGTGCAGATCGCCGACGCTTAGCACGGCCGGCGCTTTCGCCAGATCGGGGCACCGCTCCGGCCAAAGCTGGAGCCAGCGATAAAACGTGGCGCGGAAAAAAGGGAACGCGGCTTCCGCCATGTGCGCGTGTTTTAGCGCTAAGTCTTGGCGCACTAGCGGAATTTGTTTGGAGAGCCAGCGCTCGAAGTCTTCGGTTGCTTGGAAGATATGCATGCTGGGTCAAGATAAATTTCAAACGTGGGCGTGTTCAGTGCGGGAGGCGTCGGCTTTGGTGCGCGCTTCATAAATCGGGAAACGCGCCGCCAATTCAGCCACCTGCTTGCGCACGGATTGTTCCACCGCGGCGTCGCCCAGATGTCCCAGCACGTCGGCAATCCATCCGCCGATCTGCTCCATTTCCGCTTCGCGCATTCCGCGCGTCGTGACGGAGGGACTCCCCAAACGAATCCCGCCGCCTTTCATAGGGGGTAGCGGATCGAAGGGTATCGAATTCTTGTTCACCGTGATGCCCGCGCGGTCCAGCGCTCTTTCGGCGTCCGTGCCGGTAATTCCGCGGGCGTGCACTTCGATCAAAAACAAATGATTGTCGGTGCCCCCGGTGACGATGCGGTAGCCGCGTTTCGCGACCGCCGAAGCCATCGCCCGGGCATTCGCCACGACTTGCTTCTGATATTCCTTGAAGGAAGGCTCCATGGCTTCTTTCAGGCATACCGCCTTGGCCGCAATGGTATGTACCAACGGTCCGCCTTGCGTTCCGGGAAATGTCAGCTTATCCAATTCCTTGGCGAATGCTGCTTTGCACAGCACTAAGCCACCGCGCGGTCCGCGCAAAGTCTTGTGTGTCGTGGTGGAGACAATATCTGCGTGTGGCACAGGGCTCGGATGCAATCCTGCGGCGACGAGTCCCGCGATGTGCGCCATATCTACGAAGAACAGCGCGCCCACGCTTTTCGCGGCCTTGGCGATGCGCTCGAAATCGATAATGCGCGAATAGGCGCTCGCGCCGGCCACAATCATTTTCGGTTTTTCCTCGCGCGCCAACTTCTCGATTTCTTCGTAGTCGATGAGCTCATCTTCTTTTTTCACGCCATAAGCGACGAACTTGTACATGCGACCGGAAAAATTCAGCGGGTGCCCGTGAGTCAAATGCCCGCCATGCGACAAGTTCATTCCCAGTACAGTGTCACCGGGTTGAAGCGTGGACATATACACCGCTACGTTGGCCGAAGTTCCCGAATGCGCCTGCACGTTGGCGTGCTCCGCGCCAAACAATTCCTTGGCGCGATCGATCGCCAGTTGTTCCACCTTGTCCGCGTATTCGCATCCGCCGTAATAACGTTTGCCGGGATAGCCCTCGGCGTATTTATTCGTGAAAATGGAGCCCATGGCCTCGAGCACCGCTTCCGAGACCAAATTTTCGGAGGGGATCAGTTCCAGCCCGGTGGCTTGACGCTGGGCTTCCTGGCGCAGCAAATCTGCGATCTGCGGGTCGGTGGTGTCGAGCGCACGGTTCATGCGTTGATTAGCTTCGGTGGCCAGAGTCATACGTTTGTCCTCGGAGTTATGCAGCGCTCCATCTTAACCTGCGGGGACAGGTTTTTGGGAACTGGGAAAGAAGTGGCAGAAAAGACGGCGGGACTCTTAAGCGGAGGCAACTGGGCTGCGCTGGACATTGATATCAAGGCACTAGGAACTTTTTACCCCGTCGGGGTGGAGGAGGCGCTGGAATTCGGGCTCGTCGTGGAGGAGCGCCAGATCGGGGTCGCGGGAGGCCCAGTTCAGCTCACCATAACCTGCTTCAATGAACTCTTTGAGCAACGCAAGAGCTTCGCGCTTCATTTTGAGTAAGCCGTACGTACACGCGGCGTTGTAGAGCGAATGAGGATCGTTCGGACGCAAAGCCATGGCCGCCTCGAGTCCGCGTATGGCATCCTCTCCCTTCCCGAGACCAGCCTGCACATTTGCGAGCAGAATTCGCGCACGGACGTCCTCTGGGACAACTTCCAATTGTTGCTCCAGGACACGCAGGAAAAGTTCTTGCAGGCGCCGCGCGTCCTCAGCTCGTCCCAGTTTTTCCAGAGTGAGAATATAAGGAACATAGACGTTATAGTCGTCGCCATTCGCCTCAATGGCGCGACTTACGAGGACCGCGGCTTCCTCGAGCCGGCCTGAAGCAAAATAAGCGCGGCCAAGAACGTTGTAAGCTCCTTCGCAGCCTGGTCTGCGCTCGAGTGCACAAAGGGCCAACACGGCGGCTTCGTCGTATTTGTCCTGCGCGTAAGAGATGCGCGCGCGTGCCACGAAAAGTTCGGGGAGTTCGGGGTCCAGTGCCATCCCTTGCTCGCACGCTGCCTGACCTTTCTCGATCCATTTCGCGTTCTGCTCGCGGATCGCGAAGATCAGTCCGCACCCGTAAGCTAGAGCGGCAAAGGCCAGTACAAACTGCGGGTCGAGCTTGATGGCATGCTCAAACATCTGAACTGCCAGATCGAGTTTCTGCTGACGGATGTAATCGCGTCCGCGTAAATAAAAGTCGTAAGCGCGGGGGCTTTCCGTCGGCTTGCGCGCGATGATGCGCTCTTCTTGCGGCGAGAGTGTGATGCGCAACGCTTGCGCGATGCTGCGGGCGATTTCTTCCTGGATCTCGAAGGCGTCCTTGCCCTGGCGGTCATAGCGCTCGGCCCAAACGGAATGGCGAGTGCGGCTTTCGACCAATTGCGTATTAATGCGCAGGTTTTGACCGGCCCGGCGCATGGTGCCCTCGAGTACATAGGCGACACCAAGCTGTTCGCCGACTTCAGGCGCGGTTACCGGTTTGTTACGGAAACGCAAGACTTCCGCGAGGAAAGATTACCAGTTGGCCGATCTTGGAAAGCTCCGTGGTGATGTCTTCCGTCATGCCGTCGCGAAAATATTCGTCTTCTCGAGCGCCGCTGAGATTTTCGAAATAGAGTACCGCCACTGATTTCTGCGGGGCCGAAGCCATACCTGCGTGCAGGCTGCTGGAGTTCGATTTGTGTGGGGTGATGTGAATCGCCGCCGTGTCGCGCCGAAGACGCTTCAAATCGGCGCGTAATTCCGCAGCACTTTGGCATCGCACATCGCGGTTCTTTTCGAGGGCTTTGAAGATGATGCGCTCAAGTTCCAAGGGAACGTCCGGATTTAATCGCACCGGATGGGTTGGGGCGCGATTCAGGATGGCATCCAAGATATCCGTAGCGCTTTCGCCTCGAAATGACGCCACGCCCGTGGCCATTTCGTAAAGCACGGCCCCGAAGCCAAAAATGTCTGTGCGCGCATCGAGCTCTTCTCCCCGCGTCTGCTCCGGCGACATGTACCCAAGCGTTCCAATCGCCGCGCCGGGGGCGGTGAGCGGTCCGGTGTCTTGGGTGGTCGTCGAAGCGTCACCCCAAGGTTGCAGGACCTTTGCGACGCCGAAATCCAGAATCTTGGCCTGATGACGGGGCGTGACAAAGATATTCGTCGGTTTGACATCGCGATGAATGATATTTTTCGCGTGCGCTGCGTCGAGCGCATCGGCGATTTGAATGCCAAGATCAAGCAGCAAATCAAGTTTGAGCGGTCTTCCCCCCAGAAGATATTTTAGAGTTTGCCCGTCGAGAAATTCCATGAAGATGAACGGTAGGCCGGCTTCCTCGGCAATGTCGTAGACGGTGCAGATGTTGGGATGATTGAGCGCGGAGGCGGTGCAGGCTTCACGACGGAATCGCTGGAGGGCCTGCGCATCGCGCGAGACTTCTGCCGGAAGAAATTTCAGGGCGACAAGCCGGCCAAGTTTCGTATCTTCAGCCTTGTATACAACGCCCATGCCCCCGCGTCCCAATTTTTCGAGGATTCGGTAATGGGAAACCGTTGTCCCGATCATTAGCGCGAAGACCTTTCGCGGCATTTAGGCCGCGACCCACGGCAAGTCAACGCGCAGCAACGCAGGCGAAACATTTTACGAGGTGGTATAGTTTCGGCGACTTCCGTCTCATGGAGGTGCCGCTTCGATGAGTGTCTTAATTCCCTGCAACAAGAGCTCGTATATTGCGTTTGCCACTGCAGCGCTTTTGCTTATCGGATTGTTTCCAGTGCCGGCGCAGGCGCAGAGTAAGAATCCGTACGCGGGAGATGCCAAGGTGGCTAAGGTGGGTGAATTTCAGTTTCGCTCCAACTGCGCTTTCTGCCACGGTCTCGGCGCACGCGGCGGCGGGCGCGGCCCGGACCTAACGCGCGCGCAAAAACGTCACGGGAACAGTGATGCCGAAATGTTCCGCAATATCCACGATGGAATCGCGGGAACGGCGATGCCTGCGGCGGTGGGAAGCATCGGCGTGGCCATGACTGAAGAAGAAATCTGGCAGGTCATTACCTACATTCGCAGCGTGCAGGTAAAGGCGCCGGCGCAGGCGGCCGGAAATTCCGCGCATGGCAAAGAGCTGTTCTACGGGTCTGCAACGTGCGGGACATGTCACATGGTCCAGGGGAAGGGAGGCCGGCTGGGTCCTGACCTGACAGGAACGGGCGCGGCTCGGTCCCTGGATTACTTGATCGATTCTGTTCGCCATCCGAGTAAACGGCTTGCCATCGGCATTACCGAAGCGACCAAGGAATTTTCTCAGGAATATGAGAGCGTCACGGTGGTGACTTCCGATGGCCAAAAATTCATGGGCGTGGTGTTGAACGAAGATGATTTCACGGTGCAGATGATGGATACGCGCGAACAGATTCACATGTTTGAAAAGGAGAAGCTGAAGTCGTTTGAGAAAAGCCGTGAGTCTTTGATGCCGCCCTACGATCAGAAAATGTTAAGCGATAAGGATCTTCAGGACATCGTGGCGTATTTGCTGGCAGTGGGTTCATCCCGTGAGGCGGCGCAATGAGCCGCGCGATCAGGATGGTAGGTGTCGTGTCGCTGACGATTTGTGCTTTAGGCATCTCGGGCCGAGTGGGTTTGGCGCAAGTTACGCCGCAGCGGCTGGTGGATTCGTCGAAAGAGCCGGCGAACTGGCTAATGTATTCCGGCGACTACTCGGGACGCCGTTTCAGCGCGCTCGACCAGATCAATACAGCCAACGCTCGCACACTCGTCCCGAAGTGGGTCTATCAAACAGCGACCACCGGCAAATTTGAAACCACGCCACTGGTTGTGGACGGCGTGCTTTACGGCACGGGCGTGGATGACCGCGCCTACGCGTTAGATGCACGCACGGGACGCCCTATCTGGCAATACCAGCGAGCGCTCCCCGGTGACGTTCGCCCGTGCTGCGGACGCGTGAATCGCGGGGTCGCCATTCTCGGCGACAAAGTCTTCCTGGGCACGCTGGACGCACACGTTATCGCGCTGGACGCTAAAACCGGCAACCTTAGGTGGGACGTGGTCGCTGTCGATTACCGCAAGGGCTACACCTTCACGCTCGCACCCCTGGCCATAAAGAATCTGGTGATCGTCGGAGTTTCCGGCGGCGAATACGGCATTAGCGGATTTATCGACGCGTACGACGCCAACACCGGTGCGCGCAAATGGCGCTTCAACACGATTCCTGGTCCGGGCGAGCCCGGGCACGATAGTTGGGAAGGCGAGTCCTGGAAGACGGGCGGCGCACCCGCGTGGATTACCGGCGTCTACGAACCCACTACCAACACTACCTACTGGACGACCGGCAATCCTTCGCCTTCCAATCGTGGCGCAGCGCGGGGCGGCGATAATCTATACAGCAATTGTTTGCTGGCCTTGGACCCCGATAGCGGAAAACTCAAATGGCATTTTCAATTTACCAAACACGACGAGCATGATTGGGACGCGACGCAAGTGCCGGTGATGATTGAGGACGGCGGCAAACACTTGATCGTGCAAGCCAATCGTAACGGCTTCTATTACGTGATCGATCGCAGCACCGGGAAGCTGATCTCTGCGACACCGTATGCGAAGATTACGTGGAGCAGCACCAAAGACGCCGAAGGCCGCCCCGCTGCAGACCAAGACTCGTCTCCAACGCTGGAAGGACGCGCCGTTTGTCCGGGGGCAGCTGGCGCGACGAATTGGATGTCGCCCACGTACGATCCGCAGACCAAGCTTTTCTACGTGACCGCGCGCGAGCAGTGCGACATTTTCAGTACGGCGCCGCAACCGTACGAAGAGGGCCACGCTTATTACGGGAGCGCGTATTTTCCGAACGACGAGACGGAACCGTTTTGGGGCGCGCTGCGCGCCATCGAGCCGCGCAGCGGCAATCTAAAGTGGGAATACAAACATCGTTCGCCCACTTGGTCGGGCGTGCTTTCCACCGCTGGCGGCCTAGTCTTCACGGGAGACGCCGAAGGCAACTTTATCGCGCTGGACGCCGCTTCCGGTAAAGTGTTGTGGCATTTTCAAACGGGCGCTTCAATCTATTCCTCGCCGATGTCGTTCGCCATCGAGGGCAAACAATATGTCGGCGTAGCCTCAGGGTCCGCGCTGTTCACGTTTGGTTTGCCGTAGCCGCAGAAATTGGCGGGCAGTTTTCTGAGCCGGCGAGATTTGCAGAAACTTAATCGCGGTTGCGCAAATATAGCCCGTAGATACACAACCCTAGCCCGCACAAAAAAAGGAAGGGCGACAAATAAGTTGTAACTATTAAGGGAATCGGAACCGGCGGCGGCATAGGGCTGTATTCGCTGGAGAAGTAATAAATGACGCCGGCCAACAACATATACAGCAGCCCGCGCCGCACCTTAACTCTCCCGTCGCCCCACGAGCGGTAAACGCGAATGTCCGGTAGTGCCTCGCGGCAGGATGGACAGCGGCTCAGTTGGCGGGGCGCCATTTTGCCGCAAAAAACACATTGGCGAAGGGCTGCAGACTCGATGGTACCGTACATAAAGGGGTTTACTACCTCTCTCGAACCAGCTTAAGTTTCGGATGCGCCACCGTCAAGATTTAGGGCGACAAGTAGTAAATAGAGGAGAGAATTTCGATGTTCAGGATTGGACTTCCTATGCATATCCGGTATTCCGCGTCACTCTAAATAGAACCGATAACAACTGGGGTTTCCCAGGGCGAATATTGTGGGGTAACAAGACAGCGCGGTGCCTACACCTGTTTGCCCGGAGAGATACCAAATCTACCGGATAGTGCCGCTGGAGTGCTGCGATAGATGATGTTTTGGTGAACAGTTGCAGGGCTAAATGGTCGCCTGCAATTGGCCAGAGCAGCATTATTTCAGGGTGGGGAACCATGGTGACCGCTCGTTGTAATGGATGCGCGCGGCTACGCGAATTGTTTGAGCTTCCAGGACGCGGCGAGAGATATTGCTTTGAGTGCAGCGCCGACGTTGCCACGGTAATCCTACTATCCACGGAGATCGATCAAAGCCGGCGGGCTGGAGAAGACGCGCGAGCCTTGGAATCTGAAGTTGCCGCTTTGGCCAGCCGCATGCTGTCGCGCTCACGTTTTGAATCTCCAGTTTTCAGAATGAAAGAAGATCCTAGTTAGAAGTTCCCACTGACGTTGTGAATTTTCCCATCACCTGATGATTTGGCGCCGATGAGCGTTGTGTGATCGAACTGCGCCGATATACCAGCGCGCGTTGACACACCAGCACGCCTCCGCTACGCTTTCCTGTTCGCGCAACACGATTTTACGTTGCTAAGGAGCGCGCTGGCAGCCATAGCGAACGAGGAGAATGGACTAACCACCGCATGGCTGAAGAAAAGCTTCCGACCCGCGCTCAAGACTTTTCCGAGTGGTACAACCAGCTGGTACTGAAGGCGCAACTCGCCGACTACGCTCCGGTGCGCGGCTGCATGGTTGTCCGTCCCTATGGATGGGCATTATGGGAAAACATCCAGCAGGCCCTGGACCGTCGCTTCAAGGCGACTGGTCACCAGAATGTGGCTTTTCCGATGCTCATCCCGCGGAGTTTTATCGACAAGGAAAAACATCACGTGGAAGGGTTTTCACCAGAGCTGGCGGTAGTGACCATCGGAGGCGGAGAGAAGCTCGCGGAACCGCTGGTGATCCGCCCGACTTCGGAGACCATCATCGGGCACATGTGGTCAAAGTGGATCCAATCCTATCGCGATCTTCCGGTGCTGATGAACCAGTGGAACAGCGTGGTGCGCTGGGAGCTGCGCACAAAACTTTTTCTGCGCACGCTCGAGTTCTACTGGCAGGAAGGGCATACCGCGCACGCCACGCGTGAAGAAGCTGAAGCGGAGACGCGCCAAATGCTGGACATTTACACCGATTTCGCGGTGAACGACGCGGCCATTCCGGTGATTCCCGGCAAAAAATCGGACGCCGAAAAATTTGCCGGCGCCAATACGACCTATGCCATCGAAGCCATGATGGGCGACGGCAAAGCGTTGCAAGCCGGCACGTCGCATTTTTTGGGACAGAATTTCGCCGAAGCTTTCGAGGTACGTTATCTCGATCAAAATGGTCAGCTGCAACATTGCTGGACGACTTCGTGGGGTCTGTCAACCCGTTTTATCGGCGCCATCATTATGGTTCACGGCGACGATCAGGGACTGGTGCTGCCGCCGAAGCTGGCGCCGTATCAAGTCGTCATCGTGCCCATTTTCAAGACGGACGAGGAGAAGACGACGGTTTTGGACGCTGCGCGCAAACTGAAAGCCCAACTCGCCAAGGCCAACATTCGCGTGACGCTGGACGAGCGCGAAGGCCAAAGTCCGGGCTGGAAATTCAATGATTGGGAGATGCGCGGCGTGCCCGTGCGCGTGGAGCTTGGCCCTAAGGATGTCGCAAAGCAAGCAGCGGTGCTGGCGCGGCGGGACCGTCCAGGCAGAGAAGGGAAGATTAGTGCGCCACTCGCCGATCTTCCCCAGACTATCGAGCGGCTACTCGTGGAAATTCAGCAAGCAATGCATGATAAAGCGCTGGCTTTCCGCAAATCCAATACGCACGACGCGTTAAATTACGAGGACTTGAAAGAAGCGGTGGAGAGCGGGTTTGCTTACTCCTTCTGGTGCGGCAGCGCCGATTGCGAAGCGAAAATCAAGGAAGAAACGCGCGCCACGATGCGTTGCATCCCGCTTGATCGGGAAGGCGATCAAGTGGTTGGGATGGGGCGATGCGTGTACTGCGATAAACCGGCCACGGAGCGCGCCATTTTTGGGCGGTCTTACTGAGCACCTGTTAGTTGTTTTTCGCACGCCGGCGGGTATGGCGTTCCTCCGCGGAAACATGGGCTTGCGCGGATCTCGACACGCGACTTCGTGAGTGTTAATTTCAGCGTATAGCCCCGCGATCGATGTGATCCAAGATTTACCCCGAATCGTTGGCAGCGGGTGTGAGGCATCGCGGGCTTTGGAGATTAACTCTGTGTCTTTCGATGGCCATGGCGCACGCTCCTTCGTCGCATCCCGCCGCTCCTCGCGCGGAGAAGGCCACCTAAAAGCTGTCATTTACACGGCGATTTTGGCTTTTGCGGTCTATTCTGGAGTTAAGCTGGTGCCGCCTTACGTTGCCGAGTATCAGCTGGCGGACAAGATTGAGGAGCAGGCGCGGTTTGCGGTCGTCAATCGATATAGCGAGGATCGCATTCGCGAAGATATATTCAAAGTTATCCAGGACTTAAGTATTCCTGCCAAGAGAGAAGACATCAAAATAGTGGCCAACCCGGCGGTGGTGAAGATTTCCGTGGATTATACGGTCCCCGTCGATTTGTTGTTCTTCAAAGTAAATCTCCATTTCACGCCTTCCAGCGAAAACAAATCGATCATGTAGGTTTCCGCGGCGCAGACTTGTTGACACCGCAAGTTCCCGCGTTCTGAGCGGGACTATTTTTGCCTCCAGCGCATGTTGGCGTGTGCCGTGCCAGGCAACGTCTGGGGACGCTGTTCTTTCTAACTACGTGCTCTTGCGAGACAATAAGCATTCAGCCTGGGGAGCCATCGTTTGCGCATCCGCATTCAAAAAGGTTTTTTCACGTCGATTCTGGGCTTGACGATCCTTGGTGTCGTGCTGGCTATTTTCCTGACCACCGCGGGGATTTTCACCTATTACTACATCAAGTACGGCCGCATGATCGATGCGCGCCTGTCGGGCCGCGTGCTGCAGAACACCACGCAAATCTTTTCCGCACCCCAGCACATTGCCGTGGGACAAGTATCCAGCGCCGAGGAGTTGACGACTTATCTGACGCGCGTAGGTTACCGGCCGCAAAAGGATGAGAGTTCGCTGGGGCAATACACGGTACAAGGGAACACCGTGGATATTCGTCCGTCGAAACTATCGTATTTTGGCGGAACAAACGCTTTGGCGGTACAGTTCGGCGGGAAGAGTATTCGCTCCATCCGGCCGCTCGCGGGCGGCGGCGATCTCGGCGGCGGAGACATCGAACCCGAGCTGATCACGAATCTTTTCGACAGTGCGCGGGAAAAACGGCGTCCGGTCCGATATGAAGATTTGCCACCTGTGATGGTGCACGCCATTCTGTCCGCGGAAGACAAACGCTTTTTCGAGCATGGTGGCTTCGATTTTGTGCGCATCGCGGGAGCGGCGTGGGCGGACCTGCGCCACAACAGCAATCATTACCAAGGCGCAAGCACCATCACCATGCAGGTGGCGCGCACGTTCTTCTTTTCGAACGAGCGCACCTGGCGACGGAAGCTGGCAGAAGCCATGGTTTCCACGGAGTTGGAAGGACGTTTTTCAAAGCAGCAGATTTTTGAGCTGTACGCCAACGAGGTGTATCTCGGCAATCGCGGAAGCTTTGGCATCCGTGGGTTTTCAGAAGCCAGCGTCGCCTATTTCGGCAAAGACCTGCGGCAACTGACCCTGGGGGAATGTGCATTTCTAGCCGGCATCATTCGCGCGCCAAATTATTACTCCGCCTCGGACCGGCATCCCGAGCGCGCATACCAGGCGCGGGATCGCGTACTGACGCAGATGCTCGACAACAAGTACATCACGGAAGCGGATATTCAAGACGCCAAACACGGCACGATCAAAATCGTGCATACCTCGGTGGCCGGAAGCGAAGCGCCCTACTTCGTGGACATGGTTAAAGACCACTTGCTGGATAAATATTCCGAGAACGAATTGTTGAGCGAAAATTACCGCGTGTATACGACGCTCGATCCAGCTCTGCAGCGAGCCGCCGCTGCCGCCGTGGACGCCGGCATGAAGAACGTGGACAAGCTGTTGACCAAGAAATATGAAAGATGGCGGCGCGCGCAAGTGAAGAAGGGAACGAATGAACCTATCCCTCAGGCGCAAGTTGCGCTGGTGGCGCTGGATCCGCGCACCGGAGAGATCAAAGCGCTCATGGGAGGCCGCGATTACGGCCAGAGCCAGCTGAATCACGCGCTGGCACATCGGCAGCCCGGGTCGGTCTTCAAGCCTTTCGTGTACGCCGCGGCGTTTGACAACGCGGTGGACGGAGTGCAACCCGTAATCACACCCGCCACGCTGTTGGAGGATGAGCCGACAACGTTTACCTTTGATGGCAAAGAGTACACGCCGAATAATTATGGCGAAAAATTTATGGGTCGCGTGACCGTGCGCGATGCGCTTACCAATTCCCTAAACGTGGCCACTGTGAAAGTTGCGGAGCTTATCGGCTATGGACGAGTCGTGCAGGTGGCGCGACAAATGGGCCTGGCTGGCAATATCCAGCCCACGCCCGCAGTCGCTTTAGGTGCTTATGAGATGACGCCGGTGGACGTGGCCGCGGGCTATACAACTTTCGCGACGATGGGAACGCGCGCGGAGCCGGAATTTGTGCGCACGGTCATCGGCGCGGATGGCAGCACGCTGGAAAAGAATATTCCGCAGACGCATGCTGCGTTGGATCCGCGCGTGGCCTATCTCGTGACGAGTCTCCTGAAGGATGTGTTGAATCGCGGTACCGGCGCTTCCGTGCGTGCGCGCGGATTCACGTTGCCGGCAGCTGGGAAAACTGGGACCTCGCGTGACGGTTGGTTCGCAGGGTTTACATCCAACCTAGTGTGCGTTATCTGGATCGGGTTCGACGACAACCGCGATTTAGGGTTGGCCGGAGGCGCCTCCGCCGCGCCGGTCTTTGCGGATTTTATGGTGCGTGCCACGGCCTTGCCCGCTTATAAAGAGGTGAAAGACTTCTCCATGCCGGAGGGCGTCCAGTCTGTATTGATTGACCCTGAATCGCAGCAATTGGCGACGTCCAATTGCCCTACTACGCGTGAGGAAGTGTATGTGGCGGGTTCGGCACCCACTCAGTTTTGCGAACTGCACGGCAGCCACGGTGTGATTTCGTCGGCTGGCTCGTGGCTTTCTCATATTTTTGGCGGCAGCGGTAAGCCCAAGCCGCCCGAGGGCGAGCCTGCTCCTGGCGGAACCCCACCTTTTGCCGACCCAGCCGTGGTGGTCGACACCACTGGGCAGCCCGCGGAAAAGAAAAAGAACGCCTTGCAGAAGATTTTTGGTATCTTTGGGGGTAAGAAGAAGGATCCCGACCAGGCTAAGCCTAAGCCGGAGAAGGGAGACTCGCCATGAGCAAGAATTATGTGGCACTTCCAGTTAGCTTTCTCCTTCTAGCTTTCTCAGTTCCCTCCAAGGGTCAAACCTCCGAAGACCAACGCCACACCCCTGCCGCTCCCACGTCCATGCAATCGCCAGCGGATTCCTCAGCGAATGTCGTGCGCCCGGCCCTTGTTGACGAGCAGGCGGCCGATCTCTATATGCTGCACAAGGATTTTTACCAAGCCGCGCAGACCTACAAGCAGCTCGTGGACCGCGAGCCACGCAATGCCGTGTATCTGAATAAACTGGGGATCGCGCTGCACCAGCAATCGGCGCTGCCGCTGGCGCTGAAGTATTACGAGCGTGCTACCAAGGCGAATCCGCAATACGCCGACGCCATGAATAACATCGGCACCATCTGGTATCAGCGCAAGAAGTACGGCAAGGCGATCAGAGCTTATCGGCGGGCGCTGCTTGTGCGGACCGATATGCCGGTGCTGTACAGCAACCTGGGCTATGCGTATTTCGGCGACAAGAAATATGACCAGGCGTTGGAGTCTTTCCGCCAGGCGCTGGTGCTGGATCCGCAATTTTTCGACCGCGTCGGCGGCAGAAACGGATCAATCCTGCAGGACCGATCCGTCAGCGATCGCGGCCGGTTTTATTTCATGTTGGCAAAATCATTTGCCCAGGCGGGCAATCTGACGCGGTGCGTGTTGTATCTACGCAAAGCCAAAGAAGAAGGCTACAAAGAACTGGCCGCGGCGAAATCCGATCCGGCCTTCGCGGCCGTGCTGGCGGATCCGGCGATCCAGGACATTCTGGCGCCCAAACCGGTAACTGAGCAGCCCTGAAGTCCGCGGAAGAGCCTTCACGACAATTCTGGTGGCAATTTACACCGTTGGTGATTGACGGCAGGGGAATGTTCGGCCTCGCGGTCCGTAGCGTTCCCTCTGTTACAATGCGAGGAGCATGGTGCGGAAAGTCCTGAGCAAACATTTTCTAATCTTATTTTCTTTCCTCCTTTTCTTTGCGGTTACGTCATTTGCGGGGCCGGCAGCTCCCACACGCGCTGCTGGCGGCGCGACAAGCGTCACTAGTGCCTCGCAGCGCGGTCTTTACTTGGTCTTTCCGTTTGAAAACGCCGGCGCGTCTCCGCGGCTGGATTGGCTAGGCGAAGGGCTCGAAGAGCTCACCATTCAACGCCTGTCAGCAGGCGGTGAACAAGTTTATTCGCACAATGGTCGCCTATTAGAGCTGGAACGTTATGGTTTGCCGGCTTCCGCGAGATTGAGCCGCGCCACCATGCTGCACGTTGCCGAGGATCTGGACGCGGACTTTGTGGTATACGGCAGCTTTACGTCCGACGGCAGCACGTTGAGCATCGAGAGTCGCGTGTTGCGCGTAAGTCCCGCATCGTTACGCCCGGCGGTTCGCGAGAAGGGTTCGCTGGATTCCCTGATGGACCTGCATACCCGCCTGGTCTGGCGCATGCTAGCGGAAAACGATTCTGCGTACACATTGAGCCTGGCGGATTTTGGAAAAGTTCAGCGCCCATTGCGGCTCGATGCTTTTGAACATTACATCCGCGGCCTGCTGGGTAATGAGGATGAAGCGCGACTGCGCGAACTTCGCGAAGCCGCACGACTCGAGCCCGAGTGGCCAGAGCCGGATTATGCGTTGGGAGACACGTATTTCGCTCGCAAGGATTGCAACGCTGCGATTCCTTGGTTCGCGCGCGTGCCAAAAACTCACGATCGCTACGTCGAAGCCGTATTTGCGACAGGCGTATGCCGTCTGCTCCTGAATCAGCCGGACCGCGCGGAAGAAGTCTTTACTTCCTTACAAACTGTGTTGAACAAGCCCGTTAAGACCGACCACCAGGTAGTCAACGAAGTTTCTGGCGTGGACTTCCCCGAAGTTCTCAATAACCTCGCTATTGCCCGGGCTCGACAGGGAAAAAATCAACCCGCTCAGGCTGGATTGAGGCGCGCTGCCGATCTTGATCCCGACGAAGATGATTACGCTTTTAATCTCGGCTTGCTGGCCATTCGCGCCGGCGACTTTCCGGCAGCCGCTGGGTTCTTCCGCGAAGCGTCGCATCGCCGGCCTGACAATCCGGAAGATCGCTCGCTGCTAATTATCTCCCTGGAGAAAGCCGGGAAGAAGGACGAAGCGGAACAGGAGCGCAATTCCGCCGACGAAGCCTTCGGCCCGAGCGGACTGCCGGTCGTGCGCTGGGACGCTGCGGGCGATTCTTTATCGCGTCTGGAACGCATTAAAACCGAAATTGATATGGCGAATTTGCGATTTGGAATTGAATCGTCTGAATCTCACGTCAGCACGAGCGGCTCCGTGTCCGGTGAAAACAGCTTGGCGCATCTCCGCCGCGCGCGTCAGGAACTCGCTGCCGGGCGCCTGGACAATGCCGAACACGAATACCGCGCGGCATTAACCGGTGATCCCAGGAACCCCGCCGCGCATCGCGGCCTCGCCGAAATTAACCGCCGCCAGGGCAAGCTCGATGATTCCGTGAAGGAACTTCAGACTTCGCTGCAAACAAGGGATTCTGCTGTGGTGCGAACCATTCTCGCGCGCGTTTACCTGGAGCAGAAAAAAACCGGGCAGGCGCGCACTGAAGTGGAGCGCGCTTTGAAGCTGGCGCCTAATTATACGGAGGCCAAGCAATTGCTCGAGCGCCTCCAGAATTCCAAGTCTGCGCCTACAAAACCGAAGGGAGGGACGCCATGAGCGGTTGTCGCGATGTTTTTAAACGCAGCATTTCTTTGGGCGTTTTTTCTACCGGTGTTTTGTGTGCTCTCAGCGGGATCTGCGTAGCGGCGCTTGGATTTCTTTGGCCCACGGTAAACGCGGATAACCACCCCCCGTCGTCCGAAGTTCTCGAGCTTAAGCTGGATGGCGAAGTGGAGCCCATTCTTGCCACCTACATCGACGAAGGCCTGGACGCCGCTGCGCAGCGGCACGCGGCGCTGGTGCTGATTACCATGGATACGCCCGGCGGACTGAGCGATTCCATGAAGGACATCATTCAACATATGCTGGCCTCGCCCGTCCCGGTAGCGGTGTACGTTGCGCCGACCGGCGCGCGCGGCGCTTCCGCGGGATTTTATATTTTGTTGGCAGCGGACATTGCCGCCATGGCTCCGGGAACACATACCGGCGCGGCTTCGCCCATCATTGCCATTGGCGGATTTCCACAGCAGATCGATAACGTGTTTCAGAAAAAAATAAACAACGACGCCATGGCTTTTCTTCGCAGCTTTACCGAAAAACGCGGACGCAACCCGGTGCTTGCGGAGACTGCCGTCACCGATGCCAAAGCCTTCACGGAGAAAGAAGCGCTGGATGGCAAGTTGATCGATGTCATCGCCTATTCGCCGGAAGATTTGTTCCGAAAGCTGAATGGCCGGACCATTACGCGCTTCGACGATACGCGGGTCACGCTGGCGCTCGCCAATGCGGTGCGTATTCCTTTCGAGCTTTCGCCACGGCAGAAATTTCTAGCGCGCATCGTGCAGCCAGATGCGTTTTTTGTGCTGCTGATTCTCGGCGTGCTCGGTTTGTATACGGAATTCACACATCCCGGCGTAATCGCACCAGGGGTTATCGGCGGCATTTGTATGGTTCTCGCGCTGTACGCCATGCATTTTTTGCCGGTGAATCTCGCGGGCCTTTTTCTGATATTACTGGCGATGGGTTTCTTTATTCTGGAAGCTAAATACACGAGCCATGGCGTGCTCGCCGGGGGCGGCATCATCGCCATGCTTTTGGGAGCCATGTTCTTGATCCGTTCGCCGCTCACTGCGGGCGGCGTCAGCTTGAGCATCGCGCTTGCGGCAACCATACCGTTTGCCATTCTGACCGTCGTACTGATGCGCCTGGTGCTGCGATCGCGCAAATGGAAGGCTTCCACTGGCAGGGAAGAACTGATTGGCGCGGAGGGCGTGGTGGTTTCCGCGTTGCGCGCCGGCGCAGAGGGCATGATCCGTATTCATGGGGAGCTATGGCGCGCGGTGTCGTCCCAGCCGGCGCCTGAAGGCGCGTCGGTGCGCGTTACGCGAGTCGACGGATTGAAGTTGTATGTCGAACCAGCGCAGACATCGGTCCCAGTAAACAGTTAGAATTCGTCCGCCTATATAGGAGGGCAACATGGAAATCGGTTTTCTGGGGATCTCGCTGATTGTTGGCATCGGGCTCATCTGGTTTTGGAATTCGTTGTACATTATTAAAGAGTGGGAACGCGGCGTAGTGCTGCGGCTGGGCCGTTTATTGCCGCAAGCGAAGAGTGCCGGGCTGAATTTGGTATTCTGGCCCATCGAAACGCTCTATCGCATCCCGCTGCGTATAGAAACGCTGGACGTTCCGCCGCAAGACATTATTACGCGGGACAATGTCTCGGTAAAAGTGAACGCCGTTTGTTATTTTCGAGTCGTGGATGCCAACATGGCTTTATCGCAAGTGCAGAACTATCAATACGCCACATCGCAGCTTGCGCAAACCACCATTCGCAGCGTCGTCGGACAGTTCGAACTCGATGAAATCCTCTCCCAGCGCGACAAAGTAAACGCTAAGCTGCAAGTGATTCTCGACCAGGACACCGAGCCCTGGGGCATCAAAGTTTCCAAGGTGGAAGTAAAACAGGTGGACATTCCCGAGCAGATGCAGCGCGCCATCGCGCGGCAGGCCGAAGCAGAACGGGAGCGCCGCGCGAAAGTGATTCACGCCGACGGCGAATACGAAGCCTCGCAAAAACTTGCGGATGCCGCGAAAGTCTTGGCCACGCAACCCACGGCCATCCAGCTCCGCTACCTGCAAACGCTCACCGAGATAGGTGTCGAGAAGAACACAACGATTGTGTTTCCACTGCCCGTCGATATCATTAGTCAGTGGACTAAGAGCCTTGAGGGAGCAAAAAAGTAAGCATGGCTTCTGCCGGTAAACGACGCGGCGCGGGAGAGAGAGTACTCGAGAGCAGACATGTCATCGGTTTATTTTTGCTGATGCTGGTATTTTCCGGCGTCTTCTTCACGCTGGGCTTTGTCATGGGACGCAACCAGTACGATGGCCAGGTCCGTGCCTCCACCAATACACGCGGATTTGGAAACGCTGTTACTTCCAGCAAATCTGACGCAACTTCCAAGCGTGCGAACAACTCCCCATCGCCTGAGCCGCTTGCGGATTCCAGTGGCGCGGCAAATTCGGATTGGGAATTTTATAATGCTGGCAAGCCGAAGCAGACAGAAGACCATCTAAAGTCAGCGGCGCCCTCTGCGTCGCCAAGAAATGCGTCAGTCAGCCCGCGATACGACCATAGCGGGAAGAACGCGCAGCTGATTCCCTCCGCCGCCTACACCGTGCAGGTCGCTGCGCTCCGTAAAGAAGCGGACGCCTTGGACTTAGCCAGCCGGCTACAAAAGAAAAAGTTTCCGGCCTTCGTGCTGTCCCCGCAGGGTGACAAGTATTTCCGCGTTCAGGTGGGTCCCTACGCCGATCAAAAAGCCGCCGACGCGGCTAGGAAAGGCCTTGAGAGCGCAGGCTTTAAAGCCCTCGTGAAGCACGGATGATTTGGAGTGGCTGGCGGGCCTTTTTTCGCGCCCCATCCCACACGGCAGCACCAACTGGGTTGCGCTTGGCAATCGCCGCCGTTTCAGGTGCGGCGCTCTCACTTTCCTACACCGGCTTTTACCTGAGCATTTACTCTTGGATTTGTATCGGCGTGCTTCTCGCAGTCCTTCTAGACGCTCGCGCTCGCGTCGCCTTCGCGTGTGGATTTCTTCACGGACTTTTCTTTTGCCTTACGTCGTTACCTTGGATTGCCACGGTGCTGGCCGTTCACGGAGGACTGTCGCGCGTCACGGGCTGGGCCCTGCTGCTGCTGATGGCGAGCGCTTGGGGCACTTTGACCGGAGCATTCGGCTGGACCATTTACTTGCTGGCGAGGAGAAATATCGCTTATGCCTGCATCGGGGCGCCGTTTCTCTGGGTGGCACTGGAATTTTTCCGCGCTCATCTGCCAGAAATTGGCTTCCCCTGGAATTTGCTGGGTTATCCCGCGTCCACGAATCTTGGTCTTCTGCAGCTCACCACAATCACCGGCATTTACGGTCTTTCTTTTCTCGTGGCTTCGTTTAACGCTCTGCTAGCGTGGACCTTTGAAGCCCAATATGACCGGAGTGCCGCAGCCGCTTCGCCAAATTCAAAACGCCGAATCATCCTATTGGCGGCAGCTACCGCTTTTTTGGTGATCGCCATGACGGTCGGCAAGCGCTTGGTGCCTACCCCAGGTACCAATCACCTCGCGCGCGCCGTGCAGGTTAATTTTCCAGAATCACCGGTTTATACCGCAGACTGGTTTGCGTCTCATTCCGCCGATTTGCGAGAAATTAATCGCTTGAGCCTGGTTCCTGGCAAAAGACAACCCGATCTTTTAGTGTGGCCCGAAGCGCCTGCGCCGTTCTCGTTTCAGGATCCGCAGTTCGCCGCCATGGCTTCCAGTCTTGCGAGCCGCTTTCACCATCCGTTCCTCGTTGGGGCCATCGAGTGGAAGGCGGTTCAGGGCTCCGCGAGTTCCGCCGCAAACGCGATTCCGGCGCCGTACAACAGTGCGCTTCTCTTTGACGCGCAAGGCCGGCGAGTCTTTTCGTATGACAAGATTCATCTCGTGCCCTTTGGAGAGTATGAGCCGTTTCCTCTGATCCATCGCTTGGTCAACGGCGTTTCCGACGAAGTCGGCGGCTTCCACAAAGGACAAACCTACGCCGTCGCCCCGCTGCCTGGCGGATACTCCTTTGCGGTATTTATTTGTTACGAGGCGATTTTTCCGAACGAAGTTCGGCGCTTCGCCATCAATGGCGCGCAGCTTTTTGTGAACATTTCCAACGACGGGTGGTTTGGCCGCTCTGCCGCACCGGAGCAACATCTAAGGATGGCCAGGGTGCGCGCGGTCGAAAATCGCCGCTGGATCGTTCGCGCAACGAATAATGGCTACACGCTATCCATCGATCCTTATGGCCGTATCATCGCGGCGCTGCCGCCGGATGTACGCGCGGCAGCCGACTTGCCCTATGATTTCCGGACGGACACCACGATTTACACGCGTTTTGGCGATTGGTTCGCCTGGCTCTGCGTGCTGGTTTCCGTTATTCTGGTGGCAGCTACTTTTTGGAAAGGAAAGATTTCTCGCGAGAATATTCCGGCGGCCACGGAACTCTTGGCGTCTTCCTTCGTCGTTTCGGACCCGGTTTGAGCTCGCTCTCTCGTCTATGATTCTCGAAGATCTTCAGCATCGTTATGAGGGCCTGAAACAACGCATCACGCTCGTGCGGAGCTATCTTTGACGCCCCGCAGTATCGCGACCGCCTGAAATCCCTCGAAGCGCGCGTTGCGGAGCCGAACTTCTGGAACAATCAGGAAGCCGCACAAGCCGTGCTGCGCGATCGCAAGCGCGCGGAAGACCAGGTTACAGCGGATGACAAACTGGCTTCCATTTCCGGCGATATTGAGACCTACATCAATCTGGCGCAAGAAGAAACAAACGCCGAACAACGCAACGACCTGCTGAAAGATCTAGACCGCGAACTCCAGGCGGCGGAGACCTACGTCGCTGAGCTCGAAACTGAAACGCTTCTTTCCGGCGAGAACGATCACCTGAACGCCATCATGACCATCAAGCCCGGTGCTGGCGGCACGGAATCGCAGGATTGGGCCTCGATACTGCTCCGCATGTATCTCCGCTGGGCAGAACGCAAAGGTATAAATGCGGCCGTGCTGGACGAAACACCGGGCGAAGAAGCTGGCATCAAGTCCGCCACTATCCAGTTTTCGGGGGAAAACGCGTACGGTCTGTTAACCGGGGAAACCGGCGTTCATCGCCTGGTGCGCATTTCGCCGTTCGACCAGGCGGCGCGACGGCACACTTCTTTTGCATCCGTTTTTGTGATTCCGGAAATTGATGACCGCATCGAAATTAATATTCGTCCAGAAGACTTGCGCGTCGACACGTTTCGATCAGGCGGCGCTGGCGGACAAAACGTCAACAAGGTGGAAACCGCCGTGCGTATTACCCATATTCCGACCAACATCGTGGTGGGGTGCCAGGCCGAGCGGAGCCAGCATAAGAATCGCGAAATTGCGATGAAAATGCTGCGCTCGCGCCTCTACGACCTGGAAATTCAGAAGCGCCAGGCGGAAACCGATCGGCTCGACGAAAGCAAGCTGGACATTTCTTTTGGAAGCCAGATTCGTTCCTACGTTATGCAACCTTATCGGCTCATTAAGGATCACCGCACCAAATTCGACGTGGGCGACGTCGACCGGGTGTTAGATGGCGACCTCGATCCTTTCATCCGCTCCTACTTGATGGCCAAAAAGACCAAGGGAAAACTCGTCGTGCAGCCGGATGACGACGTCGACGCGGCGTAAGCTAGCATCAGCCAACAAATATGCGGCTCACCCTAATCTCAAAATTAAACGTGCGGAGTTTCCCTTTTCTGGAACCGATTGTCCCATTCAGTCCGCGGTTTGACCGTTCAATGTGCTGATAACGCATTTGGATTCAACGAATTGATTCTTGCATCTTCGGATGGTACCTTTTGGAACGTAACGCGCATATAATCTTAACGCCGTAGTTTGGCTATGGCCGCGTGCCTGCCCGCACACCATGAAGGAGACTTTGTTTTGAGCGAATCCCTACGCAATTTTCTATTTACCTCGGAGTCCGTGACCGAAGGTCACCCGGACAAAATCGCCGATCAAATTTCTGATGCCGTGCTCGATGAAGTGATGAAGCAAGACCCTAAAGGACGCGTGGCTTGCGAGACCTTGGTTACAACCGGTTTGGCTGTTGTGGCCGGTGAGATCACCACCAGCGCGCATGTCGACTACGACGAGCTTGTCCGCGAGACCATTCAGGGCGTGGGCTACGACCGCGCCAAGTATGGCTACGATGGCGGCACTTGCGCGATTATGTGCACCGTAAAACGCCAGTCGCTGGACATCGCCATGGGCGTGGACACCGGCGGAGCGGGTGATCAAGGCTTAATGTTTGGCTTTGCCTGCGATGAAACCGAAGAATTGATGCCTATGCCCATTCAATTGGCCCACCGCCTCACGCAGCGCCTCTCCGAAGTCCGCAAGTCCAATAGAGTTGATTTTCTCCGTCCGGATGGCAAGTCCCAGGTCACCGTCGAATATCGCGATGGCCGACCGGTTCGTGTGGATTGCGTGGTGATTTCCACCCAGCATAGCGACAAAGTTTCTAACGCCGATCTACGAGATGCTGTCACTGAACACGTGATTCGGCCAATCATTCCTGCCGCGATGCTCGACTCCAAGACCAAATATCACATCAATCCGACCGGCCGGTTTGTAATCGGTGGACCGATGGGCGACGCTGGTTTGACCGGACGTAAAATTATCGTGGATACCTACGGTGGCTACAGCCGCCATGGAGGCGGCGCTTTTTCCGGTAAGGACCCGTCTAAGGTGGACCGCTCGGCATGCTACATGGCGCGCTACATTGCCAAGAACATCGTCGCCGCGGGCCTCGCGCGTAAAACAGAAGTACAGCTGGCCTACGCCATCGGAGTAGCTGAACCCGTCTCTGTGATGGCCGAAACCTTCGGTACGGCCACTGTGTCGGACGAAAAAATCACCGCGCTTATTCGCGAGTATTTTTCGCTGACTCCCAAGGGCATCATCGAAACGCTTAATCTGCGTCGGCCTATCTACAAGGCGACCGCCGCCTACGGTCATTTTGGCCGCAGCGGACCGGGCTTCACTTGGGAGCGTACCGACCGCGCCGATGCTTTGCGGAAGGCCGCGGGGCTGGGAGTTGTCGCTACCGCTACCGCCGAAGTCGGCGCGCGCCGCTAGACGCTTCTGTCCCAGCGGTCGAAGCATTTACTACGCTTCCGTTTACAATGCGTTAATAATCAATATCGCTAACATTAGAAATTTAAGGAGCATGACTTTGGCTACCGCCGAACTAAAAAAAGGTGATGTGAAAGACATCTCTCTCGCCGATGCAGGTAAGCGCAAGATTGAATGGGCGCAGCAGCAGATGCCCGTGCTGGAATCCATTCGCAAACGCTTTATCAAAGACCAGCCGCTTAAGGGCCTGCGCGTTTCTGCTTGCCTGCACGTAACAAGCGAAACGGCCAATCTCATGATCGCCCTCCGCGACGGTGGCGCCGACGCAGTTCTTTGCGCCTCCAATCCGCTCTCCACGCAGGATGAAGTCGCAGCGTCGCTGAATCGCGACTACAACATTCCGACCTACGCCGTCAAAGGCGAGGATAACGAGACCTACTACTCACATTTGCGCGCGGCCCTCGATCACCAACCGCAATTCACCATGGACGATGGCGCAGACCTCGTGACCATGCTGCTTACCAAGCGCACCGATCTGGTCTCCAACGTTATCGCTGGAACGGAAGAAACCACCACAGGCGTGATTCGCCTGCGCGCCATGGCCAAGGACGGAACACTGAAATATCCCATCGTGGCCGTGAACGATGCAATGACCAAGCATTTCTTCGACAACCGCTACGGCACCGGCCAATCCACGCTGGACGGCGTTATTCGCGCCACCAACGTGCTTATCGCCGGTCTGAAACTCGTTGTCGCAGGCTACGGATGGTGCGGCCGCGGCATCGCCATGCGCGCCAAGGGCCTGGGCGCTGATGTGATTGTCACTGAAATTGATCCGGTGAAGGGAATTGAGGCTGTCATGGACGGCTTCCGCGTTCTGCCCATGGCCGACGCCGCGAAGGAAGGGGACATTTTTATCACCGTGACCGGCAACAAAAACGTCATCCGCGCCGAGCATTTCGAACACATGAAGGGCGGCGCGATTGTCTGCAACTCCGGACATTTCAACGTAGAGATTGATATCCCCGCTCTGGAAAAATTGTCTACCGGCAAGCGCGAAGTTCGTCCACTCGTGGATGAGTATTTATTAAAGGGCGGCCGCAAGATTTATTTGTTGGGCGAAGGCCGGCTTGTAAACTTGGCCACTGCAGAGGGGCATCCCGCCTCCGTTATGGACATGAGCTTTGCCAATCAGGCTCTTTCCGCCGAGTATCTACGTGCCAATTACAAAAATCTGAAGCCTCAGGTGTACATTGTTCCTGAGCACTTGGACAAGGAAATTGCGCGCCTTAAACTCGAATCCATGGGCCACCGACTCGATAAACTTACCGCCGAGCAGGAACATTATTTGGCGTCGTGGCAGGAAGGCACGTAAGACTGGCGACGTAATCGGGTTTCTCCATTATTTTGCTAGAGGCGCAGCCTGCTGCGCCTCTACTTGTTTGCGTCAATCTTTCTAAACCTATGTGGGACTTGTGCACACTTTCTCTCGACACGGCGCGCACTCGCGGCGCAACTTACGGCGATGTGCGCGTAATGCATCATCGTCAGCGCGACCTCACCACGAAGAACGGCCAGGTCGGCACGCTCGCGCAATCTGAATCGATTGGGCTGGGGATCCGCGTGCTCGCCAGCGGTGCCTGGGGCTTTGCTTCTACTGGCCGGCTGACACGCGAAGGCGTTTCCGCTTGCGCTGCGCAAGCCGTCTCCATCGCCAAAGCTTCTGCTCTCGCCAAGCGCCGCGACGTTGTGATGGCCCCGGAAGCCGCCTATATCGATAGCTGGCAGAGCCCGTTTCGCAAAGATCCCTTCGAGATACCGCTCGAAACTCAGCTCGCTCTCCTTCTGGCGGCTGATGCGGAAATGCGTCGCGTTCAAGGTGTCACGCTCACCGAAACGGACATGCAGTTTCGCAAAATTGATTGCTGGTTCGCTTCCACCATCGGTTCGCGCATCCATCAGCGCAAAGTCATTTCCGGTTGCGGCATCGCGGCCACCTCTTTTCAAAACGACGAAATCCAGAAGCGCTCGTATCCCAATAGTTTCGGCGGCCAGCACGCTCTCCAAGGCTACGAACTCATCGAATCGCTCGATCTTCTAAAACATGCGCCTTTCGTCGCCGAAGAGGCTGTTCTCCTTCACTCCGCGGCGCAGTGTCCGGAGAAAACCGGTACGCTCATCCTCGGCGGCAGCCAGCTTGGCCTGCAGATCCACGAATCCATCGGCCATCCTATTGAGCTGGACCGCGTGCTCGGCGAAGAAGCCAATTTCGCCGGCACCAGTTTTCTTACTTTGGATCAGCTGAATCATCTGAAATACGCTTCGGAAATTGTCAACGTCGTCGCCGACGCCCGTCTCGATCACGGTCCGGGTTTAGGGACCTTCGCCTACGATGACGAAGGCGTGCCCGCGCAATGCACGAACATCATTAAAGACGGCGCCTTTCGCGGATATCTTTCCAATCGAGAAACTGCTCATCTCATTGGCCTGAATCGTTCCTCCGGTACCATGCGCACGGAAGGCTGGAATCGCCTGCCTATTATTCGTATGACCAACGTAAGCCTCTTGCCCGGCAGCTGGGACTTTGACGATCTGATCGCCGGCACGGATGACGGTATCCTCATGGAAACCAACCGTTCCTGGTCCATCGACGATCGCCGCTACCAGTTTCAGTTCTCCACTGAAATCGGCTGGGAAATCAAAGGTGGCAAGAAAATCCATATGCTGAAGAACCCTAGCTATAGCGGCATTACCACCGAGTTCTGGAATTCCTGCGACGCCATCTGTAAATTCGATCACTGGACGCTGTGGGGTACGCCGAATTGTGGCAAAGGCCAGCCTATGCAAACCATGGGCACCGGACACGGCGCTTCCCCCGCGCGTTTTCGAAACGTGCACATCGGGGCGGCCTTCTCAAACCAATGAGCACTGCGCGCAAATCCTCCAAAGTAACGCCGCGCATGCGGCCCGCATCTTCCGACCTTCTTTCCGAGCGCGAACTTCGCGGCATCATTGCAACCGTGCTACGCCTTGCGAAAGTTACTGGCGCCGAAGAAACCGAAGTGCACATCGATGACGTCAACGACGCGTTGACCCGCTTCGCCAACAATGCCATTCACCAAAACGTCGCCGAGCGTGGCATTACGGTCTCCATTCGTACCGTCGTGGACTCCCGCACCGCGCGCGCCACCACCAATCGTCTGGACGAAGACTCACTCCGCGCCGCTATCGATTCCTCCATTTCTCTCGCGCACCGTCAGCCCAGGGACCCGCGCTTGCTCCTCATGCCTGGCAAACAAAATTATCGGCCGGTGCGCCGCTATTTCCAGAACACTGCGCGTATCACGCCCCAAGATCGCGCGCGCGCCGTGCGCCGTGCATGCGATCTCGCCATCAAACACGGTCAAGTGGCCGCCGGAATTTTCTCTACCGGCCTAAGCCAGTCGGCGATAGGAAATTCGCGTGGCCTGTTTGCCGCTTACCGTGAAACTCATTCTGCGTTTTCCATCACCATGCAGGAACCGCCTGCGGCAAGCTGGGCCAAGGCTAATTCCGCCGATGTGCGCGCCTTCGATACGCAGAGGCTTGCTGTACGCGCTAGCGAAAACGCGCATCGCGCCGTAAACGCCCGCGAAATTCCGCCCGGCCGCTACACCGTCATTCTTGAGCCGGCGGCCGTGCTCGACCTCGTCGGATTTCTTTTCTACGATTTTGCAGCCACGGCCGTCGCGGACAAACGTTCCTGCCTGAACGGGCGCATGGGCACGCAGCTCTTCGCCAAGAACATCACCATCACCGATGACGTCTACCATCCTTTGCAATTAGGCCCGCCATTCGATGGCGAAGGAATTCCTCGTCAGCACGTGCAGCTTGTGGATCGCGGCGTCCCCAAAAGTCTTGTCTACTCGCGCAGGAGCGCTAAAGCCGCCGGCAAAAAACCCACCGGTCACGGCTTCCCTTTGCCCAATGAATATGGGGAAGCGCCCATGAACCTGGTGTTTTCCGGTGGCGACTCCTCCATCGAAAACATGATCGCCACCACGGACCACGGTTTCCTGGTTACCCGGTTGTGGTATATCCGCGAGGTCGACCCCTACGAAAAGGTAATGACCGGAATGACGCGCGACGGCCTCTTCCTGGTCGAAAACGGCCGTGTTACTTCCGCTGCTCGCAATTTCCGCTTTAACCAGTCTCTCCTCGAGATGCTTCGCAACGTCGAGCTTCTCGGTCCCGCCGTACGCGCCACCGGCGAGGAATCCTTCGAAATGGTGGTGCCCGCCATGAAAGTTCGCAACTTCCACTTTTCAGAAGTCACCAAGTTTTAGTAAATTCGAGGCTTCCCACCCTTCTCTATCAGAAAATCAATTCAGCGTATTCAAATTCTGAGTTTTACTTCCCAGGCACCCTCGGCCTATACAATGGTATGCAGAAGCGCCAGGCACGACCGTCCAACGGTCTCGATGACGAGCGACTGCCCGCCGGTCGGCACCCTAATTGGGGTCACCCGGACCACGACGCTTGCGGCACGGGCTTCATAGCCCGCCTTGCCGGCCCCCCTGCATACGACATTATCCAGTTTGCTTTGAATGCTTTGGAGCGCCTCACCCATCGCGGCGGTGTTGACGCCGATGGCGCCAGCGGCGACGGTGCCGGCCTTCTTACCTCGCTTCCGCAGGATTTTTTCCGTGCCCGTGCGGAGCAGCAGGGCATCAAGCTGCCCGAAGCTTTTGGCCTGGGGATGGCGTTTCTTCCGGCGACCGCGGTAGCGGCGGCTCGCGCGGCCATTGAAGCCGCCGCTGACCTCGAGCGGGTGCGCATTATCGGCTGGCGCCGCGTTCCCGTGAACACGCATTCTCTCGGCCGACGTGCGCTGGAAACCATGCCGGAAATCTGGCAATTTTTTGTCGAGCCTTTCCACCCCTTGCGCCAGGCCGCGGGTTTTGAACGGCGTCTCGCCGTTCTGCGCAAGCGCGCGGAAACTTTGCTTCCTCCCGCTTGTTACATCTGTTCGCTTTCCTCGCAGACCGTCGTTTACAAAGGCCTGCTTACGCCGTGGCAGTTTCCGCAGTTCTACGAAGATTTGCGCGACACTTCGTTCGCTACCACTTTCGCCATTTTTCATCAGCGCTACTCGACGAATACCGAGCCTTCCTGGCACTTGGCGCAGCCCTTTCGTCACGTCGCGCATAATGGCGAAATCAATACCATTGTCTCCAATCGCCGTTGGCTTCGCGCCAAGGAGCACGAACTGCGCGCGCGTCTCTCCGTGGGGTCGTGGTTCAGGCCCCTCGAAAAAAATGTCAGCGACTCCGCCAGTTTCGACAACGCTTTTGAGTTAAAGCTGCTGGAAAGCTGCACGGCCGAAGACGCCATGCTTTCTCTCGTCCCACCGGCTTTTGAAAAAGATGCGCTACTTTCGCGCGACGTACGCGCCGCTCTTAGCGCAATTTCGCAGCAAGTCGAGCCTTGGGACGGTCCGGCAGCCCTGGTTTTCTCCGATGGCCAATTTGTCGGCGCGAAACTCGATCGCAACGGCCTGCGGCCGTTGCGCTACACCTTGACTCATGATGGTTTGCTCATCGCCGGTTCGGAAACCGGCTTGATCGATCTGCACGAATCACGCATTGCCGAACGGCAACGCCTCGGCCCGGGCGAAATGATCCTGGCCCATCCCGCGACTGGAGTGTTTCTGCGCTGGCGCGAAATTCTCAAGCGCCTGGCCATGCATCACAAGCGTGCCAGCATCTCCCACCGGCAAATTACCAATTGCGTCGGCGTTCCAGCTTCGCTTATCGAGCACCCCAAGCGTGCCGCAGCTTCGGCCGGATGGACCGAAGATCAGTTCAAAACCCTCTTCACCTCTCTGGTGCATGGTAAAGAAGCCGACTGGAGTATGGGCGACGACGCTCCGCCCGCATTTCTCTCCACCATGCCGCGCACCCTTTGGGATTACTGCAAACAGCGTTTTGCGCAGGTCACCAATCCACCCATCGATCCGTTGCGCGAATCGCACGTAATGTCCCTGGAAGTGCACCTCAAGCAAGGCGTATCTTTGTCTAGTCCGCTAATTGCAGACGCGCAGCTCAGCGAGCTCACCGCGATTTTTGGTCCCGTGCAGCACATCGACACGACTTTTTCTTCCGCCCTGGGAGTTCCGGGCGCACGCCACAGCTTTGCTCAGTTTGCAGCTACCCCTATGAGCAGTGGCGGACGTCCGGGACTCCTCCTCCTTTCAGATCGGGCCATAAGCACAGATCGCGCCGGTTTTCCGATACTTCTCGCCACCGCCGCCATTTGGAAGTCCATGGTTCGCGAAGGACTGTGGGACGTCCCGCTCATTGTGGAATCCGCACAGGTTTTTGATACCCATCATGTTGCTTTGCTCGTCGCTTGTGGAGCGAGCGCGGTTCTGCCTTATCTGGCCAATCAATTCGCCGATGCTCTTGAAGAGGGCGGCGCGGAACACGTCCGCACGGCCGTTACCGCCGGATTGCGCAAAGTACTGGCCCGCATGGGCGTCTCCACCATCGCCAGTTACCGCAACAGTCATCTTTTTGAGATCGTGGGCCTCGCCGAAGATCTATGCGCCGAGTTTTTCGAAGACGCCGCCGATTATCCCAGTCTAAAGAACCTTGACGATCTTTTTGCCGATTACTTGCGCATGCACACCGCCGCTTTCGCGGGAACGGGCCCGGAACTTCCCGATGCCGGCCTGTACCGCTTCCGCAAAGGTGCCGAACTTCACGCCAATTCTCCGGAAATTGTACGTCGCCTTCACGCCCACGTGCGCGCGCCGGACGCCAGGAAGTATTCCGCTTTTGAGGAACTCGCCGAACAACAGGGACCTATCTTCCTGCGCGATTTGCTGGAAACCGTTCCCGGTACACCCGTCCCGGTGGAAGAGGTGGAATCCACCGAGTCAATTCTCCAAAAATTCAGCACCCAGGCCATGTCTTTGGGTTCCCTCAGCCCCGAGGCGCATCGCACTCTTGCGCAGGCCATGAATATCCTCGGAGGCCGCAGTAATACCGGAGAAGGTGGCGAGGATCCGCAAACCTATCGTTTTGAGCCGGCCTCCGCCAACAAGATCAAGCAAGTGGCCTCTGGACGATTTGGCGTTACTGCCGATTATCTGGTGCACGCCGAAGAACTTGAGATCAAAATGGCGCAAGGCTCCAAGCCAGGTGAAGGCGGCCAACTTCCTGCCCGTAAAGTCACCGAGTACATCGCGCGTATTCGCCATGCGACCCCCGGCACACCGCTCATTTCGCCACCGCCGCACCACGACATTTATAGTATTGAAGACCTCGCTCAGTTGATCCACGATCTTCGCGCCGTCAATCCGCGCGCGCGCATCGGCGTGAAACTCGTGTCCGGCGCGGGTGTCGGCATTATCGCCGCCGGCGTGGCCAAGGCTGGTGCCAACGTCATCACCATAAGCGGTCACAATGGCGGCACCGGTTCGTCGCCGCTGACCTCCATCAAAAACACCGGGTTGCCTTGGGAAATTGGTTTGCGCGAAACACATGACACGCTGGTTCGCGCGGGCCTCCGTTCGCGCCTCTCTCTCCGCGTGGACGGAGGCCTGAAATTTGCTCGTGACATCGTATTGGCCGCGATTTTGGGCGCCGACGAATTCGGCTTCGGCACCGCTTCGGTTCTCGCCATCGGTTGCGTTATGGCGCGCCAGTGTCATCTCAATACCTGCCCCGTCGGCATTGCTACGCAGGACGAAACATTGCGCGCACGCTTTTCCGGCAAGCCGGAAATGGTCGTCGCTTATTTCCGTTATCTGGCGGATGAAGTGCGCAATCGTTTGGCGCAGCTCGGCGTACGCTCTCTAAGCGAACTCACCGGCTGGTACGACCGCTTGGGCACACGGTCCGGTATGGATGCTTTGCTGGTCGTGCCGATCTCGGAGTCTCGCCGCGTGGCCCCGCAACAAACTCCCGCGCTGCAGGGTGCAGCTCTGGAAGATTCCCTCTATTTCACACCCGGCTTGGGACTGCAAAGCGAGTCGCAACCCATTCGCAATTCTGACCGCAGTGTCGGCACCGGCCTCAGCGGAGAATTGATGCGTCGCGCCATGCATGGACGTGCTCTTTCCCACGATATTAGCCACGAAATCACCCGCGAATTTCACGGCTCCGCGGGACAAAGTTTTGGCGCTTTCCTCGCCGAAGGTGTCACGCTCCGCTTGGCCGGCGAAGCCAATGACTACGTGGGCAAAGGTTTGTCGGGTGGCACGATTGCCATTGGCGCCGGCCCTGCGGCCTCGCGCCGCGGCGATGTTCTTGCCGGTAACACCGTCCTGTATGGTGCCACCTCTGGCCAGCTCTACATCGCCGGACGCGCGGGAGAGCGCTTCGCCGTGCGTAATAGTGGCGCTTTGGCCGTGGTGGAAGGCGTGGGCCAGCATGGCTGTGAATATATGACCGGCGGCGTAGTGGCAATCCTCGGCTCGCTAGGCCTTAATTTCGGTTCTGGAATGACCGGCGGTCTTGCCTATGTGCTTCGCGCCGAAGCTGAGGACGTTTTGCATAGAGATTTTGTCGCGCTTGCGGAAATTGACGCGCTGGAAGAAACCTGGCTGCGCCGCATACTGGAACAGCATGTGAATTTTACGGCCAGCCCACGCGCCGCTCGCTTGTTGTCCCGCAGCGGCGTGCTTCCTCTGCTGCGCGTTCAGCCCGTACATTTCCAGGGCACCATTGAAGCTACGTGGAGCCCCGTACTGGCGCAGTTAAACGCACGCACTTTTGCTGCGGCGGCTGCTCATGTTCCACAAATTTCTACGGTGGCACCTATACATGCTTGAAAGGATAAATATTTGCAGGCGCCCGGCTGCCGGAATCCGCTATAATCTGCGCCGAGCACATAGCTTATGGATTTTGATCAACTTGCTACTTTCGTCTATGTCGCCAAACTAAAAAGTTTTTCGCGCGCCGGCCAGAAAGTTTTCCGTTCACAATCTGCCGTAAGTGCGCAAATCCGCCAGCTTGAGCAAGCCTACCGCGCCCGGCTCCTGGACCGTTCGGCGAAATCGGTTGAGTTAACTCCTGCCGGTGAAGTCCTCTTCGAATTTGCGGAACGCCTGCTGCGTTTGCGCGATGAATCCATCCAGGAAGTCGCTGACCGCGGCAATGTCGTTCAGGGCACCGTGCTTTTCGGCGCCAACGAAGCCACTTGCCTGTACGTGCTTCCGGATATTTTCGCGGAATTCCAGCGGCGCTATCCGCTCGTGCATATCAGTATTTATCGCAACTTCAGCCACAAGATTTTGCAGCGCGTGGAGGACGGCTCCATCGATGTAGGCATCGTATCTCTACCCATCAAGTCACCTACCACGAAAGTTCACCACATTCATCGCGACCGTTTGCGCTTCATGGTCAGCATGCGCAATCCGCTGGCCCACCGAACAAAAATAACCTTGGCGGAAGTGGCCTCACAACCCCTTATCTTTCCGAGAACCGGGTATACCCGGCAAGTGCTCGACAAACTTTTCCGTCCCTATCGTTCGCGCTTGCACATCACTATGGAGTTGCCGAGCATCGGCATGATCAAGCGTTTCGTGGGTGCTGACGCCGGTGTTTCGTTTATCAGTGAAAGTTTCGCGCGGGATCAGGTCAAAGCCGGGGAAGTTAAACTAATCAACGTGGAAGGCGTTGATTTGTGGCGCGAACTCGGCCTCGTCTACCGCCGCGATCGCAGTTTGCCGCGCGCCGCGCAAGCTCTTATCGCCCTTATCCGCGAGCAGCGCAAAATCACGGAGTCTACCGAGGCTGCGGCGAAAACTTAGTCGCCGCAGCCTTAAACAATCAATAAATTCGCAGCGCAATTTGCGAGATACTGTTCGCAAAATGCTATTTCCGAACCGCTATCTGCAGAATGCTCTATTTGCGAAATCCTATTTATAGCTGCTATGGCCGGGCGCTGAAATCTAAACTTGCTATCGTGCGCGCAATAACATTTTCCTGAATCTGAATAAGGTCCGTATCTGCATACGTCATGCCCAGTACCGTGAAAATCTCGCTCCCGCGCGCCACCACTACCAGTGTGCCGGACCAATCCTGTTGGTCCGCCAAACCGCGATAGCGATACTCAATTGCGGGCAAGCCACCTACCACCGTTTTTTTCTGTGAAATACGCCGGTAGTTTTCATAAATATCGCGTAGTCGCTTTTCCACGGTGATCGCCGCGGTTTCCAACGGCTCTTTTGTTTTTTCCTCACCTACTACCATCAGTGTGGATTCGTTAAAGGTACCCATCGCCACGATAGCGTTCGGCAACGCCTTGCGCGCATCCACGATCAAATTCCAGCTTGGCGCTTTATACATACGGAAGCCGTGGCTGTAGTTGGTATAAGAATTGCCCTGAACGGCTTCGCCTTCCGCTTCTTTTGGCGGCGCTGTCGGCGATGGTTGCGTCGCCAGAGCCCCACTGGGTGCGGTGCTTGCTCCTTTGATTGCCGGAGCTACGGCTTTTGCTGCCGGCGAATTCGACGGCAGCACCGGCTTCACCCTTCCGTTTAATACTTTAGGAGCCGACCGCTCGGGTTCCACCGGAGCCGGTTCGTTTTCAGCCGGAACCGCAGCTGGTGTGCTGGCCACCGCCACCGATTGCCCTGCGCTCGGCACGGAGGTGACTTTCGCGGACGGCGCTGCATTGCCAGAGACTGCACTCGCTTGCTGTGCTGCGGGCTTAGGATTCGGTACCTTCTTCGGTGCGGCTGGCGTTGGCGTTTTTGCTGCGTCCGTTTTCGGGGCGCCCACTGGGGTGTCTGGAATGATCGATGCGATTTTATCTTTTTCTACCAGCACAAAGCCAAAGTCTGTTTTGACCTTGAACATGTTGTCTTCATACGCCACGATCACGCCGTGAAGTTTTTTTCCATCCTTTAGCCGGATTTCATCCGCGTTGGCAGGAATAGCAGCCGTGCAAAAGGCGCCGGCCAAAGCCAAGCCCGCCAGGCGAGTGCGGTTATTGCGGAAAGGCATATATTGCAGTATGCCGCGGCGCGCTCGTCCCTGCAATCTTCACCGGTGCCAAAGTGTCGGCGGTGCTAACTCGCTCTCGCAGCCGTTGACTGGGTTTGTAGGCGGCGAAGAATTCTGCTAGTCAGCAAAGTGCTCTCCGATTTCGGCAATGTGGAAACTTTTGGCCTCGGCAGTTCCGTTATGTCTAGGCCGCGAGCACGCTGCCAGATTTGCCGGCCCATAAATTCGCCAAACGCGGACTCCAGCGCGAGCTTTGGTATCTGCCGCAATTGCCCAACTGTCGTAATGTCATGCGCACTGAGCAGCGCGGCATGAACTGCTTGGATGCCTGGAAGTTTTTGGATGGGCAGCGGCGTCAAAAATTCATTTTCTTCTCCCGCCGCGATTACTTGAATCCCGTGCGTTCCTGCGAGCTGCGAAGCCATCGCCGCGAGCATCTTCGTGCTGGCTGCACCAATGGAGATACTTAAGCCCGTTTGTTCCGAAACGGCCGACTGCAACTGCCGCAACTCCGCTTCCAAAATGGCGTGCGCCCTCTGTTTTGCCTGCAAAGCGAAACTAAAGTAATTCTGCGCCGCGGTATCGAGTAGCCCGACCTTGGATTCTAGAATTCGGCGAACTCGCTCAGCAAAATCCGCATAACACGCATAGCGCGGTACCACCACCGCGGCGTGTGGACAGAGCTGTAACCCCTCCGCCATACTCATTCCGGGAACCGCGCCGTGAAGTTGCGCTTCCTCGCTCGCCGATTCCACTTTCGCAAGCCCTACCTGGGCGTGACCGACAAGCACGGCTTTACCCCACAGGGTAGGGTCTAGTAGCTGTTCCACCGAGGCAAAAAACGCATCAATTGTGATGTGGACAGTAACGCCACGCCCCCTGCTCCAGAATTTCCACCACCGCGACGTTCCCTTTGCGTTGTTCACGCCGTCGGCGCTGGCGGTTGCGCTTGGGTTACTTGCGCTCTTGGCGCTCGCCCTGTTTGCGATGGCGTTTGTGTTCACCGTGCCTCCGGCGGGAAATGGGCACTGAAAATAACGGGCGGCCACTCGGGAGAGTCGATAAGACAATGGAGCGGGCCGCCCGTTCCCGTTTCCTCTACCGAGAACTAGTATAGCGAAGAAAAAGCGAAAGTCAAGCATTTCTCGCCCTATTCCATTTGCCGCCCTTTCGCATCCGACTAATGCCCTGATGCCGCAGTTCCGCTAATTACAGCGCGCCTGCATCCCGAGATGGCCTGTCCAGAACGCGAGACCGGCGCGAGGGGATAGCCTGTAGCGTTACCGTCCGGTAAGCTAAGAACGCCGCGGCCATTAGTGCACTGTAATCGGAGGAACGAACGCGTTGTAATTGGAGGAACGAAGATGTCTGCGCCAAGTGAGCCAAAGTCAACTGGGACAAAAAAGCTCGACACCATGGACCACGTCGCTGTGCCGGTTGGCGATGTGAAGCGGACCGTGGAGTGGTACACGAAAAATTTCGACTGCAAAGTTGCGTATCAAGACGAAACATGGGCGCTGGTGGAATTTGCAAACATTCGCCTGGCATTTGTGCTGCCGGCGCAACATCCGCCGCACTTCGCCGTACTTGGCGAGCCTGCCGCTTACGGCGCGCCGAAAACGCATCGCGACGGAACGCGTTCGGTTTATTTGCAAGACCCATCGGGGAACGAAGTAGAAATCCTGGCGCTGAAATAGAATTTGAATTCGTGACACAGCATTTTCAATACAAATCAAAGTGGTGAACACTCCTCCTCGCCTATGCGCATGAAAATTTGCATGCTAGCGCATCCTATGGAATCCGATATTTTCATCGCTCTTGTACGTCGGGCCTAACCTCCTAATCATCAAATTCCCAATCCTCGGCAGCATTAGCTAGACAAGTTCCGCTCATGATCGGCGGCTTCGCAGAGCGTGGCATTGGCTTCCTCGGCTGGGTGCGTGCGGCGATTCGCGAGGCCGACGCCGGCCAGCACAAGCGCGCCACCGAGAATTTGCGAGCGCGCCAGCGGCTCCGCCAAAAGCATGGCGGCGAGCACGGCGGTCAAGGGACCTTGCGAAAGCAAGCTGACAGAAGTTACCGTGGCCGGCAAATGGCCGAGAGCGTAAGTGAGAGCGAAGTAGCCGCCGAGTTGCGAGATAAGGCCAAGGCCCAATAATGCGGCCCAGGAATGTCCTGGAGGGATGGATAGAGAAATTCCTAGAGCCAGGTTGATGGCAAAAAGGAAGATGGCGCTCGTAACGATGGCCAGCCGCAAAAACACCAGCGTGCTGGTAGTGGTACGCACGCGCTCGGTGGCCATTAGGTAAACGGCAAAGCAGGCGGAGGCGGCGAGAGCCATGGCGTCGCCGGAGCCGAGCTTGATGTGGCGCACAAGATCTCCCCAAACGATGGCCAGGGAGCCGGCGATCGCCAGGACAAGGCCCAGCCAGAAGGCGAGAGTAAGGCGTTGGCGGAACACCAGCCAGGTAAGAAGACCAACAAAGATGGGTGTGTCATTGCCAAGCAGCGTGGCGTTCACGGCGGAAGTGCGCAGGATGGACGTGTTGTAAAAGGCGAGATCGAGAGCAAAGAAAAGGCCGCCAGCGGCGATTACCGCCAGGGTTTTCGCGTCAACGCGCGCCGAATGGCGATCAAAAAGCCAGGTGGGCAGCAGCACCATTGCAGGAATCAGCAAGCGGTAAAAAGCGGAAGCAGGGCCGGGCATGTCCGTCCAGCGGACGAAGATGGCGGACCATGCGATGCACATAATTCCCGCTGCGAGAGCGAGATAAGGCCAGATGCCATGCGTGTTGTGAGGTTCAGTCATTTTTGGCAAGTGCTCCTGGCGGGTATAGGCGACGAAGTATGGCACACGCGAGGAGGGCAAGCAGGTACCGCATTGGCCTGCTGGCGAAGGGAATAAAGCCTGCTGAGCAGGGTGGGGACGGAGCCAGTTCCAAAATGGGTAGAGATGACCCACCCCCTATGTTTTCGCTAGAGTGGCGAGTATGGGGAGTTGTCCACAATAGAACGATCTAGTATTCGAACGAATTGTGAAAATGTGTGAAAAATCAGATATAGGAAATCGCTACAGTTTTCGGGGGGAGTTTTAAAGTTGATTATTCCACCTGACTAGCAATGTCTATAAACATTTCCTGCGTTTTCCAGTTAAATTGTGACGCGGTGTCTGTAAGATTCACGACGCCAGCTGATGTACACCTTATTGCTCGTGCGAACGTTGGACTTGATGACGCTGGCCATGTCTTCGGCGGCATATATGATATGACTCCCGAGGATGCAGATAAGGTATGTCGGTTAAAACGTTGCTGCTTCTTCTTTGCCTGCCGGTCAGTGCTGGCATGGCGCTCTGGGCGTTGCGCCATCCACGCGTCGGCGCATTGTTTCATGAACACATTCCCGATCGGCCCAGACGTCGCTTGTTTCTCGCAGCCATCGGATTTTTCCTCACCTTCGCAATCGCCAGAACGCTTGCCTACGTCAACTTCCACCAGATTGGCCCGTTTCACGACATCTATATTCGGGGCAGGCACATTCATCACCTGGTGTGGGGGATCCTGATTCTGCTGGGCGTGGGTTTCGGCTGGTTGGTGGAGGTTGGGACGGGCAGCGAAAAGTCGTCGATCTTCGCCAGCCGCTTGATGTCCTTTCTCTACGGCGCCGGGGCGGCGCTTACGCTGGATGAGTTCGCGCTGTGGCTGAATCTCGAAGATGTTTACTGGGCGCGCGAGGGCCGCGCCAGCATCGACGCCGTGGTGTTGTTTGGAGCGTTCCTTTTGATCGCACTCTGGGGAGGAAGATTCTTCCACGCGCTTGCGAAGGAGTTCTTTCCACCTCGGAGAAGGCGAACGAGATAGGCGCCACCGTTTGTTGGACGAGCGCCAATTGCACGCAGATGCCATCAATGGGTTCCGATGACTCGCAGCAACCGCTCGATACGAGGATCCGGCCTCAGGGAATCTAAGTATGGTTCAAAAATTCTATGGCCGCAGGCTAAAAGCTACGATCTAGGATGATCCGGCCGGCACGGTCGCTTGCCATGGCCGTGCATTTTTGCTGACGTGCCCAGCTACGGGAAGCTTGAAGCAGTCTCCTGGCGATGCCCTGGCGGCGAATCTCGGGGCGAACGTAGAGTCCTTCTACGTATCCGACACGATGGCCTGCGAGGCGAGGTAGATCAAGTCGAATCGAAAGCTCCACAAAAGCGACGAAGTCGCCGTCTGAGGTCTCCGCCACTATAACGGCTTCCGGCTCGCGCAGGGTACCTGCGAAGAACGACCTAATCTCTAGCGCGTGATCCGCTGCACCCTCTGGCCAAAGTTCGCGACGCATACTCTCCCAGAGAGATGCGTCTTCGGGAACAACATTACGAACATGAACCTGCATGTCCTGAGGCATTTCACTGCGCTTGTGATTCATGAATTGTCCTCCGCCCTGGTTGGCATCCACAAATCAAAACGCCGCCAGGGGAGCGCCTAGGAAAGCTTAACGGTTGCCAGTATTCTGCTACTCTCCCAGAGTCCGAAGACAAGAAATCGTTGGTTTGGGAACCTAATTACAACTGAAGGTTTGAAGGAACAGACATGAGCGAAACACTGACGCCATCGTTATGGGAAGACCTCATTCGCAACCAGCGCTGGGAGGAGTTGCGCGTCAAGTTAGCAGCCACTCATTTCTCCGATATCGCGGAAGCAATGATCCAACTCTCTGCTACAGACCAAGCGATTCTCTTCCGCATCCTTCCGCGCGACCAAGCTGCGCAGTTGGTTGCCTATTTGCCGCCTAGCCGGCAGAAGAGGTTGCTTCGTTCTCTCTCGACGGATGAGGTGAAGAGCGTTCTAGATGGGATGCGTCCTGACGATCGAACAAGGTTCTTCGAGGAAATGCCGGCGAGCGTGACTCGGCAACTGCTTGAAGTGCTTTCTCCCGACGAACTAAAAAACGCGCGCCAGCTTCTGGGCTATCCGGAGCACAGCGTCGGGCGATACATGACGCCCGACTACGTTGCCATTCCTCCGGAAATGACCTCAGCGCAAGCTTTGGAGCACATCCGCAAAGTAGGGCGCGGAATGGAAACGCTCAACGTGGTCTATATTCTTGATGAAAGTGGAAAGTTGTTGGAAGACGTGCGCCTGGGTTCTTTGGTTCTAGCCGAGCCGGAGACGGTGGTCACTGCAATAGCAGATCCGCCGCTTGTGTCACTGCTCGCAACGGATGACCGGGAGCGCGCTCTTGAATTGTTTGAAAAATATGACCGTATAGCGCTGCCCGTCACCGATGGGCTTGGGAATATGCTGGGCATCGTTACGGCCGACGATATTCTGGATATCGCGGAATCGGAAGCTACCGAAGACATCCAGAAACTTGGCGGATCGGAAGCGTTGGATGCTCCCTACACGCAAGTGGGACTCTGGTCCATGATCCGCAAACGCGGCGGCTGGTTATCGGCGCTCTTCCTGGGCGAGATGCTGACGGCAACGGCGATGAGTTTCTTTGAAGCAGAGATCGCTCGTGCCGTTGTACTGGCACTGTTCGTTCCGCTCATCATTAGCAGTGGCGGAAACTCGGGTTCGCAAGCAGCTTCGTTAGTCATTCGCGCCTTGGCGCTGCGCGAGCTGAAATTACGTGACTGGTTCAGAGTATTCAGCAGAGAACTCGTTTCCGGGCTTGCGCTGGGGACCTTGCTCGGGGTGATCGGCTTCTTCCGGATTGTCGCTTGGCAGCATCTGCACTTGACGAATTACGGAGTGCATTATGTCTTGCTGGGTTTTACGGTCTGGGCCAGTCTCATTGGCGTGGTGCTGTTTGGAACACTGGCGGGAAGCATGTTGCCGTTCATCCTCCGCGGGCTTGGATTCGACCCTGCAGCAAGCTCGGCTCCTTTCGTAGCCACGCTCGTCGACGTTACCGGGCTGTGCATTTATTTCCTGGTCGCTTTGCTCATATTGCGAGGCACGCTGCTCTAAGATTTAGGCGACCTCGGTCCAGGAGTGTTAGAGTTTCGGTGATTGGTCCTAACAGGAAGAAAATATTTCCATTGTTTGAGGAGAATACTATGCGGTCTCGCATGATTCGTCTTGGCTGGATGCTAGCTTTGACAGCCGCTGGCACGTTCGAAACGGTGGCGGCGCAATCCCTCTACACGCTGCCTGCAGGAATCGAAACAAGATGGGCAAGCCCAGAGAACCCACAAGGCGAAAAGGGCAAAGGCGCGCAGGCCAACGGGGGGCGAAAGGGCCGAGCAGCAATCCCGATCGCGGCGGGCCAGCAAGTCACGCTCGCAGAAGTTCGCGGTTCGAGCGGCACGGTCCGCAGGATCTGGGCCACGATCAGCGACCGCAGCCCCGCGATGCTCAGAGGGCTGAAAATCGAAATGTTCTGGGATGGAGCCACTAAACCGGCGGTCAGCGCGCCGTTCGGCGATTTCTTCGGGTTAGGGCTGGGCCAGATGGTCGCCTTCCAATCCGGATTGTTCGCCAGTCCGGAGGGTAAGAGCTTCAACTGCTACGTGCCTATGCCTTTCCGGACGGGTATGAAAATTGCAGTGACCAACGAAAGCGGCAAGAATCTCGAGCTGCTCTTCTACGACGTTGACTACACACTAGGTGACAAGCATGACGCGAACGATCTCTACTTTCATGCCCATTACCGGCGCGAAAACCCAACCAAAATGCAGAAGGACTTCGAGATTCTTCCAAAGATTTTAGGGAAAGGTCGCTTCCTGGGAGCAAGTTTCGGAGTGCAAGCCAATCGGGAACTGTATTTCGACAAGTGGTGGGGAGAAGGCGAGGTAAAGATTTATTTAGATGGTGACCGCGACTGGCCCACCTTGGCCGGAACGGGAACTGAAGATTATGTCGGCACCGGCTGGGGAGAGAATAAATACTCCCATCTGTACCAAGGTGTGCTCTTTGCGGACAGCGCAAAACTGCGATATGCGTTTTACCGTTACCACGTTCCCGATCCGGTGTACTTCAAGAGTGGAATCAGGGTGACCATTCAGCAGATAGGTTTTACGGAGAAGACCAACGCCGAAGATCCTTTATTTAAAACGGGGGTTCCGATCTATAACGCTGGCGCCGGCCTAGTGGAAAAAGAAAAGGGATCGTTTGGACTCTTTGAAAGGCAAGACGACTGGTCGAGTTGCGCATACTTTTATCTGGATAAGCCGGAGGACGAGCTGCCAGCTTTAGATGGAGCTGAGCTGCGAATGCAGGGACTTGAATGGGATGGGCCGCACTTCGGGGACGTGCGATAAGCAATCGGGCTATTTTGGAATTGGCCGTCCAGGATGCTCAGAAAGAGGCGTTAGGAAAGCGGCTATTTGTCCAGCGTAATGAGTTTGCCGTTGAGCTCCATTAAATCGGCGTGCAGCCGATAAAAACCCGAGCGCCAGTTCGCATTGCTCTCTTCTTTGGCGACCGATAGCAGGGCGTACTCTTTATCTGCGGTCGACCCGCAGAGGGAAGTGGGAAATTGGTCACCCACATAAGTCGCCGATTGAGGGGCAATCAGACAGCTGCACTCAAGAAGGGAGAGTACGGCCCGTAGTGTCCCCTGATTTTCGGAGTGCGGTTGGCAAAAATATAGGTTTGCCATGGTCTTTAGTTTTGAAGCTTGTGTTTTCTAGCCTTCATCGAATACATAGCCGTGTCTGCCGCACGTAAAAGGACCTCGATTCTTTCACCGTCATGGGGATAAACTGCAACCCCTATGCTGACGGAAAGCGCTGGTTCCATGCCGTCATTAGCAATGCTGTTGCGGATACGTTGGGCCACCTGGTTGGCCGCCTCCACCCCCGTTTCCGGTAAGACAATCGCAAACTCGTCGCCGCCGTAGCGTGCCGCCATATCGATGTCACGGCAGAGACTCAAAACATCGGCCACCCGGCAGATGGCATGGCTTCCCGTCTGGTGCCCATAGCGGTCGTTGATTTGCTTCAATCCATCCAGGTCAAAAAGCAACAGGGCAAACTCCCGGCCCGTGCGCTCGGAGCGCTTGATTTCCATATCGAGCACTTCCGCTAGGTGGCGGTAGTTGGCTAGTCCCGTTAATGGGTCGAGGGCCGCCTGTTGACGCAGATGATCCTCCAACTGGCGCTGTTTGGTGACATCTTCAGTGATGACCTCATAGGCGACCAACTCACCCTGCTCACCCATGACTTCTTGTCCGCTGAGCCGGACCTTCAAGATTGTGCCGTCTTTCCGCTTCCATTCTATTTCGATGGGATCGACTGAACCTTGCTGGCCCGATTGCCCCAAAAATTGGGCTCGTTTGTCAGGATCTCGAATCAAGTTGCTCGCAAGGTTTACAGCCAAGAGTTCCTCTTTCGACGGATAGCCGAGCATTTTCACCATGGCCGCGTTCACTTCGAGAAACTTGCCGTCGAGGTTGCAGCGGCAAATTCCGTAGCTTAGATTTCCGGCCAAAGCGCGGTAACGTGCTTCTGAATGCCGCAAGCCCTGTTCGGCTCGATCGCGTTCGTCGCGCAGTGTTTTCTCATCCAGAGCCCGACGGATGGCCACGGGAAGATGACCTATGTGGTCCATTTCAATACAGTCGTAGGCACCTTTCGTAATGAATTCCGCGGTCCTCTCCCGTTGCAGAGTGCCACTGACGAAGATAAGAGGGATCTGCTTTTTCGATGAGTGCAGGAGTTCCAATGCCTGCGTTCCCTGCCAGTCAGGGCTGGGGTATTCGGCCAGAACGAGGTCATAGGCTGCCGAACTCAACCGTTCGGTAAACTGCGCGGGAGTCGCAACTACCTCGGCATTGACCGAAAAATCCACCCTCTTGAGTTCTTGCAGACAGCGCTCCACTTCTGGTACGCGACTGTGAATAAAGAGGATGTGCAAAGGCGGGTGTCGGCCTCCTGATCCGATTGGATCATCTCGCTTTAGGCGGGCTGGTGGGGTCGAGGCCATTGGAAGCTAGTCAAACTCACGGGAGCCAGTCCTTCCCCATCGCTAAACTGGCCCCCGGGAGTGCAGTGAGCTAGACACTTAAAATGTATTACGGAAGGTTATTAGCGTCTGTCTACTATTAGACAGATTGTATCTTTATGTTAACCCTTTCAGCACAAACCACGCGGGCGCCAAATTTAGCCCATCCCAGTCGTGAGCGGCTTGGTGGTGAGGGAGATTGCTGGAAAAACATGTTGTAAATCTCATCAGTTATTTAGGGCCACAGGGAGGAAAACGTTTTTTGGGGCGCTTTCGCGCTCGCACCGTCGTCGAAGTGCGGAAACGCGAATGCTATGTTTGCAAGCTCGAGATGAGGCAACCCAAGACACCCGCTAGAAGAGCTACATGGCATAGGGTATTGACCCGGGGGATGTAACTCACGAAGATATGCAATTAAGCTTAGGAGAAGCATGAGCGAAACTTTCGTGGGAAAGTCTCTGGTCACAGAATCCTCTTGCACCCCAAAGGGAGAGTCGCACGTCGTGCAGTTTTACACAAACGACGCCTTCCTGGTCGATTGCCTAAGCCAATTCGTGTGCTCTGGCTTGGGAGCAGGAGAAGCGGTAGTGGTAATTGCCACTAAAAAGCACCGGGAAGGCTTGATGCGATCTCTGGAGGTGCGTGGCATTGATGTGACAGGCGCGGTGGAGCAGGGCCGATGCATTGTGTTGGATGCAGCCGAAACATTGCCCAAGTTCATGGATGGCGACTTGCCGAACGAACGGAAGTTTCAATCGGTAATCGGATCGCTGATCCGCAAGGCCGAAACCACGGTTCCTGGCCAGCGTGTGGCGGTATTCGGAGAGATGGTGGGGCTGCTTTGGGAAAAGAAAAAGTTTAACGCGGCCCTACGGCTGGAGCAGCTATGGAACGAGCTGTCCAAAACTCATTTTTTCTACCTTCGCTGCGCCTACCCGACGAGCGGTTTTCAAGGGAAGCAGAAGGGAGAACCATATTCGGCAATATGCGCGGAACACTCCGTGGTGATACCTGCCGAAAACTAGTCCTGATTTGAGTTTGCCATATCAACAGCAATCGCATCACCTTCATAACAGAAGAAGTTCGTTCGAGCGAATTATTTCGCCGTACTTCATCCAGAACACTCCCTGCTGACAACCACGTTTACGGCCAAGAAGGCCTGTCATCTGTCGTGGCCTGAAAATGGATGGAATCGCACGAAGAGAGCAACTCCCAAAGGATGCGAACCGTAAATTGGTTTCAGCGCATCCGCCAGGCCATAGGTCGTGAGCTGGGCTCCGATCGCGGAAGCCAAGTGCGGAATGACATCAATGTCGTGGGCATATCCGAACGTGTAGGCTTGAACGCGTCCGATTGGTACCTCGCGGAAATTAGGCGGAAGCGGATTTTCTCCGGTGAGCAGTTCGTTTGAGCGCTCCACGTTTTCAATTCGTGTCCATGCGTAATTTCGCGTGCGAAAGCGAACGGTAGATTCGAGCAGATAGCTGTTAAAAACAGAATTATCTTGGATCGAGCGTGTGCGCCCCCAAAGGATCGTGTTGGCCCAGTTGCCGTCGTGAAGCGGACGGTTATACATGACTGATGCGGTCATTCGTTCCTGGTCTTCGTTCGCGAAAAAAGCTTCGGGACTCTTGATCCGGGCGTAGGAGTATTGGCCACTCCAATTTTTCCCGGGCTGAACGGTCAATCGAGTTGACCAAGAGTCGATCTTGCCTCGATCAATATCCCAGCGAAACTCATCAGGTTCCCGACCATGAAATCCGGAAGCTTCCATTCGCACGATTCCATGCGTCGCTCCGACCGTCATCACATTGTCAGCGATGTGCGTGGAGTCCTGTTGATGATGACCGAGCGCGGCAACCGGATTCTCCCTGGCGGAAGCACGATGAGGGTACGCTGTCGGTCCCATCGCGGGATCACCCATAGGCGCGAAATAAAAAGACAGCAGGCTCTTTTCTCCAAGTCTTACGTCATAGAGAGCGGCTAACTCCATGACGAAATCGTGGGGATGCTGACCGTCTACAATGGGCTTTCCAAATGCGGTTTCCCCCTGCTGGAAAAGAAGCGGATAGCGACGCTGGGAAACTGTCGCCGGTTCAAGACTCAGCATGACAAGTCTGGTGAGGGTGCCGGGCCCAAGTTTGTGCTGCGCCATCCCCATCAGCCAATTTGTGGAGTAAAACTTGTCCGCGCCTCGGGAGCTGCTCTGCTGTTCGTCTAGAACGAAAACATTCGCGTGGAACATGAACATCCATTCGTTCTTCATGGTCATGAGCATGGGGACAGGAGCGGAATTGGGCTCAGCGCTGGTACCGGAAGTGCCGTGATGAATAATCTCCTCGATGAATGTTTCTGGGTGCAGATTCATCGAATGGTTTTCATTCATCTGCATGTCGGGCATTTGCAGGACCGGCATTTGTTGGTGGTCCATTCCGGGCATATTCTGCATGTCTTCGGTCTTCTTCTCTTGCAATTGCTGGACCGCAGAGATTGATCCGGCCTGGGCCGCTACCAGGGCAGGTAAAAGTAGACTCATTAGGGTTGCCGCACAAAACATTCTCACTTGAATCCCCCTCACTAATCAGACTCGATGTATGAACGCTGTGAAATGACGGGCGCATAGACGAATGCATTACGCGTATGCACTAAACGTATGCACGACACGCCCACGAAAGCGTGCGATCCAGGGATAGGAGAAGGTTCTAGATTCTGAGGCTAATCGAAAGAGGGTCTAACGCGGACAAATTGAGCGCAAAGCTGTCACTCTCGGAATGATGCACCACGACAGAAGTCTGAACCCGATGAAGATGGGCAATAGTCAAAACGTTATGATCAAACTGGGGGGAGGGGGGCCTAATCTTCTCGGCAGAGTGGGTCGCGGGCTTAGCGCAAGGTTGCTGCTGGCACGAGCCCATGCTCGATGAAGCACGGAGTAACTCCATTTGGGCAAGTCTTGATTGGTGCGCGTGATGCGCGTGGTTCATGCCCTCCATCTGCATTGGCATCTGCATCGGCTCGGCTAATCGAGTGATCTGGTCACAATTCGAAGGAAGCTTGTTGAACGCACAGGAGAGATCGCAAGCCGCGGAGGATAACGATACAGTTAGCACCAACGCTGCCATCAACGCCGTGAATGCTTGAGTTATCCTCACCAAGTAATTCTACACGTTCTTATAACGACAAGCACTTACGCGTTGCTAGCTAATGATCTGAAGAGCGCATACAGAAGGCGCTAGAATTGAAGTTAAGCGGCATCATACTCCGAATGATTGAAATCGGCCGGTCTAGATCGCCAATAAACCAGGTGAGAGGCGCCGTCAGGCCCGGGAAACGAACGTACTGGAAGGAAAGTACTACACATAAATGGATCGGGTGGGCTATCGACGCGTTTATGGGTGTGGCGCAAACTCAGTTCTGTAACACCCTCCATCCTCGAACGCCCGAGCGGCTGGTGCCCCCACTGGCCGCTCTTCTTTCCGCCGTTAAATTTTTCTGCACAGCTTTCCCCACACATACGGAGCTTTGGTTTGTGGGCGCCGACACAGACGGACAACTACGGGGAGAACTTAGACCAGGACCTGCATAAAAAGCGCGGGAAGTCCAATAATGGGGATGGGCCCCATTGATGCCATCATCAATGAGAAATCACCCTCAATATTTCACCATTACGCAGTAGTCGTCGAATTGACCACCGCGCACTTGGCTGCGGAGAGCTTGCGGTACATCAGAAGGCCAATTGCAAGTCCGGATGAGAGCAACGCCAACGTGCCGGGTTCCGGGACGGGCGTGCCCGGGCCCACCCCGCCGCCAGGCGTAATAACACCGTTGTTATTGCCGTTGGGACTGCCGCTGGCGCAGAGATCGCTGTTGACGACGTTCTCATTTGGTGCTGGCGACATGCCGTCAAAGTGCACTAAAGTGTCCGCGAAGGCTCTACCGCAAGTAATTTGTGCGCCGGGCTGGAGGGTGACGAATGAGTCCGCGAAAATATTTCCTTGGAACGTAGAGTCTTGACCGAGAGTCGCCCCCCCGGTCTGCCCCCCGGTGCCAATCACCCAATACACACCCGCGGAAGCTGCACCTGTACCGGTCACGACAACGTGAGAGAGCGAGTCGGTAGTGAGCCCCGACCCTATCTGGAAGATCCAAACCGGAGCGGCGTTGCCCCCGCCGGCGAGAGTGAGTGTGTTCGACAAAGCGGCTGTCGAGCTAAACGAATAGACGCCCGGCGCGAGCGACGCTTGTAGACCCACCCCCAGAGTAAGACCAGTCAAGTCAGTAGCGGGCCCGCTGGCTAACAAAGCAAGTTCCGCGGTGTCGGCACCACCCACACCCTCCACCCCCAGGGCGGTCGCATTAGCTACTTGTGCTGTTCCACCGAAGATTAGGCCAGGACCCCCGTCACAGAGGAAGAAGCCAGTGCACGAGTTTGCGGCGAGGGCCGCCACACTTCCGGTGACGCTAGTCGCGCCGAGAACGCCGGCACCAGCATTGGTTACCCCCGAACCCCCTATGACCGCATAAGGAGCCGCAGCTCCAAGGATGTCGGCATGGGCACTGACTGCCAGTACTGGTAGAACCAATACAAGAACCCATATGGAAAAAGTACGTAGTCTCATAATTTCTCCCTCCAACTCCTGCCGACACACAATAAAGTCTGCCTCGGCGCCCCGTGCTTGGCGTGAACTACGCTAGGACAAGCGAGACTCCCGCGCTAATAGGGTATTAGCACGCGCCAGACCACAATCCACTGATGAAAACAAGTCAGTTATAGAAAAAGTATGAATTACGTTTTGGTAAAAGTCGTATACTGCGTTGCGCAATACGGGAAGAGTTTAGGCACTCAGCGTGACAGACGACTGGGTTCGCTCAGTGGGACCAGCGTATTAGCCCCTAACAACACGCGTTCCATTTCAGGGACGACGGTGTTCATGGTTCTGAGCGCAGCGACCCTGGAAGCTTCTCCTCCAGTTCGGTTGCCAGCTTGTGTACGTCCGTGGTTCTACTGAACCCTTCGACGGCCGCTGTCGAGGACTTCACATCCACTCCCAGGTGCTGACAAAGCTTCTGCTGCATCTGCAGCATCGTGGTGATTTCCTGTTCGGCGAGCATACTGACTTGCAGATCGAGATGAGAGCGGCGTTCGGCCTGGCGAGCCATGCGGTTTTGACTGATCAGCACGAAAATTGTCAGGAAAACACTTTCAGAGGAAACCAAGAGCGCCAAAATGCCGAAGGGAAACGGATCGAAGGGTTTCAGACCGGGCATTATGTTGAGATTCAGCAAGCTCCAGACAGCAACCAAGAGCGCATGCAGCAAGAGAAACGCTGTACTGCCAATGAATTCCACGATTGTGTCGCTGGCACGTTCGGTAGGCGTCCGGCCATGCAAAGCCTCCTGCTCGAGCTTTGCGATTGCCTCAATGTTGAATTGCGTGGGATTGCTCGCGGCTTGGTCAGACAACGCTTTCTTCATCGGCTCAGCTCCGCGCGGCACGTAGGTAGCGGGCAACTCAGTTACAAGAGATGAGTATACTTCACCCGACTTTTGGCCGACGAAACCGCAAAATGAGTTTGATCGCGCTTGACTACTGATCAAAATCTTCGCCACTCGACCAGGCTACAAGGATTATCGCGCGTGCCGTCTCTTTCTACTGTGCGTTTTCGTACAGATTTAGTTCGAGCGGCCCCTGTAGTGTCCTTGGCTGAAATTCCCATGCCCGGAGAATTCCATGACACCAGGCACCATCACGCTCGCAGGCACAGTTAATAAGCTGATCGACGAGCACCCCTCCGGGCGAGACAAATATATTGATCCTCGCGGCGAGGAAGCCACTACAGAAAACCGATCCGACGCAATTGATCTCTGCAAAAACCTTGTGTACGCTTGGAGGGTTTGATTCCCCAATTTAGGAGAGCCATGTGCAACCAGTAGTCCAACAATTTGTTCATGTGCTTCTATTTGGTTGTCCGTCATGCGCAAGACCGTTAGCGTCTGCTTGCGTAAGCATGGAGAAGAATTTGGAGAATGCTGATGCGCACTGGTTCAATCCCCATTGCCATTGTGGATGGACAGGAGACGTTATCGGCATTACTGCAATGAAGCACTGGGTAGAACCTTGGGAAGCGAAGGCTCCCATTGGTAGCGGTGTACCCGGCTCCTGCGATGGCGAAACCCTAAGGCAGTAAGTAACCCTATTCCATCTCTTCAAACTATAGCCCTAACGGTCCGGCGCAGAACGCTATTCGTGCGACTGTGGATAATCCGCTGCCGGTGGCCACGGTGAGTTTATGCGTGTTGTTCTAGCGGACAACCATGAGCTTGTACGCAAAGGAGTAAGAAACAGCATCGCTCAGCATTCTCCCGGGAACGGCGTGCGGAGAAGGCGCGAACGGAGAACAGGCAATTAACCTGGTCGTTGGAATGAGGCCGGACTTAGTGGTGCTTGATCTCAGTTGCAGGCCGCCAAAATCCGCGTGCTCCTACCTACAACAAAGATTCTAATCCTTTCCATGCATGACTCGCCGCAATCCGCGCGTCAGGCATTGGATGTCGGCGCTGATGCATTTCTAACGAAGTCGGCCTCGACCGAGACGTTTATTCGCACCGTCACAATCCTACTAGGTATAAACCCAAACTAATTGGCACGGGTGACGTCCTGCCAAAACGAGAGGCCACGCACTCGCAGCCCAAGAAATCGGCGCGACTTGCCGTTGACACGATGCCAGAGGAGGACTAGGCTTTCGGGCGAACCGGACGCTCAGCATGGAAATTCCGGTTCAAGCAAGGAGGGTTCCATGGTTTCGCGGATTATCAATTGTACGATCGATCCATCCAAGGTAAACGACTTCAGAAAGGCTCTTAACGACCAGTTCCTTCCGCGGATTCAATCGCAGCCTGGATTTGTGGATAACATCGAGTCTCTTGATCCGGCTTCCGGTCAATTTTGCTGCATGACAGTGTGGGAGACCGCCGGAGATGTGGAAAATTATAACAGCGGCTTGTTTCAGGAAATTGCCTCGAAGATTGCACCCTTGCTGAAGGGAAGCCCGAGCGTTCAAACGCTTCCGGTGGAGAACTCGTCGGTGCACCACGTAAAAGCTGGCAGCGCCGCAGCGTAACGGGTCGATCAAAATCGCATGGATTCGCCTGGGTGATGAAATACACACGGGCCGTATCCGGGCTGACTCGCGAAGCGGACCATACTAGGCTTGTCCGCGCAATCAGTTTCAACCGCCAACCAGAAATGAAACATCTGTTTCACACTCCTCTGCAGGCGCCGCACGATTGTGTGCAACCTTCAACAGCCGGAGGATTTATTGGCGGTCAGGAGATCCTACGCGGTCTGAAGCTGGTGTCTGGGTCTCCGTATGCGGGTATAATTTTTGATATCTAAGAGGATTGAAATCCTTCGATACGGCTTCAACGGCTTGTGATACGACCTGGGAAATTACTTCCTTCGGGATGCCTTGTCTTAACAGCCTCTTTATACCAGAGGCGATTTCCATATACGAGAGACGCAATACAGCGTCATGCTTCTCCAATGCTGCTCGGATGTCCGGAGGCAGTTTTCTTGCCGATGCACCATTATCGTTGGTGTCCATTCCCTTAATCTATGGCGGGGCCGCCAGGGAAGTCACTGGTACGCCACTCCTAGCCCTCCTAGTATCGCAGCGCTAAAGTGCTAGGGTTTCTGTCACCTTTTATGACTCACCGAATGCCATCCGCGACAATTCTCTGCGCTGTGCAACACACGCTAGGATTGGCTTCTGGTGTAGCACCGAAGTATTCTATTCGCCAGAAAACGAGGCGGTGAGTGACCGCATGGCCGAGGACACATCGCGATTCAGGAACTTGCAGGACACGGCGCGCGAAACTGACCAAGCGCTGCGTCTAAGTGAAGCGCGCTTTCGTGCGCTGGCGGAATCTGCCTCGGAAGCGATCCTAACGATAGACGCCAACAGCACCATTCTTTTTGTCAATCGTGCCGCAGAGACCATCTTCGGTTACTCCATCCAGGAAATGTTGGGGCGCAAAGTTACCATGCTCATGCCTGAGTATTTGCGTCTGCTTCACCAGACGGCGCTGGATCGCTACAACCACACGGGGCACAAACACCTGGATTGGGCTTGCGTGCAGCTTCCCGGACTACACAAAAACGGCCACGAAATTCCAGTAGAGCTGTCGATTGCAGAACACTTTGAAGCTGGCGAGAAGCGTTTCACAGGGATTTTGCGAGATATCACCGAACGCAAAAAGTCTGAACTAGTGGTGAAACAGCAGACAGCAGTGATTCAACTGCTGCAAAGCGTGGCCATCGCTGCAAATGAGGCATCTACCGTAGAGGAGGCCTTCGCGAGCGCACTCGCGAGGATATGCGCGCACACCGGGGCGGAGCTTGGACACGTGTATTTTACTTCTGGCGGACGGGATGCCGAATTAAGTCCCAGCAAACTTTGGTATGCGAACCCGCCAGAAGGATTTGAGAAATTTCGGACGATCACAGAAAACACGAAGATGAAACTGGGTGAAGGATTGCCGGGGCGCGTAGCAAGTCGCGCAAAGCCTCTGTGGATTCGGGACATAAATAAAGAAGAAAATTTTCCCCGTAACCGCACTCGAGAAATGTTGGGCCTTCGAAGCGCGTTTGCTTTTCCCGTTCCCGTAAAAGGTGAGGTGGTCGCGGTACTGGAATTTTTCTCCAGCGAGGAAAAGGAACCTGACGAGCAGCTTCTGGAAGCGATGAACAGCATTGGCGCGCAGTTGGGCAGGGTGGTAGAACGAAAACGGGTGGAAGAATCGCTAAAGCACTTGTCCACGCGGTTGATGCGTTCGCAGGATGAAGAACGCCGGCGGATAGGGCGTGAGCTGCACGACAGCGCGGGTCAGTACTTGGCAGCGCTGCAGATGAATCTGGACATGCTACATAATGAGGTCTCGGGGTTGAAGGGGAGAACACCGCAGTTGCTGGCCGAATCGATTGATTTAGTCCAACGATGCTCGGCGGAAATTCGGACTCTTTCTTACCTGCTGCACCCACCTTTGTTGGAAGAAGCGGGACTGGGAGTGACTGTGTCATGGTACGTGGAAGGATTCTCGAAACGCAGTGGCATTCCAGTCACATTGGAAATTCCTCCAGATCTTGGTAGGTTGCGCTCGGACATGGAACTGGCGGTGTTCCGTATCCTCCAGGAAAGTCTTACCAACATTCACCGCCATTCGGGGAGCAAGACCGCCACGGTGCGAATGATCTCGCAGAACAATGTGCTTGTACTGGAGATTGGGGATCGCGGTAAAGGGATTCCGGAAAAAGCATCGGCGGAGCCCGCAAAAAGTCCCGGCGTCGGAATAGCGGGTATGCGGGAGCGTTTGAGCGAGATTGGCGGAGAGTTGCAACTTTCGTCAGACACGAACGGCACACTGGTTAGAGCCAAAATTCCGATTATTCCTCGGTAACACCGATATTGCTTCCGGCGCTTTCGGCGGTCGCTACCTTGCGAGCGGGGAAGCATTTCGGCAAAGGGAACCGCATGGCAGGCAGTATAATGCGATGCCATGCTTTTCCGTACGTCCCGTTCGACACGCATAATGCGCGCGTTCGCGCGCGTTTTTCCGCGCTGCAGCATGATTTCGCAAGCCATCGCCTTCAATCTGTTTGTAGCTTTTTTCCCAACGCTCCTGGTTGCCGTGGCGGTGGCCACCAGCCCACTCGGCCGCCATACCAGCCTGCTGGAGCTGATCATGTTCCTGATGGGATTTTTGCCTCCAGGAAGCCAGCAAATTGTTTCTGAATTTTTGATAAATCGTGGACCAGACTCCTGGAAACTAGCGTTACTCGGTTGGGTCGGGATGTTACTGGCAGGCTCGCAGGTCATGAAGCTGCTCATGGAAGGCATTCACATCATTTACGGAGATAGCGAAAAGCCCGGGTTTCTACATCGCCAGCTGCGTGGATTGCTTTTGCTGTTGGTGACCATGGCGCCTTTATTGGCGGCGGCAACATTAAGCGTGTTCGGGAAGCCGCTTCGGCAATGGATGTTGCGGGAATTTGGAGACAGCGGCCCAGTGCATTTGTTATGGGCGATCATATTTGCAATCACTACGGTGTTGCTGGCCATGCTGGCGCTTACGGTGATCTATCGCGTGGCGCGTCCGCGCGAAGAGAAATTGCGAAATGTGCTTCCCGGCGCCATGTTAGCTACTGCGCTCTGGTGGATGGTGAATGTGCTGTTCGGAGCGTATGTGCGGCGTGTCCCTTATAGCGTGGTTTACGGAGGACTGGCCGCGGTGATTGGTTTGCTGGTGTGGATGGAGCTTTCGGCGATCATTATCTTCCTGGGTGCGGCGTGGAACGCTGAGCTTGCCGAATCTCGCAAGGCGGAGCGAGCGGTCGTTGGACACTCACTGCAGTGGAGGGATGTACCTGGAGCGAGCAAAACGCGACCATGAAATGGCCAATATATCAGTTCCTACGGTGATAATAGGATTCGTTAGCACAAAAATTGTCGCGGGCGTATAGTCGAAACATCCGTAAGGTGTCAATTTTCCGCCGCGTAATAACACCTATGGACAGATTCAAAGGGCAGGATGTCCAACCAAAGGCAACGCCGGTTTCCTCAGTGCAGCGTTTCTTTTCTGCTGTTCCTTCTTGGAGTTATTTTTTCACAAACTGTCCGGGCACAGGTGTCTCCAGCGCACGATGCGCCGACGGCGAACGTTGCGTCGCAGCAAGCTCCGGCGGATAACGCCGAGCTTACCAGCCGCGACAACAAGGCAACGTTTAAAGTTCGCGTCAACCTGGTCTTGGTGCGGGTGGTAGTGCGTGACCCGCAAGGCAAAGTTGTCCGCAATCTGCGCAAGGAAGACTTCCAACTTTTGGATAATCGCAAGCCGCAAGTGATTTCCTCCTTTTCTGTAGAAACGCCAGAATCTTCTCTACCCAAGCCCGCCACGGAAGCAGCAGCGCCGGTAGCTGCGCCGGATAACGATGCCACCGCAGTGGCGCCCATCGTTAAAGTGGCTAAACGATTCGTGATCGTGGTTTTCGACGACGTGCACCTCTTGATGGAAGACGCCACGTTTGTGCGCGATGCCGCCACAAGATTCTTTGGCGCGCTATCCTCGTCGGATCGAGTGGCGATTTATACAACTTCCGGGCAATTCGCGCAGGAGTTTACCGACGACCAGGACGCGCTGCAAAAAGCGCTGCTACAGATCGTTCCCCGACCGGTTAACGGCCTTGAATTTCACGATTGCCCGGAAGTCGGCTATTACCAGGCGGATTTGATCGAGAACCAGCGCGACGAACAAGCGCTAGGAGTCGCCACCGAGGATGCCATTCAGTGCGCATTCCACGGCGACCGCCAGCAAGCCCTTGCGGCGCGCAGCCTTGCAGAAGCGGCGGCTCTTCGCGCGTTAACTGCAGGAGACAATCAAACCAGCTATACTTTTCAGCACCTCGAAGACGCTGTGAAGCGTCTGGCGGGAATGCCGGGCCAGCGCGTCATGGTGTTGGTTTCACCGGGATTTATCCCCAGCCGCCTGTGGCCAGAGACTTCGGAATTAGTCGACCGCGCGACGCGTGCCAATATCGTCATTAATACTATCGATGCGCGCGGGCTATTCACCCCCAACTTGATGGGAGATATAGCTGACCCGCCACACGATGCGTGGCGTACCGCAGGCTTCAAGGCCAGCTATCGTGTGACCTCGCAGCTCGCCGAGAATAATATACTGAGACAACTAGCCGACGGGACGGGCGGCACGTTTTTCCACGATCGCAACGACGTTGATGAAGGCTTGCGCCAAGCAGGAGCCGCTCCGGCGCTTTCCTATGTTCTCGGTTTCTCCCCCCAGAACTTGAAGATCGATGGTAAGTACCACGCGCTAAAAGTGAGCTTAACCAGCCAGCAGAAATTCGCCATCCAGGCACGGCACGGCTATTACGCGCCACGCACGATTGCCGATCCGGCCGAATCAGCGAAGTTGGAAATTCAGGAGGCACTATTCTCTCAGGAAGAGATTCACGATCTTCCGGTAGATTTTCAGACGCAATTTTTTAAGCAAGATGCCACGCGCGCGCGTCTGGCCGTGCTGACACATGTTGATTTGAAAGGGATACGTTTTCGGAAGGCCGAGGGACGCAACCGCGACAATCTCACCATCGCCACCGCGATTTTTGATGAAAATGGAAATTTCGTGACCGGCGGCGAAAAGATCGTGGAGATGAAGCTTCTCGATACCACGTACGATCGACTGAGCCATTCGGGCCTCACCCTCAAGTCAAGCTTTGACCTGAAGCCGGGGACGTACTTGGTGCGACTGGTGGTCAGGGACGCCGAAGGATCGCAATTGGCGGCCCGCAATGGAGCCGTGAGCATCCCATATTAGCTGGGATGAGATGGGGAACACATGAATAAACACACTGATCGCGAACGTAGCCGAATCTTGGGCGAGTTTGGCATTCTCGCCGTTTTCGCATTGCTCGTGTGCCGCGGCGCGGCGGCCTGGGGCAACGCGCAGCAGCAAACGGAAAGCGCTCCTCCTTCTGCAACCGCTACGGCAGCAACCAATGCCGCAGCCGAGCAGCAACCGGTCAGCATAATCAAAAAAGAGTCGCGACTCGTGCTGCTCGATGTGGTGGTCACTGATAAAAAGGGCCACTACGTTCGAGATCTGACGCAAAAAGATTTTAAAGTTTACGAAGACAATAAAGAGCAGGGAATCTCGAGCTTCTCAACCGGCGCTGACGCGGCCACGCAAGCTAATGGACCGAAGCGTTATCTGATTCTTTTTTTCGATAACTCTACGATACAGCTGCCCGACCAAATCCAAGCGCGCAATGCTGCGAACAAATTTATCGCCGCCAATTCTGGCCCGGAGCACCTCATGGCGGTGGTCGATTTTACCGGAAGGTTGCGAATCACGCAGAATTTCACGGCGAACCCGGACTTGTTGCGGTCCGCGGTATCCGGTGTGAAAAATTCGTCGGTTGATCCGAATGCGCCTTCTTCGGGGCCGCCGGTGACAATCGCCTCCATGGGAATTTCCTCGCTAAGCAGTGCGGAGGCGGATTTTGGCGCCCGCAGCATGCTTTTGGCGGTACGCAGTCTGGCGAAGAACCTACGCAGCGTGCCGGGGCGAAAAATGCTGGTGTTGTTCTCCGGGGGTTTCGCACTGACGCCGGAGAACGAATCAGAGCTTACGGCCACCATCGATGCATGCAATAAAGCCAACGTCGCTATCTATGCGCTGGATGTGCGAGGTTTGGTGGCACCCGGCGGAAGCGCGCGCAGCGGGTCACTCGCTGGGCATCGGCGAGCCGTGGCAAAACACGGTGAGAAAAACACGATAACAGCGCGCCCGCATCTCGTACTTACGGCGTTTCCTCAGAGGCCCGGCGGCGGCCCTGCAGGGGGTGGCGGAGGTCGGCCCGGTGGTGGCGCTGGAGGTGGTGGGGGTGGCGGCGCGGGCGGTGGGCGTCCCGCTGGCGGCACTGGCGGCGGAGCTGGACAGCCAGCCGGTGCAGGTGCCGGGGGCACCACTGGTAGGCCCGCCAGTGGTACTCCAGGTGGCACCACGGGCGGCACTGCCGGAGCGCCAGGCGCTGGAAAAGGCTCTACCGGGAATCCGCCGGCAGGCGGCAACTCGAATACAGGCTATCGCAATTACAATGTGCCTTTTAATCAGCCGCGCTTAATCTTGCCACAAATGCCGCCATCGACGGCGACAAACCAGCAGATTCTGGCTGCCTTGGCCGAAGGAACTGGCGGCTTTACCATTTTCAACACGAACGATTTGCTGGGCGGGTTGGAGCGCATCGGGCAGGAACAGAGCGAATTCTACATTCTGGGATACGTGCCTGCCGAAACGCCCGAAGGCAGCTGCCACACACTGAAGGTCAAGCTCAATCGCGGCGGGACGAACGTGCGCTCGCGCAGCGGCTACTGCAACGTGAAGACGACGAACGTGCTGGAAGGCAAGCCGGTGGAGAAGCAGCTCGAATCACACGCCACGGGCGCCCAGGCGGGTTCCATTCATGGCGCGCTGGCGGCGCCTTATTTTTATACTTCGCCAAATGTGGCACGAGTGAATCTAGCGATGGAGATGCCTGCCGAAGCGTTGGAGTTTAGCAAGAACAAGGGCAAATACCACTCCAGCATCAACGTGTTAGGCATCGCTACGCGTGCTGACGGCTCGGTGGGCGCGCGTTTTAGCGACATGGTGAACCTGGACCTGGAAAAAGACGAGTGGAAACACTTTACGAAAATGCCGTATCACTACGAAAACCAGTTTGATGCGGCGCCCGGGATTTATAAGCTCACCGTGGTTTTGAGCGCCGGAGGCGATGCCTTCGGCAAATTCGAAACGCACCTGGAGATCGACGCCTATGATGGCCAGCATTTCAGTCTTGGCGGCTTGGCCATGACGAATTCGGCGCAGCGGCTCGCCGATATTCCGGCGGGCCTCGATTCCGCACTGCTGGAAGATCGCAAGCCTCTGGTCGTGAAAGGGTTGCAAGTAATTCCGTCGGGAAGCAACCGCTTCACGCGCCAGGATAACGTCATTCTGTATACGGAGATTTACGAACCGCTGCTCGCTGCGGAAAAGCCGCCGCAGGTCGGTATGGGTTACCGCGTATTTGAGCGCGCTACGAACAAGGAAATATTCTTTACCGGAGTAATTGCCGCGGATAGTTTCATCCAAAAAGGCAATCCAGTCGTGCCTGTGGGATTACTCGTCAAGGTTAACGAACTGAAGCCGGGCGGCTATCGCCTGATGATGCAGGCGGTGGATGGCGCGGGCAACAAAGCGCCGAATCGCATCCTGGATTTTGAAGTAACGGAGTAGCCGCAAAATAAATGAGTAGTCTGTTCTGTTGAGTGCGCCCAAGTTGCGGCCAAAATCGTGCACAGCGTCGCCGCCATCTAGGGTCCTGCCGTGCGAGCCGGACGCCGCAAAAAAGTCCTCGGCAGCTTCGTCCGGTTTTCGGTTGCAACCAGCACAGTATTGGGCCTAGTATTCGCCCAAGGACTGTCCCCGGGAGAAGCCTATGAAAGTTTCGGATCTCATCGGTTCCCGCAAAGCCGTATTTTCCATTACCGAAGACAAGACGGTACACGAAGCCGCGCAATATTTGCGCGAAAAGCAGGTGCGCTCGGTCGGAGTCACCGATCCTTCCGGCAAACTTGTCGGAGTGATTTCGCAGAGTGATATCGCGGATAAAGTCGCCGCGGAGAATAAGTGCCCGGCGTGGATGAAAGTGTCGGACATAATGACGCGAGAATTGGTCACCGTCACTCCCGCCATGTCGCTGGAAGAGTGCCTTCTGTTGATGGAGCAGAACAGCGTATATCACCTGATAGTTCTGGATGAAAGACAGAGTTTCCACGGCATGCTGTCTGTCAGCGATCTGCTGAAAGTGATCGCTTCGGACGCCAAGGCGCGCGCGGATCTGTGGGAATCCTTCGTTTTCCCCCCAAGATGACGCGCCTTCCAATCGCGCCGCAGCCAAACGGCGAATCCCGTCGCCGCTGCGGTCTAATCGCAAAGAGCACGCAAACAAAAAGAGTCGCGGAGAATCCGCGACCCTTTTTCTGAAAAGTCAAAGCGCACAGAGCAGATATCTGTGGTTTACTTCGACGACGCGACAACCAGGTTGTTCTTCGCCGAAAATACGTTAGGCACGCTGCTGGCTCGGAGGTACGCCATGTTCTTGTCGGCCTCGCTGTCCACCACTCCTTCCAGCGTAACGTTTCCGTTCTTTACGATGATATGAATGGACGGCACGGCCGATTCACCGTAGCGAAACAGCGCGCCGTCGCCATAGATGGCGCGGTAAACTGCGCGGCGGATCTGATCATCCATCGGGGACAAAGGAAGAACTTCGATGTTGTTCACCACGCTGGAAACGCCTTCGATACTTTTTACGGCGGCTTCGGCGTCGGATTTCAGGGTCGGACGCGTTACCTGCCCTTCCAAGATGACCTTATCGCCTTCAACTTTATAAGCCAGGTTGTCAAAAACAGAGTAGTACGGCAGCAACAAAAGCTGATGCCGGACCTCTCGGACGAGATTTTGCCGCGATCGCGGCTCCTGCGGACTGGCATTTGGGATACTGGCGGACGCGTACGGGGCGGCGATTATCGCCGCAACAAACACGAAGCCCGCGATTCGGGCCATTTTCGAAAGAAACCTATGATTCATGGCGCGCCTCCTTAGACGAAATTTAACTTGGCCTGCTAGATTCTCCCTGTTGTTAGATTCGCGAACCTAACAAAATGGGTGCAGGGCGCTAAGTACCACAAATGTTAGACTCTCGCCAAGCAGATAGTTGCGAAAAAACTATAATCCAGTAGCCTGTTTCAGCGGCGCGCATTCACAATTTCGAAGGGAGAGCACCTTTTAGTGCTGGTCATTGCCCATCGCGGCGCGTCCGGACACGCGCCGGAAAACACCATGGCCGCTTTCAGAAAGGCCCTTGCCTTAGGCGCCGCCTTCATTGAAACAGACCTTCAGCTTTCGCGGGATGCGCGCCTGGTGGCCATGCATGACGCCACCGTAAACCGCACGACTAATGGCCAAGGGCCGGTGCACGATTTGACACTGACGGAGTTGAGGCGGCTGGACGCGGGGTCCTGGTTCGGGAGCGAGTTCGCGGATGAACGCATCCCTACTTTGGAAGAAATTCTACAGTTCGCTAAGAAGCATGATGTGGTCTTTTACCTGGAGTTAAAGCCGGGCGGATCTTGGGGTGGGGAGCATGCCTTGATTGGCGCGCTTCGTGAATCGGGAGAGATCGCCCGTACCCTGGTGATTTCCTTTAGCCCGGAAATTCTGGCGGCGGTCCGCAGGATTGAGCCGACCCTCATGACCGGATTATTGTTCGAGGGGACCATAGAAAAGCCTTTGGAGAAAGTCCTGGAGGTCGGGGCCCGCCAGTTGGCGGTGCGCTCAGACCTGGTGACCCCATCATTGCTGCAAGAGGCGCGCAAGAAGGATGTACAAGTTGTCTGTTGGACCGTGAATCATCCGGCGCATATGCGACTCCTGATGGAAGCTGGGGTAGATGGCATTATGAGCGACTACCCCGACCGGCTCATGGCCGCCAATAAGAAAAACTAAACCTGGCAAAGTCTTGCAGCACTTAGGTCCGAGTCTTGCACAGCGCAGAGTGCAGCTCAGCTAACAGCGAGACCGAAAGTTGTTCTGCGCGGGAGTCGGGACGCAAATTTAGCGACGCTAAAGCATCGCGAACGACATCGCGTTTAGCCAGCGAGCGCAAGTTGTTCACCAAAGTTTTTCGCTTTTGCGCGAAGCACAATTTCACAAAATTAAGAAAATGAGTTTCGCGTGCCCCAACGACTTCGTCTTTCTCGCGCACGGATGCGCGAGCTGGCTTGAAAAGCGATAGCTTAGTGCGTTCGCCGGGTAGCCGCAAGGTAATCAGCGCAGAACCTACCTCCGGCGGCGGGCTAAAAGCGGCTCGCGGAATCTCGAAGACCAATTCTGGCCGCGTGTAGAGCTGCGTGGCCACGGAAAGGTACCCATAAGCCTTGCTGGCAGGCTCGGCGGCGAGGCGCTCCGCAACTTCCGTCTGCATGACGAGATGTATTTCATCGAGCAGGTCTGCAAACGTGAACAGGTGATGCAAGATAGGCGACGTTATGTAATAGGGTAAATTTCCGTAGAGCCGGATGCGACGCCCGGCAGCGATCGCGCTGAGATCGATCTCCAAAATATCTCCCGGTACGACTGTCAGATTCGGAAGCTTGTTGACAAGACGCTGGAGACCGGCAATCAACGACGCATCCAGCTCCACCGCGTAGACCGGAGCGCCGGTGCTCGCCAGATACTCTGTCATTTCGCCGTGGCCGGCTCCTATTTCGATCCAGCAATAATTTGCGCCGGCCGATGCGGGAGCCAACGGTATGGTAGAGTGCGGCGAAACGCGAATGGCGCGCGCGATTTGTTCGCGCCACTGGGCGTCGGCTAGAAAGTGCTGGCCGAGACGTTGGCGGCTCATGCGACGCAAGTGTAGCAGCAAGATCTAAACGGCCACGAATCAATGGCCTCTTACTTGACGGAGGAGGGGCTGTTCGATAGCGTAAACTGCGTGGAAAATAACAACCAATCGGGAACGCCGTGAGAATTTTATTCGTAGCCTCGGAAGGGCTGCCGTTTTCAAAGACCGGCGGCTTGGCGGACGTGGTCGAGGCGCTGCCGAAAGCGCTTGTCGCTCACGGACACGAAGTTGCCGTAGTCTTGCCGGCTTATCGCGGAACGAAATCCAGCGCCGTCGTGATGCCTAGCCTCACCGTGCCAGTTGGCCCGCGCCTCCGATTTCCCGCTATCGCCGATGGCGCGTTGATTAATGGTGTTCGCTACTACTTCGTGGACGATCCCGCATACTTCGATCGCGATGGTTTGTATGGCGGAAGTGCCGGCGATTATCCGGATAATGCGGAGCGTTACAGCGAATTTTGCCGTGCGGCGATTGAGATTGCTAAGCACGTGTGGCCCGCAGATGTGATTCACTGCCACGATTGGCAGACAGCCTTGGTGCCCGCTTTGCTGCGCTCCTCTTACGCCGAGGATCCGCTCGTAAAAGGTATACCCGTTGTATTCACGATCCATAACATGGGGTACCACGGGCTGTTTCCCAGGGATGTGCTGGAACGCGCGGGAATTCCCGCAGCCTTGTATCACCCCGCGGGAATCGAATTCTTTGGAAGCGTGAATTTTTTGAAGGGCGGGCTGATTTATTCGGATTATCTGACGACCGTCAGCAAGAAATACGCGCAGGAAATTCAGACCGCCGAATTTGGACATGGGTTGGATGGCGTAGTGCGCAGCCGCGCCGACCGCTTGGTCGGGATACTCAACGGAGTCGATTACTCGGTGTGGAGCCCGCAAAAAGACAAATACATTGCCGCGAAGTATTCCGCAAAGGATTTGAGTGGCAAGCAGGTATGTAAGCTGGATCTGCTGCAAGTGTTTGGTTTGCCGCAGGAAAATTTGGGACGCCCAGTGATCGGGATCGTATCGCGATTCGCCGATCAAAAAGGATTCGATCTGATCGCCGACAAAGCCCACGAGCTGATGCGCGAGGATCTCATACTTGTCGTCCTGGGCACCGGCGAAAAGCGCTATGAAGATTTGTTTCAGGTATTAGCGGAAAAGTATGCGGGCCGCGTAGGATTAAAAATTGCTTACGATAATGTCCTGGCGCATAAAATCGAAGCCGGCGCGGACATGTTTCTGATGCCCTCGCGTTATGAGCCGTGTGGTTTGAACCAGATATATAGCTTAAAGTATGGTACGGTGCCGATTGTCAGGGCCACCGGCGGGTTGGACGATACCGTCGAGCCGTTCGATTTGGAACACGGAACTGGCACCGGATTTAAATTCACAGAATACGCGGGCAAAGCTCTTCTGCAAGCCATAAAGCAAGCGCTCCATCATTACATGGACGAGCGAATCTGGAAGCGCATCCAATTAAACGGTATGGCCAAGGATTTTTCATGGAAAGCTTCGGCACGCGAGTATGCGAAACTGTACGAAGCAGCGCGCTCCCCTCTTGGGGCGGGCCAAACGGTACGAAACCAAACATCAGTTGCCACATCTAATTGAGGAGAAAAGAGCGGCGGCCCGGTGGGCAAGTCGCTGAGGACAAAAGACATGGCTGATAATATTACGGCGGTAACAGACATAAACTTTGAAGTGGAGGTGCTGACGGCTAGCAACTCGCAGCCCGTGATGGTTGACTTTTGGGCGGAGTGGTGCCGTCCGTGTCACATGCTGGCACCCACCGTGGCGGAGATCGCGCACGACTACGCCGGAAAGCTCAAAGTGATGAAGCTGAATGTGGATGAGGCGATGAATTCCGCCGGACGTTACAATGTGCGTGGAATTCCTACCTTGCTCGTGTTCAAAAACGGGCTGGTAGTGGAACAGATTGTCGGCGCCGTACCCAAGGATCAAATCACTAAGGCGCTTGCGCGTCATCTGCCCGAAGTAAAAGTGGCAGAAGTAAAAGCACCTGAAGTAAAAGCGCCATAAGTAAAAGTGATAGAAAAGAACTGGGACGTGCCGTACAGTTAGTACGACGCGTCCCTTATTTTTTGTGCGCCCTTCCCACCGGAGAACATTAGCAGCGCGTATCACCAGGGAGCCTAAATCACTAGGAGTTTAGATTGGCCACAGCAGACACAGCTGCATCCACAACGCCCACGCGCACCATCAAGCCGGCCAGTCATCCGCCGCTATTAGCTGGCGAGCGCGGGCCGATGGCCGTGTCTCGCCCCGGTCTCCATGAGACCGTGTTGCAGATTTTGAAGCCGTTGCCGCGCGGGAGCATGTTGGATTGCCCCACCGGAGAAGGAGCCTTGGCGCAGGATTTGCTCCTCGAAGGTTTCGATGTGCGCTGCTGCGATTTGTACTCCGAGCTTTTTCGCCTGGACGGCGTGGAAATCAAGCGCGGCGATTTATCCGGAACGTTGCCCTATTCTTCGCGCTCGTTTGATTACATCGTCTCCCTCGACGGCCTTGAGCACATCGATTCACCGCCTCAGGCTTTTCGCGAGTATAAGCGCCTGCTCAAACCGGGCGGGCATTTAGTCATCAGCGTGCCGAATATCATGAATGTGGAAGAGCGGCTGAAATGGTTGCTCTTTGGATATACGTCGCACTTTAAGCCGCTCTCTGAACAATATCGCGCGAAAATTTCTCACGATTGCGCCGGCATGGACGAAATCGTAGTGCACGCCAATCCCATCGGCTACAACGAGCTGCGCTATTACGCCGAAAAGAACGGCTTCGCCATTCAAGGTGTGTACCGCGATCGCAAAAAGGCCAACCAGTGGCTATACTGGCCGCTCGTGGCGCTCATTCGCCTGCTAGGAAAATTGACGCCGCAAGCACGTCGCAAAGATCGTTGGACTGAAGAATTGACTTCTGATGAAGTGCTGCTCGGCGGAAACACCATCATCATTCATTTTATTTTGCGTTAAGCATTATTTTGTGTTGACCATTATCTTGCATCGACCAGTAACGTAAATTATTCGCAACTCGTATTTACAGCAATCTTCGCGAGAAATCTCCCCATGAAACGTGCCACTCCCGAAATCACTCGCTGCCATTGGGCCACCACCGCGCTCAACATTTTCTATCACGATGAAGAGTGGGGCGTGCCCGTGCACGACGAACGCAAATGGTTTGAGTTTTTACTGTTGGAAGGCGCGCAGGCCGGCTTGAGCTGGGAGACCATTTTGAAGAAGCGCGCGCGCTATCGCGACCTTTTCTCTGGTTTTGATCCGCAAAAAGTTGCCCGTTATAGCCAGAAGAAAGTGAATCTCTTGATGCTCGACGCGGGAATCATTCGCAATAAGCTGAAAATTGAAGCCGCCATCAGCAATGCACAAGCATTCCTAAAAGTTCAGGAAGACTTTGGCTCTTTCGATACCTACATATGGCAATTCGTGGACGGAAAGCCTAAGCAAAACCTCTGGACGAAACACCAACAAGTCCCCGCGAAAACAGCGGAGTCCGAGGCCATGAGCAAGGATTTGAAAAAGCGCGGATTCCGCTTCGTGGGCTCCACCATCTGCTATGCCTTCATGCAAGCGACAGGCATGGTAAACGATCATCTTGTGGATTGTTTCCGGCATGCACCCTTGCGTTGAAGCCGAGGCCAGCGTACGATTCTGATTTGTTGTTTGCTGCGGATTCCCACCAACAGTTTCGCCTCTCGGCTTGCTCGTGGAGAGGGAATAGTGCGGGCCCTGACGCGGGCGGCGCGCAAGAGAAGGGACAGGAATGAAATCGGTCGTGGTGGTGGGCGCGCAGTGGGGCGACGAGGGCAAAGGCAAGGTCGTCGATTACCTCGCCGGCTCGTTTGACTATATCGCGCGTGTCGCCGGCGGTCACAACGCCGGACATACCGTCATCATTGGCAAAGATCGCTACGTGTTGCAGTTGATTCCTTGCGGGATTTTGCGTCCCAAACAGCAAGCCGTGATCGGCACCGGAGTTGTAGTCGATCCCGCGGCCTTAGTCGCCGAAATTGAAAACCTCGCGAAGGCCGGCATTAACGTGCAAGGCCGGCTGCATCTCAGCAATCGCGCGCATCTGATTTTTCCCTACCACCGCGAACTGGACAAAGCAGCAGAACATGCGCGCGGCGCCGATAAAATCGGCACTACTTCGCGAGGCATCGGTCCGGCATATGAGGACAAAATGGCGCGGCGCGGCTTGCGCATGTGCGATCTGCTGGAGCCAGAATTGTTTCGAAAGAAGGCCGCGCGCGTCGTGGCCGAAAAAAACCGCCTAGCAAAAGGCGCTTACGCCGCTGACGTTGATTTCTCGCACGAAGTGGATGAGACCTTGAAGCTAGGAGAAAAAATTCGCGAATACATCTGCGATACTGCGGAACTTTTGAATCGCGCGCTCGATGGCGGTAAGTCCGTGCTCTTCGAAGGTGCGCAAGGAACTATGTTGGACATTGATCACGGCACATATCCCTTCGTCACCTCATCCAGCGCCATTTCTGGCGGCGCGACAGCCGGCGTCGGCGTGCCGCCAACCAAAATCAAAAACGTGCTTGGCATTTCGAAAGCCTATACTACCCGCGTTGGCAGCGGGCCGTTTCCGACGGAGATGCCGGACCTGGACGCGCAGGAAGTGCGCACGCGTGGTAAGGAATTCGGCGCCGTCACAGGACGCCCGCGGCGTTGCGGCTGGCTGGACCTGCAAGTTTTGCGATACGCGAAAATGATTAACGGCATCGATTCGCTCGTCGTAACAAAATTGGACGTATTTGATACCCAGCGCGAAATCCAAGTGTGCGTGGGCTACAAGTACAAGGGGAAACTGCTCACAGAAATGCCCGCCCTCGCGGAAGAGTACGAGCATGTTACGCCCGAATATAAAACGCTGCCAGGATGGAACGAGACCACTTACGGTTTGAAAGATGGCTCGAAATTACCAAAAGCCGCCGTTGATTATTTGCGTTTCATCGCGGACTTTCTTCAGGTGGAGATCGGCATGATTTCCACGGGACCGGAACGCGACGCGACGATTGTGCCTCCGGGCACGCTGCTGTCGCGCTGGCTGTAAGTGTCGGTTTTTCTTCCGTATCATGGTTTCCTGTAGCTCTTGCCATTGCCAATCGCCGCGATAACCACTCGAATGCTCAGCTACGAGCAAGCTCGGAACAAAGTCATCGAACAGCTCGGCAGAAGTACAGCACCGTGCGCCACTGTTGATCTGAGCCTGCGCGATGCGCTGGGCTATGTCTTGGCGCTGGATGTCAAGACCGATCGCGAATATCCGCCCTTTGACCGCGCAACGCGGGACGGCTATGCGGTGCGTGCTGCGGACGCTGCGATGGGCGTCAAACTTCCCTACGTCGGCGAAATTAAGGCTGGTGACTCGGTGACGCAGCCTTTAGCTCCTGGCACTTGTGTTCAGATTATGACGGGAGGAGCGGTGCCCACGGGCGCGGACGCTGTAGTCATGATCGAGTTCACCGCACGCGAGGGTAATCTCGTGTGCTTTAAACGCGCCGCTGAAGCGGGTCAGAATATTGTGCCACGCGGAAGGGAGATCGCGGCTGGACAAACCATTTTGTCGCCCGGAGTGCGGCTGGGTTACGCGCAGTTGGCGCTGGCTGCGCAGGTGGGCAAGTCGCAATTAACGTGCGCGAAAAAACCGCGCGTGGCGATTTTGTCCACTGGTGACGAATTGGTCTCCGTGCGGCAAACGCCAGGCGCTTTTCAAATCCGTAACAGCAATAGCGTATCGCTCGCAGCACAAGTGCAGATTGCTGGCGGCGAGCCCGTTGTGTTGCTAAATGCAGCCGATCGCACCGACGATTTAAAACACAAGATCAAGGCCGGTCTGCGCGAGGATCTCTTGGTATTGTCAGGCGGCGTTTCGATGGGTACGTATGATTTGGTCGAGACCGTACTGAAAGATTTGGGCGCGGAGTTTCATTTTGCGGCGGTAGCCATCCGGCCGGGTAAGCCCGCGGTCTTTGGGATGTGCCGCGGTAAGCCCGTGTTTGGGTTGCCGGGGAATCCGCTGTCCACCATGGTGACGTTCGAATTGTTTGTCGTGCCAGCAATTGATTTGTTGAGTGGCGCACAGGCGCGACCCTTGCCCCTGGTGGAAGCGCGATTGGCGCAGGGCGTGAAGGAAAAGCCCGGCATGACCCATTTTTTGCCCGCGCTCGTCGAATGGCGGCACGGGACGCCGTATGTGAAAGCGTTGCGATGGCAAGGGTCCGGAGATACCCTGGCGATGGCCAAAGCGAATTGTTTTTTGGTGGTGGGCTCGGAGATTGAGAACATTGCCGCTGGCGAGCGGGTACCCGTGCTGATGCGAAAGGATATGCTCTAGGGCACGGATAAACATGAAGACGCTTTCGCACTATGGAAAAAAGGGCGAAGTAAAGATGGTGGACGTGTCAGCGAAAAACGTAACGACACGTACCGCCGTGGCCCGGGGATTTGTGAAGATGAAGCCGCAAGTGGTGCGCGAGGTTAAACGCCTGCGCAACCCCAAGGGCAATCCGCTGGAGATAGCGCGCATCGCCGGCATCGCGGCAGCGAAGCGAACCGCCGAGTGGATACCTCTTTGTCATCCGCTGCCGCTGACGCACATTGATGTGATTGCTCGCCTATGCCAGAATGGCGTTGAACTTCAATCCACCGTGACGACAGCCGCGCAAACTGGCGTGGAGATGGAAGCCCTGGTCGCCGTTGCCGCCGCCGCCCTTACGGTTTACGACATGTGTAAAGCCCTCGACAAAAGCATGGAAATTACCGATGTTGTGCTCCTCGCGAAAACTGGCGGCAAAAGCGGCGATTATCGCCGCGATGTCGTCCCGCAGCCATCTCGCCGAAAATCTTCGTCCCGGAGCCGTGGCCGATGACGCTTTTCAGCAAATTTATTTGCTGCACCAACAATAATTTCTGTTTTATCAAGCAGGCTGCAAGATGAACGTCACGCCCACCAAAAGTATCACCTTGCTCCTGGCGGACGATAACCCGTTGGTGCGGGATCTCGTCATGAAGAGTTTGGAGCCGGTCTGCGAAGTAATCCTTGCTACCGACGGTGGCGACGCCTTGTTGCGAGCCATCGACAATCCGCCGGACGTGATCCTATGCGACTATAAGATGCCCGGCATGGATGGCCGTCAGCTGTTTGAAAAATTGCGCGGGCGCCAGGCCACCAAACACATCCCATTCTTGTTTATGGCCAGCCGCGCCGATATTGAAGAGCGTCTCCGGCCTTTGGTGGACGGCGTGGAAGATTTTATTATCAAGCCGTTTTTGGCCAGGGATCTCGTCCGCATTACGAAGAAAGTTGTCGACCGTCTGCACCTCGAGAAGCTCCAGAAAAAGGCCTCACGACCTGGCGTAATTCAGGGGCGCCTGGAAGAAATGAGCATGACGGACCTGATGCAATCCCTCGAAATGGGGCAAAAGTCGTGTCGCCTGGTGGTGCGCAAAGAGGGAGAGCACGGCGAGCTTTATTTTGCCAATGGACAATGCCGCGATGCGCAGAGTGGCGGCGTCGAAGGCGACGATGCTGTTTTTAAAGTCATTTTTTGGACCGCCGGCGACTTCGAAATTGATTTCAACGCCGCGAACGCCTCTACGCGCACTACTACGACCCGCACCACTACCGGCCTGCTGATGGAAGCGATGCGCCTGCTGGATGAAGCCAACAGTGGCGCTGCGGTCGAAACAAAGTAGATTTTGCAATCGTTTTTGCGACCCCTCTCATGCGAGTCGCGGTGATTACAATTAGCGATTCTGTCGCCAAGGGTGAGCGGGAGGATTCCTCCGGCCCTGCCTTGGTGGCTTTTTGCCGGGGCTTGGGCTGGGAAGTCACCACCGTCCTGCGATTGCCGGATGAAATCGCCGGTATTCGCGAACAACTTCGCGCCATCGCCGATTCGGCGCGCGTTGACGTTCTTTTGACCACTGGAGGAACAGGCATCGGCCCCCGCGACAATACGCCGGAAGCGACGCTGGCCGTTGCTGATCGCATTGTCCCCGGTTTTGGCGAAGAAATGCGCCGAAAAGGCTTGGAGAAAACACCCACCGCCGTATTGTCGCGCGGCGTTGCCGCCGTTCGAAACAAAACCATCATCGTAAATTTGCCCGGCAGTCCCAAAGGTGCCGTGGAGTCCCTCGAAACAGTCGCGCATCTGCTGCCCCACGCCGTGCATGTGTTGCATGGCGCCCGCCACGATTAGCACTGCGTTCCTGCCTCTATACCATTCTTAGGTTGACCGCTGGAGAGATCGCGTCAACAATATCATCCGACATTGCGGAGTGCTCTTCGCTAAAATCATGGCACAAAAACTAACAGACAAAAAATTGGCTGTCCTCGGAACCGGCAAGCTCGGCGGAATCTTGCTGCGCGCCTATCTGAAGCAAGGATTATTTACGCCGAAACATGTGACCGCTACGGTGAAACACCCGGAGAAAGCGTCGAAGCTCGCCGAAGAGCTAGGCATCAACGCGACAACCGAAAACCGCAAGGCCGTGCGCGGCGCGGACATCGTGCTCCTCGCCGTGAAACCTCAGGTGGTCGGAGAAGTTTTAACGGACATTGCGCCCGAGCTGACCGAAAAAACTCTTATCATTTCTGTCGCGGCCTCCGTGCCCACGAACTACATCGAGCAGCATCTCGGCGGCAAAGTACCGGTGGTACGGGTTATGCCCAATACCTGCTCCACCGTGGGTTGTGGCATGGCGGGCATTTGCCGCGGCGCGAGTGCCACCGCGGAACACACTGAGGTGGCGCGCTCGATGTTCGATGCCGTCGGGCGCACCGTTGTAGTCGACGAAAAGAATATGGACGCGGTCACCGGGCTCTCTGCAAGCGGCCCCGCCTTTGCCTATATCATCCTCGAATCGCTGGCCGAAGCCGGAGTGAAGGTTGGGTTGCCTCGCGATGTGGCCACGCTGCTTGCGGCGCAAACCATGAAGGGTGCGGCGAGCGTAGTGCTCGAGACGGGCGATCATCCAGCGCTCCTAAAAGACGCCGTGACCACGCCCGCTGGCTGCACCATCGACGGAATTATGGAATTAGAGGAAGGCAAGCTGCGCGTGACCTTGATCAAAGCCGTGGTGAAGGCCACGCAGCGCGCTGGCGAACTCCTGTTTGAGAAATAAAAGTTAATGCACCGCGCATCCATTCCGCTTCTGCTCTATGCGCTGTTGGTGACCGCGTTTCCCGTGGTGGCCTTGCTCGTTGCTAGGTCTAAGCGTCCGGCATTGACTGTGTTGGGCGCCAAGCTCTATCCGCATGAAAGCGGGATTCCGCCTGAAGACGGTGCGCCCGGCAAATACTCCGTGCGCTTTTTTATATTCGCGACGCTTTTCGTGATTTTCGAAGTGCAAATGATGTTCCTGATCCCGTGGGCCATTTCGTTTCGCGGATGGGTCGCCGCGCATATGGCAGTTTTTGCGCTGATCTGGATGGTCATCTCTCTAGGCATTTTGTTCGTGGGTTACACCTGGCTTCGTAGACACGGCCACTGCAGTGGGCCTGAATAGCGATTGCCATCGGCGCGCCTGACGCCGTGATTACAGCGGATTCTTATGCCGGATAGCGTTGTATTTTATATTTTTGCAGTAATCGCGGTGGTTACTGCTGCGTTGATGGTAACGCGGCGCAATGCTTGGCATGGCGCTGTGTGTCTCATAACCACTTTGTTGGCCACCGCTGGTATTTTCCTGCAACTGCACGCCGGGTTTCTATTTATCGTGCAAATCATTTTGTATGTCAGCGGGATTATGGTGTTGTTCGTCTTCGTAATCATGTGTGTGAATCTCAACGTCGCGATGCAGCAAATGAAATTCGCGCGGCAGAAGTGGGTAGCATTGATGGTGTGCGTGGTGTTAGTTGCGCAGCTCGCCCTAATAATCTGGTCGCTCAGGAAAATACCTTCGCAAGGATTGCCGGTATTTGTGTCTGTAGCGCCGGAAAGAGTTCCGCCCACTACGCAAGAAGTAGCCAAGAGTTTGTTCGGGCCCTATTTACTGTCTTTTGAAATTGTCTCCGTAATGCTTCTCGTGGCTATGATTGGCGCGGTCGCACTGACGAAGAAAAAGATGTAACCCGGTATGCTTTCCATTGCCCACTATTTCTTCCTGAGTTTCGCGTTGTTTCTTATCGGCGTGATTGGCGTCGTAATGCGACGCAACGTGATCATCGTGCTGATGTCCATTGAGCTCATCCTGAATGCCGTGAATATAAATCTGGTCGCTTTTTCCAGACTGTTTGGAGATGCGGCAGGCCAAGTCTTTGCTCTATTTATTATTGCGGATGCCGCCGCGGAGGCTGTAGTGGGCTTGGCAATTATGATTGCATTCTTTCGCCATCCCGACTCTTTGTTCGCGGATGAAACGGATTTGCTGAAGTGGTGAAAATAATTGTTTCTGCAGCAAATTATAATCACGCGAGGCTCCATTATAGAATCACGCGAGAAGCTTTCTTTTGCCAAGGCCGTGCCCAAAAGTACTGCGCACAGACTAAAGCTCGCGACAATTCGCTCGAGCATTCTAGGAAAATAAATAATATTTAGAATGATTACCTCTCCTATCGCCGTGATTCGGCAATTTCTGCAAGCGGATGGCGCCGTCATCTTGCCCGAAATAGAGTTGGTTTTATTCGCGCTGGGAATACTGTTGCTCGATTTCTGGATGAGCGAAAAAGAAAAATATTGGAATGCTGTCCTGGCGCTAACGGGAACCGCTTTCAGTGGCCTTACGCTGTGGATCCTGCGCGGGCAGATCGCAGCCAGAGGCGACCTGCCTGCTTTTCACGAGACTGTTCTCATCGATCCATTTTTTCTTGTCTTCGGGGCCATTTTCCTCCTGGCAACGGCTCTGGTCACTGTCCTTTCCGTGAAATATCTGGATATCGAAGACGAGCAACACGGCGAGTATTACGCGCTGTTGCTGTTCGCTTGCGTCGGAATGATGTTTATGGTGTCGGGAATCGACCTTATGGTCGAATTTCTTGGGCTGGAGACGATGGCGCTGAGTTTTCATGTGCTTACCGGATTCTTGCGACGCTCCAAGTATTCCAATAAAGCCGCACTGAAATATGTGCTGCTGGGAGGGTTCAGCTCCGGGATTCTTGCGTATGGTTTTTCGCTGCTTTACGGACTAAGCGGCACCACGAGTATCGGCGGCATCGCTGCTGCGCTCGCCCAGCGCAACAATCTGATCCGGGCTGTGGTGCTGAGCCACGAGCCGGGCCCCGCGGGAGAGCAGATTCGCCAGATGTTGCAAACACGCATGCCAGCGGCATTACATTTCGATCCGTGGATGCTGCAGGCCTTGCCCATGTTGGCCTTCGTTCTGATTGCCATCGGACTTTTTTTCAAGGTCGCGGCCGTGCCATTTCATCAGTGGTCACCGGACGTGTATGAGGGCGCGCCGACCCCAATTAGTTTGTACGTTAGCGCGGCATCGAAGACGGCGGCGTTTGCAGTGCTGCTTCGACTATTTGTCATTGTGTTCGGACCTTCGCAGGAAACGTGGATCTATCTGGTAGTGGGTGTGGCGCTTGCGTCGTTAACGTGGGGAAATTTCGCGGCCCTGAGGCAAACGAATTTGAAACGCCTTCTCGCGTACTCCTCCATCGTGCATATCGGGTACATGCTGCTGGGCTTTGTAGCTTGGAATCAAGCTGGCTTCCTTGGGATCGCATACCATTTGTTCGCGTATGTCTTCATGACCGTCGGAGCATTTACCGTGGTCATCGTTTTGCGGCAGAAGGAACTGATCGGCGACCGCCTGACGGATCTGGATGGTTTGTATCAGCGAAGCCCCACGGCGGCGGTGCTGCTATTGATTTTCATGCTTTCGCTGGCGGGAATTCCGCCATCCGCGGGCTTTCTGGGCAAGTATTATATTTTTCGGGCGCTGATGGAGAGTAAGCATCCCGTGCTCGCGGTGCTCGCGGTGCTGTCTATCCTTCCGGGCCTGTACTACTACACCCGCCTCGTGGTGCATGCCTGGAAGAAGCCGGCCAGTGATACGCTGCCGCTCGTGATGAGCAGCGCGGAAGCCGTGGCCATGGGAGTCGCGGTGTTTGTAACGCTTGCAGCCGGGTTGTATCCTGAACCGTTCACGCGACTAGTGCGCTATGCCTTTGGACAATAAGCCGGACAGTCCCGAATCAAACACGCCCGTAGCTGAGAAGGCCAAGCAGGCTTCTCGCCAGTTCGCCACGGCCATGGAGCTTCCTTTCGTAATCGTGGGGGCCGTCGTGGTGGGCGGGCTCTTCGGTTATTTCCTCGATCTTTGGCTGCACACGAAGCCAATCTTCCTACTGATGCTGGGCGGCCTGGGATTCTTCGCTGGTGTGCGGGACGTGCTGAGGCGCATGCCTGGAAGCGACGATGGATCGAAGGCGAGTTGAATTTAAGCCAAGCGCGGCCACGGAGCGCCGCATTTCGTGGCTGACGCTGCTGTTTGGGCTAGGGGCGGGACTCCTGGTGGGATTGCTGCGCGATCCGTTATGGGGCGCAGGCTTGGCCATTGGTGGAGTGCTGGCGTGGCTGAATTTTCGCTGGCTACGGCAGGGCCTGGACGCGCTCGTGGCCGCATCCAGGGCGCAAGCGGCCGCAGCACGGCCGCGCGTGCCGGTGGGGACCTATTTCCGGGCGCTATTCCGCTACGCCTTGATAGCCCTACTTGTGTATGTTATTTTTAAAGTTCTGAGAGTTCCCCTTGCCGGCATGGTTGTGGGTTTGTGTGCGCTAGCGGCCGCGACGATTGCGGCTAGTGTGTACGAAGTGTGGCGCCCTACAGAGTAAGACGAAGCAGGGCGCAATAGCGCGAAATAAGGCGGAACAGGGAGCGGCGAGCCGGTCAGGGACACAGAAAAAATGGAACAACATGTCAGTGGCATTACTCAGCTTGTAAATCACTACTTCGGGCGTTTCGCGCTTTCGCTGCTTTCGGCCTTGCATATTCGGCCGAGTAATCCTGCTACCCCCATTCCCGAGCATGTAGTGATGGCGATGCTCGTATTGGTAGTGGGCACGCTCTTAGGGCTGTGGGTGAAGTCGCGATTGTCGGTGGACCGACCGGGCGCGTCGCAGCAGGTGGCAGAATTTTTGCTTACGAATCCTCTGGGATTCGGGATCAACGACATTTTAGAAGAAAACGCGGGCCACGATTGGCGCCGATACATTGCCATGGTGGGTTCGGTCTCCCTCTTTATCCTGCTGGCGAATCTTTTTGGTGTTTTTCCTTTCCTCAGCTCGCCGACGGCCAACGCGACGGTTCCACTGGCATGCGCGGTTATAACGTTTTTGTATTTCAATTGGCAGGGCATCAGTCACCACGGACCGCTGGGCTACTTGAAGCAGTTTGCCGGGCCGGTGGCGTGGCTCTCCCCGCTTATCTTTCCTGTCGAGCTGCTGAGCACGACAGCGCGCTTGCTGTCGCTAACGGTGCGACTGTGGGCGAACATTTTTGCCAGCGACATGATTTATGTTCTGTTTCTCGGACTTTTCGCCGGGCCAGCGATCTGGGGCTGGGAAAAGTCTCCGGTGCTCGGCGTACTCCTGGGAATTTTTCCTGCACTTTTTCCGCTAGCATTTGTAGCGCTACATATTTTTGTTTCCGTAGTTCAGACCTACGTGTTCACGATCCTGCCGGCTGTATATATCGGCCTGGCAACGGCGGACGAGCATTAGACTTTGTTAGCCGCTTCAGCGTGAGCCCGGCTGCACGGTGTCCGGGAACCACCTCCTGGCGGCAATTCATGAGGAGGAAGTGATGAAGAAAGCAGCAGTGGTTTTGATGGTGCTGTTCGCAGTGATGCTGGTGGCTCCGGCTGCCTTCGCGCAGCAAGGAGCGCCGGAGAAAACACCCATAAACACGACCACCCTGGTGCTCGCCGTAGGCTTCGGCGTTGCGGTCGCAGCGTTCGGCGGAGGGTTGGGACAGGGCCGTATCGCAGCGGCAGCTTGCGAAGGCATCGCGAGAAATCCGGGAGCGGCCGGCGGCGTCCGGGCGGCGATGATTTTGGGTTTGGTATTCGTAGAGACGCTGACACTATTTACGTTTGCGTTGGGATTCCTTCTCTATTTGAAATTGAGTTAAGACAATTCATTACGGTTGTGACGATAGAGCCCGGAGGCGAAAACCTCCGGGCTTTTTTTGCAAGAATCCGCTGTCCCGACCTCCACCCCCTCATTTTTTGTAAGTGCGCATTCTAAAGGACTTTAAACTTACCGACATCCAGAAAACCACAAGCTGGCACCCAACCCCTAAATAGCGACGGAGCTTAAGTTAATAAGATAAAAGCAGGGAGTTGAAAGATTAGTGGTTAAGGAGATTGGGCTGAAGGATGAAATTAAGGATGTGATTGGGGAAGAGGCCGAGGTAGACGGTGGCAGCGACAGTGATGGCGAGGACCAATTTGACGGTAAGAGGGAAGCGCGCAGGGGGCGCGGAGGAAATTTCCGTGCTGGGATCGCGCATGTACATGACCACGATGACCCGAAGGTAGTAATAGGCGCCGATGACACTGTTGATGGCCATGAGCACGGCGAGCCACAGCAGATGAGAGTTCACGGCGGCTTTGAAGATATAGAACTTGCCAAAGAAGCCGGCGGTAACGGGGAGTCCGAGGAGCGAAAGCAAGAACAGGCTTAGCGCGGCGGCAACAACGGGTTGGCGCTGCGCGAGACCGGCGTAATCGTCAAGCGAGAGGTTTTTCTCCGCGAGGCCGCCGAGCTGCGAAACGATAGTGAAGGCGCCAATTTTTACCAGCGCGTAGCCCAGCAAATAAAAGAGAATCGCGGCATAGGCCGCAGATGCGCCCACTTCTGAATTGCCGGCGAGAAAAGTAACGGCTGCAAAAGCGACCAGAACGTAACCCGCGTGGGCGATCGAACTGTAAGCCAGCAAACGCTTGACGTTCGTTTGCAACAGAGCGCCCAGATTTCCCGCGAACATGGTGAGAACCGCGAGAACCCAGAATGCCCAGAACCATAGATGGGTGGCCGCTGGAACAATGGCGAAAATGCGCAAGAGCAAAGCGAATGCGGCGGCCTTCGGACCAGCAGAGAAGAGCGCGGTGACGGGCGTGGGGGCGCCCTCGTAGACGTCGGGAGTCCAGATCTGGAAGGGGGCGGCAGCGACTTTGAAGCCGAGGCCGATGAGAATCATGGCGAGGCCGAGTTTAAGGAGCGCACTGCCGGGATCAACGGCGCTCATGCGGCCAAGATTGGTCGTGCCGGCGGCGCCGTAGACGAGCGCGATGCCATAAAGGAAGAAGGCAGTGGCGAAGGAACCCAGAAGGAAATACTTCATCGAGGATTCGCTGGACTTGAGCGAATCGCGGCGATAACCAGCCAAAATGTAACTGGAGATGGAGCTTAGTTCCAGGCCGATGAAAGCGGTGAGAAGCTCCTGCGCGGACGCCAAGACGCCCATGCCAGCGGTGGCGAACAGCAACAAAGCGTAAAACTCCGGGAAGGGAAGGCGCTCGCGCTGAAGGTAAGGCCCGGCAGCGAGGACCACAAGAAAGCCAACGAGCCCCACGAGCAGGCGGAAAAACAGGGCAAAGGCATCTGCCTGAACGAGACCGCCAAAGGCTGGGCCAGCGTGTGCCGCGGGAATAACGGCAGCGGCGGCACCCATGGAGGTTCCGACCAAGGCGAGGAACGTAAAAAAATGGCGATTGCTAACGAAGGGCTGCAGCAGCATCAATAACACGCCGAAGCCGCACCACAGAAGTTCTGGAAGAACGGCAAGCATATCCAGGTTGGTGGGGTTGGTGGGAAACATTTAGCGAGTGGCCAGCCTTTCGAATGAAGCTTGAGCTGCGGCGCCGGTTGTATCTGTTGGCGGCAACAATTTTGGCGCGGGCAAGGCCGCTTCGTAGGGACGGCGTGGTTCGACCTGATCGATGACGGTTTGCGACGCGGCAGCTGTTCGCCTGGTTATGAAGGGTGATGCGATGCCCATCCACAGCGTTACGACGGCCACGGTAACGAGAATCGTCCGTTCGCGAAGTGAGGCGTCCGGCAGTGTGCGATTCTTTTCGCTGGTGATTTCGCCAAAGAATACACGTTGGTAAGACCACAACAAATAGCCCGCGCTGAGAATCACTCCCAGTGCAGCCCAGGAGGCCCACTGCCAGTGCGCTTGATAGGTGCCGAGGAGCACTAGAAACTCGCCAACGAATCCATTGAGCATCGGCAGACCTAGGGACGACAAAGCTACGAATAGAAAAAAAGCCGCGAGCTTGGGCATCGGCGTGGCGAGGCCGCCGTATTCGGAGATTTCGAACGTATGACGGCGGTCGTAAAGCATGCCGACAAGCAAGAATAAGGCGCCGGTGGAGATTCCGTGAGCCAGCATCTGGTAAACGGCGCCCTGCATGGAGATGTTGCGAAACGCGAAAATACCGAGAACCACAAAACCCAAGTGACTCACCGAGGAATAGGCGACGAGTTTTTTCAAGTTTGGCTGAACGAGAGCGACGAGCGCGCCATAAATGATTCCGATGATGGCGAGGACCGCTACCCATGGAGCCGCGCGATGCGAAGCCAGCGGGAATAATGGAAGGCAGAAACGAATCATGCCGTAGGTGCCCATCTTCAAGAGCACACCCGCAAGCATGACGGAACCGGCCGTAGGAGCTTCCACGTGAGCGTCTGGCAGCCAGGTGTGCAACGGGAAAAGCGGCACTTTGATGGCAAAGGCCACGAAGAAGGCCAAAAAGAGCAGCATTTCCGTGCCGGGTGCGAGGGGCAGCGCGCCCGACTGCAACATATTCTGGATGATCGGCAGGTCGAAGGAGCCGGTGGCGATGTAAAGCCTGATGATGCCCACGAGCATCAGGATGGAGCCCGACATGGTATACAAAACAAACTTAACAGCGGCGTAGACACGGCGCTCATGTCCCCAAATGCCGATGAGGAAGGCCATGGGGATGAGCATCACTTCCCAGAAAAGGAAAAAGAGAAATAAATCGAGCGCGAAAAAGACGCCGATGACTCCTACCTCCAGCATCAGAAGCATCACAAAGAATTCTTTTACGCGGTGATGAATGCTGGTCCAAGATGCCAGGACAGAAAGGGGCGTGAGGAAGGTGGTGAGGATCACGAGAAACATGCTGATGCCGTCGACGCCGAGATGGTAGTGAATGGGCGGCGAAGTGATCCAGGCGGCGTTTTCCACCAGGCGATAGTCGGCGGAAGTGATCGGCACGCCCCGCAGCAGCAGGAGAGAAAACAGAAATTCGGCGATGGATACGATCAGCGCAATCCCCCGAATATAGACGTGATCATCGCCGCGCAGGAGCAACAGAGCGAGTGCTCCGATGGCCGGGAAGAAAATCAGCACGGAGAGCAGATGTCCGCCGGGCAACATCAGCGCACCGCCTCAATCGGGGGTTTCCACAATGGCCAGAAGATCACGGCCATGATCACGACGGCGCCAATAACAACCCATACGGCGTAACTGCGGGTGTTGCCGGATTGCGTGTGGCGCACACCATCGCCGATGGCGGTCGTTCCGTCAGCGATGCCGTTGACGGTGCCATCGATGAGCGCGACATCAGCCGTTTTCCAGAGGATGTTGGTGGAAATCCAGAGAAGCGGCCCGACGATTACGGCCGCGTACAGTTCATCGACGTAATATTTATTGAAAACGGTCGTATAAATGCCATCGAGCGATTTGGCGATGCGCTCGGCTTTACCGGGTTGCTTCAGGTATAGCCAGAAAGCCGCCAAGAGACCGACGAGCGCGGCGAAAACCGCCACGGCAGCGAGCGTAATTTCGAGCGAATGAGCGGCGGACTCCGAACCATGGGCCACCATTTCCATTTCAGGGACGCCGGCAGGACGAAAGACAGGATTGAGGAAAGCTTCGAAATAATCGGGGCCACCCCAGTATGCGGGCGCGGCGAGCCAGCCGCCAACGATAGATAGTATGGCTAGAATCACGAGAGGAATCAGCATGCTCTTCGGCGATTCGTGCACGTGGACGTGATGCTCGTCATAGCGTTGCTCGCCCAAAAAGGTTAAGAAGATCAGCCGGAACATGTAGAACGAGGTGAGGAGAGCGGTCAGCAGGCCGAAAGCGTAGAGTATGCGGCCAACGCTGGCGTCGCCGATTTCACTTTGGAAAGCGCTCAAGAGAATGGAGTCTTTGCTGAAGAAACCTGCCAACGGGGGAAGGCCCGCAATGGCGAGCGTAGCGATCAGCATGGTTCCGTAGGTCCAGCGAATCTTTTTGCCGAGGCCACCCATGTGCAGGACGTCCTGCTCGCCGCCCATAGCGTGAATGACGCTGCCTGCCGCGAGGAAGAGCAAGGCTTTGAAGAAAGCGTGCGTCATGAGATGGAAGATGCCGGCAGAAAATGCGCCGACGCCGCAGGCCAAAAACATATAGCCGAGTTGGCTGACGGTGGAGTAGGCGAGAATTTTTTTTATGTCGGTCTGCACGAGGCCAATGGTGGCGGCGAATAGCGCGGTGGCGCAGCCGACGATGGCGACGACGAGCATGGCGGTCGGCGCATGAGTAAATAAAACGTGCGAACGGGCGACAACGTAAACGCCTGCGGTGACCATGGTTGCGGCGTGAATCAGAGCGCTCACCGGCGTGGGGCCTTCCATGGCATCGGGGAGCCAAACGTAGAGCGGCAACTGCGCTGACTTACCGGCCGCTCCCATGAACAGCAACAAGCAAGCAATGGTGAGCGTGCCCAGGTGGCCTATGTCGTCCGGGGGCCACGGCGCGGCTTGCGAGAAAAGCGACACGAAATCGAGCGTGCCGAACGTGCGAAACAACAAAAACATTCCCAACATGAAGCCGAAGTCGCCAATGCGATTGACGATGAAGGCTTTTTTACCGGCATCCGCGGCGGATTTACGCAAGAAATAAAAGCCGATCAGGAGATAGCTGGCGAGACCGACGCCTTCCCAGCCAACGAAGAGCAGCACGTAGTTCGCGGCGAGGACCAGGATGAGCATAAAAAACATGAAGAGGTTCAGGTAGGAGAAGAAACGGTAGTAGCCGCCCTCATGTGCCATGTAGCCGGTGGAATAAATGTGGATGAGCCAGCCCACGCCGGTGACGACGAGAAGCATGACGATGGTGAGCTGATCGACTTGTAGATCGAAACCTGCGCGGAATTTACCGGCGATGATCCAGTCGAAATATTGTTGCACCCACGGGATCTGCGCTGGAGAGAGTTGCAAGAATTCGCGCACGGCTTCCAGAGTGGCAAAAAAAGAAAGACCGGTGGACCCGATAGCCACAAAATTTATGATTCTATTGGTCCACGTGGAGCCGAACAGGCCGTTGATGGCCGCGCCCAGAAGCGGTAGCAGCGGGATGATCCAAAGATGTTCGAGTATGGGCATTAGAGTTTGAGTAGGTCCACGCGCTCGACGTTGAGCGACTGCCGGTTGCGCGCAATAAGAATGATGATTCCGAGGCCTACGGCCGCTTCGGCCGCGGCAACGACGATAACGAAGAGAACGAAGACCTGTCCGTCGAGTTTGCCGCTGGCCTGGCTGAACGCGACGAAAGCGAGATTGACGGCATTGAGCATCAGCTCGATGGACATAAAAATAACGATGATGTTGCGCTTGAAAACAAAAGCAAAAACGCCAAGACCAAACAGGATGGCGCTGAGGATGACGTAGTAATTTGTGGGGACCATGCTATTTCTCCCGCTGCGCGAGAACCAGCGCGCCCATGATGGCCACCAGGATAAGAAAAGAGGTGAGTTCGAAGGGATAGACAAAGTCTCTAAAGAGCATGCTGGACAAGTCTTTGGTGGAAGAAATCATTCCGGTTTGCGAAGCGGTTTGCACGGTGGAAGTGGTGCGTGCGATGGTGGCTGCGACGAATCCGGTCAACGCTACGACCAGCAATAAGCCGGGAAAACCAGCGAGCTTGGAGATGTTGGTGTGTTCTTCCACGCCTGCGTTTAGAAGCATGATGACGAAGACGAAGAGCACCATGATGGCCCCGCCATACACGATGATTTGTACCGCAGCGACAAATTCGGCGCCCATCAGCAAGTAGAGCCCGGCTAGCGCGACCATCACGACGATCAGGGAGAGCGCGCTGTGGATGGGGTGCTTCTGAAAGATGAGGCTTGCCGAACCCAACACGGCGAGTGTGGCGAGAACAAAAAAGACGACGAGCTGCGGCGTCATCGCGTACCCCATTTCAGGATCGCGAAGCTGGTGAAGATCACATTGGCGATAGAAACGGGCAACAGGATTTTCCAGCCGAAGGACATGAGCTGGTCATAACGCAGGCGAGGCAGCGTGCCGCGCATCCACACATATATAAACAAGAAAACAAAAATCTTGGACAGTAGCCAGAAAGGCGCCTGAATAAAATCGTTGATGGCAGGGAAGAGGAGCAAGAGCGCGCCCATGCCGCACAACGCCGCGCCTATCACGGGTAGAATGAGTTTGCCGAAGATCGTTTCGTAGCGCACACCATCCCAAATGACCCAAGCGCCAGAAAGCAGCAGCAGCGCCGCGGGAAGATAGTGCGTCCAGGTCCAAGTGGCAGGAAAAGGGGAGAGCCAGCCGCCAAAAAATAAAATGGAGCACAGGCAGGAGACAGTAATCATGCTGGTGTATTCGGCGATGAAGAACATCGCGAACTTGAAACTGGCGTACTCGGTATGAAAACCCGCCACGAGTTCGGATTCCGCCTCGGGAAGATCGAAAGGCACGCGATTGGTTTCCGCTACCGCGGCGATAAAAAAACAGATGAATCCAATAAGCTGCGGGAAAATGTGCCAACCGAGGATTCCGTAACGTGGGCTGGCTTGCGAGGCGATAATTTCCTTCAGGTTGAAGCTGCCGGCTATCAGCAGCACGCCGACGACGGAAAGGGTTAGCGCCAACTCATAGCTGATCATCTGGGCGGAACTGCGCAGGCCACCGAGAAGCGGATACTTACTGTTGGAGGACCAGCCTGCCAGCGCGACTCCGTAAACACCCAGCGCGGTAATCGCAAATAGCGCGAGGACGCCGATGTTGAGGTCTGCGATGCCGAGATAGATGTCGTGTCCCCAAGCGCGAATGGGGTCTGGACCAAAGGGGATGACCGCGATGGAGGTAAGCGCGAGCGCGAGCGCCAGGAGCGGCGCAAGGAAGTACACGAATTTGTCCACGCCGGAGGGCGTGGGGTCTTCCTTAAAAAGAAATTTCAGGCCGTCGGCGAGCGGCTGCAGCAACCCGTGCGGCCCAACGCGATGCGGACCCCAGCGCGATTGCATGTGCGCGACAACCTTGCGCTCAAACCAAGTGAGGTAAGCGTTCACCGTGAGAACGATAAAAAGTAACAGAGCGATCTTCACCACGGTGATAAGCAATTCGGCGTGGGCGGAGACAAAAGAGGTCACGGCGTGGCTTCGGCCTCCGGCAGAGATTCCATCATGGTGCAAAAGCGTCCAAGAGTACCGCTGGTGAAAAGTGTGTCGTTGGCGGAGCGTATGAGGCCGACCGGCACGTCGTACGGCGCATGTCCGTTTTTGGCGAACTTGGCGTGTGTAGGTTCCGCGCCGCCTAAGAGCAACCCGGTGGGAGGAACGTTGTAGCCCGGCACTGCCTTGCGAATTTCTTCAAACACGGCCGCGGGCGTCTTGTAATGGAAAGCTTTGCCCAGGCCGAGCTTCTCCAATTGGTGCGACAGGATGCGCAACAAGTCGAAGTCGGTGCGCGGGCCCATCAGTTCCGCGGCTTTGTGAATGAGCTGAATCTCGCCGGCCGTATTGGTGACGCTGCCGTCTTTTTCGTAGGCCGAAGCAGCAGGGAAAACGATGTCAGCGTGCTTGGATGTTTCCGTAAGGAACATTTCGTGGACGATAAGAAAATTGAGAAGACCGCGCCCGGCGTTTGGCTTTCCGAAGTGTTGGAACGGGTTAGCGCCCACCACATAAAGCGCTTTGAGCTCACCGGCTCGCGCGGCGTCCACCATCTGCGGAGCGGTTAGGCCAGTTTTCGCAGTAATAACATCGCCCCACAATTTTTCAAATGTTTCGTGAGAGCCTGCATGGTCCAGATGGGCATAGCCTGGAAGCCGATCAGGAAGAACGCCCATATCGGCGGCGCCACGCGAATTCGCGTAATCACCCAGCGCCATGTAGCGAGTCTTACCGGGGAGCTTTGAGCCAAAAGCGACGAGTTGCGCGATGGCCGCGCCAAAAAGCTCCGCGCCGAACACGATGGCCACGTCAGATTCCGCCTCCAGGTTGGCCTTCAACAGAACAAGCTGCTCGGTAAGCGCTGTGTCGAGTCTGCCTTCCTCGTGCGCCAGCCAACGCAGAGCGGCAGGTTCCTGGCCGGCAGCCACTTTGACGAATTGCGTGGCCTTGCGCTTCAGCTTGATATCTTTTGCATTGAGGATGAAAAGTTTTGTTCCGAAATGGCGAATGCCGGAACGAATTTGCCACGCGGCCAGAGGATTCTGGTTGGTGGGATCGTTGCCGACCAGCAATACCGCTTTCGATTTGTAAAGCTCGTCCATTGTTAGCAGGGAATCGGCGGCCCGGTCGCCAAGTGCGGTAATCAGGCCGGTATAGTCCGCGGTGCGATGATGATCTACGTTATTGGTGCCGAAAGTCGCGCGGGCCAAACGCTGGAAAAGATAGTTCTCCTCGTTGGAAGTGCGATTCGAGCCGATGAAGCCGATGGAATCCGGACCGTGGGCGTCATAAATTTCCTTGAGTTTCGCGGCGGCGGTCTGCGCGGCTTCTTCCCAGGAAACGGGATGGAGCTTGTCGCCCTTGAGCACCATCGGCTGGCGGATGCGTTCACGATGTTCCGTGAAATCGAAGCCGAAGCGTCCCTTCACACAAAGAAAATCCTTATTGATCCCGGACAGGTCGCGATTATTGGCGCGCATGATGACGTGATTGCGGACGCTAAGTGTGGTCTTGCAGCCGTTGGAGCAGTGCGTGCACACTGTCGGAACGTATTGCATTTCCCAGGGGCGCGTCTTGTAACGATAGGTCCCGCTGGTGAGCGCACCCACCGGGCAAATATCGATGCACATGCCGCATTCTTCGCACTCGAGATGGTCCTCGCGATTCGGAATGATCACGCTGTTTGCGCCACGCATACCTACGCCGAGGGCTTTTACGTCCATGCCTTCATCGCACACACGCACACAACGAAAACAAAGAATGCAGCGCGGGGCATCGTAATAAACCAACTCCGACCACTTTTCCTCTGGACGGTGAATTTTTTCCTCGACGAAGCGGCTGGAATCCGCGCCATAGCGGAAAACCATGTCTTGCAGCTCGCACTCGCCGCCTTTATCGCAGACCGGGCAATCGAGGGGATGGTTCGTCAGCAGAAATTCCAGCATGTACTTACGCGCGCTACGAACCTGTTCGCTTTCGGTGCGCACGATCATGCCTTCCGTGGCCACGAGAGTGCAGGCGGTCTGCAGCTTGGGCATCTTCTCGACTTCTACGAGGCACATGCGGCAAGCAGCTTGCAGCGAAAGTCCCGGATAGTAGCAGAAGGATGGAACTTCGGTGGCGATGCGGCGCGCAGCTTCGATGACGAGCGTTCCCGGTGGAACGTGGACGTCGCGGTCGTTGATTTTCAGCGTTACGAGCTTCTGTTGAGTCTGGTCTGGCATGGATTCCTAGAGCGAAGCGGCGAGCGCTTCGGCGGATTTGTACGCACAGCGCCCACGCAAGTGATCTTCAAATTCGTTACGCCACTTCTGCACGATACTGATCGTAGGCATCGCCGCCGCGTCGCCGAGCGGGCAGAAGGTGCGTCCCAACATGTTTTTCGATAATTCGCCGATCATATCGATGTCTTCGCTGCGGCCGAAGCCAGCATGGAAACGCTCCAATATTTTGCGGAGCCAGGCGGTGCCTTCGCGGCAGGGGATACACCAACCGCAGGATTCGTGCGCGTAGAAGTGCATGATGCGCCGCGCCATGTCCACCATGCAGGTATCTTCGTCCATCACGACCATTCCGCCGGAGCCCAGCATGGAACCAGCTTTGGCGACAGAGTCATAGTCCATGGGGAGGTCGATTTCTTCGGCGGTAAGCAGTGGACACGAACTACCGCCGGGGATTACCGCCTTGAGTTTCTTGTTGCCTGGAATGCCGCCGGCCATTTCATAGATGAACTTTTTCATATTCATGCCGAGCGGAATTTCGTAGATGCCCGGCTTATTGACGTGGCCGGCCACGCACAGCATGCGCGTCCCTCCATTTTTGGGAGTGCCCAGGTTGGCATAGGCTTCGCCACCGCCACGAATAATCGCGGGCACGGCGCTAAGCGTTTCGACGTTATTGATGATGGTGGGGCAGCCATAGAGGCCGACGACAGCAGGGAACGGGGGCTTAATGCGCGGATAGCCGCGCTTTCCTTCCAATGATTCCATCAGCGCTGATTCTTCGCCGCATTCGTAGGCGCCCGCGCCAGTGTGGGCCAGCAGGTCGAAATCGAAGCCCGAGCCGCGAATATTCTTACCCAGATAGCCGCGCGCGTAGGCTTCCGAAATGGCGGCTTCCACGATATCCAGAACGTAGCGGTATTCGCCGCGGATATAAATGAATCCCTGATGCGAGCCGATCGCCCGGCCGGCGATGATCATGCCCTCGATCATCTGATGTGGATCCATTTCCATGAGCGGTCGGTCTTTGCAGGTTCCCGGTTCGGACTCGTCGGCGTTGCAGATCACGTATTTGGGTTTGGGCGAATCCTTGGGAACGAAGGACCACTTCATGCCAGTCGGGAAGCCCGCGCCACCACGGCCTCGCAGACTGGACTTTCTCACTTCGTCGATGATGGACTCTGGCGTCATCTGCTGGAGGGCTTTGTCCAGCGCTTGATACCCCTCGTGTTGCAGGTAAACATCGATTTTATGGGAGTCTGCAACGCCCCAGCGCTTGCTGATCAGCGGAATTTCGCCTGCTTCGCGCGGGTGCAGCGCCCCGGAAATCACTTTTTCGGGAGCAGGCCGCTTACCAGCATCAAGGCTTTCGATAATGCGATCGAACTTCAGGGGCGTTACGTTCTCGTGGAAGTCATAATTTACCTGCAAGGCAGGCGCACCCGTGCAGGCTCCGATGCATTCGACTTCTTCCAAGGAGAAAACTCTGTCCTTGGTGGTCTCTTTGTGCCCGATCTCCAGGCGATTCTTGGCGCGCTCGAGGAGCTCACTGCCTCCGCGCAGCATGCAGGCCACATTGGTACACACCTGGAGGTGATACTTACCGACAGGCTGGCGATGCAGCATCGAGTAATACTCGAGCGTTTCTTCCACTTGGACGATTCTTAGATCCAAGCGCCGGGCGAGCTCCGCGATCATCTCGTCGCTGATGAACCCGAACTCATCCTGCGCGTACATCAACATGGGAATCAGCGCGCTACGTCTTACGGGGTACGCGTTCTGCAGCTTTTCAAATTTCGCAGCCAGCTGGGGTGAGAGTTCCATAATCCTTACCTGTCCACTTCTCCGAGGACGATATCAATGGTGCCGATGCACGCGATGACGTCGGAAATCAACTGTCCCTCGACCAGCTTTGGAAGGGCCTGCAGGTTGATGTACGACGGTGATCGGAAGTGCGCGCGCAATGGCTTGGGCGAACCATCGCTGGCGATGAAGCAGCCCAGCTCGCCGCGCGGGGATTCCACGGTCACAAACGCTTCACCAGGCGCGGGCGAAAATCCTTCGGTGAAAATCTTGAAGTGGTAGATTAGCGCTTCCATCTCCGTTTTCATTTTTTCGCGCTGCGGAGGAACGATTCCAGGAGCATCCGTACGAATTGCACCTTGATCCGTAATTTTCTGCATGGCCTGACGAACGATCTTCAGGCTTTCGCGCATTTCGGCAACGCGGATCATATACCGCGCGAAACAGTCGGAGTCCGTACGGGTTGGGATGTCAAACTCGAATTCTTCGTAGCTCGAATAAGGAAAAAACTTGCGGTTGTCGTATGCAATGCCCGCGGCGCGGATCGTCGGCCCAGTCATGCTCAGGGCGATGGCATCTTCGGCTGAGATGTAGCCGACATCCTTGGTGCGGCCCATCCAGATGCGGTTTTCGGTGAGCAGCGATTCGTATTCATCGACGCGGCTGGGCATCATCTTCAGGAATCGCTCGACGGCTTGGCGCCAGCCGGCGGGCGGCTCGAGGGCCAGTCCGCCGATGCGAATGTAGCTGGTCATCATGCGCTGGCCGGAGAACAACTCAAAAATTTTAAGAATCTCTTCGCGCTCGCGGAAGCAATAAAGAAAGACCGACATGGCGCCAAGATCAATAGCGTGCGTGCCCAACCACACGAGGTGCGAAGAAATGCGCTGCAGTTCGACGAGCATCACACGGATGTATTGCGCGCGTTTAGGAATCTCGAGGCCTAGAAGTTTTTCTACAGCCAGGCAATAAACCAGATTGTTCCCGAGCGGATTGAGGTAGTCCATCCGGTCGGTCAGGGTGATGGCTTGAGAATACGTTTTGTCTTCGCAAGACTTCTCGATGCCAGTGTGCAAATAGCCCAGGTCCGGAGTGGCTTTGACCACGGTCTCCCCGTCGAGCTCCAGCAAGATGCGCAGCACGCCGTGCGTGGATGGATGCTGTGGCCCCATGTTGAGGACCATGGTTTTCGCTGTGCCGATGGCGGTTTCCACGACGGTCATGGTGAGCTTTTCCTGTACAACGATCCGCCGCTCGGAATATCGCGAAAGCCCTCTACGGGATAATCTCTGCGCAACGGGTATCCTTCCCAATCTTCGGGCAGCAGGATGCGCCGCAAATCCGGATGGCCAGAGAAGCGAATACCAAAGAGATCAAAAATTTCGCGTTCGAGCCAGTTAGCGCCGGGCCACAGTGGCACCAGGGAATCGACGACGGCGTCGTCGCCCGATAAGCGCACTTTCAAACGGATTTTTTCACGGCGTGGAATGGAAACCAGGTGGTAGTTCAACTCAAAACGAGGTTCCTGAGGAAAGCGATCGACGCAGGTGGCGTCGGTTAGCAGGTTGTATTGCAAGGCCGCTTCGTCGCGACATCGCTGGGCGGCGGCAAGCAGCAATTCGCGCGGCACCACGATGGTGGTCTCGCCGCGAAATTCGATGACTTCGCCGACGGCTTTGGGATTCCACGCACGCAGCTCTCCGGCTACAACATTAGTATTTTGGCTGGAAGACTCCGTCACAGTTTGAAAGCCCTTGAGCGCAGGTTATTTATGCCAGTCCAGCGCGCCCTTTTTCCAAAGATATAGGTAACCAACCAACAGGATGGCGATATACAGCATCATCTCCGCGAAGCCATACCAACCCAGGCTGCGAAAAATATAGGCCCAGGGATACAAGAAAATGGCTTCCACGTCGAACAAAATAAAGACCATCGCTACCAGATAAAATCTGACGGAAAACGGCTCACGGGCGTCGCCAATGGGCTCCATGCCGCATTCGTAAGGCTGCAGTTTGGCGCGATTCGGGCGGCGCCACCCCACCAGCACGGAAACGCTGGTCAACGCGCCAGCAAGCGCCGCGGCGATGAGCAGGTGTAAGAGAAGCGGAGCGTAAGTATGTAGACCGGAACCAGTCATACGCGAAGAGTTATAATAGCGACTCACCGCCAGTCGGTCAAATGGGCGGCAAGAGTTTCAGCCGGATGCGCGCTAGAGATGAGGCGGAGCGCGTCTCGCGGCCAATTACAAGCGGGTACAGGCGGGGCTATGCAGTTTGGGTATAACACTAATGTTAAGGTAGGCCAGACCACGTATCACGTGCAAACGGAGGACCGTGGCGCGAGCATTGCGACGATCGATACCACCGTTTATTCCGCTGGCCACATCATGCACCGGCGAACCAGCAAGTATTCCGATTTGCTGCCTCTCGAACCGCAGAATGAAGCAATCCTGAAGTTGCGCCTCGATGAACAGCACCGCCGCGTCATCGAAGACATTCGTACGGGCGCTTTAGCGCTCGCGCCGCCCGCCCGGATGGACGCACCGAGCAGCGCGCAGCCAATGGCCGCGGGAAATACCAAAGAACCTGCAGTCGAAGCCGTACAACCGAGGCTGACATTGGAATTGATGAACGCGAAAAGCTGGCTCTCCGGAAGAAATGCGACGCTGCACATCGCGGTGCGCGACAACAATGGGAATGCCATTCTCGGAGCTCACGTGACGGCGCGCGTCGAGGGCGCTGCGGAAGTTCAGGATTATTCCGCGGAGAGCGGCATGCAAGGCCAGGCGCAATTGGCATTTGTGATGCCGCGGGTGACGGGCGCGGAGACGGCGTTAGTTATTGAGGCTACACACGGTTCCATCACCGGGCAGCTACGTTTTCAATTGCGCCCCAAGCCACGCGTGACGCCAGCGAACTAAATAAATGAAGACAACACTCGCCATTGTAGTGAACGGTGAAAATCGCGCGGCGCCTCCGGGAACGACCGTTGCGGATTTGTTGCGCGAACTGGGCCTCGAGACGGGACGCGTCGCGGTGGAGCGCAATCTGGATATTCTGCCGCGCGCGCAATGGAAAGAACAGCGCATCGAACCGGGCGACCGCTACGAGATCGTGCACTTTGTCGGCGGCGGATGAATTTTGCTGCGATTGCGATGACTATTGATTGCGAAACAAATGCAGCTTCAGATTCCTTGCAGCAAGTGACCCATTTTGGATTTCTTGGTTTTCAAGTAAGCGCGAGAATTTTTCCCGATCCGTGGCTGGCAAGGTAAGCGTTCTGCAACGCGAACGCCAAATTTTTCGAGTTGGCGGACTTTTTCCGGATTGTTGGAAAGCAGGCGAATTTTATTGGCGCCCAATTCTTTGAGGATCCTGGCGGAAAATTCGTAGTCGCGCGAGTCCGCGGCAAACCCAAGCGTCTCGTTGGCTTCCACGGTGTCCATGCCGCCATCCTGAAGCTGGTAGGCGCGCAGCTTATTCATAAGGCCGATGCCGCGGCCTTCCTGTGGAAGATAAATGAGGATTCCGGAAGGCGCTCGGCCGATTTGTTGCAAGGAGAGTTCGAGTTGCGCGCGGCAATCGCAGCGCAAAGAAGCCAGGACGTCTCCCGTGAGACATTGCGAGTGCACGCGCACCAGCGGGGCAGGTTTACTCTTTAAATTGCCGCGGACGAGCGCGACAGCTTCTTCGTGCGGGCCGCGGCCCTCAAAACCGTGGATAGTGAAAAGTCCGTAGCGCGTGGGGAGCGTGGCGTGCGCAACCCTTCGCACACTGGTGCGATTCTTTTTTGCGGCCTTGCCCGGGCGAGATTTTGTACTCATAGGAACTGGACAGTATAACAGGGACGCGAATAGCAGAGACTCGCAGCACAGATTTTAGTATGAGCTTGCGGATTGGATGCGCGGGCGGGCGCGAAATGTTGATACACCCGCGCAGTGGTGGAAACATCTGCGACATGCGCTTTACATCCCGCGGGGGATTGGCTAGCGTTAGCGAAGTTGCGCGCGTGAAATGATGGATGCCAATACATCAGTTCGGGACTTGCTATTCACCCTGTTGTTAAAGGTGGGCGTAGCGTCGTCGATCGCGGCGCTGTTGGCGCGGTGGAATACTTTTCGCCGCGTGCTCTTCACCGAGGAACGCGACCCTGATCAGAAATTGAAACTAATGTTGTTTATGACGCCGCCACTGATGCTGGGCGTAGCGTTGCAAGTGTTGGGGTACCCGTATCGCTTCGCTGACTTATCGTTGGAAGGCGCGTTTCTTATGGGTTTGCTCGGCGGACGCGTCGTGGGGCCGATCGGCGGCGCGATTATCACCATTCCCGCGCTGCTGGGTCACGAATGGCTAGGAATGCCGGCGGCGGCGACGGCGGGTTTGCTCGGCGGATTGATCCGACAGGCGATTCCTAATAAAGAAGACCTGTGGAACTTCGGGCCATTCACATTTCTGAATATTCCAAGAGCGTTTGTGCGACTGGTGCGCAGGGTGCAGATGTCCTGGGAAATGCTTCCGCTGCTCGCGTGCGTGGGATTGGAATTGGGCCGCGTAACGTTGGTGACGGCAACCAAGCCGAAATGGCTGTTCGCGATCGATCCGCACTGGGACTGGTGGTTGTGGTTGACGGTAATCGCGACGCTAATGTCCGTGGCTGCGCCCCTGAAGATTTGGAACAACACACGTATTGAGATGAACCTCGAGCAGCACCAGCAATTGCTGCTCAAGGCGCGCATGGATGCTTTGTCCAGCCAAATCAACCCGCACTTTTTATTCAATACATTGAACACGGTGTCCGCCCTGATTCGCTTTGACCCGGACGCGGCGCGCGGGGTGGTGCTGAAACTCAGCAATATTTTGCGCCGTTTGCTACGCAAGCATGAAACTTTCGTGCCGCTGCGCGAGGAGCTGGAGTTTATCGACAATTATCTGGACATCGAAGTTGCGCGGTTTGGGCGCGACAATCTGGAGATCATCAAGCAACTGGACGCCGAGACGCTGGAGGCGTTCGTGCCGAGCATGCTGCTGCAACCGATCGTGGAGAACTGCTTGAAACATGGCTTGGCACCAAAGCTGGAAGGTGGAAGGATCCAGTTGCGGACCACGAACCGCGACGGGCGACTGCACATAGAGATTGAAGACAACGGCGTGGGCATTTCCGAAGAGAAGATGCCGCACGTGTATGTCGAAGGAATCGGATTAAGTAACGTGCGCGAGCGGTTGCGGGTACTATACGGCACCGATTTTCATTTAGCGATCGATAGCCGGCCGGGGCAGGGGACGGTGATTCGAATCGACATTCCCGAAGTGGTTTCCACGATGCAGACGGTAGGACGGCCATAAATCCTTTATTTTCAGTGGAAAACTAAGAGTGATTCTCAAGGATTGACAGCGGCAGTTTTTTACTGTATATTCTGTAATAACAGAAATGAGCGAACAAACTTCCAAAACGACGCTGAGTCCGGTGGCGCAGAAATTCATCCTGCATTGGGGTGAAATGGGCACGCGGTGGGGAATCAACCGCACGGTGGCGCAGGTACACGCGCTGCTTTTCCTGTCACCCAAGCCGCTGCCGGCCGATGAGATTTCCACCACACTTGCGGTCGCGCGTTCCAACGTCAGCACCAGCCTCCGCGAACTGCAAGGCTGGCGCATTGTGCGCGTAGTACACGTGCTGGGGGACCGGCGGGACCATTTTGAGTCCATCAAGGATGTGTGGGAAATATTTCGCATCGTGTCTGAAGAACGGAAGCGCAGGGAAATCGATCCTATTTTGCGGGTGCTGGGGGAATGCGTTCAGGAATTGAAATCAAATACGCAGAGCGATGCGTATACACGCGAGCGCCTGGAAAGCATGTTGCAATTTCTGACCACCATGACGGGACTGTTCGAGGAAGTCTTGAAAATGCCGACAGGCGCAATGAAAGGCATGGTGAAGTTGCGGGGCAAGGTGGTCACCATGCTGGGCACGGAAAAGAAGAAAGCGGCGGGGTAAGAAAACGGAAAAGCCGCAGAACCTGGTGTGACTGGATCACTACTTATGATTTCGCTGACATCAGAATTTACGGACGGGAAAGGGCGGCAGGCGCGAAGTTGGCTGTTCTTTGACGCGGAATGCCGGTTTTGCACGCGAATCGCGCGCGGGCTGGCCCCCACCCTGCAGCGACGCGGGATCGGACTGGCGCGCTTGCAGGATTCGCGCGTCGGAGGGATGCTCGGTTTGCGTGACGATGAGTTGCTACGGGAAATGCGGTATTTGCGAAGCGACGGTACACAATTCGGCGGCGCCGATGCGGCGGTGGCGTTGGCACGTGAGATCTGGTGGAGCCGGCCGCTGGTGTGGCTGGCAAAGTTTCCGGGGATGATGAAAATATTGCGAGCTGGCTATCGCGGGGTAGCGGCGCGGCGGCGTTGTAGAGCGGAAGCGCGTGCTGCGCAGTGTTCACCGCGTACGTAAGGCGGGTGGCGACGATGGCGTTGCGATTTCCTGACTTGTGGCGCTGGGATGGGCGGGTGGGGCGCAGGACGTACGCTCTGGTAGGGATTGTTAGCTTTACAGTGAAGCAGATTGTGGAGCAGGTTGTGGCCGGCTACTTTTTCCAGCGTAGCGTGAATGTGTTTGGCTATGACTTACGGTTCTTCAGCTATTGGGCGCCGCTAGGCGGCTCTGCCCGAATCACCTATCTGACGAGTTCGGAAGTGCGTCTCCTGGCTACGATGCTGCTCATCGCCATGCCCTTTATCTGGATTGGCGTGTCGATGACGGTGCGGCGACTGCGGGATGCCGGCCAGCCGGTTTGGCTGGCGGTTTTGTTTTTTGTGCCGTTGATGAACGTGCTTTTCTTTATTGCGTTGTGCGGACTGCCACCCTGCGAGGTGGAGAAGAGCAGGGAGGCGGCGCCATGGCCAAGTGTGCGGCCCCTGGATGGGTTTATTCCACGCAATTCGGTCGGGGCAGCGATGTTGTCCATCGTGCTGACGTCAGTAATTGGCCTAGTTTTTGTCTTGCTGGGAACGAAGTTGTTGGTGGGCGGATATGGGTGGAGTCTTTTCGTGGGACTGCCCTTCTGCCTGGGATTATTCTCTGTGCTGCTGTACAGCTATCACGCGCCGCGTAACTGGTGGCCGTGCGTGCAATTGTCGCTGCTGCCGGTGGGGCTTCTTGGCGTCCTGCTTATCGCTGTGGCTGTGGAAGGAGTGATCTGCATTCTGATGGCGGCTCCGCTGGCGCTGTTGTTGGCGGCGTTAGGCGGCTCGTTAGGTTACTTCATTCAGGCGAATCATTGGCGGCCGAGGAATTCGTCAGCGAGGTTGTCGATCGTGCTGCTGGTGGTGCCGGCGATGTATGGCATGGAGCGCGCAGCGTCGCTGGAGCCGCTGATGTTCGTAGTTCACACGTCGATTGAGGTGAACGCGCCGCCGGCACAGGTGTGGAAGAAAGTAGTAGCGTTTGCAGAAATAGTGCCGCCCAAGGAGATGTTGTTCCGGGCGGGCCTTGCCTACCCGATTCGTGCCGAAATTTCTGGGCAAGGCGTGGGAGCGGTACGACGCTGCATTTTCTCAACGGGAGCGTTTGTGGAACCGATCGAAGTGTGGGACGAGCCGCGCCTGTTGAAGTTTGGCGTTACAGAGAATCCTGCGCCGTTGAATGAATTAACGCCCTATAGCCACATTGCGCCAGCGCATTTGCATGGATATTTCGTGTCGCGAAAAGGGCAGTTTTTGCTGACGGCGCTGCCGAATGGCGGAACGCGGCTGGAAGGTTCGACGTGGTACCAGCATACGATGTGGCCTGCCGCGTATTGGCATCTATGGTCAGATTACATTATTCATCGGATTCATTTGCGGGTGCTCAATCACATTCGGGAAAGTGTTGAGCGGGAGAGTTCGCTGCGGTGGTAGGAATGCCAGCCGGAGAGTTGCTACGCGCGGGCGGCAGTGGCGGATTCAAGGACGCGCTGATAATAGCGTTCGTATTGCGGGATGACGTCGTTGGCGCAGAAGTTTTTCTTGGCGTTGAAGCGAGCGATGCGGCCCATTTCACGGCCGCGATCCGCTCGAGACAATATCTCTATGGCGTAGCGCGCTGCTTCCTTTACGTCGCCGGGTTCCACCAGAAACCCATCGATGCCATGCTGCACGACTTCGGGAAGTCCGCCAACGTTCGTGGCAATTACGGGAACTTCGCAAGCCATAGCTTCCAGCGCGGCGAGACCGAAAGACTCAAGCTGCGAAGGAAGTAGGAAGAGATCTGCGACGGCGAGTTTTTCGTATACACGGTCCTGCTTGCCGAGGAACAGGACATCTTTTTGCAGGCGATTCTTGCGCACCAGGAATTCGGCAGCGCCACGATCAGGACCATCGCCGATGAGCACCAGCTTAGCGGGCATTTTAGCGCGAACCAGGCTGAAGATTTCGATGGTGTCGGTGATGCGTTTTACCGGGCGGAAGTTCGAAAGGTGCATCAGGATGGGTTCGCCGTGGGATGCCCATTGCGCTCGCAGAGCTTCGTTAGGAGTGCGCGTGTAGAGGTCGCAATTCACAAAATTGGGGATGACCTCGATGGGGCGTTTTATGTCGAATTCCTTGAGCGTTTGATTGAGCAGGTAGCGGGAGATGGCGGTGACGCCGTCGCTCTGTTCGATGGAGAAGCGCGTGATGGGCAGATAGCTACGATTACTGCCGACCAGCGTAATGTCCGTGCCATGCAGCGTGGTGATAAATGGTAGACGCCGCGGTGCGGCCATGGAGCGCGCGAGCATCGCGCTGACGGAATGCGGTATGGCGTAGTGGACGTGGAGCAGGTCAAGCGATTCGGATTCGAAAACTTCGAGCATTTTTGTGGCAAGCGCCAAAGTGTAGGGAGGGTGATCGAACAGCGGGTAGGACGCAACTTCCACTTCATGAAAGTGAACGTGCGTGTCATTGGGGTCCATACGGATGGGCGGGGCGTAACTGATGAAATGAATCTCATGGCCACGCGCGGCAAGTTCCATGCCAAGTTCGGTGGCCACGACGCCAGAACCGCCGTAAGTGGGGTAGCACGTTATGCCAATTCGCATGACAAGCTTTCCGGTCCTTTGCCTGGGTTGCCGTAGCGAAACGAGTCGCTACGATACATCATTCCGCGATTTTCGCGTGCAATTGCAGGACCTCCCGACGTTTCCTATCATTATGAGGCGCTTGGCTCCGGAATGCCGGGCCGCTCACGCAGCTCGAATGCCAAAGTCGCGCAACCTACGTTGTGGTTTGTGAATCTATAGAACACCTGTATTAGACGCAGAGGCAGGCCGAGTCGTGACATCGCTGGAACCCGGCATGGAATGCTTGGCGAAGGGCGATTGTCTGTTGGGCGGGTAGGGGAAAGCGCTCGGCCAGGAATGGCTAGGTCTCTAAAAGCGAAGGCTCGAAAGAATGACCAGGAAACAATCATTACAATCGAAACGGTACACGAAGCTCGTGCGAGAGCGGATGAAGGAAAGCAACGCCACCGAACTTCTTGGATTCGAGGTGCAAAGGGTCGAGCGAGGCCGGGCGATTCTTAGATTGAACGTGCATTCGCGGCACAAACAGCTTCACGGAGTAGTGCATGGCGGGATCCTGGCGGCGCTTGCCGATACTACCGGGGCGATTGCGGCCTATACGGTGGTGCGAAAAGGTTCGGAGCTGGCTACCATCGAGCTAAAGATTAACTTCCTGGAGCGGGTCGCCGGCGGGCGGGTAAAGGCAGACGCAAGGGTGTTGCGGGCGGGCAGAAATTTTGTGGTGACGGAGTGCACGATCTGGAATCAGAATGGCTCGCTAGCGGCGAAGGCGCTACTCACTTTTGGAGCAGCAAGCGGGCACGCGATCCACAAGGATTAGCGCTATTACTCGTCGCCGCCTTGGGCGGAGTCTTCTCCATCTTTATAGACATACTTAATGACGCGTTTAAAGATGAGGAGGTTAGGACTGCCTTGACGCGTCAGCTTGATGCAGTCGCGGTCATACCATTCGACGGTGCCGCGCAGCACTTCACCACCCTCTAGCACCACAGCCATTGGTGTGTGGGATTGCATCTGCTTGACCCAGTAAAAGTTCTCGGCATGGGTCATTTCAGGGGGAGCAGGCTTCTTGCTCGGAGCTGGTCCGTTGTGCGGTGTCCGGGGTGGAGAAGGCTCTTTGACGTCCGAATAGCCCGGACGAAACATACGGCGATTCACCATAACTGCTCCTTCTTACGAACGATGGGGTGTTGTTGTTGCGCTGGTTAACCCTATAAATCGTATGATGCTCGGCAACGTCGGATGGTTACAGTCTTCTAAGTAATAGTATATAACGCAAATATTAAAGCATGATTACGACCCGCCTACTGCTGAGAATTTGAGGCCAAAGACGCCGCGACGGCGTCGAGCCCTAGCTGGCGATTCAGATTGCGGCGCGTGCCGGCGTAGAGTTCATCGAAACCAGCAATGGCGCGCATTACCCATGCGGTGTCCACGGATTTGCTTAGCGCGGTGAGCTCCTTTGCGAGCGGCAAATTGCGCAATACAGGCTCCTTAATCTTAGAGGTAAGCTCCAAGAGATCGGTCAGCAGACCGTAGAATACGCTGATCTGATCTTCAAAAGAGGATTCGCGATCTTTGGCGAGTGCGGCGGTGGCGGCAAAAATCTGCGCGAAACCTTGTCCCTGAGCGGCGCGCTCGAGGATGCGGAGCGCCTCTGCACGGCGCTGAGCCGTGGCTTCCACATCCATTTGCATGGCTAGACCCGGACTGCCTTCGGCGAGCTGTGCGGCCAAACCAATTTCGTCCTTCTGGCGGCCCGTTTTTTCCTTAAGAATTTTTTCCACAGTGACCTGCGGCAGCGGCGCGAAATGAAATTGCAGGCAGCGTGAAACGATGGTCGGCAGAAGAGCGTAAGGCGAAGGTGCGGTGAGGATAAGCGTGGCCGATTCGGGCGGCTCCTCTAAAATTTTCAAAAATACGTTGGCGACATCCCAGCGCATACTTTCCGCGCTATCCAAAATAAAAATGCGACGCCGGCCCGTAGGCTTGAAATAGGCGGCACGCTGCACGGCGCGGAGTTGGCCAACGCGAAGCATCGGACGTGCGACCGGACTTTTCAAGCGCACGGGATCGGGAACGAGCGCCCAAACATCGGGATGCGTTTGCAAGATGAGCGGCACACGTTCGACGGTGGCGGCGTCCGCGCTTTCGCCACGCTCGGCAAGTCCCTGTTCGATCAGCGTCTGCGGATCGGCCAGGAGGGCAACACGCGTGCAGGTGTCGCACTGGCCGCAGAAATCATCGGTGAGCCGTTGGCAAGTGGCGGCTTGGGCGAACATACGCGCCAGCGTGAATTTTCCCACACCGCGCGGGCCGATGAAGAGAAGAGCGTGAGGAACGCGTTCGGTGCGCAAAGCTCCGCGGAGTGCCGCAATGATCTGTTCATTGCCCAAAAAATCAGCGAAACCCATGGCTAGTTTTTTCCCTTATTTAATTTTGGGGCTAAAAGCGGTTCAACGGCAGCAAGAACTTTTTGCGCGATCGCTTCGCGGGGATGTAAGCGGTTGCGATCGGCATCGAAGCACTCGATGGTCGCCCACTGCGGTCGGCGAGCCAACAAATCATAGATTTTTGCCGCGTCCTCAAGATGCTGCAAGCTCGCTTCCTGGAGGTCCCGCTTGGACGAGGTGTAACTCCGTGCGGACTTACGAGCGATTAACGCCTGGGCTTCGCGCAGCGGAACACGCAGATAAAGTGTGAGGCTCTCTCGCGGAAGTCCATAGATAGTGTATTCCAGGTGTTCAATCCAGGCGGTAAATGCAGAACGCTTGGCCGCAGGTACACGCGCCGTTTGATGGGCCAGATTAGACGCGATATACCGATCAGCTAGAACGATCTGACCGTTCGCCAGGGCCTCTTCCAGCTTTGCCTTGGCTTCGAGGCGATCGCCTGCGTACAGCATGGCGGTGAAGTGCGGGTCAACACTTTCCAGCGTGCCCAGCTCACCGTTCAAAAATTGGCCGACCATTTTTCCAAACCACGAATCGTATTGCGGGAAGCCGGTCACATATACTGAATGTCCGCGCTCAGCAAGCGCGCGTTGCAGCAACTCGACCTGAGTGCGTTTGCCACTGCCGTCGATGCCTTCGATGGCAATAAGTTTTCCGCGGGTGGTCGTCATTCGTTATTGCCAAAGGTCGGACAGAGTCGCGATCTAGAGGTTGAAAGCCAGTCTAACCGCAGCGGCGCTACGCTGCAACGGCGCGCATGCTAGGATTTTGGTTGAACATGGGGCTAACATCAATCCGGGAAAACCTGCTGCGCATTCAAGAGCGGATCGCCGCCGCCGCCCATCGCGCCGGCCGGCGTGCAGATGAAGTGACGATCGTGGCAGTATCAAAGACTCACGCGGCGGAGGCGATTCGCGAGGCGTATGACGCGGGACTGCGCCACTTCGGCGAAAACCGAGTGCAGGAGTGGGAAGCGAAGCGCGGCAAGATTGAAGATCTGCAAGGGACCTGGCATTTAGTCGGGCATTTGCAAAGCAATAAAGCGTCGCGGGCGGCGAAATTGTTTGATTGTGTGGATTCCGTGGATGATTTTGAGATCGCGCAAAAACTGGAGCGCGCACGGATGGAACTTGAAGGGGCCAAAAAGTCGCGCGTGCTGATTGAGGCACGAGTGGCAAAGGAAGAGACGAAAAGTGGCGCAGAAATAGAAGCACTACCGCTGCTGGCAGAAAAAGTAATGGCCTTTCCATCGCTGGAACTTGCCGGGCTGATGTGCATTCCACCATTTTTCGAGGATCAGGAGAAAGTGCGGCCGTATTTCCGATCCCTCCGGGAAGTGCGAGATGATTTGGCGCGACGCCTTGGGCAAACTTTGCCGGTATTGTCGATGGGGATGTCGCATGACTTTGAGGTAGCGATTGAAGAAGGCGCGACGGAAATTCGCGTGGGGACCGCGCTTTTTGGGCAGCGTCCGGCAACGAAAAAATAAGCTAAAACCTGCGACGAGCGGTGTAAGCAGGTTTCATGCCGCGTGCAAAATTCGAGGACCTAAAAGCGAACATGGCCGAGCTGCAAATTAGGGAAAATTTGAACAACGGGACCGTTATTTTTTCGGTGCGCGTACATCCGCGCTGCAGCAAGGATGAAATCTCTGGCGAGATGGCGGGGGCCGTTAGAGTACGATTGCGAGCACCGGCCCTCGAAAATCGCGCCAATGAGGCCTTGATCGAATTGCTGGCGCAACTTTTGAAAACGCCGAAGTCGGCTGTTAGAATTCTCAGCGGCGACAGATCGCGCGTGAAACGCATACAGATACGCGGCGTTACCAAGCAGCAAGTTCTGGGGCTTTTGATGCACGATGCTTAGACGTGTAGCCGCCGAGAATTTAGCGTGTGGTGAGTGGAGTAGCACAGTATGAAGCTGGATATTCAGGAAATGCAGGATGAATTGCGAGCTGCTAAGGTCGACGGTTGGCTGTTCTACGATTTTCGCGGACGCGATCCGATCGCACACCGCATTCTGGAATTGCCGGAGAGTATGCGCACGCGGAGGTGGTTTTATCTGGTTCCCTCGAAGGGAACGCCCAAAAAGCTGGTGCACAAGATTGAGGCACAATCGCTGGCGACATTGCCAGGCGACACGCTTTTTTACGCCGGGCAGGATGAACTGGCTAAAAATCTCGCCAGCATGCTGGGCCGCAGCAAAACCGTGGCGATGCAATATTCGCCGAAGAATGCGATTCCGTACGTGGCCATGGTAGATGCCGGCACGATCGAGTTGGTGCGCAGCGCCGGCGCTAAAGTGGTGAGTTCCGCGGACCTGGTGCAGAAATATGAAGCGTGCTGGACAGCGGCACAGCTCGAATCGCACCTGGCGGCCGGGACGGCGATCGATCGCATCGTGCAAGGGGCATTTCAACTGGCGGCGGCGAGTGTTCGATCAAAGAAGACTTTGACGGAATACGATTTGAAAGCATGGATTTTAAAGGAGTTCGACGCCGCATGGCTGACAGCCGAGCAAGGCCCAGATGTGGCCGTGGGCGCGCATGCCAGCGATCCGCATTACGGACCGGTTCCAGAAACAGCGGCACCTATTCGGGAAGGGGATTTACTGCTCCTGGACGTATGGGGGAAGCTGCGGGGGCCGCACAGCGTTTATTATGATGTCACCTGGGTCGGGTATCTGGGGAAGAAAGTGCCGGACAAATACGCGAAAATCTTTCGCATCGTGACAGAAGCACGCGACAAAGCAGTGGACCTGATCAGATCGAGTGTGGCCGCGGGCCGGGCACTGCAGGGATGGCAAGTGGATAAAGCCGCGCGCGCCGTGATTGAGAAGGCCGGGTATGGAAAGTATTTCTTTCACCGCACAGGACACAGCCTCGGCGAAGCGGTGCATGGAAACGGCGCGAATATGGACGGACTGGAGACGTACGATGTGCGACATCTGATTCCTCGGACGTGCAATTCCATCGAACCTGGCATTTACTTGCCGGAATTCGGAATTCGCAGCGAGGTGAATGTTTATATCGACGAGCGCGAAGCGCGGGTGACCGGCGCGGTGCAGACGGAAATTTTAGCGCTGCTCGCTTAGTGTGTACATGACGCCACATGCCTGGGAACACAGCGAACAACGAAAGCAGTAAGCACAGGCCCCAAACGCCGTGCACTTACGCAGAAGGAATGCACTGAATGACTGAGGACACGATGGCAGGAACGACACCGCGACGTGATTCGCGGCGCGACACTATGGCGTTCGCCATTGGTGTGGCCGGTTGGGTGCTCCCCGGACTGGGCCACGCGCTGCTGAAAATGTGGGGCCGAGCCGTGGTGATTTTCTTGTCGGTAGGCGCGCTGGTGGTCGTGGGTGCCGGCATGCGCGGAAACATTTTCACTTCGCAGGCTAGCGATGCGTTCGAGTCACTCGGCTACCTCGCGGACATCGGCACAGGCAGCTTCTATTTCCTCGCGAAGTCGCTCGAGCCAAATGGTCCGGATGTTTCGCACGCCACCGGCGATTACGGTACCAGGCTGCTGGCCACGGCAGGAGTGCTGAATCTTCTCGCGGCGCTGCATGCGTATGAGGCCGCGCGCGGCCGGAAAGCGTGAGCCCGGCAATGGATTTGAAGCTGAGCCATTTACAAACGATGGTGCTGTTTGCGGCAGTAATTTCCATCGCTTTTGGTTTCCTTAGCCGGCGGCGACCGCTCGACCGTGTGAAATATATTGTGTGGTCACTATTTCTTTTCCTGGCGATTGGATTAGGAATTGGTTGGGTGATGTATCCGTTTTCACGGTGAAGGACGCGGTACTCGAATTTCTATAGCTACATTGCGAATGGCCCATAAATTTCAAGCGTTGGCCCGAGAATTCAGCGGAAGTGACCTGGATTCCAGCGGCGGATCGTACATTCGAAGCTTTAACTCCACCGCATCGAGCCGCTCGGTAGATGTGGGTCGCCTGCTGACGACAATCACCGGGATGTTGGGCCTATACTTCTGGACGGCGTCGAGCAAGTCCGCGCAAGGCTTCTGCTCAGCTCCGCAGCACACTACATTCGGACGGAGCCGCTTGATCAATTTTAAGCAATCGGGGGTCGGTAGATAAGGATGGGAGTGAACGGTGTATCCTTGGCGCGCGAGCAGTTTTTCCATTTGTGGACCTAACACATCCCCCAATCCAATCATAACCGCGCTGCGTGTAGAAAATTGTTCGAGCGTCATGCTGCCTCCCAGAAAAGTAGATTTGGAAATCGCTACTCTCGTCGGGGAGAGACCTCCCAGGGACCACCCGGTGCGTAGGACGGCGTGTTCTGCCGGGAACATCCTGCGCTACAGTTTCGAAGGGTAAAAGGTCGGCGGTCTGAAATCCAATTAAAAAAACCACCGGACGCTATCGAAAGTTCAGCACCAAAAACCGTCGGTCACGGGAAAGCCATTCATGCTAAGCAGCAGCAACAACAATAAGGTGTGCCAGGTTTTCGGCGACCGCGCATCATGGTAAGCTTTGAAAAGAAGTCAGCAGCCGCGATGATGTTTCAAGAGCTGCGGATGGAAAATCGGCATAGAAATAGGGAGAAAGCTTCAAAACCCCACTAAAATCAAGGCAAAGCCGAGGTAGCTCAGTGGTAGAGCAGCCGATTCGTAATCGGCAGGTCGCGAGTTCAACTCTCGCCCTCGGCTCCAACATCTTTTTAAAATTGTTCACATTGCATGTCTCAGTTGACCGGTCCTTTCGTTGACGTTGCAAGGTCGTTGCAAGTTCTTAGTTTTTCGCTCAGCACGTCCATCGCGCTCACTTGAGACTCACCCAAACTCTTTACGTACACGTTCATTGTAAGGCCCACGTTGCTGTGACGTAGGATGGCCTGAATGGTGTTAGGGGAAAGAGATTAAGGCGTGGCCCGAACGTACTGCCATCCAGCGCCGCTGCACTCATTGCACTTAGCTTCGCCGGTCTTTCCTGAGCCATGGCACGACGTACAAAGCTCCCAGTCTGTCACTCTGGGTGCTGCGAGGTTCCTTCCGGCGCACCGGCCTCCATGGACTTCTTGACGGCATTGCTTGTCGATCAGATAGGTGGAAAAAGATACCGCGCCGCACGCCGTACAGACAGAAACCGGTCGAGGTCTTTGGTGTGCCATATCTGGGTGCCAGGGCATCAATTTGCAATTCCTCCGAGGGCATAGTACCTCCACTGTAAATATAGTTGCCGTTGATAAATTGCTGGTTATTTTAACAACCAAGAATAGCCGAGACAGATAACCGTTGTTATCCCAAGATTTGCGTGCGTGGTTTTACGGAGGGCTAATGACGTAATTCTTCAGAAGCTATTTGTGCAGGCCGTTTCGAAATTTTTGAAGTGGTAGACGGCGACTCCTAGCGGCGTTGCACGATCAGGCTTCGACAGGTATCACCGCGGAGTGTTCCCTACATATGGCTGATCGCAGAGACGACACGAGCTGGTTGAGTCATTTAAAAAGAAACCACGCGTAAAACTCGGATGGATACCAAGAAAACCGCCCGTTACGGTCAAGCGATCAGTCCGCTAGGGCATTGAAGGAGTTATCCAGCTGGCGAACGCAACCTTGTCGGCGTCTCGTGGTCTCCCTATAATCGCGAGTATGGCAATCCTGCGCTTTACACGGTTTTTGCTTCTCGCGGTGGTCTCCACGAATGCAGCGACGCTTACCAGTGCAGCTTTTCTTCTCGCCAGTACGTGGGCACCAACCAATGCTCTCCAAGATTCTTCCCCTCCACCGCCACCACCCACCCAACAACAAACCGAAACCCAGCAACCCCCCGCGGACAATCCCGCCGAAGTCATCGGCAAACAACTAATCCCTGACTTCGCCGAAGTAACTCCGACGCTCTACCGGGGGGCCCAGCCTCGCAAACATGGTTTCGAGGCCTTGGCCAAGATGGGCATCCAAATCGTCGTCGATCTGCGAGGAGATCGCGACGGCGAACGCAAGGAAGTGACCAGTTTGGGCATGCAATACGTTCCCATGCATTGGCAGTGCTCCTTCCCGAAGGACAGAATTTTTGCGGACTTTCTCACCTTGATCCGGGAAAACCCTGGTAAGAAAATCTTCGTTCACTGCCGTGTAGGTGATGATCGCACCGGAATGATGATCGCTACCTATCGCATGGCCGAAGAGGGCTGGACTGCGAAGCAAGCTATGGACGAGATGACGAAGTACGGTTTTTCGTTCGCCCACAGACGCGTGATTTGCCTGCGTCTGTCTGAATATGAGGAACACTTCCCCGAACGCTTTGCGACCAAGCCCGAATTTGAAGAACTCCGTTCTACAAAGTCGAGCCAGCCAGCTCCTGAGGCCCCTGCACCGCCGCCCCAACTTGGGCTACCCGCAACACAGGAACCACCCGCCAAGCCTCCTCTCTAGAATAGGTGTGGCACCTCCCGCTTTCCAGCGGGTCGAGGAGCTTTAGCTCCGACATGAGTCGCGCCTTTTCTCCACGGCGCTAGCCGCTGAGGAATTGGTTAGCGGGGTCGTATCGTTACTTCGATTCCTTTGCCGCCTTCCCACTTGTGAATGTTGGGGATTCGCAGCTCATCGTAAAGATAATCAGCGCCAGCGAAGGAGATCTGGACCTGCTGAGGTTTATTGAGAACGGAGCGATCAATTACCTTTCTGACTGTACCTGCGAGAGTGATGATGCCTGGTTTCATGGGAACCTCCGGGCGTGGAGACTATAGCCAGCAACACTTATAGCGGTGGTTCAAAAGTAGGTCTGTTCGAAAAGGAACAGGGCCATACCACGATTTGGTTTCGGCTTTCCTTCGATCTTCTAGAACTATTTCAGCGGCGCGCACCATCAGCGCTGGAGCCTCCTCGTGATCGGAGGCATGAATCATGTAATACATGATCCTGTTACCCTCATCCCGATCGAAGATCGGGTAGGCAGCGGCGAAACGATAGCCCAACTCTTTCTCGAATCTCAAGCGAACCAATTGTGCGATGTCCCAAGAGGAAATTCCCTTGAGGTCTTCGAATAGCATTTTCCTAGCCAGCACCTCCTGCGGTGCCTTGCCCCACGCGACACCACAGACATAAAAAAAGCGCCCCAATTCCGGGTCGGGGCGCTTCGGGAAATAACAACCAGGATCAGCTAGTTGTTGCAATTGCCGTTGCAGGGCGCGGAAGTGACCGTCAGCGAAACGTTGGTCGTATGGCTGCGTGTGCCGCTCGTACCCGTGATGGTTATGGTAAAGGTTTTCACCGGGGTGGTGCCGGACGTGGCCACTGTGAGCGTCGAAGATGCCCCTGTCGCGGGGTTCGGGCTGAACGTCGCCGTCGCATCTGCGGGCACGCCGGCGGCGCTCAAAGTCACGCCTCCTGTGAACCCTCCCGTCCGGGTGATGTTGATGGTGTAAGTGGTTCGAGCCCCAACGGGAATGGATCGCGACGCGGGCGTTGGCGAGAGTGAGAAGTTACCAGCCGTTGGGGCGGTTACAACCAGCGTTGCCGTTGAAGTCCGGGTTAGAGCAGGGTTGGTGCTGGTACCGGTGACTGTAAAGACGTACGAACCAGCCGGCGTGGTGGAGCTTGTTGCGACCGTGAGAGCCGAGGTCGCCCCGGTGGCTGGATTGGGACTGAAGGTCCCAGCCGCCCCTGCCGGGAGACCACTAATCTTTAGCGAGACCGACCCCGTAAATCCTCCCGCCCTGGTGATGTTTTCGGTATAGCTAGCCGGGGACCCAGCCGTTACTGTCACCGACGAAGGGGTCGTCGAAAGCGAGAAGTCTGGCGTAGGCGCGGCTGTTACCACCAACGTTACTGGCGTGGTATGGGTAAGGGTTCCGCTTGTGCCGGTGATAGTCAGAGGATAACTGCCTGTGGGTGTGGTGGTGGCCGTGGTCACGCTCATGGTGCTCGAACCCGATCCAGCCACAGAGGTCGGGTTGAATGTGGCAGCCGCCCCAGCCGGCAGCCCAGATACGCTGAAGGTTACCGTGGCGGTGAAGCCGCCCGAGGGCGTCACCGTCACCGTGTAGCTGGTGCCGGCACCTTGAACGACACTTCGTGAAGAAGGAGTGGCCGAAAGCGAATAATCGGGAACGGGTGGCGTGCAGTTCGGAAACTTGAAGCTCGCAATCCGCGTGCTCCAGTTAAACGATCCGGAAGCTTTCAGATATTCATTTGTGTACCAGAAGGTGCAGTCATCCACAGGGTCGACACTCATGCTGCTGTAGTCACCCCAGCGGGCCAGCCCTCCGTTTTGTGCTCCTGTACCGTTAATGATGATATTTTCGCCCTGGGTCATTGATCCTGCGGGGTCGCCCGCCAGTCGCCCCGTGAAATGAATTTGGGGAAAGAGGGAGGAACTGGAAACGCTATAGCCCATCGCTATGTTGCCCGACTTGTCCATGGCGGCACTGCCCATCCAGCGCCAATCCGCATCCGGCGCGTAAGTGCTTTGTTGGAAGACACTCAGATTATGACTTGCATCGGGGCGCAGCTCGTACCAGCGCACGCCTGCGTGCAGGCTTGTTCCGCTACCCACTTCTATCGTGTGGTTCACCACCAGCGCTTCGTGGTCGCCCAGGTTGCGGTAGGCGAACCGATACATAATCCGATCGGCCAAGGATTCAAGGTTTGTCCCCCCTCCTCCTTGGGGTATGCAGTCCCCACGTGCAAGAGTGCTACAAGAATTGGTGTACCCTACTACGGTTAGGGCCGTCGGCCCGGTAAAGGTTGTGTTCGCTGGCGTAGTCCAGTCCACGTGGAATTTCCAATATTGAAGTAGGGTTGACGCGGCCGGGGCATCCAAACCCACTAAATAATTTGGCGAGCCTGACGGAGGAGGCGTCGTCCCATCAAAATCTGATGGCAGAAGCCCGCCCCACGTAGGGCTGAGTTGGAAGCACTGCTGGGTGGCGGCGGCGCCCACCAGCATCTTGGAACGATCCCAGGCGCAGACGTCCGCGCCCAAAAAGGCCGTGCCCGCGCTATTAAACATATTGAAGGTCGAGTAATAGGCGTCGGGCCATACCCCCACCTTGGGATAGTCGGGGAAATTATTCCCGTAATTGAATGCATAACGATAGTAGCTGCCAGTTGGGTCGGGCGTTGTGGAGATGGCCACACATTGCAAGTAAGGGATCGTTGTCACAGAGAACTGCGAAATTAGCCAGCGGTCAGCGATCTTATCGTAGAGGACGATCGGATCGCCATCATTGTTGTTCTGGCAGCCTCCCCCGAAGAGCGACCAAATGGTATTAATTGGTACCGGCCCATGAAGCAGAGCCCCACTCTTGTTGAACACCGCAAGATCCAGGTTGACGAGCTGCACGTAGTGGTTGGGACCGACAGAGCCATTGGTATCGGGAGGAGCACAACAAACCACGTACGATCCGAAGCCTATGCCAACTCCGTCGAAATTGAGTCCCGGGCTTGGGGCTGCCAGGGCGAGCGGGGCAAACGGGGAACTCTGGACAACCGTGTCGATTTGGTTGGGACCAGGCGGATGAGGGAGGCGGGGATTCTCCCTCTCATTTCGAGTGCCGGCTATTTGCGGAGCCGGCGGAATATCTCGCAACGCAGGCGACTCATCGTGTTTGACCTCGAAAATTTCTTGAACTTGCTGGGCGGGGGAATAATTTCCGCACAACAGCAACACGCCAAGAATGACCAAGAGACGGATGCAAACGCTAATTGGGCTGGCTTTCACAGATTCTCCTTCGGTTACCGAGAGTCCGCGGGGATGAGGCGCGGATGGGATAATATGCATCAAAGTCGCAAAAGTACAGATGTCATAACTGATCGCTCGGTTCGCATCCAAGAACTGATTGTGCGTGTTGAGACGAATTTTGCACGCGTGACAGCCGAATATCAATTCCGGTCCCGCTAGACTTGCATCACCGCTGGAACAATTCTGCAGAACTTGACCTCGTGTTCGTGGCGCTGTACGACACCCCGCGATCTCAGTACCTTCAATTGCACCTCGCGGGAGCCGTATGACCCGGATTCTTCGCGTTGGAAGGAAATCTAACGTCATTTTTTAACAGCACGGTTACTCCTCCAGTTGAATCACTCCGTCGTAGCAGCCGATCTTGACGCTCTTGAAATGCGCGAGCGCAAGCGGAGACAACAGAATAAGCAGCTCGCAAACTCGGGATCCGACTGTGGATCATGTTGCGCGACGAGATCAAATACGAAGAATTCTGTCGCCGCGGCCAAATGCGGCAGAACAGCAGTGGTGCCCGTGCGGGGATGCCAGAAGTGGGTCATAGTCCTGCGAAATGCAGTGACTGCGAAACTGATTAGGCTACCCGCCTCCCTGAAGGGGAGGGAGTTCGAATTACTCCTCATGGTCCACAGTGATCGAAGAGATGGTTGGTGGGCAACACCGGATTGATGAACAATTCGTCGAACAAAATCGCGCACCTGCGACCAGACAGAGGTGTGCTCGGAGAAAGCAAAAAACAGAAGAAAAAAACTCTTGACACAGCCGTCGTCGTTAGAGATGACTCACTTCTCAAGAAGAAACGGGGGATAACCGCGCGGTCGACGAGAAAACAAGCGCTTCATTTTCCTTACGGTTTTCAGGTGTGTCAGAATATCGTCATAATTGTTGGGGATTGCGGCGCGAATGGTCGGACCGAGAAAATTACGAGTTCGGAGCGGCATAACTCGTACCAGCGGCTGTTTTGCAATCCTCGCCTTCCTCGCGACCACGTTATCTACCCCTGCGGATGTGTATCAGGAGGCAAACTTTTCTTCGCCCGCCCAACAGTCAAGCCTAAACAAAGTGATGCGCAAGAACCTGCCAAACTTCGGCGAAGCTACTGCAACCCTATACCACGGCGGTCAGCCCTCAAAAAGAGGATTTGGCATCCTGGCAGAGATGGGCGTCAACATGGTGGTAGACCTGCGTGGGTCGCGCGATAAGGAGCGCAAGATCGTGACACATCTCGGGATGCAGTACGTGGCACTACCCTGGCATTGCTGGTTTCCAAAAGATAAAATATTCGCGCAATTCCTTACATTGTTGCGGAAGAATCCGGGTAAAAAGATTTTCGTCCACTGCCGTTTGGGTGACGACCGCACGGGAATGATGATTGCATCCTACCGTATGGCCCATGAGGGCTGGTCTGCGGAGAAAGCCGAACAGGAAATGGAGAAGTTTGGCTTTTCCTTCGCCCACAGACGTCTGATTTGTCCCGGCCTGTCATCCTATGAAGAGAAATTTCCCCAGCGATTTAAGACCAGCCCCGCATTCCGGCACCTGCGTTAGGAGACTAAGTCCGATCACTGGCACCACAATAGCCGTACATCGGAAACCCCAAGGCAGCCATTTGGCTGCCGTAAAACAGGCGAACTGCTTGCAAAGAAAGTTATATTCTTCTTCAGATCATCGAGGAAAGAGCAACCAGGGTTTCTCTTGCAAGCTGGTTACGGTGAGTGGTCGGCCAACCGGAATGGCGCGAATCGGGTCTGCTGGGATTGTCGAGCACCCGCTGACAGTCTATCCGGGTCTCTTTTCGCTTGACCCTTCTTAGCCTAGGTCATACAGTTCTCCCACCGTTCAAAGGCCTATCACGTGCAAGACGCTCTTTCTCGGCGGCGATTTCTCTTCCATAGTGTCAACAGTTTCTCCGCCACTTGGATTGCTACCCACTGGCCTGCCGCCCTTGCAGCCGCGCAACACGCGCATAATTCGGCGCAGTCGGCCGCTCCGCCAAGATTCGACTTCTTCACTCCAGGGCTGGCCGAGGAAGTCGACGCCGTCGCCGCCCGTATCATTCCCACCGACGAAACGCCTGGTGCTCGCGAGGCCGGAGTCGTTTATTTCATCGATCGCGCACTCGCTACCTTCGCGAGTGATGACCGGAGGCTTTACATCGAGGGAATGGCTGAACTGCAAACCATAGCCCGCGAAAGGTTTCCCAGTGTCGAAAAATTCTCGCTTGCAACTACAGAGCAGCAAGACGAAATCCTTCGCTCCCTTAACGAGAACGCGGCGCCCAATGACCGGCCCTTCAGGCCTCGGCCCCTTGCACAGAATTTCTTCGAAAAGCTCCGCCAGCACACCATCGCTGGCTTTCTGATTGATCCCGATTCCGATCTCCGCGGCAACCGCGACGGTGTCGGGTGGCGAGTTATCGGTCGCGAGCGTGAGCACGTGTTCCACCCACCGTTCGGCTACTACGACAAGGACTATCCCGGCTGGCAACCGGCTGCCGCAGACCCGGAAAACAAATGACCCCCGGCCCGCTCAAATACAAGACCTCCGACGAGGTGGATTTCGTCATCATCGGTTCCGGTGCTGCCGGGGGTGTCTTTGCTAAGGAGCTTTCCACAAACGGTTTCCGCGTCGTGGTTCTCGAACAAGGGCCGTACCTCAAGGAATCGGACTTTGTCCACGATGAAGTCAAAGTTCTCCAAGAGAACCTTTTCACCAACCATCCCGAACTCCAACCCAGCACTTTTCGCAAGACTCCTGAGGAAAAGGCGAAATCGCAGCGCGTTGTCACATATGGGCGATGCGTTGGTGGCCGCAGCGTGCACTTCACCGCCAACTATTGGCGCTTCCATGAAATTGATTTTGTCGAGCGCAGCAAGGTTGGCGCGATTCCAGGAACGGGCTTCACCGATTGGCCGATCACCTACGCCGACCTCGAACCCTACTACACGAAAGTGGAATGGGAGATTGGCGTTTCAGGCTTGGCAGGTTCGAGCCCGTTCGATCCGCCGCGTTTAAAGCCATATCCCATGCCCCCGCTCCCGGTAAAATCTTCCGGTGTGATTTTCGAACGCGCCGCGCGCAAGCTCGGCTGGCACCCTTTCCCGCACCGATGGCGATTCTTTCGCAGCCCCGTCCCGGACGCAGCGCATGCGTTAACTGCGGCTTTTGCTGGGGCTTCGGCTGCGAGGTCGGCGCAAAGTCCAGCTCTCTCGCCACCGTCATTCGTATGGCCGAGCGCACCGGCCGCTGCGAGATTCGGCCGGATTCCTACGTCCATCGCATAGAGATGGACAGCAGTGGCCGCGCCACAGGGGCTGTCTATTTCGACAAACAGCGGAATACTCATCTACAGAAAGCCAAGGCAGTCGTCGTTTGCGCGAACGGGGCGGAAACCCCACGTCTGCTCTTGCTCTCCGCCAACAAGCAGTTTCCCGACGGTCTCGCCAACGCCTCCGGCCTTGTTGGCAAATATTTGATGTTCAATAGCAACGCTATCGCGAGAGGCCTCTTCGACCATCCTCTGAATGATTACAAGGGCTTCGCCGTCAGCCGCGTACTCCATGACTTCTATGAACTCGACCCGCAGAAGGTTGGCTTCTACGGCGGTGGCGGTCTAGATGCGCGATTTGATCGCACGCCAATCTTTCTTGCTTTCGAAGGCCTCCCGCCGGACACGCCGCGCTGGGGTAAGGAGTTCAAAGCCGCCCTTAGCCATAATTTCACTCGTACCATGGTAGTTCATTCCGCAGGCACGTCGCTGCCGGTGGAAACGAACAGCTTCTCTCTCGACCCCGACCTTAAGGATGCTTGGGGGCTACCTGCGCTGCGCATGACCTACAAGGATCATCCCGATGATTTAAAGCTCGCGAACTGGCTTAACGCCCGCGCTCTCGAACTTCTCCATGCTGCGGGCGCGCAAAAAATATGGAAGCGTCCGATTAAGGAAAAGGAATTTTCCGTGCACCTGCTTGGGACTTGCCGCATGGGCAACGATCCGAAAACTTCCGTCATAAATCCGGACCACCGCACGCATGATATAAAGAACCTGTTCTTGTGCGATGGTAGCAGTCTCGTCACTTCCAGCCGCGGTCAGCCCACCATGACAATTCAGGCCTTGGCATACCGCGCAGCCGATCGCATCACCGCGATCGCAAAGCGCGGCGATCTCGGGGCCTAAGCTTTTTCCCCACACAAAGGCTTGCGGTTTAACCAGGTAGGCTAATTTTGTGGGGTTCTGGGCGGATGGTCGGATGACGGGAAACCTTCAAGTCCGGTTCTTAGAGGGCTGGGCGCCAGCAATGGCGCCCGGCCACTCGACAGTCATGGCGCGAATCAGGTCTCGCTTAGAATCACTTCCAAATCAGACCGGATCAATACGGGGTCTAGTACACATACGCCTTGAGGAACACGAAAACCACCACGCCGGTGATCGAAACGTAGAGCCAAACGGGGAACGTCAAGCGTGCGATTCGACGGTGCATCGCGAACCGGCCCGTCAGCGAGAAAAAGAACGTCGTGAGCACCATTGGCAGCGCGACGATGGAAAGAATTACGTGGCTAGCTAAAATGGAAAGGTACAGCGTGCGCACCGGGCCGTGGCCGGGGAAAATCGTGTCGCCGTGCAGCGCGTGGTTCACGATGTAGCTGACGAGAAAAACGGAAGAGAACGCGAAGGCTAACAGCATGCTCGTGCGATGCGCTTCCCTGTTGTGATGCTTGATGAAATACAATCCCACGCAGAGCGCAATCGCGCACAGTCCGTTCAGAAGCGCGTTGAGGGCCGGCAGAAACATCCAGCGCCCGGCGAAATCAGCCGAAGCATGATGCACGTACAGCAGCCACAGCAGGAATGACACAGCGAGGCCGCTCACCACGACGATCGCTCCAACCACCGGGCGCGGACTAATTTCAGCCTGTTCCATGCTGACAATTAAATCACAAAAGTCCATAAGAAAGTTATGTAGAGCCCGCCGCCAGCGTCGACTGATGCAGCGGGTAATAGGGGGATGGACAGTCAGTGTGTCAGAACTAAACGGGCGAGGGGGATTATTCATTATTCCAATACATTATTTATGTCAAGTCATTAATACTGCAATCCTTATAAACATTTACGGAGTCTGTAACAATATGGCATGGTGTGCCAAGTATGGAACAGAGGTCTCAAAAAGAAATATTCCGAAACGAGCCGCAGACGTGATCGTACTCACCAGGAACTGTCCTTTCTGGTATAGCGCACCTTTGTTCAAGATTGGAGAATGTCAGGAGCTGCTGATCCTGTACCACTTCGCCAGCCTCAACATACTTTCTGGGATTCTGATATGAGGGCAGCCAAGAACAAATCTTCGCCAGAGGGTGCGATACTCCGCCGCCTGCGCACGAAATCGGGAATAACTCAGGAGGACTTGGCCCATCGGGTAGGGGTCACAACGCACACAATCTGGCGCCTGGAAAACGGTCACACCTTCAATCCTCGCCTTGACACTCTCCGTGCAATCGCAAAGGCACTCGGAGTTAACGTCGTGGCTCTCTTGATCCCGAAACCCTGATTCTTGAGCGGAATTCCCAGCAAACCATCGGCGTCTGCCCGACCGTCTTTGTTTCAGTCGTGAGCCGCACAGGGGACACTCTCTGCTGAGTACCCAATCTCGCGTAGCAGCAATGTAGGCTTCCTTCACGTGGCCTAACGCATCCTCATATCCCGCCGCCAGCTTAAACTTGTCTCTAGGAATTCCTCTCGTACTAATCATTCTCCAGCCAGTGATGGCCTCGAAATAGATTGAGCAGGACTCGCCTGTTCTGCTAGCCTACCGCATTGACTTTTCCGCTTTAATCCTTGATTGTGTCTCGCTACTCCTAGGCGGTTGCGCGGCGCAACCCGCGTCGAGTGGTATGGACAGGGTTGCGGTAAGTAAGGAATTGGGAATGGTTCTGCTCGCAAGAAAGAGTGGGCACGTGAAATCTGTAGGAGTGCGACCTGTGAAGCGCCGCAGCAACTCTCTTGTAGACCTTATGTTGGTGAGCAATCCGCAATTACTCAGCGTGGTTCGCGGAGCCATCGAGCGCTTATCAGAGATATTCGGGTTTTCCCCCGCTGAATGCCGTTCCGTGACGCGCGCAGTCGATGAAGCTTTGGCAAACGTTATTCGGCATGCTTACGGCAACCGTCCCGATCGAATTATTCAGGTCTGTTGCGGACGGGTGTATCACCAAGCAGCGGGCAAGCGCAGAGAAGGGCTGGAGATCCTACTTTTGGACCGCGGTGTGGCATTCGATCATAAGAAACTGAAGGAGCGGTGTCTGGACGAAGTTAAGCCCGGCGGTCTGGGGCTACACTTCATCCGGGATAGCGTGGACATTATGGAGCATAGCCGAGTCCGCGGAACGAATCAGCTTCGATTGGTTAAATTTGCGAATCCGCGAGCCGCGGCAACCCACTGAAGGAGTGTACCTGTGCAGATATCTACCCGGCGTTTGGACAACATCACGATTTTCGATGTCACAGGACACATCGACCTGGCTAACTCACCTGAAGTACGCAAGACCCTGCTGAAAGAGTTGCGCGAAAATAAAACGCCGCGCGTAATCATGAATTTGACCGGCGTGAGATACATCGATAGCTCCGGCGTGGCATCGTTGGTGGAAGGTCTGAAGGCTTCGCGCGATATGGGATTGCGATTCAGTCTGTTTGGACTGAGCCCTTCGGCGCGCGAAGTTCTACAGCTATCGCGGTTGTTAAAAATATTCGAGGTGTACGAGGATGAAGAACAAGCGTTAGGTTCGTAACGGCTGTTTGCTAAAGTCGCATTCCGGGGAACCCTTGGAAATTGCTACCGAAATCGGGGCGAACGTTACAGGTGGCCTAGCGTACCTAGGTTCTCTGGCGGAATTGGGTGGCCGGGCCGCGTATTACACATTTGTTGCTCCTTTCCGCGGCAGACCCCTACGACTGCAACGCGCGGTATCACAAGCACTGGATGTAGGAGTCCGTGCGCTGCCAATTCTTTCGCTTATTACGTTTTTCATCGGCTTGATTCTGGCGTTGCAGAGCGCGTATGAGTTGCGCAAATTCGGCGCCATCAATTTCGTGGCCAGCGCAGTGGCCATTTCCATGACGCGCGAGCTGGGACCGCTTATTACCGCGATAGTCGTGATTGGGCGGTCAGGATCAGCTTTTGCCGCAGAAATTGGAACCATGAAGGTGACCGAGGAAATCGATGCGCTGGAAACGATGGCCATCAATCCCATCCAATTTCTGGTGACGCCTAAATTCTTGGCGATGATCGTGATGCTTCCGTGCCTGACGATATGGGCAAACTCGATGGGCATCTTGGGTGGAGCGCTTTTTGGCGTGGCCCAGGCGGATTTCACCTGGGGGCGCTACATTCAGGCCTCCATCGATGCGCTGTTTTTACGCGACATTGTGAGCGGGCTCATTAAGAGCGTCATGTTTGGCGTGACGATCACGGCGGTCGGTTGTCATGAGGGGCTCGCAACGGGTGCCGGTGCCGAACAAGTTGGGCGCTCCACGACGCGAGCGGTGGTCATGTCCATTTTTCTGGTGGTAGTGGTGGATTTAATTTTTACCACCATGTTCTTTTTTATTAGTGATTAAGATCGGGGAAACTGCAGATGCCGCACGAAACAGAAAACCTGGCGCCGGAGGCCATGATCTCATTGCGAGATCTGCGCGTTAGTTTCGGAGAGCGCGAGATTCTGCACGGCGTGAGCTTTGACGTGATGCGTGGCGAGACGATGGTGATCTTGGGGGGCTCCGGATCCGGCAAAAGCACTCTGCTGCGAACGCTGGTTGGCCTAGAAAAGCCAACATCCGGCCAAATCCTGATAAAAGGTAAAGACATTGCCAAAGTGTCGCCCGCGGAAATGGACGAAATTCGGCGCAAACTGGGAATGTCGTTCCAGGGCGGTGCGTTGTTCGGCTCCATGACGGTGGGCGAGAACGTAGCGCTTCCCCTCCGTGAGCATACAAAGTTGGAAGACAGTACGATCGGAATCATGCTGCGGTTGAAGCTGGAACAAGTTGGGCTGGCAGGCTTTGAGGATTACATGCCCTCGCAGTTAAGTGGGGGAATGAAGAAGCGCGCGGCCGTGGCCAGGGCGCTGGCCATGGATCCGGAAATTCTTTTTTTCGATGAGCCGTCGGCCGGGTTGGACCCAATTATTGCGGCGGGAATCGACCAGCTAATCCTGGAATTAAAGCGGGCGTTTCACATGACGATTATCGTGGTGACGCACGAGTTAGCGAGTGCGTTCTCCATCGCGGATCGCCTGGTACTGATTGACAAAGGAAATGTAGCCGCCATTGGCACGACAGAAGAGATGCGCAACAGCGTGCACCCGCGCTTACGACAGTTTCTTGACCGCATCGCAGAACCCGAGGCGGCGCGGGAGCTTGACTATCTACAGATGCTGACCACGGATCATCGCCGCCGGGCCTGAGCGGCAGGAAACGGGGAAACCTGATGGAACCAAAACGCGAACAAGCACTTGTCGGATTGTTTGTGCTGATTGCTGGGGCCGTGCTGGTGGCTACGGTATTCGCGATCAGCGGGGCCTTTGGGCGCAGCGCGAAAATCTATCACTCCTATTTTTCATTCGCGGGAGGCCTTGAGCGCGGCTCTACCGTGCGTTATGCCGGTGGACCGAAAGTCGGGCGCGTCGAGCATTTGCGCATCGATCCCCAGAATCCCGGCCGGATCGACGTGACGCTGAGCGTACAATCCGACCTGCCGGTGAAGACCGACAGTCACGTGAGGATTATGAGCATAAGCCCGCTTGGCGACAATCATCTGGAGATTCTTCCTGGAAGCCCGCAGGCTGCAGTGGCTCCGTACGGCGCTGTGCTGCCTTCCGACAAGTATGTCGATTTTAGCGCGATTACAGAACAAATCAACAATATCGCACCGCAAGCGCAGCAACTTCTCCACACGCTGAACGATCGGGCCATGGAATTGAAATTGACGGTCGAGCGTGTCAACGATGTACTGAGCGCTCAGAACCGGACCAATCTGGCGGGAACGTTGCGGGGTGCGAACAGCATGATCGCAGAGAATCGGCCGCAAATAAAAGCCACGCTTCAACAGTTGCATGTCGACAGCCAGAAGTTGGAACCGTTGATTCAGGATCTACGCAAGACTTCCGAGCAAGCAAATAAGGCGTTGGATCATGTGGACGCAATGATCGGGGACAATCGCGCGGATGTTCGCCAAGCGGTCATCCAACTACGCAAGACCTTGGCGAGCGCGACGGAATTGACGGGCCGGCTTAACCAAACGCTGGAGGTTAATGCTGAGAATATCGACGAGCTCCTGGAAAATATGCGTCACGTGACAGAAAACCTGAAGGAATTTACGGAAACCATCAAAACGCGTCCATATACCTTGATCCGCGCCAATAATCCGCGCGAGCACAAGACAGGGGAACCACGATGAAAACTGCGGCCGGGTACTTCGTGCGGCGAAAGCGCGACGCCAAGCTTGCCACGCGCGAAAACAGACCGCTTGTGAGGGGCAGGCAAGGCGCCCTTATCCTGCTGGCATTATCCGCGGCAATCTTAAGCGGCTGCGGTGCGTCGCGCCCGATAAAATATTATCAACTCACCGTGCCTGCGGACGTGAAGTCTTCCGCGGCGCCAACCGCCTCCGCGTCCGTGGCGTTGGCTCTGGGTCCGTTAGTCACCTCCCATCTCTACCGCGAAGACCGCATCGTTTACAGCGCAGGTCCGGGCGAGATGGGGACGTATGCTTATCAGCGTTGGGCTGAGCCGCCGGTAGAGATGATGCAAGAAGTTCTACTGCGGGAATTACGCGCTTCCGGCCGCTACCAGGATGTTCATTCGCAGCGTAGCAATGCGCAGGGAGATTTTGTTCTGCGGGGTCACCTTTATGACTTTAAGGAAGTGAGCGGCAGCCCATTGATCGCCAGAGTCACGGCAGAGTGGGAACTTCGGGATCTAAGGAGCGGCTCGACGGTATGGACCCACTATTATTCGCATGACGAGCCGGTGAACGGTAAGGATGTGGCGGCGATGGTCGCGGCGCTTGATCGCAATGTGCAGCGGGGTATCGCTGAAGTTACAGCAAGTTTGGATCAGTACTTCACTGCTCAGTCGAATAAATGAGACCTAATTACACTAAATTACCTAAAATCAATTTTTAAAGTCCGCGGTAGCAATGCTATCTGGCGCGGCGGCCAAATGCGATTTACGACCCGGCACGACGCTCTTGACCAAAACATACAGCACCGGAATAAAGACCAGATTTAGCGTAGTAGCAGCGATCATGCCTCCGAACACGGTGGTGCCCACGGAAACGCGGCCTGCACGGCCGGCGCCGCGTGCGAGCACCAAAGGCACCACACCTAAAATGAAAGCCAGCGAGGTCATTAAGATTGGCCGAAGACGAATTCGGGCGGCCTCGATTGCCGCGTCCACGATTGACATGCCTTTTTCGCGCAGCTGCTCTGCGAATTCGACGATCAAGATGGCGTTTTTGCTGGAGAGGCCAATGAGCATCACGAGACCGATCTGGCAGTACACGTCATTCTGAAGGCCTCGCAGGAACTGCGCGCCGACCGCGCCGAGAATGGCGACCGGGACCGCCAGCAGCACGATGAAGGGCAGCACAAAGCTTTCGTACTGCGCGGCCAGCGTCAAATACACCACCACCAGCCCCAGCGCGAAAAGAATTACGGCCTTTCCCGCCGATTCCAATTCTTCAACCGACAGCCCGCTCCATTCGTAGGTCATACCGTTCGGCAGTACTTTCTTGGCCAGCGCCTGCATGTCGGCAATGCCTTCGCCGGAGCTGCGTCCCGGCGCCGCGGAGCCGTTGATCTCCGCCGAGCGAAATAGGTTGTAGTGGCTGATGACCTGCGGATTTGCCGACTGCTCGATCGTCACGAGGTTGTCGAGCGGAATCATCTTCCCGAGGTCTGAGCGCAAGTAATACTGCGCGATGTCTTTCGCCTGCGTGCGGAATTTGCCGTCGGCTTGTACATAAACGCGATACGAACGATTGTTGAAATCGAAGTCGTTCACGTACACCGAGCCCATGTAAACCTGCAAAGCGTCCGTAATCTGGCTTAGCGGCACTTGCAAGCTTTTCGCCTTTTCCCGGTCAACGCGCACCAGATACTGCGGATCATTAGCAGTAAAACTAGTGAACAAACCGGTGAGACCCTTGCTGCTATTCCCTTGAGCCACCAGCTGATTCGCCGTGTCAGCGAGAGCTTGTAAAGAATTACGGCCCAAATCTTCTAATTCAAATTGGAAGCCGCCGAAAGCTCCGAGGCCTTGCACCGCAGGCGGATTGAAAGGAATCACCAGGGCGCCGGGAATAGCGAACATCTGTCCACGGATGCGCTGAATGACAGCTGCGGAGGAATGTTGCTTCCCTTTGCGCTGTTCGAAAGGTTTCAAGTTAGCGAAGATCATGCCGCGATTCGGCGCGCTGCCTGAAAAGCTGAAGCCGGCTATGCTGAAGGCGCCATTGATTTCTGGAACGCTCGTCAGAGCTTGTTCCACTCTCGCGCAGATGTCCCGTGTGTATTCCAGCGATGCCCCCTGCGGCGATTGGACGATGAAGATCAGATAGCCCTCATCGTCTTCTGGAATAAAAGCTCGTGGAACGCTCTGGTAAATCCAGTAGGTCAACGCCAGTGTGGCAGCAAATGCGGCCAGAGCAGCGAAACGCCAGTTGATGGTACGGCGTAGTGTGCGCCGATAAAAATTAGTTCCTGATTCCACGACCCGATTGAACGCCCGAAAGAACCGGCCTTGAGCGCGCTCGCGATGATGACCCAGCAGCAGGGCGGACAGCGCAGGCGTCAGCGTAAGAGCATTAAACGCGGAGATGGCTACTGAAAAGGCAATGGTCAGCGCAAACTGCCGGAAGAGAATGCCGGTGGTGCCTGGGAAAAGCGCAACCGGCACAAATACCGAAACAAGCACCAGCGATGTCGCGATGACCGCGCCAGCGACTTCCTTCATGGCTACCGAAGCAGCGTTGTGCGGCTCGGTAATGCCTTCGGCGATGTGACGCTCGACGTTCTCGATGACCACGATGGCGTCATCCACGACCAGCCCGGTGGCCAGCGTGATTCCGAAAAGAGTCAATGTGTTTATCGAAAACCCCAGAAGTTTGACGAAAATGAAGGTGCCGATCAGCGATACCGGAATGGTGATCGCCGGAATCAGGGTGCTTCGCCACTCCTGCAAGAAAATAAAAATCACAAACACGACAAGCACGATGGCTTGCAACAACGTGATCAGCACATCCCGGATGGACTCACCGATCACCGACGTCGTGTCGAACGCTACCGCGTACTTCAGGCCCGGGGGAAACGTTTTGGCGAGGCGTAGCAACTCCGCCTTGGCGGCTCTATCCACATCCAAAGCATTCGCGCCAGGAAGTTGCGTGACGCCCATACCCACCGCGTCGTGGCCGTTATAGCGGAGAATGGAGCCATAAGTTTCGGCCCCCAACTCGGCCCGCCCTACGTCCTTGATTCTGACGAGCGTACCATCTGTGCCAGTTTTCAAAATAATATTTTCAAATTCCGACGGCTCGCTGAGCCTGCCAATGGCACGCACGCTAATCTGAAAGCTTTGCCCGGCCGGTATGGGCGCCACCCCAATTTGCCCAGCAGCCACTTGCACGTTCTGTTCTTGCAAAGCGTTTAAAACGTTCGTAGCTGTCAAGCCGCGCTGCGCCATGCGTGGAGGATCGAGCCACAGCCGCATGGCATACTTGCGTTCACCGAAAATGAAAACCTCACCGACGCCAGGGACGCGTTTGATGGCGTCCTTCACGTAGATATCGAGATAATTGCTAAGGAAAAGGCTGTCGTACTGGCCGCCGTCGGCGTACACGCCCGCACCGAAGAGAAATCCGCTGGTTTGTTTGGTAATGATGACGCCCGTGTTCTTGACCTGGTTCGGCAGGCGGCCCAGACCTTGATTAACGCGATTCTGCACGTCGACGGAGGCAAGATCGACGTCGCGTGTGACGTCGAAGGTTATGGTAATCTGGCTGCTTCCATCATTGCCGCTCGTCGAGGTGATGTACTTCATCCCTGGTACGCCATTGATCGTTTGTTCCAGGGGAATGGTGACAGCGGACTCCACGGTCTGCGCGTTCGCGCCTATATAAAAGGAACTGACCACTACTTGTGGGGGCGCGAGGTTCGGAAATTGCGCGATCGGCAATGACGGGATAGAGATTGCGCCGCCAAGAATAATCAGCAAGGCACAGACCGTCGCGAAGATGGGCCGGCGAATAAAGAAATCAACGAACAATCGCAGGGTCCGCCTTGCTTGAAATTGGGAAAACGATCGTCATCTTAATTGTTTAATGGTTAGCTAATTCGCTGGCGCGCTGCTGCCAGAGCTCGGCGCATTGCTGTTGGTGTTCTGAATAAGTTCCGCCACTGGCATTCCGTCCTGCAGGAATTGGGTGCCCGAAACAATGATGTGGTCGCCTGGTTTGAGGCCTTCCAGCACAGCGTAGTTGTTGCCAACGGTGTCAGAAACCTTGAGGCGCCTCTGGCGCGCCACGGACCCTTTACCTTCATTCACCGCGACGAAAGCGAACACCTGCCCATTAATACGCGAGACAGAGAGAATTGGTATCACCGGGCCTTCGTGCGTACTCCAAACTACCTGCGCGCGAACCTGCTGCGCGACGCGAAACTGCCCTTTGGGATTCTGCACGGATGCTTTCGCCAGCACCGTTTGTGTTTCCGTATCCACTTGCGGGGAGACGAACGAAATACGCGTATCGCCGATTGCGTTCCGCTCGTTATCGAGTAAGTGCACCGGCAGGCCTGACTTCAAATCCTTGCCGCGGTCCGCAGGCACATAGATGTAGGCTTCCAGCGCGCCAGGCTCATCGACGGTGGTAAGTAACGTCGTGACGGTCACGCGATCGCCCACACGGACGGGGATGTCGCCCACGATGCCTGCCATTGGCGCGGGCACGCGGTAATAGCGTAACTGCACTTGCTGCTGATTGACCTGTTCCGAAAGCGACTGGAGTTGCGCCACAGCAGCATCATAGTTGGTCTGTGCGTTGTCAAATTCCTGCTTGCTGACCACCCCCGCTTCATACAGTTTGCGTTCGCGTTCCAGTTGCGTTTGCGCATAGCGTACATTTGCCTGTTGCGCGACGCGACTGGCTTCCTGGCTGCTCACCGTCGCTTGCTGTTTAAGTGGATCGATTTGCAAAAGCGGAGTGCCTGCGCTTACGTGATCGCCCGACTTGACGAAGATCTTTGTAATTTGTCCATCCACTTGCGGATTAATGGTTGCGGAGTGGCGCGACTTTAATATCGCTAAGTACTCCGTAGCGTCAGGGATTCGTTGTGATTGCGCAACCTGCACCTGCACCGGCATGGCTTGCATGCCCGGGTTGGCTGCATTGTTCGCGGCGCTTTTCTGGCAGCCGGAAAAGAGCAGGGCAGTCGCCAGGAGTGGCGCCCAAAACAGCGCCAACACAATCGGAGCCCTGCTTTGACATACGGCTACCCGTAAAAATGTTGCTGAATGATGGCCAGGCATGGTCAGGTGGTGTTCCCGTTTAGGCAACACAATATATTACTACCCCTTCGAGATGTCGCCAAGCAGTCCTATACGTGCTTCGGTAGGGTTGGATGTAGGGGAAACCAAATCCGTTACTTAGCGGGGATTAACGAAAGTCGCCAGAATTGATTCTTTTGCCGGATAAGCCAAGCTGCAGCACATCCATTTGTTCGGGCCGATCGAAGATTTTACCTGGGAATAACATCTTTGTAATAACTCGAACTCCGCCGAAGGCCACGCCAAACACGATCGCCACCAGCATGAATACGCCGGTAGAGATGATGATTTTTGCCAGCACCGTGGTTATGGGAGGATCGGTGACGGTGTGCGAAGGCTCGTTCCAGGTTACCTGTGTTTCATAATTTACCGTGCTGCGCAGCGCTTCGGCAAAAGCCCCGGTAGAAGGCGATAGCGCGATCGCCAGCAAGGAGCCTTTGCGTTCGATACTCGTCTCCCCTCGCGTGCCGACGCCCTGCAACCCCCGCTCTAGATGCTTCCAATGCAACCCTGCCAACTGCGGAGTGGGATAGATGATGAGCAGCAAAACCGCGTCGTTCTTCAAGGTGCGATACCGAGCGAACATTGCTTCTGCGCCGGAGGAAAAGCCCACGTCATTAGCAAGCCCGGAGAATCCAGCACGGTCTAGAGAGGTGGCGGCGCTGCGAAATGCCGCCGCACCAAGCGCATATCTTTCCGATCCCGCGATTCGTCCCTCCGTCGGCAGATAATCACGTATCGGGGGAGGAGGCGTCGGATCGGCCTTTGCACGAAATTGCCGCTGAACGCTGTTAATTTCTTCTGCGCTGAGTGTATTTCCGTTCTCCGCAACCAGCACCGTGCTTCCAACCAAGAACAGACGATCTGTACCCACAAGAACCGTACTATCCGAACCGCGCCCCGCCATTTCTGGTTTAAAAAGATGAGTGAAGCCCTGATACGCGCCGCTCGAATCGTGGAAGCGATAAGCCGCCATCCGGATGGTGGACCCACCGCTCGAATATTCGCGGCATTCACTGCCGACCAGCCCAGCCTCAACAAAAACCTCGGTGTTTGAAGCAGGCACGGAAATGGTTTTGACGGGACTTGTCGCCGTCCATCTGCCCAGGCGCGCAGGCAAGTCCTGCGCGAACACACCTGGTGCAATAAACAGACTGAAAACCAACAGTGAACGTAGCCGCATATAGCCCTATTTAATAGATGCTGACAGACTACTGCGGGTTCCTTGATTGTTCAACTGAGGCGGTGGTGGTCCGGTGAGATGCATGCTTCGCTGAGACGTTCATCGTAACGCTATTGAGGCTGTGTAGATAGCTGGCCACGCCCTGGTAAAGACCTTCGGCAAGACGTTGGCGGTGTTCCGGTTTTTTCAGAAGTTGTTCGTCCGCGGCATTGCTGAGAAACGAAATTTCCGTCAGGATCGAAGGCATATCCGCGCCAATTAAAACCACAAATGGTGCTTTGCGCACGCCGCGATTTTTGACTGGTTTATTCATTTTCTGGATACGCTGGGAAAGCGAATTTTGGATGTCTTCGGCAAATTCCTTTGATTCGCCGCTTTTTTCGTTGCGAGCGATCTTTTTAACCATATCTTCCAGGTTATGAATGCCGCCCTGGGACACGGAATTTTCTCGAGCCGCCACTTCCATGGCTTCTGGCGTGCCTCTTAGGTTCAAATAATAGGTTTCAAACCCGCGCGCGGCGTGGTCCTGGCTCGAATTCGCATGAATGGAGATAAACAGATCAGCCTTGGCCTCGTTGGCCATGTTGGTGCGTTCTTCGAGGGGAACGAAAGTGTCGTCCGTGCGCGTAAGCACTACGTCAGCGCCCGGCAGCTTCTGCTGAATGATCTTGCTGAGACGCAGCGCAACATCCAGGCAAAGGTCTTTTTCCATTAGCCCGGTTGGACCAACCGTACCGGTGTCATGTCCGCCGTGCCCTGGATCGATCACGATGCGGCCAATTTTCAAGCCCAGAGCCCGCGTGAGCGTTGACTGGCCATCGTGCGTGGGCAGCGGAGCGGTGGATGGCTGTATGAGGTCTGGCTTGGTGCCTTTGTTTGTGGCTCGCATCGGCTTAGAACTAGGTTTTGTGTTGGACGATGCGATCTCACCGCCGTCCACAACGGATGATGGATTCGGCGAAGTCTCCGCAGCGGTAGTGTTCGATACGACTGCTATGCTTTTTGCCGCGACGCTCTGTAAAGCGGAGTTGTCGCGTGAAGTATCTGCAGCATTGTTTCCGGCATCTTCTGAAGGCGATGGTTGCAGAGGCGCTTTCGATTTCGCCGTGCGCACCTGCGATGACGATGCTGAATTTCCATAGAGGTCTATCAGAAGTCGATTGTCGGTCAGGGATGCGGTGTAATCCTTTACGTCGCGTACATCCAAGACCACGCGCACAACGTCTACATGATTCTGCGCAACGCGCACCCCGGTCAAGAGATTCCCCTCTACTTTAATGTTGCCGTGCGCCACTTCTGGTGTTAAACGCGCGGCATGCAGATCAAAAAAAATTCGGTCGGGATTAGAGATGCGACCGGAGGCATACTGCACCGAGCCTTGAAGATCGATGATCACGCGGGTGGCTTCGTCGTTGGCAGTGGCGCAAATACTCCGAACGCGGGCTACCTTCGCTAAGTCTAATGGCGCTGCGACCTCTGGCGCCGAACGATCTTCCTCAATTACTTCGCGCACCGCGGGGCTGGCATTTGCTTGTGCGGAAGCGGCGGCTGGAACAACACTCGCTGGCGATGATTTTTTTTCCTCAGACTGCGAAAGTGCGAGCTCCGCCAGGCCTTCCTGCGCTTCCCGCCTTTGTGAAGAGCGTCGAAAGCGCTTCAGAAAAAATTCGTACGTTTTCACGGCCCCGGCGGTATCGCCCAATTTATCTTTCTGCAACTTGGCGGAGCGCAGCATCGCGTCCGGGCAGTCGCGACTGGTGGGGTATTCTCTTAAGAGAGATTGATAAGACTCAAGCGCGGACTGGTAATAGTTTTGGCCGAAGCGGTCGCCCATTTCGGTGTAAAGCTCTGCAATCGCTACCAGCGCAGTCGGCACCTCCGCGGCGTGCGGCGTAATTAGAAACACGCGACGGTACGTGGTAATCACTTGCCGGTAATCAGCCAAGGAACGCTTCTCGACCGGTTTGCTGTTCAGCGCCGCCCGCTGCTCCTCAGCCCGGGCAAACTGAGTTTCCGCGGCGTGACGTTTCACTGCAGCCGTTCCGGAAGCAGCCGCCATCTCGGCTTGAGTGGAACCCGCCCCCATGAAAACCAGCGCCAAAGCCAGGGCGGCGAAAACCGGCGAAACCTGGGCGAAGGTCCGGTGGAAATTTCTCTGTCTACTCACCCATGCACCCTGCATCCTTTTGATGATCAGCGCCCGCAAAAAGGGCGCTAGGGTTTGCCAACCGCAATGCAGTCAAAACTCACTCGTTAGTAAAGACGATCCGGCCGCCCACGTCCACATCTTTGTGGATTTGTCGCCGGTTGAACCAAGCGTCGGCGAGTCGTCCCGAGCCAGGGCTTAAATACGCGCTCTGAACCTTCTGTACGTAATTCCGCGTCTCGCGAAACGCCGGGATGCCATGAGCCCGATCAACGGCCCCCTCACCAGCATTGTACGCCGCCAAAGCAAAGTCCAGGTTGCCATTGTATCGTTCGAGCAACGTCTTCAAATATCGAACCCCGGCATCCACGTTTTGTTTTGGGTTGAATACGTCGTTGACCCCGAAACGCAATGCTGTGGTTGGAATTAGCTGCATCAGTCCACCCGCACCCTTACGAGAAAAAGCCACCGGATTCCAATTCGATTCCGTCTGAATCACTGCTCGGATCAATGCCGCGTCCACGCGGTGGCGGTCCGCCGCGTCGCGCACGAGTTTTTCGACGCCATCGCGATCAATACTCCTAGCCGGATGACTGCGTCCAGTAAAAGAAGATTCAGCAGGGAGATAGATAGTTGTGCGCGGCTTTGAGGCGGCGAGTTTGATTTGTACGGGTGGTTCGGCGTTGATAAAAAAGCGGCGGCCAGCAGGGTCCGAAATGGCGGCGATCTGGGCGGTCGCCGGGCGGGCCAAGAGGGCTAACAGTCCGAAGGCGACACACACCGTGATGGCTGGGCGTTTAATCATGGTGCCTTCTGGGAAGGCGTGTCACCAACCCCTTAGGGACGCACTCCTGGATCAATAAAGCTGGCGAAAACGGCTGAATCGTGTCACCAGGCCCATATCCATGTGAGGAAGGCGAAATTATCGAACGGCGTCCCCACCTGGACAAAGTCCTGCAGCTACTGGAAATTATAACAGAGGCTCAAGGAAAGACGGTATGCTTTGCAAGGCACTTTTTAGGGCAGCTGTGTCTTTTCCGCCAGCCTCGGCAAGGTCTGGCCTGCCACCCCCGGCCCCCCCTACTTGCTTGGCAAGAGCTTGTATCAGCTTGCCAGCATGGACTTTAGCGGTAAGATCCTTCGTAACTCCGGTAATCAGGGCTACTTTGCCATCTTCGGACATGCCTAAGGCGACTACCCCAGAGCCCAGCTTTTGGCGAAGGCTATCCGCCAGCTGGCGCAGGCCTTCCCGGTCCACATTTTCGACCTCAGCGGCGATTACCTTCACCCCTTTGACCAGCTGGACCTTGGCCACCAGTTCGTCGAGCTGTCCGAGCGCGCCTTTCCGTTTTTGGGACTCCAGCTGCTTCTCCAGTTGCTTGGCAGTCTGCGATAGCTTTTCTACCGAAGCGAGGATGGCGTCTTCGCCGACATTGAGCTGGCTGGCGAGCTGGGCCAGGAGGTGCGCCTGCCGCTGGTAATGTTCCAGCGCCCCCCTGCCGGTGACCGCTTCAACGCGGCGGACGCCAGCGGCGACGGACTGCTCGCTGACAATCTTAAGCACTCCCACGTCGCCAACGCGGTGAACGTGCGTGCCGCCGCAGAGTTCTTTGCTATAGAAGCCACGGGGGGCAGTCGGGTCGGGAATGGTGACCACGCGCACGTTATGTTCGGGATACTTGTCGCCGAAGAAGGCCAGCGCGCCCGAGGCCAGTGCGTCTTCCAGAGAGGTGACGTTGGTTTCGATAGCTATATTGACGCGAATTTTCTCGTTCACCTGCTGCTCGATGTCGCGCAGCTCTTCGGCATCGACTTGCCTGAAGTGGGAGAAGTCAAAGCGCAAACGATCCGGCGCATTCAACGAACCGGCTTGCTTGACGTGGGTGCCGAGAATATTGCGCATGGCGGCATGCACCAGATGCGTGCCAGTGTGATTACGCTTGATTAGTTCCCGTCGCGCCGCATCCGCCACCACCGCGACGCGGGCACCAACGCGCAGCGTTTCTCGCGCCGTGACTTTATGGGCCACAAGTCCCGCGACTGGGTAATACGCTCCCTTCACCTCGGCCAGCAGTTGCGATTCGGAGTTGTCGTAGAACGCGCCAGTATCCGCGACCTGTCCACCCGATTCGGCATAGATCACCGTGCGGTCCAGCACGACTTCGCCGCTTTCGCCAGCCTTCAGTTCTTTCACCTGACCATTCTTGGTGATGATGGCTTCGATGCAGGCGTCCTTGGTGCTAGCCGCAAAATAAAAATCCGCTTCCGTCTTGAAGGTTTCAGCCACTTTCGCGTACGCAGGATGCACCGATTGTTTCGCGCCGCCCTTCCACGCCGCGCGCGCGCGGGCTTGTTCTTCAGCGCGAGCACGCTCGAAGCCCTCTAAATCCAACTGCATGCCCTGATCGTGGGCCAGGTCCATCATAAAATCGAGTGGTAGACCATACGTTTCATACAACTTAAATAGCTCTTCGCCGCCCACCTTGATCTTTTTGCTGGGCAACTCGGTAGGCTGATCGGCTGACCCGGCACTTTTCTCACTTACGAGGTCATTCCAGCGTTCAAGTCCTGTCTGCAAGACCCGAGCGAACTGATGTTCTTCGGCCTCGACTACTCTCCGCACACGGTCTGCTGCTTCGGCCAGTTCGGGGTACGCGTCCTGCATGAGATTTTGCACCGCGAAAACCATCTCGTTCAGGAAAGGCTTCACCTGCCCGAGCAGTCGGCCGTGGTGAATCGCGCGCCTCACAATTTTACGAAGAACATAGCCGCGGCCTTCATTAGAGGGAAGCACACCGTCGGCGATGAGAAACGTTATTGCGCGAGCGTGGTCGGAGATTACCCGCAACGACGCGGCTCCTCCCTGCCCAGCTTCGGACCTGATTTCTTTCTCGTAGTCGACTCCGCAGAGTTCGGCGGCACGCCTCATCAGCGGGACAAACAGATCGGTGTCGTAATTAGAAATGACGCCCTGGAGAACCGCGGCGAGGCGCTCAAGGCCCATACCGGTGTCGACGCAGGGCTTGGGCAAAGGAGCGAGAGTGCCGCTAGCATCGCGATTGAACTGCATAAAGACGAGATTCCAGATTTCGACGTAGCGGCCGCAGTCGCACGGGAATTTGCAGTCGATGTGGCCGAGCTCAGAGGCTTGCGGACCCATATCGTAATGAATTTCGCTGCAAGGGCCGCAAGGGCCAGTGTCCCCCATGGCCCAGAAATTTTCCTTGAGCCCTGGCACAGCAACGATTCGCTCAGCGGGAACGTTCTGGCCGAGCCAAAACTTCTGGGCTTCTTCGTCCACGCCCAACTTGGTACCCGGCGCAACTTCCGCGCCTCCAAAGATGGTGATGTAAAGCTGGTCTTTAAGAATCGCGAACCACTGCGGCGACGTAATCAACTCCCAGGCGAAGGCAATGGCTTCCTTCTTGAAATAATCGCCGAAAGAAAAATTGCCGAGCATCTCAAAAAAAGTGTGGTGGCGTTTGGTGAACCCGACATTTTCGAGGTCGTTGTGCTTGCCGCCGGCGCGCACGCATTTCTGCACGGAAGTCGCACGCTTGTACTCGCGCTGCTCCAAACCTAGAAAAACATCCTTGAACTGGTTCATCCCGGCGTTGGTAAAAAGAAGGGTGGGGTCACCATGAGGCACGAGAGAGCTGCTGCGCACGCGACGGTGGTCCTTACTCTCGAAGAAACGCAAGAAGGCCTCGCGTATCTCGCTGCCGCTCCAGAACTTTTCCTGTGTTTTGGTGACGGTCAAGTGTGCCTCAGTCTGCGCCAGGAACGAAATGGCCGCCGAAGCAGAGTGACGGCCTGTGTACGAGGCATTATGGCAGAGGGGAAGAGAGAGCGCCAAGGAGCGGGAAGAAACCCCCAACCCCCCTGTTTTTTGGATCTGAGGTCTAAAGGACTTTAAGTAGGGGCAAGCATGCGGGAGGGAGGAGCGAACCTGAAAACGTGGAGGCTGGGGAATCGATTGCACGAGGAGTGATAGCAGGATATTTACTAGATTTCAAAAGATAACTGAATGTATTAGAACGAGCTGTGGGAAAACGGCAAGCTGGACGAGCGTGATGCTGGTGCTGACGCCGAAATGTTATTCGTCCGAGGGCAGGTCGGTTTCTGGCACGTCGGTGTTGGAGACGTCGGTTTCGGGAACGTCTTGGCGAGTGACGGCGCGTAATTCATTGCGAATGACTTCGGTAGAAAATCCGGCGCGAAGAAGAGAGCGAAAAATAGAAGCAATTTTTCGATCATCAATTTCGCCGCGAAAGGATCGCAGTTTTCGTTCGATGCGCTGACGGATAACGACGGCTTCGTCCGTTTCTTTGGCGGCTTCTTCGAGGGCGGTTTCGATGTGACGATCGGGAATTCCGCGGCCGCGAAGATCTCGCGCGATGCGGAATTTGCCTTGGCGGCGAATTTCTGTACGCTGCCGCGTAAATTGCCGGGCGTAGCGAGCGTCATCGATCAAGCCTTGGCGCTTCAGGCGATCGAGCACATTGGCGACCATGGACTTTTGTTCCGCGCGGCGTTCCAGTGCTTTGCGCATCTCGTGGACGGAGTGCGCGCGGCGCATCAATGCGCGTACCGCGGCATCGTAAAGCTCCGACTCCGAAGTCAACTTGCGCGGGGCACGAAACATAGATGGAGCATAGAAGCATGCGGCAAAGGAAGCAAGAACGGTGGTGCCGGCAGATGAACTTCTTCAAGGCGAAGGAAAAGGACGTTAATTATTTTCGGGCGAAGCGCTCAAAGTCCACCATCTGGCGCTCCATCTCTTCGCGCGCAGAATCGGAAGCCGAGCGGATACCCTGCATGCGCAGCCTGAATTCGTCGGGATTGGAGGCGCGGAGCAAGGCTTCGTCCACGGTGATGAGTTGCTTGGTATAAAGATCGAACAGCGATTGATCGAAGGTCTGCATGCCATATTGACTGGTGCCCGCGGCGATGGCGTCATTGATCAGGCGAGTCTTGTCCGCGTTGATGATGCAATCGCGGATGTATCCGGTGGAGATCATAATTTCGACGGCAGGCACGCGGCCCTTGTCGTCGGCGCGGCGCACCAGGCGCTGGGAGATGACGGCTTTCAAGGTGGCGGCGAGCTGTAAGCGAATCTGCTTCTGTTCAGGCGGCGGAAATACGGCGATGATACGTTGAATTGTTTCGGTGGCGTCGAGAGTGTGCAGGGTGGACAGAACCAGGTGACCAGTTTCGGCGGCCAGTAGGGCCGTGGAGATGGTTTCGAGGTCGCGCATTTCACCGACCAGAATTACGTCAGGATCTTGACGCAAAGCGGCGCGCAAGGCGGTAGAAAAATTTGCGGTGTCTACCTCGACTTCGCGCTGATTGATGAAACTTCGCTTATCGCGATGTAGAAACTCGATGGGATCCTCGATGGTCATCAAGTGATCCGAGCGGTTAGCGTTGATGCGATCGATCATGGCGGCGAGCGTGGTGGATTTACCGGAGCCGGTGGTTCCCGTAACCAACACCAAACCGCGCTGTTCCTCGCAGATTTTGGAAATGACGGCGGGGAGATTCAGCTCTTCCGTGGTCCGAATCTTGGTTGGAATAACGCGCAGCACCATGCCGACATTGCCGCGCTGCTGGAATACGTTCACGCGGAAGCGGCCCAGACCTGCGACGCCATACGCCATGTCCAATTCAGCTGTTTCCTTGAACTTTTGCTTTTGGCGATTGGTCATCATGCTGAACGCCATGGACAGCATCTCTTCCGGGGTAAGGCGCGGGACGTCAGCCAGCGGCGCGAGCTCTCCGTCAACGCGCAGATAGGGATGGTTGCCGACTTTCAGATGTAAGTCGGAAGCTTTGCTTTCGACCGCGCGGCGGAGAAGATCGTCAATATTCACGGCCATGGCTGTATGTACCCCGCAAAAGTGTGGCTAAGGAATGACCTTAGCACCTTGCGGAAAAGGTGGGCAAGAAGGAGAGAGCGGTGCGTTACAGGCTAGTTACCTCAGCCAAGGGGCAGGTCCTCTAAGGCTGCGCTGGGCGCACGGTACTGGCGACGGATGGTCTAGCTAGACTTTTTTCACGAACAAAGAATCGTAGACCAAAGCCGCAGCGAATCCTCCCGCCAAGGGTCCAACCCAATATACGCCATGGTTATGCCAGTGCGTTGCGGCAAGCGCGGGCCCGAAAGCACGCGCGGGATTCAGTGCGCCGCCCGTAAAGGGGGCACAGACCACAATGCCGAGCGCGTAGACTAATCCAGCAGAGAAACCCGCGATGGAATGGGAAGGGCTCCTCTCGTCGTCCACTAAGGGTGGCAAGGGGTCCATGTCGGCCATGGCGAAGACTACCAAGACGAGGAAAAACGTAGCGGTAGCTTCCAGCGCCATGCCGGCCCAGCGCGGAAAGTCGCGCGCAAACTCCGGAGTGCCCAGCAAAACCTCATGCCAGGTCTCCCACGGCACAATCGCACGCAAAAGGAATGCGGCTGCAACCGCGCCGGCAAGCTGCGCCGCCCAGTATAAAATCACGTCCAGCGTGTTCAGGCGCTTGGTGACCCAGAATCCAATGGTCACCGCAGGATTGAAATGCCCACCGGAAATGCGTCCCAGCGCGGAAATCATGACGGCGAAGGCGAAGCCATGGGCCAAAGCTACGCCGAAAATGCCGATGCCTGCTGCTCCATGCAAAAATTGATCGGCGCAAGCGGCTCCTTCGCCAAAGAAAACCAGTGCAAACGTGCCCAAAAATTCGCTCGCAAGCTTTTGCCAGGTGTTGTACATCCAGGAGCCTCCAGGCCGGGAGGAATCCCGCCCGGTTCGAACCGAGAGAATATTAGCTGGAAGTGCGCGAGAGGCGCCAGTCCCTTAGGTGAGCGATGTTTCCTGCTTCCGGTGTGACACTGCTTAGTGCGAGGCGACGCTTGCCGGAGCGGCCACCGGGGTGAGCCACTTATGGCGGTCTGGTTTGCTACCGCTCGTCAGTGCGAAGAATTCTTCCTGAAGCTTGCGTGTCACCGGTCCGGCCACACCTTGGCCCACGGGGATGTGATCAACCGAGCGGATCGGCGTAACCTCGACGGCGGTGCCCACGAAGAACACTTCGTCCACGATATAGAGCATCTCTCGGGGGATGACGGTTTCTTTCACGGGAATTTTGAGGTCTTCCGCCAATTGAACGACGGTGTCGCGCGTGATACCCGGAAGAATGCTGGTAGCGAGCGGGGGCGTGAAGAGTGTTCCGTCATGCACCAGGAACACGTTCATTCCGGAGCCTTCGCTGACGTGGCCAGCAGAATCGAGTGCGATGCCCTCGGCATAGCCGTTAAAAGATGCCTCCATGCGAATAAGCTGCGAATTCATGTAGTTTGCCGCAGCCTTGGACATTGCTGGCAGCGTATTCGGCGCAATACGCGTCCAGGAACTGACGCCAACATCGACGCCCTTGGCGAGCGCGTCGGGTCCTAGATATGCGCCCCAAGACCAGCAGGCCATATAGAGGTCGATAGGGGCATTCAGTGGATTAACGCCCACGTCACCGTAACCGCGAAGCACGATCGGCCTTATGTAACAGGAACTCAGCTTATTGAGCCGGACCAACTCGGTGGCGGCGCTATTGAGCTCATCGAGGGAGAAGGGCAGGTCCATGCGGTAGATTTTGGCGGAGTTTATGAGACGTTGAATGTGCTCGCGCAAACGAAAAATTGCCGGGCCCTGCTTGGTTTCGTAGCAGCGGATGCCTTCAAAGACCGCAGAGCCGTAACTTACAACGTGAGAGAGAACGTGCAGCGTCGCTTCATCCCAGTTGATCCATTGTCCGTTTCGCCAAATCTTTTCCGTCTTTTGAATCGCCATGGTTGCTCCCTATCCCAATTGTGCCACGCAGCGTATTTCCCGTCGAAATGCAGAATACGGCACCGGAAATGGAGCGTCAATCAGTGCGGGACGTGAAGAGCGAATACTTCGGAACCAATTTGGCGTGCGTCAGGCGCGCGATAGCCAGCCGTGTCACTGTGGCTTCTCTGGCGTGGCGTTGCGCGGCGGCGGGGTTTTCGAAGGCGCGCTGAGCGAATCATAAGTTGACTGCGTCTGGGCGTGGAGGCGTCCATGGTGGTTTTCCCAGAACCCCAAAATCACAAAAGGCACCACTGTAGCGAGCGCCCATAACTTTGCTTTGCGAGGAATTTTAGACTCTGGCTCCCAACGAAATAGCTGGGCGGAAATAAAAAACGTCAGCATTGCCCAGAACGTAAGCGAAATGATTTCGATGGGGAGCTTCCAGAAAGGTACGGAGACAAAGATCGCCCGCTGCAGGCCGGTGACGAGGTAGGTGGCAGGAAGAAAAACCGAGAAACGCCGGACAATGCGCGGAAGAGAAGCGAGAGGCATGGTTGCGCCGGAAAGAAAAATCAAGGGGAGCCAAATCAGCTGATTGAGGACCTGCGTCTCCTGCATGGTGTTGGTCACGCTAGCGACGACCAGACCGAGGGATGCGAAGGAAACAATTCCCACGGTGACAAGGATTAGAACGGATAGCAGGTTTCCAAAGTCATGCACGTGAAAAAGGAGCCGGGCGAGGAGCAACTCGCAAGCGACGGTGGGGAGCGTCAAAATGTAATTGGACACGATGCTGGAAGCGAGCATGTCGCTGGCCGTAACCGGGGTGACGTGAAAACGCCGAAGGATTCCTTGCTCGCGAAAGATGACGAGAGCCGCGCTAAGTCCCCAGAAGCTTCCCATGACCGTCAAGGATATGACCGGTCCTAAGAAGTAACGAACCACGACCGGATCGCCCTTGGCGAAGACACCGCTGTACAGGAAAAAGAAACCGAAGGGCATGATCACACTGAAAAAAAGAAACATTTTGTTGCGCAGTGTTAATTGGATGCGCATGCGTGTGAGGGCAGCAAAATTTTTCAATCGCGCAACCTCCGGCCGGTAAGCTCGATGAATACGTCCTCCAGCGACGGAGACGCGATTTCAAGACTAATTAGCTCGTTTCCACGCGACTCGAGATGTTTAACGAGAGAAACGATAGCTTGGGGAGGACGTGGGCATTGGAGAACGTAGCTGCCGTTCAGAACACGGCACTCCGACACACCTTCCAGAGCCTTCAATACACCCTCTGGCTCCGGCTTCGCGAGACGCACCTCAATGCGTGTATTGTCCCCGGAACGCTGCTTCAATTCGCGAGGCGTCCCAATGGCAATGACTTGACCGTGGTCGACGATGGCCACGCGGTCACATAGACGCTCGGCCTCTTCGATGTAGTGCGTAGTCATCACTATCGTCTTTTTGTCGCTGCGTAATTCGAGAATGATGTCGTAAATTTCGCGCCGAACTTGCGGATCAAGCCCCGCAGTAGGCTCATCGAAGAAAAGCACCTTGGGATCGTTGACCAGCGCCATGGCGAGCGCCAAGCGCTGCTTCTGGCCACCTGAAAGTTGGCTATAGAATGCGTTGCGCTTCTCCACCAAACCAAATCGTTTGAGTAATTCTTCCGGATTGCGCCGCTTACGGTAGAAGCTGGCAAAGAGGCGCAACGCTTCCATCACGCGCAATTTATCTGGCAGCGCGGTTGATTGCAGGACCGCACCGATCAGGTGCTTGAGTTCTGCGGGGTCGCGTTGCGGATCCAAGCCGCAGACGGAAACACGTCCTTCATCAGGGGTACGGAGGCCCTCCAGGATTTCCACGGTGGTTGTTTTGCCGGCACCATTCGGCCCCAACAAGCCAAAGACTTCGCCCTCTTCTACGTTGAAATTGACACCGCGCACGGCTGCTACCGGGCCGTAGCGCTTGAAAAGATTCTCAACTTGCAAAATAGGATTTGGCATGGGCGTTGGCCGCTGCGCGTACGAAGCTGTAAAAAGACCCTTTAGCATACAGCACATGGGTCTAGCGCCGTAAACGTCGGAGCACCAGTCTCTAACAGTCCGCCGCGCCTAGGAAGATCGCTTCAAGCTAGGGCGTTTTGGCTTACGTGGGCCGGATGGTTTCCACAGATGGCGCTTCAGCTCGACGCGCAACTCGGCAATATGGACGCCTTCGCTTTCGAGGAGCTTTTTCTGAAGGGAAGCGTGCGGCTCGCGTATGAGGATTTTCCCGTTTTCGCCGACGACGCGATGCCAAGGTATGCCCTTACCGGAGGGCGTCGCTGCCATCGCGCGGCCTGCGCTGCGCGCGCCGCCACGGAGACGCAAAATTCGAGCTACGGCCCCGTAGGTTAAAACCCGGCCGCGGGGAATTTGTTGCACCAACTTGTAGACGGGGTCCCAGGACATTTCCAATCTATCTCCCCATCAATACACAGCGCTGCTGTGCGACATCCTAGGTCCTCTCGCAATTGCACAACAAGAGGAAAATTTGCGAGGCGGGTTAAATAGAGTGGAACTTGGCAGCCTGCAATGAGCATTGAGCATCCCAACAGCATCTAATTTACTAGGAGCGAACAGAGATTCGAAACGAATTAAGGATTCAGAAAATTAATGGAACAGAGTGAAACAAGTGATGAGGACCTTTGATGTAAAAACGTTACTTTTGAGTAGTTACTTATTGGAAGCGTCGTTCCATCGATCGAGATCTTATATAGACAGCTGTAGTGGAAACGAAGTACACTACATAAAGTGGCGTTCCCTGAGGTGATCGTCATGGCTTTCGTCCGTCGCAAAGGCAACACCTACTATCTGGTGCACAACGTGCGCCGCGGCGGAAAAGTGCGTCAACTGCACCTCGCCCGCCTGGGAAAGCGCGCGCGTATTACCGATGAAGTGGTTCGCGAAGTTTCCAAGAAACATCCTTTCATCGAGCTAAATTGGAGAGCGCTGCGCGAACAACTGAACGGCCAATTGGACCTCACGGATGCCAAGTCTCCATGGGTGCAGAACCTAGTAACTACTATGCGCGCCCTCAATCTCGATTTGGCGGATGTATTCCCGCCAGTCTTGCGAATTTCTGGAACGCCCGGTGTACCCCAGGAGCTACTCATGCAACTGCGGCTCTTGCAATCCACCATTCAGGTCAAACTCGACCAGTTTGACCAGGGACGTGTGCGATTTAACAGTGCGTTTCCGCTTCGGCGGGGACGTTAGGAGGCGGTTATGAGCAGCTATGCAATGGCACTCGATCCGAACAAGCGCAGTACAAATACGCTGGATTTTCAGACTTCCCTGCGAGGTAAGATTGTTGGCCAGGATGAAGGCGTGCAGGCCCTGGTGGAGCTGTACCAAGTTTTCTGCGCAGGCTTGAACTCGCCGGGCCGTCCGGTTGGGAATTTGCTGTTTCTGGGGCCTACGGGATCCGGCAAGACCCGCATCGTGGAAGCCGCCGCGGAGATTTTGTTCGGAGATTCGCGCGCCATCATCAAGGTGGACTGCGCGGAGTTCCAACACTCCCACGAAATCGCCAAACTGATTGGATCGCCGCCGGGATATTTGGGGCATCGCGAGACGCATCCGCTGATCACTCAAGAGGAATTGGCGAAGAGTCACACTGATAAATTGAAGCTGTCTTTCTTGCTTTTCGACGAGATTGAGAAGGCCTCAGATGCGCTGTGGCAGTTGTTGCTGGGCATTCTGGATAAGGCCACGCTGACATTGGGTGATAACCGTAAAGTCGATTTGTCTCAGACAGTAATTTTTTTGACCTCCAACCTGGGCGGAGGAGAAATCACGGAATTGATGACGGGGGGCTTAGGGTTTATTCAACCAAAAGATAAACCAGCGGCAGGATTGGACCAGAAAGTGGAGCGTACAGCGCTGGAAGCAGCGAGGAAAAAGTTCTCGCCGGAATTCATGAACCGCCTCGACAAGGTCGTAGTATTTCACCCGTTGCGGCGCGAACAGCTGGAAGAAGTGCTGGAAATCGAGCTGGCCAATCTGCAACGACGCGTGCTTGAGACGGCCAATGGACAATTTCTATTTCGCGTTACGCCAGCAGGACGAGATTTCTTGCTGCAGGAAGGCACCGACCAGCGTTACGGTGCGCGGCACCTCAAACGCGCGATTGAACGCCATGTGGTCTATCCTCTAGCCAACTTGCTGGCGACTGAACAAGTTCACCTTGGCGATCTCGTGCGCATCGATTGGGACCGCGAACACTCGCTGCTTACGTTTGTGCGCGAAGGCGAAGGCGCTTTGGTGAACAACCAGCCTGCGAAAACCGAGCGGATCGCGGCCACCACGGAAGCGGAAGACGGAAAATCTGCTGACGCGCCCGCGGAGGTTATCGTCGAGACGCGGAAGTCGCGCGCCGCCCTGCTGGCGGCCCCTGCAAGTGCTCCCCAAGGACGCAAAAAATCAGAACGATAAATTTGTCGACAATTTATCGATGAGAATCAAGGGGCGTTTCAATTCGGAATGCCCCTTTTTGTCGTTCAAACACGACACAAACTGGTTTTTTCTCTCACTTTGGGCGCGAATGAATGGCTGTCTCACTGCCTGAGACAGTTTCCACAACTGCAACAGTTGTATCTTGTTGAGACTGCGCTGTCTTATGTGCAGCTCGCCCAGATGCTCGATTGGCACTTGCCATGCATATCACAAAGGTTAGCGATACTTGAGACAGTCGCGGCGTCTGGGGGAACTAGACGCGAAGAGGGCCAAGGATGATGAAAGCCGCCGTTCGACAGCAACTGGATCCCACCATACGCAGCACGGATACGCGTGATTTTGAAGCGTCGCTGCGCGCCAAGATTGTTGGACAAGCCGAAGGCGTGCAGTCGCTCGTGGACATGTACCAAGTGTTCTGCGCCGGATTGAATTCGCCGGGCCGCCCGGTAGGAAACTTGCTTTTTCTGGGGCCCACGGGTTCTGGAAAGACGCGCATTGTGGAGGCCGCCGCCGACATTCTATTCGGAGACTCGCGCGCAGTAATCAAAGTAGATTGCGCGGAATTTCAGCATTCGCACGAAATAGCCAAACTGATTGGCTCACCTCCGGGATACTTGGGACATCGCGAAACACATCCGCTGATTACGCAAGAAGCGTTGGCAGCCAGTCATACGGACAAACTGAAGCTGTCATTTCTGCTGTTTGACGAAATTGAGAAAGCATCCGACTCACTCTGGCAGTTGCTGCTGGGCATGCTGGATAAAGCGACGCTGACGTTGGGCGATAATCGCCGCGTGGACTTGTCGCAAACTGTGATCTTTCTGACCTCCAATCTTGGTGGCGGAGAAATCACCGAGCTGATGGGTGGCGGAATGGGATTCATTCAGCCGAAAGATAAACCCATTACAGGTTTGGACGAGAAGATCCAACGCACGGCCATCGAAGCAGCGCGGAGGAAGTTCTCTCCCGAATTCATGAATCGCCTCGATAAGGTGGTGGTGTTCCATCCACTGGAGCGGAAGCAGCTCGAAGAGGTTCTGGAGATCGAGTTGGGCCAGGTGCAACAGCGTGTGCTGGAGACTGCGAAGGGGCAGTTTTTGTTTCGCGTGACTGGCACCGGACGGGAATTTCTGTTGCAAGAAGGAACAGATCAACGCTATGGTGCGCGGCACCTGAAACGCGCGATTGAGCGCCATGTGGTATATCCGCTGGCCAACCTGCTGGCCACAGAGCAAGTTCACCTGGGTGATCTCGTGTGCATCGATTGGAACAAGGAACAAGATCGCCTAACATTTGTCCGGGAAGGCGAAAATCTTGCGGTACCAGCGCGCCGGCCGGAACCTCTTTTGCCACTGCGTACTGGGCAAGCTCGCAACGGCAAGTCCGTGGAAGCGCCGAGCGTGACGCTTTCGCCGGAGCCGATGCCGCGAATGGCTCGTTAGAACTGATTCACAGTGCTTTTCTTAAAGCCCTGGCGGATGATCGCCAGGGTTTTTGCTTTTAATTTTCTTCGTGTAAAAGAAAATGCGGGGCGCTACTGGAGCTAATCCGCAGCCTCGCTGTCGGAAAGCGGCTTCCAGCGCAAGATGGGTTTACGCGCCGCACCAACTTCGTCAAGTCGTCCCACGCGCGTCGAGTGAGGTGCAGTTTTGACTACTTGGGGGTTGGTCTTTGCCTCTTCGGCGATGGAGCGCATCGCATCAATGAAGAGATCGCATTCTTCCTTCGATTCCGATTCGGTCGGCTCGATCATGAGCGCGCCAGGCACGATAAGCGGAAAAGCGGTTGTGTAAGGATGAAAACCGTAATCGATCAACCGCTTGGCGATATCCATGGTGCTAACGCCGTTTTTCTTTTGCATGGCATCGCTGAAAACTACTTCGTGCATCGACGGCAAGGAGTAAGGCAGTTCGAAATATCCTTCTAGATGCTTACGAATGTAATTGGCGTTGAGCACCGCATCTTCCGTTGCTTGTCGAACGCCCGGACCATAAGCAAGGATGTAGGCAAGTGCGCGAACCAACACGCCAAAATTGCCTGAGAACGCTTTTACCCTGCCGATGGACTCCGGGCGAACCGTCTCCAGCGCCAGACGCCCACCCTCCTTTTCGATCAGGATCGGCACCGGTCGAAAGGGCGCAAGAATATTTTTCATGGCCACGGGGCCGGCGCCGGGTCCACCGCCGCCGTGCGGCGTCGAAAAGGTCTTATGTAAATTCAGGTGCATTACATCCACGCCAAGATCGCCGGGACGAGTGACGCCGGTCAGCGCATTCATGTTCGCACCGTCCATGTACAACAGCGCGCCCTTGGCGTGCAGAATTTTCGCGATCTCCGGGATGCGCTGCTCAAAAATCCCCAGCGTCGAGGGATTGGTGATCATCAACGCAGCCACGTCCTCGGTCACCAGATCCCGAAGCTTATCTACATCGATCTGTCCGTGCGATTCCGACTTGATGTTTTGCACTTCGTAGCCAGCGATGACGGCAGTGGCTGGATTGGTGCCATGCGCCGAATCAGGAATGAGCACCTTTTTTCGAGCATTGCCCTGTTTTTCCAGGTAGGCACGAATTAAGAGCAGGCCAGTGAGTTCACCCTGTGCGCCCGCTGCGGGTTGCAGCGTGATCGCGTCCATGCCCGTTATTTCGAGGAGGCATTGCTCCAGAAGCCGCATGATCTTCAGGCAGCCCTGAGAAAGCTCCTGCGGTTGATAAGGGTGTTCCGTGGCCAGGCCATCCAGGCGTGCTACAAATTCATTGACGCGAGGGTTGTACTTCATGGTGCACGAACCCAGTGGATACATTCCCAAGTCGATGGCGTAATTCCAAGTGGATAGCCGAGTGAAGTGCCGGAGGACTTCAATTTCACTGACTTCAGGAAATTCTTCTATGCCTTCATCGCGATGATGCATCCCTAAAATTTCCCCGGCATCAACCGGAGGTACGTCCAGCGGCGGCAATTCGAAGGCCCGTTTACCCGGCGAGGACTTCTCGAAAATAAGGCCTTCGCTCTGGGTAATGTGCCGCGCTGCTTTTTTGATCCGCTCGTTCAAAATGTCATCCTTTGGGCAGATGTGCGTATCTGCTCCGCCTAATCTCACTCGCACGGGCAAGTGTGTGTTCTAAGAGGCGCGTTACACCGGCTGTTCAAGCGCCCGGCGCAGTGCATCCGCAAAGCGCTCGATTTCCGTTCGCGTGGTGGTTTCCGTGACGCAAACTAGAGCATGCTTGGTCAGTTCCGGGTACGGGGTGCCAAGCACGAAAGGTCCCACAATTTTTTCGCGCAGCAAATGCGCATTAACGATCTTGACCGAACGTGGTAATTCAATGGTGAACTCGTTGAAGAACGGTGCATCGAAAGTGCGCTTCACGCCAGGAATCTTTTCGAGCAGGCCGAGGGCAAACTGTGCTTTCGAAAGATTCTGCTGGGCCATTTCGCGTAAGCCTTCTTTTCCCAGTAGTGAAAGATGCACGGTCGCGGCCAGGGCGCAAAGCGCTTGATTCGTACAAATATTGGACGTGGCTTTCTCGCGGCGAATGTGTTGTTCCCGAGTGGCCAGCGTCAACACGAAACCTCGCCGCCCCTCACTATCAGTAGTCTGGCCCGCGAGGCGACCCGGCATCTGCCGGACGAACTTTTCTCGTGAGGCAATCACTCCCGCGAACGGGCCGCCGTAACTTGGAGCAAGACCGAAACTCTGGCTTTCCATGGCGACAATATCGGCCTCTGACGGGGGACGCAAAAGTCCCAGCGAAACACCTTCTGCGATGGCCACCACCAGCAGCGAGCCCGAAGCGTGAACCTTCTGCGCCAGAGCAGCCGCTGGTTCGATTACTCCAAAGAAATTAGGCGATTGCACAACCACAGCCGCCACATCATCTTTTAACGATGCCTGCAATATTTTTAGATCCAGCGTGCCGTTGGATGCGAAGGGAATTTCTTCAACGTGCAAGCCGGAGTTCTTCGCGTAGGTCTTCAGTACAGCGCGATACTCCGGATGCAATGACCGGGCTACCAGCACACGCGAGCGACCGGTCAGCCGCTCGGCCATCAGCACCGCTTCCGTGGTAGCCGTAGAACCGTCATACATGGAAGCGTTCGCTACTTCCTGGCCGGTAAGTTGACACATCAAAGTCTGAAACTCAAAGATTGCCTGCAAGGTGCCTTGAGTAATTTCGGCTTGGTACGGCGTGTAAGAGGTAAGGAATTCCCCGCGCTGAATAATAGTGTCGGTAATCACCGAACGCAGGTGGTTATATACGCCAGCGCCGAGAAAACTCGAGCATCCATACGAATTCTCTGCTGCACGCGCCTTGAAATACTGGATGATCTCCGCTTCAGAGAACGGTCCCGGCAGATTCAATGGTTTCTTAAGCTGAAAACGCTCCGGAATGCTTGAAAAGAGCTCTCCGATGGAACGCACTCCGACCGCAGCGAGCATTTCCCGGCGTTCCGTAGGGCTCTTCGGGAGATAGCGCATTATGCCGAGGCTTCCTTATTCTTCTCTGCGATAAAGGCCTCGTAAGCCGCCGCATCCATTAGCTTATTGATTTCCGCCGGATTTGTAAGGCGCACTTTAATCATCCACGCCGCACCGTGAGGGTCGGCATTGATTTTTTCCGGCTCATTTTGTAAGGCCACGTTTGTCTCCACGACTTCGCCCGTTGCTGGAGCATAAATTTCGCTGACAGCTTTCACGGATTCGACTGTACCAAATGGTTTCCCGGTCTCAATCTTCGAGCCGACCTTTGGCAATTCGACGAACACGACGTCACCCAAGGCGTGCTGCGCATAATCGGTGATTCCGATCGTCGCCACGCCGCTCTTCACATCCATCCATTCATGATCCTTGGTGTAGCGGTATTGCGGTGGATACGCCATCAGGCCACTCCTTCGATTGATCTCAAACCGCTTTGGTCACTTGTCGTGCAGTTGCTGGTTTTGAACGTTTATAAAACGGAGTCGGCACGACTTCGGCTTTGTGCCTTTGGCCTCGAATCTCAACGTATACCGGCGTGCCGATAGCTGCCATTTCGGGCGGCACATACGCTAGCGCAATGTTTTTTCCAAGAGTTGGGGAAGGAGAGCCGCTTGTCACTTCGCCGATGACGGCGCCTCGTTCATTGCAGCAATGGTATCCGTCGCGAGCAATCCCACGATCAATCATCTGCAGCCCGACGAGTACGCGCTTCTGACCGGTGCTACTTGCGCGTTCTAGTGCCGTACGACCGACAAAATTCCCTTTGTCCATTTTGCAATAACGCTCAAGCCCTGCTTCAAAAACGTTGACCGCGTCGCTGATCTCATGCCCGTATAAGGCCATCTTCGATTCCAATCTCAGCGTGTTCCGTGCTCCCAGTCCGCAGGGAAGAATGCCAAATTCGCGGCCGGCGTCAATTACTTTTGCCCAAACCATCTCGCTGACGGCCTCATCGGAAGGCACGTAAATTTCAAAACCATCTTCGCCCGTATAGCCAGTGCGAGCAATCAACGTGTCTTTCAAGCCGCACACCGTCCCGTGCGTAAACCAGTAATTCTTTATAGCGTTGAGGTTAGTGTCTGAAAGTTTCTGAAGAACATCAACGCCGCGGGGCCCCTGAATGGCGAGCTGAGTATAAGCGTCACTTAAATCCGCGACCACGCAATCGAAACCACGGGTATTCTCACGCACCCAACGAATATCTTTCTCGCGCGTGCCGGCATTGATTACCAGAAGAAAATCATCTTGCCCCAGGCGATGCACGATCACGTCGTCTACGAAGGTGCCTTCTGGATACAGCATCGCTGAGTACTGCGCCTGCCCGATCTCAAGGCGCGATGCATCGTTCATGCTGATATGCTGCACCGCAGCCATCGCACCGCCAGGCGCGCTCCCACTCATGATCCGGATGTCGCCCATGTGGCTAACGTCAAAGACTCCCACGCTGGCACGTACCGCACGGTGTTCAGCCATTAGCCCGCCAGTTGCAGGGTATTCCACGGGCATGTCCCAACCGCCGAAGTTCACCATCTTTGCGCCCAAGCGACGATGAATCGCATTGAGCGATGTCTTACGGGGTTCGATAGTGGTAGGCGAATTGACGAATTCCATTCCGCATGCTCAAGGAAAAATCGATACTAGCATGCGCTACTAGAAGCGTCAAAAAGGCAAGGAACAAGGCCATCGGAGTACCGGGCGAACCGTTGAGCAACTCGATGTATGGTGCCTACTCTTGCTTGCCGCACCGTCTTGATCTCAGGTAGAGTTTTTTAGAGGCCTTTATGACCAGTCCCGTCGTTTGCGTGCAGTGCGACAAAACGGAAGAGCACTGCTCATGCGAGAAGTACTGCACAATTTGCAAAGGGCAGCTGGAGGTCCGCCTCGCCACCGATGGCCTCTACTATTGTCCCGACTGCCGTGAAGCCTGCGACGTCCCGCTGGCGGGCAACCGTGGGCGCTGAGTTGAAGGCTATTTGTTTTACAAATGACGCCACGCTGGCCTGCGGCGCTAACACCTCCGCTCCGATCACCTAAACCATTCTGAATTGAAAAAGGGCCAGACAGGAGGCTGTCTGGCCCGTGAATTGTAGCGCTGCGCTATACGCGGTCTACATTTTGAACGCAAACGTATTGTGCTGGATGAGGGCCGTCACCTGCTGATCACTGAGGGTCATACGCAACACCACACGATCACCCGAAGGCAATACACGCGCCTGATCGAGCAACTCCGCGAGCTCTGGATTATCCTTACCGGCCTGATATCGTTTATAAAGAAATCCAGCTTGGAGTAACTGCGCCAGGGTGTTCGCATCCTCGGTTGAACCGCAGACCGCCTGGAACTTGCCGTCTACGCCGCCACTCGCATCCACGTTGATAATCATATTTTGCATGCGCGTAACCAGCTTGGCAGCCTCCGGGAATTGCTCGATTTCCGGTGCCAGTTGTTTCATGGCGAGCCGCGTATAAGCCGGATTCAGCACCGCCCAGACCAGGCCGCTGCCATTCGCCTCATTGATCAGAGGGAAGAGCTTGTCATTCCTCAATAGCCCTTCTTCTCCACCGAACCGTACCTCAATCATTTTCTCTAACAATCTGCGATGCCCGAATGCTGCGGTATTCGAGTCAAGAAAAAAGAAGAAAAGATCGTTGGCACCTGAACCCGTACCGAAGGCATAGAGCGTATACCCGCGAGACTTAAACGTGGCCAACTTCTGCTGCTTGAAGAAGGCTTCGGTCGAACTTGGGTTGTAATTTCCCAGCGCGACACCGACAATTTCTTCGCCAGCGGGCACCGCGGAAGAACCGGCAGCCTCGTTCTTTGCACTCATTCCCGCTGGTACCAAGCCCCATGCTAGTTCCTCTACTTGAGAATTAGGATCAATTCCCGCCGAAGCCAGGAATTTTTCGAATTGCTTGAAGCGCTCTGGCAACATTTGTTCCAGCAATTGTGGAAACCACTTTTGAGTGCGCGCTTTCTTCATGTCCGCATATGCAAATTCACCAACATCTTTAGGAAAGAGCGCGATCACGTCAGCGCCGAGGCGGCCAGCGTTTGCAGGTTTCGGCAGAGCGAACGCCAAGGCTGCTAAAAGCAATACTGTCATGAGCCGGCGCGCCGTCCGAAGGATCGAGCGCTCTGCGGTTACATCTGAATTCAAGGTCGTTTCCATGTACTGCTCCTTTCAAAAGGCAGGGGAAAATCCGTCTTAGGCATTCGTGACGCGTGGTGCATCACTCAGCCGTTCTCGCAGCGCAGCAATCTTCTTTCGCATCGACGCGACGTAAGCAGGGTCGGCGACGCTCTCGAGGTTAATCTCCACATTGGCCATGGCACCTCGTGCGCCCGCGACGGCCATGTGACGTGCCACCTCTAAGTCTGAACGCATGGATGCTGCGGCGATAGCGTCCAGTTGTCTGAGGCGTTCGAAAAGTGCAACTGTCCGCTCAGCCACGTGCAGCGGCACTTCAGCGGCGTGCCGCGTGGCGGTTTGTATCGCGCGTTCTCGTCGACTGGTTTCCTTGCTATCGCCATGCGGCAACTTAAGCGCCGCCATAACAGCTTCAAATGCGGCTGCGTCATCGTCGATAGCTGCGACTAGTTCGTCCGCCGCGCGCCGCAATTCATCGAGCGCTTCGGAAAGCTGATCGGTAAATCTGGTCTGTGATTTCTTCTTGCGCGAAAGACCCGCAACCATTTGTCCCAGTGCAGCCGCGAGCGCGGCCGCGAATGCGGACACGCTGCCCCCCCCGGGCGTGGTCGTTGGTGCCGCCACTTGCTCGAGGAATGGTCGCGCCAGGGCGGCGAATTTGCCGGCGTTTGTCCCAGAAGCTAGAGAAGCGCCACTCAGTACGGTCTCCAACCTATTCTCAAATACTTGCTCGGGCGAAAAGTTTTCCAGTTGCAAGAAATAATCCGCAGCCATCTCTATGGCTTTTTTGGGAATCAATCCCACGATTTCGCTTCCGACCGGCATTACGCCATAGCGTGCCGCCTCCCGCTTCACCATTTCAAAAACGCGGTGCATTGGTGTGGCCTCATAGTCTGTGAGGTTGATCGAAACCTGTGCGAGGTTCCGTTCTTTCAATTCCACACCCATCGATTTCACGTAACGCAGACCGCCGGAAGAGAAACGGATCGCTTTGGCTATCTTGTTCGCAATGCTGACATCAGGAGTGTTCAGGTTAATGTTGTAAGCGATCAGAAATTTTCGCGCACCAACCACCGTTGCGCCCGCCGTGGGATGTATTTTAGGGTCGCCGACGTCGGGGTGACGGTCGTGATTCCGTTTTAGGTCTTCGCGCAGGCCTTCGAACTGCCCACGGCGCACGTTTTCGAGATTCATGCGATCCGGCCGCGTTGCGGCTGCCTCATAGAAAAACACCGGAATGCGGTAACGTACCCAAATCTCCTTGCCCACTCGCCGCGCCAGTGCGACGCAATCCTCAATAGTGACGCCTTCAACCGGGATGAATGGCACAACATCGGCTGCCCCAACACGCGGATGCGCGCCAGTGTGCTTCGTCAGGTCGATCAACTCTGCTGCTTTGCCGACACCTCGCAGTGCAGCTTCTGCTACGGCTTCGGGCTCGCCAGCCAGCGTAACCACACAACGGTTATGGTCTGCGTCCATCTCACGATCAAGCACATAAACGCCCGGGACGCCACTCATGGCGGCTACCAGCGCCTCGACCTTGGCGGGATCGCGTCCTTCGGAGAAATTCGGCACGCATTCAATCAGGCGTCTCATGTTTTTCTCGTCTGCCGGTGCATATGGCGTCCGAGTTTCAAAAGTTGCAGGACTCATCTGAATGTACGATTTGGCCCCGCTTCATCGTCATCCAACAGGTGTTCATTCCAAAATAATAAGGAATTTCGCGGTAGTCAGCCACGTCGAAGACGGTGAGGTCGGCGAGTTTGCCAACGGCCAGCGAACCAATCTGCTTCTCGCGTCGCACCGCATGCGCCGCATTGATCGTAGACGCGGTGATAGCTTCCGCAGGCGTCATGCGTAGCTGTGAGCACGCAATCGAAAGAATCATCGGCATGCTGACGGTAGGACAGGTCCCAGGGTTAAAGTCCGTCGCCAGGGCAACAATCGCTCCGGCATCGATGAGCGCGCGAGCAGGCGCATATGATCTAAACCCTAGATGAAAGTCACAACCGGGGAGCAGCGTTGCAACTGTATTCGATTTCGCCAATGCTCGGATGTCGGATGGATTGACTTGCTCCAGGTGATCGCAGCTTGCCGCGCCAAGTTCCACCGCCAGCTGCGTTGCACCAGTGCGCGTCAGCTGTTCGCCGTGCATCTTCGGGACAAGACCGTTACGCTTCCCGGCTTCAAGAATACGCTTCGCTTGCTTTCTGGTGAACGCACCGCGATCGCAAAAAACATCGCAGAATTCCGCGAGCTGCTTGCCGGCTACTTCTGGCATGAGCTGTTCGATTAATAACATGATGTACTTGTTCGCGCCGTCGTGTTTGCTTTTATACTCCGCGGGAATAACATGTGCGCCGAGAAAAGTCGACACGATATCCAAAGGCTGTTGCGCGGACAATTGCTTGTGTAACCTCAAAATCTTAAGTTCGGCGGTGACCTCGAGGCCGTAACCGCTTTTCGCTTCGATGGTGGTGGTTCCACACGCCGCAAATCGTCTCAGTGCGGAAAGGGCCCGGAGCTTCAAAGCGTCTGGGGTGGCTGCGCGTAGCTTCTTGACGGAGTTCAGGATGCCGCCGCCCTTGCGAGCAATTTCTTCATAACTAGCGCCGCCGATCTTCAGTTCATACTCCTCAGCTCGGCTCGCCGCGTGGATCAGATGGGTGTGCGAATCGACAAATCCGGGGAGTACCACGCGCCCGCCAACGTCAATCGTCCGTGCCTGACGCGCTGCAGGTAACGACGCAATCTTTCCGTGCGTCCCGACCGCCACAATTAAGCCGTTACGAATCAGCAGTGCGCCATTCTTAACGATGCCTAGCTCGGAAAGAGAAGCGCCGCGGCGCGGGCCGCGGCCTCGCAGAGTCAGGAGTTGTGATGAACCGGTAATAAGTACGGTGTGACTCAAGTCCCGGTATTATGCCGGAGGCCAAGCGATCCTGCACAGAAAGTAGGATGTGCCCTCCTGGTGTTCCTGTTCTTGATGACTAACCCCCGGAAAGTCTTATCTCCGGGAATAGTCTTACAGGACTACGCTCAGAACTATGCCTTCGCGGCTATTCCGCGGTACGCAGGTACAAACACTTCCTGGACGAACTGTTCGAAGGATGTCGGCGTGGCATTTCGAGCTGAGCGCGGTTCTAGGCTTACCATGTGCGCCGAAATGAGAGCAGCGCACATTTCCAAAATAAGATCCGCTACGTTGGCTGACATACCGGACTGTAGCAGCGCGGACTTAAATTGTTCGGGCGGCAATTGCACGTAGGTTAGTTCAGGCCTACCGGTGGCCTTCCCGATGATCTTGGTAACTTCGGCATAACTCAAGTCACGTTGCCCGAGCAGTTCAACAGGCTGTTTTCCCTGAAAATCGAGCTTGGAGAGCGCGTTTGCGGCGAAAGCCCCAATGTCGCGAGTGGCAATCATCGGCAATTTTAGATCTGCGGGCAGGGCGGTTCCGACCATGCCAAAGTTTTGAATAGCACCGATCTGCCCGAGCGTATTTTCCATAAAGTATCCGGCCCGCAAATGAAGCGCATTTAGCTTGGCGATATTGTTCAGCTTCTCTTCAAAGTAGTGCAAGCCGGTTACCGGTCCCGTCCCAGACGGCTTGTCGGCTCCCATACTGCTGAGTGCAACGACATGAGATGCACCCGTAGACTCCAGGGCGGAAGCGATGGTGTCAGTACCGCGTCGCTGTTTTTCAAGATAATCGGGATGCGCAGGGTCCGGCGGAATCAGTGCAAAAACAGCGCGCGCGCCATGAAACGCCTTGCTCAACGCAGCAAAATCGGTAACGTCCGCAGCGAACGCCTCCGCGCCTTTCTGGACAAATGTTTGTAGCCGGCTGGCATCGCGTCCCACGACGCGCACTTTTTCGCCTTTAGCCAAGAGCGTGTTCGCTATAACCGAGCCGATGTTACCGGTTGCCCCGAGTATTACTTTCATGAGCGTCTCCTAACTGCTGGTGGTACGTTGGATGTCCCGAGTGCCAAGCGGGTACTCTGTGTTGATATGCCGGCGTCTCAAAACGGTTCGTGGAAGGGACAGCCTATTACCCGCTGGACCGAGCTTAATTATGCGCCAGCTCTACAACATCGGAATTTTGACGCCCGATCTCTTCGCGAAAGAGATGGCCTCGGGATAGCCGGCATCCACATGCCTTGCTACGCCAATTCCCGGATCATTCGTTAGCACGCGCTCTAGTCGCGAAGCCATCTCCTTTGTTCCGTCCGCGACGCAGACCTGTCCCGAATGTTGCGAATAGCCTATACCTACGCCGCCGCCATTATGAATTGATACCCACGACGCGCCGCTAGCCGTATTGATCAACGCGTTCAACAATGGCCAATCGGCGATCGCATCCGATCCATCCAGCATCCCTTCCGTCTCTCGGAAGGGTGACGCAACTGACCCGCAATCAAGATGGTCACGACCAATCACCACCGGCGCTTTCAACTCCCCACGAGCCACTAAATCGTTAAGTGCCAAACCAAACTTGTCGCGTTCCCCATAGCCCAACCAACAAATGCGCGCTGGCAATCCTTGAAACTTCACCCGTTTTTGTGCCAGCTTAATCCAGCGGCGCAAATGTTCATCCTTAGGAAACATTTCCAGCACCAGCTGATCTGTGCGCGCAATGTCCGAGGCCTCACCCGAAAGTGCGGCCCACCGAAATGGCCCTTTCCCTTCGCAAAATAGCGGCCGGATATACGCTGGCACAAATCCCGGGAAATCGTACGCGTTCTTCACGCCTTGCTCGAAGGCATACGTTCGAATGTTATTGCCATAATCGAACGTGATCGCACCCAGGCGTTGCAGATCCAGCATTCCTTGGACGTGCTGGGCCATCGCGGCCATCGACTTTTTCCTGTATTCCTCAGGATTCTTCTTGCGCAGTTCCAGCGCAGCTTCGAGAGCCATACCATTTGGCACGTAACCATTGAGCGGATCGTGCGCGCTCGTTTGATCGGTCAGCAAATCCGGTACCACACCGCGGCGGGCCAGCTCAGGAATCAAATCTGCGCAGTTCCCAACCAGCCCAATGGATGTTGCCTCGCGCTTTCGCACCGCGTTCTTCAATATGCGCAGCGCCTCGTCCAGACTGGTCACCATCACGTCGCAATAGGCAGTTTTTACGCGGCGCTTGATGCGTTCCGGATCGACGTCAATTCCCAGAAACGCCGCGCCATTCATTGTTGCCGCTAGAGGTTGGGCGCCACCCATTCCGCCCATGCCGCCCGTCACGACTAGCTTGCCCGCCAAATCGCCGCCGAAATGTTTTTTGGCCGCTGCCGCAAAAGTTTCATAAGTGCCTTGCAAGATTCCCTGGGTCCCGATATAAATCCAGCTACCAGCAGTCATCTGCCCGTACATCATTAGGCCCGCTCGATCGTATTCGTTGAAGCGCTCCCAATTGTTCCAGTGGCCGACCAAATTCGAGTTACACAGCAGCACGCGCGGCGCATATTCATGCGTGCGAAAAACGGCAACTGGCTTTCCAGATTGCACCAGCAGCGTCTCGTCAGCTGCTAGCACGCGCAGCGACCCAACCAGCGCATGAAAACATTCCCAGTTTCTCGCTGCCTTACCGGTTCCCCCATAAACAATCAGCTCCTCAGGTGCCTCAGCTACCTCAGGGTCCAAATTATTCATCAACATCCGTAGCGCGGCTTCCTGTTGCCAGCCCTTGCAGGAAATCTGTGTTCCGCGCGGCGCGCGGAACGGGCCCCTGGAGAGGGAATGGGTATTAATAGTTTCTGGGGATGTTGCGCTCATCAGGGCTCCATCGGCAATATTAGCGCAGGCCCATGCCATTTGCACCGCAGCTAGGGGTCCGATAGCGTTAGCGCCGCTGACTGCAGGACGCATCTGAATTCCCGGAATTTTGGAAGAATGCTTCAAGCTCTTCCGATGATGGATTGCGCCCGGAAAATCCCTAGGGTACAGTCAGAAAATCGAATGAACTACGGCACCTTACCCTCGAGATTCCTCAACGCTGTCGATTCGCTGCCTAATCCGCGTGCCCAGATGGTCCGTCGAACGGAACGCTGGGAATCTATTTCGTCGGCAGAATTCTTGCGGTGCGTTGCCGGGCTTTCGACCGCCTTCCTGGAACTCGGGTTGAAACCCGGGGACCGCGTCGCGCTGTTTTCACCCAACCGTCCGGAGTGGCACGCCGCTGACTTTGCCATTACTGGCGCGGGCGGCGTTACCGTGCCGATTTATTTCAATGAATCGGTCGAGCGCATGATCTACATTGTGAATCATTCGGGTGCCAAACTTATTTTGGTCGCCGGCCTGGCACAGTTACACAAGCTCCTTAACTGTCGCGTGCAACTGTCTGCGCTGGAGCACGTCGTCGTTGCGGACGGCGGTCCTGATGTACCCCGCGAGTTTCTGCGCTATGAGACGCTGGTTGAAGGGGCTGGGGACAGCGATATTTCTGCCTACCGGTTGAGGGCTTCTCGAGTGCTGCCGGGCCAGCTTTCCTCAATCATTTATACCTCCGGCACTACGGGAGAGCCCAAGGGCGTCATGTTGACGCACACGAATTTCTGTTCCAACGTGACCGACAGCCACCGCGACTTTAATCTCCAGCCAAATTCAGACTTGGCTCTTTCGTTTTTACCCCTGGCACACGTGTATGGCCGGATGATTGATTACGCGCACATTTTTGGTGGAATCACGGTGGCCTACATTGAAGCTGTCGACCAAATTTCACAAGCAATGCTTGAGCTTCATCCCACCGTCTTCGGCGCGGTACCTCGGGTCTTTGAAAAGATTTACACCCGTGTGATCGAGCAGGGAAGCAAGTCCACCGGTCTGAAACGCAAACTCTTCGATTGGGCCATGCATGTCGCGAGGAGGTCCGCCCCGTGGCGGTGCGGCGAAAAAAACGTTGGGCGTGGCGTGAAGTTTCAATGGGCCATTGCCGACCGGCTGGTCTATTCGAAAATTCGTGCCGGCACTGGCGGACGATTGCGCGTGGTCACTTCAGGCGGAGCGCCGCTTGTGAAGGAGCTGACTGAATTCTTCTGGACCATAGGCATCCCGATCTATCAAGGCTATGGACTCACCGAGACCTCTCCGGTGCTAACCTCCAATTATCCGCATAACCGAGTGGGCAGTTCCGGCAAGCCAATTTTTAACGTCGAAATCCGCATCGCCGAAGACGGCGAGATTTTCGCCAAAGGTCCATGTATCATGCAGGGTTATTACAAAAACCCCGAAGCCACACGCGAAGTGCTCAGCGCTGACGGCTGGTTCCGCACCGGGGACATCGGTTATCTAGATAAGGATAACTACCTCTTCATCACCGACCGCAAGAAAGACATGCTAAAGACCGCTGCGGGAAAGTTTGTCGCGCCGCAGCCGATTGAGAACGCTCTTAAAACCAGCCCCTATTTGCTGAATGCCATGGTTATCGGCGACCGCCGGAGATTCGTCGTCGCGTTGCTGGTGCCCAACGCGGTGACCGTTGCCGCTAAGGCTGCAGAGCAGGGCATTACGTTCGCCTCGAACGCGGAAATGGTTGTGCATCCGTGGGTTCGCGGGCTGATCGATTCAGAAGTCCAGCGCCTCACGGCAAATCTTGCGCAGTATGAATCTATCAAGCGCTTCGCCCTGCTCCCAGAAGACTTCACCTTTGATAACGGCAGCCTCACGTTCACGCTGAAGCTTAAGCGCCGCGTCGTCGAACAGCAGCATCGCAACATTATTGAAGCCCTCTACGCTGAGACCCCTGAGCCGCGCCCCACGCTCCAGAAGTAGCGGCTGATCCGCAGCTTTTCCCCTGCCACTTTCGCGTTGTGCGCGTCGCCGCTATACCCGGCCTTTGTATTCCGTCTTCCGATTTGTCCCACATGCCCCGCGAGGTCTAAAATCTTCGTGAGGACTCCCCATGCCAGACGAACTTATCATCGCAGGTCGAACTTTCACCTCCCGGCTTATTGTCGGTACTGGCAAATACCGAAGCTTTCATGAAATGGCACGCGCCCACATTGCTTCCGGAGCCGAGATGGTCACCGTTGCTGTGCGCCGCGTCAATTTAACCGATCGTGCGAAAGAATCGCTGCTCGATTTCATCGACCGTGAAAAAATCTTCATTCTTCCCAACACCGCCGCCTGTTACACAGCCGACGAAGCCATCCGCACCGCTCGCCTGGGCCGCGAAATGGGACTTTCAAACTGGGTCAAGCTTGAAGTGATCGGCGACCAGCTAACTCTTTTTCCAGACACTGAGCAGCTCATTGAAGCTACCCGCGTGCTAGTCAAAGAAGGGTTCGTCGTTCTCCCATATACCAACGACGATCTCATTGCGGCGCGCAAACTCATCGACGCTGGCGCCGCTGCTGTAATGCCCCTAGCCGCGCCGATCGGATCGGGTCTTGGTATACAGAATCCTGCCAACCTGCGCATTCTCCGCGAACGCATCACTGAGGTGCCAATGATTGTCGATGCTGGAGTGGGAACGGCTTCCGATGCCGCGCTGGCGATGGAACTTGGCGCCGACGGCATCCTCATGAACACTGCCATCGCCGAAGCTCAGGACTCCGCCCTCATGGCCGAGGCCATGCGCGACGCCACTATCGCCGGTCGCAAGGCCTTTCTTGCCGGGCGCATGCCCAAGCGCCTCTACGCCACCGCTTCCAGCCCATTAACGGGCGTGGTCCGCTAATTTCTTCTTGGGTACGGGCGGTAAATTAAATTAACTAGACATCCCATCGGGATTTCGCCGCGCAATAAACAAGGCCATCCCGTTAGCGGACTACAGAACTGTGGCTAAGCAAATACCAATCCTCGCGACGCGATTCGCTTACATCGACTGGATGCGTGGGCTCGCGTGCGTGATTATGTTTCAGGCGCATTGCTATGACTCTTGGCTTAATCCGGAAGCGCGGCAGTCTGCGCTTTACCGGTGGTCACAAGAAGCGTCGACGCTGCCCGCGCCAATATTTATTTTCCTTTCCGGACTTTCGCTGGCGCTAGTCACGGAGCGCTTGTGGAGGAAGGGAGTGGCCCCTAATCGCATAGCCAGAAGAACGATTCTTCGCGGTGCCGCAATTTTGGCGCTGGGGATTCTGTTTAGGTTGCAGGAATACGTGCTCGGTTATCCGAAATCGCCGTGGACGGACATGTTCCGTGTCGACGTCCTCAATATCCTGGGTCTTTCAATCATGCTGATGAGCGCGCTTTGTTGGCTGATCGCCAGGCTGCTGACGCCAAAACCTTTGATCAACACATCTGTAGGATTGTCCGATGGCGTTCCTCTCACCACGTTCCGGCATCGGGTAATTTTTGTGGCACTGCTGACGGCCGCGCTCATCGCTTTAGCCACTCCACCCTTGTGGACCACACACCGGCCAAGATGGCTGCCCTGGCAACTCGAAACTTACCTCAATGGTGTGCACACCTTTAACCAACCGCAGCACTGGCTCTTTGCAATTTTTCCGTGGTCCGGGTTTGCGTTCGTGGGATTAGCTATCGGATTCCTGCTTTTTTCAGATTTTGCCCGGCGCCACGAAGTGAGAATGTTCGCTTTACTGGGTGCCACAGGAATTCTTGCCGGTGCTCTTTCCTGGTGCTTAGACGCGCTACCCATTCGTTTCTACGCGGTCTACGATTACTGGCACTCCCATCCGGCGTTTTTTTTGATGCGTTGCGGCGTTCTCCTAGTTCTTCTCTTTTTGATTTACGCTTGGTGCCGTTGGGGGCTGGCGCAGCAGGGCTTCAGCCCAATGATTCAGCTCGGCAAAACATCTCTTTTGGTTTACTGGGTGCATATGGAGTTTGTGTATGGACGATTTTCCATTCTGCCAAAACGAGGATGCACGATCGCCAAAGCTACGGCCGGATTGATCGTGATCTTTGCTGCAATGCTCGCGCTATCGATATGCCGGACTCGCTGGAAGAAGCGCGCACCAACTGCTACGGTTTTGCGGGTGGATGCTAGCGATGCTGCTGCGACTGCGGGATCTTTATGATGATTTCGCCGGGTTTCGCGAGGATGAGGTCCTCACGAGCGATTTTCTCGATCGCGTAGGGATCGGTCTTAAGATCCTTAACGACTTGCGCGAGATCGGCATTTTCCTTGTTCAGCTGCTCGATGTCCGCCTTCACCTTCTTGATTTCATTCTGCGTGCGGCGCATAGCGAGAAATCCGTGCGGGCCGAAAATATCGTGCACGCACAGCACCACTACAAATAAAACGAGCAAGCCGCGTATATGTCGGCGCACTAGCGATCCGATCGATTTGTCGCGCGTCACCGCGCTTACTCTTTTAGGACCCATGCTGTTGCCTCGCGCGTTAATTTCGCGGATGCCGCCGAACTTTCCGCTTCAACATACAGGCGCAGCAGTGGTTCGGTGCCAGATAACCGCAACAGCATCCAAGAACCATCGCCGAATACGAATTTTGCTCCGTCCGTACGGTCAACTGAAACTACTTTTCGTCCCAACAGTGTCGAAGCATCCACCGCCACCTTCTTTACTGCGTTTGCCTTCTGTTCGTCACTCAGATGCAAATTCTCTCTTACCGGCCAGAACTCCCGCCCTATTTTTTTGAATGACTGTTTGATCTGCTCCCCCAAAGAACCTCCGCGCGCGGCAATCATTTCGGCAATCAGCAAACACGCTAGGATGCCGTCCTTTTCCGGAATGTGCCCGCGAATGGTTAGGCCCGCACTTTCTTCTCCGCCTAGCGCAATCTTATCTTCGCGAATGAGTTGGCCGATGTACTTGAAGCCCACCGGCGTCTGGTGAGTTATCTGTCCGCGCGCTTTCGCCGCCGCGTCGATCATTTGCGACGTTGCCACGCTCCGCGCCGCCGGCATGTTCCAGCCGCGCGTTTCCACCAGGTAGTCGTACACCAGCGCGAGAATATGATTTGGCTGAATCCAGGTGCCGTCGCGATCCACAACGCCGAAGCGATCGGCATCGCCATCCGTGGCCAGGCCCGCGAGCGCACCCGAATCGACCACTGCTCTTCGAAGTGGGGCTAGATTATCTTCAGAGACGTCTGGGCCGGTGCCGTCGAAGAGACAATCGCGATTGGTGCGCATCGCTTGAACCTTGACTCCGTGCGCAACAAGCGCGCCGTCAAGGTAACCAGCCCCGCACCCATGCAATGCATCGACCACGAATTTCTTCTTCGCTTTTCGCAGAACGTCGAATCGCACCAATTTCTCGAGACGCTTTAGATAGTGTTCGCGTAGATTGACTTTTTCTCCGCGAACATTTTTGTAGTGAGAAGCTGTGCTCGTATTTTTGGGAAAGGGGCCGTCCCTCGTTACCAGCCTAGCTACGCGTGCTTCGATGTCCTTGGTTACTTCGGGCAGCGCCGGGCCAGCGTCGGCCGTAGAGACTTTTAGTCCATGATATTGCGCGGGGTTATGACTCGCGGTGAAATTGATTGCGCCATCGAGTTTTCGACGCATGATCTCGTAGGCTATAGCAGGCGTTGGCGTGAAAGTTTCGCACAGCAGCGTATGTATCCCCTGTTGTTGCAGAATATCGACCGCTAGTTGTGAGAATTCTTCGGAATAAAATCGGGTGTCGTAACCCACCAGCATCGTCGGGCTCTTCTTTTTGCTCTGCACGTGCTCTGCGATTGCGGTCACCGCCAGGCGTACGTTGGCAAAGGTAAAGTCATCGGCAATCAGACCGCGCCATCCAGAGGTGCCGAACTTTATGGGAGAGGAACTCATCGTGGAGTATTCTAGCCTCTCGCTTCGCTTTTAAAAAGAAATGACATAGAGGCACGAGACATTTGGTAAAAAGGGGACAGAGATGGAGGCAGGCGGACCTTATTTGATCGTTTTGGTGACATGCGGCTCGCTGCGAGAGGCGCGAAGAATTGCGAACGCCGTCGTGGAGGATTACTTTGCGGCGTGCGTGAACATCGTTACTAGTCCAGTTGAGTCGATTTACAGGTGGAAAGGTCGGATCGAGAAGGTGCGCGAGTTTCTCCTGGTGATAAAGACAACGCAGAAGCGATTAGCCAAACTAGAAAGAGAAGTGAAGCGCTTGCATAGCTATGAGGTGCCGGAATTTATCGCGCTACCGATCGTTAAAGGCTCCAAGAAATATCTCGCTTGGCTGAGGGCAAGCGAGAAAGTCCTTTAAGGCGCTTTCAGGCTAAGAGCAGAGCTTGGTCGAGGTCGGCGACGATGTCTTCGACGTCTTCAATGCCGACCGAGAGGCGCACTAGACCTTCGGTGATGCCAACGCGTTCGCGGACTTCGACCGGCATGGACGCATGAGTCATCAGCGCAGGCAAAGAGATCAATGTTTCCACGCCGCCGAGGCTTTCGGCGAGAGCGCACAACTTTACCTGATTAAGGAAGCGGCGAGCCGCATCAAGTGATCCCAAGTCAAAGGAGAGCATGCCTCCGGGGCCCTTCTGCTGGCGGCGGGCGATTTCATGCTGCGGGTGAGTGGGGAGACCTGGATAAAAAACTTTCTTTACTTTCGGATGGGCGTCGAGGTGACGCGCCACGACTACACCATTGGCATTATGCTGAAGCATGCGGACAGCCAGAGTCTTGATGCCGCGCGAAATCAAAAAGCAATCCATTGGCGCGAGACCCGAACCTGCGGAACGCTGTATGAAATAGATCTTTTCGACATCCTCAGGCCGCGACAGTATTACCGCTCCTCCGGTCGAATCACTGTGTCCGTTGAGATATTTGGTCATGGAATGAACAACGATGTGCGCGCCGAGTTCGAGCGGCCGCTGTAGGTAAGGGCTGAGGAAAGTGTTATCTACCACCACCGTGATGCTGCGCTCGTTGGCCAGTTGGGCAAGTGCCGCGATATCTGCTACCCGAAGCGTGGGGTTGGTCGGCGTCTCGATATAGAGCATTTTTGTATTAGCTCTAAACGCAGCGAGTACGGCGGCCGGCGAAGAAGTGTCGACAAAGCTGAATTCCAGTCCAAAATGAACCAGCAACTGCGTGGAAAGCCTAAACACGCCACCATAAACCGCTTCGGAGAGAACTACATGGTCGCCCGGACGCAGTAAACGAAAAACCGCGTCTATGCCCGCCATGCCAGAAGAAAAGACGAAAGCACTGTAACCGCCTTCAAGCTTTGCGACCGTACGCTCTAAAGCTTTGCGATTCGGATGATTGGTGCGCGCGTAATCGTAACCCTTGTTTTTTCCGAGTTCTTCATTTACGTACGTGGAAGTTTGATAGATCGGCGCGACGATCGCCCCGGTGGCCGGATCAGGTTCCTGGCCCACGTGTATGGCATTGGTGGCAAAACCCATGTTTTTCTCCTGTACAGCGAGCGGACAACGCCTGCTTCGTCGCAATCATGACGCGATCAAATTTCAGTAATCACGCCATGTTTAACTGATAACGGAAATTCCGGGATCCGACCGGCTGACCGTTGGTATGGTAAAGATGAATTTGAAGCGTCCCCGAGTTGCCGCCGACTCTTCCAGAAGTTACAGCAGCAGTACCAGCGAGTCAAATGTCAGCTGCCAATCCCAGTAATTGGTTGGGGATAGAGCAGCGTATCAAACACGCTCCGCATCAAATTCGGTACGGAAAGGAAGGCGGAAAAACTTGACCCCAGCCTAGTGTTTCGTGGCAGGATGTTGTCGACGCGAAAATGAAAGTCTATTACTTTATTCCTTACTCGCTCGTTCTTGTGTTTCTGTGGTGGTCTCCGGTGCGTGTGACCGCACAAAACCCGCCGGCGAAGGAGAAGACCCAGACGCGCCCTGATACCATGATGCGCGTCACCATAGAGGTGACCGGCGGAGATAAGGAAACACCCGTGGAAAACGCGAGCGTGTACTTGAAGTACGTACAGGAACACAAGCTCATTAAGGACAAGAAATACGAGTTAAATGTAAAAACGAATCGCGATGGCATCGCGCATGTGCCCGACGCGCCGACCGGAAGAGTATTGATACAGATCATAGCGGAAGGATGGAAGACCTACGGGCGTTGGTACGATATTACGGATAGCAAGGAGCCGATTAAAATTCACCTCGAGAAACCCACGAAGTGGTATTAAAACAAAACAATGAAAACTGAGCGAGCGAGACAGCAAGTAAATAGGTTTAGTATCAACGCCCTGCGTGTCTCGAAAATTTTATTTCTTACAGAATAGTTTACGCCAAGAAATTCTGTTGACCGTTCCTGCGAGGCTGCTGCACGAAAATGGTGCAAAGTGGGCGACATCATTGATGCAGGTGAAGTTAGGCAAGCGCGCGACCCATTTTTCCACAAACTTATCAACACTTGTGTTGAAAACTTAATAGGCGCGAAATATTTGCGGGAACATTCGGCACGACTCGTGCAAGAACACAACAACAATTGCACTTCATGTTTTGACCCTAACGAAAGACAGATGGTAGAGTTCCTCTGCGGTCTGCGGTTATGAAAGATACATTCGATGGTCCATTTTCTTTGCTGCAGATGTTCTGGGGCAGCATCACGGCACGGCCTCTGCGCAGTTCTTTGAGTGTGACGGCCATCGCCATCCAGGTGATCTTGGTGCTGATGATTGCTGGTCTCACTTCCGGAGTCGTTTCCGAATGGGGTAAACGCGTGGAAGGGGTGGGAGCAGACATCCTCGTGCAGCCACCGAACTCTTCCATATTCTTCGCATTTTCCAGCGCTGTGATGCAGGAATCGTTGGGGGACATCATCGGTGCTTTACCAGGTGTCGATGAAGTCGCGCCGACGGTCATCCTAACGGAACCAAAGAACTTAGTGATGGTCTACGGAATCGACTACAAACGCTTCAATGCTCTTAGCAGGGGTTTTCTATTCCGTGATGGAAGGCCTTTCGAAGGGCCGGACGAAGTGATTGCTGACGACATCATCGCACAAGGTCGCCATCTTAAAGTGGGTGATCAGACCACACTGCTAACTCATGTATTTACCGTGTGTGGGATCGTGGCACATGGGAAAGGCGCACGTTTTTTCATTCCGCTAAGAACGGCGCAGGACCTGGCTGGAGCAGAGAAGCGCGTGTCCATGTTCTACGTGCGAAGCAAAGGGGATACCGAAGGCACGCGAGCAGCCATTCTGAAGTTAGCTCCGCAAAATAGTGTGCGTTCGCTTTCTGAGTACGTTACGCTAATGACCTCGTCCAATCTTCCGCAACTCCGGCCATTCACGCGAACCATGGTGGCCCTCGGAATTGTCATCAGCTTTCTTGTCGTCCTGCTGAATATGCATACGATGGTGATGGAACGAACTCGGGAGATAGGCATACTGAAGGCGTTAGGATTTTCGCGACTTGATGTCGTACGCATGCTTTTGGGCGAGACTTTTATTCTTACCTTGATGGGCACCGGCCTGGGCATTGCCCTCACTTTTCTCACGCAAGCCATTTTGAAACAAACGAGTCCTGGCCTGACGATATTAATATCTCCATCCTGGATTCTTTCCGCCGTTGTTCTTGCACTAGTTGGCGCTGCGACCGGGGCGGCGTATCCGGCGCTCCGTGCAGCAAGTTATGACCCGGTCGTGGCCCTAGCATACGAATAGACTTATAAGCAGTCTGGTACTTGGCCTTTGCAATTCTTGGATCGCGCCTGATTTTATCACCTGCGCACATCTTCCATTGCCGAGCCAGCGGGAAACTGATAATACTCTGGTAAGTCATTTCCGACTTACCACAATTGGCTGGCAAAGAAATTTGATCTGAAAGAAATGGCGCGTCAAACTATTTGGATAGACGCGAGAACGCCGACGAAGATTATTTTTTTCCGACCAAGAAGTCGGTACAAGATCGCATTCCGGGCGGGGCAGTTAACAGCCTCGCCCGAAGCGTTTTTGTTGTGAAATATGACTCGCGTGGAGACAATGGATGGAGCATTCCTAGACAAACATTTTCAAGCGCATATTCTTGAACGCCGTGATCTCTCCCCTGACCTTTGGGTCCTACGCGTGAACCCGGGCGGCCCATTTCAGTTTAAGGCGGGCCAATATGCCACTTTAGGCGTTGACCACAAAGGGAAGCGGATCGAGCGTGCGTACTCCATCGTGTCGTCCCCCTATGAGGAGGTGCTGGAGTTTTTTCTGGAGCTCGTACCGCAGGGTGCGCTTACCCCGCACCTTTATAATTTGAAGGAAGGCGACACCTTATTGTGCAGAAAGATCGCTAAAGGACGTTTCACCCTTGATTTGCGCAGCGGCCGAACTCAGCATTTGCTGGTTTCAACGGTTACCGGAGTTGCGCCGTTCGTCAGCTATGTGCGTACCCTTTATCGAGACTGGAAATCTGGCAACTCCCCGATGCCGGGCGGGCACCAGCTCTATTGTCTGCACGGAGGGAGCCGCTCATGGGAATTTGGCTATCAGGAAGAAATGGAGCGGTATGCGGCGGAGGTACCTTGGTTGCAATTTGTGACCACTGTAAGCCGGCCTTGGGAGGACGAGAATTGGAAAGGCGAAACTGGCCGGGTAGATGACTTGCTTCGAAAATATACGCATTTGTGGGAACTCCGCCCCGCGGAGACTACGGCGTATCTTTGTGGCCACCCCAATATGATAGAAAACGCACGCGGCATCCTTCAGCGCTGCGGCTGGAAGAAAGATGCCATGTTCGAAGAAGTTTATTTTCAGCCCGGCAAAGAAACACAATCAGAATAGCCGCTAACTCACGACCGGTGTTTAAGTTACTTAAGGTCCGGCGCTAGAAATTCCGAAGTTTCACTTGCCGCGTGCATTGCTTCCAATTCACTTGTGAGGTCTTCGAGCCCGAGCAGTGGTAAGCGGAGGTGTACCGTTTGGTCCGGTTCCCGCACATCGATCTGGAGTTTGCCGTCGCTCGTTCGAATTTGGATGTGATTTTCGCCGTCGAGAATATCAATTAGGTCCGCGTTTGGGAATTTCTCCAGCTCTTGAACTAAAACATTCGCGGTGGGAAGCCAGGGACCGATTTCTTGGATGGCGTGCGCAAGTTTCTGTTTAGGCGCAAGATGCAGAGCTATTGGTACAGCTGCCGCGGGTACCCACACATGCACGTGGGAACCATTCCCGTGGTAATCGTCCACCTCGAGCCGCATCACACCTTCACGCAAAACGTAGACACCGGCCACGAATAGGGTGCTAACGATCCCGAGAGCGATTTTTGCGAGTATCATAACGATCCTTGCGCGTTATTCCGTTAAATTCTTGGAATCGAGCCAGATGCGGACGGTATTGTCCTTGTCTTTCACGGAGACCAGCTCCGTGTCACCTTGGGTGGAAAGCGCGTGAAGTGCAGCAACGATGTCAAGTTCGTCCTTGCCGGCGCTGAATAGGGCGTCGACCACGTTCATAGGCATCTTGATTTCCACTTGCGAGTTTTTGGATTTGTGGTTACCGCTTTTATCGAGCACGTGAACTAGCAATTGACCACCCTGCTTGGCAACGCGAAGGTCTTGATCGGCCCCTAGTACGGTGACGTACTCCCCATCTTTTGCAGAATGAATGGCATCCATCAGAGAATGCAGGTCGACATCATTGAGGCGGGCCTGATCAATCTTTACTTTCCCGTGTTGAAGGCGCTCTTTATTAATGGTGGGCAGTACTTTCTCGGCCAGCTCGAGCGGGACATTCACTCGAACGGTTTCGCCCTTGGAATCGGAATTGACAACGCGGATGTGCAGCCAACGGTCTGGAGCAGCGGACTTGGATGTTTGATTCGAACCCGTCCGACGCCCAGCCGGCATTCCAGGTGTGATCAGCGGAGTAACAACCAGTACGGCGATGGTCAAAAGTCCTGTTCTTTCGTACAAATTCCAGTTGAGGTTACTCATCGGGATGCCCCCCTTAATGGCATTGCCTAGAAATACGAGGCTGCCGACCAAAAAGTTTCCCTAGATTCCAACGGCAATGGCTTTTGACCACTTGTAGGGGTGCATTCACTAACGAAAAGGGTCGTGTCGGCAGAATGCTCGCTCCGAGCCACACTCGGGGGCTAGTGCGCATAAAGGCGATTCGTGCCGAGCAGGGCCTCCGTAACACAGCAAAGGCGTATCAACAGCCGAGGTAGCCTGGCGGGAGAGTGTTCCGGCTGTGAATTGTATCTTGCTTCGACTCAGACCACTCTATGGTCAGGAAATCGTGATTTAGCTATGGGATCCGGGATTCCATTTAAGAAATATGGCCGCCAGTGGCGGCACGGTCAAGCAGAGCGAGTTAGGCCGACCCATGTGCGGAACAGCTTCCGATTGCAATCCGCCTAGATTGCCAACGTTAGAACCCCCATAAATGCTTGCATCGCTATTCAGCACCTCGGAATAAAACCCGGGCTGGGGTACTCCAATACGGTAATTTCCGCGAACGACTGGGGTGGCATTCAGGATCACGACCATCATGTCTTCCAGCCGTTTGCCGTGCCGCGCAAAAGAAAAAATACTATTGTCTGCATCATTGGCGTCGATCCATTCAAACCCTGGCCAGTCAAAATCCACCTGGTGAAGCGCGGGCTCATCGGCGTAGAGCTTGTTGAGGTCGGTGACGAGACGCTGTACCCCACGGTGCGAGTCGTATTGCAACAAATGCCAGTCCAGGCTGTGGGCTTCGCTGAACTCCTGGCGCTGACCAAACTCCTCGCCCATAAACAACAACTTCTTACCCGGATGGGCGTATTGATAAGCGTAGAGAAGTCTCAAATTGGCGAATTGTTGCCACATATCGCCAGGCATTTTGTGCAGAAGGGAGTTCTTGCCGTGAACAACTTCGTCGTGAGAGAAGGGCAGCATGAAATTTTCGGTGAAAGAGTAAATAAGTGAAAACGTCAGCTTGTTGTGCTCGTACTTGCGGTGAACCGGATCGGCGGAAAAATATCTGAGCGTGTCGTTCATCCAGCCCATATTCCACTTCATACTGAACCCGAGACCACCTAGATAAGTGGGACGCGAGACAGCTGGCCACGAAGTGGATTCTTCGGCGATGGTCAGGATGCCTGGAAAGCGCGAAAAACTGACCTCATTGAGGCGTTTCAAGAAATCAACGCCCTCCAGGTTCTCTCGACCCCCAAATTTGTTGGGAACCCATTCCCCGGACTTACGGGAGTAATCTAGATAAAGCATAGAAGCCACGGCGTCTACGCGCAGGCCGTCAATGTGGTATTTGTCGAGCCAGAATAAGGCATTGGAAATTAGATAATTACGAACCTCATTGCGTCCGTAGTTGTAAACCAATGTGCCCCAATCGGGATGCGCCCCCTGGCGCGGGTCGGAGTGTTCGTACAGATAGGAGCCATCGAATTGGGCCAGGCCGTAGGTGTCACGCGGAAAATGCGCAGGTGTCCAGTCCAGTATAACGCCGACGCCCGCTTGATGGCAGCGATCGACGAATTCCATGAATTCGGCGGGCGTGCCATATCGGCTTGTGACCGCATAGTAGCCCAGGGTTTGGTACCCCCAAGAACCGTCAAAGGGGTGCTCCATAATGGGAAGTAACTCAAGGTGGGAGTAACCCAGTTCTTTGACGTACGGAATGAGTTGGTCAGCAAGTTCGTGATAGGTAAGCCAGCGATTGCCTTCTTCTGGAACGCGACGCCAAGCGCCAAGATGGACTTCGTAGACAGTAATAGGCGATTCCAGCCAGTTCGTCTGTGGGCGTCGTTCCATCCAGTACTCATCGGCCCATGGATAGGTATCTAAACGTGTGACGATCGAACCAGTATTAGGGCGTAGCTCGGCACGGAAAGCATAGGGATCGGCTTTGAGGGGAAGCATTACGTCGTTGGGTCCGATGATCTCGTATTTGTAGATCGCGCCCTCTTTGAGTTCGGGCACGAACAGCTCCCAGATACCAGATGAGCCGCGAGCGCGCATCGGGTGGACGCGGCCGTCCCAACCATTGAAATCGCCGACCACACTGACGCGTTTCGCGCTGGGAGCCCAAACAGCAAAATGCACGCCGACAATGCCTTCAACGGTTTTTACATGCGCACCAAGTTTTTCGTAGGTGTCGTAATGTTGGCCCTCGCCCATGAGATACAGATCGAATTCACTGAGTAGATAGGGGAACGCGTAAGTGTCATACGTTTCGAAGGGATCGCCAGAGTGTGTGCGGCCCTGAATTTTGTAGCTGCTTGGAGCGGGAGCACTAGATTGGTTCGAAGGCCAGATCGCTTCGAAGAACCCTTGGGGACGAAGTTTGACGGCATTCAACACTTTGACGGCAGCTACCGGGGCGCGGTCCGCGCCGCCGCTAAATACAATGCTGGCTTCGGCTGCCCACGGAAGGAAAAAACGTATGGCCCACCCGTCAGCTACTGGATGTGGACCGAGAAGAGCAAAGGGATCGGTATGCCGTCCGCGCAATAAAGCATCTATTTCCGCGGCCAGTTGCTTTGTCGTCTCTGGTATGGAGGTAATTTGTTTTGGCTCCGGCACGGCTATGAGGTCCCCCTAGCAAGGATGCCCGAGAGGGCGGTTCCTAATTTATCCAGAGATTGTAAGTGGTTCCCGGCTCGTTGCCAATCATTGTGGTTCTGAAAGTCTTGAAATCAGCTCAGAAGCCAATGCGGCCAGATTGCTTGACACTAAACCGCGAGAGGCGTAGTTGCCCGCAAACACCGAGCACAGCGGCGGCAACCGTGACTATGGCTCGTGCGATCGGCCAAGGATAGAGAAGCCCCGCCGAACTACCCGTCCAAAAAGGGCGCCCCGCGACCGGTACCGCACAGAACACTGCAAAAAAGTTCCACAGTGAGTTGCCAAACAGGCACAAAGTCTTCCAACATCCCGACTCTATTCGTAACTAGGCTCGCTTAAACGCTTTGTTATCAGCTTGTTTCTTTGAGTAAGGATGGATAGCGGCGTGCACCTGTACCAATCGGCAGGGTCCGCCGACCGCAGCGGAGCGACCGCCATCGGAGACTTCATGGGGCACTTCCTCGTTGGGTTGAATACTTTTCGATGCGTGGCGTTTGTACTTGTCCTTTCTGCGCTAAGTCCCTCGAGCCATTCGCAGCCGGTCGATGTTTCCGGTCGCTACCAATGTGCGGAAGCAAAAATGCGCGGGAAACTTATCCCGTGCACAGCTGCGCCGCTGATTTTAAAGCATGATGGGCGATTCGAATTGCACGGATGGGAGGGAAGTTACCTGGTAAACGGGGAGTGGGTTGAAATGTCGGATTCGCTGGTCAAAACTCGCGCCAAGATCAAACCGGGCCACAGGATCGTTCTGAGTTATTACGGGAAGCACGGACTGGTCGAGATGACGTACGAACGACGCGTAGCTGAGATGGGAAGAACGTCGCTGATTTGAACCATTGGTATACTGCGCTATTCGTCACGCGCCGAAATTTCTCCTTTTTTTCAAATAGTTTTTGACACAAGCGATTCGAAACAGGGCTGTAACCCGCGTAATGAATGATTGTTGGCGTAGCTTGGGCCAGAATCCTTTCTTGAAAACCTAACAAGCCTCCACCCTTGTCATGAGGCAGCGCCATCGCCTGATGGAAACTCGTAGAGTTATGAAATTTCTTGTGCCATCAGGCGGTGTGCCAACGCGCGCCCTTTCGCTGCTCTTCGGCAATCTCCTTAAGCAGCGCCAAGGTTTGAGGACGGCGATACTGACCACAAGCAACAAGGATAGCGTTGATGAGTGCGATGGGAGCGGTATAGGAAGCGCCGAAAGACGTCGATTGAATCGAGGCCAGGAACACTTCGTCACATTCGCGCACTAGAGGTGACAGGTAAGTATCTGAAATGCCGACGCAATAGGCGCCGCGCGCGCGCGCCTGTTCGGCACCCGCCACAGTTTGAACAAGGCCGCGGCGAAAGCTGATGGCCAAAACCAGGTCCTTTCCATTGAGGGTGCGTACCATATGAGTAATGCGGCCTGCTGAGACGGCGGCAAAAATGGGGAGTCCCAGCATTGCGATCTGGTATTCCAAATAGTGCGCCAGATAGACGGCCAAGTCTCCAGCGATAACAACGATGCGGCGCGCCGCGTGAAAACGTTTGGCAAGAGCCACCAGGCGCGGCGCGTCGAGACTGTGCTTGAGTCCGTGAAGATTTTTGAGATCCTGGTCGAGAGAATCGCGTATGTAAGCAGGGATGGTTGCCTTTTCCCCTGCTGACTGCATCGTGTCGAGAGAAGTGGCAAATGCGAGAGAAAGCTCGTGCAGGTGGTACTGAAAGTCGCGGTAACCGGCAAAGCCCAATCCGCGGACGATACGCACGATGGTGGCCGGGTCGGTGTGCAGCCGCTTCGCCATGGCACGTATGCTAAGCAGCACGTATTCGCGCGGGTGCTCCAGGATAGGTCTGATGATCTCCTGGCGTTTGGCGCTGAGGTGGTCGATGCCTTCGGCTATGTGCACAGCCGAGGTTGGAGAGCGCAGTGGTTTCATCTTGCGAGAGGATTACGCAAAACCATTACGATGTCAACGAGGTACATCCTGATTGATAATTAAAATCCAAACGCAAAAAAATTTACTGTTATTTTTCTCCGGCTGCTGTTTTTGTTGATAGGCCGGGCGCGGTGATCGGTTGAAGAAAAGGCATCATAGCGCGAAGCTTGGGTCCGAGCTGTTCGATGGGATGCGTCTGTTCGCGCTGGCGAGTTGCGAGAAAATTAGGACAGCCCTTCTCGTTTTCCTCGATCCACTTTTTAGCGAAACTCCCATCGCGAATTTCCGCCAAAATTTTACGCATCTCTTCGCGCGTTTTGGAGGTAATGATGCGTGGCCCGGCGCTGTAATCGCCTTGTTCCGCGGTATCGCTGATGGAATAGCGCATATAGCTCAAACCGCCACGGTAGATGAGGTCGACGATGAGCTTGAGTTCGTGTAGGCATTCGAAGTAGGCGACCTCCGGCTGATAGCCGGCGTTGACCAGCGTTTCGAAGCCCGCTTTGATTAGCTCGCTGACGCCACCACACAGTACAGCCTGCTCGCCGAACAGATCGGTTTCTGTTTCCTCAGTGAAGGTGGTTTCGAGAACGCCGGCGCGTGTGGTGCCTAAGCCTTTGGCATAAGAAAGAGCCAGTGCTCTCGCCGTCCCACTGGCGTCTTGTTCCACCGCCAGAAGCGCGGGCGTGCCGCCACCTTCAGTGAAAACTTCGCGAACGCGATGACCGGGTGCTTTAGGCGCGATCATGGATACGTCGACAGAAGAGGGAGGCTTGATCGTGCCGAAGCGGATGTTGAAGCCGTGGGCGAACATCAGCGTCTTGCCAGGCTTGAGATTAGGCTCGATGGCGTCGCGATACAGCTTCGGTTGCTTGGTATCAGGCGCCAAAATCATGATGACATCGGACCACGCTGCAGCCTCTGCGGGAGTGTTTACGATGAGGCCATCCTTTTCGGCCTTGGCGCGAGAAGCGCTTCCTTGCGGAAGACCGACATGAACAGCGACCCCACTGTCACGCAGGTTCAAGGCATGCGCGTGCCCCTGAGAACCATAACCAATGATCGCCACTTTCTTGGCCTGAATGAGCGAAAGATCTGCATCGTCGTCGTAGTAAAGATTTGCCATTCGTATCCTCTCGTTGACCGCTCTCGGGTCGTACCTAACGTCGCTGACGGTTTGAAATTAGTTGCACAAGCCTTATCCGCTTACGACTTGCCCATATATTCGCTGCTTGCGGGAAGCTTGCTTCTACTTCGATCCAGTGGTTTCGAGTTCGGTAGCCTTCACGAGAGCCACCGGGGGCCGTAACAAGTCGCCACCACGGGTCATGGCAATGCGCCCGGTGCGCGCCATCTCCAGAACACCGAAAGGCCGCAAAACTTCTAGAAGACCGTCAATTTTGTCCACTGTTCCTGAGACTTCCAAGATGAGTGATTCGGGCGCAACGTCCACGACGCGCGCTCGGAATACTTTTATTAGCTCCATCAAGTGCGGACGATTTTTCTGATCGGCCAGCACTTTGATCAACGCTAAGTCACGTTCCAGCAGGGAACGATCGGAAATATTCTCCGCAAGCAGGACATCGACGAGCTTTTCCAGGCTGGCTTCCAAACGATGCGCACCCCTTGCGTCAGTGTGCGCCACGATAGTCATCCGGGCGATTTCGTCGTTCTCCGTTGGACCGACCGTCAGGGAATCGATGTTGATCGCGAGCCGCCGTGCCAAAGAGGCCACACGGTTCAGCACGCCTGGCTTGTTTTCAACGTAGGCGACAAGTGTTTGCATACTGTTCTCCGCTTTGTTCATGGCTCTGTGGCCGTTTCCACCAGCGGATTGTCCGGGCGGCGGATCATGTCATGCAGTGAAGCGCCGGCGGGTACCATGGGATAAACAGAATCTTCTTGCTCCACGCGGAAGTCGAGGAGCACGGTTTCCGAACATTGGCGCGCAGCGCGGATCGTAGGCACCACTTCCGCGCGAGAGGTGATGCGCTCGCCGCGGATGCCGAAAGCGTTGGCCAGTGCCGCAAAATCGGGCGCCACAAGCGGTGTAGCGACGTAACGCTTGTCGTAGAAAAATTCTTGCCACTGACGAACCATTCCGAGAAAGCCGTTATTGATGATGGCAATCTTAACGTTGATCTTCTCCTGCACGATAGTGGCGAGTTCGGACATGGTCATCTGAAACCCTCCGTCGCCGACGACGACCCAGACTTCGGAATCGGGCTTGGCGAATTTCGCGCCTATTGCCGCGGGAAGGGCAAAGCCCATGGTGCCGAGGCCGCCAGACGTGATGAGAGTGCGCGGCTGGTTGTGGTGGTAATACTGCGCTTCCCACATCTGGTGTTGGCCCACGTCGGTCACCACGATGGCCTCGCCGCGCGTTTCCTTCCAGATATCGTTGATGACGTGCGCGGCATAGAGATGGCCATTGTCCGGCAGGCTTTGAATGTCACGTACGGCGGAATCACCTTTGAGTTCCTGGATGTGTCGAACCCAGTCACCAAGGTCGCGCGCCTGAATATGCGGGGTGAGCTTGTCGAGAATCTCGCCCGCATCGCCCACCAGCGCAGCATCGACCGTGACATTCTTGTTAATTTCGGCGCGATCGATCTCGATATGGATTTTTCGCGCACCCTTAGCATAGGTACGCAAGTCGCCGGTGACGCGGTCATCAAAGCGCATACCAACGGCAATGAGCAAATCGGACTCTTGAATGGCGTTGTTCACCCAGGCTTCACCGTGCATGCCCATCATGCCCAGATTCATAGGATCGTTGGCAGGGAAGCAGCCGATACCGAGTAACGTCATGGCCACCGGATAATTTCCGACGCGCACAAATTGCTGGAAGGCGCGCATCGCACCTGACACTATAATTCCATGCCCAGCCAAGATAATTGGGCGCTTGGCGGAATTAAGCAACTCGACGGCACGATCGAATTCAGCCTGATCATAACTGATGCGTTGTCGCTTGGGCGGAAGCTGCGGCGCGGAAGCCTCCCAGTTAAACTCGCACGAGGCTTGTTGAGCGTCTTTCGTGATGTCCACGAGAACCGGGCCAGGACGACCGCTACTGGCGATCAAGAAGGCTTCCCGCAGGCTGCGTGCCACGTCCTCCGCTCTTTTCACGATCACGTTGTGTTTTGTGATCGGCATAGTGATCCCGGTGATGTCAATTTCCTGAAACGCGTCGGAACCCAGAACCTTGCTGCTCACCTGACCGGTAATGCACACGACTGGCGAGGAATCCAGCATCGCCGTAGCTATGCCGGTGACCATGTTGGTGGCGCCGGGGCCGGAGGTGGCCATAGCTACACCCACTCCGCCGCTTGCGCGAGCGTACCCGTCAGCCATATGCGTAGCACCCTGTTCGTGGCGCACAAGGATGTGGTGCAGCTTTGATTTCCCGAGGGCGTCGTAGACCGGAAGAATCGCGCCGCCGGGATAACCAAAGATATGACGCACGCCCAGCTTAGTGAGTGATTCACAGAGGATTTCTGCACCCGTGAGCTTCATAGAGTCCTCGTCATTGGCGACTGCGAAGGGGTCAGCTCATTCATTCCGACTTGAAGTTTTGATGAAAAGCGTTGGGGGACGGAGGTGACGGCACCCAGCGATGCAGAAGACACGAGGAAGGCGTATTTTGCCATGACGCCACTGGTGTAGCGCGGTGCGGGCGCGTTCCACAGCGCCAGGCGGCCCTGAATTTCGATCTCGGTGAGCTCCACGCTTAGGGTCCGTGCCGGCAAGTCGAACACAATGACATCGCCATCTTCAATGGCCGCAATGGGACCGCCATTAACGGCTTCAGGTGCCACATGACCGGCCATAAGTCCATGTGTAGCGCCAGAGAAACGCCCATCGGTTAGGAGTGCAACGGAATCGCCGAGGCCTGCACCGACTAGGGCAGCGGTGACAGCCAGCATCTCGCGCATGCCTGGCCCACCTTTCGGGCCTTCGTTGCGAATCACGACGACGTCGCCTGCCAATATTGTGCCTCTCTCGACTCCTGCAAAGGCCGCTTCTTCGTTGTCGAAGACGCGAGCCGGGCCGCGAAACTTTTGCAGGCTATGTCCGGCGACCTTTATCACGCAGCCTTCGGGCGCAAGATTTCCTTTTAGAATGACGAGCCCGCCAGTGGACTTGAGAGGTGCGTCCAGCCTACGAACAACTTCCTGACCAGGAGTCTCCTTGGCGTTAGCCGCTTCTTCAGTGAGCGTGCGGCCGGTTACGGTGATGCTATCGCCGCGAAGGAATCCTCCTTCTAGGAGACGCTTCGCGACCAGGGCGGTACCACCTGCGGCGTATAGATCTGTCGCCACAAAGCGTCCACCAGGTTTCAAGTCCGCGAGAATGGGTACCCGCGAGCTAATGCGGTCAAAATCGTCAATGGAAAGTTTTAGCTTGGCTTCATGAGCGATGGCCAGCAAATGCAGCACGGCATTGGTCGAGCCACCGGTTGCCGCAACCCCGGCGATAGCATTTTCAATGGCTTGCAAGGTTATAATTTTCGCCGGTGTGAGGTCTCGACGGAGGAGATCGAGAATGAGTTCGCCCGCACGATGGCCAGAGTTTGCTTTGGCGGCGTTGGTAGCGGGAATGCTGGAAAGTCCCATAGGGGCGATGCCTAGAAATTCACAGACCAGTGCCATCGTGTTAGCGGTGAACTGTCCACCACAAGCGCCGGCACCCGGGCAGGCCACGCCTTCCAGCGACCTGAGCTGCGCGTCAGTCATCCCGCCCCGCGCGTGCGCGCCTACGGCCTCGTAGACGTCTTGGATGGTGACAGCGTGGCCTTCGAACATGCCAGGTGCAATGGAACCCCCATACAAAATGAGCCCAGGGATATTCAGGCGCGTCAGAGCCATAACTCCGCCGGGAATTGTTTTATCGCAGCCCACCAGCACAATCAGGGCATCAAAGAGATTGCCCCGAGCGACCAGTTCAATCGAATCAGCGATGACTTCGCGGCTCACCAGAGACGTGCGCATACCCTCCGTACCCATGGTGATACCATCGGAAATCGAGATGGTGTTGAATTCCAAGGGAGTTCCCCCCGCCGCCCGGATGCCTTCCTTGACGTGCTGCGCGAGTTCGCGAAGGTGATAGTTGCATGGCCCTATCTCAATCCAGGTGTTAGCGACTCCAATCAGAGGTTTAGAAAAATCGTCGTCGCGCAATCCTGAAGCGCGCAGCATAGCTCGAGCAGGCGCGCGATTCGCGCCGTCGATCAAGGTGTGGCTGCGGGGTCTTGGAGCCCGGTCATTCACTTATGCATTCTCCCGTGTGCAGTAGCGGCGCTTGAATTTCTCCGCTACGAAGATTAGGTTAATTCGTACCGCTGAACGCAGTTTTTCACGAGCTGAACTGCTGAGATCGTCGAAACATTTGGGGTGAACACCAACCCAGCGTGTCGTCGAAATTCAGGCCATGAATAGGTAGCTTGAGGCCAGCGGCTTGATGAGTCAAATTAATAGTATTGCTCGATAGAATAAATCTGAGTTATGAGGTATATGCGTCCACTCTGACGCGCTTGCTTGACGCTGCGTGGTCCGAGTCCCTACGGGCATGTGCGCTCCGAACGATATAGCTCAGGGTCGAGCATGTGCTAGGGGCAACTTAACTTTACCATTTGCAATCTAGGATAACAGGGGCGAAGCACCTAGAGCATAAACAACCAGCTATCCAAGAGGACCTCTTCATGGGGCAAGTAGCGGACGTTTTGGTCATCGGTGGTGGCCCGGCGGGGTTGGCAACAGCCCTCGCAGCGCGAAAGCGCGGCCTGAGTGTTATCGTGGCGGACGGTGCAGCCCCGCCCATTGATAAAACTTGTGGCGAAGGGCTAATGCCACACACCCTCGACGCGCTTCGTGAGCTTGGGGTCGTAATTCAGCCCGAGGATGGGCGACGTTTTCGGGGCGTACGTTTCCTGGATCGCACGAGTATCGCTGAAGCGAATTTCACCGGCGTTAGGGGTATTGGTCTCCGGCGCACCATCCTGCACCAAAAAATGTCGGAACAAGCTACGGCACGGGGCATTACTTTCCTGTGGAATAGTCCCGTTACCGGTGTTTCGCCAGAAGGAGCGATGGTTGGCGGCAATTTGATTAGCGCGCGATGGATTGTGGGTGCCGACGGCGCGCGTTCGCGGGTTCGCCGTTGGAGCGGACTCGAGTCAGCTTCTCAACTCGCGCACCGTTTTGCGTTTCGTCGTCATTATCGCGTCGATCCGTGGACAGACTGCGTGGAGATTTATTGGGGGCGTGCGATGCAGGCCTACGTCACGCCGCTCGGAGATGGCGAGACTTGCGTGGCTGTCATTTCGCTCGACCCCCGCGTGCGGCTTGATGCGGTTTGGCTGGAATTTCCCGGATTGGCCGCGCATCTTCAGAACGCGGCTCCTGCGAGCAGCGAGCGCGGAGCGGTCACGTCCATGCACCGTGTGAAGAAAATATACCGCGGCAATATCGCGCTCATCGGTGACGCGTCCGGAAGTGTAGATGCCATCACTGGGGAGGGCCTCTGCTTAAGTTTTCGACAGGCTGCGGCGCTGGCGGACGCACTGGCGGCCGGTAATCTTGCAAAATATCAGGTCGCACATAGCCGGCTGGCACGGCGTCCTACCTTAGTTGCTCGCCTAATGCTTTTGCTTGACCGTCACCCGCGGCTGCGGCACCGAGTTCAACGAGCGCTGGTTGCAGACCCAGAAATCTTCGCTCGCCTAATCTCCGCGCATGCGGGCAAAACGTCTCCTGCTCAGCTAGCTACGACGGGTGCTCTATTCGGATTGCGATTGCTTGGAGCCAATTTCTGAAGAGAAATACCAAACCGGGCTACGATGAGAACCTCCGACGAGCTTTGTTCGGCTTGGTTCTCCTGCTCACGTTCGGCACTTGGTATTCGAGCAGCGTTTCTGGGTCGCAGGCGCCCGAGCTTGCAGCTGGACGTGAGATCCTTTTGACAGTGGACCCGGAGCAAAGCAAAGCGCATTGGTCACTGGGCTCCACGTTACACACTGTGCATGGAACATTTCACCTGAAGCGCGGCACTATGCGTATTGATACCGTTGGAGGAAAGGCTACGGGCGAAATTGTTGCCGATGCCACCAGCGGGGAGAGTGGCAATGCCTCGCGCGATCAGAAAATGCACAAGGATGTTCTGGAGAGTGGACGTTATAAGGAAGTGATGTTCCGTCCAGATCACGTAGAAGGAAAAGTTTCGCTTGACGGCGTTTCAAACGTGCAAATCCACGGGATTCTTTATCTGCATGGAACAGAGCATGAGCTCAGTGTGCCCCTTCGAGCGGAGCTGGCGGGTAATCGTTGGAAGGCCTCGGGATCGTTTAGTGTCCCTTACGTTCAGTGGGGCTTGAAAAATCCCAGCAATTTTCTGCTAAAAGTAAATTCTGCCGTGGATGTTGGGTTGGAGATGAGCGGCACCCTGCAAAGCGCAACCGGGTAGTAGCTGGGGCACAGGGTCGCAGATGCGCGTTTTAGCTACGCTGGCAGAACAATTCCCACGAACAATAATTACAAATGCCTGTCGCAAATCACGTTCGTTTCTGAGGTCGCTGTGGATACATTTTGCCGGGTATTAAGGTTAATCCGTGCAGTTGTATGGCACGAATTGGTTCGTTTAACCAACGACGCGACTCGGCGGTTAGCATGGACCAGCGTTTAGCTAGTGTAGCGCGATCATGGATAACCATCGTCACACCAAAACCTATCGAAACCGCGCATAGTACCAAGCCAAAATAACCACTTAGGATCTGTTCGAAACGCTGCCATGGTCCTGTTGCACGCATGACTGTAGATAGCACAAATAGCACGATTCCGATCGACCCGGTCGCATAAAAAACCATTCCGTACACATCCGGGTTGAAATTTCTGGACCACCATCGATCCAGCCATTTGCTCCAAGCAAGAATTGAATTTCGACGCGCTCCTGCTTGGGCTCTCACCGATTTCGTATTGCGTCGAGGAGGGACGGACCGACTAATAGACCGCGGAGCCGATGGTGGACAATCAGCCATCGGATTGACGGTCTCGCTGGGCTTTACCGCAAAAACCACCGGCGAGGGTGCTAGTTGGATAACGTCAACGGACGTTAAAGCTATTTTCTGTGCGGTCGGGGAAACAGTCCCGATTGTCTCCGCTGTCGATTCCTCTTCGGTATCCAACTTAACGACGTCCAGACTGAGCAATTCTGATCCAGCAGATACATCTGGCGGCTCTGCCAGAGCTTCGCGATCTAATGGGAGTGGGTAAGGATCATTCTCAACATTGAAACATTCTTCTGGGCTTGGCCGCGGAACTAGGTACGGAATATCTTTCTTCGCGGTATAAGTTTGCTGCTCCAGCGGGATCTCGTTAAAAGCAGCTGAATTCATATGCGCGATTTCTAGAAGGGTCTGAAGAGTGTCAGAGCTGATAGTTTTGTCGCCGATGGAATCCAATCGCTTTAAGAAAGGTCTGACATCATCGAACTGTAAATCGCGCGCTGCTTCTTCCACGGTGGGAGTCGGTATGGGCCGCAGTTGGTCGACGTAAGCACTGATCAGCGCGTTCTCGCAAAGCAGGTTCACTACGCGAGGGATTCCGCGGGAGTAAAAATAAACTGCATCCATCGCCTCAGGCGTGAAGACCTGTGCATTTTTTGCACCGGCAATACGTAACCGGTCTTGGATGTAAAAATGAGTCTCCTTGCTGCTAAGCGGGGCGGTCTTGCAGCGTAAAGTTATGTGTTGTTGCAGCTGGCGCAGTTCAGGCCGCTGAAGCTTGGCCTCCAGCTCCGGCTGACCGCAAAGCACGATCTGCAGTAGCTTCTCGCGCGGCGTATCCATGTCAAAAAGTAATCTAATCTGCTCGAGAACATGAATGGCCAGACCTTGTGCCTCGTCCACAATCAGTACGACGAGCTCATGCGCGCGATGGCGTTCCAATAACCATTCCTTGAAGACCAGCTGTGGACTGGACGACAACCGCGAACTCGCCTGAATTTCGAAGTCTGATAAAATGAACTCGAATAGCTGCTTGGAATCCAAGTGAGAATTGAAAATGAAGGCGGTTCGCACCCGCTCATGGTGCAACCATGTAAGGAGATGGTTCATCAGCGTGGTCTTACCGGTGCCGACCTCACCAGTTAACAGCATTAGACCTTGGCGGGTCTCGATCCCATAGGTCAACTCATCTAGAGACTGCTTCATCTGCGGTGTCAAACAGAGATAATGAGGATCGGGATTGGCGTTAAATGGATTTTTTTTAAGACCGAAAAAGCTTTTGTACATTTTGTGCCCGCCACGAACTTCCCTAACAATTGACCTCTAAGTGAGGATCTTAGATTCAGTCAATCCGGGCGCTACTAATTTTACATGAATGGCGCAGCAAGGAAAGAGCCAATCTTGGGCATCCGACCAATACTAGTACCGAAAGACGACAAGTCTAAGTATGATTCGAAATGTGAGCACTGTTCTTAATGCCGCTGAAGTGAGAGTTCTCGGGTCCCTGGTAGAAAAGGAAATCACTACGCCAGAATATTATCCCCTTTCACTTCATGCCCTCATTAATGCATGCAACCAGAAATCCAATCGCGATCCGTTGATGAATCTCGATGAGAACGAGGTTAGAGAGGCGTTACGCGCTTTAAATGATCAAGCGCTGGCTAGGTCATCCAACAGCAGCGAAAGCCGTGTGAGCAAATATGAGCATCGGCTCCAGGAAGTTTTTAATTTCAACAGACACGAGATGGCCATCCTCTGCGTTTTGTTACTGCGCGGGCCGCAAACCTCAGGTGAGCTTCGCGGCCGCGCCGAGCGCATGCACCGATTTGATGATTTAAGTGAGGTGCAATCTACATTGCAACACTTGATGAAGCGCGAGCCGCCAGTCGTCAAAATTCTTCCTCGGCAGCCGGGCACCAAGGAAGCCCGCTACGCGCATCTTCTGTCGGGTAATCCAGAGCCATTCCAGCAGCAGTCCTCCCCGAAAGCCGCCGCCACCCACAATTTAGAGGACCACGAACGGATCGCGCGGTTGGAGAACGACCTCCGGGGTCTTCAAGAAGAGGTTTCTGACTTAAAACAGCAACTCCTAGATTTCCGCAAGCAGTTTCAGTAGGGGAATAATCCTTGAGCGCTCTCTCGGACGGAAAACAATACTCACTAAGGACCTGTTGATTCCGATTTCGCCGCTGTCTTCAATCAAGCCGAGTTTTCTGAATTTGTTCATGAAAAAATTCATTCGCGAGCGCGTTGTCCCAATCATCTTCACGAGCATCTCTTGTGAGACTCTCGGAAGCGTCCGCTGGGGCTCGTCGTTTTCGCCATAGCGTGCGAGTAACCATAGCGTTCGGGCAAGCCGCTTTTCGCTGGAGTTAAAGAGGTGATCGACGAGGTCCTCCTCCACCCGAATGTTTCTCGTCCTTAGAAAGTTCCTCATCCAAAGCTGTCACCTGACCCTTTGGGCAGTCTTGCGCATGTGTAAACATCGGGTGATCACCCTATTGTCCCTCATCTGGAATTGTGATGACCTTACGATAGCTGCCCAGCTCGGCGTAGTAGGTTATCTATGCTTTCACGACCACGGTTATGCCCCGAGATTCGACCGAAGTCATCAGCAGATAAGCTTAATCGGCGGCCGCCCGTCCACGTGCTGATCGTCCATACTAGTCCCACTAAGGTCGATCATTGCCTTCAAGAAGTAAAAAATGCCGGCCTGACCGTTCATGCTGAGAAAATTCGAACTCCACAGGAGCTTGTCGATCAGCTTCGTTCTCGGCCGGTTGATCTTGTTATTGCGGAGTATCCCACTACCCACTGGAAGGGCATGCAAGTGCAGGACGTCTTGCACCGTATAAATCGCCGCATCCCTCTTATTTTAGTGGTTGCCGGGATCACGCGAGAACAGGCTGCCAATTTAGTCTTACAAGGTGCAGCTGATTGTGTGGAAGCTGACGCCCTCAGTCAATTACCGGCAGCCATTTGCCGAACCCTTAACGATTCAGCCTGGCGCACAGAGCAGAACCGTGCCGAAAAGGAATTGCGACAGTTGGAAGCCTGCTATCGAGCGCTAGCGGGGAATCTCACTTATGGGATTTGCCATTGTAGTCCGGACGGACACTTTCTGGACGTAAACCAAACCATGGCAACAATGCTGGGGTATTCTTCACGCGACGAACTTTTGGCTGCCAACATTGCGAGCAGCATCGTGGGAGATTCAGGAAAGCGATCTTTAATCCCTGGAAGTCCCGAGCGCGGAGAATTCGCGGATTCCGTCGAGGTCGAATGGCAGCGTAAAGATGGCACAATCTTAAAAGTTCGCCTTACCACCCGGGAAGTTCTTGGCGATCAGGGTCAATTGGACGCTTATGTCGTGATTGCTCAAGATGTCACCAAGCAGCGCGAGCTGGAGAATCATTTGCGGCGAGAAGCCGCCAGTGACCCGCTGACAGGCCTGGCCAATTACCGACGTCTCATCGATGTGTTAGATATGGAAATCAGGCGATCCCAGCGCACGGGACGCGAGTTTGCACTCCTGATGTTTGACATGGATGGGCTAAAACAGATTAACGACAAGCACGGCCATCTCACAGGTAGTCAAGCTCTCTGCCGTGTGGCCGATGCTTTAACCATGTTTTGCCGAGATATCGATACCGCTGCACGCTTTGGAGGAGATGAGTTTGCTCTTCTCCTGCCGGAGACGGGAGCCGAAGCGGCCCAGTCTGTGGCCGTACGCATCTGCACCAGCATTTCGGAGGACGGAAATGGACCTCCACTGAGTGTAAGCGTTGGTGTAGGAGTTTATCCGAGAGACGGCGAAACCATTGACAACCTGGTATGCGCGGCGGATTCGTCCATGTATGCGATGAAACGACGAACACTGAAGCGTTCGAATGCTGCAGAGGCTTCGTGAGTATCGTTTCACGTCGCGAATTGCTCAGCTAATGGATTCCTGCTGTTTCGAGATGTTACCCTATTTACTTCTTGCTCGGAGACAGTTCTTGCCGTTGAATCATCCCTGAGTCAACGGTGTTACCAGAGCGCGAGAGCGTCTGGAAATACAATTGGTCCCCGGCGATTTCCACTAATACGAACGTACGGTCCGCATCGAAGCCCCGCGCGGTGATGTTTGACGGATCCAATCCACCCTCGCGTAGCTGCCCCGAGGAACCTTCCGTAAAATAGTAAATTCCTTTTTGCGGCTGAATCCGCTCGTAAACGTGCTCGTGGCCTGCAAACACGGCATTCACGCCGTATTTGACAAATAGAGGCTCCAATAGAACTCGCAGGTCGGTCGCCGGGCCGTGTTTTCGTGCAGACGAATAGAGCGGGTGATGAAAATAACAGATTTTCCATTCTCCCGTGCCGGCATCTCGTAGCTGCTTTTCCAGCCAATCGAGTTGCTTGGGATCCATGTAGTTGCTATCCAAAGCGAAGAAGCGGACGTTGCCCTTTTTAAATGTGTAGTAATTTGCTCCGTTCATATTGAATGGTTTGTACATCCGTTCGACGGGATCGTCGTGATTGCCTAGCGCAGCATAGAACTTGACGCCGGCATCCAGTAGCGGTTTGTACGGGATACCAAACTTCTTTTCAAAGTCCTGCGGATCATGGCTCCCGTAAATGTTATCGCCAAGCATAATCACAAAATCAAAAGGGAAACTCTCCCGCGATTGGACCATGCGTTGGGAAACCTCATACTGGGGCCCGTCGCCAGTGCCCATGTCTCCGATTGCCGCAAAGCGAACGGAATTTGACTTGAGAGGGAATTTGAATTCATCTGCTCGCGGATTAGGCGCTAATAGAAATACGATAGTCAAGAAGAGGAACAGTCGTCGCATGTGATTCACCGCCCCGTCATGGAATTACGATCGGAATATAATCCACTACCAAATTAGCTTTAACGTCCAGAAGAACTAGATCGTGGCCTGCCACCCGGTAAGCAAGCTCGTTTGGCAGCTTGGGCAAATTGAGCAGCAGGGTGGGCGGCACGGTTGTGTATGGAAGGGCCTTTGGATAGGCGCGGTTGACGAGAAGACGAACTTTTGCAAGTGGGTCCCCCTGTTTGATCGTAGCTTTGGCGTGGGGCGCTTCAGGTCCTGCGAGCGCTTTTTGGATGGCGTTCCGAAACGCCTCGGTGGCATTAGGAGTGAAGATATCGCCGCGTTTTGCATGGGGGCGCGCCTCACGAATTTTCCTTGCGAGCGCCTGTTCATGCGCCACAATCAGTTCCGGCACGTCAGTGGTTTTTAATTTTGGCAGTTTTGCTTCCACGGAGTGGTGCAGCTTGACGAATTCTTGCGCGCGGTCTGAAAATTCCTTAATTCCCGCTGCGTCGGCGTTGCTCGGTGATGTTGGCGTTGCTTCCTGGCTTGCGTATCCCCATCCAGTCGCCAGCAAAATCAAGACTACGCAATGATTGAGACGCACGATGTGTTTGAGGGACTTCATTTTGTTCCTCCCTATCGGCCGCCGAATTTGCCGCGCGTTACTTAAGCTTTCTTGTTCCTCTTCACAGCTTCCTTGATTGCTTGTTTGATCGCTTTCTTGACAACTTTCTTAACCGTGTCTTTGACACGGTCGTCCACCAGAATATCTTCGCCGGCTTTCGCCACCACCTTCTTCACCGCTTTTTTTACGGTCGCGGCTACTGGATGAAGTTCTTTGGCCAGCACCTGGGCTACCTGTTCGGCCTCTTTCTTTTCGACAACCGGTCGGCTCTCAGCTGTTTCCTGTGGTTCTTTTGCATCGGACGTAGACTTCCAATCACTTTCGAACACATCGTTGAGTGCTTTCACGATTTTTCCTTCATGAACGATCAGTCCCAGTTCGCGACGCGAGTCCAATTCCGCAGGACGCAGGCTTTGACTGCCGACAAAGGCCTGATGATGGTCGCGGATGATGGTCCGAGTGTGTAGCCGCATTTTCGTTAGTTTCACCGCCGGCAAGTTGGCACGTTTCGTGATGCGGCCAATGATCCTCACTTCAACTCCACTTTTCATGCGATCCTGCAGGATCCTGATCATTTCCTTGTCCGAGACTTCTGGATCGTAAATCAGCAACTGTTTCTTCGCGCGTTTTAGGAAAGTGCCGAGCACCTTCCGGCTGTTGGCCGGACTCACGACAAATGTTGCCAGCCCCGGGGTGTATGGTCTTCGCGTGCAATCAGCCTCAAACAGCTTGACGGATTCTTGAACCATTTTCGTGTTGCGTGTGACGATCCCGAACCCACGGCTATGATCGATATCCAGATGCGTAAAATTAAAGGAGAGCACGTAAAGGTTCTTTCGATCGATAATCATGTATTTATCGTGGTAACGGATCAGTTCGTCCGCGGTCCGAGCAACAATGATCCCAGCTTCCAGAAATCTTGTTTCCAACGCGCGCAAGTTTTGCTCCCCGCCGCGATTGACGTTGGCAATGAGTGCGTTCACCTTCACGCCCTTACATGCGGCTGATTTGAGCGCGGACTCAATGTCATCCCGATCGAATCGGAAGATGGCGATATCCACGCTTTTCTTCGCATTTTTAATAGCTGAAAGAAGAGGCGCCACGCCATCCGTGGGCTGTATGATTAGCTTCACGTTGAGATCACCGGATTTCGTCCCATGCGAATCGAGCTTCGTCCAAGGCACTTACTTTTGTTAGCAGGGTCGATCGGCGCTGCCAAACCGAAGTAATTGTCACAGCGTGTTTAGCTCCTCGATTCTTTTCCGCACCACCTCTGCGTAACTTTCGACTTCTTCGGACGTGTAGCCTCCCGCGCGGAAACAGTCGCGGATCTGCTCTGCAGAAAGCTGGGATAGCCTTTGACCGAGCCACTTGGCGTCAGCTCGCGGAATGTGTTTGGTCACACTTTGCATGTGAGTACGGTTTGCATAATTGGGAACGTTGAACACCGATAAAATAAATGGGCGGCTATGCATCACGAAGTCCACATGGTCGCCCGCCACCTTGTCGATGAATTTTGAGTTAACATAATCTTTAGGAACGCTCTTCGATCGTCCGATGGAGTCTCCGGTTTTGCCGAAAGATGCGCCCAGATCGCTCACTAGATAACGCCTCTCGACATCCGTCGCGTAGATCGCGTTATTTTCTTGCTTCAAATCCCAATTGTTTATTAACGCCATCATCACGCGTAACCCATTGAATTCTTTCGTGCCCACAAACGGGTTAGCAAACCAGCTCCACGTCCCGATCTTCTTGACAGATTTCGGACGACGCTTCAATCGCACTCGGCGAACCGTGCCGTCAGTGGAAATATACCCCTGGCCCCGGTGTAGCTTCGGGAGCCCCGTTACCTTGATTTCCGGCAGGTAGTAATCTTCATCGACGAAATACCCGGCGGCCCACAGCAACCGGGTCGCCGCCGTTTCGGATTGCGGTTCGTCTCCTAGTTTGGCCCGCCACCGGACCCCATGTTCATCCTCCACGTCGAACTTCGGACTTGTTCCATTCATGTCTTCTTCACGGAAAGTGTACTTGCCGCTAGGATCCGGAGCGTCCTCGGATCCTCCGATACCGTATAGCAAATTTAGGGTTGAAATATCGCCAGGATCGCGCCAAATGACCGCTGGTAGGTTGGCTGCGGCTTCTGCTCGCTCAGTTTTCTTGGAATGTTTTTGGCCAGCTAGTGGGGTCGACGTGGCCAAAAGCAAAATCGCCAGGCTTGCCTGCAGTATTATTCTCGTTCGGCGCATCAATCTCCTTTTCCTCTACCTGGCCGAAACGTACTGGGTTCGTGGTGTATCACTTTATTGGGTTTGCCATGCTCTCAGACGTTTGGATTCGGTACAGCTCGGAATAGGTTCCGCCCGCGGCAAGCAATTGTTCATGCGTACCCTGTTCCACCAGCTCTGAATCCTTAATGACAAAAATGACATCGGCATGACGAATTGTGCCCAAGTGATGCGCGATCAGCACGGAAGTCCGGCCTTTCATCAGCCGGTCTAGTGCCTCAATGACACTTTGTTCTGAAGCAGCATCCAGCCCCGACGTGGGCTCGTCGAGAAGCAAAATAGGGGTGTCCCGAATGATCGCGCGTGCGATAGCAATTCGTTGACGTTGGCCGCCGGAAAGCAGAACGCCGCGCTCGCCGACCAGGGTGTTGTATCCCTCCGGCATCTTTACGATGAACTCATGCGCATTGGCCAATTCCGCGGCGCGCATGATTTCCTGGCGTGACGCGTCCGGCTTGCCGTACGCAATATTTTCCCAAATCGTAGTGTGGAACAGCACCGTGTCCTGTAAGACGAAGCTGATTTGCTGCCGCAGTGACTTCAGCGTATACCGTCGGATATCTTGCCCATCGATCTTCACAGCGCCGGATTGCGGATCGTAAAACCGAGGGATCAGGCTGATGATGGTCGTCTTACCAGTTCCAGAAGGCCCCACCACCGCCGCGATTTGTCCTGGTTCGATTTTCAAGTTGATATCTTTTAGCACCAGGTTCTCGCCGTCGTAGCTGAAGTTCACGTGTTCGAATTCGATTTTGCCTTTGAGTTTTGGCGCCCTTCTGGCTCCCGGCAAGTCGCGAACCTTGCTTTCGATGTCCAAGACCTCCTGGATTCGCTCGTAACCGACTAGGGCCTTGGAGACCGTGTCGGTCATCTTTGATAAATCCCGCATCGGTTTGTACATCTTTCCCAAGTACAGGAGAAAGACGATTAGCACACCTGCACTGAGTTGTCCCGCCAATACCAGCCGCGCCCCATAGCCAAGCACCAGACAGGTCCCGATGGCTACGATTACCTCCACAACCGGCGACAATTTCGCTTTCAGGCTCCGCGCGTCAAGCGCTACCTCGACGTTTTCCAAACTCCGCTCTTCAAATCGCTGGACTTCGTAGTCCTCGCGCGCAAAAGCCTTCACGACGCGCACGGAAGTTAGCACTTCCTGCAATACCGATGTGAGCTCGCTTTCCTTTTTCCGAACTGCGCGCGAAACTTTCTTGATGCGCCGGGTGAAGGAATATACGACCAGGAATAATACCGGGGAGACCGACAGCGCGATTAGTGTAAATTGCCAGTTGATGTAGAACATCACGCCAATCATGCCCGCCAGCGTCAGCACATTAACGAGTATTCCCAGCAGGGCAGAATTGATGAAGTTTTGAACAGCTTCGATGTCGGTTGTTACTCGAGATATCAGGTCGCCCGTTCGAGTTTCATCGTATTCAGCAAGCGAAAGCTGCTGAATGTGGTTGTAGAGAGTTCGCCGCAGATCATGCGTCACCCACTGGCTTACGTTGGTGGTCAGATATTTTTCCAAATAGGAGCTTAGAGCGCCGACCACCGCGATAGCGGCAACGCTGGCCACCGCAAAATTCAAGATGGCGAGCTGGTTCTGTCCGAAAACAGACGAAACCGTTCTCCCAATCCATCCAGGAAGGTTTTTGTGTTGCAAGAGGTTATCAACGACAACTTTGATGGGCCATGGCTCGAGAACATCCGTCAGCGTCTCCCCGAGCACGGCTAGAAAAGCAAAGCTTAATGTCCTCCAATGAGGGCGCAGCAGGTCGGTAATTCGAAGCTTGCCAGGACGAGGTTTAGCGGGCGTCGCTCGATTTTCAGCCATGATGTTTGTGTTGGTCTGGTTCTTCCGCTCGACTCCGCGGTAAGCGCACTCCCGGGCAGGTTCTTAAATGATACTGTGAGCTTGGCAACCTGGGAAGCTCTATACGCCCCGTTGGCAGCTTCAGTTAAGTATTAACAAGTCCCATAACCATCGGTACCGTCACAATTTTTACCTTCTCGAGAGTGTGCTGATCCTTGCCCTTATCTGCGCCGTATCCACAGACATAGCTGTTAATACACTGGGAACCTTCTGACTCGACGCTAGCGTCTAACAAGGTGCGGTTCTGACATCATGAGGTTATGGCCATCCTCCTAAAGCCCCATTGGCCACGGGAGTAAGGACTCACGTCCGGGTTAGATTATGAACAGGCTCCGATTGGTTCCGACTCTCTTTTTAACTTTCCAGTGTGGGTTTATGTACGCGAGTCAAGAAACTGCTAAATCGTCCTCCAACCCTCCGCCTCAACAAGCCACTAACACCCCGCCTGCCAACACGGTGGTATACGTCAGCGATTTCGAGCTGGACATTCAAAACGCTAAGCAGGACAAGAGTTCAACTTCTGGCACCGCCCCGCAGCCGGAAGTTAAAAAGCTTGACGAACCCGAGCAAATAGCGAAGAGGCTCCAAGAGCTGATGTCCACCGCGTTGGTGAAAGAATTGGGAAAGGCTGGTTATCGCGCTCGTCGTATGGCCGCAAGCGACATCCGCCGGAATGAGGGTGTTCAAATTAGGGGCATTTTCGCCGAAGTCGACGAAAAGAATCGCTTGCATCGTGCTGTGTTCGGAAATGACCCCGCTAAGACCAAGTTGCAGCTCTTTGTCAGTGTCAACAATCTAGCGAGCCCAGAACAGCCGATCTACGGCATCGCCGAGCCGCAAAGTACGGTCCCCAAAATGGGAGTTTTGATCACCATTAGCCCTTATGCCCCCGTTGCCAAATTCGAATTAGAGAAAAACGCCACCGACGCCATGATTCAGAAGACGGCATCGGAAATCGTATCCGGGTTGAACACGCTATTGAAGGCCAACCCCTCTGCGGTGACGCAGTAACGAAACACCCAACTAAGTGCGCCTTTTGTCACTCGCTTCATTGGATCAAGAACACCCAATGGCATGTGAAAATCGCTTGGATACACGCCCCAGGACTTGCCAAAGACTGCTAGCTACTCGATTATTCGGCTCTAGGCAGATACGTCGCGGTATTTGTAAGGTCCTCCTTCTGAGTACTATTACTTGATGCGTTGTTGAGAGCGATCTAAACCTACTCTCATCGGGCACCCTTTTATAATTCGTTCTATAAAGGGGAGAGTTCCTTGGGGCTTAAGCTCGAGTCGGTATCCCGTTCGAGATGAGTTCCGAGCAAGGAACGGCGTTTTGAGCAGTGGGTGATGACAGGAAACAAATGACTTACGCGGCTGTTTCCTGGAGAGTGGCCGACGATTCGGCCAGATTTTCATCTTTCACTTTCCACCAGCCCCTTTTGGAACACCAACGACGCACGTCCGATTAGCCGACTTCCCTTGACGGCCGTGCAGCGGCTCCTGGAACCGCACTCCTGGCTCTTCGCATATTCGATACTAAATCTGTCTGGGCGTGGAGAATCCCAGACAACTGCTCTGGTTACAACTTGTTGGGCGGCGTAGCTCGTTACTCTTGGCACACCAGAGAATTCTAATGATCGTGGAACGACTCCTTTAGCACAGTTTCGCAGACCGTTTTAAGGAACCATTGGTATCGAACAAATGTTGTTGCCGAGATTGATAGCGGCAGCGGTCAACAAGATAGATGAACCAGAGTAATGAGCAAGGGAGGATGCAATGAGTAAAACTATAGAGTTTGTGCCCGGTCGCATGCCGGATACTACCTCGATCGAGAGCGTGGCGGACATTCTT
>DATNMX010000119.1:0-8477 GCA_035602135.1 Candidatus Dormiibacterota bacterium
GCTCAGTTGGTTAGAGCGCCTGCCTTACAAGCAGGAGGTCGCAGGTTCGAGCCCTGCACTGCCCACCATCCGTGAGCATTACCCACCGCGGGGACGTAGTTCAGTTGGTTAGAACGCTGCCCTGTCACGGCAGAGGTCGCGGGTTCGAGTCCCGTCGTCCCCGCCATTCCTTTCAAACACTTACAAGGAGTCGGCAAGAAGTATCATGGTCCGTTATGCTCCCAATTCAAAAAAACCGGCCCGAAAAACCACTTGGCTTTCGGGCTTTTTGGTCCAATCTTGGTTCACGAATTAAGCAACTGCCGACTTCTTGTCCCTGATCCGGCTTGAGGCGGATTTGTTAGAATGAATGTTCTAGTCCCTTCTCGGACTAACTATCGTTCTATGGCCCCAAAAAGACAAAGAAGCGATTCTGGAGGCGATGCTTGATCTGGTGGGCGAGCGTGGCTTTCACAATGCGCCCATGCGCCTGCTTGCAAAGCGCTCCGGTGCGAGAGCCGGTGCCATCTATTCATTACCATCGTTATTCTATTCGCAGATCACTCTAATGCGCTCCGAGAAGTGAACCTATGAGACGCAGCAAACCAAGAAAGAGACTCGTTCGCATATCACCGACTAGTCCGTTCTCCAGGAAGAATCCCGCGAGCGGGGCCAGGATTTCATTCGTTTCGTTAGTTTTCTCGCTACTCTTTTGCCTCGCCACCTTCAATCTCGGCGCGACCGCATGGGCCCAATCTCGGGTCCTCAGGCATGGAAAGCATGACACGCCTGGCCAGCCAGTTAGGCCGGGTGAATCGGTTCATGTAGATGTGAATCTGGCGATCGTCAACGTCACAGTCACTGACCCGCATAACCGCCCCATCACAGGCCTCGAGCCCGATAACTTTCGCATCTTCGAAGACAACATCGAGCAGGAGGTCGTGAACTTTTCGTCCGAAGACGTCCCTGTGTCGATCGGCATCATCTTCGACCTCAGCGGCAGCATGGCCAACAAGCTCAACTGCGCTAAAGAAGCCGCCGCTCAATTTTTCAAAACGGCTAATTCACAAGATGAAGGTTTTCTCATCGGGTTCGGCACGCATGCCGAACTATTCAGTCCATTCACCAACAACATTGAAGAGCTACAGAATCGTCTCGTTCTGGCCCCCGCAGGCGGGTCTACCGCCCTGCTCGATGGCATCTATCTGGGAATCAGTGAGATGAGGAGCGCACGCAATGCCAAGCACGCAGTGCTGATCATATCCGACGGCGGGGAAAATCACAGCCGGTATAGCGAGGACGATCTCAAACGGTTGCTGCGGGAGGCTGATACCCAAGTCTATGCTATCGGCATCTTTGAACCGTCGGCGTATCACCGCCGAACTTTGACGGAACTCAATGGACCCTTGCTGCTCGCTGAGTTGACGGAACTGACTGGCGGCCGCGCCTTCACCGTGCGGAATCCGAATGAGCTGTCACAAATTGCCACGAAGATCGGCACGGAGTTACACACCCAATACATTTTAGGATACCACCCGAGTAACAAGACGCGTGACGCGCGCTGGCGCAAGATCACGATCAAGTTGCGCTCGCCCAATGGCCTTTCGCACCTCAGCGTACACGCAAAGAGAGGTTACTACGCGCCTGTTTTATAAGCCGGCCCAACAGTGAAAATGGCGCCAAACAGTTTCTAAAATAGGTTCCAGAGGAACTGGTTGTAGACTTCGTGGTGGTACTGCACCTCGGGCGCTTTGACGAAGGTGCCCAAGTGACGCGGACAGCGGTCCGCCGAAGCCTGTTTGAGATCGGCGTAGCGAGCCTTCACGTCGGGTCCGAGAAGTGTCGTGGTCCATTCGGCGTTGCGAAAGTGGTCGAGCGCCGTATAAATGTTGTCCGGTAAATAGCGCTCCGCCTGGCGCAAGTTCTTGATCTTTGCGGTTTCCCCGTCTATTCCAGCCTTGAAAATCGAATACATGACGAGGTATGGATTGGCATCCGGTGCCACGGAGCGAACTTCGACGCGCATGCTCTTTTCGTTGCCGATGGGGATACGGATCATCGAGCCGCGATCGACTGGCGAGGCCTTGATCTGGTTAGGCGCCTCAAAGTGCGGATCGAGACGGCGATAGGCGTTCACGCTGGCATTGAGCAGAAGGCAAATGTCATTTCCGTGAGTAAGGATGCGGTCGAGGAAAGCCCACCCAAATTTGCTGAGCTTCTCTTCACCCTTGGGGTCCCAGAACAAGTTGTTGCCATTCTCGCTGATGGAAACGTTTGTGTGCATGCCGTTCCCGTTGACGCCCACGACCGGCTTGGGCAGGAAGCAGGCGGTCAGCCCCATCTTGGTGGCCACCTGGCGACAGATCAGTTTATAGAGCTGGATCTGATCGGCGGCCGCGACGACCTCGCCGTACCCATAATTGATTTCAAACTGTGACGGTGCGACTTCCGGATGATCCTTCTCGTTCTGGAAGCCCATCGCCCGCTGCACTTCCGCGGTCGTATCGATGAAGGTGCGCAGCGGATCGCCGGGGAGGGAATGGTAGTAACCTCCGGTGTTCACGTAGCTAAATTTGTTCGTTTCAAAATAACGACGCTCGGCGTCCGACCCCTGAAACAAGAACCCTTCAATCTCGTTCGCGGCATTCAGGGTGTGTCCTTTTTTCTTGTATAAGTCGCCCGCGAAGCCTTTCAAAAGGCCGCGAATGTCGGCTCCGTAGGGCGTGCCGTCCTTGTCGACCACATCGCCAAAAACAAGAATTTTGCCGGTGCCAAAGACATCCGCGGGCGCCCAGTAGAAAGCGTCCCAGCAAATACCGAGACGCAGGTCGCTCTCGCGCTGCGCCGTAAAGCCGCGGATAGAAGAGCCGTCAAAGGTAAGGTTATCCCAGCTTTTGATGAGGAACTTCTTATCGTAGTCCAGCATGTGCAAGCGGCCCTCAAGGTCGCTGAACAGGACCGTGACAGCCTTGATGCGCTTTTCATCGGCGAGATACTTCAGGCGCACTTCCCGTATCTTGTCAATCGGTACGCGATTCTTGCGCTGCTCCTTAGACTCCAGATTCAACTGTTCCAATTCGTCATAAGAGAGTTCAAGAAAATTACGCAATTCGTTGGCCATGAATCTCCTTAAATAAGGTCTGACTAAGCGTAGGGCCCGAATTCGAGCAATAATGGCTGTGCATCAGTGCAGGTAACGTTATCGCGCCGATTTGGAAAGCGCCAAATCGAAGAATTGCGCGAGCCAATCGAAAAAACGAATACTAAATCAGGCCTTTTGACTTCTCGATTGCCACGAGGGACGACCACGCCGGGAAGTGCAGACAGGCCGTGGGAAAACTCTCCGGCCTGTCTACAACCCGTTTACGTCAACAGTCTTGCGGCATTGTTTGGCGTCCTAGACGTCACAATGACCCGGTTGTCTTTTCGAAGGCAAACGTGGATGGCGCTGTTTTGGTTACCATGCTTGGCTCTTTTTGCATCTGCTCGGCGAGTCCAGCGGGAGCAGCGAGCGCAGAAATGACATACTCGGGATACGCTGAAATGCCGTGCTCGTGTAAGTCCAACCCATAGAGTTCGCCCTCTTTTGACACACGCAGGGTCCCGGTTGCGTTGACGAGGTACATCACCACCATCGCAACTGCAAATGTGGCGAATGTGGTGACTGCGCTGCCGATGGCTTGGGCCGCGAGGACTTGGGTTCCTCCGCCATAGAAGAGCCCCTTTAATGGCGCCGAGTTGTCGGCTGTGATCGGACCGGTAGCCCCATACTTGCCGCACGCAAATAGGCCGAGCGAAAGCGTTCCCCAGATTCCACAGAAACCGTGAACGGGAACGGCGCCGATCGGATCGTCGATGCGCAACCATTCGAGCAATTCAACTCCGGCAACCACCAGCCCACCCGCAATGCCGCCGAGCAGGATCGCACCGGTAGGACTGACCCAGTAGCAAGGGCAGGTGATGGCAACCAACCCCGCCAAGAACCCATTCGTTGTAAAGCCCGCGTCCCATTTCTTGCTCATGAAGTAGGCGTAAGCCATGGCCGTCAAGCCAGCCGCGCACGCAGCGAGAGTGGTGTTGGCGGCGACCCGGCCGATCCCTTCGAAGTCCATTGCAGAGAGGGTGCTGCCGGGATTGAAACCATACCAGCCAAACCACAGGATGAGACCGCCGCTGACAGCGATGGTCAAATCGTGCGGCAGCATGGGAGCGCCGCCGTCACGCTTGAATTTGCGGCCCAAGCGCGGGCCAAGAACAATGGCACCGGCGAGGGCAATGAAGCCGCCAATCGTGTGTACGACCGTGGAGCCGGCAAAGTCATGAAAGCCCATCCCTAACGACGGCAAAAAATGCCCGTCGGTGCCCATTGTGGCCAGCCAGCCGTCTGGGCCCCAGGTCCAGTGGCCGATGATCGGATAGATGAAACCGGAAACGGCGAAGCTGTAGAGGAGGTCGCCGACAAATCCGGTACGGCCAATCATTGCCCCAGAAGTAATAGTCGAGCAGGTGTCAGCAAAAGCAAACTGGAAGATCCACACGGCCAGGAACGCGACTCCTGTCGTTTCATACGTCGCCGGCGCGCCCTGCAGGAAGAACCAATGATATCCGATGAAGCCGTTACCGTGGCTGAACATAAATGCGAATCCGATTGCATAGAAGAGAATGCCGCAAAGGCATGTGTCTACAACGCATTCCATAAGCACGTTCACGGTTTCGCGGGAGCGACAGAAACCAGCCTCCAGCATCGTGAAGCCAACTTGCATGCCAAAAACTAGAAACGCGGCCACCAGCGTCCAGGCGGTGTTGACGGGATTGATTACATCAGCGGCTTTTACCTCTGCATCGGCGGCATAGACGCGGCCGAAGAAGAAGTACGACATCGCAGCCATCACGATTAGAGTCAACCCGACGCCCGCTAATTTGCCAGCGAACAGCAATTTTGCGTAGCGGCGCCATTCCGGAGTCCGCAGTCGCAGAGCAAGCCGCGAAAACTTCTCCGAAAGCGACAGCTTTTTCCCAAATTGCGGGATTGCACTCATTTCATTTCCTCCTTCAAATTTACTCAGAAATTTGCTCAACATTCTCGTCCTGCTGGATGAGTTACCGCTTGGGCCCGAAGTACGCCAAAACGCCAAGTGTCACCGTGTTCTGACTCTTTTTCGATGCGAGCACGCCGCCGTAGTCGAAGAACGGCTGGTTCGTCCAGTCGCGGCGGTACTCCAGCCGCGCGAGGAGTCCCTCCACCATCTTGTACTCGCCCGTAAACGTACACTCCTTCAGATCTTGGGAGACTCCCGTCGCAAATCCATCTTTGTCTTTGAACCACTCGACGCGGGGAGTGAAAGACCAGTGAGAGTTAGCTTGCAGGTGAAGCGCACCGGCTACGCCGTACCATTTGCTCAGTGCAGGAACGCCGGGTGCAGCAACCCCAGATACGAGAGAGAAATTCGCGTTTTGGCCATAATCGAAATTGACGTAGCCGTTGAATTTAGTCGAAGGGGTAAACAACACAGTGGTGTCGTACAAGTGTCTCCACCCCTTACTTGTGTCGTTGTTTTCGGGCCCGGCATAGTAGTTGTTGCTCCAGGCGAACTTCTTGGTTGTGATCGTTCCGGTCAGACCGATCGTCTTGCCGGAGTTGTTGTCCCCAATGTTGTTCCAGCCATTTACGATCTGCACTCCACCGGTGAAATACTTGCCGATGGGGATAGAAGTTCGCACCCCGAAGTGGTAATAAGGAATTGCGAGAGCGAAGAGCAGGGACCGAGAATAGTTCCAGTTTCCGTTGGTTTCAATTACCTCCGCACCGGCGCTGGTAACAAACTTCCCAAAATCTACCTCCAGCCCCTTGGCCTTCGGCGGCTTAACGCTCAAATAGGCTTGCTCCAAGAAGCGAAATGTATCCGAAGCTCTTTCGCTGGGTTGACGATTAAAAATCTCGAACGCGCGTCCGAAACCAAGGTCGACCTGAAAGCCGACGGGGTCTGGAGTATGGGCGAGGCTCAGCTTCGCCATGTTCAGGCTGAACTGGTTGGTTTTGTCGTTGAAGTTATAGAGCTGATTGACCTGCGATGCCGCGTGGTTGGAGTTGTAGCTGTAATACCCGTCGACCAGGCCGCTGAAATCAATGGGACCCACTGACCAGGTCGGCGGTGCAGGAGCGGAAGGTTCTTGCGCTGGCGAAGTGGAGTTTGCCGCCGTTCCGCCCGAGGCATTGGGATCTGCGGCAGAAGGCGTTTGCGCCAGAGCGGGAAGCATCAACACAGAGCTCATTAAGAAAGCTGCAAAACACTTTGAGAACACTGTCATTCCAATTTCTCCTTCTCGAGTGGCTTTGGGGAGAACGACGCTGCCGTCGCTTTGGCGGCAGACTGTACGTGCTGCTTTTTCGGAACGCCAACGGAAAATAACAATCCACTGAATTCAAATTCCAAGTGGTCGGTAAAATTGTGATTCATTAAATGCAAAATCTGCGGTTGGCGAACGTGCGCGCACTCGTGCATGATGCGCGCACGCGCCAGGCAGTCGGACTGCAGCGATAACCTCGGAAGAACACAACAAGTAACTAATGGAAGGGAGAGTTAATGAAGAAAATCGAAGCGATCATCCAGCCGTCGCGGTTTGATTCGGTGAAAGACGCCCTGCTCGAAATCGGCGTCGAGGGCATGACCGTAACTGAAGTGCGCGGCCATGGCAGGCAGAAAGGTCACACGGAGGTTTACCGCGGACGGGAATACACTTTGGATTTATTGCCAAAGGTCAAGATCGAGATGGTCCTCCCGGACCAGCGCGTCGATTCAGCAGTCGATGCGATTCTAAAAGCAGCGAAAACGGGCAAAATCGGTGATGGCAAGATCTTTTTGTCGACCGTGGGCGACGCGATCCGAATTCGCAATGATGAACACGGAGAAAGCGTGCTTTAGACAACGTGACAACTGCAGCGAGACCCGGACTTGATCCAAAACCGACTGAGTTAAGGAGCCTTGAGGACTCGTCTCAAGTGCGTGCCAATTCCAGGACGGAATGTGAAGCAGAAAGGCACAAGATACAACAGGCGTTTCTCGACGGCACGAGTGTACACGCAACGCTGCAGGCATTGTGTGAAATGGCCGAGCGAAACATTCAAGAGAGCCTGCAGGCCTCATCTCGCGCTCACAACCTAGAACCGGAAGGCCTCGCTGTTCTCGCGATTGGCGGGTTTGGGCGCCGAATACTTTTTCCCTATTCCGACCTCGATATTCTCCTCCTGTTCGAAAATGGTCGAGCGGAGCAGAAGCTGGAGGCTGTTCTCGCAGAATTGACGAGAACGCTCTGGGACCGAGGATTTCGTGTCAGCTCAGCCGCACGCACGCTGGATGAGAGCAAGCAAGTGGAACGAGAGAATGTGGAATTTCACCTCTCGATGATGGATCGGCGTTTCCTGGCGGGTGATCAAACGGTTTATCAAAAGCTCGAACAAAAGGTTCTGCCACGCACTGAGAAAGTGTATCGGTCATTTCTGCATGAGGAATTGACCAAACTTACCAAACGGAGGCTGGCTAAGTACGGCAACACCATTTTTCATCTGGAGCCTAACGTAAAAGACTCACCGGGAGGGCTGCGAGATTTTCACGCGAGCGCGTGGATGCGCCAGGTTGCCGGGAGAGCGAGTGAAATCCGAGGCGCAGATATTGTCGAGCGGGATCTCGCTTTGAATGCCGTGGACTTTATTAGCCAGGTGCGATGTTTCCTTCACTATCAGAACGGAAGAAACGACAACACCTTGACCTACGAGCTGCAGACCATTGCTGCCGAGGAATCTTTGGGAGCTAAGGACGGCCTCAAACGAAACGCAGCAGAGTGGATGCGAATATACTACAGACATGCGCGGACTCTGCACCACCAACTCCAACGTTCCTTGAGCTTGCAATCGATCACAGCGCAATAGTTTGTGGCAGAAGTTACTCCTCGCGGGGCGGCCTCCAAAGATCGAACTTAGCCCGGGTAAACCATACGCCATCCGAAATGGTCAGTTTGAGATCCTCGACTCAACCGCGTTCTCCGATCGAGCCGCGGTCCTGGCTCTTTTGACTGAAGCCGCCCAGACCGGGTTGGAGATGTGTCGGCATGCCGAACGTAAAATGGCCTACATTTTTTTTCATTCCGAACTGCCGGCCAAGAATCAGGAAATCTCCTGGAAGCAGCTCCAGCAGATCTTCGGCTCGGATTATCCAGGCGTGGCGTTGCGGCCGATGCAACGATTGGGGCTACTTACCGAGGTGCTGCCCGAGTTTGCATTGATCGATTCGCTGGTCATTCGCGACTTCTATCATAGGTACACGGTTGACGAGCACTCGTTGCGAACCATCGAGCACTTGCAGGCGCTGGCGGAAGCTAGCGACGCGCGGGACATGCCGTTTTCCACTCTGTGGAAGACCGTGGAGAGACGCGACTTACTTGTTTTGTCCCTGTTACTTCACGACGTGGGTAAGGGAATGCCGGTGGAGAATCACGTTTCC
>DATNMX010000120.1:0-4527 GCA_035602135.1 Candidatus Dormiibacterota bacterium
GATGGTTTGCCGCACCGGCAAGGAATTCAATGGACCTTGGGGTGCCCCGGCAATGTACGCCCTCGAAGGCGATAGCATCGGAATGCAATTTGGCGGCGAATCCACCGATCTGATTCTTCTGGTCATGAACCAGAGAGGTGCCGCTTCCATTCTCAGCAGCAAGATCAAGCTGGGTGGAGACGCATCCGCCGCTGCAGGTCCCAAAGGGCGCGATGCTTCCGCAAGCACCGATGCATGGATGCGCGCGGAGATCCTCAGCTATTCGCGTTCCCGCGGACTATTTGCCGGCATTTCCCTCGAGGGTTCCACCTTGCGCCCAGACAACAAAGCAAACGCGCGGATTTACGGCCGCAAAATTACAGCAAAAACAATCTTGCTAGGCAACAAAGTTGCCATTCCCGCAACGGGCCGCCATCTCGTTCACGTATTGCAAACGAATGCACCGCGGAATGAATCGAAGCAGGTTGCCTCAAGGTAGCCAATGTTTCAGGTCCCCTTTTGCTCCTGGGGAACCGCGATGAGCGGTTAGATTATTTCCAGGCTTCCGTAATTGGCGCCGCGTTCGCATCACCAGAATTCAACTGAGGCAGACTAAAGTTATCCTCAATCGTTCTTAGCACGCTGTAGTGATTGTATTCTTTGTCGATCGTCTGATTTTTGACCATATCTCCGAGGAATACGGTATAGATCCGATCGTTCTTGTCATCCCCCTCGGATTCGTCGAAAGTTACTATCACTAGAGTTCCCTTCATCTCTTTCTGATCCCAGGGAAACCATGTCCGGAAGAAAGTTTCCAGCCAGCGCGAACCTTTTTGCAGTCCCTTCCCTGAGCTATAGAAAGGATCGTGTCCATCGTCGTCGAGGTTGGGGGTATAGAACATATATCGAGGCAAGGGGGATTTCTTCGGGTCTTTTCTGAACATTTCGACTGCCGTCACGAATGCGTTATGCGGATCTTTCGTGTCGACAGAAACTACGTTGCCATAGCTTTGCTTTTGAATTTTCTCAAAACTCAAGAACGGTACATGTTTGCGGGCATATTTCCCTTTAGAAGATTCAAGATAAGGTTGTACGCCGGAGGGATAGTTTTCTGCATAGTTCTTCCAATCGAGCAAATCAGCAATGGTCCTATGCTCAGCGTCGTTGGGGAAGCTTACTTGGTGGTCACTGCGCGTGCCAAAAGAAGTGCCGGCAATCATGGCGAGGTAATTCGGGTAAGACGGATGATAGAGATTTTTGAAATTACTGAAGCTGGTCCCTTTCGTTGCCAGTTTCGATAAAAACTGATCGCTCATCGCCGAAGTGTAGTCTTGGTTTTCCAAGACGACAATCAGTACACGATCAAAATGTTTACCGGGAGCCAGGACCGGCGTTTGGACGTTTTCCGTTTGCAGGCCGCTGCTGGCGAAGGCAGCTGCGCAGGTTATGAGGAGTGCCAATACGCAAATTTTCGCCAATCCGGAGAATCGCTTACTCTTCATTTAAGGGCCTCCCTATTCAGACCGGACCACCGCTTCTAATGCCTTATTCTAAGCAACTGGCAAAGAAGCTTACTGCGCAAAAGTGAACAGTCGCCCTGTCTGCAGAATGGCCCTCACGCAGAAAGGATGCTCCCTAGTCGAACTGCTTTTTGAAATCTGCGAACTTCTGTTTCAGGTCTGCGACCTCCTTTTGAAAGTCGGCGACGTCGTTGCGAAGTGCGGCGACTTCCTTCTCCAGATGAGCAATCCGTTCCCCGTCGGCGGACACGGGAGTGAGCGGCGGCTCCGCGACTGACTTTGCATCCCACTCTTCCACGTCGCCGGACAAGAGGTGTGCGTAGCGTGCCTCCTTGGTGCCGGGCTGCCGGGGAAGAACTTTGACCAGCGGGGGCTCGCGCTTCATCAGGTGCTGCAGGCTGGATTGCACGGCGCTCAAGTCGTCGAAAGGATGCATGCGTTCGGCGCGGGTGCGAAGTTCGCCCGGCGTCTGCGGGCCGCGCAGCAATAAAACGCAAAGGATGGCGATTTCGTGACGATAAAAGTTGAAGGCTTCCTGGAGGCGGTGCTCGTACTTGGTTACGCGGCTGTCCGAGGCGCTGACGTAGCGGACTAGAGATTGTCCATCCAAAGAATGCAGGGCCTGGCGGACGGCGGTTTCGTCGAGATTCATGACGGGATCGCGGTTTGATTTTTGATTGCAGGCGTTGACGAGGGCGTTCAGCGAAAGTGGATAGTATTCGGGGGTGGTGATTTCCTTTTCGATGAGGGAGCCCAGGACGCGGCATTCGACTTCGTTCAGAAGGATGTTCACGGGGTGGAATGATACAACGATTGGTGACTGGTGACTCGTGACTAGTGACTGGTGGGAAGGTCGAGAGTTGAAAGTCGAAAATTGAATGTTGAAAGAAGGAATCGGAATTAACGCAGAGGCCTCCGAGAGCGCAGAGTTCACAGAGACGGAAGCGGGGGCGGGGATGATATGGCGGTCGTGGATGCGCCGAGTGGGAAGAGAGCTGTCAGCAAGTTACTCCCTCCCTCCAGCCCCGGGGGTTGTGTTTTTTGACGCAGAGTGCGGAATCGTTTGAAAACAAAAGAGTTGAGATTTTGGCGAGTGCAAAAAAATGCAAAGGAGTGCGCAAGAATTTGAAATGAAAGGGGATACGGGATGGCATACACGGGTGAAGGGATCGTGGACGTGAGAGGGACAGCAAGTAGGGGTACCCCACATCAAAATAGATCGTTATCAAAACAAAGGAGTTGCGGAAAAAGCATTTTGTAACTTGATGAATTGAAAGAGGATGGACGATGGGAGATTTTGTTACTTGTGGAGAGGAGGAGAGGTGGGAAACCTGGGTGGAATAGACGGGCTGGCGGCTAACGATCACAACCGATGTTAGCATACAAGTATAGTACTTGTCAAGATAAAATTGAAGGTGCTTGCAAGTGGTTTGGATGCTAAGGTATAGCAAAGTGCCTGTTTGATCTGCCACCGGGAATACCTAACAGGGTGCTGAAAAACTCCTCTTCGTGTCATTCCAATAAGCAGCAGCCAACGGGGAAAACGCCTTCTTGGATTTTTCAGAAGAAGCAGATCCCTCGCTTCGCTCGGGATGACAGCAAGAAGACTTTTTCAGCACCCCGCTGACAGTGCAGCAGTTCTGGCGCAAAAGGGCTGAAATCGTGCCGGAAGGACAGATCCACCGCGCATTCGGAGCAAGACGCGGGCACCCGGCGGTCGGCAAGTGGGGATTAAGGGGGAGGATTATGAGGGGGCTGATGCCTGGAGCTTTTGAGTTGTACCCATTTTGGGAACAGGTCTATAATCAGGTCATGTGGCGCGAGTCCTTGCCATGAGGGTCATTGCGCGTCAGACGCTGAAGCGCTTCATCGATTCGCTCAAGGGGAGCAAGGACCAGAAGGCAGTGAAATCGGCGGTGGATTCCTGGTTTCACGAAGCGCGGCAAGCCGACTGGAAAAATCCCGCGGACGTCGTGAAAGCCTACGCAAACGCGAGCATCGTGGGCTCCGACCGCGTGGTCTTTAATATCAAGGGCAACGACTATCGGCTGGTCGTGGCCATCCATTACCGGCTGCAGATCGTATTCATCAAATGGCTGGGCTCGCATGCGGAGTACGACAAGATCGATGTGAAAACGGTGAACTATGGAGATTAAGCCCATCAAGAACGAACGGGATTACGAACAGGCGCTGCGGCGTGTGGAGTCACTGTGGAAATCGCCACAGGGCTCCGCCGCGAGCGACGAGATGGATGTCCTCGCCACGCTGATCGAAGCCTATGAGCGCGAGCACTATCCCATCGACATGCCTGATCCGGTGGAAGCGATTAAGTTCCGGCTCGAACAAGAAGGTAAAGATTCCCGCGCATTGATCGGAGTGATCGGCCAGCGCACGCGGGTCTATGAAGTACTGCGGGGCAAGCGCTCGCTGTCCCTCAATATGATCCGCGAGCTGCATGACAAATTCGGCATTCCGGCAAATGTGCTGATTCAGCCCGGCCGCAATAGGGGAAAATCCGCAGAACGCCATGCTTCGCGCCGCCTCAGAAGTGCGGCGGTGAAGAAATCGGCTTAGAGGATCGAAGAATAGGACATTCGTGCTACTCGGCCGTTAAGGGTGTCCACCGCCACGGCGTCTATGCCACTCGCCCAGCGAACGCCGGGCACTTTTGGAGTACAATCGCGCCGATAATGCTGGTTTCAGATCAAACGCGTTACCTCAAGTTTGTTCTACTCCCTCTTGCCTTGAGTTTGGCCAGTTGCAGGCAGAACGAAGCCAAGACCGCCTCCGCCGGAGCTTTTGAGGATATTTCCATTAGCGTTGAGAGGCTATCAGACATTCACGCGGCTACGCACATTTGTGAACTGGCAGCAGCGATAAGCCTGAAAAGACCCGGCAGGGCTGAAGAATGTTCTAGCAGGCCCGAAGCGATGGCCAAAGAGTTGGAGAACGAATTTCTGAATACTTTCCAGAAAAACCCGGCTTGCAAAGGGATCACGCTTATCGTTGGAACTGACGACCCCGCCAG
>DATNMX010000121.1:0-3757 GCA_035602135.1 Candidatus Dormiibacterota bacterium
TGGCGCAACGCGTACGCGGGTCAACTTCTTCATGAACAAATTCAAGAAACTCGGCTTCATTCGATACGATGGCGGTCTCCACATCGCCAGTTCCCTGCTAAATGTTGTCCTGCACGAGTAAAAAACATCCCTTCTCCATGCGATCCTAAGGAACAGATACAAAATACAATTAAAGGAGACCCATGGACATTGACATTGGAAACCTGCCGATAAGCCGGATTGGCTCGATGAAGCCGTGTATCTCGGGGAAATCCATCCTCGCCTAGCTGATGTCACGATTTCGACCATCGCATTGACTTTTGGTGATCATGTGTCCTTCAATTCTCAAGTAGGCAAAATGTATATGATGTGATACGTCCATGCAAGATTATAAGGAGGAGTTGCTTACTACCGGCGATTCAACAGGACTTATTCGAGGGGTGTTTTGGAAAGACAAAAGGCTCGGACACATGGTGGTATAAGGATGTTTGGAGGCATAAAACGTGAGGCAAGTTCGATGCCGTCTAGTGAACGCTTGGAGAATCAGGATACAACTTCTGGTGATGTCTGTATTTTCACTTCTGTTAGCTCCCTATTTGTTAGCGGCGCAGTCAAAGCCAGCAGCCCTAATGTCCGGTATAGGCCGACATCACCACATCATCTCGACGAAGAGTTCTGAGGCTCAGCGTTTCTTCGATCAGGGACTTACACTGGTATTCGCCTTCAACCACGAAGAAGCCGCTCGGGCATTCCAGCGAGCGGCAGAGCTGGATCCGCGGTCCCCGATGCCCTTTTGGGGTATCGCATTGGCATCAGGTCCATGCATCAATCTCGATGTAGATCCCCCGCACGAGAAGACTGCGTACGAAGCCGTTCAGAAGGCAGTGTCGCTCGCGCCGGGCGTGACGGAAAGCGAGCGCGCCTACATTCAGGCTTTGGTCAAGCGTTACTCGGCTGATCCTAAGATCGACCTTAGGAAACTCGACGCGGACTACGCTCACGCGATGCGAGAATTATCCAAGCTCTACCCAGACGACCTTGATGCTGCCACTCTCTACGCAGAGAGCCTCCTGGATCTACACCCTTGGAAGCTTTGGAGCCTGGACGGCCATCCGGCCCAGGATACAGACTAGATTGTTGCCGTGCTGGAATCGGTGCTCCGACGCGCTCCAGATCATATTGGCGCGAATCATTATTACATTCATGCCGTGGAGGCCTCGACTCACCCCGAGCGCGCCCTTGCCAGCGCACGGCGCTTAGAAACGCTCGCGTCGGCCGCGGGGCATCTGGTTCATATGCCTGCGCACATCTACTTCCGTACTGGCGACTATCCGGCGGCGGCGCGGAGCAATGCGCTCGCGGCCGAGACCGACCGCGTCTACCTGCGCGAGAGCGGCACGATGGGCAGCATGTACGACATTTTGTACTACGCCCACAACCTCCATTTCCTTGCTGCTGCCTATAGCATGGAGGGAAGGTTCGCGGACGCAAAGCTGGCTGCACACATCGGCCGGATGGTTTTGGGCGACGTGTCGATGGTTGAACCCTACATACCCACTCCGATTTTCGTCCTTCTCCGGTTTCATCGCTGGGATGAAGTCCTGAAGCTACCGCCGCCGGAGTCGAACCTGGCGATGACAACCGCATTCTGGCATTTCGCCCGCGGATCGGCCGCTGCGGCAAAGGGCCAGATCGGGATCGCCGAAATCGAGCGTAGAACACTAGAAGCAACGCGCCGAGAAACGCCTGCAGACCTGGAGTTCAGTATGTATTCCAACAAGGCGGTGGCCTTCCTCGACCTGGCTGCAAATATATTGGACGCTCGGATCGCCACAGCGCACGCCGACCGCGAGCGCGCGATCGAGTACTGGAAGAATGCGGTTCAGATCCAGGACAGGCTTTACTATGGTGAGCCGCCCGAATGGTTTTATCCGGTCCAGGAGTCACTCGGCAGGGCGCTGTTGCAGGACGAACAACCCGGTCAGGCCGAAACAGTGTTTCGCGCCGATCTACAACTATACCCTCGAAATCCCCGGTCGTTGTTTGGCCATTTAAAGAGTTTGGAGGTCCAAAGGAAGACCTCCGACGCGGAATGGGTTCGCCGAGAATTTGAGGCCGCTTGGAAGAACGCGGACGTGACGCTCGAACTCGGAGATCTGTGAGCCATTGCTCCGGAAGGTACGGAGTTCCGCCGACTGCGAAACATGGCATCATGAAGGTGAGTGGAGGGGGCCATCGAAATGGTCTGCACTCAGTTGGCCGGATAGTCGCCAAACCGGAGGTGGGATGGTCTGTTTAGCACTGCACTGCTGATCCGCAGGTTGGCATTCACGTTTGTGAACAACTTGCGAGCCGTGCGGCTGGAACAAAATTCCTGCATCGTCTTGCGCGTTTGCAGCATCGTCGATGCTCATGAGTCACCTCCATGCAACGTTTTGCAGCCTTGCTGAAGCCATTCTCCCGCTCGATCGCATGGTGGAAGACGGCAACCGCATTTTCTGCGAGAGTACTCTCGCTGGACAATTCGTGACTCTCGTCGTGAGAAGAGCTGCCCGTGATGGTTCGGTGGAGTTTGTCAGCGCGGGCCACCTTCCCGTGCTTCACATTCACAGTGACGGAGCAACGCCAAAGGATTCCACTGGAGTGCCTCTGGGGATGTTCTGTAACACGCGCTTCCCTGTCCATCGGCTCACGGTGACACGCTGTTCCTATATACCGACGGTTTGACGGAGGCACGGAATCGCGCAGGTACAGAGTATGGCCTCCACCGAATCCACATGCCTGGCGGAGCGGAACACAGGGGTAGAGCCTGCGGGGCTGATCTCTGAATGTCGCGAGGACTTGCTGAGCTTTCGGGAGGGTTCGAGGCAAACAGACGATTTAACGCTTCTTGCCGTTCGGCGTGCAGAGTAAAACCGATAATCAAATGGAGAAATACAAATTCGGATGGCTGCGGGGTTAGGTATTGGAAGTGCCACTGATCAGGTTCTGCTAACTACTTTTTAATGGGACTTTTGACATCCTCGGTGTGACTGGTCCGCGTTACAACTTGCCATCGGCCATTAATCTTGCGCCATGTGTCCACAACAATGGTTTTTTGGTTGAAGGATTCGCCGTCGGAAGTGCCGGCCCATTCGCCTACGGACGTCACGATGGCAAAATCGCCGTAAACCCTGGGAGCGATTTCCCTCAACGTATTCTTACTGATTTTGATGTGGTTAAAAAGATTATCCAGCCATTCCTGTCTAGGTGCCCACAGTTCACCGCTCCAACTGTAAAGCGCGTATTCCGGTGCCATAAGCACTTCTAGCTTCGCGCGGTCTTTAGCATTGATGGCGTCGGTCCAAGCATTTGTCCTGCGGCCAGGCCAACGATGCACCATAGCGTTCCCGAAACCTACTGCCAGCGATGCGGATGACGTCGGCCACCTCCCAGGGTGGCCGGGTCACAAATCTTTATCCTCCGACTGCCGTGCTTGTTCCTGCTTCTGAATCGTGAGTTGATCGAGTGGGTCAATCGCCGTCTGCAGGTGACGGTGCGAGAGGTGCAAATAGACGGACGTATATTCCAGATGTGCGTGTCCCAGCAGCAGCTGAATGGTCCGCAGATCGGTTCCTGCCTCCATGTGGTGCGTGGCAAAACTGTGGCGCAGAGTGTGCGGCCCAATCTTTTTCTGGATGCCGGCACGAACGGCGGCCGCTTTGCAGATATTCCAAACCGTCTTGTCGGAGATTGGTTGTTCCAGGCCACGATGACCGGAGCGGCTGGGAAATAGATA
>DATNMX010000122.1:0-5042 GCA_035602135.1 Candidatus Dormiibacterota bacterium
TCGCACACGGTGACTCATCCTGACCTGCGCTCGCTTGGACCGGACCACATTGATTATGAGCTGGGCTATTCAAAAGAAACGATCGAACAGAAACTTGGCGTTCCCGTGGAATCCTTCTCCTATCCGTTCGCATTTCCGGAAGAAGATTGCGACTTCACGCGTTTTCTCGTTGATGCCTTGGAGAGTCATGGCTTCGAGAATGGTGTCTCAACGGTCCTCGGTCGCGCCAAGCTAGACAATAATCGTTTCTGCCTGCCTCGCCTCCCAGTGAACTCCTGGGACGATCCGTTTCTACTCCGGGCGAAACTGGAAGGCGGTTATGATTGGCTTCACTGGCCCCAATGGTTCCACAAATTCGTGTACCACAATGTATGCCTGATGCAACGCTCGAACTGGATCGAGTCGGAAGAGTTCAAGCACGGCCCAACTTCCACGTAACATACAGATTACACATAACTTAAATCCATACCCACTTTGGGAGTTATTCAAGCGGACCCAGCGGGCAGATTTCCAGAAACAGAAGACTCCCAGGCTCTCAATTGACACCCTGGAAAACAGTGATAATCAACAAGAGATCAAGGCATGGCGTTCGGCTAGACTCAGCCGATGTGTTGCCCGGCCCAGGGAAGTACAGTGTAGGTGCCCTGTCCGCTTACTAGACGTAGGTCCAGTTGTGAGGGGTGGGACCCCTTGTTAATGTTGCGTCGCGTGTCGGAATAGCGCTCATGAAATTGGGCGGGGAGAGGTACTGTGAACGTAGTGAGCAAACGGCTTAGAGCAGACAAGACTCGGATGGTCCGGGAGAGCGGGACGCGCTTCGGGATCTATTTTTTGGTGGCGCTGGGAGTCTTGTTGAGCGCATCCTCCGCACACGCAAACGACATTTACGTCGCGCAGAATTCCACGGGAGCGGGCAACGGCGCGGGCTGCGCCGACGCACGCTCGGTGGCGTGGTTCAACAATTCCACAAGCTGGGGCACCGCAGCAAACCAGATCGGCCCCGGAACCACAGTGCATCTTTGCAACACTTTTACAGGAGCTGCAGGTTCCACAATGCTGACCGTTCAAGGTAGCGGCACGAGTGGAAACCCCATCACGATCAAGTTTGAGAGCGGCGCTCTCCTCACCGCACCCTACTGGGCGGGTGCGGGAGGTGGCGCCATCAACATGGCGAATCAGGGCTATATTGTGATCGACGGCGGAACGCCCTGCGGAACGAGCGGCACGTGCAACGGTGTCATCCAAGATACCGGCAACGGTACGGGCTTAACCTACCAGTTGGCAAGTTACGGCATTGAAGGAAGCAAATGCAATAATTGCGAATACAAAAATCTTGGGATTTACAACATCTATGTCCACACTGGGCTAGGCAACGAAATCGATCAGACGTCCATGCAGGCAATCCACGTCGCCAACAGCGCTAACGTAACAATTGATAATTGCACCTTTCATGACATCGGATGGGCCGTTGGCGGAATCGTGGAGAACTACGATATCTACAACAATTACGTTTACAACTTCGATCACGGCATCGCCTATGGCGTCGCATCGGGAAGCCATGGGACCGTCGCCATTCACAACAATCATTTTGGTTCCATGACGGCTTGGGACAATACCGCCAATTCCTACCACCACGACAGTATCCACATCTGGGGCGGCCAGCCGGCGGGGACTATTTCAGGCGTCTGGATTTACAATAACCTGTTTGATGGTGATCCGGGCCGTAACGTGAACGCATATGTCTTTTTGGAGCAAGCGGTCAGTAATGCGGTTGTTTTCAACAATGTCATGATTTCGCCTTCGAACCGGACTTTCCCAACGGAAATATGCCTTGGCAATAAGGGCAGTTCGATCTCGCAAAACAACCAGGCATTCAACAATACGATTCTTGGCGGCTCATACGCAGCGGGGACGGCACTCCAGAACTCATTGCAGAGTGGAACGATCGGCCCTGCGGCAATCAATAACATTATTCAGGGGCAAAACGTCGTCATCAATTATGGGAATAGCGCTGATACGAGCACGACACCCTGCAGCAGCCCTGGCGGGTCGGTCACGGGCTGCATTTTGAGCAACATGTATGAGGATGTCGCGGCGGCCGGTGGATCGTATAACGCATTTGGTTTCCACGGGACGAACGGAACCACGCTCGCATGGTGGAGAGCTGCGCTACCGGCCGGGACCGGACAAGATGCCGGCGCACAATTAATGTTGGCAGCGGCCATGAAACTCGATAGCACAGGGCACCCGATGTCCGGTTCGCCTGTGATCGGCACGGGCACGAACTTAACCTCTCTTTGCACGGGTCCTCTCGTTCCATTGTGCAAGGATAAGGACGGGAATTCGCGGCCGGCGAGTGGTGTCTGGGATGTGGGCGCCTACAATTCCGGTGTAAGCGGCAGGGGGCCGGCAGCTCCGAGCGGCTTGAACGCAATCGTGAATTAGGTCTCGCACGATTGCGGACCTCCCTGAAAGTTTCTTGGCGTTGATGATTCAGATGAGAACGCGGGACGATCTGCGTGTGCACGGTCATCATGGTCGGCAGGACAGGCATCGGTTTCTCAAGCATTCCCCTTAGCATCTTATGAGTCAAATCGCGTTGTCCTTCGTTGACGCGACGCTGCCGAATTTTCGACTGTCGAGGCGGATCCAGGTTTGTTTGACGGTGGGCTCTCATGCAGTTTTCCATGCCACTTCCACTCGCCTGCTCGCTCTGAAGCACTCCCAGAAAGGGCAACAATCAAGATTTCTATGACCTTGAAAGGACCACATCGCCGGGGGCTTATTGCACGGAACAGCATTTTCAACTTACTCGGCCAGATTCTGCCCATGTTCATCGGGGTCGTGACGATCCCATACATCGTGAGGGGCCTCGGTACGGACGGATACGGCATTCTCTCGATTGCCTGGATGGTGCTGGGCTATTTCAGTGTGTTTGATCTAGGGCTCAGCCGGGCAACCGTCAAGTTTGTGGCCGAGCATCTGAGCCCTGACAAAATCGACAAAGTTCCTGAACTGGTGTGGACCTCGCTTGGTCTTCTGGTCCTGCTAGGGTGCGGCGGCGGCTTGCTTGTTGCAGCCCTTGTGCCCATGGCTGTGACTCACCTCTTCAAGATGCCTGCGTCCTTCATAGGCGAAGCCAGAACCGCACTGTTTATCCTGGCTGCTTCGATGCCCGTGATTCTGGGCAACGACGCTATTCGCGGAGTTTTGGAAGCCACTCAGCGGTTTGACCTAGTCAATTATGTCAAGGTGCCCGCCAGCATTTGCTTCTATCTCGCGGCGGCGGTGGCGATCCCGCTTGGGATTGGAGTTGTGGGAATCGTTTTACTCCTGGTTCTCATTCGATTTACGACTGCGGTAATCTATTTGGCTCTCTGTTTCCGCATTATTCCTGGTCTTCGAACTAACCTCCGCGTTTCACGGGAAGCAATGGGCCCCCTCACGGTATACGGCGGCTGGATCATGGTCTCTAACATGACGGGCCCCATTTTTGGGTACCTTGAACGTTTCCTGATCGCTTCGGCACTCTCCGTCAGCATGCTGACCTATTATTCCGCACCCTTCGACTTGGTTTCCAAAATCATCATTTTCCCCGCTAGCATCACCCCGGCTCTGTTCCCCTTCTTCAGTTACCATGGAAGCAGAAGCGGCAAGGTCGTTTCTGACACTACATCGCGTTCACTTATGTATCTTCTCCTGGTAATGACTCCGATCATCGCTACTTTTGTCTTTTTTTCGCGGGATATTTTGCGACTTTGGTTAGGGACGCAGTTTGCAAATCAGAGCTCGGCCGTGATGGAGATCATCGCGCTCGTTTTCTTCCTGAACGCCTTGGCAATGGTTCCCTTTACTTCCGTGCAGGCGCTGGGCCGTCCTGATCTGAAAGCGATTCTGGACCTGATCGCCCTTCCCACTTACGCAATCGCTTGCTGGTGGCTCATGCGGCGAATGGGGATCAATGGAGCTGCGCTAGCGAAGCTGTTCATCACGCTCGTGGACCTCACTTTCCTTTTCGCATTTGCCCGGCGGCTCAAGGCGTTTTCCATTCGCGACTGCATCTCCGGCCCGCTCGGGAAGACCATCCTGCTCAGTGGCGGGGTGTTCTTTACGGCTTTTCTCATCGCATCTCTCCACGCAAAAGTAATCGTGTCCCTTCTGCTCCTGACCCTTTGCTTTGCGCTTTACGTGGTTCTTTTTTGGTTTATGGCTGGGAGTGAAGATGACAAGATGATGATCCATGGACTTTTTCAAGGATTCTTCGTCGGACGAGGGCGCAAGGAAGTCGGCGCTACGATCCAAGTCAGCGAAACAGATGCTTGAGTTTGAGCGATGAGAATAACATTCGTAATGCCTTGCTATCCGTGGACACCGATGGGCGGCTTCCGCGTGGTTTACGAATATGCGAATAGACTGGCCGTCAGAGGACACCAGGTCACGGTGGTTCATCCAAGCCGCGTGAAGTATGCCCCCCAGGAATCATTGACGACCCGTCAGTGGATTCGAAAACAATTCAATTCAATGATCGAACTGTATTCAGAACCGTCCGTCGATTGGCAGCACATCGACAATCGAGTGAAGATGCGTTTTACGCGGGACACAGATACACGGCGTATTCCGGATGGGGATGTGCTTTTTGCGACCGCGTGGCACACGGTTCGGTCCGTTCTCGAATGCCCTGCGGCAAAAGGCGAGAAGTTTTATCTGATTCAGGGGTACGAGGTTTGGCAATCGCCAAAGGATCAAATTGATGCGACCTGGCAAGCCCCGCTGCATAAAGTCGTGATATCGAAGTGGTTGCTTGAAATTGCCAAAGGGCTTGGGTGCCGCAACATTGCCTACATCCCGAATGCGATCGACCACCAACGCTATCGGGTTACCAAGCCGATCGAGGGCCGCCGCCAACAAGTAGCGATGCTTTTTTCCTTGACACAGATAAAGGGCTCCGCCGACGGAATCAAAGTTCTCACCATTGCAAAAGAAAAATACCCAGACTTGAAGGCAGTCCTGTTTGGCACGCCGCGTCGCCAAGCAGGGATTCC
>DATNMX010000123.1:0-2873 GCA_035602135.1 Candidatus Dormiibacterota bacterium
GCCTCGGCATCGATGTAGTCGCTCTTGTTCGTCTTCACGTAGGGCTTCACATACTGCGCCGGAATCAGCCGCACTTCATGTCCTTGTTCTCGCAGGGCTCGGCCAAGAAAATGCGCACCTCCGCAGGCTTCCATGCCAAGCGTGCAGGTTAAGCCCTACCAGATGAAAAACTGTCTTACCAAGATCAATGCCAATGGTGTGTAGGTCCATAGGACGCCTCCTCCGCAAGCCTCTCATACACAGGCTACTGACTAGGTGAGGCGGCGGACCATCCCATTAGTAATGGGGAGAATCAGGTCTGGCATTACTTACTGCTTGCCCGTCATCCGTCCGCGATTATCGCCAAGTGTGTTGTTTTTTGGCCGCGCGTGGGCCGCGAAGCTAATTATGAGCTAGGGATTATTCGGGGTTTTTGCCGGCACGCAAAGCGAGCGGCTACTCCACGCGTTGAACAAAAATTCCGGCGAAATACTGCTTGTTGCGCACGGCCAGGAGTGCCCAAAGCAAGACGACCACAATCGCCAGCGGAAGCCCTGCTGGCGCCATTAGAGCGTGGAAGAAAAAGATATTCACGATCACCGGACCAAGAAGCACGAGTGCGAAGGGCACAAAACGGTTTGCCAGGAGCAGCAGGCCGCCGAAGGTCTGAACGCCGAAAACAACCACCCAGTAGTGGGAAGCGAATATGGCGCCAAAGAATTGGCCGGCGACACCTGTCGGAGGAGGCATGGGAATAAAGTGCAGGAAGCCGTTCAAACCGAAGACCAGGAAAATGAGGCCCAGGAGTATCCGTGCGATTAGCGATACGATTTTCATGTGATTATCCTTGTACGTGGATTGACGTGCTCAGAGACTTGCTTGCGTCTGCACCTTCTGAAGCAAGGGCGCCAGGAAGGATTGTGGATCTACTTTGCCGTTCATCAACTGAGCGGTACCTTCCGCGGCGATGATAGTTACGTCCTTGATACCAATAAAGTCAAACACCGTGCGCAGATAAGGGGCCACAAAGTTCAGAGAGGCCAGAGCAGTGCCCGGGTCGTATGTGCCGCCACTGGCGATAAGCAGCGTCGCCTTCTTGCCGGTCAGTAATCCAGCCGGACCTGAGGATGAGTACGCGAAAGTCTTACCGGCACGGACCACTTGGTCGATCCAGAGCTTGAGAGTGGAAGGAATACTGAAGTTGTGCATCGGAACACCGAGTACGTATTCGTCCGCTCGCTGCAACTCGGCGATGAGCGCCTCGGAGACGGACAGCACCTTGTTCTGCTCCGGGGTGCGAGCCTCCTCAGGTGTGTATGCTGCGCCGACCCATGAACCGTCGACGACCGGCAGGGACAAAGAAGTCAGGTCTCGCGAAATTACTGTGCCACGCGGATGTGCCTTTAGCCAGGAATCGGCGAACTGAGTTGTCAGCTTTCGGGATATCGAGCGCTCGCCCATAGGGCTAGAGTCCAGCTTGAGAAGAGTAGGCATTGTAAGGTCCCCTTAATGATCAGATGCTGTATAGACGACAGACGTTGTATAACGTAACACGACATGTGTCGAGTAGTCAACACCTGGCCAGACTGCTATACTAAGCCTTTGTGGAGGGGGTAGATGCTTCAGAACGAGTGCGAGCGATTGGATCCGCGAATTCGCAGGACCCGCCAACTCTTACAGGACGCCTTGCGACGCCTCCTCGAACAAAAAGAGTTCGACAAGATCACCATCCAGGATATTGCGGAGGCGGCCACGCTGAACCGAGCCACCTTCTATGCGCACTATCCAGACAAATTCAAGCTCCTGGAAGAGCTCATCCGATTAGGTTTCCTTCAGCTGTTGGCACAAAGAAATGTGCGCTTTGACGGCACCTGCTCGTCAGCATTTAAAGCCATCATCCTCGCGGTCTCCGACTATCTCGCCGAAGTACAAAAGTCTTTCTCATCCAAGCAGCACCAATTCGAGCCGTTTGTAGAGGCTACGGTTATCGACCAGATCCGGCAGGTATTGCTATGCGGATTTCGTTCTCATCCGACGGAGCGCCGCATATCCGAGGAACTGGTTGCCGCCACGGCAAGCTGGGCGATCTACGGCGCGGTGAAACAATGGGTGGACACCCCGGACCACGTTCCTGCTGAGCAGTTTGTTTCCGTAGCAGTGGACCTCGTGAAGCCGATACTGATGGCTGGAGTCGACCCAGTCCCGAGTGTCGGACGCTGATGCTGATATGGGAGAGACACTCGGACGCGAATCAGGATTGCTTTGCCCTAAAAGAATTTGGCGTGACTGATCGGGGAGTGGAATTGATTGTTCAGGGAAATTTGTGGGCGCTTGGCCGAAGATGGCGCAAAACTGGAGCCCGGCGGATGTGATGCGCCGACGGGATCGTGGAGGCGGCGGGTGTGCTGGAAGAGGGTAGCAAGGCGTTGTGCATGTTGAACAACCTGAATGTTTGTTTCAGCGTCGAATCGCGCAAAGCGGGACAGATTTTCCGATCATGAGCGATCGGCTGGATACCATAATCCGAGTGCAACGGGGAGAAGAGTGAGGCCAAAGATCGGCTTGCGAGCAGCATTAGCGTGAATTGCGTCTCTTGCTCCCGAATCTTCAGCCAACCGGAATGTATGGTCCGCCGCTTCGCCGCAAGCGAAAAGTGATGTCACGGGTTGGTCTGCGCAAATGTATACGGCCTTTGTTGGAGTGAATCACTCCTGGCCAGGATGGAATGCGCTGCGCTCTTTTCCCCATTAGTAATTCAGTCTCAGAGACTTCTTCCGGTTACGGGTTTGGAGAGCGCCGGGTTCGACCCTCGTGCCATCTCCTCATTCGCTAGCAGACCTGGCAAGAAACCATAATCTCCGCAGGAATCGCTAAGCTGCAGCTACATCAGCCAA
>DATNMX010000124.1:0-53742 GCA_035602135.1 Candidatus Dormiibacterota bacterium
TCGGTTGAAAACTGCGTCTCCTTCTTGGATCCGCTGATTGAATCCTGGGACATAGACCTCAATAATTTTGGCATGGAAATTGTTTTGAACCGTCGACTCGCCCCAGGACACCCTAGGAAATTCGAGTTCGTTGAAAGGGAAACTGCCCAACCTCAGGAAGAGAGAGGGCTCAAGGCGTTCCTCAACGACATTTCCCTCAGTGGCAATGTCACCGCGGAAGAACTCGTATTTCTCAAACGGTTGCGGTTCAAGGACAAGCAACCTACCTCCTTGTATTACTACCGAGAATTGCAAAACCTCCGAGACCCACTTCATTTTCGCGCGACATAGAGCTCGTCGATGCAGATTCCCCCGAGCCTTCTCCACGTTGCAGCATGTTTTTGAGCGAATTCTGAATTGGATGTCGATGTCCCCGCCGCGTGCTCGCGAGGATCATTAATAGCGATCCAGACGGTGCAGTTTGCCCTGGCAAACGTGAGAAGTGCGCCGATTTAGCGGTTAACGATTACTTCAGAGTACGCCGAGAATTGGCAAGTTCCGGCTCTCGGCAAGTCTGCCATCATTACCACTAGCCTAGCACCGACATGTTCGCATCGCTTCGCGCCAAAAACAGCAGTATTCTGAAGCTCTCTATGGCTATCCGCCGCAGGACCGGTCTGATCGTCATTGGAATCGCCGCGATACTCTTGCTTGCGCTTGTTTTCGTTGTACCCGCTCTTATTAACGTGGATCGCTACCGGCCCCAAGTGCTCTCCTATCTCCAAGAGAAAACTGGAAAGCAGGTCGAAGTCGGGCGACTGACACTCATGTTTTTTCCGGTAGCGATTCATATTGATCATTTCGGGGTAAAGAACCCGCCATTATTTCCGCCGGGTTATATCGTCCAGGTGGCGCGGATCGATGCCGAATTTAGCTTCGGAGCGCTCCTGCAACGGCACGTGGTCATCAAATCGCTGGTACTTGAGGACCCGGTCATTCATCTAACTTCGGACCCCGACGGCCCGTGGAACTTCGAGAATCCTCAATCAAAGGTTTCAGGGAACACCTTTCCACTCGGACCGATTTCGAAGGTGGAAATCAAGCGGGGACAACTAATAGCGTCGAACCTTCTGCCATCCGACGCGCAGGGTCCCATCTTTTTCGAAGCCCACGAGATCTCAGGTGATCTGGAGCGCGTGAACCTGGACGGAATTATCAATCCTTCTTCTTCCTCCATGGATGGTCAGGGCACTCTGAAGGCGGGTCTTCTGCGCTTTGGTGCAATCGAGGCAAAAAAACTGGATTCCAAATTACGGTTGCAGGCGAGGCACATTTATTTCACGGAAGTCAAAGCAGAAGTCTATGGCGGGAGTGCCGCAGGTAACCTCACCTTTGACTTGTCGAGGAAAAACGCAAGCTTCCAGACCGATGTACGATTGAACGGAATTAATGTGGCCCATCTTCTGGCGGCCTTCCCACACGCCGGCGGAAAGATGACCGGGAAGATGGAAGGAGACGTAAAGTTAGCGGGAGAAATCGAGCACTCGCTCCGCCCACTGGCGGGAATCCACGGAACCGGACACGTGACGGTGCGCAACGGCCAGGTGCCGACTCTCAAGCTCAACGCGAATTTGATGAAGCTGGCGCACTTTAACGATCTCGGCCCAGCCAAAAATGATCCCTCCTCGTTTTCCTTCATAACTACCGATATGGAGCTGGCCAATCTGCGGATTTCCAGCCGCGTTATAGACATTGACGGCTACGGAGTCGATGTGGATGGCTCAGGCAGTGTCAGCGTGTCAGGCTCTGACGAGTTGAACTATCGCGGGTTGGCGGAGATTACAACCAAGGAGAGCTTCTTCACGAATACCATCGCCCGGCTGTCCGGAGCCACATTAAAAAACGGGAAGTTGCAGTTTCCCTTTCGGATCGGCGGAACGACCGAAAACCCGGTATTCACCAAGGGGAAGGGCGATAAGGACGTAGACGCTGTACAAAAAAATCGGTGAGGAATGGTGGTAGACCGGCGATCGGTACGAAGCTCTTCAGTATCGACGATGAAACGCTGGCTGCACCTCGCTATCAGCCCAATTACCGCGCAACACGATGGAATCGTGACTTAACTTTCCAGTTCCGGGAATAAGCCGAAAATCCAGTAGGTCGCAAAACATCACATATGACATACGGTGGTACGCCGGATTGGCTGAATGTGAGATCGATGGTGGTTTCCCTGCCAGAAACGATTTCCACTGAACCAAATATTCTCGAAGACCACGGCTCTCACCTCTGCTTGATGCTGAACGGAATCTGTTTCGCGAGCGTGTCGCCGATATAGATCTCCAGACGATATTTGCCAATCGGCCAGCCATTCGCCGGGCTCGTAAGATAGAATTTGCCCTCATTAACCCCTGACATCGATTTCGCCGCCAACTGGTAATTTGGCGGAGCGGCATCTCCGACATCCTCCGCTATCCAGACCGACTTGAGTGGCGTGGTGAAATCAGTTCCCGCAATGTTCCACACACAGACAATCTTCAGGGTATCCGTGTAAAACTCAGTGGAAGGGCCGATAATCTGGTAGTTATCCGTTGAGTCCGTTCCCATTTCTGCCCGCGTCACTCGAGGCCCGGCCGGAGCCGGGCTTGCTTGCGTGCCGAGCGTGCCTGCCCGTGGGATGGCTTGTACCCCGCCCGGTCCCGCAGTTACGTTTAGCGGGGCACCCACATGCAATTTGTAAGCGGCCATGAAGCATGCTGCGATAACTGCTACCCAGGCGAGCGTCGCGGCCACCCTGACCGCCTTCCCCGCGCTACCTTGCACGACGACCGTATCGGCGGCGTGATCGCCGAGCCGTTGCCTTTTACGCGAAAGGAGAGCGACCAAAAAACCGACGAGATACAGTGCGACCCCGTCGACCATCCGTAGCAAATTGCGAATCAAAGACTTTCCTAGCCCGATAGCGCTCCCGTCAACGCGGCGAACCCGCACATTCATAACCAGCTTGCCCAAGGTTGCGCCGAACAGGCCTTCGAACACCCAGTGATACAGAAACCAGACAATGCTCACGGTCGAAATGGTGAAGAGTGCCGCAATCCCGTGAAGCTCGAAACCGTCGGGCGTAATCCCGCCCCAGCGCACTGTCGCCCACATTCCAACGGGGGCAAATATTGTAGCGATGGCGATCGTGTCCAGAACGGCTGCGATTGCTCGATCCCCCATTGCGCCAAGTGGCGCGCCGCCGACCAATGGCTGTGCTTCCGTTTTCGGTGCGGTCGGAGAGATCGGCGCGACAACCGGAGGGGTTGGCGCCGGGGCAGGCGGGGTTGGTGAAATGCGTGGATACGCGGGCAGGGCGGCTGCTGAGACAAGCGGATTGCTCGCGAGTTGCGCGGCGGGTACGGACATAGCGGCACCGCACTTGCTGCAAAACAGCGAACTCTGGTCGTTCTGGGCCCCACATTGGCGACAGAACATGATTCCTCCGATCGGTGCAGCTGGTCCTGCGGCGCATTGAGTCATTGTGCCGGCGCGTGTTCAAATTTTTCAAGCGTCCCCGTGTTGTGCATCAGCAGGTGTCCGGCGATTTCAATTCGCACTTCATACTTCACGTAACCAACGCCAGGCGCGAACCACTGAGTGAGGATCATGTGGACCGGTTCGCCATCCGTGGGAACGCTGGTTTCCATGCGCACAGGAATAGCGCGATAGGTTCCCGCCGGCACGCTGATCTGTTCCGGCGCAAGGGCTGTGGTTCGCGAAGTTTTCTCGCTTTGTGAATCCTGCCAGATCCAGGTTTCCTGAGGAGCGAGCGCTGGACTGAGCATGCGTTCCGGGGGATTCAATTCGGTTTGCCCACCACCAAGATAGTCCACTGTTTTAGAGTGCATCAGGCCCTGGGGCGTCAATGCGAACCAGTCAACGTTTGCTAGCTTGCCCTCCCGGTGGCTTTCGACACGGGTGTAGGTCTTTCCGCCGATCTGGTCCGTGCCAGCAACCTGGGCAACAATCGTAGTGTCAACAATGTTGTTTTTTGCGACGCGAGCATCTTCGCCATCAAAATGAACGCCTGGTCCAACCTCTTTCCGCAGGTGATAAGTCCAGCGCGTGCCCGCGGCGAGAGGATAGTCTTGCGCCAGAAGCGGAGTCCCTAGGAAGGGCCCGCAGGCGAGAAAAGCGATCCCGAAATAGCGCAAGCGCAAACGAATCGTGTTCATTTCGTTAGTTCCTCAAATGGCTTCACTACCGGCCCTCGTTCCTGTCATCACCGCATTGATATTCGTTTTCTAAGCTGTACACTCCAAATCGATATTTGCTCACGCACGTTTAACTGGTACGGAGGGTGAGTTCGACTCTTCGGTTCTTCTGACGTCCTGCGGGGTTGTCGCTGCCGTTCGCATTCTTGTTGGGCGCAACCGGCTTGGTTTCTCCCCAGCCTCGCGTTGTAATGCGACTTTGCTGTACTCCAGCGTTCCGCGTCAGCCAATTTTTCACGGATGCGGCGCGATCATCGGAAAGCTTCATGTTATGAGCGCGTGTGCCCACGCCGTCCGTATGACCCTCAATGAGCAATGGCGCGTTCGAATAACTCTGCACCACCTGACCTACCTTCTTGAGGCTTTCGGCAGCCTCGGGCTTCAAATTGTATTTGTCGAAGTCGAATAGTACATCGGCGTTTAGCTCGATCTTGACTTCGTGGGCGGTGACTTTCGCCCCGAGATCCTGCAGCACACCTTGGATTCCACTCGTCACGCCCACGATGTCCACAACTTTGGCATGGGGCAGCGCCGCGCGGGCGGCCGCTTGCACCGCCGGTGAATCAGGATCGGCGTACTTCGTCTGAGCCGATGCCAAGCAAGGGGCGAGAAGCAATAAGAGTATTTTCAAGCTCCGCGGTGTCGCCATAGTTCCTCCCCAAGTGGAACGAGCCTTCCGCACCTATTTATCGGTGATGGGAACGCCCTCAAACGGGGGTGTGAGGGGCATTATGAAATTAATCTTCTTCACATCGGCCGAGGGCGCCGGATATTTCGCCCACCACAGAAAGGTGTGCCCCGGCTCCAATGTAGCCTCGACACCATTGCTGGCGGCATTGCTCGACAAATACGTGCCTTCCGAGTCTTTAAGGATGAAGTATTTCTTGTTACCGGCTGTGACGTAAAACTTTTCGTTATCCCCGCCTTGGTTCCAATGGGTGAACGTCAGATGTGACTGTTTAGTTGAGGTATTCCGAAATCGAACTTTTATGGAGAGGACACCCTCGGAGCGCCGGCATTCAGTGAGTTCGCCCACCACGCCCTCCTCGTTTGTTTCCTGAGTCTGGATAACACCCGCTTGCTCAGCGGCAGGCGGCGCAGTAGCTGGAGAGGGGGCCGGTGGGGGTGGCTGAGTCTCGACAGGCGGAGTTTCGTGTGGCGGCTGTACTGGAGCGTCCGACGCCGGTTGTGTAAGCGTCCCGGCCGCGACATCGGATAGCAGATTAATCCTCTGATCGCTCCCTTCAATAGCAGCTTCCATTGCGCTGTAGCTCCACATGCCGGCGCTCTTGTGGGCAGTAACATAAATTTTTCCCTGCCCCTTTGGACCAGAAATGGGAACGGCAAGATCAGCATCGCCGGAAGTCGTCGAAGTGTTGATGGAGCCGCTGACCAGCCAGCCTTCCTCGATCGGCGTACCGAGCTTTTGAACGACGAACGCATTCTTTTGGGCTCGAAGCAAAGATTCTTTCGCCACATCTGAATTCTTCATCGCCGCGAAGATTGATCCGAGAAGCGCGAGCGGCAAAATAAAGAAAACAATGAGAACCGCGGGCACGAACCATTTCCAATTGCGCGAAAACCAGCCCTTGCGCGCAGCCGTGGGAGTTAAGCCAGGAGATGCTGCTGAATTCGGTATTTGATTTGACGCTGTGCTCATTGCTGCTCCTTTCAGATATTAGCAACTCGAACTCATCACTTGGGGCCGCAGGGGCAAATGATCCTGCCGATCTTGTCAAGCCTATCGAACAGCGATTGACTGATGACGAGCATGCCTTCGGGCGGAAGTCTCATGGGTTCGCCACGGCCTTGAGATCCGCCAGGGTTCCGTTGAACCGGTCAAGATCCACCTGACCCGTGAGACCTGGCACTGTTCCTGTGCCTGAGTATTGCCACAAGATCCATTTCTGCCACGCGCTCGGGATAGTCGGGCAGCTCGTGTTGTAGCCTGCGGCCCATAGCGGATTGTTCGAGAGGGTCGAGCCGAACTGCGTGAGGTAGAATGTGGGAGAAAGAAGAATAGGAGTTCGACCGGTCTTGGCCTTTACATACGTCATCCAGGTGTTGATCCCTGCCGCAATGTGACCGGCGTCCTGACCGCCCGTACTCTCAACATCCAGCGCAAGAGGAAGATCGCCCTCCTGCAGCGTTCCGATGGCTTTGAGGGCAAGATCGGCTTGCGCGACCGGGTCCTGTTCTGGATGGAAGAACTGGTATGCACCGCGAACGAGCCCTGCGGCTTTGATGGCGGCGTAATTCTGTGCGAAGCTCGGATCCACATATCTATTCCCGTCAGTCGCCCTTGTATAAGCAAATGTTCGACCCGAGGCCCGAACCTTGCTCCAATCGATGGTCGTGCCTTGGTATTCAGAAACGTCCACACCCTCCAGAGTAGACGGGCCCGCGCAAACCTTATTCGACGCCGACGCGGTCCCCGTAGGCGATGACGAACCCGTGGCGGCGGGACTTGACGCGCTCCCAGGTCCGGGAATCCGGGACAAGGTCGCCGTCGCCCCACCACGGTACGGTAGAGGGGGGTAAGGATTCAGACCTTCGCGCCCGCGAAGCGTGATAACTATGTGTCCGACTATGTTGAGCAAACACGGCCCAGCCTTGGCCGAGCACGGCTGCGTCCCCTGCGGAGCGTTAAACGAATGCGGGAGGGTAATCGAAACTTGCCCATGAAGTGACTTTCCCGAGGGCTTGCTTACCCACTCACAGGAGCCGGGGGGAATGTTCACGCCGGTGTCAGTGCTGCATCCAAATTCAGCATTTATGATGGACCAGTCGTTTTGAAGCTGCACGCCTTTGTAAAGATCGGCGATCATCGTGCAACCTGGGAAGGGTTCAGCGAATACGCTGTTGTTATCGCCGTAATCTAGTTTGACCTGACCATCCACCCTCACGTTCAAAGAGGAGGACTGTTCGTCAACTGAAGTAGATCCGTCGCAGGTCCCGGGACCGGTAAAGTTGATACTTAGGGAAGTGTGTTGCAGCGCTGCTGCTAGATCCGGATTGAGTGAGCTTTCTACTATCGGCAGCGGCCCCTTGTTCGAGAGATTTGGCTTCGTCTCCGTCTTGAGCCCCGGCTGGGTTGTAGCGCTGCCGCTACCAGCGGGCAAGTTGGTCTTTGTCGGTGGCGACGCGGGCGAGTTCACAGAAGATCCGGCAGCCGGAGGCAGCGGGGGCGGTGGCGTTGCACCGCTGCTGATAATCGAGCAGCACACTGTGCTCCCGTCCAGGGAAACCTGCTTCATGCTGAAGTTGGCGTAGACTCCCTGTCCGACCTTCAGTGATCTCAACAGCGCAGCGTCAGTGACCTTAAATTGAAAGATTTTCCCTGTGGCGTTCTCTTTCGCGGTCACCACGCCGGTACTGGTGTCAATCGCGGTGATCGTGCAGCACGCAGTCTGTGGAGTCGGCGCGGCCAATGCTTGCCGGTTGGGCACCTGTGTCGGTCGCGGATTTTGTGCATACAACGGCTGTCCCATGATCAGGATGGTGATCGCAATTGCGGTGCCGAAAGCAATCTTTAGCGAGCGTTTCATGTTGTTTCTCCTGCTGCAAATCGCAACTTTTGGAAAACAGTTCTCGCGCTTGTTAGCTTTGGTGCGCGAGACGCTCACAATGGCGGCAGCCTTCGCTGCCATCATTACTTGACCGTTACGTTCGCGGTTGTAGTCGTCGGCGGCTTGAACTCCCGGTGATGCGTGTCACCTGTGGCTGTGACCGTCAGGGAGTACGTACCTGCAGTTGGCCAGACGAGGGTCAGCGCATAGTCTTTCAGAGGATCGCTCTGGACACTGCTGCTGGCCGGTGCATTGCTCGCCCCGGAAGGCGATCTCGGCACAGCGCTCATCGCTACGCTAGTGACATCAGTTTTTAAGGCGGCTGTGGTTGTGCCGCCAGTCCGGGCGACAGAGTATTTCACCTGGTCGGCAAAGGGGTAGCATGTGGGCATTCTTATGTTGTAGACCGTTGGCTTACCAACATCGGCCTGGGTCGGTCCAGTGATAGTCGGAACTAAGGCGTTGGATCCGCCCGGCCACAAGTCCTTAAACCAGAGGTGTCTATTCCCGACGAGAACAGGATTCCACCCCTGGCCTTCCTTGTTTCCGCCTACCAAAAACTCGGTGCGCAAGATCATGCCCCAATCCAGATCGGACACTAAAGCGTGTGACTCTGTCGTAATCGTTGCAGTAGTCGTCGTGCGGGTTGCGGTTCCACAGCCATAGACCTGGGCCAGCAGATACGGTTGTGGACCGATCCTGACGGTAGCAGCGTCGTAATCGAAATTCATCTCGAGGGCGACGTAAATGTCCGGCTGCACATGCGCGTTCCCCTCGAGTTTGTAGGTCTCGGTTGTTGTTGGGGGAACTTGATTAACCGTGGGATCCCTTCCCGAGCCCGAGCCACAACCGTGCCCGCTGCAAATAAAATTAATCCCAAATTGATGCGGGTCATCTATCTCGAAACTTGCCGTTAATTGCCCCTGACCGCCGACCTCAATGTTTCCCTCGAAATGGACGCTGATATCCAGCTCTGCCACCGGGACACCAGCAATAACGATGGGGATGGCTTGGATAGGGATGTGCGGATCGCCCGTCGGGGGGATGTCGAACGTCTTGTCGAATTTGCCATTGGCGTTCAATGATGCGGTGAGCTTGGGTGTCACGCCCAAAGTTCCCACGGCGCCCATGGCTTTGGGGCGGACTACGAAGGGCAGGCAGGGAATATAAAAAACGTCCAGGCTCGCTTGTAGGTTGCTGTCCACCTGGGTTCCGAGGTCCAACGTTCCCGCGATACTCCCAGAGGCGGACCCACTCTTTGTCTTTCCTTGTGTCTGCGCATTGATGTTCATCTGTGGCGTGATGGAGAACTGCACGGGGATGTTATCCAGATGCAGCGTGTTATCCGCCAGGCAGGATTCCGCCTCATGCCACGCCTGAGTCAGCTGGCCGCCGAAGTGCTTCCAGTCAGCCTGCGCTTGATCGCGTAGATTATTGGCCTGCCTCGTGGCTTCATCCGCGGCGTGTTTGGCGGACTCTTCCGCGCAATGCCACGAGAAGCTGTTGCATCCGCTGTGACCATCTCCCGTCTTGACGTCTGTCGGCTTTACATCGCTCGGGATGGGATGAGTAGCTATCCACTGCTGAGCTTGCGCAACGTTGATGATGTAATGGTCGGACTCACCCGCCGGCAGTGTTCTGACATGGATCGCCAGAAGGTTTTTAACCCCCTCCGGAAGACCTTGAACCTGCTCCAAGCCATCAACCCCACGAACATGAGCAACAATTGCGCCACCGATCATGCGCTGTTGCGATCTCGCGACACCTGGCCCGATCGGTGGAAAATCTTGGAGTGTGATGGGGTGGGGAGTCCCGTAGGACATTGTTGGCAGAGGCTTGATCTGTGCGATGGTTTGCGACGGCGTTGCCGCACGTGACGCCGGAGGCGTTGATGTCGCTGGCGGGGCAGCAGCGGCCGGCGCGCCGGGCGCGGGTTTGGCAACGGGAGCGCTGGCAGGAGGGGGCGAACCGATGCTGATAATCGAGCAACATGCTGTGCTCCCGTCCAGGGAAACCTGCATTGCGCCAAAGTTTGCGTAGACTCCCTGTCCGACCTTCAGTGATTTCAACAGCTCAGCGTCAGTGACCTTGAACTGAAAGATTTTGCCTGTGGCGTTCTCCTTGGCCGTGACCATGCCGGTGCCGGCATCCACCGCCGTCACATTGCAACACGGGGACAATGGTTTCGGCGTGGACAACACGCCCGTCGGTTGCGGCTTTTGTGCGTACAGCGGCTGCCCCATTGCCAGGATGGTGATCGCGACTGCGATGGCGAAAGACATAGCAAGCGAGCGTTTCATGGTTGTTCCTCCTTCTCCAATCTGCAACTTTTAATCAACTTATCTCCGCAGCGGTCAGCGTTCCCGTTGGGGAAGCACAAAATACCGGCAGACAGTCCACAAGTAGCGGGCCAGCAGCGCCACAACTAAAAAGACCATTTCTTCTTCAGTTCGTTCTTCAGCTCTTCGGCAGCCTTTTTCACGTCTTGCTTTGCATTGTCTGCGTCCTGGGCTCCAGGTTGTGTTGTGGAGGCCGTATTAGGATTCAATGTATCCGCGGCCGCGTTTTGCTGCGCTCCTTGAACACCAGCTGCCGCACTTCCCGCGGTGAAATTCTGAAATCCCACGCTGATCGCCTGGTGGGTACTCGCCAGCTTGCCGAAGAGATCCTGCAGGGCGGTAAGCGCCGCTGGACCATTGGGCGCCTTCTTCAACGCCACGAAGGAGTCCCCGATCTGTTTCCCCTTGCCTAACAGGTCGGAGGCCAGATTCAATCCAGCCAGAATCAGGTTCAGGCTGCGGAATCTGCTGCCGAAGCTGGGAACCTGCTGCGAAAAGGAGCTGAAGGACGTCTGCATGCTTTGCACCTGGGGAGCGCAACAGTTCTGCACAAACGGGCTGGGAGGAACATCCGACGTATCCTGAACAAAACCTCCCGCTGCGGGGGCGCTTTGACCGGCTTGGGCCGTATCGGCGTTCAAGTCAGTGGCGTCCTCAGCATCCGATCCTCCCCCATATCTGGCCCGAGGAAGGTTCGAGACGGAGGACGCTGCTGCTCCGCCTCCCGCGCTTAGTTTTGCCCTCAAGGCCGCCACTTGGGTCTGCATATCTTCAAGGTGCCCCAGAAGTGGACCCCCGTAGGGCGGCATCAGGGGGGCATCCATCATTCCCTTTGCCGTATAGTCGATGGGCACCACGCGGTAGCGGTACACCATGCCATGGTCTCCCACGATGTAGGCGCGGTCGCGGCGCGGGAGGCTGAAAGCGTGAATGGTGGCAGGGAAGTGGAGATCGCGCGAGGACCAGCGCTTACCGCCATCCGTGGTAAATATGAGTCTTGCCCAGGAAGGCTCGATAGACCATCCCACCTCGGGATCAGCAAATCTAATGTCGGCTCCGGGCGAAGCCAGCAGGCCGTGCCAGGTGCTTCCAGCGTCGGACGTCGCATAGAGCTTCCTATCCTGGATGACACGGACAAAGCCGTTGCGATCATCTACGAAGAACGCACCGTCAAGCGTGGATGTCTTTACATCTCCAGGCCCGAGGAAAATCCTCCAAGTCAGGCCCGCGTCTTCGGTCTTCCCGATGACCGGCGGCCCGCCACATAGTGGACATTGCACACGACCTCCGACCGCATAGCCGACACTCGGCGAAATGAATTTTAGCCGGATAAACCCACAACCCTGCTCCTTCGCTTCCCCATCGATTTCCACTTTGAGCTTGCAAGCGGCGACGTCTTTCCAAGTCCGGCCGCCATCGTTGGTTCGGTAAATCAGATAGGTAGAGGAACCACTCATGCCCTCCAGGGCAAGCCCCTCCCTGGGAGACACAAACTGGTAGTCTGCCATTCGCGAATAAGAGCCGGGCACTACGCCAACCTGTTCCCAGTTTTCTCCGTCAGAAGTCCCGAGCAACTTGGCGCCCTGCACCGCCCAACCATGCTTTTGATCCAGGAAGCGAAGCATGCTGATCGCTGTTTCGGGAGACTGCGGATCGCCTCCGAGTTGCGCCGTCCACGTTTGGCCGCCATCGGTGGTATGGAGAATCGTGGCGGCCTCCCCGGAAACCCAACCCTCTTCGGGCGTGACGAAAAAGACGTCGTTCAGCCCGAGGTTTTCTTTATAGTTCACGGGCTCCAAGATTCCCTTCAGCTTCTGCTCCGGTGCGGAAGAAACTGCGGGCGCGGCAGCGCGAAGCAGAAGCTTTTTTACGGGCATCTGCTGCGAATGACTGGGTGCTACCGCGAGCATCATGCCTATGGCGACGAAAAGAGTATTTCGAGACCGAGTGGTCAGTGCTCTCGTTGGTTTCACCGGATGCTCCTTTCCCGTTCGCATAATCCTTACTTGGCTATTGGCACGCAGATGTATCGGCAATCCCCCTTACGTTCCGGAACTATGAAACACCTGTAGCCCGGCCGGTCGTATTGAGATAGGCAAGGGATAGTAAAGGTGCTGTTCACGACCGCGGTTGTGCCGGTCATTGGCTTGCTTGATTCTTCTTCGAGGCGCTGGTTATATTTTTTTGCGTTTGCGCGGAGATCGTTTTCGAGCTGAGTCCACTTGGATCGGTCTCTCTGTTGCGGGTGTTGAAGGAGGTCTCTCCAGCGCGTCTCGAAAGACTTCTCGTACTGCTGCCAGGCCTCTTTGTCTGCGCTCGTTTGAGCTGGCTTTTCCTGTGGGCCAGGCTGAGCAAAAATCTTCTGATGGGACGAAGAAAGGAGTAACGCCGCGGCTGCAGCCCACAGCAACACTGTTCCGAGCCAAAGTCCAGAGACAGACTGGCGTACGGGGCCAACAATAGGGTTCATTGCGAGAGTTCTTCCCATCCGGATTTTTTCAAAGAGCGGGCCATGATCGACGTGAACCGCTGCCGGAGTAGTTCAAAGCGGGGCGCAAGGTAACCTACTGCAACTCTGTAGTCTTGAAATAAGGCTCAAATTCTGTTCAAATCTCCCTGAAATCTTTCCATCTTGGCAGCCCATGCCAACTAACCAGCACCTCCGAACGGCTTTCGCCTTCGGACCATTTCGGCTGGATGCTGGGGATCTAGTACTAAGAAGAGGTGATGAGGAAATTCCGCTCACCCGGAAGGCTGTTCAAACCCTGCTCGTTCTGGTTGAAAATGCCGGCCATGTAATGGGCAAAGACACGCTGCTCGAGCGCGTTTGGCCCGGCACGTTTGTGAATGAGTCCACCCTAGCGCAAAATATTCTGACGCTGCGGAAGGCGCTCGGTAAACAAGTCGGCGGTGAAGACTACATTTGCACAGTACCCAAGCGCGGCTACCGCTTTGAAGCATCAGTGACGGAGAGTGCGTCTGCTGGCCCGGCAATCTGGCCGTCAGGGCCCGTTCGCGAACCCCATGGCGACACGCGGGGCGCCCCACTTTCTCAACAACCGATCTTGTATGCGTTGCTGACTGTGGGCGTTGTGATCGCCATTTCGGCTGTGTACTTAGCGCGCTCGCGGAGCATCCCGGCTGCAGCAAACATCGCTCGAACGAAAATCCAGTCGATCGCTGTCCTTTCGCTGACGAACCTCTCTGGAGATCCTTCCCAGGATTATCTCGCCGACGGAATTACGGAGGCCATCACAACGGATCTGGCGAAGTTCCGGTCTTTGCGCGTAGTCTCCCGGACATCGGCCATGCAATACAACGGGCGCAAGAAGCCGCTTCCTGAAATTGCCCGCGAATTGCACGTGGACGCTATCGTCGAAGGCAGCATGATGCGCTCCGGAGCCCACGTGCGCGTCACCGCGCAACTTAGTCGAGCAGCAAACGATGAACAGATCTGGGCCGAATCGTATGAGCGTGAAGTGCGTGACCTGCTCGCGCTCCAAAACGACGTCGCGCGCGACATCGCCGAGCATGTGCAAGCACAGATCACCACGCAGGATCGCCAGCGCTTGGCGACCGCGCGTTCTCTCGATCCGGCAGCGCACGAGGAATACGTGAAAGGACGTTTCTTCTGGAACAAGCGGACGGAGAACGGGTACTTGGATGCTATTGATCATTTCCTGCGCGCCATCCAGATCGATCCAGAATATCCCGAGCCTTATGCTGGCTTGGCGGACAGCTACGCGTTGCTCGGCTCACTCGGCGGAGCTTCTATCCCGCGGCGCGACGCCATGAATAATGCTCGCTCGATTGCGCGCAAAGCCCTGGAACTCGATCCCGCGATGGCCGAAGCGCACACCTCTCTCGCATTCGTGCTCATGCACTATGATTGGGACTTCGCCGCCGCCGAACAGGAATACCTGCGCGCCATCGACCTGAACCCTAACTATGCCACTGCTCACCAATGGTATGCCATCAACCTCGCCGCGACTGGCCGGATGGATGCTGCTCTCGCCGAACTTCGGCACGCTCAGGAGCTTGACCCGCTCTCCCTGATCATCAGCGCGGATATAGGCGAGCTTCTGGGCTGGGCGCGCCGCTACGAAGATGCCGCCGCGCAACTGCAATCCACATTACAAATGGATCCCAATTTCCTGCTTGCTCACTCCGGACTGGTCACCATTTATCAATACCAACAGAAATATGCGGAGGCAGCCGACCATGCCCGCAAGGCTATGGAGCTCGCCGCAGGCAGCTTGTGGGCACAAGGGTTGTTAGGCAGCACCTATGCTCTGAACGGGCAAAGGGACAAGGCACGAAAAGTGATGGCAAGTATGGAGCGCTCCCCGCATGGTAGCGAAGCGGCTAATCACCTGGCGATGATCGCGACCGACCTGGGTGATAAGGATGCGGCGTTTCACTGGCTGCAGGTCGCCCGCGACGAACGCTCCGGAAGCTTGATCCTGTTGAAGATCGTCCCCTACTGGGACCCGCTCCGCTCTGACCCTCGTTTCCTCAGCCTGCTTCACGATGTCGGATTGGATTCCACAGCCAATTCGGATTAGGTAGCATAATTGGATTCATTGTGCTGAGGCCCTCGGATTGGCGCGAGATCTTGCTTCCATCGAACCCGGCAAACTGGCAAACCTTGCCGTCCTCAGTAAGAATCCACTCGACGACATACACAACAGCAACGCCATCCGCTACCCGCTGACCATAATTTACGCGGAGCACTGGTCTTGGCTTTGGCGGCCAGATCACGTTCAGCTGCTTCCACCTCACATGTCACTCCCCATACCTGCCCAATCTTCCGGGTTCAGACCTAGCCAATCGGCGGATGTAGCCGCATACGCCTCTGTGGAATCTTCTTCATGGAGGATGGAACATGTCTAACGAACTGATCGAGCTTTCAAATGCACTGGCACAAGCCACGGATCGCGCTGCCGCTAGCGTGGTGGCCGTTCACACCGAGACACGCGGCTCTTCCAGCGGCGTCGTGTGGCGTTCCGGAGTGATCGTCACGTCCGAACACGCGCTGCGCCGCGATGAAGAAATTCAGGTGACCCTGCCGAATGGCCGCGTCGTCTCTGCAACTCTTGCGGGCCGCGATCCCTCAACAGATATCGCGGTCCTAAAATGTGCCGAGGCCGATAGAGCGGTGCCAGAATTCGGCGATGCGGCCACGCTGAAACCAGGCAGCCTCACGCTCGTCGTGGGCCGCACGCGTGCGAGTGGGCCGGTAGCTGCCCTGGGAGTCGTCAGCCTGGTTGCGCCGGACCGCCGCACTTGGACCGGCGCATCGCTTGCTCCGTACATCCGGCTCGACGTCGGGCTGCAACCCACCGCCGTAGGTGGGGCTGTCATCGACGCGCACGGTGCTGCCGTCGGCTTAGCGACGCCGCGCTTTGCGCGTTTCGGCGCGATTGCAGTTCCAGCTTCGGCCATAAATAAACTCACGGACACGCTTCTGAAAAAGGGCCGCGTACCACGCGGATATCTTGGCGTGGGTTTGCAGCCAGTCCGTTTACCCAGTGCCCTTCGTGAAACGTTGCAGCGGAACGAGAAGACCGCGGCGATCGTTCTGGAAGTACATCCTGACGGCCCCGCGGACAAGGCGGGCATCATCATCGGCGACATCCTAGTCTCCATAGCTAACCACCCCGTCACTCAACTGGAAGACATTCAGTCTCATCTTGCCGGAGAGGCGATCGGCAAATCACTCCCGCTGAAATTCGTTCGTGGCGGCACGGTCCAGGAGGGGAGAATCGTCGTCGCGGAACGCCCGCACGGAGGCCAATGAGATGGCTGTCCCGGGATTCGGCGAAATCGCAGAGAAACTCCGCCGCTCGACAGTTGTCATTCACGCCGGGGGCCGCGGCAGCGGCTCCGGCGTGATCTGGTCGAGCGACGGCACCATCGTCACAAACGCCCATGTGGCGCGGGGCACGCAGGTCAGCCTTCAACTTTGGGACGGACGCGAGTTTGATGTCACCGTCGCGTCACGCGATCCTCGCCGAGACCTCGCTGTCCTTCACATCAATGCGACGAACCTCCCCTGCGCTCTTGTCGCCGACTCATCCCAGGTTCGCCCCGGCGAACTCGCTATTGCCATCGGCAATCCCTTGGGTTTCGTTGGCGCCCTCACAACCGGGGTGATCCATGCCATCGGGCCGCTTCACCGCCTCGGCTCACAATCCTGGTTGCAGGCCGACGTCCGCCTGGCTCCTGGCAATTCCGGCGGGCCACTAGCCGATGCCCGAGGGCGGGTGATTGGAATCAACACCATGGTCGCGGGACGCCTCGCGCTGGCCATTCCGAGTAATGTTGTTCGAAATTTTCTTTCCGCCGGCCCATCCGACGCCTGGCTTGGCGTGACCGTTCATCCAGTCCTAATTCCCCGATCCAATGCGGCGCGCGGCAGCAGCCCCACCTTTGGCTTGGTGCTCCTCGAAGTGGAGCCGCACGGCCCGGCTTCCTCTGCATCTCTCTTACCGGGCGACATCTTGCTGGGTACCGAACAAAAAGCCTTCACCTTGCTCGGTGACCTCTTGCAAGTCCTGCAAGGCAGCGGTCCGCGACTCCTACGGCTCGAATTTCTGCGCGGAGACTACTCGCGAGTTCGCCGCGTGACCGTTCAGTTGGGTGTTCAGAACGCGTCGAGGAGTTTCGCGGCAACGTGATTCGCGTATTCATCGTCGCCGCTTCCTCGCTGGTTCGTGCAGGCCTGCAAAGTCTGCTCGCGACCCGGGATGTGGAAGTAGTTGGCAGCGCCTCAAACTTCGAGACGCTCGCCGGTCAATGGCCGGACGTGGAAGCTGACATCGTTCTCGTTGAGGCATCCGGCGAACAGTTCGGAGCAGCGATGGATTCTCTCGTTGCGTCCGAACTTGCTTCCGAAGCCACCCTGGTGGTTCTTTCGGACCATGCTGAGCCCCGATGGTTCGCTGAAGCGCTGCGAACAGGCGTCCGAGCTGTGCTGCCCAGCGATATATCACCGGACCAACTCGTTACGGCCCTGGAAGCCGCGGCGGCGGGACTTATTGTCATGCATCCTGCCGAAGTCGACGCCGTCTTTCCGCCAGCAGAGCCAGCATCGCGTCCACTCGCAGAACTTGCCGAGCCACTTACGCCTCGCGAGAACGAAGTACTTCAAATGCTCGCGAGTGGCTTAGCCAATAAGGAAATCGCTGCACGGCTTGTCATCTCAGAGCACACCGTCAAATTCCACGTGGCCTCGATTCTCGGCAAGCTCGGTGCCGGAACCCGCACCGAAGCCGTCTATCTCGGCATTCGACGCGGTCTGGTCCTTCTCTAACGTGCTTGATAAATTCTGGTGGCAATTCTGGTGGCAGTTCGTTTGTCGATTGGGGGCGAGCCGCGTCGCGAGTTGACCGGCGCGGGTCTGGGCCGAGCGCCAACGTATTCCATGGCCCGTCAGCATCGCCTCCACTTGACGACACGCAGGGCCCCGCGTAGCATCGCGAACGACGTGTAACGATACCAATATCTCTCCTCAGGCTACAGAGCGGGATATGCTCGAAACAAAGATGCCGAAGTCGCTCCCGCAACTTCCTGTCCACAACCCGGCTCCGCTATGGTTTTGGATCAGCTCCATGATTCTCATGCTCGTCGCCGTCTGTCTGTTTGTCGTCTCCGTTAGCTCCGGCATTTACAGATCCCGTCTTTCTGCCCTGCTCATTCCGACTCTGCTGCTATGTCTTGGATTTGCCGCTTTCCTTCACATTCAGTTCTTGTGGCAGGCCCGAAAAGGCCAGCGGGAGGCGGACAGCGCTTTCTATGCTATCGATTGTGAATTCAACTCTGTATTCCGACATGCACTCGACGGCATTTTGATTCTCGACGATCGGGGGACGTGTCTGGATGCAAATCCGGCCGCGTTCGCAATTCTCGGCGTCGCGCGAGACGAACTCATCGGGCAGCGCATGGCGAAATTTCACGTGGATCGCGAAGAATACGCGAGGAACTGGAATTCCTTTCTTGAGCAGAAATATCAGCGCGGCAGCGCCCAGCTCATGCGTGGCGATGAATCATCTGTTTTCGTCGATTATGCAGCCGTCGCTAACTACGTTCCTGGACGCCACGTTGCCATACTTTGCGATACGACCGAACGGAGACATGCCGAACTCTCCCTGCGCCAGAGCGAAGAGCGCTTTCAACAGATGGCCAACCACATCCAGGAAATTTTTTGGATGATGGATGCGCAAACCAAGAACATCGTCTACGTCAACAAAGCATATGAAGCCGTGACCGGACGGACCGTTTCTGCCTTGTACCGCAATCCTTTCTCTTACCAGGATGATATACACCCCGAGGATCGATTGCGTGTGCTTGCAAGATTGGACGACGGAGTAGCAACGGGAAGGTTCGACGAAGAGTTTCGCATCGTCCGCGCAGATGGTGCCGTCCGCTGGCTTTGGGTCAAAGCATCTCCTGTCCGGGATGCCGGGCAGGTTACCCGTTGGCTTGTCGGCACCGGGCAGGACATTACTTCGCGGAAGTGGGCCGAACTTCAGATTGCGAAACATCTCGCGGCTGCCGAAGGAGCCAGAGCAGAGGCGGAGGCGCTTCGGAAATCGACGTTAGCTCTTACGCAAAATCTAGCCATGGACACCGTGCTCGACACATTGCTGGAATGCATCGGGGCTCTCGTTCCATATGATTCGGCTAGTGTCCTTCTTGCGGAAGGCGCCATGCGTCTGCTCGTTGCTCGCGAAGCGCCGCAGACCGCGAGGAAATCGATTTTGACTTTCGAAGCGACCGAAAACCCGGTTCTATTGAAGGTTTTGCTTACACACAAAGGCTTATTGATCCCAGATACCACTGACCAGCCGAACTGGGCAGAAACCAAGATGGTTGCTGGCATTCACTCTTGGATAGTGGTGCCACTCGCAGCCTCGGGTAAGATCCTCGGATTGCTTTCTATTGGGAGCTCTAAGCCCAAGGCATTCACGCCTGAACATTTGCGGCTTGCTAAGTCGCTTGCGATCCCAGCGGCGGCGGCCATCCAAAACGCGAGACTGTATGAACGCTCGGAAATCTATGCTTCCGAGCTCGAATTTCGTATCGCCGAGTTAAAGCAAACGCAGAAAGCGCTCGAACAAAGTGAGAGTCGCGCATGCGGCAGGGAATCTGACTAGGCGGCATTCGCTGGTTCTCTTCGCATTGCCACCAAGCTTCGCAGGCCAGCCTTTGTCTGTGGCTTAGAGCAGCATTGTTTGAAGACCCCACGCACAAATCACATGCTGTGCCTCTCTCGTGCAGAAGCGGAATCTAGGTTTGCAAAGCACGAATGCCGCAATGCCTCATTCGATTTCGGCGGTTCTGCACTAGCCACGGGTGTAGTTCTTCCCTCCCCTTCCGCGCGCACCGGCGATGACAACCGCTTTGAAATTCTCTGGCGTTCCTGCGCGATCATGATTCGCTCTCGGATTATCGTGGTCCGTGTCCATCGGCTTGATTTCCAGGACGGAGTTGTCGCCGCTGAAAGAATAGGCGGCGGCCCAGCGCCATCCGACTACCACCTTGCTGAATCGCTAGCGAACGTGTCGCACCGAGTAACCGGCTCGACGTCGGCCCGAAATTCCCCCGGGCGGAAATGCCAAGAGGAAGCGTCTAGAGGACAACCGACATTTCGGTTCCAGCTGCCGCGAAAACTTCGTGTATCTCCGCCTCAGCAATTGGAAGAAATGCCTGAACCACGAGGGGATCAAATTGCGTTCCACTGTCTTTCACAAGTCGTCTTGCGGCTTCCTCAAATGGCAGGCCCTGGCGATATGGGCGATTGGAAACCATGGCGTCGAAAGCATCGATGGCACAAACGATGCGCGATCCAAGCGGAGTATCCGGACCCTTCAGCCCGGCAGGATAACCGTTGCCATTGTAACTTTCGTGATGATGGAGAATGAAAAGGCTGGGACGCTCGAAGCCGGGTAGCTGGCGTAATACGGCCCATCCGTACTCGGGATGTTTGCGCATGAGCGCAAACTCCTCGTCGCTTAGCTTCGCAGGCTTTCGCAAAATGGAATCGGGGATTCCGACTTTGCCGATGTCATGCAACAGCGCGGCTACTTCGATATCGAGCAGCGTAGCTCCACTTATTCCTAATTCTTGCGCGACACGCATGGCCCATTCCGCAAGCCGCGTACTGTGGACTCCGGTATTGAGATCCTTCAAATCCAGAAGTTGATTGAAGGCGCAGATCAGCGAGCTGCGCAGGTTTTGAACTTGCTCTTCCAACTCTTTTACGCGAAGGCCGTCCGACACGCGTGGAGGTCGAAAAGCGGAGTTCCGTTGAGCCTCAAGCGAGGTCGAAATAAAACCAGCCGGTGCTTCAGAGACGCCAGCTGGTTCGTCGTATAGGAGATTGGGCAGATTCACAAATATCCTACTCTGACTCTGAGCGCGAAGGGATAGACTGCAGGGCGCGCACGATGTCCAGACGGCCGTTGCCAAGTTCTGGAGTTAGGGTCTTGGCATTGGCCAGGACGAGTGCTGCCTGTGCCGGCGTAATATTCGGCTGGAGCTGGAGGAGTAGCGCCGCGCTGCCCGAAACGAAAGGCGAACTAAACGACGTGCCCGAGGCCACCGCATAGCTACTGAACGGGTAAGTGGTGATGATCTGCTCACCAGGGGCTGTGATCCACACCAAGTCGGCACCATAGTTGGAGAAATAGGAACGCGTGTCGAAGTCGCTCGTCGACGCGATGCCCATGACGTTGGAAAGTGCCGCTGGGTAAACCAGTTCATGCCTCCCGTTATTGCCTGCTGACGCCACGCAGATAACATTGTGCTGAGTCGCGTTGGAAAGAGCAGTGTCTAACTCCTTCGAGTAGCTCGTAAAATCAAAGCTCATGTTGATCACATTAGCTCGGTTCTGCACGGCGTAATAGATGGCACGCAGAATGTCAGAGAGGTTGCCAGTGCCGTCGGCGCGAAATGCTTTCAACGGCAGAATCTTAGCCGTGGGCGCTACCAGATGGACTACACCGACAACTTCCGTTCCATGGCCAAAATCGGCGAAGAATGTGCCATCCAGCATGGCAGCTGTGGATTGGTCCAGCATGGCAGCAGTGGATTGATTCACGCGAGCGGCTTGCTGGCAATGCTGTCCACATACAGGAGCGAGTGGTTGCGTCAGGTCAAGCAATTCTGACGCTCCCGGCTGATTGCGTGTGAAATCGTAGCCGGGCAGCAAAACTCCGCGGAGGGCTGGATGATTCGGATCCACGCCGGTATCGATATCCGCTACAATTCCCGACCCCGAAACATTGAATGCACTCCGTGCCCGGTCGACGCCAATCAACTGAGCTGGCGGTTGATTCATGTAACCGGACCAGACAGTCGTTCCGGCGTAGTTCACCTGATCTTGTTGCCATAGCCCTGAGCGGAGGAAGGTGATTCCTTCCAGCTGGGGGCGGAGGCTTAGCGTCCGGTCAACCTCCACGTTGAGGATTCCCGGCACCGAACTCAGAATATTTGCCACCACATTAACGTCCAACAATCCGGGAACATCGAGGAGAAAAAGTTGACCGATGGTCCCGTCGAGGCTTTGCACCACTTTGCAGAGCCCCAGAAAGCAAACGCCTTGGAGGCCAAGTGGGCCAAGCACGGTGCGAACGATTAACTTTTTGTGTGGAGCGGGCGGCAGGGCTGCAACAGCGGGTCGAGCGAAGGTCAAGAGAATCGAGAGGAGCAAAGCCAATCCGATAGAGCGCTTCATAATCTTAAGTAACCCCTTTTAAATCCGTCATATAGACGGTGTCATTTTCTTCGGACGCCTAATACCAGCTTGGCAGCTTAAGTCCTAAAATGCCCACTAACCGTAAAGCTGCCAATGGTACAAGCGACCAATTCTTTCGTTCGCCCTCCATCTAATCGTTCTAGTACTTCTTTACCCGCGCCCACTGCTTTTACGGCTGCGCCGCTTTTGCTCTTTCCCAAGCGGCACAACAACTTGCTTCTGACCACTAACTGCTAGCGCTACGCTCAGGCCCCCGGCCTTCGCGCATTCGAGGTGGAACTCCCCAAACTTGTTCGTCTTGGTCTGTGCCAGCGGCCCGCGCTTCGCCAACAAAGTGACCGGCAGCTCGCTGAACATTTTTGCGCCTTCGCTGGAATCCAGAACCTGCCCGTCGAGAGACATCTGATCCGAATTCGGTAGCGGCTCGAGGCGCAGATCGATTCGCAAGGAACCCGCGCGGAAAAGCATGTGCCGCGCGCCAGTGCCCGCTGAACGCACACCGGCAAGCGTAGGTTGGGCAAGGCTATCGACAACTAACTCAGCTAGTTCGGTAATCCGTGCCGCGACCCCTCGTCGTGATCTGGGCGGTACCGCAGCAAATGCTGCTTTTACGGCTCGAACGACGTTGTCCGGCGGTTGGTATTGAGATTCACGAGCTGCCACTTTGCGAACCGCCTGCCATATCTGCAGTTCCTGCCTGCACTTGTTACAACCGGTGTCCACGTGACCTTGCATCTCCACCCGCCGGATAGCTGAGACTCTATCGTTAGCAAAATCAACCCAGTCTGACGGAGTGTAATGCCCCATGTGTCCTCTGTATCTGTGGTCTGGCTCGGCCTGGTTGCTGGCGCCGGGCTGGCTTCTCTTCCCTATACGTATAAGAGTAGGCGACCCCTTGAAAAATATAGGCAAATTTAAAGTGAGTTTTCCGAAGCGTTCGGGGTCCGCCCTTCACAGATCAGGGTAAAGGGCGCCCAGTAATAAGGGTGCGGGTACTTGTTGCGGATCGTGCGCATGGATTTCTGCAGAGCAACGGCCTTATCGCCGGTTTCGCGCCAGTGTTGATAGAAACCCTTCATAAAATCCGAGGTGCTTCGATCGTGCACATCCCATAGGGTCAGAAGTAGCGAGCGTGAGCCGGCAAAGAGCAGACCGCGGATCAGCCCAAGCAGCTCGTCTCCCGCGGCCACGACATTCAGCCCGGTCGCGCAGCCGCTCAAAGTGACCAGCTCGGCATCCAAATGAAGTTGATGAAGATCGTAAAAATTAAGGTACGAATCGCCGAGACGTATGCCAGAGAATAATGGGTTGTCCTGTCGAAAATTTCCGTGCGTGGCAATGTGTATGATTCGGGCCGCTGCACCTTTGGTTCTGAGCAGGTCTAGCGTAGCTTCGTTACCAAGGAAGAGTTCTACGTCCGGCAGGATGGCTGCCACTGCTTCCACTTCTTCGCGAATCATCGGCGCACGTTCATCTGGAACACCGAGAACCAGCGAGCTGCCCTCCCGATTCGGTTCTCGGGCATAGCACAGGGCGTAGACTCCAGCGCTCGGTGCATAAGAGATGGTGTAGTTGTCCATCAGATGTTGCCGGCCATCGAACATCGCGTGAAACGGAAGATAGTGCAAGATTCCGTGCGGCGCGACGATGATGTGACGACTGCGGATTTGTTCCCGTATTGGCGCGAATACCTCTTCGTAGAGACCCAGCAGATGGGATTGCGTTGCCGCCAGCAGGGGTTGAGCAAAAGTATCCGCGTATTCCGCGCCGAGCCGGAATTTCGAGAGTTGAAAACGCAGCTGGCGGAGGAGATGACTTACCCGTGACGTCAGGGTGACCGGCTCGATGTGCAGGGAATCCCGGCTCACAAGCGCCACCACAATCTTTTCTCCCACTGAAAAATATTCGAGCAGCATGGAGTCCGGCGGCAAACTGGCCTGCACGGCCTCGAGGGAGACCTGTCCCGCGTTGGGAAGCGTCGCCGTTTCCGTTGAGGAGACTTGAAGTTCCCGCAGCGCACGCACCAGATCGATCTCTCGTTCCTTCACTTGCTGCTGCAATCGATCAAGGCGCTCGGTGGTGCGCTCTTCGGGACGAAGCTGTTCGATTTCAATCCGGTGGTAATACCAGTTCAATCCTTCGCGCAAGTCACGGATCCTGCCGACGAGATCGCTTTCGCCAGTATCTTTTGCGGGTAGTCCCGGGCTGTGCTGAAGGAGCATTTCCGCCATACTTCGCGACTTCGCCATTCCGATGTAGCCGAAGATTTCTTCTGCGACAGCGGGGTCCCTTCGTTCGGGCAGTCTGAGGTCGACTAGTGCCTCGTAGACTTCAAAACGGTTTTTCATGAAGGCGATCTTTAGCTCTTCACCGTGCAGACTCCCGCGCAGTGCTTCTAGAGCGGCACGCGCCATCCGATATGCTTCGAACGCAGAATCGCGGCGTCCCAGGCTCTGCTCGATTTGACCGAATAGAAAGTATGCCTGGTGGCGCAGAAGGGGCGCTTCGAGCTTCGCAACAAGGTGCAAGGCGCGCTCGCACTCCTGCTTCGCGGCTTGCGGTTCTCCCATGCGCAGCAAAATCCGTGCGAGCAGCAGGTGGCATAGGATGGTCTTGCCTGTAATGGTTGATGCCGCGAAAAACTGTAAGGCTGCGGCGCACAGTCGCCTGGCTTCGAAGTATCGACCCTCATTAAACAGCACCAGCGCCTGGTAAAGATCCACCAGCCACGGCCAAACCATATTCTTTTCGCGAACGAACATCGCGCGCGCACGGCCAAAGAGTTCGAGGGAGCGAAGTGCCTGACCCTCCTGACTGATGGAGATTGCTTCGTTCGCCAGGCATTTTGCGGCCTCATAGCCCATGTTGAGTTTCTGGAACTGGCGAAACCCTTCGCGCGCCGTTTCCTCCGCTTCGGAACTGAGGTTCAGCTCAAGGTAGATTTCCGAGAGGTCGAGATGGCAGAGCGCGAGATGGTAGGCATCGCCGGTTTTCTTACAGGCCTCCCGCGAGGCACGGAGACCTTCAATCGCCAAGCCATAGTCTCCGCGCAGGAAGTAAAGATAAGCGATGTTGTAATCAGTCTGCGCTTTGAGCAACGGCATTCCGTACTCATCACAATATTGCCGCGCCTGCTGATGAATCGCTAAAGCGCGTGGAAAATCATTGAGAGGAATCAGGCAAGTGGCTATGTTGGTGAGAGCAATGCCTAACTCCTGGGCATTTCGGTGCGGCAATAGCCGCTGATAAGCTCGTTCATAACAGGCCAGTGCCTCTTCGAAGCGATCCTGCCGGTGATAAATGTTACCGACGTTGTTTTCAACGTGAATGAGACCGCGTTCGTCCCCGAGCTGCTCGAAGATCTCACCGGCTTCCCTGGCTGCGGCAAACGCCGGTTCATACTCGCCCAACAAAATCATCGGTTGGGTCGAAGTGCTGAGAGTACGCCCTACCTCGCGCAGGTTGCGCGAGGTGCGGAAGATCTTTAGCGCTTGATGATGGAACTCCAGCGCGGTCTTGTTATCTCCAACTACATATAGAGCATTTGCTTTGGCCCGCAGGCTAAGTGCCAAAGCATCTCGGTTCCTAACTCTTTGCGCAATGAGGACCGCTGCTTCTGCGAGTCGCAGGGCCCGCTGCGCATCCACACGGACCTCTTCAAGAACGGCACGAGCCAAGCGCTGAATTACGGCCATTTTCCGTAACTCCGCGTGCCGCGCGATAAATTTCTGTCGACTCTGCTCGTCTGAGAGTTTGCTTAGCTGTGCAAAAAGGCGCTCCTGGGGAAGTTTCTCAGTGGCCGGAGGCATCAGGCGAAGCCTGTTTTCTCCAGCTCGCGCCGGAGCTTATCGAGGCAACGCTGACGGATGAATCCAATCGAGCCAATGGCAATGCCCAGGCTTTTGGCGACGTCGAGGTAGGCTCGTGACGGGGTCTCGAAGAACAGCATCTGAATCATTTCGCGGCAGCGTGGCGGCAGAAGAGCCATGGCGTCGCGTAACGATTGCTCCTGCTGGGTCTGCCAGATCACCTGATCGACAGGAACAACACGATGGTCAGCGGGTGGTTCAATTTCCTCCAGGTCTTGCGATTTCGTGCGAAGCTGTTGGCGCTTGCGGTGGAAGCATTTATGTGAGGTGACCTGCAGGATCCACTTCGGCAAAGCGCGTGGCTCGCGCAGTTTGGGCAGCTCGGTGAGTAGTTCCAGACAGACGGACTGAAAAACATCCCCCGCTTCGTCCGGCGAAAATCCATATTTCACAGGAACCGAATAGATCAACCTCTTGTATTTATCCACCAGCGCGTTCCAGGCCTCTTCTTCGCCTTCAAGACACTTGTGCACAAGCTCTGTATCCGTCCAGGCATGGCTAGTTGCCGCGCGCGGTTTTGTCAGAGTATTTGTCAACGGACCTGCGCTAGTGCATCCGAGTTCACATAGAGTTCGTCAGCATTCCAAAGCGTGTATGGATCAAGGATTGCTGGCTGAAAATTACCGACGCTGGATTTCGCCCCCACAAGAATGTTAGGGCTTGCCAGGGGGATGATGGGAAGGTCTTCCGCCACAATCTCTTGCACGCGGTCGTAGAGCTTTTTTCGGGCGGTATACTTCAGCGTCGTCAACTGCTGCTCCATCAACTGGTCCATTTCGGATTCCCACGGGGTAGCGGGTTTGCTGCGCCCCAGATCCCAAAGGTGTGTTGAGCCATTTGACATCCAGACATTCATCTCCCCATTGGGGTCAGCGTCTCCGCTGCCGATCGAGAACATGCAGGCCTCGTAATCGGAGCTCTTCAGCAAACGGTCCACCAGGGCGCGAAAATCCAGGGGGACCACTTGAACCTTCATACCGAGCTGTTTCAGATCGTCCTGTACAATTGTCGCCATCTTGCTCCGCTGAGCATTGGACGAGCTCACGGCGATAGTGAATTCCACCCTTTGCCCAAGCGCATCGATCAGCGCGCCGTCGGGCATCCACGAAAAGCCCGCTTCGCGTAACAATTGTCGAGCACGTTCGAGAGAACGCGACGGGTGCGGGAGAGCCGTATCGAGCCAAAGCCTGTTTCCTGGCGTCACATTTCCCCACAGCGGCGTGGCCCGGCCCTGGTACACTAGCCGCACTATCCCTTCACGATCCGCCGCGGCCGAGACGGCCTGCCGGAATTTCAGATTTCTGAACCACTCCTGTTTTCGCGCAATCTGTGGCAATGATTTGTTGCTGAGATCATTTAGATTGAAGAAGAGAAAATTGTCCTCGAGGCCTGGTCCCAAGTCGTACAATTTAAATCTACGATTCTGCTGTTGGGCTACAAGCGAACCGTAATTGTCCGCGCCAATTCGGTTTAGAATATCCGTTTCTCCGGCTTGGAAGCGCAGCGCCTGCGCATCTTCGCTTGGCACAAACAGAAATACTAGCTCGTTCACGTGGGGCAGCCGGTTGTGTCTGGAATCTTGTTTCCAGTAATAGGGATTTTTTTCAAGCACTACGCGCTGCCCAGCGACATACTCTTTCAGACGAAAGGCGCCTAGGCCTGCCATCTGGGCCGGTGAAGTGGCCAGATTCCATGTTTGTGCCAACTCTCTCTGCTTGTACGCGGTCTCGAGCAAATGCCGTGGCAAAATGGCCACGCTGTCAAACAGTCTTTCCGCTGCAGCATACGGCTCGGCCAGATTGAAGCGTACGGTGTAGGAATCGATTTTTACAACCGTGATCGGTTTGTTCTTGATGACCAAGAGATCACGCTGCGGAGAATGAACGTTGTCGTCGAGGTAGACCTGAAAGCTGAATACAACATCGTCTGCATCGAACGGCTGACCATCCGAGAAACGAATGCCTCTACGCAATTCCAACGTATAGCTTCGTCCGTCCGGCGAAACCTTCCACGATCTTGCCAACGCGGCCTCTGTTTTCTGTGTGCCGCGATTGATGTGGATCAGATCAGCATGCAAACGCCCTAGCACTTCCCGCGACGGCGCGTCGGTTGCGGTCAGTGGATTCAGCGTCTTTGGTTCCGCGCGCAAGGCGACAACCAAACGCCCGCCAGACGGGCCGATGCCGCTCGTCGTCGTGAGAAGCTCTTCTTTCACGAGCGCGGTAGTTGCACTCCAGCTTGCGGCCACCGTGAGGAGTACCGTTCCGAACACGGTAATCACGCACACCCAACCGCATTTCAGAAGCCGTGTCATTGGATACCTCATCATAGTGGCGCCACGCCGAGTTTCGCTTGCAAGCCCTCTGCCAGCCAGTGATAGCCGAGGAACACTGGAATCAGGGCCAGCGCCGGAATCGCCATCCACCAGTAGGAAGTCAGCACGTTAACTTTCTGCAGATTGGACAGGAGATTCCCCCAGCTCGGCGCGGGTTCCGCAACACCCAGGCCAAGGAACGAGAGCGTGACTTCTGCAAGAATGAATTGCGGCACCAAGATCGCGGCCTGAGTTAGCAGAACGCTGTACGCCTCGGGCAAGATGTGCCGTCTCAACAGATAAATATCGGATGCACCGAATCCCCTTGCGGCCAAAACAAACGGTCGCTCGCGCACGCTGAGTACGAGGCCACGCACTAACCGCGCAGGCTTCGCCCAGCCGATAGATCCAATAACAAGCACAAGCAAAAGAAATGCCTGTTGCGGACTAATGGCAAGCGGAAGGAACGCGCGCACCGCAAACAAGAGATAAAGCCACGGCAGCGTCAAAAACAGTTCTGCGATGCGCATGATTACAGAATCGGGCCACTTTCCGTAAAAACCTGAGAGGCCGCCCAGGACTCCCCCCACGGTGAGTGAAATCAGCGCTGCCAAAAGGCCAGCGAGCAGGGAAATTCGCCCGCCATAGAGAAATCGTGAAAACTGATCGCGGCCGAAGTTATCAGTTCCGAAAAGAAATACAGGCGCCTCTCCGTCCGCGCCAAGCAAATGCCAGGATGATGGAATAATGCCTGCGATCCTATACCTCGCTCCTTGCACAAAAAATCGCAGCGGGTAGCTTCGAGCACGATCTTCCTGGTATGCGTAGGCAGCAAAAACATCCTCGCGTGCGCTCCAGCGATAGACGAACGGACGGAAATGCCATGAACCAAGCGTATCGACGAAATGAAGGCGCGTTGGCGGCGCAAACGGCAGTTCGCGGTTCTGCTCTGCGTAATCGTACGGCGCAAAGAAACCCGGACAGAGAATGAGCACATGGAACGCAGCTACGGGCGCCAGAACCCAACGAAATCGAGCTCGTTTCTTCACTGTTTAGGACACTCGCATTCGTGGATCGCTCGCATAGAGCAGCAAGTCGGCGAGAAAATTGCCTGCGAGCAAGAATACGGTCGAGCAGAGGACCGTGCCGATGACGACATAGATATCGCGCGAGAGAATCGCTTCGAGCAGCAAGGGACCCAGTCCGGGCCAACTCAGCAAGACTTCAATCAACAAGGAGCCGCTGAGCAAACCGGCGATGGAGAGGCCAAGCAGGGAGATCAGAGGATTGGATGCCGCTCGCAATGCATGAGTAAGAATCAGCCGGGAACGACGGATTCCATGCCCCCGCAACGCCCGGAGAAATGGCGCCTCGAGCGCTTCGGCCATGGCGGAACGCACATGGCGAGTGATGACCGGCATAGCGGCAAGCGTGAGCGCAGCGGTGGGCAAAGCCATGTGCCACGCCACATCTTTCAGCCTACCCCAGAGACTCAACTCTTGTGCTCCTAACGACTCTAGTCCTCCGCTCGGGAACCAACCGGTGCGCACTGCGAGCGAGAGCAAAGCGAGCCCCATAAGCAATTCGGGGATTGCGAGCAGGGAGGATGTAACGCCGCCGCACATTCGGCCGCCCCAACCCCCTGGCTGCACGGCTCCCCAGATTCCGAGGGCCAAAGCGAGTATCCAAGCCAACAGTGCGGACGTAGCGGTCAAAAGGAGAGTATTGCGAGCACGAACCAGCAGGAGCCCGCTCACTGGCAAATTATAGGAAAAGGAGAAGCCCAGTTCGCCCTTCATTACCGAACGCACCCACAAGAGATAGCGCACGGGTAACGAGCGGTCCATCCCATACTGATGGCGCAGGGCGGCCACGGTTAGCGGTGAAATCTGGGGGTTCAAGCGCATTTCTTCGAAAAAATCGCCAGGTGCAAGTTCCAACAGGAGAAATGAGAGAACAGAACTCCCCACGAGTAGAAACAGTCCATGGACGAGACGTCTGCCAAGAAACCGCAAGGGCAACCTCGAACTTTCCCGCGCTTAAGTAGTCTCTACGACGGGCAGCGCCGCAAGCAACGCTTGTGACTCTGGCTGCGCCGGGTTGGTAAATAGTTGGGCGGTTGGCGCGCATTCGACGATCCTTCCTCCATGCATCACCGCTATTTCATCTGCCAGTTGTCCGGCAAGCGCCAGATCGTGAGTGATCAAGAGGAGGGTTAGGGTAAAACGCTGCTGGAGATCGAGGAGAAGATTCACCATTTGCGCTTGCACGGAGACATCGAGAGCTGAGAATGCCTCGTCGAGGACGAGAATACGGGGCTCTAGGGCGAGGGCCCTGGCAATGGCAAGCCGCTGCCGTTGTCCCCCGCTGAATTCAAGTGGACGACGGGTCGCCCATTCCGTGGGAAGACCCACCTGCTCCATCAAGTTGAGTGCCCTGCGGCGGATTTCAGCGCGCGTGCCACGCTTCTGGATCAAAAGTGGCTCAGCAACGACATCAGCGGCGCAAAATCGTGGATTGAGAGACGTTGCGGGATCTTGAAAAATGATCTGTATTCGTTGACGGATGCCGTCGAGTTCACTTCGCCCGAGCGCGCAAACGTTTCTACCTTCGAACCAAATTTCGCCCGCGTCCGGTTCCTCCAGCCGCACAAGACAGCGCGCAAGTGTGGATTTTCCTGAGCCCGAGCCTCCCACGAGTGCAAGTGTTTCGCCGGCCGTGATACGCAGACTGGCGCTGTCGAGAGCGACGATGCGAGACCTTGCTCGCAAAAGCGCGTCTCGCTGCTCATAGCTCTTGCAAAGTCCTTCGACCTGCAGAATAAACTCCTGCCTTTGTCGGATCTTATCAGCGGGCATATAGGAAGCACTCCACGCGATGCGCTGATTCGACTTCCTCCATCTGCGGCGTTTGTGAGGTGCATTGCTCCATGCGGTTTTGGCAGCGCAGCGCAAAAGCGCAGCCTGGCGGCAATACCGATGGATCTGGCGGCGCACCAAGGATTGCAGCTAATCGCTTTTCTAGGCGGGGATGCTGCAGTTCAGGCGGGTGAGGGATCGATGCAAGCAGTGACCGGGTGTAAGGGTGCAGCGGATTCTTCATCACTTCTCGCAGCGCACCCTCCTCGATAATTCGGCCTGCGTACATCACCAGAACCCGATCGACAAGGCCGGGAAGGAGGGCCGGGTTGTGAGTGATTAAGAGAACAGACATGTTCTGCTCTTTCTTCAACTCCTTTAGAAGCTGAAGGATGTCCGCCTGCACCGTTGTGTCTAGCGAAGCCGTCGGCTCATCCGCGAGGACTAGCGCAGGGCGACATGCGATGGCTTGTGCAATTAGGACGCGCTGACGTTCTCCGCCGCTCAGTTGGTGCGGGTACGCCTGCGCTAATCGACCGTCGTCTTTCAAGTGAACTTGCCGAAGCAATGCCTCCGCCTCTTCTCTGCATTTCCCGACGGTCCAGGGTTGGTGAGCCCGCAACACTTCCGCCACCTGGTCAACCACGCGACAGAAGGGATTTAATGCAATTCCTGATTCTTGAAAGATCATGGCGATCGCTGCGCCGCGGATTTCTTGCAATTTAGATTCGGAAAGCCCGATAAGCTCTTGTCGACGAAATAGTATGGAGCCACTTACGAAGCGACCGGCTGGTGGCAATAGACGCAGAATGGAGAGTGCTGCAGTTGTCTTGCCGCAGCCAGATTCACCCAGAATCGCGGCGCATTCCCCCGAATAGATGTCGAAGGTAATACCGCGCAAAGCGACGATTTCCGGGGCGCTATCGCTAAAAAAGCTGACCCGCAGATCACGCACTTGTAGAAGTGGTTCCATCAGGGCGGTTTGGCCAGTCCAATCTCCTGTTCGCAGGCTATCAATGCAATTCCTTATCGTCCAGAAACCCCTCGAGAAGGTTGCGTAGGATGAACATGGTTTGGCGGAACGCCGCCGTCGTTCCACGCCCACTACGGCATTAACGTTCGCTTTTTCGCCAAGTTATTGGTCTTATTAGAGTTCCGGACGTATATCTTTTCGCGACCGTCAAACCCTTATGTAGAAGGTGAAAAGGAAATGGTTCAATTTGAGAACGACGTTGTTCCAGCCATGGCCGACGAAGAGCAGTTTGAGCCATCTAGCAGGAACATTCACGTCCTGATCGTGGACGATGAAGAAGCTATCGTAGAGGTGATGCGCGCAGTACTGGAAGCAGCCGGCTACACCACAATTGTTGCTGATGGCGGTCGGCGCGCCTTGAAGCTCGCTCAAGATTTTCCAGGATCGATTGATTTGCTCATTACCGACATTCGAATGCCAGAAATGAGTGGCACCGAACTCGCTCAGCAAATGCAAACATTACGACCAGCTACGAAGGTCCTATATATGTCTGCTTTTGCCGGAAATCTGTTCGCCTCCGGCCAGACCGGACACGGAGTGAACTTTCTCGCAAAGCCTTTTACCCCCGCGACTCTCCTGGAAAAGCTGCGCGGATTTCTCGGGCGTGGACCGCGGTATTCTTGAGCAAAAGAGGCGGACCATCGTTGACAGTGATGAGCAGATCGATGGCACCATGGTTATTAAAGTCACCGCTTGCATAATCCTCGCAACACCTCTCTGGAAGAATGCAGCCTCCGATCCGGTTACAATTCCTTTCAACTACGCGAGCCTTCTCCTATAATCCCACTCCAGTAAGCCCATGCCTGCCGACAGAAACGAGCCTAACCGGGAGCTATATTCGATTGCGGTTGTCACCGTGGATGAATCCGTATTTCCCGAAATGCGTCGCGCTCTCGCCAGCAGCTTCAAAACAATTCTAGCCAGCACGGAAGAGCAAATCAAAGCCCTTGTGGAAGACCCCAATCTTCATGGGATCTTGTTCGATCTGGACAGCATCGGCGAAGGCGCGAGGGACGGGATCGATGTGCTGAAGGAGATTCGCGCGATCCGCGATGACGTTGTCCTGGTGACGATGACCCGTTCCCAGGATCGCAGTATCCCCCTGAGAGCCAGCCAAGCGGGCGCCGACGAGTTTTTCCTGGCTCCGGTGAATTACACGCAGCTGGAGATCGTCTTTATCCGAGCTATCGAGAAGCGCGCACTGGAAATGGAAGGAAGACGGCTGCTGGAGCAGGTAGAGAGCAAGACTGCCTTTTGTTCCCTCATTGGCGGGAGCGCGGCCATGCAAAAGGTCTACCAGGCCATCCAAGCGGTTGCAGGCAGCAATACCAGTGTGATCTTGCGTGGAGAAAGCGGGACGGGCAAGGAACTGATCGCCCAGGCCATCGTGCATTCCAGCAGCCGAGCGGAGAAGCCGTACGTTTGCTTGAACTGCTCCGCTCTACCCGAGACGCTGATCGAATCCGAGCTATATGGATACGAAAAGGGAGCGTTTACCGGCGCAGATACGGCAAGATCGGGGCTCATCGAAACCGCTCATACCGGCACTCTGTTTCTGGATGAGATCACCACGCTGAACCCGAATCTTCAGAGCAAACTCTTGCGCGTGCTTCAGGAACACACCGTACAGCGGCTCGGCGGGAGGTCGACAAAGAAGATCGACTTTCGGCTGATTTGCGCCACCAACGAGAATCTCGAAGATGAGGTCCGTAAGGGCCGCTTTCGCGAAGATCTGTATTATCGGATCAATGTAGTACCAATACTTATTCCACCCCTGCGGGAGCGCGAGGGAGACTTGCCGCTCTTGGTGGACCACTTCTTGCGCATCTATTGCGCTTCGGCCAAAAAGCCCGTCAAACGGATGCAGCCCGATGTGATGGAGATCCTAGAGGACTACGCCTGGCCGGGGAACGTGCGGGAGTTGGAAAACATCGTTCAGCGCTTGGTGGTTATGAACGACAGTCCGGTGATCACCGCCGAACAGTTACCTCAAATGCTCCTCTATTCGAGCGCCGCCAGTCACGAAGCAATTCTGATCCCGGAAGAGGGTGTGGATTTTGACGCGGAGATGCAGCGCATCGAGACCGCCTACCTCAGCGCTGCCCTTCGGCGCAGCGGGGGGAAGAAATCGGCGGCCGCAGCGCTGTTGCAGATCGACCCACAGCGGATGAAATACCTGTGCCGCAAGCTCAATCTCTAGAATGGTTAAAAATTAACCCATTGCTGGTTAAAATTTGACCCGAAGGCTGATTTTTAACCGTTTCCGCCCTACGTTGCCATTTGCCTAGTGTTCGTAAACTATTGATTTTATATGGTGAGCTTTTGGAAATTCAAACCGATAAAGTTTGGAGATTCGTGTGCACTACAGATTGGCACGAACCGGGGGAGCCGGAATCCAAGATTCACTGAGAAGGAGATCAGGTATGTCCATCCAGAAAAAGTCGCTTATTAGCACTCTCAAGACTACGAAGAGGGCCAACGTTGCCAGCGCGCCACTAGTTGACGGCGCAGGCGCAAGCGGCTCGCAAAGCACGAAGTTGGGGAAGCTCGCCAAGTTGGGCAAGGCCCATAACTTTGGGAAGCTCGGCAAGTTTGGCAAACTTGGCAAGATGGGGAAACTGGCCAAGATCGTTCAATAATTATCAAGATTCCGAGGAAGTCGGAAGGCTGCCTATGGGGCAGCCTTCTTTTCTACCACACTTTTCTGCCGAAGAAATTCGCTATCTCCTCCCATGTGAACCCGGCAAGACTTCTCCGCCGAGCGTAGACCCGAGCTGTGCCGGTCATTCCCGGCTTGAGCGTTCCGTTTGGATTGGCTACCAGCAAATCGACTAGGTAGAAGTTGGGTGGGCGCAGGCCGTTGTATTGGATTTGGCCGGCCAGCCCAGGATCCATCTCGGAAGACATGGGAGCAATGGCCACAGCTTGGGCGTCCCACTTTTTAAAGACACCTTCCACTTGCAACCGCGCTCCGGAACCCACTCGAAATTTGTACATGTCATGCTCGGACACATAGATGCGAGCACGCAGCTGGCTCAAATCCACAATCTCGGCCAGCTCCGTACCCGCGGTGACATAAGCTCCTACACGATCGCTCATGCGCGGAGTGAGGGTTACTCCAGAAATAGGGCTTTTGAGCTCCAAGTGGGCCGCTTCGGAGGAAAGCTCGTGCGTTTGCTGTGCCAGGCGTTCCCGTTCCTGGGCTACGGGACCAAAGTTGCCATAGTGTAGCGCTGCCGAGATGGCGCGCCCGGAGGCAACAATGTAGTCAGCTTCACTGCGTGCCAGATTCGATTGCAAGCGCAAGTTGCGCAACCGCACGATAGGCGCCCCTGCCTCAACAAGCTTTCCTTCGTCCGTATAGACTTCCAATACAATTCCGGGTACAACCGCACGCACAACGGCCCGCTTTGATGGTTCCAGAACGAAGCGCCCGATCGCGGATTCATGCCACAGGGGAAGCACCAAGAATACGACTACTCCAGCTGCTACCCACAAGGAGTGCGTTGGCGTAAACCAACCGCGCACACGGTCTTTCTTGTCCAGATAGACGAATTTCATAAAGTTCACCAATGTGAGAATCCTAGACTTGAAGATTATTCCCGCCGTGGCTATCTCCGGGATGAACGACCACTCGGGATTGAAGTTGCGGAAGACATTTCCCACGAAATGGGCCACCACATAAAGGACCGCATAGCTATACAAGCCCGATAGGATGGCATACACGGCGAAACCCAACCGGCGTTGTTTGGGAACGTACGGAACTTCCACCGGCAGGCCCCAGATATGGCGCTTAACCCAAGCTGAGACAAAGGCGGTGGAAGCCTCTTTCAAGTCCACAATGCCGAGGATTTCAGACAGCATGTGGTAGCCATCTAGCTTGATTAGCGGATTCCAATTCACCAGAGCCGCAGAAATGCCCGTAATCAGCATGAGGATGTATGCGGCGTTATGGACAGGTGTATCTGGAGGCGTGCCCCACCAGATGGGCGTGACGATGGCACATACCATCAATTCAGCCCATACGCCAGCCAAGGAAATGACCAAACGCTGATATCGGGTACCTTTCACATCACCTTCGGTGGTGTCTGTGTAGAAAGCAGGCGCCAGGTAAATGAGTGCGAATCCCATCGCGGGCACACGCCCCCCGTAATGTTTGCAGGCATGCCCGTGCCCGAGCTCGTGTATCCCGAGCACCACCACCGCCAACAGGTAGAACTGGATGACGTCCCACATCGACTTGTGCGAGAAGTTGTAAAATTCTAGAGTGTCGCGGCCTATGTCCGACCAGTGGGTGATGGTGATACCCGCCGTGAACGCGAAAAACCCCAGCGTGAGCAGCGTGAACCATGGCTTGTAGATGAAACGTGTGAATTTATACAACCAGTTGAGGAACTTGTCGGGATTGACTCCAGGAAAGAGGAAAAGCGACAGATCGCCGTACTTGCTTTTCGATTTCAGCAGTTTTCGGCGCTCCTCTGTGCTCTTCTGCATCAGAAGAATGTTCTTTTCTTGCGGGGTCTTGTACCAGAAGCCTGCTGCCTCAAGGTCGTCGGCGAATTCGCGAATAGTCTCTGTGCTGTACTGAATTCTGGTCTGACGGGAATAAAGTGCAGCGATTTCCTCATAAGACCGGTTTCCGTCAAAGAGCTGGATGAGCGCCCAGTTCTGCGGAGGGAACTTGTACATCGCTTCTGCACTGGGTACGTAGACGCGGACTACCGCCCTGCCGTCTTCAATGTGATCTTTGCAGGTGGCATCCGGAGCCATACGGGGATAACGTTGCGCGATGGTGCGCGCCGGTATCTCTGGCAGAGCTGCGTTAAGCGCTTCCGTAATATTCATCGGTAATTGCCAAGACGCACGGTCGCGTTCATGCCGGGTCGCAATGCGCCCCGCTCTCCCACGAGCTCGGCCAGTACCTCAATAGTTCCGCTGGATGGATCGACTACGGGGCTCACTTCAATTACTTTGACCGTATGCTTTTCCTCTGGCAGGTCGGGCGATGTCAGTGGCAACTCTTGGCCCCTTTTGAGGTGGCCGACAAACCTTTCGGGCAAAGTAAATCGCATACGCAACGGAGCTCCGGCGGTCACCCAGAAAAGCCGGTCCCCTCTCGAGACTCCCTGTCCGGTTCGGATATAGCGCCGGGCCACCAGGCCATCAAATGGGGCGGTGATCCGGGTCTTCTCGAATTCCAGCTCGAGTGAACGCTCTTCTGCTTTTGATGTGGTCAACAGTTCTCGCACTCTTCGAATGTCCCACTGTTCGGACTCGGCCTTGAACTTTGCGTGTTGAAGTTGTTCTTCGGAGATGAGTTTCTCATTCCATAACCTCTGCGCACGCATATAATCGGCTTGCATGACCTCGCCTTCGGCCTGCCAATTCTTCAGGTCGGCTTCGACGCTCCGGGTCTTCGCGCGAGCGGCCTCCAGGTTTGCTGACAGCTGCCGGTCGTCAAGGCGTGCAAGCAGCGTGCCTGTTCTTACGCTTGAGCCTGCTTCAGCCGAGATGCCGGCAACGACGCCATCGCGCTGGGCGGTAATATCCACCTGGTGCTCTACGATGAGCGGGCCCGAAACCGTCAGGAAGTCGTCCACTTTGGGTTCACTGGACGGACTGATCGGTGCGGCGGGGGGAGATGGAGGAGCAGCTGCGGCAGACTCAGATTTCTTTTCCCCGCAGCCACCAGCAAGAATCGCCGCTCCGAGAAATGCAATGAGCAAAAGTTTCTTCATGGATTCCACTCGATACATCCTTACCATCCGAACCATGTCCACAGCCGTGAATACACCCAGGCGACTGGCCGTCGGAATAGCACGTAACCAGCGGGATACCAGCCGACCGAAACTTTTCCGCGGCCTTCCATGCCCGTTCGAATCGAGCCGTTCTGATTTGGCACGAGGACTCGCGCATAGAATACCCGCGAGTCTCCCTGCAGTTCGGCTTTGGGACTAACCACCACCACATTTCCATGGAACGTACGTGTGGGATAACTATTCAGTTTGACGACCGCTTTTGAGCCGGAACGAAGGAGACCGGCATCTGTGTCATCGATGCTGACATCAATAACCGTACTGGACGCGTCTATGACTTCAGCGAAACTGTCCCCATACTGAAGTCTGCGCCCTGAGAAGTTTTCGACGTGGGGCGTTGACACGACGCCGTCGATCGGTGCTCGGAGCTGTGCTTTGTCCAGCAATTCCCGTGCTCGTTCGACTTCAGCCTTCCAATAATCAGCTTGGACCCTCTGGATTCCCGCCTCGCTGCCGTCGTTGGTCGCAAGCGAGCGGTTCATTTGCAACAGCGCCGATTGGAACTTAGCTTCCGCTGCGGCCAGCACCGACCTGTAGTCCCAAGCGTTCATTTCTGCCAGCACCTGTCCTCGGGTTACGGACTGCCCTTCATGAACATAAACCTTGCCTACAACTCCTTCGAACTCCGGCTGTACCTGGGCGCGCCGCACCGGCGCCACCACGGCGTCGCCATCCAAACGCATAGGGAGAGGAAAGACCGCCAGAAAAATCACCCCAGCTGCCGCGAGAGACAGAATTGCAGCGCGCCTCTTCTTTTCCATGGCCATGAACTTGCGCTTTCTTTCCAATACAGGTTCAAGCACGGAAATAAATGGCACTTCTTTATACATCTGGGCATTGCGCAGAGCTACAGTGGCTTGCCCTGCTAACACTTGCAGAATTTCTATGTGCACGGGGGCTAGAAAGTCGGGATCGCTGCTCTCTAGGCTGAGAACACCGACACGCCCCGTGTCGTCGTTAAGCGGGATGGCGTAGAACCCGCGCATTCCCGTCTTCTGGAAATATTGATGAAATTTGGCCCGCGTCTCCTCGCGCATCGTATCGATCTCTTCCCCGTGTTGTCGCACGTGCAGAATCTCTTCCGCGAGCGCGGCCCACTGCAGGATTTCATTGAGTGGCGCAATATCGGGTGCATCGGTGTTTAGCTGCGTGAGGCCGGTCACTGCGCTCAACTTAAACCTGCCGCGTTGCTCCAGCACGATGGCAGCGCGTTCATACGGAATCACCGCCTGCGGTGCATTCACGATGGTTTGCAGCATCCGCTCCAGATTTAGCGTGGAGGTAATCTCGTGGCTTACAGTCACGAGCGTCTCCAGGATTTCAACCTTGCGCTCAGCCATTAGCAGGCTTGCATTATGCAAGGCACTGGAGGCAGTTCCGGACAGGCTAGTCAGAGCGAACAGATCGTCCTCATCGAAGGGAGTCCCATTCACCTTGTTCCCTGCTTCGACCACGCCTACCAAAGATTCCTTCTCCATAATCGGTACGACCAGGAGCGAGCGGACGCCACCCTCAGAGACCCCGGCGTTTCGCTTAATTAGACGTTCGTCCTCTTCTCGGTCAATCAGCACCGCTTCCCCGTTGTCGGAAACATCGCCGGCTAGGCCCTCGCCCGGTCTCTGACTGCTACCCGCCTGGGTAGTTGAATCAAGCCCGGCCTGGTGCATTAGCTGCAAACTCTCGTCAGGCAGCAGAAGCCAGAGATTTATGCTTTCGCATTCCATGACCTCGCGAAACTTAGCACCGATGATGGGCAGGAGCTCATCCATTTCCAATGTGGACGCAAATACTTTTTCAAGGTCGTAGAGTTGCGTGAGGCGGCTAATGGAAGTCAGTGTGTCATGTCGTTCTTTTTCGTAATTGTGGGCTGCCGTCAGAGCAGCGGCGGCCACCTTCGCCACAGGAATCAGCGCACGAAGCTGCTCTTCGGTAATCTCCTTCTCAAAGCCAAGCAATTCAATGGCGCCGGCCAGCACGTCGCCTCGGAGCAAAGCTAGATAAGCGAGCGAAAGCAGCGTGCGGCGAATGTCAAGATGGGCGTATTTCTCACGAAACAGATTCTTGCCGGAAAGGAGAAGGATTTTATTCTGAGCCAGTACTTCACTTAGATTGCCCAAGATCGCCGGGACGGTCGATGCCTGCACGGACACTTCGCCGACAGTGGCTTTGGGCACCCACCGTTCAGCCCCCGCAACAGAGGAAAGAACGTAGACGTTGGTCGCTGCCCCGGGTAGCAGGTCGGCAATGATGCGTGCGGTTATCCGAGCGCGCGGGATGACTTCCTGGGACGCAAGCAGCTTGGTGGAATAGTCGACCAAGTCAATTTTAGAATCGATCCACTGACTATCCATAGCGGAGTCCAAAGCGATCGCAACCGGGCAAAACGTGAGGGAGCCGTCTTCTCTTGCAAAATAGCTACGATTCTTCTAAGTTGAGCGCGGACTGTAGCAGACGAGGGAGTGTCAACGCAAGTATCCCGGTGATTCGTAGAGCATCTCGAGAAGGGGCACACATTGGAAATTGAAGTTCGTACTCAGTCACAAGTGAAGATCATCAAGCTCCGTGGCCGGCTGGGTCTGGGCGAGGGACTCGACCGAATCAACGAAACATTTACTGAATTACTCAATACAGGTGAAGCCCGCTTCTTGCTGGATTTGCAGGACGTACCCATGATCGATTCGAGTGGAATCGGCCTTATGGTGCGCTACTTCACCACAGCCAAACAGCGTGGAGGATCCCTGAAGTTGCTCAATCCTTCCAAATTTGCCTTGCAGACATTGAAGTTGGTGCGCGTGCTAAACCTGTTCGAAGTGTTTGAGGACCAACAGCTGGCCGTGGCATCTTTCAGCTAGAAAAATTATCGAGAGGGGGAATGCAACTCGCTCGTCAATAATCCGCCACCAGACGAAGGAATGCATGGCTTTGAACCTCCAGCTTGTCGCCGACAGGTTTCCCGTTTTCACTAAGCCGTACCTTGCTTCTCTGCGCAGGCGGAATGGTGATCTGGGCAGACCGCGGAGACCCCGTCGGGTTGTACAAGATGAAATTGAGCTGGCGCGAAGGAAATTGCTCGGCACTGCCGGCGTCCAGCAAATCGAGGTTGACCAGCATGAGTTCCCGGTCGCTCACGTGCCCGAGAGCTTCGAACATGAGATACATCCACAACGATTCGCCAGCACCGTAAATTTCCTTCCCGACGTTTCCGGTCATGCCGCCAAGTTCCAACGTGCCGAGGTTTTCAAAGGGAATGAAAGCTGAAGCACTCCCTCGACGGTTTTCGGAACAGTTTTCAAAAAAATAGAAGTTGTTACGGCGTTGTTGGTCCATGAACCGCAGCAGGCCATCGAACACGATCCCGCGCTTCATAATTCCCGTCCATGGCAGGATGGCCTCCACGTTTTCCTTGAATGCGGGGTATAAAATGGAGGCTGCGGCCTGCACCATCCCACGGATGTCATGTGATTTCTGACTGGGATCGGAATACCAATAAAACATGCGAAGCTGTTCGTAAAGCAGATAAGCGGCCTGATCGCGCATTCCGAGCTCAGCAGCAGCGAGCGCGCCGTAAGCAAGTTCCTGAGGCTCATGGAAGAGACGATCAGCGGGAACGGTATACATCACTTCAATGGCCCGGCGAGCTTCTTTAAGATAGCGCTCTTCCCCGGTGAGACGCTGAGCGAGAATGCCGGCCCAGGCGTACAGACCACCGATGGCGTAATTCGTTCCGGCACCCTCGGCACGAAGGCTTGCTACCTGATAATAAATCGGGAAAAGATAATTGTACTCATGGGCCATCTTCTGGGCAGTCTCGAAAGCGTCCAGAAAGTGATCGGTGACTTCTTTGCATTTCGCCAAGGTTCCAATCATCGGATACTTGACCAGGCCATTTTCAAACGGATACCAGGAGTCGGCTCTCTCATCGGGTTTGCGCGTAAAATCATTGCTGATGCTATGCGTGTCTCGACGATAGAAGCTGGGAAGATCCGCGAGAAGGTCCTTACACTCCTGCTCGAAACTCGGCAAGGGATGCAGCTTGAGATACAGCAGCGACGGCCACAGGACATCGGCGATGGTCATCAGCTCGAAATTATCTGCTGAATCGTTCCAAACCCGGGAACTAGCCTTGACATAAGCACGCAACCCAGTGTGACCGCTGACCGTGATCTGCGCTGAACTCTTGTCTTGCAAGTCTTCCACTGTACCTGCCGCAAATTCCTTCCAGCTAGTGGCACAAGCCGGCCAGTCGAGCTTTTCCTCAAACAGAGGAAGCAGCGCTTGCATCCAGCGGGTCACCGATTCCTGCTCGGTGAGCAAACGAGTCATGGGTCGCTGCAACAACCAGAAAGTGAATCGCACATCCCCTGCCGGAAGAGCATTGCCAGTCGACTGCTCGGCGAGTAATCCCACTCCGAGCCGCTGGGTGCCGTCCGGTTCGATCCGCGAAAGGCTGGAGCAGCGGTATACCAGAAAGCGTGGAAGATTCTGGGTCGACATCCAATCCATTTCACTAACATCGAAATACATCATGGTTTCGACACCGACACTCTGATCGAGAAAATAAAGGGCCGGGAGATCGTTGCCATACGTGGCGAGGGAGTTCTTCGTTGGCTGAGGAAGGAGTACGCGTCGCCAGCTTCCCGACTGACCCTCCATAAGGGTCGAGGTGGAGCTCAACCACGTGAGGATCTGTGGCTCGATCTGTTTTTCTTGCCGTAGCCTCACGGGCGCGGGTAGATGCAGCGTGGTGCGGAACCTGAACCAGGGCGCATCCGCACCCTGGCTCACCGCGCTGATTTCCGAGTTCCAGTTGTAAGACAATTCTTGGCCGTCCAGGCCTTCCGCTTTACCATCGCCTTCGCAGAAAATACTTGAACCTTGGCGCCGGAGACGCGAGATGACCAGCACAAAGGAGCCGCCGGTTACGAATGGGTTGTGGGCCAAAGTTGCTGGTTTCCATTCGTTACCGACACGCAGGAAATTCTGAAAGGTGAGCGTGGAGCCGATTGGCGATATGCGGAGTTGCTGAGCTCCGTGTTCAAGATTTGTGGGCAGCGATGGGCCGTCCGACGCCAAGGACGGCCACGGGCTTTCTCTGGGTAAACCTAGATAAGGTGGGGCCACACCTGCGGCGGTGACCAGCAGCGTCTTCATGAAGCGACGCCGATTGAATGAATCCATCTAGCGATTTAGCGACTTTCCGATTTAATAAACAATCTTCAAGCCGAATTGAATGGTTCGCGGACCGCTCGCATCGGTTACTGCGCCGAAGCCGCAAGCGAACGGCCCCGAACATACAACATTACCCTTAGCATCCTTAGCGCCAACAGGCAGGAATGGGCTAGCTAAGCTCGGCGCAAATCCACCGGGCGCCTGGTAGATGTGTCGGTTGAAGATGTTGAAGAATTCCGCACGAAAGTCGATGGTTCCCTTTTCACCGAACAGGCGAGTCTTCTTACCCAAAGAAATATCCTCGTTCCGACCGCCAAAGGTTCGAGCGCGAGAGAGGGAGCGCGGTTCGTTACCAAACGTCAGGGGCGCCGCGAGTGTGAAAGCCGCGGGGTTGAAGAATGGCGTGGTGCTGGTGTTGAAATTCGAACTTTTATTTGTTTGGGCCACCCCGGGCACGACATTGACTCGGGCAATTCCGGTACCCGCAGATGCACAACCACCAAATAAGACATCTCCGGCGGTGCCGTTACAGGGCCCATATACCGTCGTGGGAGTTCCAGACTTGTAGGAGGCAATACCGGAAACGTACCAGCCTCCCACGATACGGTCCACCACTCCACCCTCGTTCAAGTACCGTTTGCCATGCCCAACTGGCAATTCATAGAAGAAGCTGGCCACAAGACTTTGCGGCGTATCGAGCTGGCTAACGGCTTTTTCAGCGGAACGATTGTATGAATTTTGGCCGACAAAGCTATTTGTGCCGATGAAACCGGAAACGCCGGGCCCCGCGGAGTCAGCATCGGTAAGGTTCTTCGAGACGGTATAAGACACGAGGAAGCTCAACCCTTGCGAAAAGCGCTTGTCCACTTGCAACTGCATGGCGTGATAAGTGGAGTTGCCAGTGCGATCCGGGGTGAAGGAGTTATCTTCCTGGTTAAAGTTGCCGTACTGAGGAAACGGTCGAAGGGCTTGATTGATGTTTCCTGTAAAGGCCGGATACGGCAATTTGACACCAGCAGCAATCGCCTTAGGACAAGCATTGCTTGCCAAACATGAGGCTTTCATACTCAGTTCGTTACCAAGCGAGAGGAACGATGGATTCACCTGGTTGGGAATGATGTTCAATGCCGGCAAGTGCGTGCCCTTGGACCCCACGTACGCTACGCTAACGATCATGTTGGCCGTGATCTGGCGTTGTACGTCGAGATTCCAAGTCTGGATGTCTGCGGGCCGCCCACTGCCTCGCGGCACGAGGATCACTCCATTTTGGTTATTCTGCGCATCAGGCGTCAAGGGTCCGAAGGGTGGGAAAATGCGTGTTACGCCCTTATCAAGTAGGGTAGGACCTCCATTGGTGACGTCAACCGTCTGCCGGTTGAAGAATCCCAGGCCGTCCTGGTCAGCAAACGATCCCTCTTTCAATGGCTCGTAGAAGATGCCATAACCCCCGCGCAGCACTGTTTTGTCGTTGATGCTGTAAGCGAAGCCAACTCTGGGACCGAACGCCTTCCTAAAGGTGTCTTGGGGACGCTTCAGTCCGTTGCGGCCAGCACCAGATCCGAAATAGGTGTAAGCGCCAAGCGTGTTTCCGGCCCCCGGGTTGGGAAGCGTCGGGTCCACCGCCGAAAATCGGGCGAACGCTTCAGCCGCCGGAAGGTCAAGGTCGTAACGCAGGCCATAATTCAAAGTTAGGCGAGGCCTAAGCTTGTAGGAGTCCTGGGCATAAAAGTAGAAATCCTTGTATCGCACACCTTTAAACGCGCCGTAGTTCAGTGTCGTCGTGTCCGAAAGGCCAAACAGTGCGCTCGCTACCGGATCTCCACCCGTTCCCGTCGAGGTGCCTGTGCTGCTGGTCTGAGCGGCGTTAAAATCGAATTCGCCGGAAGACTGAGTCAGCCGCCGCACGTTAAATTGCAGCATGCGAACCCCTCCGCCAAACTTTACATTGTGCTTGCCCTTGATCCAGCTGACAGAATCATTCAGTTGGTAAACGTTGTCTACAAATTCCGAATCTCCGCAGTTGTTCAGCAGGCCTTCGTAACCGAAAGGGCTGGCGGTAAATTTCATGCATGGAAAGGTGGTGTTCTGCACCCCGGTGAGACCGATCTTTGCCGGATATCCCTGACCCAGGCTATTGGCGATTTCACCGCGGAAGCGGCGGCTAAATCCGAATAGAAATTGGTTGACGATGGTTGGACTGTAAATGTAATTGTGGCTGAAACGCGCATACCGAGTGTTCTGCGGCAAGCTCGACCCAAAGATGGGTGTCAAGCTGGAAATACTGCCCGTCTTTGTATTGTCATAGTCAAAGCCGCCAGAAATCCGCTGCTTTTCCGAGATGATGTGATCAATCTTGACATCAAAAAGATTTGCGGTCGTACTCGAGAGGGTATGGTCGATCACGTTGTTGGAGGTGCTGCCGTTGGTGGGAGGAAGTAGCGCAAATACCTTAGTCATCACCGCGCTCGGCGTGAAATTCGGATCGTTAGCTAACATGTTTTGAGGGATGAATTTATGCGTGGTGGGGTCATATAATTGCGTATTCGGCTTTTTCGGGTCCGCTTCGTTGCAAAGTCCATTGGCGGCGTAGCTATCGCAGAGAACCGAGAAATTGCCACTGCGAAAATTTTCGTTCGGGACGGAAGGCGTGCCAGTGCCACCATTTCGAAGCCGAAATCCCTCGTAGGAAAAGAAGAAGAAGGTCTTGTCTTTTCCGTTATAAAGGTGTGGAGCCCACACGGGACCGCCGGCGGTGAAGCCGAAGTCGTTCTGCGTATTAACTGACTTAGGCTGGCCCAGGGTATTGTTTTTCCAGCTGTTGGCGTCCAGCGCGCGGTTGCGCAGAAAATCATAAGCAGACGCATGCAATTGGTTGGTACCAGATTTTAGCGTGAGACTTACGATCCCGTCGCCGGATTCACCATACTCAGGCGAGAAATTACTCTGCAGCACTTTAAATTCTTGCACCGCTTCCGTCGAGACGCCCTTGTTCCACTGAGTATTGGGCGAAACCAAAGAAATCGACACGCCGTCGACGAGCACGTCAGTGCCGCCCTCCTGGCCTCCATTCACCTTGAAGTCGTCCGTTGAATTGCTCCCTGGGTCGTTCCCCACATTTCCCACAAACCCTGGTACGAGTGTAATGAACTGCACTGGGTTGCGCACTGTTCCGGACACTTCCAGTGGAAGATTCGCCATCAAAGTTCTCGCCACAGTCGCACCGATGTCGGAGGTCGAGGTTTCCAGCTGGGTGGCGTCTGCATTCACGGTTACGGCCTCGCTTACGGAGCCGAGTTGCATCTGTATATCCAGCGATGCGGTGCCACCCGTCTGGACAGTGACACCTTCCCGTTCGTATTTCTTGAGGCCGGCTGCTTCGACGGTCACGGAGTAACGCCCAGGAGGGAGGTTAGGTAATGAATAAAGACCGGCGTCAGTCGTCACCGTGGAATTGGTGAGACCGGTGTCCAAGTTTCGAGCGGTCACGGTGGCCCCACTTAAGGCAGCGCCGCTTGGATCGGTGACGGTTCCCTGAATGCTCCCGTCAGAAGTCTGGCCGTGAAGAGGTATCGTTGAAACAAACAGAATAAACGCAAGAGCATAGATGGATCTTTTCACTGATTTTTCTCCCCACCACCCTGAATCAGACTTAATCTCTTGCACTCTAAGTTGAACACCTAAAGCGACTTGGATTAAGACCTGCCCTGAAGTCTAGTGCTTTTATACTATGCAGGCCGTGTGAAGGCATAGTCGACCTATGTGCCCTTTGAAGGAAAGGGTGTCACACGTGAATTCATTGTGATTCACCTCCGCGCGAAGCCTTCCTAGTTCACGACAATCTTGAAAAGAAGTAAGTTAACTCGGTGACAGGCAAATCTCTATGAAAAATAGGATTTCGCATGATTCGTAAAATGGTCAGGATCCATTTCTGGGTTGCGGAGAGCTGCCTGCTCCAGCGCCTGAAGAATAAACGAATTCCACGCAAAGACGCGATGGTAGCCAAAAAACGCGTGCGCCGGGTCGGTGGCCAGGTATTCCTGGCTGGTCGGGAAGTCGGTGGCAATATTGAGTTCCGCCCATAGCCGGTTCGCGATGGCCTTCCTGGCGCCGCTCCATCCGTGAACCTTACCGGTAACATAACCGCAGATTTCAATCCGCATCCAGCTTCCGCCGTTGTAATAGATGCCGTCCATGCCGCGATTTGCGTAATTCAATGCGAAGGAATCACTGACCATGGGGTGCCAGTTCTTGTCGAAGTAGCTCCACCCCTTTCTTCCTTCCAAGAGTCCGATCAGTATGGGGCGCACGGTCCCACCCGCTTCAGGATACGGGCAATCTTTCCTTGGCATCATCACGGGAATGCGATCAAGATGGTTCACAACCATCTCGTCCGTCAGGATTTTTCTCTTAAATAGCCAAAGGGAGAGATACTCGGGAAAAATCTCTGCAAATCCGATGGCATCCGCGATGTCTCTCGCCGGACGCATGAATTTTCGCGCGGGGTCGTAATAGCTGCGATAGAGTGCCTCCGCCCGGCCAAGATGCTCTTCGGACAGCGTTTCACTGACTCCAGGAATCTGCAATTCCTTAATCACTCTCAGTGTGACCGCCAGCATCCCTTGATTTTCACAAATGGCGGACGTGCCCTCCGGGTACCGGATGACGTCGAGTTGGCCCATCACGAACTGCGCCCGGCAAACCGCGTCGCGGCGCGCATCATAAGTTTGCAGGCAATATTCCGCCGCTTTCCGCACCTTTTCCATCGGCAACTTGGTGCCGAAGCGCCGACGATTCAAGAATGCCCACAGTAACCAAAGGGGTGTCGAATCGTTCGATTTGCGCTCTACGTTTGCGAGATTGGGTTCCACCAGCGTGTTGATCGACCCGTCCGCTCCCTGATTTTCGCCCCACAGGTTAAAAACGTTCTCATTCAATTCCCGGTTGTGAATCCCGTTCAGCGCGAAGAAGCTATCGCGCAGGTACATCTCACCGGCCGCGGAATACCAGATGCTCGGTGCAAGGATCGGCCGGAAACTCTCGGGTCCGGCTATCCAACAAAGGGCCATGAGGTCAGCGTAAACTACTTTTTCGGTTTCCCCGCCCTTGAAACCAAGACCTTCAGCCAGATAAAGTTGGCTCGCAAGCCGGTGACCTCGGACCGTGTCTGGTATCGTTTCATCCGCAAACACAAATACGGTTTTCTCCGCGGCGTGATCCATTTCCAGCCGATGGTATGGTTCGCCGTGGGTAGCAATGCGGTGAACTTGCAGCCCGCGCACCTCGATCTTCGCGAATCCCGCTGGCATCTCCACTTTCGTGGCTTGCTCCGAAGGAGCAACGGAAAGGAAGAGAGCGTTGCCATATCCTTGCAAGCCCGGAACAAACACCGTCGTTTGAAACTCGGACCATGCTTCGGGTGATGCAGGTACGGCATCGTTGTAAAGCGTGATGTCGTCCAGCTTGTGCAACTGCCCATCCACTCTCCAAACCTCAAGTGCCACCGGAGCAGTCGAACGATATTCCATGCGCACCGAAAGCACCGCGGAACCTCCTGTCGCCAAGGGAATGAGCACCCCATCTTCGGTACTTCCTGTGGACAGGATGGCCACACCATCGCGTTCGTCCAGAGTGGCCTCGCCAAGTTTTCGCCAAGACGAAATCTCCGGCAACATCACGGTTTGTGCAGTATGCTTTCCCACGATCTGCTGCGTAACCTCACCGAAAGTCTGCTGGACAAAGAAATTGCCGCTGCTGCGCTCCTCGGGCGACGAAGCGGAATAAAGATTGGCATCCGGAATGCGCCGTGGCGCAGGCTTCACAGGCCTGCCGTCCCGACGGACGATTCGCGTCCATTGATTGCGGTAGCCGGAGTCCGTCAGCAAGCCAACGCAGAGACCATCCTTCCTTCGGAACCCGGCGGCTGGAAAATATTCGTGCAACGCCCCGCCGTGCCAGTCCAACTGATCGAAACTCCACAGCTTTGCGGGACTCTCCTGTGGTTCCAGACGATTGCTCAACTGGTAGAACAGCATGAACATATCGGCTTGGCGCAGCCGGATCTTTTTTCGCACCACACGGGGAGTGATTCGCTCGTAGTCCACGTGCACAAACACCGTGGTGTTTAGATTCTTGAGCTTGCATTCACCAGCAAGGGTCACGTGTGCGGTATCGCCCGTCCACGAGGCCGCCTTCCAATCGTTAACACGATCTTCCAGGCTGCGTTCTTCGTTTTGGAAGACCGCCGAAAATTCTCCTCCCTGGTTGTGTCGGGCAATGGGCTGGCCGTTGAAAAAAAAGGCGATACCGTAGCCCTTTGTGGCGTCGCCGGTAACCTGTAACGTCAAGCCATCCGTGCCAGGGGACAGGGCGGAGGCGGCTGCGCGTAAGGGTTCGGCTCCCCATCCAAGACCAACAGCCAGTCCACCCGTAATAGAACTCTCGATAAAGCGACGCCGCGAAATGAAACTGTAGGCCATACCTGTTTGCTTCCCCCTGTTAATTGGACGATGTCTCGTTCTTTAGCACAGCCAAAACTAAGAGTTGCTTTATCGGAGGTGCGATTTCCGGCGTCGCGAACCGGAATCATATCTAAACCGCCTGTCTCGTTTTAGTAGGATCCGCTACCACCCAAGCGAACCGATATTAGGCCTGCAGTTTCCATGGAGCGTTCTATGCTATCCACCTAGCGTGAGCGGATGGTTGACTTCTTGACGCTCCAAGGAAAGGGTCTCACAGGTGAATCCATTGTGATTCACCTGCATTCTTATCCGCGCGATAACTTTCAATCACGCGAAACCATTGGAAAGAAGGATGTTAGTTACTTGACTTGGAAAAGCTCTGTGATAAAATCACGTTGCTCAATCGAAATAATTGATAGAGTATGGCCTCACCGCAAACGTCGGTTTCACAACCAGCCGCTACTGACGACCTCCTTAGTGACGAGCGTTGGCAGCTCGTACGGCGAATTGTATCCAGTACAGCCTTCCAGAAAAGCACTCGGCTCAGGGATTTGTTGCAGTATGTCACCGAGCAAACCATCCACGGGCATGCGCACGATTTAACCGAGCAGCATATCGGCAACGCGCTGTTCCACAAACCCTCCGATTACAGCCCCCTGGAGGATAGTTCCGTCCGGGTACACGCTCGGCAGCTGCGCCTGAAACTTCATGAATATTTCAATGAAGAAGGTCATAATGAACCGCTCATACTGGACATACCCAAGGGTTCCTACGCCCCGGTATTCAGAACGGTTCTGAAACCTGCCAGCCTCCCCGCAGCAATCGCATCTACGGCGATTCCAGTCCTGGCTTGGCGCCGCCGAGCGATAGTTCCTTGGGCCCTATGCGGCATTTTGACCGTGCTGTGCGCAGCGTTTTCGTATCGCGTCATCACGCACCGGACGGCTGCCGCGGTGCCAGGCACCGCTTCTCTTTCTTGGCCGTCTTCTCAGATTTTCGATGCGCGACACCAGACGATTATTGTGGTAGCCGACAGCAACTATGGAATGTCCCGTATCCTCACCAGTCAGCCAGGATCTCTCGACCAGTATCTCCGCCGGGATTTTCTACGGAGCCCGACGGACAGCAAGGTGCGTAAAGCAGATATTCGCCTGAGTGAGTATATTTCGAACTCAACGCTCACTTCATTCGCGGATGTAGCGGACGTCGTCTCGCTGTTCAAAATGGCAGGCGCACTGCAATCGCAGGTGTCCGTACGCTATCCGCGGGACCTGAGAATGCGCGACCTGGACCACAACAATTACATTTTCATAGGAAGCCCTGGCTCTAATCCGTGGGTTACGCTTCTCCAGGACAAGCTTAACTTCCGTGAGAGTGAGACCGTCGTGGGTAAGAGCGCCAAAGTATTTGTGAACAAAAACCCTCAACGCGGTGAACAGCCACAGTATGAGGGCCTGCGGTGGACAGGAACGATGGGAGAAGATTATGCTACGATTTCTCTTCTTCCAAATGCGACCCACGACGGAAGCGTGCTCGCGTTGCAAGGTCTCCAGCAGGAGGGAACGGAAGCAGCGGGCCGGTTCCTTGCGGACGAGGAAAATCGTCGTCAACTCATGAGCGCGCTTGGCATTTCTCCCTCGGATAGCATTTCTGAGAATATCTGGTTTGAGGCTCTGATTCGGTCCCGCACAGTTTCCGGGGCGCCGAATTCCACGACTCTCGTCGCGGTCCGCCGAATACATTAGCCAGTTGTCGCTAGAACCTAACAAAAAACGGAAACATAGAGCAGCACAAGTCGCTCCGATTCGCGGGCAAAAATCAATCGCTTTCCCGACATCTTTTTCGAGCGTCTCATCGTAACGGGTTGGTATAATCGATTTCGAACTCTCGCTAAGTGTGGGAGGTTGGGGCGGAGTGCTACATCAGCGTTTCCTAGGTCGACGCGCGAAACGAGTTCTGGAACTATTGCTGTGCTGGCACGGCCCAAGTTTCCAATCCCGGACTTCCGGACTTTTTTGTTCCCTGATACTGATTTTAGTCGGCACAACTCCGCGTGTCGGGATAGCACAGACCGAGCTAAAAGTCTTACTCGATGAAGCGCGCGCGCAGGAAAAAACAGGAGATTACACAGCCGCCGAGAAAATCTACCAGCGAGCCTTGGTACTTGCTCCGCAAGACCTAGAAACACTTAAGCGGCTCGCCGTGTTGCAACAGAGCGAACTTAAATTCGCTGATTCCATCGAAATCTTCACGAGAATTCTCGCTCGCGATGCTCAGTATGCGGAAACCAACTTTTTCCTGGGCGTTTCCTATCTCGGGGCCAACAACCTCAGTAATGCTATCCGTAGCTTTGAACAAGAATTAGCCACCGCGAATCCTCACCCGCGAACCCGTTACTACCTGGCATTAGCATTGCAATCCTCGGGTCGCATGGAGGAAGCCATCTCGCAACTGCACCGGGTAGTCGCTGAAAATCCTAAAGATGCAGACGCCATCTACCAACTTGCGCGCATTTACAAGAATGCTTCCGTACAGGCCATCGACGCCCTAAAGACGCTCGATCCGGACTCCTTTCAGTTGCACGCCTTGATGGGGGAAGTCTATGCAGACCAGGAGCGCTACCCAGAGGCCATCAAGCAATACGAAGCGGCGCTCACGAAACGCCCAGATGCGCAAGGCATTCACTATGCCATGGGCATCGCGTACTGGGTGCAACACCAGATGGCGGCCGCCGAGAAGGAATTCCAGGACGCACTGCAGGAAGCTCCGAACGACGCTTTGACCAACCTATACCTTGGTGACATCGCTGTTCACGAGCAGCGCTTTGATCTAGCGCTTCGTTATCTTGGCATTGCCCAAAAAGGTCAGCCTCGCATGCCGCAGGTGCATTTGCTGCTCGGGAAATGTTATCAAGGCCAGCACCAAGCCGAAAAAGCTAAAGCTGAGTTTCTCGTGGCAATCGATACTGACCCCGCTGCGGCAGCTCCCCACTATCTATTAGCGCAAGTTTACCGGGATATGCATGATTCCAAGGCCAGCGCCGATGAACTAGCACAATTTGAGAAGCTCTCGAAATTGGAAAAAGACAAAAGCACCGCGTTCGATCCCCACCAGTGACGTGAGAACCCCGTACAACTTTCGTGTACGCGCCAGAAGCGTGAATGGTTTGCGCAGCCGGCTGATTCCTGCCCTTTCGTCGCTACAAATACTGTTCGCAATGCTCGTACTATCCGCTGCGGCCTCGCCGGCGTCGATCGCGCAGAGCATTTCAGCTGATACCGACTCCTCTTCAGCGATACGCGCCCACTTCGCTGCTGCCCAGCAGGCGCAGAGTCGCCAGGATTACGCAGTAGCAGAGCGTGAATACCGGACGATCCTTGCGGCGGCACCAGCATTCGCCGAGGTGCATATGAACCTCGGATTGATTTATCAGCTCGAGGATCGCATCCCAGAAGCCATAGCTGAATTTCGCCGAGCGATTGAGATTAAACCAACGCTGGCCGGCGCGAATTTTTTCCTGGGCGTGGACTATTGCAAGAAGGGTGAAGGAGCCAAGGCGATTCCTTATTTGAAAGCAGCAGCCCGCGCAGAACCTAATCGGACGGACATCGTCTCCTGGCTGGCGACAGCCCAAGAAATGTCGGGTGATCTAGAAGCGGAAGTCGTAACGATTCGGCGTGCACTGGGGCTGGAACCTCACAACGTGGACCTGCTCTACCTTCTGGGGCACGCTTATGAAGGACTGGGAAAAAAGGAAGTCCTCGCACTGGAAAAAGCGGCCCCCCGCTCGTCTCGTGCCGAGCAGTTATTGGCCGAGAGCTATGCAGCGAGCAGCGAGTGGCCGTCTGCCGTGATGCATTTTCAGAATTCCCTGGCTACATCAAAAAATCGTCCCGGGCTGCATGTGGAGTTGGGTGAAGTTTATTTACGTGCAGGTAAGTTTGCACAAGCAAGCCAGGAATTTGAAGAGGAATTGCGTCTTGATGCTCACAGCTTAAGGGCCCTCGTTCGTCGTGGCGAAGCGAAGCTCATTGACGGGGATATGGATGGCGCGCTCGAAGATTGGGCGCAGGCAATAACCATGGACCAGGCCCGAGCTGAACAAATCCTTGGAATACGGGAAACAGGATTCGGTGATTCCGCTTTCGAACAGCTTGCCGACAGCTCGCGTGAAAAAATTGCGCTGTTTGCGCCGGATCTTCGAAACCGCCACACCCCGGCTGCACATTTGGCTCTGGCCTTTCTGGCCGTACAAACCGGGGACTCTTCACAGGCGACTGCGGAGGCTGGCGAGGCATCCGCTGCCGCGCCGAATGCTGTGCTA
>DATNMX010000125.1:0-3248 GCA_035602135.1 Candidatus Dormiibacterota bacterium
GTGCTACTCAACGAAAGTCACCTTGTTAATTTCTTTCACCGTTGTGATGCCCGCACGAATCTTGGCTAGCCCGCTTTCGCGAAGAGTGATCATGCCCTCTTCGCACGCGACGCGCTTGATCTCCGAAGTCGGCCGGCGATCCACGATCATTTCCCGGATGCGGTCGGTCAGGTCGAGCAATTCGCAAATCGCAGTCCGGCCATGATAACCGGTGCCCGAGCATTCCAGGCACCCGGCGCCCTCGGCAAACGTGACGTTCCCCCACACAGCAGGATCGAGGCCCGCTTCCTTCAATTCCTCGGGAGAATATCTCTTGGGCTTCTTGCAGTTCTCGCAGACCACACGAACGAGGCGCTGGGCCATGATGCAGTTGAGAGCGGAGACAAAGTTGTATGGCTCAACGCCCATGTTGATGAAGCGGCCGATGACGTCAGTCACGTTGTTGGCATGGACAGTGGTGAAAACCAGGTGGCCAGTGAGGGCCGACTGAATGGCGATTTGGGCGGTTTCCTGGTCGCGGATTTCGCCGACCATGATCTTGTCGGGGTCGTGCCGCAGGATGGAGCGCAAACCGCGCGCGAAGGTGAGACCCTTCTTCTCGTTCACCGGAATCTGCGTGATGCCGCGGAGCTGATACTCCACCGGATCTTCGATGGTGACGATTTTGTCCTCGTCGGTCTTGATCTCGTTGATGGCCGCGTAGAGCGTGGTGGTCTTGCCGGAACCCGTGGGACCCGTCACCAGGACCATGCCATAGGGCTCTCGAATGTAGCGCCGGAAGCGGCGGGTTTCTTCCGGGGAGAAACCGACAACGTCCAGAGTCAGGCTCTGGAATTTTTCCGAAAGCGTTTCTTTGTCCAGGACGCGGAGAACCGCGTCTTCACCATGACTGGCGGGCATGATGGAAACGCGCAAATCGATAAAGCGGCCCTTGTATTTCACGCGGAAGCGCCCGTCCTGTGGAACGCGGCGCTCGGCAATGTCCAGCTCGCTCAACACTTTGATGCGCGAGAGCACCGTGGAATGCCACTCCTTGGCGATGGGCTGCATGGCATGTTGCAACACGCCATCGATACGGTATTTGACGGCGACTTCGGAGTCACGCGCTTCGATGTGGATATCGCTGGCGCGGCGCTCGAGTGCGGTGAAGATAATGGTCTCCACGAGGCGCACGACCGGGCTGGCGGTGCTATCGCGAGTCAAACGGTCGCCGGAAATCGTCTCGTCGCCCTCATCTTCCTGTTTGGAAGTCTGGAGAGTGAAAGCTTCAGTCGCTTGCTCGAGCACACGCTGCGACTGCTCGGTGCGTTTCAGAAGGTCGCCGATCTGGCGGGCGGTAGCGACGCGAATCAAAAGTTTCTTTCCCAGCAGGAGGGGCAGCTCATCGCTCATCTGCACCTGGCCGGGGTCCGCCGCCGCAATGGACAAAACATTATTCTGCAGTTCGAGCGGCACGAAGTTGTAGCGGAACATCAGGTCCGCGGGAATGGTGCGAAACAATTCCGCATCGATCCGCTGCTCCCGGAGATCAATGAAAGAGAAGCGGTATCTTTCCGCGAGTTTGCGCGCAAACTCGCGTTCGCTCTGTTCGTCACCGTCGCCGGGCAGCCCGGGCGCCGGAGGAAGTTGTTCCGTGGTGGCCATGATCCCTTACTTTGTAGCCCCCATCATGGAAAAAGAGAAGATGGGCAGATACAACGAAATGAGAATAAACGCGACTAACAATCCCATAAAGATTAATAGTATAGGCTCGATGAGGGAAACGAGCGCGGACAAACGCAAGTTGACCTCTTCCTCATAAAACTCGGCAACGCTGTTCAGCATGGGGGAAAGCGCGCCGCTCGATTCGCCGACCTCAATCATGTCCAGCGCCAATTCCGGCATGACACCCTTGGTAGCTAGAGCGGCGTGGAGAGATTCTCCTTCGCGGACCATCTGCGTCGCCTGGCCGACCGTGGAGCGCAGCAATTTGCTGGTGATGGCGTCGCTTGCGGTTTGGAGTCCCGCCACCAGCGGCGTGCCGCCCGTCAGCAGCGTCGAAAGGGTGCGGGAAAATTGCGCGACTTGAAATTTGAGGAGCGTGTCACCAATCACCGGCAAACGGAACTTGAAACGATCGAAAGCCGTTCCCCCTTCCTCGGTACGCGACCAGAGAAAAATACCGGCTGCACCCACCGCTATTAAGGCCACGATTCCCAAGACGACAAAACGATAATCAACCGTCAGCGCAATCAACAATCGCGTTGGCGCGGGAAGCTCCACATTTAAGTCGCGGTAGAGAAGAGCAAACTTTGGAATCACCGCGGAGACTAGATAGGTCACAATAATGATCGCCACGCTGATCAACAATACGGGGTAGACCAGCGTGGCAAGAATCTTCTTGCGGACGCCTGTGCTGACGCGCTGGTAGGCAATGTAATAGTCCAGGACCCCCGGCAAGTTCCCGCTCTTTTCTCCCGCCAGGATGGCAGTCGAATAGACTTTGGAAAAGACACCGACTTCGGCGACAGCCTCGGAAAGCGACTTTCCTTCACGGACCCGGTCTCGAATCTGGGTGATGACCGGGCGGAGTTTGGGAGAGGAAGCGCGGGTGGAGAGAAGATCCAACGCTTTCAGGATGGGCAAACCGGCTTTGATGAGGGTATTGAATTGCTGGTTGAGAATGAGGAATTCCGAACCACCAATCTGGCGTCCACTCTTTTGTCGAACCAGCTCAGTCAGGCGGCCACCACGGGATTCCACGGAATAGACGTACAATCCCCGGTCCACGAGTTTCTGGCGCGCTTCTTCCAGTGAACTCGCGGGTTCAACGTGCGAAAAGACGCGCCCTTCGGCATCCGCCACTCTACAGAGGAACTGACCCATAGACCCTCAGTTTACCTCATCTAGCTGATATGCGGGGAAGGCCCTGGAGGTTGGCTGTTCCTCGCAGGAAAGGGGACCGGAACGCCTGGCTGCCTAGCGATTTGCCCCAGCTTGACCGCCGGGTAATTCCCCGTTCACGATGGCCACACCTTTTGGGACGTCAAAACGGAAGAGCGAATCCGGTACCTGGGGATCCATTCGCCAGTCAGTGAAAGAAAACTCAATTCCGACTCCTCCGGGATCGCGAACGAGCACTCGCACCAGGTCGCCACTATTCGTGTCAATCTCAAAGAAGACCGCTTCGCTGTGCAAAGGTTTTTGGGATGGAGAGCCTCCCAAGGCTCCTTTCGGGAATTTCGATGCCGCGCCGCGCAGCTCGCAGT
>DATNMX010000126.1:0-4121 GCA_035602135.1 Candidatus Dormiibacterota bacterium
GGCGTGGTCAAGCACGTTATGTCCGGCGTGAATCCGCAGGGATGTGACGTTCACGCCTTCAAGACACCGAGCAATGAAGAGTTGAACCACGATTACCTCTGGCGAGCGCATAAGTGCATTCCTGAGCGCGGCAAGATCGGCATTTTCAATCGCTCCTACTACGAAGAAGTATTGATCGTGCGCGTCCACCCCACCGTGCTAAGAGCGGAGAGGTTGCCCGACGAACAGATCACGAAGCATATCTGGGAACAGCGCCACGAGGACATCAACGCGTTCGAAGAGTACTTGACTCGAAATGGAGTGGTGATTCGAAAATTCTTCCTGCACATTTCGAAGGAAGAGCAGAAGAAGCGGTTCCTCGAGCGGCTGGAAGATCCGAAGAAGAACTGGAAGTTCTCCATGGCCGACGTCAACGAACGAGGCTTCTGGAAGGATTACCAGGAAGCTTACGAGGAGATGATCCAGAGTACGGCGACGAAGAACGCGCCGTGGTTCCTGGTTCCTGCGGACAACAAGTGGTTTACCCGGCTGATCGTGGCCTCCGCGATTATCCAGGCGCTCGACGAACTCCATCTTTCCTTCCCAGAAGTGGACAAAGCCAAGAAGAAAGAGCTGGAAGCCGTGCGCCATTCCCTGCTCGCCCAGAAGGATTAGCCGCCACCCGCCCGCGATCTGCGAGGCGCAGTTTGCATTACGCTTCAAAATCAACTTCGAGCGGATCAATCAGCGGCATCAGCCATTGGAGCAACTTCTGATGAACAGGATGCGCTCCGTAAGCGTCCAACGCGGACCGGTCGGCGAACTTCATCACGCCGCCAAACCCATATCCCTGCGAGCGGGGCGACACGTTGACACCAACCCAGGTCTCCAGCAGGCCTGGAATCTGCCCCTGCAATCCACGAATTTCCACGAGCGCGCGTTCCTTCTGATCCTCGCGCACGCCCGGCCTCCAGCGAAATGCAAAAGTATGAACGACCATGCCAGCATTGTAACCAAGGTGGACCAAATCGAATGACAATTTCATCGGTAGCTTCGGCGGTCGCGATGGCCCTCGATAAGAGCGAAGGCAACCACGTCTCCTACCCACAAAGGACAGTGCCAGGATGATCTACTCCGTGAGCGCCACATCACGAAACAAATTTTGGCAACAGTCTCTCTTCGCCACGCTCCAAAATCGTCCTGAACAAACTTGTGCAATCGTGCACAGACGCGCAAGCCTCCGGATGCCATGGTATCTGGATGCGATTCATCTCTCTTACTCGCGTTGCGAGTTCGATCCTTTTAGCCCTCGCGCTTGTGGCAGCTGCGGGTTGCGGCCTTTCGACCTCCAGTGGTCCCAGGCCGCCGGGTTCGCCGCCTCCGCCTCAGGGGACGTTTCCCCAGTTTGGCCATGTAGTCCTAGTTATGGAGGAGAACCACAGCTATTCCGAAGTGATTGGAAGTTCCTCCATGCCGTATTTGAACAGCCTGGCATCGCAGTATGGCTTGGCCACTCAGTATTTCGCCAACACTCACCCTTCGATCGGCAACTACTTCATGCTGACTACGGGGCAGATCGTCACCAACGATGATGCCTTCACGGGACCAGTCAGTGTGGACAACATCGTTCGCGAGCTGCTCGCCGCGGGCAAGACCTGGAAATCCTACGCGGAGAGCATTCCTTCCGTAGGCTACACCGGAGGCGACTCCTATCCTTACGCAAAGCGCCACAATATTCTGTCGTATTTCACTGATGTAACGACTAGCAGCACGCAGGTCAAGAATCTCGTCCCCTTCTCTCAATTTAGTTCGGATTTGGCCAACAACCAGTTGCCGGACTTTTCCTTTATCGTCCCGGACCTGCTGCATGACGCCCACGATCCCCCCTTGAGTGTCGCTCTGGATGTCGCTGACTCCTGGCTGCAGCAGAACATTGCGCCGTTAATCTCCAGCGCGGTTTTTCAGAAGGATGGATTGCTGATCATTGTCTTCGACGAGTCGGATACCAGCGATTTGGCCAATGGTGGCGGCCATGTAGCTGTCGTCGTCATCAGCCCGCAGGCGAAGCAGGGTTTTAAATCGACCACTCTGTATCAGCACCAGAGCACTTTGCGGCTGATTCTGCACGGCCTCCTCGTGCCGGCTTACCCCGCCGCGGCAAGTACCGCGCCAGAGATGGGTGAGTTCTTCTGAGCTGATATCCTGACGGATGCATTTGTTGAAATAGCAAAACAGCCAAGATCACCTGCCGGCCTACGGTGCTTTGCCGGCCCAATGGTGGGAGTCGACTCCATTTCCACGCGACAGTCATTTTCATTTGATTCGAAAAAGCGTGGCCGCGGCGCGAGTGTTCCTTATTGTACAGTCTGGAAAATCGAATTGTTCCAAGATGGAGAGGCGACCAGGGATAGGAAACACTATGCCAAATGACTCGCACCAAAGAGCTGCCGAATACCACGAACTCGCTGCACACGCGCACCGTGCTGCAGCCGCGCACCACGGCAAGGAAGATCACCAGACCGGACACGAGCATTCCAAACAAGCGTTGGAACATGCTAATAAAGCTTTCCAGTGGTCGCAAGAAGCCCATCGGAAGTCCGTGAAGTCAACGGAGAAGCCATAAATGTGCGTGGCCCCGCCACAGGAGTGGAGCAACCTATGAAACGCATGGACAAAATGAATTCACACCTTGCCCCTTTCTCGTCAGGAGCCAGCCTGGGCGGCAAGGTCTCGCACTATCAGGACAAAGAAAAGATCTACGCGCAAGGTACGCCCGCTTACACGCTTTTCTACATTCAAGAAGGAGGGGTGCGGCTCACCACCCGAACGAAACATCAACCATCAGCAGTTACCGCGATTCTGGGCGCGCATGATTTTTTTGGCGAGCTTTGCCTCGCAGGCTATCCCCTTCGTGTGTCCACAGCCGTCGCGTTGACCGCCAGCTCCATACGTACCATCAAGAAAGAAAAGATGCTCCAAATTCTTCGCAAAAAGAATAAGGTGTCAAATTCCCTGGTGGCCTATCTGCTGTCCAGCGTCAAGAGCTACCGGGATCACGTGGCAGACCTGCTGACTTCCTCTGCGGAAAAACGGCTCGCCCGCGTGCTTCTGCGCCTGGCGCACTTGGATAAAAAAGGCCCGGCGGTTGTTGAGATTCCCATTCTAAGTCACCAAGTTCTGGCGGACATGGTCGGGACCACGCGTCCGCGAGTCAATGTGTTCATGAATCGATTCAGGAGGCAGGGCTTCATAAGCTACGATGGGGGATTAGAAGTGCGCCAGTCCTTGCGGAAAGTTCTCCGCGGCAGCTAGCGGTCACTTGTAATCTATTGAATCCTAAGGATTTGCTGGAGTTTAGCGTCAGGACAGGAGCCCTGTGCAAATCGGCACGGAGTGTTCAATATTGCACAGCCAGCGGGATGGGTGTCCATGCTATTTTGGTGCATGGTGTCACTCGCGGTTCGACGTGTATCCGTCAAGGCCCCTCGCTCCCCCAAAAAAGCGAATTTACGGAGCCCTGTTTTCGATGTGCAATTATTTCTCGACTCGGCCGGTTTGGGGAGAAAGGTTGGCAAGTTTCTAGGAAACGAAACCGTCTTCGCGCAGGGTGATCCCGCGAAGAGTGTCATTTACATTCAGGAAGGCGGTGTAAAGCTTACTGTTGTCAATGAGACCGGGAAAGAAGCCGTTGTGGCAATCCTTGGGCCTGGCGATTTTTTTGGGGAGGGGTGCCTTGCGGGCCAGTCTGTTTGCATGGCGACTGCGACCACGATTGCCCCTACCGCCGTACTCGTCATTCAGAAAGCCGAGATGATTCGCGCGCTCAGCGCGGAACACAAGTTCTCCGACCGCTTCATCGCTTATATGCTGGCGCGAAACGTACGAGTCGAGGAGGACCTGATTGACCAGCTCTTCAACTCCAGTGAGAAACGGCTGGCGCGCACTCTGCTGCTGCTTGCGCGCTACGGCGCACAAGGCCAGCCTCAAAAAGTGCTCCCCAAAGTTTCGCAAGAGATGCTGGCGGAGATGATTGGCACAACACGGTCCCGCGTCAATTTTTTCATGAACAAATTCCGGAAACTGGGCTTCATCAAGTACAACGGCGAGATCCACGTCAACAATTCCCTCTTGAGTGTTGTCCT
>DATNMX010000127.1:0-26606 GCA_035602135.1 Candidatus Dormiibacterota bacterium
ATCGTTTTCTTGTGAACATCCAAACCGATGTAGTACATAGTCTCCATGGGGGAGCCTCCTTGGTTGTATCTGAATCAGCGTGGTCGCTGAGTTCAGCTTTTTTACACCAAGCGCTCCTCCATGACTTATTCATTCAAACAATTGATCCGCGATGCTCCTGCCAATGGTGTTCTGCACTGCTGGGATGGAGAGATAACCATCGATATTGATCGTTCCCTTTGGGTCGCTGGCCTCATTCGTAAAATCGATGGCCGGTGTTGCAGCATCCGTGCCCATTCCGTCGATAGGACATATCGGGGGGTACGGAGCCAGGTCAAATGAGGGGTTACCCGAGGCGAGTTGAGTGGTGCAGCTCAAGTTGTGCCAATCCGGATCGTTATCATTCAGAATGCCGAAATTCGATCCACCAATTACTTCCAAATAATTCGTCAAGCTGGGATGGGCGACGGCAAAGTACTTGGTAGCTAAATTGGCAGCGTTAGCATACTGATTGACGAACGGCTCGCTCGAGTTGTTGATGATCTGATTGTACCCGTGGTTCTCCATCATGATCACGAAGACGTGGTCCAGATGCGAAACCCCTTTGGGGACGGCACCCTCGTCGGCGAATGCGGGGCCCGCCACTAGCGCAGCGGACAGAAATAAAGTTGCCACCTTGTTTATCACGTATGTCACCTTTCTTATCGGGAAGAAGAGTGTCGATCCTGACTCGCACTTGGTTCTGGTTCGACCGACAATAATCTAGTTGAGGCTTATTGTGGCGTCGTTACAGAGAGATTGAAAGTTGGTGAACTTCTGTTTGCACCAGGTTTGGTTCCATTTCGCTCTGCATCCTGTGGTGTAATGCGAAGAGTTAGCGCGAGGTTGGCTGCGGAGGGCTAGATGGCTGCGATGGGTAGGCGTGTAAGACGGATAAGCATCGCGGGGGCGACGATAGTTTTATTAGGGGCGAGTGCGTGGCAAAGGGAAGCGACCCGCGCGCAAGAGCAGGAGCCACGCCCGACGGCGCGTGAGGTGATAGCACGGATTCAGCAGCGTGTGGGAATTCCGTGGAGGAGCGACACGGTGGATACGTTCAAGGCGGGCAATCCCGAGACGCGGGTAACCGGAATTGCGGTATCCATGATGGCTACGCTCGATGTACTACAGCGAGCCGCGGCTTCCGGCAACAACCTGATCATCACACACGAACCAACTTTCTACGATCACTTGGACAAAATCGATCAGTTGCCGGAGAAGGAAAACGATGTGGTGTTGGCGGCCAAGCGAGAGTTCATCGAAAAACATGGTTTGGTGATTTGGCGATTTCACGACCACTGGCACGCGCGTACGCCCGACGGCGTTGCGGCCGGGATGGTGAACGCGCTGGGATGGCAGAAATATCAGGATGCGCAGAATCAGTATCTCTTCGCTATTCCGGAGACCACGCTGGAAAAATTAGCGGGCGATTTGAAGCAGAGGCTGGAAATTCGCGTGATCCGGGTGGTCGGGAAACCTCACCTGCGCGTAAGCAAATTGGTGCTCGCTCCGGGCAGCGCTGGATTCGCGAAGCACGCGAAGGCACTGGAAATGGCGGGAGTACAGGCGCTGATTATCGGCGAAGCGCACGAATGGGAGACGGTGGAATACGTTGCGGATGCGGTGACCGAGGGCAAGCAAAAGGCGCTGATTATATTAGGGCATATTCCCTCGGAACAGGCCGGGATGGAAGAATGTGCGCGGTGGCTGAAGACGTTTGTGGCGGAAGTGCCGATCGAGTTTGTTCCGGCGCGCGAGCCTTTCTGGGAACCGCGCGGGTTCTAAAAACACAAGCGTAGCAACGCGCTGGCAAGCGAGGCGGAGTTGCGGAGTTAAGCACCGCTAGGCGGTAGCGGTGGCAGCTTTTGCGCGAGCTTCGGCGGTGTAGACCACAACTGCCTTTTTCCCGCCTTTTGAAGCGATGGCGCAGATCGAATTCATATTGACGCCTCGAGAGGACAGTTTTTCCAGGTACTGCGCGAGCGCGCCGGGCTTGTTGGGCAGTTCGATTTCTTCTGCTGTGGTTTCCTCGTACGACAGCCCAGCTTCGTCGAGGGCCTTCTTAGCGCGTCTGGCATCCTCGACGACGAGCTGAACCGTGCCGCCTGTGCCTTGGGCCGTTCCCAAAAGTGCGCGGATATTCACATTTGCGTTTGCGAGGGTTCTCGCGATTTCAGCGACGGCACCAGTTTGATTCTGAACCGGGATGGTGAATTGCTTTGTCTTGGCCATGTCGGCACCTCCAGATTTAGTCGCAGATTAGTGGCTGCCTTGCGGGCTGCCTAGTGGCGGGAATTATACGCCTCGGAATGGAAGACGGACATGGTGGAAAATGGGTGATGGCAAGCAGGGGGCGGGGACCAGTTGAGATAAACCCGAGTAGAATGGCGGCACGAGGTACAGCGATGGAAGAAACAGAGAGCGAGGACCTGGAGCGTTTGTGCCAGGGGGTGTCGACTAACGATGAGCCATGCGGTTTTCCAGCGTCAGTGCGATGCCCGACGTGCAGTAGGTGGTTCTGCGATGCACACGCCGAGGATGAGGAATGGCATTATTGCATGGTGGCGCCGGGGGAAGAAGGCGGCGAGGGATAGGATGCCAATTACGCGAGCGAGGGGCGGACGCGGATGTTGCAATTTGGAACAGTGCGGAATGGAACCAAAATGCGGCAAGCCAGAGTGCTAAACTCAACGAGCGATCACGTGAAGGAAGCGGTGAATGCAATTGAAAGATGTGAACATGAAAACGGAACCAAGCGCGAACGGTTCACGCCTACACTCTACGGGGATTTACAACCCAAATGAAAAACGAATGGTGCCCAATTGCGTTTTGCGGTTCACTGGGGAAGAAACGATATTGCTGCGGAGTCTGGGGTTGGGAAACACGATTACTGAAATTACGCGGCAGCTACGATTATCGCGGGGATCGTTATCGCGATTGCTAGGCGATCTGCGAAGAAAAATCGGCGTGGTGGACGATGTTGCGCTGGCGGTATGGGCACTGCGACGCATGGAAAACCACGACCAGAGAAGCCAGACAAGATAATTCAGCAAGAAAATTTCCTCGGGAGGAAAAGCGATGGGACTCGAGCGACGTCGCGCATCCAGGCATGTGTTTACCGCAAGAGCGGAAATTATGGATGAGAAGGAGAATGTGCGCGCGACCTCGAAGGTGAGTGATCTGAGTTTAAACGGGTGTTATGTGGAGATTACGAATCCCTTCCCGGAAGGGACGAACGTGATGATCGAAATGTATACCGAGACAGAGTTTCTGGAATCGCAGGCGACGGTGGCGTATCTGGAGCCAGGAGTAGGAATGGGACTTACATTCAACGGTATGCAGCCGTACTTCACGCGCGTGCTGAATAAGTGGCTGTCCACGGCGCCGGAGCGACGGGCCGCGCGGACAGCGTAAGGCGGGGTGTGCGAAATTGGCACAGGGATTTGCGAGGCTCGGAGCTTGGATTTGGGCCGCCAGATTACGCGGCGACGGCGATGCGGCGGATCAGATCTTCCTGCTCGGCTTTTGATTCGGCGCCGATGGTGAAAGCGTCGAGGACATCCAGCGACAACGCATACTTGAGCGCTTCGTCCTGGCGAGTGCGAAGGTCTCCTTGACCCAGGATCTTCATGCCGACGATTCCCTTTCCTTTAGCGCGCATTTCGCGGAGCACGCTGACAACGGTGTCGGGATCGGCATCCATATGCGAGCCGATGGGGTTTATCCGCACGAGATCGACTTCCACCCAGTCCGATTTAACGGCCGCACGCAGGGCTTCGATGCTGTGACATGAACAACCGTGAGCGCGGATAATTCCCTTTTGCTTGGCCTCGGCGAGAACATCCATTACTCCCTTGTAGCGCTCGGTCCAGTCGCCTTCGGTTAGGCAGTGCATCAGACAAATATCCAGATAATCAGTGCGTAGCTCTTTGCGGAAGCGGTCAAGGTCCGCGCGCGCCTCGGCGGGAGTGCGTGACCAGGTCTTGGTGAGAACGGTTACGCTATCGCGAGGCCGCTGCTGCATGGCCGCAGCCACATACGGATGGCTTCCGTAGGAATCGGCGGCGTCAAAGAATCGCAGTCCATGGTCGTAGCCATTGAGCAGAAGATCGGAGAGACCTTGAACCCCGAGGGCGGTCTGGTGGGAGTGATGGCCGGAACCCACGGTGCCGGTGCCCATAGCGAGGCGGCTGGTGCGGATGCGTGTGTTGCCGAGCACCACGGTATCAGAAGCGGCGAATCTCCTAGGCAAAGCGCGGAGGGCGAAGGGATGTCGTGCGAATGCCGCGGAGCCGAACCAAGCTGCTCCGATACCACAAGCTGTCTGACGGATGAAGTCTCTGCGTCGCATGGCACCTCCACGATTAACTGGACGTGCCGGCGTGTCGCTGGGTTATCAGGGACGCGCGGCGTTCCGTAAAAACCGATTATAGCTCTTTGCGGAACGATCTTCAGCTAGACGGCCTAATGGTCGTAAGCGGGAGCAGAAGTTCGGATTGTCTCGACGGGCGTGTTAGTATTTCTGTCGTTTAACTTTTAGCGAGAACTTTGGATTGCTTGGTAAAAGTAGCCAGGGGAGTTTCTGCTTGGGCAGCGGCGAGGGCGGATGCGGAGAATGGTTCGACCTACGACGGGAGTGAACCACTTCCGCGAAATAGATTTTTCTATGACAAAGGTCCAGATTTTCGCAGTGGAGGGAGATTCATGATCGTAGGTGTTCCCCGAGAGAGTTTCCCTGGAGAGCGGCGGGTGGCGCTGGTGCCGGCGGTGATTCCCGCTCTCGCCAAAGCCGGCCTCGAAGTGTTGGTCGAAGCGGGAGCAGGTATGCAGGCCGGCTACCCGGATGCAGACTACATCGCGAAGGGTGCGAAAATTGCCGCCGATCGCTCAGAGGTCTTTCGCGCGGCAGATATTGTGGTGCAAGTGCTGTGCTACGGCTCGAACGATAAGACGGGGCGCGCCGATCTGTCTTTGCTGCGCAGTGGGCAATCCCTGGTGGGATTTTTGCGTCCGCTCGGTTCGCGGGAGACTATCCAGGAAATTGCGGCAACAGGCGTGACCGCGTTCTCGGTGGAACTGATGCCGCGGACAACGCGGGCACAGAGCATGGATGCGCTGTCATCCATGGCGACGATCTGCGGATACAAATCCGTGGTGCTTGCCGCGGACACACTTCCGCGCATTTTTCCAATGCTGACTACCGCCGCGGGAACGATTACGCCTACGCGGGTCTTTATTATTGGGGCCGGCGTGGCAGGGCTACAGGCGATCGCCACAGCACGCAGGCTGGGGGCCGTGGCTTCGGCTTATGATTTGCGGCCGGCGGCGAAGGAACAGGTGCAAAGCTTGGGAGGGCGCTTCGTGGAACTTCCCATCGAAGCGAAAGACGCCGAAGACGCACGCGGGTACGCGAAGGCGCAGGATGAGAATTTCTATCGGCGACAACGCGAGCTACTGGGAAAAGTTGTGGCGGAAAGCGACATAGTGATCAGTGCGGCCGTGATTCCTGGCAAGGAGCCCCCAATCCTGGTGACAAAAGAGATGGTGGCAAAGATGGCGCCGGGGTCGGTGATCGTGGATCTGGCATCGGAGCGTGGAGGAAACTGTGAATTGACGCGACCTGGCGAAATCATCGTGGCGCACGGCGTGACGATTATCGGCTGGCTGAATCTGGCGAGCACGGTGCCATATCACGCCAGCCAATTGTACGCACGGAACATATCGGCGTTTCTTCTGCACCTCATGTAAGGATGGGAAGATACAGCTCAACCGGCAGGATGACATCATCCGAGACACGTTGTTGACGCAGCGGGGAGAAGTTGTCAATGCCCGAGTGCGTGAATTCTTTTCTCTCGCACCTCTTGCAGCGCAAGTCCAGGAGGAAAAACAAAAATGAAGATGGATCTGCTGACCAGCCTTTACGTTTCATGTTGGCGGGCTTCATTGGCTTTGAGGTCATTCGACGGGTTTCACCGCTTTTGCATACGCCATTGATGTCGCTCACCAACGCGCTGGATGCCATAGCGGTGGTGGGAGCCATCAGATCGTCCCGGGGTACGGAATGGCTGTAGCGCAGGCGCAGCACAAGGTCCGAGAACTTTACGACTCGCTTTCAAGGCGCGGCGTAGACGTAAAGTTTGGCATCCATCCAGTGGCTGGACGGATGCCGGGGCACATGAATGTCCTGTTGGCGGAAGCCGACATTCCTTATGAAGCTTTTGGATATGGAGGAAGTCAACGGAGATTTTCCGCAGGTCGATGTGGCGTTAGTAATTGGCGCGAACGACGTTACTAATCCCGTGGCGCGCACCGATACGACGAGCACGATCTATGGGATGCCGATTCTGAACGTGGATAAAGCGCGCAAGGTGATGGTCATCAAGCGCAGCATGGCTGCAGGGTTCGCTGGGATTGACAATCCGCTCTACTATCTGGATAAAACACTGATGCTGTTCGGCGACGCAAAATCTTTCGTGGGCTCCGTTGTGCGGGAAATGTCTGGAGGAGACACGAGTTAGACGGCGGGAATGGCTGCGCCCATAGGTTCAGAGGCACAGCCACCTCAGCATCGATGCCTATCGATGCATTGTGCAGCAAGGTTTGATGCCTCGCGCTTAGCGAGGCGCTAAACTGCAATCGAAAAATAAATGCACGTTTTACTTTTGTGCGTAGTGCGTGAGGCGTGCCATAAAATCGCGGCGACTGTTGGGCACAGTGGTATTTGCTTGGGCGTCAGCCCAGCCCTTGCGGTCGGTCGGACTCATTTTGTCGAAGGTTGTCTCAACTGCGGTGGCCCACTTGTTCATGGCATCCGCGTTGGGATAGGTGATGACGAGGCAGCGCAGCGATGGATTGTCAGTGTTGACGTACTGCTGGTCAAACCCGTAATACGTGGTGACTCCTTTCTTAAACTGCTCTTCAAAGGTGGGTCCCAAATATTTCTTGACGGCCGCCACGTAGTCATCACTTTTGCCAGGCTGAGTCACGGTACACACCACGCGCAGGTAACCGCTCCCTCCAGAGACGCTGCTCGAGTGGATTACCGAGCTCCGCATCAAGAGGTCTTCATGTTTGGTGGACGCGACCTGGCCAGGCCGAGGTCCGACTTTGCGAAGTTCATCGAGCACGCGCATGATGCCAGTCAGACTCGTCGACGTCCATGAAGCGCCGTGTGTCATGCCTTCGGGCGTGTGCACGATGGTTTCGAAGTTTGACCAGGCAACGAGCGTTCCGTCGGCCATGAGGCGCTCGAAGATTGGATTGGTCGTTTTTTCCTGGTCCTCGGTAAATTGCGCCCATTGGGCGCGCGGAACCTGGAACTGGCTCACATAAGTGTAGGCCGTTGGCGTCTGCTCCATTTGGGAGAGAGCAGCCGGCACGCCACATAGAAACAAGACAACCACTAGCGAGCCCAGCATTCGCTTCAACATTGATTCCTCCTTAGTTGTCGGAGCGCTTCGAAGTCAAAACTTTTGAGCGTTAGCTGAACACTCTGGCGAAACGTTCCGACCAGTGGCAGAGAAGCTAAATCCGGGCACAGCGTTATGTCAAGCTATTCCGTTATTGGAAGTATAGCTTTATCGCGAGAATGGCCAGAAGCACAGCGAATCCCTTGCGCAGTACTGCTTCGGAGAGGTGTTGGGCCCAGGAACCGCCGAAATAAGCTCCAGCTGCAAAGCCGATGGCAATTACGAGGGCTAGCCTAAGGTCTACGTTGCCTGCCTTGTAGTACTCCCAAAAAGCAAATAAACCGACGGGCAGCAGCACGGTAGCTAAGGATGTTCCTTGCGCCTTGTGCTGGCTCATTTTGTAGGTGTAAATGAGAGCGGGAACCAGCAAAACTCCGCCGCCAATTCCGACCAGACCCGATACAATTCCGACGGCAATCCCGATGAGCAGTCCTAGAGCGAGCATCACGTGAATAATCCTCCGAATCGAAAAATTTCTCGCCGCCGCCAGGGCCGATGTGCGTCATACCCCTGGCCGCGAAGTTAGGCGGATTTTTTGTTCCAAGCGCCAAGGATGGCGCCCATCACGAAAAGTCCAACGAGCGGGTAAAATTCATTGATTGCAAATAGTTGCTTGGGCCGCATTTCGTACATGTGCGTGGTGTAGGTTATTGGGCCGAGAAAACCAATCCATATCAACACGCCAACCGCGGCGCCTCGCCCGGCGGTGTTGGCATTGCGCCAGATGCAAATCTGCGCAAGCACAAAAGCCATCAAGAGATTCAGTACGAAAGTGATCACGTAGGGCAGGACAGGATTCAAGCTGCGCGCTTGCTCTTCGGTCATGTGTTCGAGAGCCATCCACTGCTTGCTGAACAAGACTCCGTACCACACTGCTCCCAATACCCAGTACGCGAGGGCCGAAACAAAAACCGCCAGATAGTTCGTTTTCATTTTTTCTCCCTGAGGTTAAAAGGGTCTCTAATTTGTTAAGGGTTCCGCGACTTCTGCCAGTTCGTAATGTGGAGAGTCTCTATTTTGTGCGTAAGCGATGTCAAGCAGAGCCTTTGCGCAGAAGTAGCCGCGGTTCGGCACGGCCAGGGTGGATCCCGGCTGGTCTTGAGATTGGCGTGACATACGGTGATCGGGGTATATAGTAGTGCGCTTAGCTTTGGCAGACTGAGGTGGATGTCCGACGGTCGCGCAAGCCACTTCGGCCCAGACAGGAGCGTCTCCTATGTCTGTTCCCTCCAGCGTTTCCCTCTTTGATAATTGGTTGCTCCAGAGAATCCATCAGGTGTTAGGCAAGCCGCCAGTCCGAATTGTTGCAAGAAGCGGCGGGGAGGTGTCGCCCACCGGTACTGCACCTGTAGCCGCCACGTTCATTTCAGACCATCAAACCCTAGTGGAACTATGTCTCAATCCGGACATGGGCTTTGGTGACGCGTACGCAGAAGGGCGCATTCAGGTGGAGGGAGATCTGGTTGCCCTGCTTGAGAGCGTCTACCGATCAACGTCGATCGTTCATAGCGAAGGTTGGTATTCGAAACTGGCGGCACAATGTCTAGAATGGTCGCAAGCCAACACGCTAAGCGGCTCTCGCAGAAACATTCATCATCACTATGATCTGAGCACGGAATTTTATCGGCTTTGGCTCGACGCTAAGATGGTCTACACCTGCGCCTACTTTCCATCTGCGTCCGCGACATTGGAAGAGGCGCAGTTCGCGAAGATGGAGCATGTCTGCCGCAAGCTGCAGCTCCAGCCCGGAGAACGGGTCGTGGATGCCGGCTGTGGGTGGGGAGCGCTGGCGCTGCATATGGCCAGTCATTACGGCGTGAACGTTCGCGCCTTCAACATTTCCCATGAACAGATTCTCTTTGCGCGGGAGCAGGCAAAAAAACTGGGCGTGACAGGCCAGGTAGAATTCATCGAAGACGATTACCGCAATATTTCTGGAGAGTTTGATGCGTTTGTGTCGGTGGGAATGCTGGAGCACGTAGGGTCCGATCATTACGCGGACGTCGCTCGTGTCATCCAGCGTTCCGTAGGAGATGCGGGGCGCGGGCTTCTTCATTTCATCGGCCGCAATCAACCGCGTCCCTTAAGTGCGTGGACCAGAAAGCGCATCTTCCCGGGCGCCTATATGCCTGCACTTAGCCAAGTCGTGGAGATGTTCGAGCCCTTGGATTTCTCCGTGCTGGACGTGGAAAATCTGCGTTTTCACTACGCGAAAACGCTGGAACACTGGCTTAGCCGCTTTGAGTCCTGCGCTGAGTGCGTATCTGCAATGTACGACCCGAAATTCGTCAGGACCTGGCGTCTTTACCTGGCCGGTGCGCTTGCCGGATTCCGAGTTGGGACGCTGCAACTCTTCCAAGTGGTCTTTGCGGGGCCCGCGTGCCAGCAAATCCCCTGGACCCGCGCACACGTGTATGCACCAGAGCCGCCAACAGAGCAGGAGTCCAAATGGTTTCCTGTGATGTCTTGATCGTGGGCGCCGGACCTGCCGGCACCTCCTGCGCGTGGAAGCTGCGGCATTCGGGCCTCAACACGCTAATCCTCGATAAACAGAAATTCCCGCGCGATAAAGTCTGTGGGGGATGGATCACTCCGCCAGTGCTCGAAGAGCTGGAGATTGATCCCACGGACTATTCGAACGGCCACGTCTTCCAGCCAATCCACGGATTTAACGTCAGCCGCATCGGGGGTCGCGAAGTGGAAGCCGAGTACGGCCGCCCGATCAGCTACGGGATTCGACGTTGCGAGTTTGACGATTATTTGTTGAAGCGTTGCGGAGCGCGCATTCTGGAAAGCATGTCGTTGAAAAGTCTCGAACGTTTTGCCAATCATTGGATCGTCAATGGTGAAATAAAGACGCAGCTTCTGGTAGGTGCAGGCGGACATTTCTGTCCGGTCGCGCGGCACTTAGGAGCAAGCGCTCGCTCGGAAATCAACGTGGTGGCGCAAGAAGCGGAGTTTGAGATGACTCTCCGCCAGCGCGAACAGTGCAGCATACGCGCCGAGATGCCGGAGCTTTATTTCTGCCCAGATATGAAGGGTTACGGATGGTGCGTCAGAAAAAAGAATTTTCTGAATATCGGGTTGGGACGCCTGGATCCGCACGCACTCCCGGAGCATGTCTCCCGCTTCCTGGATTTCTTGAGGGCTACGGGAAAGGTGTCGTTTGAACTGCCTGCGGCGCTGCGAGGGCACTCTTATCTTCTCTATGGCCGTGCGACGCGAAGAGTAGTTGGCGATGGTGTTCTGCTCGTCGGAGATGCCGCCGGCTTGGCGTATTCGCAGAGTGGCGAGGGCATTCGTCCGGCGATCGAATCGGGCCTGCTGGCGGCGCAAGTTATCCTCGCAGTGGAAGAAAGCCGCGGCAGCGATACACTGGAAACGTATCGCATCCTACTGGCCAGGCGCTTTGGCACGTCACAGAAAGAATGGGCGTTCAGTCTCGGTGCTCGACTTCCGCCGCGATTGATGCAATCCATCGCAAAGTTGCTGTTCGCCAACCGTTGGTTTTCCCGCCGCATCGTTCTGGAGCGGTGGTTCCTCCATTGCGATGAACCCGCACTTGCAGCGTTCGCTTCTGCTTGATCAGAGGAAGCGAATGCCGAATCGAACCGCGAAGGGCGAGCTGTCGGGTGAAATTTCATCCAGCACGCGATAGCCAGGCGTGTTGCGCTCCGCTCGCGGAGAGCATAGACGTCGCGAAACTCCGGATAAAGCTGCGCCTTTAGAAGAAAGTGGGAGCGGACATTTGCGACGTGGGGATAGGGTTACAAGATATAGTTGCAGAGCAGAGCTCGGCTCGATGCGGAAAGACACCATAGCCGAACCGTAGCCGGCATCATCCCTGGCTACGGTGGCTAGAGTGTTGCTATCTGCGGCGATCAGAACTGGAAGCGGACTCCGAATTGAACTGCGAAGGGCGAGCTGCCCGGTGAAATTTCGTCCAGCACGCGATAGCCGGGTGTGTTGGTGGGCGACGGTATGGCCGTCAGAGGCGGACAGCTCGATGAGACGCTGTTCGGGATGGCAGTGCACCTGGGAACATTTATAAAGGCTGTGTTATCCGGATTGGAGTAGAGATTGCCGCGGTTAGTTAGATTGAAGAGGTCGGCACTTAGGCGCAGTTGGTAGCGTTCCCCTAGTTTGAGGTTTTCGCTTAGGCGCATATCCCAAGTGAAGAAGTCCGGCTGGCGAGCGGGATAGCGCGGCAGCAAAAAGGGCTGGCCGCCGGCGAGTTGGACGGCGGGACGGTCGTTGTTGGAGAACTGGTTGACGACCGTGTCGCCGTTGATGTCAACGAGAGAGTAGGCGGGATAGGCCAGTCCGCTGTGGTAGATGACGTTGGTGCTCCAAGAAAGACCCCACGGGAGTTCAGCGACAAGTCCTGACTTAAATTGGTGAGTGATATCCATGCCATTGCAGCCGTAGTCGATGGCGATGTTGAAGGGATCCTGCGCGCCGAAAAAGGTGTCGGTGTCGCGCTCGCTGGAGTCATTGCTGAAGTTGCGGGACCAAGTGTAATTGGCAAACGCTTGATAGCGGTGGGAGAAGCGCTTGTTGGCACCGAGAACGAGCTCGTGATAATTGCCATAACTAAAACTAGCGAGCTCGCCGGCACCAGAGAAGTTGGCGAGCGTGCAGTCCAGCGGCATCGGGCCGAAGCCGCCAGTGGCCGGGCAGGCTGCGGCATCGGCTGCGGCTAGGATGCTGCGGCCAAACTGGTCAGTTCCAATTTTGACGACATTGCGCTGCCAATTGGAGGTACTGAAGCCACCTGTTTTGAGACGCCACGAATGCATATAGGCATAGTTGGCAGACACGGACCATCCGCTGCCGAGGTCGTGTTCGACGCTACCGGTCACGTTGGATACCCGCGGATTACGGAAGGCGGGATCGACGTATGAGATTGCCGGGCATCCGATGGCGGGCGAAGAAAGGCTGCACAAATCGTTCACGCTTTGGGAGAGAGTCGACGGGAACGTGTAAGGCACGCCGCTGGGCGGAGAGCAGAAGCTACCGGGACAAAATAGGGTTGTGTTCTTCGATCCGCCGCCCTGCGGAAAGAAAATCGTGGGGGTTTGAGCGTAATAGAGACCCCACGCAGCACGCACGACGGTGGAATGGGAGGAACTGCCGCCGAGGTTCCAGGCGAGGCCGACGCGTGGCCCCCACTGGCCAAGATCATTGGGAATATTCTGGGGTGGCGCTATGACGCGGCTACTGGAGCCAACGCCGACGTAGACCTTCTGGCCGGGAATGGGGGATTGCGGCTGAGGATTTCGGGTGGCATCCCAGCGAAGGCCGTAGGTTACGGTTAAGCGAGTGGAGAGCTGCCATTTATCTTGCCAGTAGAGACCAAGCCCAGTTTGGTAAGCGGGCGCCAGAAGATTAGCCGTGAAAGGATCCTTACCGTTCAAGCCGAAGCCCTGAAAGAAGAAATTGGGATTTGAAGACGTCGGCCGTTGGCCCACGGGTACGGCGGCGCAAGTAATGGGACTCGGATCGAAGTCGCAAAGCGAGCCAAAATTATAGCGACCAGCACTCCAGCCAGCGAAAACGTCCTTCCGATCGACGAAAGAATCGACGTCCCCGCCAAACTTCATGTCGTGCTTGGCGAAGGAATACGAGAAATTATCCTGGACCTGAAGTTTGCCGTTGTCATTGTTGGCGGGGAGATAAAAGCGCTGGCCAAATTCGCCGAGGCCAAAGATTTGTATTTCCGGCGCGCCGGTGAAAATACCGTGGCGCACACGGGTCTCGCCCTGGATAAGCGCGCGGACTTCGTTTACTTTTCTGCCGAGAACAGTGGTGAGGGCAAAGACGCCGCTGATGCCCTGGTTGACGAAGTCCTCGGTATCGCCGAAGGCGTCAAAAGTTGAGGACTGTCCGTGGCCGCCGGTGAAGCCCCGAGTGTGATTGCGGGTGCCAAGTCCACGGAGGCTGAAGTGGTTGGCGGGACTGAACTGATAGTCGTAATGGCCAAGAAGGCTGAAGAAATTTTGGAATTGCGTGTGAGGGCCTTCGAAAGCGTGGAGATTGGGAACACCATAACATCCCGGGAGAAGGCGCGTAACACCCGGAGTGGCGGAAGCGCAAGCGGGCGGCAGGCGATCCGTGCTGCTTGCGGGTGTGGGAATAACGGGTCCCGCATCGTTCTGACAAATAGGGTCGCCGTGGCAAATGTTGGTGGTTAGCGGGCCGTGGTTGCGTTGAATGTCAGTTGCGAGGAAAAGCCATTGGCGGTCCTTGTTAATGGGGAAACCTGCGGAGCCGCCGAACTGGCTTTGCTTATCGATATTGGGCGGGTTGCCGAGCGCATCGTCTTTGGTGAGGCTGCCGCCGCGGAAATATTCATGTGCTTCGCCGTGAAGCTCATTGGTGCCGGATTTGGTGACCACATTCAGCAAGCCCCCGGTGGCGCGGCCAAATTCTGGTGCGAAGCCATTCGTGACCACTTGGAATTCCTGGACGGCTTCCAGGGGAACCGTAAGATTCTTGGTTTCCAGCGAGCCGAAGTTTTCACCGAAGAAGTTGTTGGTGGTGTCGGCACCATCGATGACCAGGCCGTTGTAATCGCTCTGCTGGCCACCGAGCCTAATGCCGCCGCGCAAACCGGGAACGACCTGCGCCGAAGGACTCAATTGAGCGAGATCGCGATAGTCGCGGCCCTCGAGCGGCAGATTCTGGAGACTTTTTTCATCGAGCAACTGCGTAATGCCTGCCGTTGATGTGTCAACCACGCCGAGGGCTTCGGCGGTCACAGTTACCGATTCTTGAGCAGACTTGAGAGGCATCGTGACATCGATGTTTAAGGCTGCGCCGATGTTGACGACGATTCCCTTTACGTTAGTGACGGCGAAATTGGGGGCTTCCGCCACCAGCGTGTACTCGCCGGGCGGAATAGACTCGAAGTCGTAGGCGCCGTCGGCATTAGTCGCAAGCTCTCGACGGAAACCTGTCGATGGGTTCGTGAGGGTCACTTTGGCATTGGGTATCGCAGCGTGTGTGTTATCGGAGACGGTACCGCGGATGGCGCCGCGCTCCAGAGTTTGCGCGGATGACCCAAAAACGACGAACACCACGAGGAAAATCGCCAGCGCTGAATTTTTTACAAAGGCTTGCATCATCATTCCCTTTCCATTTCGAATACCTACGGACCAGCGTGCTAGCTGCTCGTTAGACGATTTTCTATTTCCCTTGAATGCGAGAAACAAAGAGCTGCAAGAAACGTTCGGCCTGCACTTCGACACAGACTTTGGCATTCGGCGTTACCTTCTCGAGGCCTTCGATTATATAGCGATCGCCATGAAGGACGTTGCGCTCGATTTCGTTGCGCCGGTTAGCAACTGTTTCGCCACGGGTAAATTCGCCGCGCGTCTCAACGTCCACATGCATGGCAGGCGCGGTGACGAGGGTCGGATCGATGGCCACACCTACAGCAAGTGGGTCGTACATTGGCGTACCCGTGCTGCCGAATTTTTCAGAAAGCTCCACCATGAACTTGGCTACACCATAAATAAAGTCGTTTAAGGGCCCGTGGGTGCGCCCTAGTTCTTGCAGGCGCTTGCGCGTGAATAATGTTTTGTCGCCCACATCTAGACCGACCATCGTCACCGGCCAGCCGGCCTGAAACACAATCTGGGCCGCTTCAGGATCGTTATAAATGTTGGCCTCAGCGGCGGCGTTCACATTCCCACCGGTAATCGAGCCACCCATCAGGATCACTTCCTTTACAAGAAATATGATCGAGGGATCCTTTTGAATGGCCAGAGCAATGTTAGTGAGAGGACCGACCGGGACGAGCGTGATTTCATGAGGCGCCGCGTGCACCATCTCGATGATGAGGTCCGGGCCAAAGCGCGGATCGGCTTTGCACTTGCTGGGCGGCAGTTCGATGTTGGCCAAGCCGTTCTTCCCGTGCCAGAATTCAGCTGTGATCAGTTTTTGAAACAGCGGGTGCTGCGCTCCGCCGGCGACGGGAATATCGCAACGGTTGGCGAGTGAGATCATGCGCAACGCATTCTCAAGCCCCTGTTTTGCGGTTACGTTGCCGGGAACGATGGTGATGGCCCGCACATCCAATTCTGGCGAGTTGAGGGCCAACATCAGCGCTATGGCGTCGTCGGTGCCTGGATCCGTATCGAAAATGATCTTGCGGGACGATGCGTGGCTAGGCACGACAACCCAAAGCATCAAAAAAGCGAGGACAAAACCGCTACGACAGTGAGTTATGCGCGACAATTTGTTGCGGCCCACTACGAGAACGGAACTAGCCCGGCGCTGGCAAATAGACCCACAGCTATGGCTTCGTTTCAGGACCCAGCCCCCATCCAAAGTGCGCGTAGGCTATCGTTCGAATGCGAAGGGTGTCAAGGAAATAGTGCAGGCTCCCACTGGACACACTGTGGAACTTCAAAAAACCAGAAGAATAAAGATATTCGCGCCCAATGCGAATGTGTTTGGTTTGTCCGCAACTAGTTTGCGCGCAGGCTAGCATTCGGATGCCTGCATTCACTTACCATTAATAAAAGCAGGCACCGAACCGGTATTAAAACGGGGCGGGTGCACAGCAAAATTCTAAAATCAACTTTTTTTATGGATTGTTGAAAGAAACCCAGTACGGCACGTACAGCCCGCGCATGTCCGCAAGAGAGGTGAAGACGATATCTCCCTCAAACTCTCCGGTTCCCAGCGCAGCGCCCATTGCTACGAGGCTATCCGCCGTCATGGTTAGAACGACTGTGCCTTCTATTCCTGGATCCAGGGTCAATGTTTTGGGGCTTACCGCGACCTTTAAGTGGGGATCGCTACTGAACTCGCTCACGGCAACCGTATACGTCTGCCTCACGTTGGTCGTATTTTTCACAGCAATCGTACGCGACTCAGCAAACGGCACGCCAATTATTTTTTTCCCATAACTGATATTCGAGGGGTTGAACGTCGCGATCACGGATCCTGCGCGAGTCAGGTCAATTCGACCTGTTCCGCGGTTCATCACCGTGACGGCATCCATGCCGCTCTTATGATCGAAGACTGGACGCTTTGCCGAGTTGCTGAGCGCTGATTTGACTTGCTGAGGGGTCCATCCCGGATGCAGTTGTCGCAATAGCGCCGCGGCGCCCGCCACGTGAGGCGTGGCCATGCTGGTGCCTTGAAAGAGAGCGTAGCCGTTGCCAGGCACGGAGGAATAGATATTCACGCCGGGAGCACTGACGTCTGGTTTGATTCGTGCGGTGAACGGCGTCGAACCGCGCGAGCTGAAGCCGGCGATGATGTCTACGCTGTCCGTGACAAATTCACTTCGCTGCGAGCCATCTACTGTCACAGGACCGGAGCTTGTTGCCGCGCGCATGGCTTCGCCATTTTTCTTGCTCACCATTACCGCCGGTATCGTGGGCTTGGGGGTGGTGCCGTCATCGGCCATGCCCACCGGGTCCCCAGCCACATTATTGAAGATTAAGACGCCAATCGCGCCAGCGCTTTCAGCATTGCGAACCTTGGTCGTAAACGTACAGCTACCGCGTTGGATCAGCGCGATCTTACCCTGGACCGCTAGGGGCTTTGTGTTCTCGCATGCTTCGCCGGACGTAGGTAGGGCTGGATCCCAACTGGCATAGGCAGAGGTCTTAGCCACTGTATAGGGATTGAACTCACCCACCGCCGCTCCGATTTTCGACGAGCCAGCGGTCACCGGAATTCCGATGAAGTGAGGATTGGTAGTGGCTCCCGCTGTAATGGCTTTCTCTGCGGTACCTGGCGAGTCGATGGTCTCCGAACCGGGACCTGAGTTCCCCGCCGCCACGGCCGCCACCAAACCCGCGTCCACCGTACTGTTTACCGCGTCCTCCAGCGGATCCCGCCCCGGCAATTGCACTGGGCCGCCCAGACTCATGTTTACAACATTCATTCCATCGCATACCGCGTCGTCCAAGGCGGCGATAATGTCTGGTTCCTGCGCGCCTTTCGTAGAACCGGGAAAAACGTTGTAATTGCCCAAATACGCTTTCGGAGCGACTCCACTAAGAGCCGTGCTGGCCACGGGAGCGACGGTTCCGCTCAGCCCAGCTACCGTGCCGGAGACATGAGTACCGTGGGGATTCACAGCCAGAGCGCTTGTCGCGCCGTTCTGGGGATACGCCCGCGCAACAATCACCTTCTGGCTCGTCAACTTGCAGTTCGCGGCAATGTCGCAAACGGGAAAATCGTCCGGCATCAATAAGCTAGCGTCAGTTAAGAAAGGATGGGTCTGGTCAATGCCCGAATCAATGATGCCCACCTTGATGCCCGCGCCAGCATTGGTCGTCCCTCCCACTTGGTTCCATAACGTGGAAGTACCAATTACCGTGTGACTGGTGTTCATCGTGGGCAAGAAGGTACGGCTGAAACTCAGTGATCTAACGTGAGGACCCGCCAGAATCACAGACTGGTCGGTACCATTAAGCGCGACCGCAAGACCATTGAATACGATTTTGAATTGACGAAGCACCTGTGCCGCTGGAGCAGAGCTTTTCAAGTAATTAATGAAGTCATTTTGTTGGCGATCTACCTGCTGCCCCGCAGCTCGCGCCTCGGGACTCTTGCAAACTAATTGGGCGCCCGCTGCCGGCTGCGCATTCGGACTGCTCGCCACGGGTGGTTCGCTTAGCTTTACGATCACGACGTTGCTGGAAGGGGCTAGACGAGGCACAGCTTCGGTAAAGTCATTGCCCAGTTGGGCCACAGCCGGCGAAGCAAAGCCAGATAAACCAACTGTGAGTACGATCGAACACACGACGACTATCAGGAACAAATGCATTTTCTGGTTCATGTGGGTTGTCTCCGCGAAACTCATTTACTCCTAAGGACTTTGTAGTGGTCGGGCAACGTCACGCGGATAATGCGGTACAAATATTCGCTATTTCCATCGGGTATTTCTCGTATTATGGTTCAAGTCATTAACTAATTTACAAACAAATAAAAAAATTTGAAAATTCTCGGTAAAGCGCACTTAAAAGCTTTCGCCTTCTGGTTGCCACAATTTCAGGAACGAGAAAGGATCAATTTCAAATGGCGGAATGGCATAACTGCGAATTGTGAATTATGGGGAGCAAACATTATCCAACACCGTTGACTTGCGTGTGAGATACAACCTAACATGCCTTGCCAATGACGACTTTCGAACCATGATTGGCCAAATCATCTCCCATTATCGCATCCTCGAAAAACTTGGTGGTGGTGGCATGGGTGTGGTTTACAAGGCCGAAGACACGAGGCTCGGTCGATTCGTCGCGCTGAAGTTCTTACCGGAAGAAGTTGCCCGAGACCCGCAGGCGCTGGAGCGATTCAAACGTGAGGCTCGCGCCGCCTCTGCACTAAATCATCCCAACATTTGCACGATTTATGACATCGGTGAGCAGGACGACCAACAGTTTATCGCCATGGAGTTCATGGATGGCGTGACACTGAAGCACATGATCACCGGCCATGCGCTGGACAACGATACCTTGCTCTCGCTTACCATCGAAATTGCGGATGCGCTTGACGCTGCCCACGCCGAAGGCATCGTCCATCGGGACATCAAACCAGCAAACATTTTCGTTACTAAGCGAGGTCACGCGAAGATTCTCGACTTCGGGCTGGCAAAGGTTACGATTCCTGCCAGATTTGCAAGCCAAATAACCGCGCCGAATACTCAGACTGCCTATACTTGGGCAGAGGAGCATCTCACCAGTCCGGGAACCGCACTCGGTACCATTTCTTACATGTCGCCGGAGCAGGTGCAAGCAAAGGAATTGGACGCACGCACTGACCTCTTCTCTTTTGGGGCGGTGCTTTACGAGATGTCGACCGGTGCATTACCTTTTCGTGGTGAAAGTTCTGGATTGATATTCGAGGCGATCCTGAATCGGACTCCAGTTGCGCCGGTACGGCTGAATCCTGACCTACCTCCAGAGCTGGAGCGTTTCATCGGCAAGGCGCTGGAGAAGGATCGCAAACTTCGCTATCAGAGCGCAGCGGAGATGCGTACGGACTTGCTGCGCTTGAAACGGGACACGGATACGGGGCGTGTGGTGGGCGCGGTGCCCGGCACAATTTCAGCCGACCAAGATATGGCACCGTCTGGGCCACAGCAAACGCTGTCAACATCCGGGGCGGTTCCCCCATTTGTTCCGGCGTCATCAGCCGCAGTAACCCCCGCCGAACTTCCCACACCTGGCGGCAGAAAGCTGTGGAAGGTTTTAGTTCCCACAGCGGTGCTGATCATCGCTCTTGGAGGGATATTTGCTTGGCTCAGTCGGCCGCTTCCTCCGCCTCGCGTACTAAATACCGTGCAAATTACCCATGACGGCACTGCTAAGATCAACCTTCTGACTGACGGTTCCCGGCTTTATACCGCAGAAAGCACCGGTTCACGTTTGATCCTGGTTCAAGCATCGGTCACTGGTGGGGATACGTCAATCATGCCCACGCCGTTTAGCAGCACGGTGATGTTTGACGTTTCTCCCGATCATTCGCAGCTCTTGGTGACGGACTACGTAGTGTTGCAGAAGGAAGCGCAGGCTTGGATATTGCCCCTGCCGACGGGAAGCCCCCGGCATCTTTCGAATATTGTCATTCATGCGGCTGCGTGGTCACCCGACGGTCGGCAACTTGCGTTTACAAAAGAGTCCGACATTTTTCTGGCTAACGCGGATGGCACGAACGTCCGAAAATTGATAACTGTTTCCGGTGCAGCAGATTTGATTCGCTTTTCTCCCGACAGTACTCGCCTTCGATTCACGCTCGGGACGCCAGAGACCAACTCTTCATCGCTTTGGGAAGTTCATGCTGACGGGACCAATCTTCACGCCTTACTTCCCGCTTGGAACACCCCAACCTCAGAGTGCTGCGGCGTTTGGAGTGCGGATGGCCGCTATTATTTCTTCGTTACTAATCCAAATGGTTCGTTCATTGAGGCTGCCGATAATGCGCACATCTGGGCGTTGCGTGAGCCTGAGGGGCTGTTTCACAGGACGCCCTCAAAACCGGTGCAATTGACCACAGGTCCGATATCTCTGACTCGTCCGGTGCCCAGCCCAGATGGTAAGAAGCTATTCGCGGACGGACAATCTATCGCGTGGTGAACTCGTTGTCTACGACGGTAAGTCCCGCCAATTTCTGCCGTTTCTTTCCGGAATTTCGGCAGGTGAAGTGGATTTCTCACAAGACGCCAAGTGGATCGCTTACGTGTCTTACCCTGACCGCAGTTTGTGGCGCAGCCGCGCTGATGGTAGTGAACGCGTGCAGCTCACGTTTCCGCCCATTTCAGCTTTTGTGCCCCACTGGTCTCCCGACGGGACACAGATCGCATTCAGTAATACACAAGCGGGCCAGCCGTCTAAGCTTTTTCTGATATCGCCACAGGGCGGAACACCACAGGAAATACTCAAGGAAAAGGATTATGAGGTAGATGCAAATTGGTCGTTAGACGGGAAAAGAATCATGTTCGGTCGCGAGCCGTTTCTCCCTGGAAGCTCAGGTAAAGGGGGCATTCAGACTTTTGACCTCGATTCTAAGCAGCTTTCCATGATTCCCGGTTCAGAAAACTTGTTTTCTCCACGCTGGTCTCCTGATAGAAAGCGCGTTGCAGCGATCTCCAACGATTCCAAGGAACTCTGGCTGTTCGACTTCAAGACTCAAAAATGGACACGTTTGATAAACGAACCTGTCGGCGTCGGCTTTCCTGAGTGGTCGCGGGACGGAAATTATCTCTATTACAATGTCTTTGGAAGGAACGCGGCTTATCGCCGCATCAGAATTGGGCAGACCCGATCTGAATTGTTTGTCGATTGGAAAAATTTACGCAGGTGGGGACTTCCCTGGAGCGGCCTCACTCCTGACGGTTCGGCGCTCTTCGTCCGCGACGTGAGTAGCGACGAGATTTACTCGCTTGAGCTAGAATTACCCTAGTCTCGGCTCCCTGTCTTTCATCATAAACGAAGCGGAGATTGGCGCAGCCATTAGTCCATCGCAGGACACGGTTTGCGCACCTCCGTTTATAAACCTACGGTCACAGAGTAACTGGAGCATTTTACATAGAGGCCCGCGCGTACCCGGGGGTATCGAGTTAATCGTCTGTTTAACTGAGCCCGAAGAGAATATTAGCCTGAAGGCACCCCGAGGCGCCGATTCAAGCTCGTCGCAGCTCCAGTTCATGACTAAGACTAGGCCGCTACTCTTGTCTTCGAGCCGCAGCCCTGAATAGGTACTGCGTCGTCAGTTTGACTTGAGGTTACACGTTATGTTTCTTGATCTGCAGGAGGACCTATGAATTACGGGGCTCTCTTTCGATCCGCTCTCGTGGCGTTGCTTAGGAACAAGATGCGAAGCGTTCTGACCGTATTGGGGATCACGATCGGAATTGCGGCCGTAATTTGTGTTGTTGCCATCGGTAAAGCCGGACAAGCCAGGGTTGAGGAACAGTTGAATAGTCTGGGAGACAACTTCGTTTGGATTGAAGCTGGAGGTCGTGCCGTCAATGGCGTGCGCACAGGTACGCATGATACGAAGACTCTGGTCCTGGCCGATGCGGTCGCCATTAAGAATCAAGTTTCCCTGATTAAAAGCGTTTCGCCCAATGTGGATGATACCGTCCAGGTCATCTATGCCAACCAGAATTGGCACACTCGCTACCGGGGTGTTTCGCCTGAATACTTTGACATAAAACGCTGGTTTGTGGATCAGGGCGCGATATTTTCTGCCGACGATGTGGACCGAGCGTCAGATGTCTGCGTAATAGGTCGTTCCGTCCGCGAGCAGCTATTTGGTGTCGAAGATCCAATCGGGAGAGTCATCCGCGTCAGTAACCTCCCCTGTAAGATTGTAGCTGTCCTGCATCCCAAAGGCCTATCGCTTTCCGGCCAGGATCAGGACGACACCATCATCCTGCCCTACACCACCGCACAGAAAAAAATCAAAGGGATCACCTGGCTCGATGACATTTTATGCTCTGCGGTATCTGCGGATGCAGTCAAGATGGCCGGGCAGGAAGCAACCGCGGTCCTGCGAGATCGCCATCATCTGCGCCCTGAAGAAGAGGACGATTTCAATATCCGCAACCCCGAGGACATCATCCAGGCCCAACTCGATGCCAGCAAAACTCTCACCATTCTGCTGATTGCCATTGCCTCCGTTTCCCTGATTGTCGGTGGAATCGGGATCATGAACGTGATGCTCGTTTCTGTCACTGAGCGCACACGCGAGATCGGAGTACGAGTAGCAGTAGGAGCGACCGAACACGCCATCCAGCTTCAGTTTTTGGCTGAATCCATCATGCTCAGCCTCGTCGGAGGGGCCGCGGGAGTGCTCTTTGGGATCTTTGGGTCGTACTTAGTCGGACAGATGCTGCGTTGGCCCATTGAGATTTCTTTAGAAGCTATAGCCGTTGCAGCGATGTTCTCTATAGCTGTTGGCGTGTTTTTCGGATACTACCCGGCGCGGAAGGCTTCTCTGCTCGATCCCATTGAAGCCCTGCGGTACGAGTAAGTATCGAAGTTTGATTCCGGGGACCATACATGAAAGTAAGAGGTCGGTGGCTCATCTTGGTGGGTGTTGTCGTCGCGGTTGGACTATCCGCCATTTTCGGGCTGAACCGAAGCGCTCAAGCGCAACACTTTACCGCCAAAGTTGAACGAGGTGGCATCAATGACGTCGTCGAAGCGACCGGAACGATCAACGCGGTGATCATGGTTCAAGTCGGATCGCAGGTTTCGGGAACCATCGCGAAACTCAATGTCGATTTTAATTCCCGGGTTCATAAGGGCGACGTCGTCGCGCTCATCGATCCCGCTCTGTTTAGGGGAGCGCTTTTGCAGGCCGCTGCGGATTTGCAAAATGCCAAGGCTACCCTTGTGGCAGCGCGCGCTAACCTCGAAAAAGCGAAAGCCGGATTGGAACAGACCAAGGCCGACTACGACCGCGCTGTTGGATTGCGCAAGAGCGGCATCCTAAGCCAACAACAATTGGATCTCGCCAAAGCCAACTATGACTCAGCCAGCGCAGGTGTGAATGCGGCATCCGCCAACGTCACGCAAGCTCAGGCACAGGTCAGTCAAAAGGACGCTGCGGTAACTGTGGCGCAGACGAATCTCAACTACACGGTGATTCGTTCTCCGATCGATGGCACCGTTGTGGCGCGTAACGTAGATGTTGGCCAAACGGTGGCGGCCTCGTTGCAAGCGCCGACCATTTTTACGATTGCGCAAGACCTCACGAAAATGTGGGTGTACGCCAAGACGGACGAATCGGACGTGGGCAATATCAAGGTCGGAAAACCAGTCAGCTTCAAAGTGGACGCTTTCCCGAAGGACACTTTTCGAGGCGTTGTAGCCCAAGTTCGCATGAACGCGACGACGGTGCAAAGCGTCGTCACCTACGACACGATCATCGAATTCGCAAATCCTGAACTAAAGCTGTTCCCTGGAATGACAGCATACGTGACGATCCCTGTGGCGTCTGTGCAGAACGCTCTGAAGCTGCCCAATACCGCATTGCGATACAAGCCCCCGAACACACCCGAGGAGATTCTGGAACTTTACCGACAATATGGGATCGAAGGAAGCGAACAAAAACCGGCCGCTGATCCAGTCGCCGGTACCTCCCAGAATCTGCCTCGCGCACCGAAAGCGGACACGGCTGTGGTTTGGAAGCGCCATCCGGATAACACGATGGAACCCGTCAAGGTTTCTCTCGGAATCACGGACCACGCGTATACGGAAGTCACCTCTATCCTCAAAGGCGAGTTGAAGGAAGGCGACGACGTCGTTATCCGATCTGTGGTGGCAAAAACACAGGCTCCAAGCGGAATACGGCGCTAAGGATCAAGAGCTGGAAACAACTCCATGGAATCGATCCCGGCTGTCAAACAAATCGAAACGGTACGGTCGGCCTCTGCGTCGAACGCGGTAATACGCGTCGAGGAAGCGCACAAATACTATGATCTGGGTGAAACACGTGTGCACGCCCTCAGAGGTGTAAGCGTGTCAATTCAGCGGGGCGAGTTCGTCGCGATTATGGGAGCTAGTGGCAGTGGTAAATCCACGTTCATGAATATGCTTGGCTGTCTTGATCGCCCTAGCTCGGGGTGCTACCTGCTTGAAGGGATCGATGTCTCCAAGCATGACAAGAAGGCACTGGCACTAATCCGCAATCAAAAAATTGGGTTTGTTTTTCAGGGTTTCAACTTGCTGGCACGCACGACTGCTCTTGAAAACACAGAACTCCCCGCGCTGTACACAAAGATCGATAAAGTCGAGCGAAGGAAACGTGCTGCGGAGGCACTTGCGATGGTCGGGCTCGCCGACCGTGCACAGCACTTTCCTTCGCAGATGTCCGGTGGGCAGCAGCAGCGAGTCGCCGTCGCTCGTGCCTTGGTAAACCATCCATCGATCCTGCTGGCCGACGAGCCCACTGGAAATCTCGATAGCCGCACTTCCATCGAGATCATGGAGATCTTTCAGAACCTGAACGACAAGGGATTAACGATCGTATTGGTTACACACGAACATGACATCGCGCAGTTTGCTAAACGGGTGCTTGTCTTCCGCGATGGAAAAATTCGCAAAGACGATCCGGTGCCCAATCGGCCGAAGGCTTCTCAGCTCTTACAAACGCTGCCGACCCTGGAAGACTAGACGACTCAGGACAGCTCGACGCTCTCAATAGCAACCATTGAAATCGCGTCGTTAAGTGGAATTGGTCGCGACCCAGAAATCAGTTCAAAAGGCTAGTTACAAAGAGATAGCTGGTGAACCGGGCAGGACTCGAACCTACAACCCGCTGATTAAGAGTTCCCCCAGCGATGTTGCAGCGAAAGAAGATAAGCCACTTAGGTCTGCAAAACACGGAAAAGTACGGCAGAAAACGCAACCCAGGCGCAACCGGTCATGATCGAGGTCTAATGCTTAAATACTGGATTGCGTGAGGAGCGATCTCGAAATCGTTACAGCCGTTTAGCCAAACAGCAAAGGTTCTTGACGCCTGTATACGAGGTTTATCCAGCCTTTTTTCGTTCCATAACTTACTGAACAATTCGATTGTTGCTGGCGCATGGCCCGCAAAGTGATTGTTGGCGTAGGCATAGTGCCTCTCGGTGGTACATCTGCGAACTAGGTTTGTTGCTGCGTTTTAATGCGTTGTCTCAGCGCTGGAGTGCCTTTGCTGCGGACGCCGATCCGGAGATATTAGGGGTGACGGGAATGACGCAGCGGAGAAGTTTTATCCAGCTTCTCTCAGTTAACCGAGGGCACGTTCGGCGGCGGCCAAGGTGGCCTCGATGTCTTCGTCGGAATGGTCCGCCGAAAGGTACCACCGGCCGTCTGGCAGAACTAAGATTCCTTCGTCTAGCAGCGCCAGCGCGAAGTCACTGTAGAGCGAGGCGTCCGCTGCCCGTGTCTCACGATAGTTCCGTGGTGGCGTTCGCAGGAACGAAAAGTGAAAAATTGCGCCGGCACCGTTGGTTACTGCCGGGTGACCTTTCGCCTGCAGCAGCAATTCTAAGCCCCGGCGGAGCCGTTTCGCGCGGCGGTCGAATTCATTGTAAATTACGCCCCCGTCACGCATCAGCACGCCGTTCGTAGCCTGGAGGCTTGAAATTAAATGGTCGGCATCCTGGTGCATGGAAACAACCACTTCATTCTGTCCGTGCCGCAGCCCGAATGCTAGCAATCCAATTCGGCAAACATTGCTGGAACCTTCCTCGTCTTTGGAGTAGCAGCAGCCGTGTTACACCTGGATTTCAAGCGGCGGACACCCTGTCAAGGGGCGGACATGCGCACTGTCAAGGGCTGGGCATGCGCACCCGGACTCCTAGGACGGATCAGCCCGCCTTCTACTTGGATGCTCCTCATTATCAGTGTTTTGCGTCACCTCTTAGCCCTCCCCGTAAACGGGCAGGGCGCGTGCACCGTAAGAGGCACGGCTCACTTGAAAGGAGGCTCGCGATGGCTTCCCGCAGGGTAAAATCCAAAAACCTAAAACTTAGCCGTGCGTTCAATGCTCAGGCTTTTCTCACTTCCGCGGGGATCGCGAGAAAAGTTGTAGAGTTCGAAAAACTAGCAACCATCTACTCTCAAGGCGATGCCCCTAGGAGTGTCCTGTACA
>DATNMX010000128.1:0-4332 GCA_035602135.1 Candidatus Dormiibacterota bacterium
CAAGGGATTGCCGTATGATTCCATGCCACTCGGGTGCCATCAGCAATTCCGCGACTCCATCATGGGTCAGGACAATTCCGGCTCCTAACCGCAGGAGTAGAAGACCTCTCCCCGGCCAACCGTTCGGAAACATGGAGAATAGTCGTTGCAGAGAAGGCCTCAACGGCAAGGTTAGGGAAAGCGCAGCGCAGTCGAATCCCCAAAAACCGGGGTTGGGATACACCTCTTTCGAGGGGGCTACAGTTCGATGATTCCGCGTTTCAGCCCGATAGTGACCGCGTGGGTTCGGTCGTTCGCGCCAAGTTTCGACAGGATGTTCTTGACGTGTCCCTTAACGGTTTCCTCGGTGATTGACAATTTATCGGCGATCAGCTTGTTGGCGTTTCCAGCGGCAATCGCTCTAAGGACTTCGATTTCTCGGAGAGTTAAAGTGTCATCCGCAACGTGATCAGCAACTTGCGCGGCAAGATCCGCTGGAATCCTCTTCTGGCCGGCATGGACAGCGCGAATTGTGTCCAAGAGTTCTTTGCGCAAGAGGCTCTTTAGCAGATAGCCGCGAGCGCCCGCTTTCAGTGCTCGTGAAATCCGAACATCGCCCGCATACGTCGTAAGAATGATGATGCGCGCGTCTGGAAATTCGTTTCGAATCGCAATCATCGCATCGATACCATTCACGCCAGGCATCTCCAGATCCATTAGCGCGATGTCCGGCCGGTGTTTTCGGAACTCTTCGATCGCTTCCAGTCCATTGGACGCTTCCGCGACGAACTGCATGTCACGTTCATCTGAAGCAAGGGCCCGTATGCCTTGACGCAACATCGGGTGATCGTCGGCTAGCAAAATCCGAATGGGACTAGGCGTGGTGTTCATGATCGTTCTTCGTTTTTTTCCAGAATAACCAGACATTGTTTCGAGCAGGAGATGATTGGTATGCAACCGAGGCGGGGAGACGCAAATCAACTTCGGTGCCCGCTCCAGGCTCACTCCACACCTCCAGTTTTCCGCCAAGTCGTTCCGCACGCTCGCGCATACCCCCCAAGCCCCAGTGGCCTATCCGCTCCCCTCGATTCCGCACATCGGGAGCCATGCCTTTTCCGTCGTCTCGGATTCTCAATCGAAAGAGATTGTTGCTGTAAGCGATCTCTGTTTCGATTCGGCGGGCCTGGGAATGACTAAAAGCATTCCGCAACCCCTCACGCGCAATCCGGACAATTTCAATGTGGGCGTTTGGAAGCAACGTCTGCGCCGATCCTTCGATTACCACTCGGAATTGTACCGGATCCTTATTGCCATCCTTCGCTACAAGTTCTTCTCCTAGGGATGTGATTTCCTCCGCCAGGCCCTGTGGAGCGGGTGCAGGGGAGCGTAGGTCGTGGATCGCGTCTCGTCCTTCGACAATAGCCTGTTCTGCACCATCCAACGCTCTGTCCAGCATTTGGATCGCTTCCGATGCGCGCTCAGGAAGGAGGTTACGCGCTCGTTGAAAGTGGAGTATCAGTCCTTGAAAGCTCTGCAACAGTGTGTCGTGCAGTTCACGGGCTATTCTCGTCCGCTCAGATAGTCTTTCCTTGAAAATCAGGCTTAGGCGTGCAGAGACTTGACGCACGTGCCGCTGGTACGCCACCCAAGTGAGGCACCCCGTTGCCGCGACACAGAGGAGAAGGAACCAATTGGTTTGATAAAAGGCTGGAGGAATGCTGAAGTTCAGCGACGCTCCGGCCTCATTCCAGACGCCATCGTTGTTACAGGCAATCACGCGAAATCGATAGGCGCGAGGCGGCAAATTGGTGTACGTCGCTTGCCGCGAAGTCACCGGCGCGCTCCACTCGGGATCAAACCCTTCCAATCGGTAGCGAAATCGGACGCGCTCAGGAGCAGTCAAACTGAGAGCGGTGTACTCAAACTGTAGAATCTTCGCGTGGGGCCGAAGCAGCTTGTTTACGGCATCCGTCTCTAAGAAACTTCGACCATCCGCCTTGAACTTCTCAATAGCCACGGGCGGCGGCACGAGATTTTGCGGCAGGTGCCGGGGATCGAGCATGAATACGCCATTCGTAGTCGAGAACCACAATCGCCCGTCGGGTGTTCTCGTCATGGTCGGAAAGGGTTCTCCTTGCCGGGGCATAGCGCGTAATCCCTCCCCCGCGTCCAAGAGAGTGCCTTTCACGTACGCGGGAGAATCGAACGCTTTATTCAGCTCGCTCGCGTGTGTTCTCAGAATGCCCGTCGATCCTGTGAGCCACACAAATCCCTCGTCATCTTCTAAGACACCGGCGATGGATCGCCCAGGCAGTCCGTTCTTCGCGGTCAGGGTCACGAAGTGTCCGCCGTCGAAGCGGCTTATACCTCCGTCACTACCGATCCAGGTATGCCGATTGGAATCCTCGTAAATCGTGTTGATTTGACCGCCGGTTAGCCCGTCTTTCGACGAATAAACGTGGAAGCTGCCATTTTCATACACGGCCACTTCTCCGTCCTCATATCCCAACCACATTCTCCCGGCCGAATCGCCGCGGAGCACTCTGCAGCGGTACTTTGGCAGCGCTGCGCTTTTTCGAAAATCAGTCCAGATGCCGTGGAGCAACCGCATCGGTCGTTCCACGCTGTCCGCAGCCCAGAAAGAAATCCATAAGCTTCCGTCCGCTGCCTTTGCTATCGCCTCGACAGGACCTCCCGTCAAGTTGTCCGCAACAGGCACGAAAGAGATCTTCCCGTCAACGACGTGCGCCAGTCCGAAGTCGCCGCCCAACCATGCCGTCCTCCCATCCTCCGCATAGATGCTCAGAATCCTGCGGCCTACGGGCACCTTCGCCGGCCATTTTCCAGTAGAGAATTTTTCAGCACGATAGCGGTAGATCCCAGCGTTAGCGTATTCGTACATCCAAAGCGTTCCGTCCGCAGTAGAGTTCAAGCCCATGTGATTTCCACGCTGGAAGCTTTCCGGGGCCGGTAACAACATAAGCTTGTTCTCGGAAAATCGGTCCAACCCGCCTTCCGTGCCAAACCACACATTCCCCTCACGATCTTCGAAAGAAGAATAAATTACTGCGCCCGAGAGTCCTTCGCCGGGGACGAACTTGTCGATCTGTGGTGCATCGGGGTGACGGAAATCGCTGAAGCGGCGCAACCCACCGCCATCGAGTCCGATCCATACACTATTGTCGCGATCAAAGAGGACACGGGGCGGCCAACTGAAATTTCCTTTTAGCGAGTCCGTTCGTCCGGTTCCAGCGGCGATACGGATAATCCTGGGCTCGATCTGTTCCGTGATCCAAACACTTCCGTCAGGCGCCTCTGCAATTTGCGGCACATAGCTTACGCCCGCACCGGTTGGCGCGAAACGATGTTCGCCCTTGTGGAGAACCAGAACAGTATTGCGCCGGAGCGGTTCGGACGAAGACGCAAAATTGTAACCATCGGTCGCCACCCACACATTTCCCCATCGATCTACGGTCACCCATTGCGCCGCCGGTGCGACATAGCCTTCGTCTGCTCCGGTTCTGTACCACTCGCCATTCTCGATTCGGCCGAATGCGTACTGTCCCGCTGCCCAGAGCACGCCATTTCCGTCCTCTGCCATCGAAAGGATTTTCCCGCGAGGAGAGCCAGGAGCCGGTAAGAAATTTTGCAAATGACCATTGCTAAGTCGACTGATTGCACCGTTTCGAAATCCGATCCACAGGCTTCCGTCGTGACCCAAGCAAAGCGACATAACCGCAGAGCCGGGCAACTCTTCCCCTTCACGTGGCTTCCATGCGACAAAATGAACCCCGTCGAATCGATACAAGCCCGCTTCTGTTGCCAGCCACAAATAACCGTCCTTGGTTTGTGCAATCGCCCTCACTGGTCCGGGAATTCCTTCCTTCGGGGTCCACGAGGTGTGTGTGAACTGGCTCATCAACTCCTGTGGATTGAGCGCAAATGAGGCCGGAACCAAACTGAGGGAAAATAGAACCGCACACGAAAGCGTGACCTTCCGACGCAGCCCAAGTAGCACTTGGCCAACGGTGCGCAGGGTTTGGGATAGAAGCCGCACTCTATCTTCCTCAGCATTCCTGAGCCAACAATTTGTCAAACCATGTCAAAGCAGAATGATAGTACTCTGACTAGCGAAAATACCCCCTAATCTTAGACATCCGAAGCCCCTAGAGTTGTTCTCATCCCCCTCCAAAGAGGTAATGCACCCAACTGCTATCGAGTAACGAAAACAGGACTCCATTTAGGTTTGTTCGCAGAACAAGAACATTTCATCATCGCGATGCAATCCGGGGGAGTCGACAATGTGCGAAGACGCCTTGGTAGCGGCAGCAAAGCAGGGGCAAGCGGAAGCCT
>DATNMX010000129.1:0-4587 GCA_035602135.1 Candidatus Dormiibacterota bacterium
TAAAATGTCAGAAACCGGTCGATCATTTCCGGCACAACTTCAAGCTTTACTTCCGGGTCGGCGAGAATGGCCTTGATCTCCGAGCCGAAAACAAACGCGTTTTCAGAGGACCAGTAATAGAGAGGCTTGATGCCGACGCGATCGCGCGCAAGAAATAGCGATTTGTCCCTCTCGTTCCAGATCGCGAAAGCGAACATTCCTCGGAGCTTTTCGACGCAGCTTTCCCCGAACTCTTCGTATAGATGAACGATGACTTCGGTGTCCGTCTGCGTCCTGAAAACATGACCTTTTGCTTGAAGATACTGACGTAACTCCTGATAGTTGTAGATCTCACCATTAAAGACGATCCACACCGTGCCATCTTCGTTGGAGATGGGCTGGTGGCCCGTGTTCAGGTCGATGATAGAGAGCCGCCGGAACCCGAATCCAACGGGCCCCGATGTGTAATATCCCTCATCGTCCGGCCCGCGATGTTGGATGCTGTCTGCCATCGATTTCAAGAGCGTGGGGGAGATGCTCGCCGCACGATCAAAACTCAGTTTTCCGCAGATACCGCACACAAGGTCCTCATTTCCAAAAACTGAATCTTATCGATTCTGTATCGCCAGTTCTTGCGGCCCCAACGCCCATTTCAGAACGGCTTTCCATTTGGCTGAAGAAAATCGCAGGGATTCCTTGTCCCACACGACATTCCCCAGGGGGAACATCAAGGCGAGGAGAGCCAGGCGTCCCACTGCAGCGAAACCAATGGCTATACGATAAAGTCCTTCATAAAACCGTCCTCGCGTCTTTCGAAAATAGCGCACCATCGCACGGTATTTCATGATGGTTGCCCAATGGCTTACCCTTTGCTTTGAGCTGCTTCTTCCGCCGTGATGGACGATAGCTGCTTCACCGACATAGTAATTCGTATAACCGGCGCGCTTGAGCTTATAGTTGAGATCGATGTCTTCGGCGTACATGAAGTAATCTTCACTGAACATTCCGACTTCAGCGAAGACTTCCCGCCGGAGCAGCATGCAGGCGCCCGGGATAACCTCGACCTTGAGCAGTTTCACGTCATCTGAGAAAAGTGGCGCGATTCCCCAGAAGGGCGAATGCGGCCAGCGCAACCTCAGATATTCCGCATCCACAACCTGATTCAGGATAGTCGGGAACTTTTGGATGGAGCTGAGCTGGACGGAAAGATCGGTATTCAGAAGTTTGCATCCGATAATGCCAGCATCGGGTAGCGTCTTAATGTGTTCTAGCATGATGTTGATCGAAGGTGTGATCAGCTTGGTATCCGGATTGAACAAAAGCACGTAATCGCCCACAGAATGGCGAAATCCTAGATTGTTGGCGCCTGCGAAACCAATATTATCCGGGCTCTTGATGATGGTGATTTCGGGAAACCGTTCCCGGAGAGCATCGACGCCACCTTCGGGTGAGGCGTTGTCAACTACAACGATCTCAAGGGAAATGCCGTGCGTGTGTTCATACACACTGGCGATGGACTCGCGAAGGTAAGCGAACGAGTTCCAGTTCACATAGATGATGGAGAGGTCCATTTCGTATGACTTTTCCCGGCTACTTCCAGATCGTCTCTCTGCCACATAGTTTGGCGAGTTGCTGGCGCTGGAGATAAGCAATCAATTGTGGATCAGCCACCTGAGGGATATCTTCCAGCCAGGCCGTCATATATCCGTAGAGTAGGGCGCAGGAACCGAGGAAATAGGGCCTTCTTGAAAGGCGTGCGACAAGCTTTGCCAGCAGGAACAGCGGGTGGTATCCGGAGACGTAGTCAGTCTTTCCGTCTTTGACGATTCCGCCCCAGCGGCCATATGCGGCTCCCGTCCATCTATGATGGTTCATCTGCAGATCGGCAAAGCTCAGCGTTTTCCAACCCAGCATGTTTGCCTTCACATCGTCCAGAGTATCCGATCCAGGTCCCACCCACAGGCCGCCCATCGCCTCCCAGCAGGAGCGGCGATAAATTTTTGTGCCACCACGGACGTGAAACATCGGATGGCGTTCTGGAATCCTACGCCCGTCCTGGACGTGGTAGAGCACCCCTCCGCCGATTCCAATCTGCGGGTTGTCTCTGAATTTCTTGAGCGCACTTTCAAAGTAGCTCGGTTCGAAGGATAAATCCCCATCCAGCTTGCCCATGAACGCCCAGTTCTGGAAGGTGAGCGCGTGAAAGCCGTCGTAGAAAGCTTCGATAATTCCCGCACCCCACTTGCGATGGCCGCGATCCTGACGGTGAACGGCACGAATCCAGGGATATTGCCTAGAATACTCTTCGATGATTTCCCCGGTCTTATCTTTTGATCCGTCGTTCACGATTACCCATTCTTCCGGGCGCACCGTTTGGTGAATTACGCTCTGAATCGTGAACGGCAAGTAGGCCTCTTCGTCACGAACAGGGGTAATGAGTACGTATTTTGAGTCTGTCGTGCTCATAATGGCTTAGAAAATAGGCTTTACTGCTCGCCTTTACCTCCGGGCAAGAATTTGACTGACAATTGTTTAACGGTAGCAGCGTGGGACGATACCAGCATCGCCCGGCGATCGCGAGTGCGCAGCTCGAATCGGCTTATGCTCTTGTAAGAGGAATCAGGAGCCTTCGAACCTTCTGCTGATGGCCGTGAATATACCGGTTGGGAAAAACTAAACGGCAGTGCAACTGCTGGATCCTCTGCGCTTTGCCTCGCTTGCAAAATAGGGGCAGTGACGGCTGAAATCACTGCCAGAAGCACGAACCAGGAAACGCGCGATTGATCGAAATAGTTAGCGCCGAAGAAGCCCACGATGTTGGCAAAGAGCGCGGAGCCGAGAAACCAAAGCTGCCATTCCCGCTTTTTGTCACCGGCGACGATTTTTCTTGCTTCTCCCAGCCTCCCGAAGCAGCGGTAGATAACGGCGATGAAAGCGAAGAGGGCGATCAAACCACCGGCCACGCCCACAGCCACAAACTGGTTTTGCACGTCCCACATGTCATCGCCCCATATGGATGTGTCTTTTGTTCCCAGGAGCCACCAGTCACCGAAGTTTCGGATGAAATGATCGACGAGCATGGCGCGATGATAACCCGAAGATCCGCCCGTCAAGTCGATATGGGCAATCAGGAACCAGAAGGGCGCTTTCATGACAAGCTGCAAGCCAATCAGAGCAAAGACAACGCCCCAGCGCATGAGGCGCATCCTTGTTCGAATGGGCCAAAGGGAAACCCCCAGCAGCCCGGCCGCATACGCCAGCAAAGGTGTGCTGGACCACGCCGTGACGGTCATGATAGATGCCCCCAGCATGCCAATGGCAGCGATGAGCTTTGCTTTTCCGTTCTTCCAGAGCAGAAAAAATAACGGCATCAAAGTCGCCGCAAACGTGCCCGCCAAGATCGAGTGCTGGAAGACGCCTTGTGAACGAATTTTACCCTCACGGATTTCGGGGACAGATCGAACTCCTCCAAGCAATCCGAAGATATTGATCATTTTCAGCTGTTCAATCACCATGGCCACTGCGACAATCGCCGCAATGAAAGCGAAACACTTTATGACCCGGTGCATGTCTGCTTCGTCTTGGATCAGGCTTCTCAACAGGAAATAAGCCGCGAGGAAATCCAAAAGAAATCCAATCTGATTGATGATCGCTTGTGACTGTAGAAAATGAAAAACAAAGCCGAATGCTTGGCAGAGAATGCACAACGAAAACGCGCGATCTGCAGGATTGAATCCACCCGCAAGAAGGCCGTTCTTCTGCATGAGCCTGGTGATTAAAAGCCGCAGACAGCCGGCCATGACCAGAATCCGCGAGACTGACAAGTGTCCGCCCCCCAGATATACTTCCTGGCCCAGTGGAGTCAAAAACACGCAGAAGAGAAGGGGCCCTGCAACGTACTTGCGGGGAAGCACGAAAATCAGCACGACCGTGACGAGCATCGCCACCAGTACGATCGGGTGCAAGACTGTGTCCGAAATGCCGCCGCCAAATTTATTATTTTCAGGAGGCACTATCGGCTCCGCTGACAACGCTGTTTTTCACACCGCATCCAGATAGGGTTGCGCCGGGCCTATTTTCATTCCGTGTCGCCGCTCATCGATTACATTGCAGATAAACGTTTCGAGTTTGTCGGTATTTTGCTCCCAGCTGAAACGCGAGATTAAACTGTTGCACCCCTTGGCTAACTGCACTCGCAAATTCTCATTCTCGAGCAACTGGCAGAGGTTGTCGGCAAGAGCCGCAGGGACTTTGGGTGCAGAAAGCAGTCCAGTCACGCCATCTTCGATAAAATCTCGGATACCACCGCTATCTGTCGCCGCGATTGCGCATCCGCAAGCGGCAGCCTCTGCGGGAGGAAGCGCGAAACCTTCCGACCAGCTGGGGCTGAGGAAGACAGAGGAGTTGTTATAAATCTGGTTTACGATGAATTCCTGCGGCGGATTCTGGTGATACTCAACCCAATTAGGAATCCCTGCTTGGCGACGCGGCGTGCCAAACAGGACTGCCTTCAAGTCTGGGTATTTTTCTTTTGCAATGGTGAGAACTTTGATTCCGTCGGCGGAGCCCTTTATCTGTGTCAAGGAAAAAAGCATCGCTACTTGTTGG
>DATNMX010000130.1:0-75259 GCA_035602135.1 Candidatus Dormiibacterota bacterium
ATCGTTTTCTTGTGAACATCCAAACCGATGTAGTACATAGTCTCCATGGGGGAGCCTCCTTGGTTGTATCTGAATCAGCGTGGTCGCTGAGTTCAGCTTTTTTACACCAAGCGCTCCTCCATGACTTATTCATTCAAACAAATCGGGACCTGTGTTGCGCTGTGAATTGACGTGGCTTTACCGCTCCTATATTGTCACCTCATAGCCCCTCCATGATCGGCCAGACTATTTCTCATTACCGCGTCATCGAGTTGCTCGGCGGTGGCGGAATGGGCGTCGTATATAAAGCGGAGGACACCCGCCTCGGCCGCTTTGTCGCCCTAAAATTCCTGCCCGACAACGTCGCTCACGATCCGCAAACGCTCGAACGTTTCCGTCGCGAGGCTCGCTCCGCCTCCGCTCTCAACCACCCCAACATTTGCACCATCTACGACATCGACGAATACAACGGCCAGCCCTTCATGGCCATGGAGCTGCTCGAAGGCCAGACTCTAAAGCACCGCATCTCCGGCAAACCGCTCTCCATTAACGAACTTCTCGAAATCGGCATTCAGATCGCCGACGGTCTCGACGCCGCTCACGCCAAAGGCATCGTCCATCGCGACATCAAGCCCGCCAACATTTTTCTCGTCACTCGCGGCTCGGCGAAAATTCTCGACTTCGGCCTCGCCAAGCTCACCACCACGGAATTCGGCGGCACTACATCCGCGCCGACCGTCACCGTCGAGGCAAATCTCACCAGCCCCGGCACCGCCATCGGCACCGTCGCTTACATGAGCCCTGAGCAGGTCCGCGGAAAAGATCTCGACGGCCGCACCGATCTGTTCTCTTTCGGCGCCGTGCTCTATGAGATGTGCACCGGCATGCTTCCCTTCCACGGTGATACTTCCGGCGTAATTTTCGAAGCCATCCTGAATCGCACCCCGCCGCCCGTCACGCGGTTAAATTCGCGAGTCCCTCCCAGGCTCGAGGAAATCATCAACAAAGCTCTCGAAAAAGATCGCGACGTGCGCTGCCAATCCGCCGCCGAGTTGCGCGCCGATCTCAAGCGGTTGCAGCGTGACACCGGTTCAGGGATCACGAACGCCGCTCCGTCGGCACATAACGTGGAGCCGCATTCGTCGAGTAAGTGGCGGCTAGCGGCGGCTGGATTGGCAGCTTTGATATTTGGTGCTGCCGTTTTGGTCTGGTTTTCTTTGCATCGAGCGCCAGCCGCAAAAGTCTCGCAGTCCATCGCTAGCCCAAAACGTTTAACCTCGAACCCCACGGAAAATCCCTTATCCGTTTCCGCGATATCCCCGGACGGTAAATATCTAGCCTATTCCGACCGCACCGGCACCTATCTGCGACTGATGGCCACAGGTGAAGTGCACAACCTGTTGTCAAAGAATACGGATGTTCAATATTTGAGCTGGTATCCGGACAGCACGCGCTTGCTGCTGGCGTGGTCACCATCCCCGACCGCTAAGATGGGCCTGTGGGTGTTGCCGATTGTGGGTGGAAACCCGCGCCAACTTACCAATGAAGGCTGGTCAGCCACCGTCTCTCCAGATGGTTCACAAATCATATTTCTTAAAGCCGCCATGTATGGAGAAACCGGGCAGGAAATATGGATGATGCGCGCGGACGGCAGCGATCAACATAAGATCATTTCTGTTTCCGCCGACGGTGCCATCTTTTCCTCGCCGGTGTGGTCTCCTGATGGCCGCTTGATCGCCTACGACAAATTTCGCTTTGGAGCCTACAAAAACGAAGCATGGATCGAAGTGTTCAATCCGGACACTAAGACCAGCAGCGTAGTTCTCACTCAACCGCGATTGGAGTGGGGTCTTGAGTGGCTGGCCGATGGCCGGATAATTTATGCCGTAGCCGAGCCTCCGCCAAGCCAGAACACCTCAAATTTTTGGGCTCTGCCTGTTGACGCAAAAACTGGCCAGGCCCGCAAAACTCCGGCCAGAATCACCAGTGCGGACGACTACGTAAACCAGCCCAGCGTCACTGCGGATGGTAAGAAACTTGTGTTTAGCCGCTTCAAGCCACAGCTGGACGTCTACGTCGCGGAATTTTCTGCCAAAGGCCCGAGCCTCAGCACGCCCCGCCGCCTCACTCTTGATGATGCCGATGACATTCCATTCGATTGGATGCCCGACAATTCTTCTGTGCTGTTCACTTCCAACAGAACGAACGCCACCAACATCTATGACGTGTTCCGCCAGCGCATTGATGAAAATTCCGCGGAAATGTTGGTCTCCGGTCCACAACAAAAACCGATTGCGCGCTTGAATCCCGATGGATCACAGATCCTGTACTTGCAGTCGGTGGATTTGGAATTTATCGGCGGTGCTCGGCGAGCGGAGGTTCAAAAGGAGTCGCAAGTCTTGCGCTTGATGCGCGCCCCTGTTCAGGGGGGCTCTTCGCAGCTTGTGCTGGAAGCTGCCGACATCATCAATTTCCAGTGTTCTCGACCGCCGGTCGACATATGTGTGATCGGACAGGCCAAACCCAAGGATTACGTTTTTTCCGCATTTGACACCGTCACTGGTTCTCTCCGCCAGGTCGCCACGATCGACGAAGCGCCGAGCGGCTGGAACTGGGGCCTTTCTCCAGACGGAACTCGCATCGCTGCCACCGAGAACGGCGGCACCCAGCATGAAATTCGATTAGTATCGCTGGCAGGCCAGCCCACCCGCGACATCACCGTGAAAGACTGGAATAATTTCATGTCCGTGGACTGGGCTGCGGATGGCAAAGGCTTTTTTGTCTCCAGTAATCCCACCGGCCGCGTGTCCACTCTTCTATATGTGGACCTGGGGGGCAATGCCACCCCTCTCTGGCGCGTGAAAAACTTCCAGGCCACCTGGGCGATTCCTTCTCGCAACGGGAAGTACGTAGCCATCCCAGCTCCGACAACCGAATGCAATGTTTGGATGATCGAGAATTTTTGATCCGAACCGCTGAAGTGACAGAAGTCATGACCACCTAGAGGTACCTTGCGAGTTAGGTCGAGCCTCAAGTCCCGATTAAACGCGGTAACCGGTAAAGTAAAAAAGGGCACTTTTGCTCTCTCCTATCCCCTATCCCGTCAACAGGTCTCGGGGATAGGAGATAGGAGATCTTGAAACCGGTCTTCCATCCTGCATCTTTCTTGTCTTCTCGCCCGTATATACGGGTAGCATGATCGATAGCTCATTGCTTCGTGAGTGCGATGGAATCCGAGGCTCATGCAATTGCTCGTGGACTCCAAGGGAGGGCAGAATGTCATTTTCGCCCCTGCTACCTGGTCATATTTCGGCGGGCATCACAGGGATACTGTCGGGTGCCGCGGCTATGTGTTTCCGCAAAGGTTCCCCCCGGCATGCCCTGGCTGGAAAAGTCTTTGTCATAGCGATGTTGACCTTGGGCGCCAGTGCGGTGTACCTGGCGTTCATGAAACACCAACTGGGTAATGTTCTAGGCGGCACTTTCACGTTCTATCTGGTGACAACGGCATGGGCTACCGCCAGACGCGGAGAAGGGGAAACGAGCATTTTCGATTGGGTCGCGCTTCTGATTCCGTTGGCGCTCGGTATTGGCCTCTGGATCTCTGGTTTAGAGTTGGCGCATAGTCATACGTGGTCAAAAGATGGAGTTCCCACTGCGATGCACTTTTTCATGGGTTCCGTGATGCTGCTTGCAGCCGCGGGGGACATCCGCATGCTGGTGCGCGGCGGCGTTTTCGGCGCCAAGCGCATCGTGTGCCATCTCTGGCGCATGTGCTTCGGGTTTTTCATCGCCACAGGGTCCTTCTTCCTAGGACAGCAACAAGTCTTCCCCGCTTGGTTGCGTGGATCAAGCGTACTTTTTATCCCGGCCCTCTTGCCGCTGGTATTGCTGATTTTCTGGCTATTCCGAGTTCGCTTCACAAATGCATACCAGAGAATGTCGATGCTGCGCGGGAGCCAGGTTAACTCCTTACGGACCTAGCCTTCAAGATTGCTTCACCGCAAGTCGTGCGTCACACCCGGAAGACTGGCTCAAGCGAAGAAATCCTAGTCTTCAGTTCCGTCAGTTCAGCAGCGCTCAACTGGGGCAGCGGCGCTGATGCAAGTTCCAGCGCCAAGTCAAAAATACGCTCGTCACCAGGTGGCACTGCGGCCGTGACCTCTTCGTTTAAGGTGAATCGCAGGGCCAAGCGAGCCATCTCGCGATCATCGATCGGTTGATACCAACACTTCGGATACTTGCGATCGCTCTCCTTCATGTCGGCGGGCCACTTACCAAACGCAAGGGCCTTCAAAGCCATGCGTGCCATACCTTTCGATTTCGCTTTGGCAAGAATTTGCGGCCCGAAGCCGCCATTCTCCCAAGCGTTGACATTGACCGGGAACAGAACACTGTCCAATTCGAGCGCATCCATGAGGCGGAGAGCGGCTGGCGCATTATGGGCAGAAAAACCGAGATGCCGAACCATGCCCTCCTTTCTGGCCGCAAAAAACGTTTCCGCGGCTCCGCCAGGAGCAAGAATCTTGTCTACGTCATCCATCGAGCTAACGGCGTGAAACTGGTAGAGATCTACATGATCGGTGTGGAAGCGCTGCAGGGTACGCTCCAACTCCTCGCGTGCACCCTTCGCGTCCCGATGCATGGTCTTTTCTGCAAGGAAGACCTTGTTGCGATATGGCTTCAACGCTTCCCCCAGCTTGCTTTCCGCCTCGCCATTGAAGTAGGACGGGGCGCAGTCAAAATAGTTCACACCACGGTCGTACGCTTGGGCGACGCGGCGCGAAGCCACCTCCTGGGAAAGGCCACAGACAACAATGCCACCCATCGCGATGATGGAAAGATCGATTCTATTTTTATACGGGCGGCGGGGTAGGGGCGCCTCCCAACCGTGTGCGGTGGCGGCTGTCAGAGCCGCTGCAGCGCCAATGAACTCGCGACGATTCATAGATTGTTCCTCCCTTGCCGCAGTGTAGTACGTGGAAACTCGTCATGCAACAATTGCCGCAGTCTCTCTGTTAGGCTAGTGGGCTTATCTGTGCAGTCTCCACGCGGGAATCAAAGAGTCGTAGCGTAGCAGCGAACTCAGCAAGATGTGGAATACGATGTAAATCGCCCAGGTCGAGACATATGCAATAGCCATTTTTCGCGGCTTCCTAAGGACGTACCAAAGAAGCAGAATATCCAACGGCACCGGCGCTGCGACCACGACCCAGGGAGGCGCGCCCACGCTTTCTACGCTGTACCCAAATAGGCAGACAAAACACCCAACGGCCAATGACGCGAACAGGTGGACCTTCCGGTCGGCGATAAAGAATCCCAACCCCCAGGACAATGCGGTGAACAAAATTGCAATATCAAGCAGGATCGGCGTAGGGAGCGTGCCGAACCTACCATGAGCCCCTCAGAGAATAGGATTAAACACGCGAACTTATCGGCCATGTGAATTTGCTTAGATCTGGTGATAGTTGCACAATCCTGGCTGCGTGCTTCATTTCAGAACTTGGATTTCGGGGTAAGGCGGGGATGAAAACTTCGCCGTTGAGACTGTTTCCTCCTTCACATACTTATCGAAAAAGATGCGCACGCAGTACGAGGTAATGGCGAGTTGACGGTCTCCATCGATTCTAAGCTTACCTAAAGCGCGAAGCACGCCGCGTATGAAGTGACTCTTCAACAAGGCTCCGTCATCGCTGAAGGTGAAGTGATTTGCACCACGTATGGCGATGAGCAGGCGTGAATCCGTCGGCGAGCGATCGTAAATGGATTGTATGTTGGCCTTGATCTGACTGGTTTCGGGATCTGACTCTTGGCTGTGGTCGCTCAGAAGGAACATGACGGGCCGATCGATTCCTGTTTGAATGACGCTACCGTGCGGAGCTCCGTCCACATCAATAACTGCACGGCAGCGGGGATCGTCGTGGCAGAATTGTAGGGCTGTCGCGCCACCGAACGAGTGACCAAATACTCCGACGCGCGTCATGTCCAGGCGCCCCTTGAACTTGCCCGTCGCGCCTGCGGTGTTCAACCACTCTAATCGATCAAGCACGAAGCCAATGTCGGCGATCCACGCAGTCAGCACTCTGTTCACACAGCGGGCTTGCTGAGCTTGCTCCTGACCCTCACAGAGTTCCGCGTTATTCTCCGGCGTCCTTCTCATCGTCCGGCCGTCTGGGAAAACGACGACACTCGTGCGATAAGGGGCATCAAAGCCCACGACGACGTACCCTTGACTGGCCAGATCCTCGGCGAGTGTCGAATAATTCCACACCTCGGCGGATGCACCGGCTCTCATGATCACCACAGGATACGATCCCTGCCGCGGCGACAGATCGGCGTTACGAATACTATGCGGATGAACCTTCGACAAATCTCGCGTCAGAAATCCGCCGAGGAGTGTGCCGAGAGCGCGTTTGACCTCTCCTCGCAACGGAGCCGGCAGATAGTCGTCAGCCGCCGCTGATTGCTCATCCGTTGAGGGGTACCAAATCCAGACACGGAGTTCGCGCTTGGTTCCTGGAACGGGCGCCAACGTGTCCAGGTTCGCATCGTCAATCCAATCATAGAGTGCACGGGAGACTGCGAACGGCCCCGTTGGCGTCGGCAGTGTGACGCTGGTTCTGTGCTCCAGCCATAGCGACAACAGCAACACCGCAATCCCAATGGCACCCAGCATTGCGAGCGCCGCAAAGCCTTTGAGTGTCCGGCGGGCCAATCGCTTTATGCGCACGGTAACTTTATAGAACAAAGTACACGACGCCGTCAAGCTGGAGGTGATGCTCCGGCTCGCCAGGCTGAAGGATGGTCGAAAGCACGTTTATCGTGTGCCAGATGGCAGCTAATGCCTTCCATGAAAAGTGTTTTGCTTTCCTTCCTGTGGGTGTCTTGTATTTGAGCCGGGCCGCCTCTGTCGCCCTCCTTCCATCCGCACTTTTTTGTTGAGCGATTTTCGCTCGGTGCAAGTTGGGCGTTCCCGCTTCAGTAGGCGCTGCTAGCTGATAATCGACCTTGGCTCCCCTCTGTTCGACGAGAGCTGGTCCAGGCATTGGTGGCAGTCACCTGATCTCGGCGGTTATCTGCTACGCCGTGTAAGCTACCCCGTCAACAGGTCTCGGCCGCGAAGCGCTACGGTGGAATGGAGGTGTCCAACGCCAAATTTACTCTGACTGCATCAGCGTGCGAATCTGTTGTTCTAGCGCTTGAGTATATTGACGTTCGAGTTGCAATTCAGTCTGAAGTTTCTTCACAAGCAGCTCGATTCGGACAATTTCGGCACGCAGCTTCGCAACTTCAACTGAGCCGGATTTTATAGGTGACAGCGCAACCGGCTGGGCCAGGTGTTGAAGATTATTTGGAGTGGCAATAGGAACCGGAGGGTTGGGCGCCGAAACAGGTCGCGATGTAAAGGCCTCCGCAAGCGCACGCGGCCAGGCATATTCTGCAGGCTTGTTAGTGACAGTAAGGGGGGGCGGAAGTGAGATCGTCGGTTGCGTGGGCAAAGGCGAAAACAAGCTGCCCAAAGCATCCGACGAGCTGCGTTCGTTCACCGGCGAAGTTCCTACCAGCTTCGGCCCCAATAGACCTTTTACGCGTACAATAAGTTCTTGTGGCTGAAACGGCTTGCGAATTAGCTCATCGGCCTTCACCGAAACGGCTTTGTCCGCAACACTCTTATTCACCACTCCAGACATGAGCACAACCGGCGTACTACTGTACTGCGGATGCTGCTTAATCTGGCTGCAGACCGAGTAACCGTCCTGATCAGGCATGATCACATCGGTGATTACAAGGTCTGGACGGTTCTGTTCGAATTGGGCCAGCGCAGCTGCCGCATTCGCACAGGTGATAACGTTGATGTTCTCGCGGCGAAAGGCAATCTTGATTACTTCACGCATAGTTGCGCTGTCATCGATGAAATATACGGTCGGAGGTCTCTTTACGGCCGCATTGCTAAGGGACTGGATGGTCATCGTCTCACTCATAGCATTTCCTTCTCTGCCATGTCGCGCGCGCCTTCATCATATTCGCGCATAGCATCGAGCATTAAATCCGTGGCCGAACGCAGTACGGTGCGCTGTGCCGACGTCGTTCCATAAACAAATTTGTAGATCCCGGACCCGCCTTGCACACAACTCTTCAGAATGTGAATCACTGCTTCGTCGCCGAAGAAGTGACGACATTCCGCATGAGTAATTTCGCCCGCGTCGAAGAACAGCACCGCGTCAGTCTCTCCCGCATTGATATGCAAAGCGCCCGTCTGATGTGCGTGGCCTAGCATTTGCATCACACCGGGCAAATCATGGTGGGTAAGACTTCCGCTGAGACTGGTGTCCGCTTGTGCCAGCATTTGGGTAGGGTGAAAGCCTTCTGCCTTACTAATGACGATTTGTTTGACGTGAGCAGCGATAATTGCAGGGGGGCGGTGGCGGTCGATGTAGTCATCGCATCCAGCTTGAAATGATTCCATTAAAGCGCGTTGACTGCCGTCACCCAGCGCAATGATAGGCAATGAGGCGGTCTTCGGATCGGCGTGAATGATTGCAGCGATTTGCAATGCGCCCATTTCTCGCATGTTGGTTGCACAAAGGATAGCCGTTGGCATGTCATATTCAAGTGTCGTCAAAGCGAAGGCGGCATGCGCGGTGGACACGACCTCAAAACCTTCGCGCTTCAAAGCGTCGGTAATACGTTTAGCAAAATACACGTTGCTGTCGATCAATAGAACCTTAGCGGGTCTCCCAGCGACAATCATGGCGCCCCCTGCATCGCGAAAGCACCGTTTAAGGCTTCCGATTCGATGGGACCGGGAGTAAGCATGCCCACATTCAAAACTTCGATCACGTTGCCATCATGCGAGATCCAGCCCGCAACATAAGGCGCATCAATCTCACTGGCCGTGGTCATCTCGGCTGTTATTAATTCGCATTCGCCCGTTACCGGAAGAGCGACCCACTCGGCATTGGTGGCATAGCGGCGCAAAACGATCAAATAGAAACGTCGCGCCTGAAAGCTTTTTCCGATGAGCGTTTCTGCAATGTCACACACCGGCACGATTCGACCCCGACGCAAAATTACGCCTTCCACCTTTTCTGTCCGATGAGGGAAACGGAAGATGCGGCTTGGTGACACCAGTTCTGCAATGTGGACGGCGGCAACGGCGAAACGACGATCGTCCAACCGCAGAAGGACGAACGATTGTGCGCCACGCTCGGCCGGAAACGTCACTGGAGTAATTCCATCTGACGGGTTTGGTCTGTCTTTGCAGTCGTTGCTAGTATCAATGACTCTTCAAGCAGGGCGACCTCTTCCGCCGTCAAGAAACCGTCCGGATTGACGACTGGTATCACACCTTGATCCACAGCCGTAAGGCCGCGGTACCACTGTCGCTCTTCGTGACAGAATGCCTGTGGAAGCGCCTGTAGACGAGTCATCGTGCTCATTTTCTCGATGCCATCAACAAGCAATGCAGTGCGCGTTCGGCGCAGGACAAACACTAATGTTCCTGGCGTTACCGGTAAGCCAAAATGCAAGGCTCCATTCACCACGAACAAAGACGTATCACCCCGACGGACAATATGCCGAACCTTTTGCAGGCTCGGGGATGAAATGTCCGCCGCCGAGCCAGCCAGGCTGTCCACGCTCCGTACCTCTTGAACGGAGGCAGCGGAAACCCCAAAGAGCTGGCCGCTCACTCGAAACAGAATGATCTGTTCGGTGCGCTGCGCACGCGGTCCTATAGGAGTGGCAAGCCGCATCAACGCACCCCCACTAGCGTAGCGCGGCAGATGCCGATTACATGTTTTTCGAGCACGGCACAAATTTCATCGATGGCGAGTACCTGGTTCACAGCACCCGTTTTAATAGCTTCCGCGGGCATACCGTGAATTACCGAGGTCGCTTCATCCTGTGCTACTACTAGACCGCCAGCAGATCTTATAGCCTTGGAACCGCTTGCGCCGTCGTTGCCCATGCCCGTCAGCACAACTCCAATACTTAGCGCGCCAGCATACGCAGCAACGCTTTCCATTGTCAGATCGATATTTGGAAGATAGCCGTTTATACGACCAGAGCTTCCGTCGAGGTGGATGCGGCCGCTCGATGTTATGCGCAAATGTTGTCCCCCGGGGCAAATGTACAAAGTCCCCGGCAACAAGGATTCGTTGGTTTCAGCTTCTTTTACGCGCATTGCTGTGCATTGCCCTAGCTGAACCGCATACTGTGTGGTAAATGCCGCGGGCATGTGAAGAACCAGGATTACAGCCCCAGGGAAATCACGCGGAAAGCTAGGCGCCAAGCGCATCACGGTTGCCGGCCCACCGGTCGAGGCGGCAATAACAACAATGGGAAAACGCTGATCTTGTCCCTGTCGTGACGTTGGTTCCTGAGTGACGCTTAAAGCAGACACCGGGCTTCCAGTGGAGTCTTTTGGAGGCACAGCCAAACGGGAAGCGGTACGCACGACGCGCACTTTAGCTGCCATGCGCACCTTGCGTAGAAGATCTTCTCTCACGATCTTCATATCGAGATCTATACCGTTTGAGGGTTTGGGAACAAGCTCGATGGCGCCCAGTTCCAGGGCACGGATAGAGTTTGCTGCGCCCGCACGCGATTCCGAACTAACCACGACAATGGGCCGTGGATTCGTCGTCATAATTTCGGCGATGGCCTGCAAACCATCAACATGCGGCATGTTGATATCCATAGTGATGACATCAGGCTTTAGCGATGCGGCCATGGCTACTGCCTCACGCCCATCCTTGGCGTGCCCTACGACAACCAATTGATCATCCGCGTTAAAAATATTCTCCAGTACCTTACGCATGAAGGCGGAATCATCAACGACGAGCACCCGATACTTCTTGTTCACTTTAATTTCCATGGCTCGTCTATACCGCCGGAACGACCCGGCGCTCCGCCTCCTGTCCCAGGAGCTGTTCGACAGAGGCAATGAGTTGATCTTCCTGCACCGGCTTCGTCAGAAACGCCGCGGCGCCTTCTTTCATTGCGCGATCGCGGTGTTTGGCACCGGCGCGCGAAGTCACTACCATCACCGGAATACGCCGGGTAGTCGCACTCTGCCGTAACTGCACCATCAGCTCATAGCCAGTCATGCGCGGCATTTCCAAATCGGTAATAACCAGGTGACAGCCGTGCTGAGCAACGAGTTCGGCAGCTTCTAGCCCGTCGGCGGCAAGCTTCACACGGTAGCCGTTCTTTTCAAGCATGCGGCCAACGAACTTGCGTACGCTTATTGAATCGTCTGCCACTACGATCAGGCGCTCTTGCTCCACACGATCGATGGCTTCACTGGGGATAGTTCCACGAGCTACTGCCGCCGAGCCCGGCGCAAAGATACGTGCGGCACTCCCACTAGCTTGTAGCGTCCGCCGCTCATTTGGTTCGGTCGCGATCATGCGATTCAAGTCGATGAGAAGAATCAAGCTGCCATCCGGCGCGATTGTGGTCCCAGGAAAGATTTTCACGCGTCGGAGATACTCGCCGAGACTCTTAATAACGATTTCGTCCTTGCCGATCACTTCTTCGACAACCAGACCGATCTGGCGATTGCCCGCATTGGCAACAACCATATGAAAGTACCCATTAATGGGCTCGAGCGGCGGCAGACCCAAGTATCGATCCATGCGTACGACTTCCGTGACGACATCCCGCACCTTGGTCAGCAACTTCCCGCCGACGTCTTCGATTTCATCCTCGCGCAATCGACGAATTTCTTCTACAACCGCCAGGGGTAGGGCGAAGTTAATGCTGCCGCAGCGTACGAATAAAGCAGGCGAAATTATTAGCGTGAGTGCCACTTTTAGAGTGAACTTGGTACCCAAACCGGCGGTACTCTGAATATCGATCTCGCCGTTGAGGGCGTTAAGGTTCGCCCGCACGACATCCAGGCCCACGCCACGGCCTGCCAGTTCAGTTTTGACGGGTGCTGTCGAAAAACCAGGGTGAAATAGCATTTCACGGAGGTCACGTTCGGTCAGCCGGTCCGCCGTGTCTGCAGAAACTAATCCGCGCTCGATGGCGCTCGCCCTAACACGTTCGTAGTCGATACCACGCCCATCATCTTCGACTTCGATATACACGTGATTTCCTCGATGATAAGCGCGCAACGTCACTTTGCCGATTTCGGGCTTACCAGCAGCCAAGCGATCTGGACCATGTTCAATTCCGTGGGCTACAGAATTGCGAACTAGGTGAACTAGAGGATCAGAAATTTGCTGAATGATGTTGTTGTCAAGCTCGGTCTCGCTGCCGGATAGATCGAGATTGATCTGCTTCCCTGCAGACTTCGCCGCGTCGCGAACAGCACGCGAAAGCCTTGAATAGAGAGTCCCGATGGGCACCATGCGGGCGGCGGTAAATTCATCTTGGAGGTGGTGAGCGAGCGTAGTGAACTCGTCAATATCCCCTTCAACCCGCCCGATGAAACCCTGCAGTTGCGAGAGGACTTCATTGACATCGGCGGAGATCTCCGCCATGGACCGTGACAAAATGTTGAAATCGTCGTAACGGTCCATTTCGAGTTCGCTAAATTCCGACCAGAAGGAAGTGTCTCCAGCGGCTGCGCTGGTCAATCTCTTAGGTGTGCTTGTAGTGCTCCATTCACGCGTGTTCGGTGACGAGCTGATCCGGTTGAACTCATATTTATCCTGAAACTCAGCGACCTTGCCTTGCAGCCGCTCCTTCGAAAAGCTCAGGGTGTCTACCAGCTTCTCGAGTTCCGCCACACGTCCCACCATGCGGGTACGATTGATGACCAGCTCGCCGACCGTATTCATCATGCGATCGAGCCGCTCCAATGCTATGCGGACGGACTTAACGTTTAGGGCCGGTAACGCAGCCTGTTTAATTGTTTTGTGAGGAAGATCCGCTATTTTTGCATGGACTTGAGGATCATCAGAAAGCGAGGGCGCAGGAACGTTGGCTGTCCCCGACGGTGCTTCCGCTTCTTCAAGATCGAGTGGGGCAAACTCAGCAATACGTCCGAGCAATGAATCCACGACGACGCGTGTGTCAGACTCATCTCTCCATTGCTTATGAAGCGTCTTTTTTAGAACATCGACAGACTCTAAACAAAGATCAACCACAGCCGGGGATGGCTCAATTTCCCCGTCGCGCAGGCGGCCAATGAGATCTTCGACGCGATGGGCAATCGCTGCTAGCCGTTTTAGACCGACCTGCGCAGCTGAACCTTTTATGGTATGAATCGCGCGGAAGAGCTTATTAATTTCTTCTGGATCGTTGGTACCCTCGAGAGAAATTAGGCAGTCGCTGACTATTTGCAGATGTTCTTCCGCCTCGGGTTGGAAGAATTCCATGACCTCGTCCGACACATCATCGTCTGCAGGCAGGACATCGAAATAGGATCCGGTCGACAGAGGTTTGCATGCGGAGTCGGATGGTCGAGTGGTAGACGGTGACTGCTCGGTAGTGGCAGTCGACCGAGAATATTCGAACGGTTGCGGTTCTTCGGGGAAAGCGAAGCGATAGCGCTCCTTGAACGCGGAGATGTCGCCATTATTTTCCTTCCCGCTATCACTGATCTCCAGCAGATCAGTTTCGAGCAAGGAAATGGCGTCGGAAAGGAATTCAGTCAGCGGCCCATTAAGGTCATTACCCAGTGGTGCGTTGAGAGCGTACTGGAAAACATGGGCTAATTTTGCAGCAATCTCAGAAAACCGGGGAAATTCGTAACTGGCCGATGTGCCTGCGAGACTGTGCGCAGCAAGGTACAGATGCTCCACATCTTCACGACGTGGTTCAACATCTTGCAGCACGCTGACGTACTCCCGCAGATACTGCAGGTGTTCGGAAGATTCCTGAAGAAACATCTCGAGAGCTTGGCGGTCCGGCATGCTCATGCCCGCCCTTCCATTATTAGTTCAGGCTTCTCGAGCGCTTTATCGGTGGGCTTACGGTAAAGAAGGCAATCGTTTAACACGATGGCCTGAAAGTTTACCGGCATCTTTGAAATAGATTCAGAATGACCGAGAAACAAATAGCCGCCCGGTTCCAGCGTGTCATAAAAACGCTGAACTAGTGTTCGGCAAGTTTCTTCCGAAAAATAAATCAACACATTCATACAGAAAATCACGTCCATTCGCCCAACGTAAACTGCCGAAGCTAGGTTCATTTGCGCGAACTTAATCATTTTGCGCAATCGGGGTTTTATCTGTTGGCCGTTGGGGAGTTTGGTAAAATGTGCGGCAAGCTGTTTTTCACTCGCGCCCAAAAGACTCCGGCCCGAATAAATGCCGCTCTCAGCGACTTTTAGCGCCTGCCGTCCTAGATCGGTTGCCAGGATCTCTACGTTCCAAGCATCGGCAAACGAAAGGGAATCGGCAATGGTAATGGCGATCGAGTACGGTTCTTCGCCGGTGGAACAGCCGGCGCTCCAAATACGCAAGGTGCGCGGATTCTTCCAAAACTTTTTTACATGTAGTTCTGGCAACACGCGCTTTTCGAAAGCTTCATAAACGCTGGGATAGCGAAAAAAGCTTGTTTCCTGAGTAAGCAACTGCTCCAGAAACGCTTCATATTCCGTGTTTGTCTTGCGTATGGCTCGGAGTAAATCAGTGCCGTGTTCGTAACTTTTGCGTTGGAGGTGTTCGCGCACACGAGCGGAAAAGAATCGCTCGCGCGATTCGTCGAAGCAAATACCGGTCCGCTCTTCGATCAGCATGCGGATCTCACTCAACTCGTGTTTGCTTAGCCCGTGCACTGGTCCCCGCGGTTGCTTGTCATATTCGCGCTACCGACATTCTTCGCCGGCTACTTTGTTGCGAGAGCGACGACCCTCTTCTATCGGTGTGCTCCTACGGGAACTGGCCGTTCGGATTCATCGTGCGCTGTGCTCCCAGACTTCGAAGGGGCGCGGAATTGAGCCAGCGCCTCGTTCAACTGGTCTGAAAGTTTTACCAGCTGGCTGACGGTTGCCACGGTTCCCCGCGTTCCTTGCGAGGTCTGCCGAGTAATTCCAGAGATGATCTGCATGGCATGTGCAACACCTTCGGTGCCGCGGACTTGCTGTTTCGATGCCAGTGAAATCTCTTGAACGAGTTCCGCTGACTGCCGCACTACGCTTGAAATCGCATCCAGCGCACGTCCAGCTTGATCAGCAAGAGTGGCCCCGCCTTCCACCTCTTTAGTGCCTTCTTCCATGACCACCATGGCTTCGTTCGTTTCGGCCTGAATGGCTTTGATGAGCGCTGCGATGTCTTTCGTGGCGCTGCGGCTGTGCTCAGCTAGCTTGCGTACTTCGTCCGCGACAACCGCGAAGCCGCGGCCGGCATCACCTGCGCGGGCAGCTTCAATGGCGGCATTTAACGCCAGCAAGTTAGTCTGCTCGGTTATATCGTTGATGACGTTGATGATTTCTGAGATCTCCAGTGAACGGTCGCCCAAAGACTTGATCTTTTTTCCGGTAGCCTGCACGGATGCACGGATGCGCTGCATTCCTTCAAGCGTATCGCGCACCGCCCGGTTACCCTGTTCCGCGGCGTCCAGGGCGCGTCGCGCGGCTTCCGCACTGGCTTCGGCGTTATTAGATACCTGCTTCATGGAAACCGTTAGCTCTTCCACAGCGCTGGACGTATTGGTGATTTCCTGGTCCTGCTGTGTGGCTCCAGCCTGCATCTCATCAGCGGCTACCAGAATATTGTTCGAGCAAGCGGTTACTTCCATCGCAGCCTTGCGGACACGTTCAAGAACTTTGGTAAAGTTGTCGAGCATGTAGTTGACTGAATCCGCGACGTTTCCGAGTGCATCGTTGGTGACTTTGCCCCGGAGTGACAAATCGCCGCGCGCGACCTGGTTGATAACGGCCAGAAGTTCAGTGATGCTACGCTGCAGGGCATCGTTGGCATCCTGGTTGCTCGCGGCTTTCGAAATTTTCGTGACCGCACGATTGAGGTTGTCCGCAATAAAACCAAGCTCATCATGGGTTTCTACTTCGGCGCGCGCCCGAGGGTCACCCGCAGCCAGCCGCTCGGAAAATTCGGCTAGGTGCTTCACGGGGGCCAGTAATCCAGTTCCAAGCCGCCACGCCAGAATAATCGCCATGCCGAGCGCCAGCAGCAGCGCAAGCAACACCGCCGTGCTTGAACCACTAGGCAGCGTTGTCAAATCGAAGATAGAGGCGCCGCCAGATTGACGCCCGGCGCTATAACCGAGCCCAAGCACGGAGAAGAGAACCACCCCATTGGCCAGGACGAGCATCCAGATTGTGGAACTTAGTCGCGATTTCATTGCCTTCCTCCAAATGTCTTAGCTACTTGCTGCATAGCGTTGCCGTCTCCGACTCAGATGCTAGGCCCCGGAAAAACCTCGAGCATTCGCCGTAAATCAATCACCAGCGCCAGTCGGTCTTCGTGGCGTAGCATTCCAACACAATGCGGCACGTTCTCAGGCGCTTGTTCGAGTAAATCCTCAGCACTGACCGAATACGTGCCGATCACTTCGTCCGCAGCAATTCCGATTCGAATGTCCTCACCGCGTCCATCCCCGCGTAAAGAAGCCACCACGACATGCTTTGGCAACAAGCCAGCGCGTCGACCTTCCGTCATGGCGATATCGATAAGTGGCACGATTGTCCCTCGCAAATTGAAGATGCCGACTAGATAAGCTGGGCCAAGCGGCACATTGGTGAGCAATGGCCACTCAACGACTTCCTCAACATCCAGTACCGGCAAACAGAACCGTTCGCGGCCGCTTCGGAAGACGCAGTACTGAGAATCCGGCGGCCGGTCCTCAATAGGACCCAGTGCTTCAAGCAAATCCCCTAATTCGAGGTCGGCTGGAAGCGGCTCCAGATGAAAGTCCTTGTTCACTTCCTAATTTTTCTCCTCGCGGTCATGCGAACCGCCGCACGGCGCGCATTAATTCTTCGGATGTAAACGGCTTGGTAACGTACCCATCCGCCCCCTGTTGCTGGCCCCAGTACTTGTCGCTGGCCGTGTCCTTGGAGGTGACGAGAATTACCGGGATAGTGCTAAATTCCTTACTTTCTTTCAGTTCGCGACAGACTTGAAAGCCATTGCGCCCGGGCATAACGACGTCCAGTAGAATTAAATTGGGGCGCTCGATTGCAATGGCTTCCTCAATCCGCGTGGGATCGTTTAAACCTACCGGCCAATAGCCTTCTCGTTCAAGCAAGCCCAGCATCAGTCTCACTTGCGAAGGCGAGTCGTCCACGATTAAGACTTTTTTCTGCACAGTCAGACATCTCCCGGAGTAATCCATAGACCAGAGGTGCACGTCAGCAGCCAGCTCATGCGGTTGTGTTCCGATTGTTTCTCTAGCAGCTAACTCTTTCCGTTTTAGTCAGTTACCGAAGCGGTACGCCAGTTAATCAGGCGGCAATGACGACCCGGAGCTCACCTGCGTCTCAGCTTGAGAACCAATCTCAGCTTCTTGCATCTCGCTCGACAGCAATGAGAATCGCTGCATGATTTCGTTGATCCGCAGCGCCATGCTATGGATGGTTTTAATCTGTGCTAGTGAATGCGTAGAAAGCTGGCCCGGTTCTATAAGGAGCAATTCGGCATTTCCTAACATCGAGGTAAGAGCGTTGTTCACGCTATGCTTCATTTCCGTCATGTAACGGCCCAGTGTCGCGTATTGCTCATTCTTTGCGCTGTTTTGCTCAGCAAGACGCGCCGCGCGCACGGCCTGTGCTCGCTTCAACGACTCTTTGGCAACGAGCGCAAGGATCTGTGTCCAATCCTCGCGTAGCGGCAGGTATACGAACTGGGGATAGCGGTTACGTAAGCTCACTATTTCCCGCACCTCTGGCGAGGTGTACACAATCACTACCTGTGTCTTTTCGAGCGAGCCTAGGATTTCGGGAAGTTTCTCCCCTTGCAGAGGGCCAACAATAACCAGGTCGTAGCGCGCAGAGTCTACCGCACGCCAAGTACGGCTACCTAACACCGTGATGTCAGGCGCTTTCCGATTGACGTGCCAGCATGCCGTCGCGAGACGCGCGAATTCCGCTTCGTCGGTAACAATTAATGCGCTGGCGTTTCGCAAATCGAGAATGCTCCCAGGGTGTCCGCCGCAAGGCGGATTGGAAAGGCGCAAACGGGGTTAAAGTTTTTCTGCTTCATCCAGCGCTGACAATAGACGCTTGGTGCTTATGCCTAAATTAACCGCTGCTTCAATGTCTTTCGCCCTCTTCGCCGCCTCCACGCGTTCCTGAAGACGCGATAACTCAATTCGAGCGGCAGTGAAGGGTTCTTCCGTCGCGGTGGTATTACGATTTTCCTTGATGGATTCGGTAACGGCTGTCAATACAGCACGAGCCGCTACAGCCCGGCGCAAATCGTCAGCCCATGCGCCATCTTTGCTCAGAAAGGCTGCAACCTCCCAAGACGACAGCAGAACACGTGTGCTGCCGATTTTGACGGTGCTCATAGACCGTCCGCGGGAGGGCGGAGTTGCAATCAACTGTTCCCAAATCTGGTCCATACAAGTATCGACATCAAGAACGGCCGCACGGATCGGATTATCTGGAGCGGCTTGAGACATTCGCGCTTTTTCAGAAATCGGTGGAGCAGTAACCGTCGCGGCGATGATTTGGTCGCCAGGCGGTATCGAAACCGCCAAATCGTTGGCTGGCTTGCCAGTTACGACCTCCAGAGCGCGTTCTACCTCTGATCGCAGTCCGAGCAGAGATTCGAACGCATGATTGACAGATCCCTCTGTGTATTCCTGTTCGAACGGTTGCTTCCATTCTTCGGCGATTTGTCGAATCTTAGCTAGTGGTTCTGCAGCCGAGAGACCGAAGGTTTGGCAATCGAGTGAACTCAAACCAGCCTTTGCAAGTTGCGCAAGTCCAGTTCGAATTGCGATCAAGTCGGCGTGCATCAACTCGATCAATGTGCGCCGCAACAAGAAGTTGAACCGCGTGAATGTTACCAGTGCGGCGGAATCGTAGAACATCCCCCCGGCCGACTCTTTTACCCTGCGGCCTTGCTCAATGAAGTTTCTGGCAAGTAATTCACGGAGGCCGCGGTAGCCGTAGAGGGCACGGATCATAGCTTCCAAAGGTTCACACCAATCGAGAATTGCAGGTTGAACATCGCCTAAGATTGGTTTCAAGACCTCCGCGACGTCCGACAACTCGATTTGCTTATGGTAAATTTTTGCGGGAGCACATAATACGAAATATTGCACCAGCAAAAAATCGACCTTGTCCCGGTCGGTGTTGGTTTTTCCAGGCTTGCGTAAATGGCGTTGAATTAGCGCGCATAACCCACGCTCGCTGGCGTTCAACGTAGTCCTCTGCAACAGGTGACGCAGCTGGTTTACCAGGACTCGCTGGTCCATCAAATCCAGCCAGCTTTGAATCTGGCTGAAAAGTTCGGCGTCTGGCTGTGTTACTAGGTTTTCCTGAGCCGGTAAGAAAGGTATTTCGAATTCTAGTTGTCTCGCGAGTGCCAAGTAAATCGGAAATACGGAGCGGGCTTCTATCCACTGATCTTCCACGATACTTTCGACGCGCGACGGCGGGGGAATCTTCAATGTTGTAAGCATTTCATCCACGCTCTGTCATCCATCTGCAGGGGCCACGTGAGAACTTAATGGCCACTGCTTTCCGTGTTTCCAGGTACTGAACGGCTACCACTACTGCATCCGTAACGCTCCGTTTTTGGGCGGTTTCAACCCGCACGCGATCATCAAACTCTAGCGGCAAGGTCGAAATGAAAATCGCATGTTCAGCCGTACCAAATTCGACCACGGTGGCTTCGCGAAGTTTGATAGAGCCGCCACGCAGTGCCGTGACCTCTACCGGAATTTGAACGGCAAAGGCTCCGGGAAAGAACTGCGCCAACTGTTCCGTGCACGCCACTTCGGTAGTGCTGAAGGGGACCTCATTGGGATGTCTCACGTGGCCTCTCGACGGGATGCTATCCGGCGAAACGCGCCGGCGTGAACGTACAAAGGGATCCCAGAGAAAGAGATGCACGCTGTGCGCCAAAGAACAGGCCGGTAAGAAATCGTCGAAATTGAAGAAACGGCGAGGCTTATTATTTTCCCTCAAGCGCGGGGAAATCCAAAATCTCATGCTGAAACGCTGGCGTCTCATCCTTGGCGGCGGCCTAGCCAAAGCGCGTCGGCGAATGAGGGTTGGCTTTCTATGGGGTGGGTGGATTGCCCGGTTGGCCGATTTCCATGTCCGTCTTAACCGCGATGTTATAGCGCTTAAGCTTGCGATACAACGTAGCCCGGCTTATTCCCAGCATCTTTCCAGCGAGAGCTTTATCTCCATTGGTTTGTTCAAATACGCGAAGGATAGTCACCCGTTCCATCTCCGCAAGAGCTGTGTTTGTTAGAGACCCGGAATTCTGTGTTGTTTCAGGTCCTGAATCGGAATGCTCACTCCGGATCGACGGGGGAAGATCGATTACGTCGATGGTCTGGCGATCACCCAACGTCACCGCGCGCGCGATACAATTCTCCAACTCTCTGACATTGCCTGGCCAGTCATAGTGCAACAGGCATTTCATCGCAGCAGAAGTAACCTGGATTTGTGAACCCTGCGCATAGCGGTCCAGAAAATGGTGAACCAGCATAGGAATATCCGATCGGCGTTCGCGCAGGGCGGGTATGTGGACCGTCACGACGTTCAGCCTGAAATAAAGGTCCTTGCGAAACGTACCGTCGCGATAAGCTAACTCCAAGTCGCGGTTGGTGGCGGCGATCACTCTGACGTCAACATTCACCTTCTCATTGCTGCCCACGCGTCGGATTTCTTTTTCTTGCAAGACGCGCAAGAGCTTGGCCTGCATTTCGAGAGGAAGTTCACCGATCTCATCGAGGAAAATGGTCCCGCCGTTGGCTGCCTGAAATAGGCCCGCCTTCGTTTTCATAGCCCCTGTAAAGGCACCCTTTTCATAACCGAATAATTCGCTTTCCATTAAAGTGGGTACCAGCGAACCGCAATCGACAGCAACAAAAGGTGTTTGTGCCAAAGCCCCACGAAAATGGATCGCGCGCGCCACTAATTCCTTCCCAGTACCGCTTTCACCAGAAACCAATACCGGCGTCCGTGAATCTTTCAGCCGGGAAATCATGCGTAGAACACCCTGAATGTTCGCCGAGGTTCCGATAATACCGTCGAGATGTTCTTCGGCTTTTACACGCTCCCGCAGAAACGCATTCTCCGTGACCAGCCGCACTTTTTCAGCCATGCGTTGCAATAGCATGCGCATCTTTTCTACTCGAAAGGGTTTTTCGATATAGTCGTAAGCGCCAAGTTTCATGGCGTCGACCGCCGATTCGATCGATCCGTGGCCCGTCATAATCGCAATTTCTGTGCGCGGGAGCAGAGTCTTCGTTTGCTTCAGGAGTTCTACACCAGACTGATGTGGCAGTTTTAGATCAGTTAGGACCAAGTCGGGCGTATCCACATCGAGCCGGGTCAGCGCCGCCTCGGCGCTTTCCGCCTCAGCGCAAACGAATCCCAGTGAATTGCCGATCGTCATACATAGGCGGCGAATACTTTGCTCATCATCCACTACTAATAGGCGTGTTTTTAAATCTTCGCTCATGGTTTCCCGAAGGTTTTCTCCACAACTGATATCAATTGCTGTACTCGGAAAGGTTTTTCGATGCAGGGCGTATCGCTCTGCCCGATAATGGTCTGCGTCTCAGGATTTGCAGTATCTCCGCTGATCAGAATGATGCGAGCGCGAAGCTCTGGCCTGTTTTTCTGTATCCAGGCGTGCACTTCAGCGCCGTTGACGGCGCCGGGCATTCGAATGTCAGAAATTACGCCCTTAAATCGTCCGTCCGTAAGGTGATCTAGCCCTTCCGCTCCTGAGGATGCGTTCACGACGGAATAGCCTTTACGTTCTAATGCGGCCCGAAGAAACGCTATGACCGACGGTTCATCCTCGATCAGCAGGATCGGGTCAGCGGTTCGCATCGCCTTTTGCATGCTCATCGTGCCGCCTGTTTTGCGGTTGTAGGACTACCCGCAACTTCCGCGGCGATTGGAATGCGCACGGCAAATGTGCTACCCGACCCGGACGCGTTGTTCCAGCATTGGATTTCACCCCCGTGAGCGCGCACGATGCCATAACAGATACTGAGACCCAGACCGGTCCCTTTACCGGTATGCTTGGTGGTATAAAAGGGGTCAAAGATTCGTTGCGGGTCCGCGATACCCGTACCGTTATCGCTAATCGCAACTTCGATTGTTTCTTTCAATCGACGCGTGCAAATGGCAATGCGTCCACGCTTCCCAGATTCCTGTACCGCATCATAGGCGTTATTTAGAATGTTGAGGAACACCTGCTGCAGTTGCTGAGCATCGCCCATCACTGGTTCCAACGTTTCATCGAATTCCTCAACCACTTCCACACCATGACTTTCGAAGTCATAGCTGCGTAGCTTAATAGTCTGTCGCAACACGATGTTGACACGCACCGGTTCGCGCTGAACGGGGCGCTGACGCGCGAAACTTAGCAAGTCCTGAACAATATCTTTTGTGCGCTGCGTTTCCTGCAGAATTATCTGCAAATCTTGCCGCGCGGACGTTGGAACTTCCGGATTCTCAAGCAACAAATCAGTGAATCCTAAAATTGCAGCCAAAGGATTGTTCACCTCATGTGCAACGCCGGAGACCAGCCTTCCGATGGTGGCCATCTTTTCACTATGCGCGAGTTTGGCTTGCAGAAGTGTGGCGTCGGTAATGTCTGTCATGACCACAACCACGCTATTCACGGCGCCTTGCTCATCTCTCATAGGACTCAAGCTGATCGAGAAATGCCCCATTGACGCGTCGCCGCGGCGCACTCGCAACTCGATGTTCTCCACTTGTTGGCCGTCGGCAGTGGTTTGAAGTGCTCCTTCGAAGTCTTCGCGCAGAGAAGGGTCGACCCAGTCCACCAGACGGTGCCCAATTAGTTCGTGCTCCTGATAGCCATTGTCGTAGCACCGCTTGTTGGCATAGCTGATCAGCCCAGCCGTGTCGAGCACGAGGATCATACTTTGCGTCGTGTTAAGAATTTTTTGGTTAAAATCGCGCTCTCGTTGCAATTGGGACTGGTACTTCTTTTGTTCTGTTACGTCGAGCATTAATCCGCGAATCTGCACAATATTTCCGTTCAAATCACGCGCCGCTGTAATATTTTGCAGAGTGTGAAGAAGCGTTCCATCCCTACGGCGAAGTGTTTCTTCGTAGTTTCGTAATACCCCGCGCGCGGCGAGCGCACCTAAGAATCGTTCTCGAGCTGCAGGGGCAGGATAAAGATGCGTTCCCACGTCTGCCCGCAGTAGTTCTTCCCGCGACGTATAACCTAACATCCGAACCATGGCGTCATTTACATCGAGAAAGCGTCCGTCCGGGGTGGCAAAAAACAGGCCTTCTTGGATGCTGTCAAACAATTCGCGGTACCGTCGCTCAGCTTCGCGCCGGTCAGTAATATCCTTCAAAACGTGAATGGTTCGCGAATCCTCTTCGGACACGCCATGGGTGCGCGACGTAGAAACTAAAAAAATGCGTTCTGCGGAAGCGGCGACATATTCCTCGCGTGCCTGCTGCGTATCTTTGCAAAAAGGGCAGGGAAGGTCGCTGCCAGTTTCCGCAATTTGCCGAAGGCTGGTCATGGCCTCGCCTACTAGAGCGACCGGCGGAACACCCAGGTGCGAAGCTAAGGAGCGATTGGTTCTAACAATTTTCCAGGCACGGTCGTGCACTACGATGTAATCGCTGATGGCGTCGATGTCTTCGACCCATTGGCGCTTGGATCGTTCCAGTTGAGAAAACCGTCGAAAATTCTCTAGCGAAAGCGCGGCATGGCTGGCCAATGCTTCAAGCAGAGTTTTCTCGTTGGAAGTAAGAGTCTTTCGGTCGCGCAGCAAGCAGAGAGTTCCCAAGCGCTCTCCGTCGCTTCCGGCAATAGCAACGAAAGCCATGACCGCAGAGGACTCGCCGACCTTTAGAAAAGACGAAACTTTTGCGGGCAAGTGGCGGACAACCAAATTGGAGCTAGGGTCGCGAGCCTTAGAAATCAGCCAGTCTTCGATGTTGTGCACGCAATCTTGGTGCTCTTGATCCGCAAAATAGAGCTTTGCTTCGCGATCGCGGAACACGGCCACAGCGCCCCAGGATGAGTCCAACATGCGTGCGGCGCGTTGTGCAAAGCGTTGAAGAAATCGTGGCAACTCACGCGACTGCGCAGCCTCAACAGCAAGGCTCATCAATTCTGTGGCTTGCCAGGAAAAGGTCAGAGCAGCTTTGGACTTTCGCGGCTGCGAGCCAATACGATTCACCGATTTAGATCTCATGTCACGCTTCGCCATCAGAGGTTTGCACGCGTCTCAATTTGATCACGTTGTATGCTCCTCCACGCTAACGGGGAGTCTCAATCTGAGTCAACCACGCTGGTGTCTTGTGTTGCTAGAACGTCTACCTTCGCCGCTCGGGCACTTCTTCCGCGCGTCTCAGGCTGAGACCTCCTGCAGGGTTGAGGCTGCGGAGTGAGACGAATTCGCCACTACGCCGGGATCAATCTTCATCCATCAATGTCAGTAACCTCATTTTTCTTCACTACTTGGGAAGAAGTAGTCGCTCGGTAGTTTTTCACCGTCAGTGTTTGTTACATGGCATACGACGTGCCTTCTCTACTCTGGGGTTATCTGACTTGGGAGGTTCGTGGCAATGAAATCTGCCTGCTGGACACGGATTATGTTGACCGCCACGGCAGTGGCATTAGTCGTGGGAAATCCAGTTTTCGCACAGACCGGGACCCCTAGCGATGGAAAGCGCAAGGTCAAGTCGAAGACTGCGCCCAGCTATCCCGAGATGGCCAGGAAAATTAACGTTAGTGGCAAAGTCAAAATCGAAGTGGTTATTTCTCCCGATGGTCACGTCAAGAGCACGCGGGTAATTGGCGGACACCCATTGCTCGTGCAGAACTGCCAGCAGGCAGTCAAGGAATGGAAATTCACTGCCGGACCGGAAGAAAGCACGCAAATTATTGAATTTGAGTTTCGCGGTTCTGGCAATTAAAGGAAATGGGCAGAGCATTCTGAAAAGAGATCTAAGGCGGATGGCGGCGCGGCGGCGAGCGGAGGCTCTTGGCAAATGAGGATCGGCAAAAAACTTTATATTGGATTTGGCTCCATTCTTTTGATCCTGGTCCTGCTATTTATCGTGAATATGTTTGCAGGATTTCGCGAACAATCGGCACGGGCAGATGCATCCTTGGCTTTGGATGGCGTACGAACGGTTGAGGCGGTGCGCTATCAGATTATGCTCAATCGCCTCAATATGAACAATTTTCTGCTGAGTGGCGATCCGCGCGACGAGGAAAAGGTAACTAGAGGCTTGACTGAACTTGTGGATTTGATCAAACGAGGGGAGTCTCAGGGAACCCATGAAGCCGTGCGGGCGGCCCTGATTCAGGTGGAGAGTTCGGAAACAAGCTGGGTCGATAACTTTGCTAAACCACTCCTGGCCAAGCGTCATCAGGTTGACTCTGGTGATTCCACCGTGGCCGACCTTCAGATTTTCTATTTACAAAAGGACCCGGCCTCGTGGCTCACTAAGTCTTCCGCGGTTCTTGATCGCACAAATCAGGAAATTACTAAATCTCTTGAAGAGACCTCACATTCCGCCGCGCGTGCGAGCTCGGTGAGCATAGCCGTTACGACGGGCGGAACGCTGTTTGCGCTTTTGCTTGGCTTGGTGGTGGCATTCTATACCGCGCGATCGATCACCGAACCGCTCAACCATTTGATCACTGTGGCAGGTGAAATCGGTGATTCCGGCGACCTCGATCAGAGTATCGATATTCATCGCCACGATGAAATTGGCGCACTGGCGACCACGTTTAACAATATGGTCGCTTATTTAAAGGAAATGGCCACCGTGTCCATGGCCGTAGCCGAAGGCGATCTAACCATTGAAGTCGAGCCGCGTTCAAAGCGCGACACTCTGGGCAACGCCTTTCTGCGGATGTCCCACGGTTTGCGAGACCTGGTGCGCACCACACGCGATTCCGCAGGACAAGTATCAGCCGGTTCCAACCAAGTTGCCGGAGCCGCCGACGAGTCGGCGAAGGTCAGTGTACAAGCCTCGTCCGCGATCGAAGAAGTTACGAGCACCATGCACGAGATGAGCATCAACGTTCAGAACGTGGTGAAGAATACCCAAGTCCAAGCTTCTAGCGTGGCAGAAACCTCCGCGTCGATCGATCAGATGGTCACGTCGATTCAGCGCGTCGCCGAAACCGCCAAGGTACTGCTCGACATAGCCAATCGCTCGCGCGAGGAAGTGGTTACCGGTATTAAAACGATGGAAAAAGCGACGGACGGCTTAAATCGTACGAACCAGGCGATTCAGTCCTCGGCTGACATCATTAATGTGCTCGGCCATCGTGCCGACGACATCGGGAAAATCATTGAAGTGATCGATGACTTAGCCGAGCAAACGAATCTTCTAGCCTTAAATGCCGCTATTGAAGCGGCCCGAGCTGGCGAGCACGGACTCGGATTTGCAGTAGTCGCCGACGAAGTCCGCAAACTCGCAGAAAAATCCACACAGTCTACAAAGGAAATTGCGGAGCTTATTCAAAGCATCCAACGCGAAGCCCGTCAGGCCGTCGAAAACATGGAACGCAGTACCCGGATCGTGGAGGAAGGTCTTAGTCTCGGAAATGACCTTGGATCGGCATTGCACAAAATTTCGAACGTGGTAACCGAAGTATATAAGTTTTCCCAGGAGATCGGTGCCGCGACAAACGAGCAGTCTGTGGGTTCGTCCCAAATTGCCAAAGCGACTAGCCGGCTAACCGAAATTACCCAAGAGATCAACTCTGCAGTGGAAGAGCAGGCTTCCGGCGCGCAAGCCGTCGTCCGGGCCATGGACAAGATGCGGGAATTAGTGCAGCAATCGGCGTCCAGTTCTACCGAACTCTCCGCCGCCGCGGAACAAATGCTGAAGCTATCGCGCAACCTCTTGGACAGCATGGACCGATTCGTTTTGGAGCGTTCCGTGCAAGGCCGTCAGCGCCGGGATGGAGTAAAAGGTCTGCGACGCACACCGGATTCTGGAAGAACGCAAGAGCTTGAATACGCTGAACACGCCCGTTCCTGACACGCCGGAGACATTTAGATGGAGAAGGATTTGCAGATTGTGGGGTTTCGGATCGGCAACGAAACGTACGGCGTGCGTATCGCAGCTGTGCGAGAGATTGTACGTGTTCCCGAGATTACCTCCGTTCCGAGTGCCCCGGATATTATTGAGGGCGTTATCAATTTGCGCGGGAAGATTATTCCCGTCATGGATCTCTGTAAGAGGTTCGGTCAGGCGGATGTTCCGCGTGACAAGAAAACACGCATTTTGGTCGTGGAACTCGAAAATAGACTCTTGGGACTAATAGTCAACGCTGCTTCCGAGGTTTTGAAAATCCCGCCAGCTGATATCGAAGCGCCTGGAACTGTCTTCGCCGAAGGTGAATCCGGCTACGTAATGGGCGTGGGTAAGCTGAAGGGAAGGCTGATTATTCTCCTGGATATCGCCAAGCTTTTGCATCGCCCGGAGTTCAAACCACTCGAGGAGGCCGCGGAACCCGTCGCTAGCGCAAAGTAAATGCTCGCTTCGTCCATGCGGACTGCAGTTCAGCCATCGAAGCGTGAAGCCGAACTGCCAGTACGCCGGACTCCTTTGATATGGGAACGATCGCAACGACCATCCAGCTTACGGAAGCAGAATTAAAACTCCTCCAGACGCTCGTCTATCAGGAGTGCGGAATGTATTTCGACGAGCGCCGTTCGCATTTTTTGAAGGACCGTCTTCAGCGTCGGCTGAAGGTTTGCCAGCTCGATTCTTTTTATGCCTACTACCGCCTGCTCACAAGCAGGGAAGGCCGACCGGAGCTAGCGCTCCTTCTGGAAAATCTTACCGTAAATGAAACCAGTTTTTTTCGCAATCGTCCGCAGTTGGATCTGTTGCAAAAGACCGTACTTGAGGAGCTATTAAAAAGAAAACAGGAGCGTCGCGATTTTAATCTGCGAGTGTGGAGCGCCGGTTGTTCCTCGGGACAGGAGCCCTATTCCGTAGCGATCCTTATTTGTGATGCGCTGGCTTATTACTACTTGCGGAATCCGCTCCCATTCGAAATGCCTTCTCCCAAACCCCTGATTCCACCGCCTTGGAAGCTAGAAATTGTGGCCTCCGACATTAGCTACGCAAGCCTGCGAAGCGGTCAACAAGGAATTTACACCGACACGCAGATGGAGCCCGTGGACTATACCTGTCGGCTGCGATATTTCGAGAAGTCCGGCGACAAATACAGCATCAAAGCGCAACTAAAAGAACTCGTACAATTCGATTTTCACAACTTGAAAACTGAATTCCTACCTCGCCGTAACGATATGATTCTCTGTCGCAACGTCATGATTTATTTTGACGAAGCTGAACAGAAGCGGCTGATCGACAAATTGTGGCATTGCCTGAATCCCGGCGGTTACTTATTTGTGGGGCATGCAGAAAGCTTATTTGGTCTGACAAATAAATTCCGCATGATCCACGAAAATAATGGAACTACTTACCAGCGACTTGAGGTTAATTCGTGAACGGACTTCCCGAAGATCGCGGCTCAGAGCTTCGTGCTCTTTTCTTTGAGAGTGCGAACGAACTGCTTCAGGCACTTAACGAAGCGGGCCTTGAGCTTGAGGTGCGTCCGAAGGATGAAGAAACTATACGCAGCATCCGTCGAGTCGTGCATACGCTTAAGGGCGATTCGGCAGCCTGCGGCTTTCATCAATTAAGCGATCTTGCTCATGAGCTGGAGCATGCACTTACGCCGCAAGTTGTCCAAGCTAGTGGCGCAAACCTCGTCGAACTCGTGCTGGCCGCAGCCGACATTTTTTCAGCAATGCTGATCGCGTATGGTCGGTACTCCGACCCACCTTCTGCCGCTCCGCTTCAAGGGATGATTAGGGACTTGGTAGGGGCCCAAAGCCCGGTAGACCAACCTGTTCAGTCGCCAACGAAGATTATCGGGCAGTTCGCGTGGACAGAATACGAGCAGCTGATGATTGTGGAAACCCTTGATCGGGGGGAGCATGTCTATAACATTTCCTTACGCGTTGATCCTAGCAGTCCGATGCGCGCGGCCGCGTTTCAGCTGATTCGGAATGTACTGCATAGTTGTGGCACCTTAATCGCACTGCGGCCGGAAGATAACGTAGGCGCCGCTTCGGTGGAAATCGTCGAAGCAGCGCTGGCCAGCGTACAAACGGAAGACAAGATCGCACAGCGTTGCCGAATCCCGTCAATTGTTTCGGACGTCTACATCCAGCAGGCCTCAAGCGCGGGAATAACACAGCCTGAGCTGCTTGACGATCTTTTGGCCGCGCATCCGCGTGGTGATCTTTCGGCCGGAGCCTTCGAACAATCTGAAAAACTAGGCGCATCTATTCCCAACATCGCGGCTGTGGCTCCAGTATCTGAGGGCTCGCTCCGGGTAGACGCTGCCCGTATCGACTCCATCATGAATCTCGTCGGGGAACTTATCATCGCTAAGTCCATGCTTAATCGATCTCTCGCGGAATTTGATCGACGCCATGCGCGTGATCCGGTTCGCGCCAAACTTGCTGACGCGATGGCCTTCCAGGCCCGTGTGCTTGCTGAGCTTCATAAATGTGTTTTGAAAGTTCGCATGGTTCCAGTCGAGCAGCTTTTCCGTCGCTTTCCGCGAGTTGTGCGCGATGTCGCAAAGCAGTGCGGCAAAGACGTAGCGCTGCAAGTCTCCGGGCAAAACACCGATCTCGACAAGAGCATTCTGGATTCCTTAGGGGAGCCATTGATGCATCTCGTGCGCAATGCCGTTGATCATGGCATTGAACCGGCGGACCAACGAATTGCAGCCGGAAAGCCGGCGCGCGGCACGGTCTACCTCAATGCCTATCATCAGGGCACACAGGTGGTTATTGAGGTCCGCGATGATGGTCGCGGCATGGATCCCCTTCGCTTGCGCGCCGAAGCCGTGCAAAAAGGAATTCTAAAGCCCGAACAAGCCGCCCGCCTCACAGATCAAGAAGCCTGCAACCTGGTATTCGAACCTGGATTCAGCACAGCGTCCGCAATAAGCGAAGTTTCTGGGCGGGGTGTAGGCATGGATATCGTGCGTAACGTCCTCGATCGGTTGAAGGGCGCGGTCCACATCATTAGTTCAAAAGGCCGTGGTTCGACAATACAGCTTCGCGCTCCTCTAACTTTGGCCAGTATTCACACCCTACTTTTTCGGGTGGACTGGAAGCTTTTTGCGGTTCCACTATCTTCTGTAGTTGAGATAACACGCATCCAGGAACAAGAAATTCATCTTGTTGATCAGCGTGAAGTTCTCCGCTTGCGGGACCAAGTCCTCACGTTGGTCCGCTTGAACCGCTTGGATCACATTCACGCCATTGAACTGCCTAAAAACGACAAAAGAAAATTTGTAATCGTTATCGGAGTAGCGGAGAAACGTTTTGGCCTGCTGGTAGATGCTTTGGTCGGCGAAGAAGAATTGGTAATTAAGGCGCTTCCCAGCGATATCGTCTCTAGCGACCTGGTAAGCGGAGCGTCGATTCTCGGTGATGGCACGATAGTCTTGATCTTGAATATACCCGCAGTGCTTTTCCGCTTTGCTCGCGCCACCCCGCTTGGAGCGATCGCATGACCGAGCGTATCCGAGTTCTCGTTGTCGATGATTCCGCGCTGATGCGTAAGCTGATTCCCGACATCCTCGCGCGCGATCGGTCTATCGAAGTGGTGGGCACAGCCATGGATGGTGCTTTTGCGCTTAAAAAAATTGAGGAGCTGCGCCCTGATGTAGTGACCCTAGATTTAGAAATGCCGCGCATGGACGGTATGGAAACGTTGCGATCGATCGTGAAGAATACGTCCGTATCTGTAATACTTTTTAGCACGCATTCGAAAGATGGCGCCTATGCCACTTTCAAAGCGTTAGCTCTTGGTGCAGTCGATTTCGTCGCCAAACCAAAAGAGGCTGCCATTGGCCATCTGGATGCTATCGCTGACCAGCTTATTGAAAAAATTAAAGTAGCAAAACGGGCCGCGAGACGCAGTTTGCCGCCGGCCACCCTGTTAGAATCTCCACTCCGCAATAAGAAGATGGGGCGAGCTGCTCTTGCGCCTAGTCGCACTATCGCCATCGGTGTTTCTACCGGGGGGCCTCCTGCACTTCAGTTTATGCTCTCTCAGATTACCGCGGATTTTCCCGCTTCGATTCTGATCGTCCAACATATGCCGGAAGGTTTCACGGAGATGTTTGCCAAACGACTGGATGAGTGCTCTGCGCTTGAAGTACAGGAAGCCAAGTCGGGAGACCTCTTGCTAGCCGGGCGAGTGCTTATTTGTCCCGGAAATCGCCACATGATGGTCCGCCGCATGCCCCGTGGTGACATGGTAGTCATGTCTGACGGGCCCCCGGTGAATGGACACCGCCCGTCAGTGGATGTGCTGTTTCATTCCGTAGCGCAGGAATTCGGGCCGAGCGCGGTGGGTATTTTGATGACCGGCATGGGTGATGATGGGGCGGAAGGCCTTCGCGTAATGAAGGCTGCCGGGGGCATGACCATCGCGCAAAGCGAGGACAGCTGTATCGTGAGCGGGATGCCGCGTTCCGCGATATCCAAAGGATATGTGAAGAAGATTGTCTCTCTCGATAGATTAGGTGACTACCTATTAAGTCAGTATGGTTCGGAATATGGCACGTTGCACAAATTCGAAAGCAAAGGTCGGAACGAAAAGAACGATAAACGCGACAGGACAACCGTTTCTTCCTAACGCACTTAATTAATGCATTGGAAGAAGGAGAAGGCCATGGCACAATTCGCTGCTCTGTACCTGAAAGAATGTCAACCCGTTCGCTACCTGGTAGTGGACGATTCAGTTTTTGCCCGCAAGAATCTGATCAAGATGATCGAGTTGTTCGGTGGGACTGTGGCCGGCGAAGCAGGCGATGGTCTGACCGCCATTGCGGAATTCAACCGCACCAAGCCGGACATCGTCCTCATGGACATCACTATGCCGCAAATGGAGGGTATCGAAGCTGTGGAGCGTATCGTCCGGCAGCATGGCGATGCGCGCATTGTAATGGTCTCGTCGGTCGGTTATCAGGAGAACATTCTTGCCGCGCTTCAAAAAGGCGCCAAGCATTTTGTTCAAAAGCCCGTGAAGCCCGAAGTCCTCTACGAAATCCTTCGCTACGTCTTGAATGACGATCCCACTAACGCGGCTTCGCCCGTGGCAGTTGCCGGAGAGCATCAGTCATGAGAATGGAACTTATTCAGCCCTTCATCAATGCGGCCGATGCAGTTTTTGCCGAGTCGTTGCACGCGCCCACGAAGATCATCGATTTGTCGATGGATGAGGAAACCTATCGTCGCAAGGGAATCGCCGCACTAATCGCAATACGAGGTGAAATTGAAGGCCGGGTGATTCTCGACCTCGCACCAGAAGTCGCGTTGAAAGTAGCTGGTCGTCTTGCGGGGGTTGAAATTCCCGAGAGCCAACAGGTGGTCCGGGAGACGGTCTGCGAACTTGCCAACATGATTATCGGAAATTCCGTCACCCTTCTCAACGATCAGGGATTCCAGTTCAAGGTTTTCCCGCCCGAAATTCACGACAACGAGGCCGGGCTCGCTGGGAGTAGCGATACCGAAGCTATGGTCTTGTGCATTGAGACGCCTTGCGGGGAAGTATATTTGAACATCGCAATACACTACTTACATCGTCGCCACCAGGAGCGCAAAACTACCGCCGTATTGGACTAACTGCGACGATTTTTACCCGGCCTGTGAAGTGGAGAACGTCGGCTACTGTTAGCCTTGGTGCCAATGTAGGAACCACTTCTTGAAATCATCTCGTAGCGAGAAAACATTCTGGAATCTGCTCAATCCCCTCCGTCACTAGGGGTCTTAATGTAAGCCGCCCCGTGTCTGTACAGACCCGCCGAAGGAATGGCCTGAGAAAAAACGATTCGAATGGGCACAAAAATCGCCCCACTACCCGGTGTGAAGGGAACCGCCACTTCCGCGCGTGAGCCTTCCGCGTACTGGTTACGACTCCGGAAACTCAGTCCCCCTTTGGATAGGTCTTCGCATACAGCCACTTCTTCTTGGAAGCCTCGCCGCCGGATACATGCGAGTACGCGCGCTCTTATCCGTACGCGGTTACGCCGGGGATTGGGACGCTCATCAACAGTGGGCGGCGTTGCTCCGACCTCCTGTGTTGCAACTTCTGGTTGTGCTTCGATCCAGATGGAGGGGCTGTCACAACGTTTACATACTCGCGCGACACATTTGCGAATTTCAAAAGACTTTAGTTCAAGCTCGTTCAGGTATGCTACTTCCCGCCGTTGGCAAAAGCTGCACTCCATTAAGAGTCGTCCCAGCGACTCGGCGGCCTGATGCACAGCGGGGAAGCCAATTTCCCAGAAATCGATCTTTGGCTCCAAAATCTGAAAAGCGTAGAGAAAACCTTCCGGGATATGATCGATTTCTGCTAGAACGCGCGCCCGCGCGGAATGCCAACCGTTGTCTTCGTTTTGTCGACGAAGCGTCAGTGATTGTCCCGCCGTAAGCTTCTCGGCGAGGCATAACACTCCGCCGTTGCGGCTTACCAGCAGGGTCACCCCGGTCTGTCTTACTTCGCTACCATCGTTCGCGGACCACGACGCCTCGATGGGCATGCGAAAGCTTACTCGGTCACTTTGGCGCAGTAATTCTGTTTGCATGATCTTGTTTCAAGTGAATTTGGCTACGCTTGCAGATTAACACGAGCTTTCGGGGCGGTGTGGTCGGACCTCAGTGGCTTTGTCGTTCCGAATAATAACGCGCTGTGTTGCGCAAGCCCATCGTGGTGCTCATACGGAGGGTTGTCACTTTCGCCTAGAAGGTGGATGAAACTGCCATCTCACGAAGCGGTTCTCTGTCAAAATAATCTCCTGAGAAGCCTCGATACAGCGAGCAGTAAACCCATTGCCGAGCCGAGAATTGTGAACAACGTCATCTCCATGGACGACCGGGTGATAAGAGGTCAGTCGCGCACCTTGACAGTCCGCGACCGGCGCTACTCTATTCGGTATCCGTTGGCCGTCGACGCCGAACTGATCAATCTACAATCTGGCGACAAAACCCACGGTGTAACTTCAGACCTGTCTTTTGGTGGATGTTTTGTATGTACGAGCCGGACTTTGCCCGTCCATTCCCGAATCAAACTTTCGTTGACGCGCAAAGATCAAGTGGTGGAGTCGCTTGCGATTGTACGCGTGGTGAAGCAGCGCATTGGCATGGGCATCGAGTTCATCGATGTTGCTGCTCCCTACAGCCAAATGCTGTCTCGCTGGATCGAATCGCTGCGCCGCAGCCGCTGACGCCGCCGGTAGGACGACCTACTTCTATAGAACCATAAGAATCCAAGTCACGGCCGGGTGTCGAGTGGGTGCTTACTCTTCTCATAAAACTCGTACTGTAACTTCAGACTCTTGTCGTCAGCCTTTACTGCGCGGATAGCTTCGGAGATAGTTGCAATCCACGCCTTCATCTCAAACTCACCAAGCTCTTTCGTCGCCAGGGAGCCATCGCCGGAATAATGATTGGGAAACCTCGCATACCACCATATTCCTGTGTACACATCCGCAGGTAAATGTGCACGCTTCTGGTCCGCTCCCGATTCGCTGGTGGCACGCTCCATGTGCACCAGTTCCGGATAAGAAATCATTGTTCCTGCTGTTTCCGATTCCCCCGCGTGCATGTCGACTAGGTCTTTCTTCGCGGGACCCCCTTTCGGGACGTGATGTCCCCACTGGATGTACACAACGTAATCTCGCTGCTGGTCCAGTTGGGTCTGCGCGAAATAGGGAAGCAAGCTCTCGTTTCCACCGTGGCCATTGACGATGACGATTTTCTTGCAGCCGTTTCGCGCCATTTCATCAGTGGTCTCTTGCAAGAGCTTAAGCTGGAGATCAGCGCTGTAAGCTATCGTTCCGGGTTGCTGCTTAGCTTCAAATATCTGGCCGAAGTAATACTCAGGGAACACCACGGAATACTCCTGTTGGGCAGAGTGTACAGCCGCGTAGCGCACATTCAGAAGATCTGTACCTAGCGGAAGATGGGGACCATGCTTCTCGAGGATCCCAAAGGGAAGAAGGCGCGTGCCGTTGGCCTGTTGAATCGCTTGCCGAAAGTCACCGGCCGTTAGTTCTTCCCACTTTACAGACAATTTTGACTGTCCTAGGCCTGAAAAGGCTGACAGGAACGCCACTACTAGAACAATCAACCCTCGACGAGGCATAATTCAGTTCCTCCCTAACCTCCGGAAATTCTGTGTCGTTCGTAAGCGATGAAAGCAGATTACAATTTCTTAGCGGATGCTAAAAACAAATGCGTCAGGTTCGTTATTGTGCTCCGGGTGGAAAAATATTTCTGCTTCAATTTCATAAATGCGTAGAGCGTCCCGAAGCGCTTCCACGCTCGGCGGAAGTTTGCTATTTGCACCGACTATCAGTGACAGTCCAGCGCAGTGCTCTGACGCAGCCTCGGAGGATACGCTGTCATTCACGTCCCATCCGATCGCTTTGAATATAGTCACGAAGTCTTGAGCGCAATCGAGAGTATCGCGGGAATAACACACACTAACTTTTTGATCGGGAAACGCAAGGAGCACCTGGATCAGCACCGCCTTCTGATGCGTAGTGAGCTTCCGCGGAGGTGACCGCATTGATATCGCCCAGGCATTGATGCCACAAATGCCCAGCTCCGTCAATATTGCGTAAAGTCGCGTTTTATTCCAGCTGAACCAGTTCAGTTTTAGCCGCGCAACTCTTCCTGTGTCATCAACGGGTCATTCAAGAAACCTTGGTTCGACGGGTTGCGGATCAGCGTAAGAACTCTTCCAACTGGACACGCGCGTCTGTTTTTTTATCTCGATATTTCACAATTACCGGAACGTACAATGAGAGACCCCATTTTTGTCCCGCAGGATGTGAGAGCGCCCGCGCACCTGGAACAACGATTGCTTCTTCTGGAATGATAAGCGGCTCGCTATCCTTGGCTGTGTAGATCTCGTCGCGCACGAGATCATAAACTGGAGTGGAGCGGTTGATGATAGTACCGCTGCCCAGCACCGCGCGCCGCTTAACGATCACTCCTTCGTAAAGACCGCTGTTTCCGCCGATCATAACGTCATCCTCAATAATCACGGGCACGGCTCCGATAGGCTCGAGCACACCGCCGATCTGAGCACCGGCAGAGATGTGACAGTTTCGCCCCACCTGCGCGCAGCTTCCCACCAATGCATGAGAGTCCACCATCGTTCCATCACCAACATAGGCGCCGACATTGATGAACATGGGAGGCATGCAAACCACCCCGCGCCCGATATACGATCCATCACGGATGCTGGAGCCGCCAGGAACGATTCTGACCTGGCTTGCTACGCTCATGGATTTCACCGGATAGGTGTTTTTGTCTAGGAAAGGTTGTTTCACCCGGTCGACGGACATATCGACGACTTCGCCGATTCGAAATCCCAGCAGGATGCCTTTCTTTACCCAGGAATTCACACGCCACCCTGTTTTTGAGGAAGCGTCGGGCTCGGCTGCGCGTATCTCGCCTTGATTCAACCTGTTTATAAAAGATCGGAAGGTCGCTCGATGTTGTTCGGTGTAGTGCGCCGGAGGCTCGTCGAACAGACCTTCAATTTCCGATGGCTGCATAATTTTTCTCAACCAGCCCAAGGGCTTCGAGAACGGTGTGTATTCGCGTCAACGAAGCCACGCTGGGTGCTACCAGTGGAAGCCTCCATACGGCATGTAACAATCCCATCTGGGCCATGGCCGCCTTCACAGGAATTGGATTTGATTCCACAAAGTTAACTTCCATCAGGGGAAGGTATTGCTGATGAATCTGGCGCGCTGACGGGAAGTTGCCCGCCACGCAGAAATTGCACAATTGCGCCATTTCTGACGGTATTTCGTTCGAGGCTACGGAGATCACACCCTGGCCGCCGAGCGCGAAGAGCGGAAGTGTAATGGCGTCATCCCCAGAGAGCATCACGAAACTCTTTGGGACCGTGGCGGCAAGGGTTGCCATTTGCGAAATGTTTCCCGAAGCCTCCTTGATTCCTACGATCGTCTCGATTTCTGCCAATCGCCTCACCGTAGATGCTTCAAGGTTCACCCCGGTGCGACCGGGGACGTTGTAAAGAAGAATGGGCAAAGCAACGGCTTCAGCGATTGCGCGAAAATGTTGATAGAGTCCTTCCTGGGTCGGTTTGTTGTAATAGGGAGTGACGGACAAAATTCCATCCACTCCCATCGCCTGGTACTCGCGGGCGGTGCGAATGACTTCCCCCGTTTCATATCCGCCCGCACCGGCCACCACCGGAATCTTGCCATTGGCTTCTTCGAGAGTAATTTTCACGATCTGTAATTGCTCGGTTCGCGTCAGCGTCGGGGTCTCCCCTGTTGTTCCACAAGGTACGAGAAAGTGCACTCCGGCATCGACCTGTCGCCGCACGAGTCTCCTCAGCGCAATCTCGTCGAGTGATAGATCTTCTCGAAATGGTGTAACTAGTGCCGTACCGCATCCCGTGAACATAATGCTTCCTCCTAGCCCGTCTGTCTCAGTCATCAGCCCAATTCATGGACGATCTCTCTAAATTCGAACGATCCTTTTTTCCCTATAATCCAGCCCGCAGCCCGCAAAGCCCCCCGAGCAAACCCTTCGCGGCTTCTGGCCGTGTGCCGAATGGTGATGGTGTCTGCATTTGAATCGAATCCAATTTCGTGTGTCCCGGGATGCACTCCCGCACGGTTTGAGCTCAGATTGATGGGCCGGTCGAAACCGGACTTCTTCATTTGTTGCGCGAGCGCCAGCAAGGTACCCGAGGGTGCATCCCTTTTTGCTCCATGGTGTATCTCCCATCCCCATGACTGGTAATCTGATTCCGCAGCAAAGACGCGGCCCGCTTCTGCGACAATCTCCCGGAAACGATGAAGCCCCACCGAAAAGTTGGGGCTCCAGACGAGGCTTGATGTATTGGATAGGATCGCATTTTGTACAGAAGCGAGCTCATGGAACCAGCCCGTAGTACCTGCGACAACCGGAATTCCTAGAGTGGCAAGCTGGCGAATGTTGTCGGGGGCCGTCGAGCTATTTGAGAATTCCATCGCCACGTCTACGTTACGAACATTCTCGACGATCAAGCCCGCACCGCCTGCATTGCTTCGGCTGTTCAGGGTCAGGCGCACTTCAAACCCGTATTCCGGTGCGAGGTCTTCGATTAGCCGCCCCATTTTCCCGTGCCCGACGATGGCCAATCCGCGGCTCATTGATTTTCCTCGATAATGTTCCGATCCGGCCGGAGAAGACGTTTGACCATGCCAACATAAATCCCCACGGCATCAGAGAGCTCTTGTTTGGAGACGCGCTCTTCCGCGGTGTGGGCCAAGTGAATATTTCCGGGACCTATCAAGAATGGAGCTCCCCAGGATTCTTCGAGTGCTGGAATGTCAGTTGTGAATGCAACTACAGTGGTGGGTAGCCCGTTTAGTTTCAATAAATGACGTACCGGCGTATACAAAACCTCATGCGCTTTCACGCGCTCCGTCACGAGCATCCGCACGGCTTCGCGGATGGGCTCGGGATCGCCGACGAGACGAAACATGATTTCAGCTTCTGCTTGATCAGCGATCACGTTGGGCGCGCGTCCTGCCGAAATGGTGCCAATGTTCATCGTGCTTTTGCCCAGTAGCGCATCCGTGGGTAAAGCAATACGTCGCAGATCCTCCAGAACATCGAGAAGGTCATCAATTGCAGAATGTCCAAGTTCCGGATATCCCGAATGCGCCATTTGTCCAGATGCCCTTACCTCGAATCGAAGCGCCCCTTTTGAGGCCACGCTCAATTTGTTCTCGGTGGGTTCGCCGTTGATCAGAAAACGAGAGCCGCGCGACATTCTGGCTGCGACCCTCGCACCGGCGCTGTTTCGTTCCTCTCCCACCACAAACAGAACTCCGAAATCAGAAACTCCATCCGCGAGAAGTTTCTCTGCGGCGGCGATCATGCTGGCAATGATGCCTTTCGCATCGCATGCGCCGCGGCCCCATACAAATTCATGATCCTCACGCGATGGGAAGAAAGGCGGCACTGTATCCATGTGCGTAGAGAGTGTGACCACCGGACTTCCCCAGCTTGCGAATACGTTGAATCGCCCTGGTTCAACCTCCATGCGCTCGACTTGGCCTTTGTGCTGCTTCGCCAAGACGGAGAGACGCTCAAAAAGGAAGTTGCCGACGTGCCTCTCGTTGTCCGTGATCGATTCGATGTCGACCAATGCACGGGTAAACTCGAACAGGTTCATGATTACTTTCTGGAATGGAACGAAAAGAGAAGGGAAACCGCGAGAAAAGCTCGGGGGTCGCTCCTCGATAGCGCTCCATCCGCGTCGTTATACGGATGACAGTGGATAGGTCTTAACCCCATCCCCCAACCGCCGCGGCAGTCAGCTACCGTGGCGACTTCGGCGGATCAACAACAACGGCCCCTTTCACACGAGCTCCCGAAGCTGATCGGAAAAACCGCCCGGCTACTAATGGCCTCCGCACCTCTACCAAGTACAATTGGGAAGGTAGCCGAGGTGGGAAGGGAAGTCAACGATTCTATGCATTCGATAAATAAGCAGTCTAAATCTATTTTTTTTCTGATTCTGCTGCAAACTCAGATTGACAGCTGGAGCCAACTTGGCTATCTTTCTAATTCGCAATGAATACGGCGACCAATCTGCGGGCGCATTTGCACCATCATCACCATGGCCACCTGCCGCGCCCGCTGAGGTGTGTATAGCTTTTCGCTAAACAAACCGCTCATCGGCCCGCTGGCGCACAAAGCCCCGGCGGGTTTTTTGTTTTATGGCTCGATTTTTGGAGGAGAACACGTGGAAATCGCGTTTGAAAAAAGTGATGGGCTGGTCCCTGCGATTGTGCAGGATGAACGCACAGGAGACGTCTTGATGCTGGGTTTCATGAACCAGCAAGCGCTCGCCGAAACACAGCGCACGGGCGAGGTCGTGTTCTTTAGTCGCTCCAGGGGACGCCTGTGGAAAAAGGGTGAATCGAGCGGTCACGTACTCAAGGTGCGTGACGTGCGTATCGACTGCGATGCGGATACCCTTCTCTTGCGCGTAGAGGCGGTTGGGCCAGGTGTCTGTCACCAAGGCTATCGAACCTGCTTCTTTAGGCGGTTTGAGCGGAATGGCAGCACACAGGAACTTGAAGAGAGAACCTTTACACCGGAAGAAGTGTACGGGCAGGAAAAATCGCAATGAGCCGGTTGAAGCTGGGAATTCCCAAGGGCAGTCTGCAGGAGGCCACGCTGGATCTTTTCTCGCGTGCGGGTTGGAAAATCACGCTCAGCTCCCGGAGTTACATCCCGGAAATCGATGACGCGGAGGTCGAGTGTCTTCTAGTGCGCGCGCAAGAAATGGCGCGTTACGTGGAGACCGGCGCGCTGGATGCCGGGATCACCGGCCACGATTGGGTTATCGAGACTGGCGTGGCAGTTGATGAACTGGCGGAACTCGTGTACGCGAAGCGGCGCTTGTCCCGTGTGCGTTGGGTGCTGGCCGTTCCCGAGGATTCGCCGATACGCGAGGCGCGGGATTTGGAAGGTAAAGTGATTGCCACGGAAGTAGTACGCATCACTGAAAAGTACCTTGCCCAGCACGGCGTAAAATCTCGCGTGGAATTTTCCTGGGGTGCGACGGAAGTGAAAGTGCCACAGCTAGCCGACGCCATTGTGGAGGTGACGGAAACAGGATCGTCATTGCGGGCCCACAGGCTGCGCATCATAGATACCGTGCTGGAGTCGGCTACGGTTTTCATCATGAACCGTGCTGCAGCTACAGATGGATGGAAAAGACAAAAAGCTGAAAATATGATCCTGATGCTGCAAGGGGCCATTGCCGCGGCCAGTAAAGTGGGACTAATGCTGAACGTGCGGCGCGAGCATCTGGAAGGTGTGATAGCCGTATTGCCCGCGCTGAAAAATCCCACAATTTCAATGCTCAGCGATCCGGAGTGGGTCGCGGTGAATACAATTGTTGAAGAGGCGGTAATTCGTCAGATTCTGCCGAAACTCAAAGCCGCGAATGCGCAAGGCATCGTCGAGTATCCCTTGAACAAGATCGTGTTGTAATGCACATCCTCAAACTCACTGACACTGTGGAGAGGCGCCTGCTGCGGACTCGTGGAGGTCGCGATGTTGATGCTGAAAGAATTGCCGCGAGGATTATTGCCGATGTCCGGCGGCGTGGCGATGCGGCGTTATTTGCATGGGCGCTCAGGTTGGATGGAGTCGACTTGAAGCGCCAAGGTATTTGGATTTCTCGACGCGAGCTACGTGAGGCGCATCAGCATGTGGACCTGGCCTTTATGCGCGCGTTGAAACACGCGGCGGCGAATGTTCGGAAGGTTGCCCAGAAGCAGTTACCGAGGAAATGGACGCTCGAGGTTGAGCGGGGCGTGAACATTGGGCAAATCGTCAGGCCTATTGATGCGGTCGGTTGCTACATTCCGGGAGGAAGATTTGCGCTCGTCTCGACGCTGGTGATGACGGTGGTCCCTGCATTGGTCGCGGGCGTGAAAAGAATCATTGTGGTGTGCCCCCGGCCCAATAAGGAATTGTTGGCGGCCGCGACCTTCCTTGGGGTGAGCGAAATCGCACGCATCGGTGGAGCACAGGCCATCGCTGCATTGGCATACGGAACCTCGAGCGTGCCCCGCGTTGACAAAATACTGGGGCCGGGCAATCGCTTCGTGACGGCGGCGAAGCAGCTCGTCAGCAGCGATTGCCCAATCGATGTGCCCGCCGGACCCACGGAAGCGCTTGTGTTTGCAGCACGCGGCAATGCACGTTGGATCGCAGCGGATTTACTTGCTCAAGCCGAGCATGCGCCAGACGCGGTAACTTACCTGCTCACTCCGTCAACAGTGTTGGCACGCCAGGTGCAAAGTGAAGTGATAGCACAGCTGAAAACCTTGCCGAAAGACAATCCAGCGCACAGCGCCACGAAACAAAAAGGCGCTATATTGCTCGCACCGTCGCTGCAAGCGGCCTACAAATTCGTAAACAACTTTGCAGCCGAGCATTTAAGTCTTCCTGAGCACGGCAGCGCGGTATTGAAAGCGATTAACGCGGCAGGAACCGTGTTTTTGGGTGCATGGAGTGCACAACCGCTCGGTGACTATGCTAGCGGAAGCAATCATGTGCTGCCTACGAGCGGATGGGCGCGCCTGCGTGGTGGATTGTCTGCGGCAGATTTTGTGAAATGCATCAGCGTACAAACCATTAGTCGCACAGGATTCAGACGCTTAGCCGAAGACGCCCAGTCGCTTGCGCGTGCAGAGGGACTGATGGCTCATGCCAGGGCTGTCGAGGTACGCCGATGAAAGCTAAGTTGCCCGTGCGCCGCGCAATTCTGGAGCGACGAACCTACGAGCCACCGGCCGAAGGCCGGTGGAACAAAGTGCGACTCGATTTCAACGAGAATACCGCCGGCTGTGCGCCAGCGGTCAGGCGGGCGCTCGCTAAACTGACCCCAAAACATTTTGCGATGTATCCGGAGTATGAGGTCTCCACAAAAACACTGGCGAAGCATTTCGGTGTGCGGCCGGAAGAACTGCTGTTGACAAATGGCGGCGATGACGCACTACGTGTGTTCTTCGATGCATTCGTTGATTCTAAGAGCCGTATTTTGCTCTCTGAACCTACATTTCCTATGTACCGCTACTACGCGGAGATTTGTGGCGCGCGAATCGATAACCTGCGGTACGGCGCACAGATGGAATTCCCTACAGAACAAGCGATACGCACGCTGAAGGAAAGACCCCGTGTGTTTTTTATTGCGAACCCGAATAATCCAACGGGAACACTGCTTGGTTACGCCGAACTTGAAAAGATCGTAAAGGCTGCAACGCATACCGCAGTAGTAATCGACGAAGCCTACGTGGAATTTTCCGGGCTCACTGTCGTACCCTGGATAAAGAAATACCCCCATTTATTCGTCACGCGTACCTTTTCAAAGGCCATGGGCTTGGCCGCATTACGACTCGGCGCAGTGATTGCGAATATGGATTCGCTGGCGATTCTACGTCGAGCGATGCCACCGTTCCCTGTGAATTTGGCGGCACTTGTGGCTGCAGAAGCTGCCGTCCGGGATACCAAGACGCGCCAAGCGTACGTACGGAACATCCTGCGTGTGCGCAGCTGGTTTCAGGGAGAGCTGAATTCGCTTGGTATTACAACTTATCCGAGTGCGGGGAATTTTGTTTTGGTGAATTTTGGACCGGCTGGCCCGGCACTGGTTCAGCGTCTCGGGCAAAAGGGAATCTTGGTCCGGGAACGAAGTAAAGAGATGGGCTCGGGATTCGTGAGAATCACGATTGGTACGGAACGCGAAATGCGGTCGGTAGCTCGAGAAATACGCAGGGGTTGGAGAAAAGCGCAAACCTATCAGCAGCGCTACAGAGGACGCTCGAATGCTCCGTACAGCAAAAGTCCATCGTAAGACAACTGAGACGGAGATCAGTCTCACGCTGAATCTCGATGGCCGCGGGAAGGCCCGTGTGTCAACTGGGATACGTTTTTTTGATCACATGTTGGAACTCGTTGCGCGGCACGGCGCTTTCGATCTGGATCTGCTGGCGCGCGGCGATTTGGACGTTGATCAACACCACACGGTCGAAGATGTGGGGATTGCACTAGGCGAAGCGGTACAAAAAGCGTTAAGGACCAAGCGCGGGATTGTGCGCGCAGGATACTTCCTGATGCCCATGGATGAAACGTTAGCCGTCGCCGCAGTCGACCTGAGCGGCCGGCCTTTTTGCGTGGTGAATGTAAAGATCACGACGCCGCAGATCGGTGATTTTCAGAGCGCGCTGATCGAGGATTTTTTTCAAGGTTTTGCTCAAGCGGCCCGCGCCAACGTGCACTTGCGAGCACTATACGGACGATCGTCGCATCACCAAGTCGAAGCAATATTTAAAGCGTTCGCGCGCGCTCTGCGGTTCGCCGTGTCGCGGGATAAACGATTGCGCGGAGTCCTTCCCAGCACCAAGGGTTTGCTATGAAACTCACATTGCTCGATCACGGAGCCGGAAACGTAGCCTCCGTCGAACGTGCCTTGCAACGTCTTGGTGTTGAATCGCAGCGCGCCACCACGCCTGAAGGTGTCGAGCATGCTGAAGCGATCGTGCTGCCTGGTGTCGGCCACTACAACGCACTCATTCGCGCCTTGGACCAGCGTTTGCTGAGGGATCCGCTGCTTCATGCTATCGGCCGTGGCGTTCCATTCTTAGGAATTTGCCTCGGGCTGCAGGCGCTCTATGAAGCCAGTGAAGAAGCGCCGGAATTGACAGGCCTGAGGTTACTGCCTGGACGTGTGCGGTCATTGCCGCCTGGCGTCAAGTTGCCGCATATGGGCTGGAACCAGCTCTGTGCGAAAAGCGAATCGCGATTGCTCGAAGGGATTAGCCCCGATGCTTATGTTTATTTTGCACACTCCTATGCCGCGACAGCTCCCGGGGTTGAAGTTGTTGCCACCTGTAAGCACGGTATTGAATTCGTCGCCGTGGTCGAGAAAGGCAATATGTGTGCCGTCCAGTTTCATCCGGAGAAGAGCGGGGAAGCAGGAAGCCGTGTTTTGCAAAATTATTTGAGGTTGTGCGCGTGAGCTTAGCTCGGCGAATCATTCCTTGCCTGGATGTCGATGGGGACCGTGTCGTCAAAGGTGTCAACTTTGTTGGTTTGCAGGATGTCGGCGATCCTGCCGCGCTTGCAGGTCGGTATAACGCGGAGGGCGCCGACGAGTTGGTGGTTTTGGATATCGCGGCATCACGCGACCGGCGACCCACCTTTCTTGAAACCATTCGGCGCGTAGCCGCGGAGCTGGCCATTCCGCTCACCGCCGGCGGAGGGATCAGAAGCTTAGAAGATGGCCGAGCGGTGGTTGGAGCGGGCGCCGACAAGATTACGGTGAACACAGCGGCAGTCGAACGCCCGGAGCTGATTTCAGAACTCTCCAGAGAGTTTGGCGCGCAAGCGGTTGTCTTGGCAATCGACGCCAAACGGAAAGGGGATCACTGGGACGTCATGGTGCGCGGCGGACGGGAATCGACAGGACGTGACGCGATCGTTTGGGCCAAGCATGTCGTAACCCTCGGTGCGGGAGAAATCTTGCTGACCTCCATAGATCGAGACGGAACTCAGACCGGATTCGATATCGCGCTCACGGAAGCGATATCTTCAGAGGTGTCAGTGCCGGTGATCGCGTCAGGCGGCGCGAAGCTGCCGGAACATTTCGTGGAAGTTTTCACCGCCGGCGCGGCGGATGCTGCTCTGGCGGCTTCCATCTTTCATGATCGCGTTCAGGCCATTCGCAGTCTGAAAGAATTTCTCTTGGCGCATAGCATCGAGGTAAGACGCCCGTGATGATTCCATGCATCGATTTGCAGGAAGGGCTGGCCGTACAACTCGTGCATGGCAGGAAGCGGGAGCTAACAGTTGCGAATGTGATGGGATTGCTGCGTACCTTCAAAGAGTACGAGTGGTTGCACGTGATAGATCTGGATGCCGCCCTGGGAAAGGGCGATAACAACAAGTTGGTCCACGAATTGTGTAAAAATGCCACGCTAAGCTATGGGATGAAAGTCCGGGTTGGCGGGGGTATTCGAACGGTTTCGCGCGCCGCGACACTCTCGCAATGGGGAGCGGCTCAAATCATCATCGGAAGCGCAGCGTTCAAGGATGGGAAGGCCAACATACCGTTTCTCCGCCAACTTTCCCGAAAAGTCCATCGCACAGCGGTTGTCGTGGCGCTCGACTCTGAAAAAGGGCGCATCGTGATTAATGGCTGGCGAAAACGACTTACGATGAGGCCTGAAGAAGTCATGAAGCAACTTGAACCTTTTTGTGCAGGGTTTTTGTGCACCGACGTGGACCGTGAAGGAACCATGGTCGGCGCGAACATAGAGTGGTTCGCAAAACTCCGGAATGCCACATCTCATCCGATCATCGCCGCAGGTGGCATAAAATCGCGCCAGGAAATCAACGCCCTTCAGGACATGGGGATGGATGCAGCAGTAGGGATGGCCCTTTATAAAAAACATCCGGATCTATCCCTGCCCAGGATGTCCTCCGGATCGCGTTAAGCTACGCTCGTCGCGCGCAGTTAGATGCTAGGACATAGTTTGTATCGGTTGGATTTATTCGGCATCGCATTTTCACGTTCTAAATCGGTCCTGAGAATGCGTTGGCGATGCGATGTTGCAACTCCGCCGGGATCTTGACCCCGTTGCGTGTGAGATAGAAGACGTCAATCGCCTTTTGACCTTCCGTGTCGACCAGAGCGACTTCAATATTGCACCCAAAACGCGACAGAATAGAGCTGATCTCATACAGCAAACCAGGACGGTCCTGTGTCAGAATTTCAAGCAGCGTGGAGTGTGCAGAGGACTCGTCATCGAAACTAATCTTTGTGGGCACTGCCACCTTGGGCGACCGCGATTGAATCGCGAGCATGCGCGCCTGAAGAAGCGGTTCAAGCGCTGCGTATCCCTTGAGGACGTCGCTTAGGCTCTGCCGCAGGCGCGCGATCTCGCCGGGATTCAGTTCGAGCGTGTTGTGCAGATCCACGAAGTGGAACGTGTCGAGCACGATCCCGGCTGCGTTGGCAAAAGCGTCGGCCTTCATAATACTCATGCCCCAACTGGCGAGAACGCCCGAGATCTTCGCAAAAAGCGCCGGACGATCTTGCGTTAACAATGTTAACGAATAAGCATGGCGTGCCGTCTTCAGTTCGATCTGCACTGAATCGTTGTTTAGCTTCTTGTACATCGAGAAATGGTGGGCAATCTCCAAGGGCGTGTGGACGGCCAGATATCGCCGTGGGAATCCTTCCAGGAAGCGTTCGATGTCTTCGCGCGCTGCATCTGGAGCCTGGCGAACGACTTCGTCGAGCACAGTCGCTTCCTGGATGGAATGCAGCCGATCGCGGTCAACACTACGGTTCAGGTAATTGGAAGCTGCGGCGAAGAGTTGCCACAACATTTCTGCTTTCCACGGCGTCAGGGCTTCAGGATTCACGGCGTGAATATCCGCATAGGAGAGGAGACAAAGCCGGCTCAAACGTTCAACGGTCGATACCGTCTTGGAAAAGGTCGCAATCGTCTCTGGATCGAAAATGTCTCGCCGCAGCAGTGTGGCGGTCATGTCTAGATGGTGTTCGATCAGGAAGCGCACTTCCTCTTTTTCATGCGGCTCGAGTTGCAGGCGTATCGCGGCAGAATCCAGGGCTTCCAGACTTCCGATAATGTGGTTTTCCATTCCCATGCCCTTGCCCACATCGTGCAGCAACAGAGCAAAGATCAACAACTCCCGTTGTTCAAGAGACTTCCAAAGATCGGTGAAATATGCCGCGCGCTCATCCTTCGGTTCAGCCAGTTCCTGCAAGTGCTCGATCGCTCGCAAGGAATGCTCATCTACTGTGTAGCGGTGATAAAAGTCTCGAATCACCAGCGAATCGATAGCGCGAAGTTCAGGCAGCACATCCGTTAATAATCCAAGCCGTTGCATCGGGCGTAGCGCCAGGCCTGGATAATCCCCAGCAAGGATGTCCCGCAGTGTCGCCCATGTCATTTCCGTATTCCGCGCGGGCAGCTCTGGATGCGTAAGAATATAGGCAACGCTGAATTCCGCGCTGTGGCTAAGCTGTATGCCTGTCCGCGCCGCCTCGCCAAACAGTGAGAACGTCACGGCGCGATCAGAAAGTGCTGGTTGGTCCAAGACTTCCAACAGCTTTTCTCTCACCGCGAACGGTTTACCATTGATGGGTTCCAGCTTTGGCCCGCGAGCGGCATTGAACAGTCGTTGGCGCAGACTTGGACGAACAAATCCTTTTTGTTCCAAGTAACGCAAAAGCTGCCGGTTCAATGTCCGGGCATGCCGAAAATAGAGTCGCATCCACTCTTCGGGGTTTCGGCTCAGACCGTCCGGCAAGCCCAGGCCGCGTTGCGCAGCGGCGGCTTGTAGTTCATAGGTAAGAGTATTGTCATTCCGCCCGTTCCTGTAATGCAGAAAACATCGGATCGAGCTCAAAAAATCCACTGCACTTGCCATTAAATCGGCCCCAGACGCGCCGCTGCCCTCGATATGCCGAAACCACGCTTTCGCCTGATAATCGCGCAGCCCCCCGGGCGCCTCTTTGACGTTAGGTTCAAGGTGAAAAATCGTGTTCCCGCACCGCGCAAGCCGTTCTTGTGTGAGTCTTTGCAATTGCGCCAACAGAAATGGCCGTGCCTGCTTTTCAGATGTTGCCAGGATTTTCTTGTCCAGCTTCTCGTACAGAGTCTCATCTCCTGCCAAGAACCGCCGGTCCAGCAGCGCTAGGTGAAATTCCGCGTTATCTTCTTCGATCCGCTTGCATTCTTCGAGCGTGCGCCCCGCCGAACTCACCCGAAATCCGAGGTCCCATAACGTTCGCGAAAGCTCCGCGATTAACGGCCGAAACTCCTGCTCCGCCCGCCTGCTTCCAAAGAGAAACAAGATATCAAGGTCCGAGAAGGGAAAGAGCTGCCGCCGCCCGTATCCGCCAATTGCCAGCAGACAGAAGCCCTGCTGAGCCTCACGGTGAGTGCGAAGCAGGCCCCCAAAAACTTCCAGGATGTTCCCGTCCGCGAGTTCGCACAAAGCGTGCAGTGTCTCTCTCGCGCCTGCGCCCTCATCGAACCGCTTCTGGATTTCTCGTCTTCTTTCGTCGCATTTCACGTTGAACTCAGACAGGGGCGCTAAACGGCCTATTGGGGGTCGGGCGCCAGGATCGAGACTTGCGCGTGCGGTGGTCATGGTAGTGTCAGAGAGCTTTTTCGCCACGCTCCTCGTTGCGGATACGAATAGCCTCGGTGACGTCTGATAGAAAAATCTTCCCGTCGCCGATCTTGCCCGTCTTGGCGGTCTTTAAAATAACATCGACGGCGCTGTTCGCAAGACTATCCGGCAGCACGATCTCTAACTTCACCTTCGGCAGGAGGTCCACCGTATATTCGCGCCCCCGGTATGTCTCCGTATGGCCCTTCTGTCGGCCGTGGCCGCGGACTTCAACCACCGTCATGCCCTCGACTCCAATTTCGCGCAGGGCATCTTTCACCGAATCAAACCGCGATGGCTGGACGATCGCTTCAATTTTCTTCATTGCTACCCCTTTCAATAGTGGCTAACTGATTGTTTTCCGGGATTAGCGCAGTAACTCTTACAAGTGTGCTCCGGCGCGTGGCCGCATCATGCACCAGTGTTTGTGTTTGCTCCAACCGCAGATTTTGAATTCAAATGATTCAAATTTAAGTTCATACGCAGAATTTTCATCCGGCCAATCAAAATTTTCCGTTGGCGTTCCGAAAAAGCAGCACGTACAGTCTGCCACCAAGCAACGGTCTTTTCTTCCCAGGGGTAGGTAGTAACGAAAAGTAAGGAGAAAAATAGAATGACTGTTTTCCTGAAGGGGTTTTGTACATTTTCACTAGGCCTGGCATTGGCGCTGCCTGGCTTGGCGCAAACGAGTTCTCCGCCTGCAGACACGCCTCCGGCTTCATCAGAAAAGCCCGCGACACCGCCAGCGCAAGAGCCGGCTGCTCCTCCTGCAGCTCCAACTTGGTCGGTGGGTCCCATCGATTTTAGCGGTCTGGTTGACGGGTATTACAGCTTTAACGCTAACCATCCGGCCTCGCAAACCAATCAGCTGTACAACTTCAACGATTCTACAAACCAGTTCAGTCTTAACATTGCCAAGCTAACTCTTTCTCACACTGCCGACCCCGTCGGTTTTCAAGTGGATCTGGGTTTCGGTCGCGCATTCGAAATATTCAATCGTCAACCCAGCGAAAAAGCGTCGGATACTTTCCGGTTTCTCGAGCAAGCCTACGTTAGCCTTAAGCCCGCAAAGGCTAAGGGCCTGGAAATAGATTTGGGGAAGTTTGTTACCAGTGCCGGTGCCGAGGTGATTGAAACCAACAGCAACTGGAACTATTCGCGCTCCTTGCTCTTTGCTTTGGCAATCCCGTATTACCACTTCGGCCTGCGGACCTCCATTCCGATCGGCAAGTACTTCACCGGCGGCGTGCAGATCGTAAATGGCTGGAATAATGTCGGCGACAACAACACTGGCAAGACTGTCGGCTTCACCGGAACGATCACCACCAAGAAATTTGCGTGGAGCAACAACTACTACGCCGGTCCGGAAAATCCCAATACCAATAAGGGCTGGAGGCACTTGTACGACACCACCCTACTGCTTACGCCCTCGGCCAAGTTGAACGCTTATATCAACTTCGACTATGGCCAAAACCGGAATTTCCCACTTCTCGTCGGCACCCTTCCTCTCAGCAAATGGTACGGCATTGCTGGCGCTCTTCACTTGCAGCCGAATTCCAAGTGGTCCTTTACCCCACGCGTTGAGTGGTTTAAAGATCGCGATGGTTGGGCCACGGGCGTCGCTCAGGACCTGAAAGAGTTCACTCTCACCGGCGAGTACAAGATGCTGGAGGGGTTCCTCGGACGGTTGGAATACCGACACGACTGGTCGAATATGCCCTTTTTTGACTATGGCGGAACGCCAGCGTCGAAAAAGAGTCAGGACACCCTTACGTTGGGACTTCTCGCGTTCTTCGGACCGAAACGATAACTCGTACGAGCGGAATTAAGAAATCTAGAAATCCGAACGAGTCCAGAGAGGAAAGAGTAATGGCAGCCACTAATACCCAAGTCGCCGGAATTGCCGTACAAACTCGCACGCAAATCAAAGAAGAAAGGAACGTGATGGGAGCAAATCGCACACAAGCGGTGGGCATCGTGACCTTCCTGTTGGCGTTCACAGCATTGTCGGGAGCCATTTACTCGGGGAAAGTTGTGTGGTATCTGGCGGCCCTTGCATTGCTAGCAATATCAATCGTTTTTTTCCGGAAGTGCAAACCGTGGGAAAACCAAGAAAATTGAGGAGCCAACAATGATCGTTATTGGGATTCTGATAACGCTTTCAGGTTTTGTGATCAGTGTGCTGAGCCTCGCTTTGCAATCAAACGCCGCGCGCCTGGGGGTTGTGCTCCTCGGGTTGGCGGTGAGTCTTTTCGGAATTATTGGCGTGCTCAATCGGGCCTATCTCAAGAATGCAATCTGGAAGAAAGGGTGACGCGAGGATGAGAATCTCGATGAAGCGAAGACTCTCGTTGTGTGTTGCGGTGCTCTGTTTCGCGCCGCTTGGTTTTGCGCAAACGCCAGCGACGACGCCAGCCGCTCCGGCGGCAGCGGCGCCCACCCCGAAGCCAATTACCGATGCTGATGTTGCTGCTGCGCCAGTGCCGAGCGCGGATGCCAGAGCCAAAGGCGACCCGGACGGAGCGCTTACCGGTACTGCAAGTGACATCGCTGTGAGCGATGCCAAGAAAGGCGTCACAATCAGCGACCTGGTGAACCAGGTAGGCCAAGACAAAATCGCCATCAATTTTGTTTGGACGCTGATCACTGGTTTCCTTGTCATGTTCATGCAAGCCGGGTTTGCCATCGTTGAGACCGGGCTGTGCCGCGCCAAAAACGCCAATCACACCATGATGATGAACTTCATGGTGTACGGCGTTGGCATGCTTGCCTATTGGCTTATTGGCTTCGCGATTCAAATGGGCGGAGTCGGTGCGGTCGCTAACCTCGGTGGCACGCCTCCGTTGAACGCAGAACACGTCATTACATTGTTCGGCAAGCCTTTCGGGATCTTTGGGCAAAACGGCGTTTTCCTTGTGCACAGGGGGACGTATGACGTGGCGGTGATGGTGCTATTTCTCTTCCAGATGGTTTTCATGGATACCGCTCTCACAATCGTGACCGGTGCAGCCGCGGAGCGGTGGAAGTATGCTGCGTTCATTGTTTCATCGTTTTTGATGGGTGCGTTCACGTATCCCCTCTTCGCGAACTGGGCGTGGGGCGGCGGCTGGCTCGCCAACCTGGGCGCCAATTTCAACCTTGGCAAGGGCTACTGCGACTTTGCCGGTTCAGGGGTGGTGCACGCCGTTGGAGGCATGACAGCCCTCGCGGTTTCAATGATCATCGGTCCTCGCATTGGCAAATACGAGCGCTCCGGAAAGTCGAATGCGATCCTGGCGCATGACATTGTGATCGTGCTGACCGGCTGCTTCATCCTGGCCTTCGGTTGGTTTGGGTTCAACCCCGGCTCTACGCTCGGCGCTTCCAGCAACGGTAGCTTGCGCATTGGCTCGATCGCCGTGAACACAATGCTAGCAGGAATGGCGGGGTCGTTCGGCGCAATGCTCTACATGTGGCTTCGTTATCACAAACCGGACGCCTCGATGAGCGGCAACGGCCTCCTCGCCGGGCTCGTCGCCATCACCGCACCTTCCGGATTCGTTAATCCGGTTGGCGCTGTGATCATCGGCGTTATCGCCGGCATTCTCGTGTGCATCTCGGTGGAATTTGTCGACCGGGTGATGCACGTCGACGATCCGGTGGGCGCCATCTCTGTACACGGCACGAACGGCTTATGGGGCGTGCTCTCGATCGGCTTGTTCGCGGACGGGAAGAGCAACTATGGTGGCTCGTGGAATGGCGTCACGGGCTCGGTCACCGGCTTGTTCTACGGCGATAATGGAGGTCAACTCATAGCGCAGTTAATTGGCATCGTGACCTTGGTAGGTTTCGTCTTCACCCTCAGCTTCGTTTTCAATCTCTTAATTGATTGGCTGGTGGGTCAGCGCGTAGGGGCCAAGTCCGAACTGGAAGGTTTGGATTTGCCCGAGATGGGTGCGCTCGGGTATCCAGAATTCGAGCTGAAGGCGGAAATGTAAGCCAACGGATACGGAGGTCACAGATGGCTGCTACGACGACAGCGCTTCAGCCCAGGCCGGGGGTTCTCGTTCCCGGCCAGCGAGTAAATCCGCTGCCGGCTATTCCCTGGCGGGACCCGCACTCGGTGCCGACGGAAAAGCTGGTGGAGTTCATCGCGGCGCTCCAAGAAGCCTGTGCCCAGGATCCAGACAACGCGGACCTGCACACCTGCCTGGGCATAGCGCACGCCATGAATTATAACGTATATCGTTCCATGGACGCCCTGGAAAGGGCGCGCCGGATCGAACCCCAAAACTTTCTCGCGCAGTTCAAATACGCGGAGTTGTATTATCGATTGCGTGCTCTGGACAAAGCAGAGGTGGAAACTACGCGCGCTCTCGAACTGGCTGGAACAAGTTGGGAATTATCGCTCGCGCGCCGGCAGTTGTCGGAAATCCGTCGTCTCCGTCGCGAAGGCACGCAGAAGCCCACGTGGACAAAATCGCTCAAAGTTCCTGCTATCGGATTTGTGGTTCTCCTGATGGCGATCTCCTGGTTCTTCATGGCCTGGAAATGAAATATAAATGGCAATACTTTTTGGCCGCCGTTTTTTTTGCGTCGTATTTGTTAATTTCTAGAGGCGTGCCGCTGTTGCCTGTTCTAGCAGGGTGCGCAATCTCCGCGTTGGTTACTTGGCGAAAGCTTTCGCGGCAAACTGCACAGGGTCGCTGAATACCTACAACATGCAAGATCCGCTGCCACTGCCTCTGGCAATGTTGATCATCTTCGGCTCGGCTAAGCTGCTGGGTGAGCTGTGTGAGCGAGTTGGCCAGCCGGCCATCGTTGGTGAAATTTTGGCTGGCGCACTAGTCGGCCCAAGCGTCCTCGGCTGGGTTACCCCTGATATCACTATCAAGACCCTCTCAGATCTTGGGGTTATCTTTCTCTTGTTTGGCGTCGGCCTGGACGTCAAAGCAGCCGAACTCCTGAAAGTCGGCGGCAAAGCCACGTTGGTCGCCTGCGTAGGAGTCATTGTGCCTTTTCTCGCTGGCTGGGGCATCCTCGTTGCTTGGGGTGCGCCTCAAGTGGAAGCAATTTTTGTCGGTGCGTCCATGGTTGCCACCAGCGTCGGGATAACCGCCTCCGTGCTCTCAGCACGCGGAGTCCTGCACGAAGTGGCCAGCAAAGTGATTCTCGCCGCCGCGGTAATCGATGACGTTCTCGGCCTCATCGTGCTCGCTGTCGTCAGCAGCTTGGCACGTGGGCGCGTAAATATCTGGGATATTGCACTGACTACCTCGTTGGCCTCCGCATTCACCGTCATGACAGCCATCTGGGGCACTACCGCAGTAAACCACATCTTGCCGCACTTTAATTCGCGCGCCAAAGCAGACGAAGCGAAATTTCATATCGCTCTAGTGTTTTTGTTTGCCATGGCTTTCCTCGCTCAATACACTGGCGTCGCAGGTATCGTGGGCGCGTTTCTTGCCGGCCTAGCATTCGCAGATAGCGCCGATGCGCGGCTGCGCACTCTTACTCGCGGCGTGAGCGAACTACTGGTGCCGTTTTTCCTCGCCGGAATCGGGCTGCATTTGAACCTGGGTGTCTTCCAGTCCAGAGCCACCATATCTCTTGCACTCATCATTCTCGTAGCGGCAATCGTCACCAAGCTCGTTGGTTGCGGAATTGGTGCAGTTGCGCTCGGCTGGCAAAACATGATCAAGGTTGGCTTGGGTATGGTGCCCCGCGGAGAAGTAGGCATGGTAGTCGCGCAAATAGGTTTGGGAATGTCCGTCATCAGCCCGGAAATCTATGGCGTGGTGGTTTTTATGGCCGTCGCTACCACTCTGGTAACGCCTCTGTTGCTGAAGATCGCTTTCCGAAACACGGTTCCGTTAGCTGCTGTGGCTTAGCGCGGCGAATCGCCTTTATATTTTCGCTTGCCCATCAACATTTCGGATAGGGCCCCGTCATTTTTTCAATTTGACCCTCAAAAGAATGGTGAGCTACGCTCATTCGCGTAAAATGATCAGTCTCATATCATCTCGATTTCGGTTTTCGTGTTTACTTTGGCAATCCTGTATTGCCACTTTGGTCTGCAGACCTCCATTCCGATCGGCAAGTATTTCACCGGCGGCGTGCGAATCGTGAACGTCGGCGACAACAACACTGGCAAGACCATCGGTTTCACCGGAACGATCACCACGAAGAAATTGGCTTGGAGCAACAACTACTACGCCGGGCCAGAAAATCCCAACACCAACAAGGGCTGGAGGCACTTGTATGACACCACCCTGCCGCTTACGCCCTCTGCCAAGTTAAACGTGTATATCAACTTTGATTACGGCGGAACGCCGGAGTCGAAAAAAGAGCCAGGACACGGTTACGTTGGGACTGCTCGCGTTCTTCGGGCCCAAGCGGTAACTCATCCAGCGAGATGAGTGTGTTGAGCAAATTTCTCAGTAAATTTGAAGGGGAGGAATAATAATGAGTGCAATCCCGCCATACGGGAAGAAGCTGTCGCTCTCGGAGAAGTTTTCGCGGCTGGGTATAAGGCTGCGAACTCCGGAGTGGCGCCGCTACGGGAAGCTGCTGTTGGTCGGCAAATTAATGGGCGTTGGTCTGGCTCTAGTCATGATGGCCGTGATCTCGTACCTCTTTCTCGGCCACGTCTACGCTGCCGATGCGGAGGTGAAAGCCGCCGATGTGGTCAATCCTGTTAATACCGCCTGGACGCTGATTGCTGCATTCCTGGTCTTTGGGATGCAAGTCGGCTTCACTATGCTGGAGGCTGGTTTCTGTCGCTCTCGCGAAACCGTCAACGTCCTTATGGAATGCGTCGTGGATACGTGTCTCTGCGGCATTCTCTTTTACGCTATCGGCTTCGCATTTATGTTCAGCCACGGCAATGGCTTCATCGGCTATCACTGGTTCTTCCTACAGGGTGCCCCAGCCACCTATGAAACTACGGGAGTCGCGTTCCTCGCCGTGTGGATCTTCCAGTTTGCCTTCGCCGACACCTGCTCGACAATCACTTCGGGTGCCATGATTGGCCGTACGGGCTTTGTCGGTGACCTTCTCTACAGCCTTGCTGTTTCAGGTTTCATCTATCCCATCATCGGCCACTGGGCGTGGGGCCCGGACGGCTGGCTCGCAACGATGGGAAGCGATGGCCACTTTTTTCCTTCATTAGGAATGGGCTTTCATGATTTCGCGGGTTCGACGGTCGTGCACACTATCGGCGGATTCATCGCGCTGGCTGGCGCCATCGTTCTCGGTCCTCGGCTGGGCCGTACATTCAAGCGTGACGGCGGCGCTCCCATGTTGCCGCACGATTTGACCATCGCTGTCAGCGGCGGACTTATCCTATGGTTTGGCTGGTACGGTTTCAATCCCGGCAGCACACTCTCCGCGATGGACTTTGAGGGCATCGGTCGCGTCGCCACCAATACCACTCTTGCAGCGTGCGCGGCTGGCTTGACCGCTATGTTCTGGGCCTACCGCTCCTCCAAAAAATGGGATGCCGGCTTCACCACGAATGGATTCTTGGCCGGTCTGGTTGCAATTACCTGCCCGTGCTATTGGGTCAGCCCGACAGGGGCCGTTCTTCTTGGTGGCGTCGCCGGAGTCCTTGTAGTAGTTGGCGTCGAAGTGCTCGAATGGTTGCGCATCGACGATCCAATTGGCGCCGTTCCCGTCCACGGCTTTTGTGGAATTTGGGGAACGCTTTCGCTCGGCCTTTTCGCCTGCGGCAAATACGGGGCGACCGGTCCAATTACAGCTGACAATTCGGCGCCGCTCAAGGGACTGTTCTACGGCGGAGGAACCCAAGTCCTAGTAGCCCAGGCTATCGGCAGCGCAGTCATCACATTCTCCACATTCGCAATCGCCATGGTGGTGATGTACCTCGTTAACGCTACCGGCACCCTGCGTGTCTCCAAAGAGGGAGAACTCTACGGCCTGGATTTACACGAACACGGCATTTCGGCTTATCCCGAATATGTCATTTCTGCGCTCGCTGCACCCGCTGGACTTGCCGCGGAGCAACAGGCGCTAAGCGCGGCAGCCAAACCGCTTCCAGCCGCGTTGGCCTTCGAAAAAACAGCGGGCTCGCTGTGAACTGAGGATGCCAAGAATGGAGCACAACTCTTGACGTCAATAGCTGCTCGGCAGGCCGTGGGAGTTATCCCCGGCCTGTCGGCACTTCCTTGGCGGGACCCGCATTCGGTTCCGCCGGAGAAGCTGCCGGAATTCATCGTTGCTCTCGAACGGGCATGCGCTCAAAACCAGGACAATGCCGACTTGCATACCTCTTTGGGCATCGCCTACGCCATGAATCATGATGTGAACCGTTCCATGGACGCGCTAGAAGGCGCGCGTCGCATCGAACCTGAAAACTTCCTCCCGCAATTTGAGTATGCGGACCTGCACTATCGTCTTCGCACGCTAGACAAAGCAGAAGTGGAAACCACCCGGGCACTCGAGTTGGCCAAAACGAGTTGGGAATCGTCACTTGCACGACGCCAGCTCGCCGAAATCCGTCGTCTCCGCCGGGAAGGCACGGAGAAGCGCACATGGAAGAAATGGTTGCAGGTTCCCGCTATCGGACTTGTTGTTCTTCTCATGGCGATCTCCTGGCTCTTCATAGCCGCAAAATGAAATTTGGATCGCGCTGTTTTGTAGCTGCTCTGCTTCCTGCCCCGAAGCTCTCACTATCTGTTTTATTCGTTTTAGCTACGCGATTTTTCAATTTGAGCTTTTCAAATCCGCGCGATAACCTACTGGACCAATAATGAGTATCGTTGATCGCAAATTATTGTTGTGTCGCATTCTAACTTAAGGAGATTCATGTCCAACGAATTGCGTAGTTTTCTGACCCTTTCCTACGATGAGTTAGAACAACTGAACCTCAAGGCGAAAGAGCAGCGCCTCAACCGTGTTGCCCCCCACAAAATTCAGGAAGAACGCATCAAGTATCTGACTGACGAAAAGCGCATCAAAGCCGTGACCGTGCTCTTCAGCGACCTTGAAGGCCGCCTCCACATGCTCGATTACGACAAAAAATTCCTAATTAAGAACTGGGACAATCTTACGTTTGACGGTTCCTCGATTCGCGGCTTCACTGCACAACGCGAGAGCGATTTGCGCCTGGCGATGGATTGGAGCGCGTTCTATTGGGTTCCCGCCGACATATTTGGTTCCGGCAAGGTTCTGGTCTTTGGTGAAGTGATCGATAAGGACGGCACCGCGTATAGCGCGGACATTCGTGGCGTATTGAAGGAATTTGCTCAGGCGCTGTACAAGAAGGAAGGCTACACACTCAACGCCGCCAACGAAATCGAAGGCTTCTTGTTTCAGGGACCGGACGCCGAGCGTCGGTACAACGAAACCGGTAAGTTTGAATACGTCAACACCGGCGGTTACTACCACTCGCTCCCTGGCGATCCGCTGCGCACTTTCATCGACACTACCGCGGAGGTGCAGCGCGCCATGGGCTTCCAGAACGAGAAGGATCATCCCGAAGTTGCGCCTTCACAGTTCGAAATCAATTACGGCTACGGTGAGGTGGTGGCTGCCGCTGACCAGATCCAACTTTATAAGTTGATTTGTCGACAGGTAGCCACACGTATGGGACTCACCGCTTCCTTTTTGCCCAAGCCGGTCGTAGGCGTGAACGGCAACGGCATGCATACCAACGTGTCAGTCAGTAATGGCAAGAACTTGTGCTGGGATGCCAAGGGCGAGGAAAAACTCAGCAAGTTCGGTTGGTCGTTTGTTGATCGCATTCTCACTCACGGCAACGACATCTGCCTGCTGTTGAATGCCAGTGTCAACGCCTATCGTCGTCTCGACCCCCACTTCGAGGCACCAAACCAGATTAAGGCTTCGCCCGTCGACCGCGGGTCCATGATTCGAATTCCAATCGGCAACGAAAAGAGCATGCGTGTCGAGGTTCGCTCGGTGGCACCGGACGCCAATCCCTATATGGTCATGTACTCGATCTTTAAGACCGGTCTCGATGGTGACACGTCGAAGATCAAGAATCTTCGTCAGGCAGAGCGCTACTTACCGGATAATATCTATACCGCTCTCGATCATTTCCGCAACGCTGATTGGACCACCAAACTCCTCGGTGCCGATGTGAAGACTCGCTACGCGGACTTGAAGCAGGCCGCAGCCGATCGTTGCTCGCGCGCCCTCGGCACTTTCGTGAAAGCTCCGGAAGTGCAGTTTCATCACGAAGTCTACAACCAGTACCTGTGGAATCAATTCTAACTGCCAGCTGTCGGAGTCTGAGAAGCGATCTACGTACCGAAGCCCGTCATCAGGCGGCGGATATTGAGGATCGATTTAGCTATTGCTTATCGCGATGCTTCGCGATTCTTTTCAGTCGATTCATTTCTTCTCTGCTTTGTTTGAAGCTTGAACGACTTGAACCTTTTCGCCCTCGATGACAGAGTCGGGTGGATTGATCACCACTCTGTCTTCCGCCGCCAACCCAGTTAGTACTTCCACTTCATTGCCGTAATCCCGGCCGAGCAATATTGGGACAAGCGTAATTTGATTTGATTCTCTCACCACTGCAACGTGCACTCCTTGTGAACGAAAAATCAGTGTGTTCACCGGCACAATAAATGTGGAAATCTGCAACGGCAGCTTGAAATGAACCTCCGCGTAAGCGCCCGGAAGCAGTGTGCCCTCCGGATTATTGACTTCTACTTCCACCAGCAGCGTGCGTGAAGTCGATTCGATTGAATTAGCCGTGCGCGCAAGCGTTCCCTTGAACTTCCGTCCAGGGAACTCCTTCACAGCCAGATCGGCACTCAGTCCCGGTCGCGCAACTTGTGAATATTGCTGGGGCATATTGACGAATACCCGCAGTTTATGGGTGGCGGCTATGTGAAACAGCTCTCGCGCAACACCACCTGTTGCGCCCGAATCAATCAATGCGCCAACATCGGTATTGCGCGCGGTAATTACCCCTGCGAAAGGAGCTTCGATTTTTTTAAAGGATTGCAAGGCTTCTAGGCGGTTCACGTTGAAGCGGGCGGCGTTCGTCGTGGCCCTTTTGGCTTCCATACTTCCTGCGGCATTATCCATTTCCTGTTTGGACACTGTGTTGGCGTTCCACAATTCCTTGTAGCGCTGCGCCGTAATTTCGGCCAGCTGAAAATTGGCTTCCGCAACCTTTAAATCGGCGCGCGCCTGTTGTAGCTGTTGATCTATTTCCGGCGCTTCAATCTCCGCTAATATCTGGCCAGCCTTCACGTGCGTTCCGATGTCGGCGTACCAGCGTTTCAGGTAGCCACTTGTGCGCGCGTAAATAGCTGCTTCTGAAAAGGCCTGAATATTTCCGGGAAGCGCGATCTCTTCCTGCAGAGCGCCCAAGCGGGGATGCATCACGGAAACCGTGGGCATAGCTAACTGGTACGTTTCGGAGCGTAAAGCTGCGCGGGCGCGAAGGCGGGGCAGAATTCCACCGATAACTATGGCCGCCACCCCGGCAAGTCCCAGCACCGCGATGAGTACACCATGCCGCGATCCTGACTGTCGTGGCTCTATCCGATCGTTCACGTGACATCCTTTTTAAATCTAATCTCAATTTTACCGTGAACTTGCTCGACGGCACTTGAAACTCGACGGCCCACGTGCAAGAACACGCCTCATCTATTCCCAATATCATCCGGCGCTAGCAACCGGGCTCTGTTTGTCTCGACTATGCGCGATGCTGAAGATTACCGGCACAAAAAATAGCGTAGCTACGGTGGCGAACAGTAATCCCCCAATTACAGCGCGCCCTAGAGCGGCATTCTGTTCCCCTCCCACTCCCATCCCCACCGACATGGGTAGCATGCCAATAATCATCGCCAGTGCAGTCATCAACACCGGTCGAAAGCGCGTGAATCCCGCCTCCATTGCCGCACTCACAGCTTCCGCTCCTGCTTGTAATTGTTCCTTTGCGAAACTCACCACAAGAATACTATTTGCCGTGGCCACTCCCATGCACATGATTGCCCCGGTAAGCACGGGCACGCTGACCGTAGTTGCGGTTACGAAAAGCATCCAGACGATGCCTGCCAGTGCTGCCGGTAGGGCCATCAAAATAATAAGCGGATCGAGCCACGACTGAAAATTGACAACGATCAGCAAATAAACCAACACGATTGAGAAAACCAGTCCCCATAACAGACCGGAAAATGACGAGCGCATCGTATCGATCTGACCGCGCACCATAATTTCCGAGCCCCGCGGCAGATATTTCTTTGACTGTTCGATGATTGGCGCAATCTCGCGGGCCACGCCCCCAAGATCACGACCCTCCACGCCGCCGTAGATATCGATTACTGGTTGAGTGTTGTAGTCCGAAGCTACCGCAACTTCAGTTCCGCGACTAAACGACGCGAGGCTCGCAAAAATCCCAGAGTGGTTTCCACTTGTGTTGCTGATCGGTATATTTTCAATATCCTTGAGTGAATTCAGGCGGTATTGAGGCACCTGTGTCGTAATGGCGTAACTCACTCCGCTCTTGGGATCGAGCCAAAAATTAGGCGCGGTCTGAAAGCTTCCGCTAAGCGAGATTAGCAGGTCGGTGGCAACGTCACGTTGGGTAAATCCGCTCTGCTGAGCAAGCGTGCGATCTACATCTATGTGTAGTTGTGGCTGATCGGAGGGCTGCTGAATTCGCAGATCAGCGGTTCCTGGCACGTATTTCAATTGGGATAAAAGTTGGTTGGAAAATTCGCGATTTCCGACTCGGTCTCTTCCCACAATCTGAATGTCGATCGGAGCAGGCAAACCAAAATTCAAAATCTGGCTGACAATGTCCGCTGGGAGTGAGTAGAATTCCACGCCCGGAAATTCATGTGTCAGCTTGCGACGGAAATCATGGAGATATTCCGCCATCGGCCGATGATTTGCTGCAAGCTCCACCATGATATCGGCATCTCCCGCCCCAATTGGCCCCGAAGTGCTGTACGTCAGATTCAGGCCGCTATATGGCAGCCCCACAATGTCAATGATGCTGGCCAGCTCGGACGGCGGAATCTCGCGCCGAATAGCATTCTCGACTTGATCGCAGATCGCCGCCGTTTCTTCGATCCTCGTTCCCGTGGGTGCCCGCAGGTGCAACTTGAATTCTCCGCTATCTACCTGGGGGAAAAAGTCCTGTCCCACGAAGGGAAGCAGCGCAAACGACAGTGTGCAAGCCGCAAGAAAACAAGCGCCAAACGCCTTTTGATGCCGGATCGCGCTTGCCAGCACGCGTTGATAGCCGTCCCGAAAACGCTCAAACCAGATTTCGAATTTCTCCTGGATTCGCACAAAAATGTTTCGCGATTTGGTTGCGCTGCCACCTGCATGATGTCCCGGCCCGTGCAGAAGATACTTTGCCATCGTTGGCACAAGCGTGCGCGACAGCAGATAAGACGCGATCATCGCGAACGTGACTGCCTCTGCCAGCGGAACGAACAAGTAACGCGCCACACCAGTCAGGAAAAACATCGGCACGAACACTATGCAAATGCACAGCGTCGAAACAAATGCAGGTACGGCGATCTGTTGGGCACCGTCGAGAATCGCTTGCAAGGTTTCTTTCCCTTGATCGAGGTTGCGATTAATGTTCTCGATTACCACCGTGGCGTCGTCCACCAATATTCCTACTGCGAGCGCCAGCCCGCCCAATGTCATGATATTGATCGTCTCGCCTAGCGCGCTAAGAACGATGATCGAACTAAGGATCGAAAGCGGAATTGAAACCGCGATAATCAGCGTGCTCCGCCAGCTCCCAAGAAACACGAGAATCATGAAGCCAGTAAGACACGCAGCAATCAATGCTTCGCGAGCCACGCCGTTAATCGACGCCTGCACAAACAAAGACTGGTCCGACAAAGGCCGCACTTCCATCGCAGGCGGCAGCCCTGTTTCGATAATAGGTAGCAATTTCTTCACATTGGAAATGATGTCAAGTGTGGAAGCATTGCCGTTCTTTTGAATGGTCATCAGTGAGGCGCGCATCCCATTCACCCGCGCTATATTCGTCTGCGGAGGAAACCCGTCGCGCACATGCGCGACGTCACCGATGTAAATTGTGTTGTTCCCTGTCGTCTTGATGGGCAGACGGTTCAGTTCATCCACCGTTTGTGGCGAACCGTTCATGTTCACTTGATATTCAATCGATCCAATCTTCGCGGTCCCCGACGGTAGTATCAGATTCTGCGCGCTGATCGCGTTCACCACATCCGCCGGCGCAAGTCCTTTAGCTTGCATTGCGCCCGGATCGAGATCCACCATGATCTGTCGTTGTTTCCCGCCATAAGGATACGGAATCGCCACGCCCGGTATAGTCACCAGCCTGGGTCGCATGAAATTCACTCCCAGATCAAATACGCTCTGTTCGGAAAGCGTCTGGCTGGAAAGCGCAAGCTGGAGTACTGGCACGGTTGCGGCGTTATAGGTAATAACCAGTGGCGGCACGGTCCCTGGCGGCGTCTGGCGCAGAACCGTTTGCGAGACCGCCGTCACCTGCGCGATGGCACTGGGCAGCTGCACATTTGGCTGAAAGAAAACCTTTACCACGGCAATCCCGTTCAACGATTGAGACTCTATGTGCTCCACGTCGTTGACAACTGTGCTCATGAACCGCTCATAATTAGAAACTATCCGGTCATTCATGTCGCGCGCGGAAAGACCGTTGTAGTTCCAAACTATGCTGATCACTGGAATATTAATGGCGGGAAAAATATCGGTCGGCGTACGCAGAATCGCAAGTCCGCCCATGATCACAATGAGAATGGCCGCAACAACAAACGTATAAGGGCGGCGCAGTGCCAGCCGAACAATCCACATCTTCCTAGATCTCCGATTCTAAAAAGGGCCCCAAACACGCTGCTTCAGACAACAAACAGTTCTGTTCGCCAGCCGCTGATACACCTTCTCATCATGCTTTAATGCTTAAAACTCACCAAATTGTAGCAGGAACATTGAACTACCGCAGCCGACTGCGGGATCGAATGGGATTTCCTGGCTGGGCAATTGCTGATGGAACCTGGAGGGTGGTGGTCCGGGCCTGAAATTCGGCTCCGTCACGATTGGCCTACAGCTCCATACTGGATTTTCTTTCAAAGTCTACAGAATCATTTCATCGAAGATTGCTTATCCCGGCGTTACGGTAAGCGTGTGGGACACCTACGTCCCGGAGGGCCTGGGACATCCGAGCATGCCGCCCCGACAATAGCAACGATAGGAGGAAGCGATGGCTCGATATGGAAAAGCAGCAGGGAAGTCGGTACAAAGCGCGATGCACCGGAAAAAGCATGGAACATTACGCTCTGGAAAAGCCGGAAAGGGCGGGCGAGTGAAGAGTAAAAAGCAGGCGATCGCGATCGGACTTTCGGAAGCCCGCAAGAAGGGCGCCAAGGTGCCCAGGAAGAAGTCCAGCTGAGTGGCGTATCCTCGGTTCCGCCGCCCCCGCGTGGCTGGCACACATGGATAAGAAGCCGGATGCGCCGCAATCGCAGCGAACCTGGTGATTGCCGGCTCGAAGTTTGTAGCTGCGTTTTTCAGCGGCAGCTCCGCGATGTTTTCCGAGGCAATTCATTCTCTCGTGTACCAGACACAGCAGAGTGTGGGGTTGGGTCGTGGTTGAAAATGATCGCTGGAAGCAACGCTTATCTGCGCTTCCTTGCCGTCTTACGGGCACTCCTTCGATTTCGAGCACCGTGAAAAATGTGGAGGATATCTGTCCCGTGGCGGGTCTTGCGGTAGTGGATGAGGTACTTCCCGGCAGGGAAGCACTTCACACCGGCAGCGATGCCGCCTGCAGGTTTACCCGCATCTGGATGCTCTCCGAGCAGCCAGAAACGCTCGGTGATCCTGTCAACTACGCAGTCCGCAGCCTTCAGACTCGCCCGATTGGCCCAATAGAGGAAGATCTCATCCAGATCCCCTTCGGCATCCTCCGAGACGCGGTAGCGCATCACTTGCCAGAAGCTTCCCGGGAAAGGAGCTTACGTCCCCGCGCCTTCACCCCTTCTGCAAGTTTCTTTAACCCTTCGCGCCCTTCATACTCGACGAATTCACCTGCATCGATGCCTTCGATGCTGGCCCGCACGCGCCGGCGGACGCCGTCAAGCTGCTCCGCAGTAAGGTCGGTGAGAATGTCCTCTGCGGTGGGCTTTGCCAATCGCAATGCGCGCTCGTCCTCGTCTTCCATGCGCCGCAACGCTTCGCGGACGACTTCGCTCGCATTGTTGTAGCGGCCGGTCTTCACCTTCCTGCGAACGTAGCCAGCAAGCTGATCAGTAATCGAGACGTTCATTTGGTCCATGGATAGCCTCTTCGCTCCCAATCATTCTCTCATTCCAAAGTTATCCACAAAATCTGTTGATGTCAATCTTTGACATATTCAACTTGTACTACCAAAACGTCACACCGGAAAAGCCAGGAAGACAGCGACAAGACACGGGCGGCGCGGGGCGAATTTTGCGGCCGCGGGGATGAACTGCACGCTGCATTAGCTGTGGGTTGGATTGTGGATCCGGCCATTGGCGGTGGGAATCGTTTTACGGTCTCGCGGGATCGCCGTTGCTTTATTGGTGCTCACAACCATCCGTGTTCCGTCATGGGCCGTCTTATATCTTCTGGTTTTCGGGATTGGCACGGTGGCGGGGATGATGCTGATCACTGTAGCGATTGCTGTTCCATTTACATATTCCGAAGGGCGCTTTGCTCGATTCAATCGCGGATTGGGACTGGTCTCCGGACTGGGGGTGGTCCTGGCCATTCTTATTGGCAGGAATACTTGCCGCGATTTCTCTTGCCGCGCAAACTCCGCCGCCGACGCAACCCACGAGCTCGCAGAATGCCCAAACGATCGATCAAACTTGGCAACACGGCAGTTCAAAATACGATTCCGAACGCAATGCGATTTTAAAGGAAGTGCACCGCGTGGCGAACGACGGTCCCTACCGCGCGGATTGGCAATCCCTGCAAAAGTATGGGGTTCCCGATTGGTATCAAGACGCCAAGTTCGGAATCTTCATCCACTGGGGTGTTTATTCAGTTCCGGCCTATGGCAGCGAATGGTACCCCCGCAATATGTACCGGCCGGGTTCCGACGAGTACAAGCACCATCTCAGCACTTATGGTGCGCTCACGAAATTCGGCTATAAGGATTTCATCCCTATGTTTCGGGCTGAACACTTCGATCCCGCTGCTTGGGCGCGCCTCTTCAAAGAAGCCGGCGCTAAGTACGTTGTTCCGGTTTTCGAGCATCACGATGGCTTCACCATGTACGACAGTGGACTCTCCGACTGGACAGCCGCCAAAATGGGTCCCCGACGGGATGTCCTGGGAGAATTGGCGAGATCCATTCGCGCCGAAGGGCTTTATTTGGGGCGCCTCTTCTCACCGCGTCGAGCACAATTTCTTCCTCGATGGTGGCCGCCAGATCGAGTCTGACGTGAATGACCCCAAGTACGCCGCTTTCTACGGTCCAGCCCACGCGTGGATGGAAAGTAAACAATCTCTGCTGACGGACTGGACCTACGTCAGCGATGCATTTTTGGACGATTGGCTGGCTCGCGATGCTGAAATCGTAAGAAAATATAAGCCCGATCTTTTTTATTTCGACTGGTGGATCGGCCAGCCCTACGTACGCCAGCACCTCGTGGAGTTCGCCGCCTTCTATTACAACCAAGGTGTCAGCCGCGGCTCCGCAAATGTGATCAACTACAAGCTCGACGCTATGGAAATGCACTCGGCCGTGCTCGACGTGGAACGCGGCCAGTTAAACGAGATACGTCCGCTTTACTGGCAAACCGACACTTCCGTCAGCAACAAATCCTGGGGCTTCATCGAGCACGACAGCTTCAAGTCGCCTCAGGTCATCATTCATCAGCTCGTGGATATCGTGAGTAAGAATGGCAATTTGCTTGTCAATATTGGTCCTCGCTCGGATGGCACGATTCCGGAAGAGGTGCAGAGTGTCCTCCGCGAGGTTGGTTCCTGGCTCAAGGTCAACGGCGAGGCCGTCTACGGCACTCGCCCCTGGAAAATGTACGGCGAAGGTCCAACCAAAATCGTCGAAGGAGCCTTTCACGACACCGATGCTCAGCCCTTTACCGAGCGCGATTTTCGCTTTACGACGAAAAACGACGCGCTTTACGCTTTCGAGCTTGGCTGGCCTTCCAGCGGCGAAGCGCTGATCCACTCGCTCGCCGGAGCTCAGCTCGGGGGACAGAAGATCGCCTCGGTGTCGCTGTTGGGATCTCCCTCGCCACTGACCTTCGAAGCACAGCCGGACGGTTTGCACATCCGCGTCCCACCTCAACCGCTCGGAAAATACGCCTACGGTTTCAAAATCACCTTCATCCATGAAAGATGAATGCATGACGTCGACGTGCGTGATCGTCCCCGGCTGTTTCTTCTCTTTGCTCAAGACGTTGCTCATGCCGACTACCCCGTATCTTTGATGCACTCTGAAGGTAGTTTCCGGCAACACCTAATACCCTAGGAAGGAGTTTGCCGTAGACCAGAAGCCGCGGAGTTCGTCCAGTTAAGACGATGCGGGTTTTAGCTCACCGACTACGAACCAGTAGGCGAGCAGTCCCACAAGAAGTACGATCGAGCCGAGCTCAAAACCTGGAACATACGAGCCGCTCCGCCTGATCAACAATCCTACGACCAGTGGCGCGATGATTCCGGCGAGATTGCCCGCAAAATTTTCAGCTCCGGTCCATATTCCTACTTTTTGGAGTGGTGCACAGCATTGAAGAATTGCGAGCAGATTGCCGGTGGAAAGTCCGACCAGGGAGGCTGCGATCAACAGCTCGATAGCCATCCGGGTATCCGAAGCACGCATGGCTACTATGAGCAACAGGCCCATAAAGAAAGCTCCTGTAACGATTCCTTTCCGCGTCCGCGTTTCATCCCAGCCCTGGCGGATCAGGTTGTCGGCGATCCATCCTCCAATCGGTTCGGCAACCCCGAACGTGAAGAATACGAGTGAAGCATAAAAACCGGCCTGTACGATGCTGAGGTGGCGGACCGTCACGAGGTAGTCGGGCAGCCACGTGACCAGCACATACCAGTAGTAATCAAAACAAAAGAATCCGAGGCAGATGCCCAGCAAATTGCGGTTGAGAAAGGTGGCCCCACGAATAGGGGACAACATCCCGGTCGGCGGAGAAGCCCCGGCCTTGTTCACTGGCTGCGTCCGACGAGGAAAAATCCAAAACCAGGGGACCATCCAGACGAGAGCCGCAAAGCCTAAAAGGAGGAAGGTGTGACGCCATCCATGACGCACTAAAAGCCAAGGGACCAGAAAGCCTTCGAGAACCAATCCCGTTCGAGTACCGAAGTCGAAAAGTCCTGAGGGTAGACCACGGTCTTTGCGTGTGAAGAGCAAGCTGACGATCTTTGTCCCACCCGGAAGGTAGATGGATTCTCCAACGCCGAGAAGAATGCGGAACCCGATCAAGGCAGCAAGACTCCCCGCCAAACCCGTAAGCCCTTGTGCCAACGACCAAAGGGCGAAGGCCCCGGCATAGAGCCAGCGCAAATTGAAGCGGTCGGCGCACCAGCCAATGGGAATTTGCATAAGAGCGTACGACCAGAAAAAAGAAGAAAGCAGCATGCCCTTGGTTTCCGGGGTCAGATGGAAATCCCTGGAAATCAACGGCAACGCGATCGAAATCGCGGCGCGGTCGAGATAGTTGATTAATGATGCTGTAAAGAGCAGGCCGACGATGGTCCAGCGGCGCTTGTTGGAAATTTTCAACAAATCCATCCTGGGATCCTTTCGCGTTACCCAGCGAGTCGAGAGTTACAGATTTTGGGGCAGCATAGGCTAATCTGCGCCGTCCGGCAGCAACAAGTCTCGTGCTACTCTTCGCGCGAAGCGTACAACAGAGGGCGAAGGCACGGGTTCGTGGTCAGCCGTGCCCTTCGCTACAGTGAGAACTTAGTCCTGAAAGGAGTACTAAGAGTAGGAATCCAAGAAAGAAGACTTTGTTGCTTGCACCATCTGCCATCACGGGTGAAAAAACAGCGAATGCGCAACCATATCGGTATACACAATGACTCAACCGATACGTACGAGATGTTCGATGACCGGGAGACTGAATGTTGTGGATTTTGTGGCGGCACCATTGTTCTTGATGACGTACCATTCGACTTGCGGCATATTCGAGTAATCATCTACGAGGTGAGAGTCCAAACTGTAATTTGAAGCTCAAGACCCTCATCACTATCTAAAAAAAGAGCCAAACAGGACCCAGAAAGTCTGTTCCGCAGCCATTCAGAGGTCTTTTGGAGAAAAACGAAGAAGGGGAACGTAAGACCGAAGTTAGAAGGGTCCGGAACGTAGCGCTCTCTATCGGCTCGGCTGAAACGCCTCGGGTCAAATTGATACTTTGGAATTATGACTGATGCTCCAGGCTGTGAGCTACCGTAGTTCCGGAATAGCGTACCTCAATCCTTGCACCACGCCGCGCAGTTCGGCGAGCCCCTTCAACCTGCCCACCAGTGAGTAACCTGGATTGACATTCTTGTGAATATCGTCTGCCAGCAAGTGTCCATGGTCGGGGCGCATCGGAATCTCGTGATCGGCCCGCGCTACGCGACGGCGGGCAGTTTCTTCTTCCAACAACGCGCGGACTGCACCGATCATGTCCGAGCTGCCATTGAGGTGCTCGGCTTCATAGAATGATCCATCTGCTTCACGTGAAACTTGCCGCAGGTGCGCAAAATGAACGCGCGGCGCGAATTCGCGGATCATTGCCAGTAGATCGTTATCCGCCCGCGCGCCGAAAGAACCAACGCAGAACGTCAAACCATTGGCGGGCGTGTCGAGGGCATTGAAAATCTGGCGTACATCTTCGGCGGTTGAAACCACGCAAGGCAAGCCAAATAGCGACCATGGCGGATCGTCAGCATGAATGCCGAGCCGAACACCGGAATCCTCGGCAATCGGAACGACTTCTCGAAGGAAGGCGAGGAGATTGGCGCGGAGATCGGCGGGAGTGACGCCCTCGTACTCGGACAATTGTCGGCGAAGCGTCTCGCGTTCATACGAAACTTCGGCACCAGGCAAGCCCGCGATTATCGTCTGCTCGAGATCGACCCGGCGATATTCCGGCATGGCATCGAAGCGAGCCCGCGCCGCAGCAATTTGGCTGGGGTGATACTGGACCTCCGCATTTTTTCGCTGCAGGATAAATACGTCATACGCGGCAAAGTCGGTCGCGTCGAAGCGCAAAGCGTAGCCGGTCGAAGGCAAACACCATTTCAAATTGGTGCGGGTCCAATCCACTACGGGCATGAAGTTGTAACAAACGATATGGACTCCGGCTTGGGCTACGGTGGCCAGCGAATCCTTCCAAGCGTCGATGAACTGGCGAAAATTCCCCGAACGCAGCTTGATGGAATTGTGGACAGGAATGCTTTCGACGACGGACCAGACCAGGCCCGCGGCTTCAATCTCCGCCTTCCGTTTGAGCACTTCCTCGAGAGGCCAAGCTTCGCCACGATAGATATCGTGAAGCGCAGTGACGATTCCGGTCGCGCCGGCCTGCTTGACTTGCGACAACGAAATTGGATCCCGTGGTCCAAACCAGCGCCAGGTTTCTTTCATGATCTCTGCGCGATTTCCATTGCGTCGCTATAGACGCAGACTATTTTCCGCCTCGAGAGACCCGAAATCCAGCATCGCGGGAAAATAAACCTCGATCGACTGGCTGGTCGGCGTCATGGGTGGAATCATCAGATTCAGAATGCTGTTCAGGCGCTGACCAAGGATGATATCATGATATCGTGGGGAAAGGAGGAGATGTGGCCCAGTTTGTCGTACGAAATATCGAGAAAGACGTCAAGGTGCGGCTGCAACGGCGTGCAGCGCGGCATGGACGGAGCATGGAGGAAGAAGTCCGGGACATTCTCCGAAATGCGGTAAACGAACAAGATGCTGCTGCAGGGGGTCTTGGCACGGAAATCGCCTCGCTGTTCGCTAAGGTTGGACTCGAAGAAGACATCCCTGAACTCCGTGGATACCAGACCAAACCTGCGCGCTTTGATCGATGATCGTTCTCGATACCAACGTTCTCTCTGCGCTCATGCGGCACCCGCCTGACAGGAGTGTTGTGGAATGGCTCGACAAGCAACCTCGCACATCCATTTGGACAACTTCCATAACGATCCTTGAAATTCGTTACGGATTGCAGATTCTGCCGATTGGGAAGCGACGCTCGGCCTTGCTTCAGGCATTCGAGAGAGTTCTTGTTGAGAAGATCGAGAGTCGAGTGGCTCCTTTTGATACAGCCGCGGCGCAACAAGCTGGGGATCTGATGGCTGTGCGTCATAAGAAGGGACGTCCAGGTGAACTGCGCGACACAATGATTGCCGGCATCGTGCTTGCTTCTCACGCGAAGCTCGCCACACGAAACACATCGCATTTTGAGGAACTTTCGATTCCGGTAGTCAACCCATGGTCTAGCTGAACTGATGATTCGCGGGCTGAGCGCCGCGGTGTTGCCTTGGGAGCGCGGAAATGGCAGGGACGACGGGACTCGAGCTCGCGACCTTTGCCGTGACAGTGCAGCAGCCAGAGGTAACTGATTGTAATTCAACGGGACCGATCGCCACTCTCGGCGCCCTGAAGCACTCTCGGGAACTCTTATTGCACCCTAATTGCACCCAGATTTTCGCGACGCATTCTACAAGCCTTCAGATAAGTCTTCTCTCTCGTCGAAGCATGAAGATGTATTTCTACGGACTGCGGCTGATCAGACTTTAGCCTTCCCCAGAAGCCGTGCGTCCCACGGATATTCCTCGTGCCAAAGCACGTGAATTTGATCGGCCTCGTTGTGCTCCGGATTGAGTAGCACATTAAATGTCTCCGGCACGACGACGGACGGGACTCGCAGCAGCGCAGTGGTCTTGGAAGCCAACCACTCGTCACCAAGGGTCCGCGTAGTAATCTGGTCCGAGATCCAGTTTCCACTAAATTCGGATCCCGCGATCGTCCTTACAGACGAACTCTCCGGAGCCTCAGCCTTAAGCAGCCGATATGACTTGGGAAAGTGTGCTGGATCGATTTCCAGATGCACAAGCACTTCCACCAGCGCACCTGCGGGATTTTCGGCCAAATAAACGATCCGTCTACCTTCCGTGTGCCATCTACCGGAGGCGTAGAGGCCTCCTCGTCCGTCGAGAGTGGCGTGGTTGCTGATCCGCCACAGAATCATCAACCGATCATGCCTTCATCAATTTGAATCAGCATCTGGTCGACAAGACGCCCGCCGGCTTCGGTGCGAAGCATCTCGAGTGGAGGGCGGTCTTCGAAGCGTCTCTTTGGCTTCCGCAGCCACTCAAGGGCAGACTCCTGGTCTCCCATAACTGCCTGCGCGCGCGCGAGAATTCGGGCTGTGCGAACTGCTCGTTCAGATTCTTCCTTCGAAAGCGGCTGATGGCGGCTCTTGCGGTGTTTCCAAGTGCGTAGCGGAATGATGATGTCGAACACTTCGTCGCGAGTAAGGCCTTTGCTAAGAAGATGGTTGATGACCTTGGTTGGGAGACCTCCTTCGACCAAGCGCACAATCCTATGTTCGGACTCGGCGTGCGTGCCGAGCCAGTCCTCTAGATACTCATTCAACATTTTGGCTGTTGCAGTTGGCATTTCGCACCATCCTTGGCATAGGTACATAATGCCACAAGAATAGCGGCAGGTTGTACTAACATTTGATGCTCGCTCGGCATGCCTTTCGGCTGGTGGTTTCAGAGGTAGAAGAAGTTTCACTAATACTAAACGCAAATTATTGAAAAGATTGGCGGGGACGACGGGACTCGAACTCGCGGCCTCTGCCGTGACAGCTCTGCCTGAATAGGTTTTACAACAACTTACAAGACACGCGGGGACTGCGAAACGCCGCGCAAGTCATACCAGACATACCAAACGGTGGGTTGGGTTGTGGGTTGCTGAGAGGAGACATGGCCGCTACCTGCGACGAAGCTAGTCGGCCCGCTTGCTGCTCGCTCGCCGGGGCTTCGGCTTGCTCTTGCCCTTGAGATTGAGCGCCACTGCAGCGCGGATGAGATCCTTCAAGGCTGCCTCATCGACCTTGTCGCCTTCGTGGATGTCGATGGCGCGCCTGACATTCCCGTCGAGGCTGGAGTTGAATAGACTAGAAGGGTCCTTCAACGCAGCTCCCTTGGCAAATGTCATCTTGACGACTTTCTTGTAGGTCTCTCCCGTGCAGACCATGCCGCCGTGGGACCAGACGGGAGTCCCCGGCGATGTCAGCTTGACCCACTTCCACTCTTCGACGATCTCAGGGTCTGCCTCGTGTATGATTTCGCGCACTTTCGCGAGCGTCTTCCCGCGCCAGTCCCTAAGTTCCTTGATTCTCTCGTCGATTAATGCAGAGGCAGATTCCACCGGGACGGGCCCTTTCATGTACAGCTCTAACTCTCGCACCTAATTTAGCTGCGCTCAGCGTAACCTCATGACTACCGCAAATTCAAGGTCAGCGTCAACGGGAGGATAGGTCGCACAGCCCGCCTGTCCGAACGTCTGCGAAGGTCGTTACGTCAAGTCCCGCCTCACGTCGCCCCAGGCCCAGGTCACGAAACCCGCAGAACCCCCGGAGCGCCGAGCTAAGTCCCGTGTGGACGGCGGACTGAAAACCGCCTCCCCCTAACCCGCCGCTCCATCTAAGGAACCTCTTTTTTTTGTCCAACCGATGGCCCGAAAACCGGCGGCTAGGGGTTATCTGCAACATCTTGTTGGGCCGATCTTTTCGAAATAAGTTGTCAAAGGACGTGGCCTTTCCACATCCACAATCCCGAAAGCACCATTACAGGAAGGAAGACAAACCGAGAAGACGCCCCACAACACTTGCACGCTCCAAAGTGCGGTAGTAGAGCGTGGTTGGTGCATTGTTTTGCGATCCTCCTCGATTCACGACTTTTGAGCCGACTGAGGCGGCCAGTTGGGCGTTTCAACTCCGAACTGCTTTGCGTACTCGGCGTTCAATCGCTGCCATCCGCCGAACTTCATGGCCTCGGCGCCGACGATGCGTCCAATCGGCTCACCCGCGAGGAGCCGCTCAAGGACGTCGAAGCTGAGGTGCCAGCCTGCGGCGCCCCACGAGATGAAGCGGCGATCGATGTTGTGCCAGAGCGTGAGGCGCGTGCCGCCACCAGAGGCTTCGAGTTCCCACCGGATATCGTTGTACTCAAGCAGCCTAGGAGCGTCAGCTCGCGTCACTCTTGTTTCCAAAACCTGCGGCGTTCCCACCCAGGTGAGCTTCACCGTTCCAACCGTACCCAGGCTCCCATCGGTGTCGAAGGGCGCCCACTCGCGCAGATGCGCCGGGTCGGTAAGCGCATGCCAGACTTTTTCCGGGGAGTGGCGCAGTTCTCTGACGAGAATGAGCGTCCACTTCTCTCCGTCCTTTCGTACCTGCGCCCCGCTGGCGGGACCCGGTGCGTATTGCTCGCGATCGGTCATCTACCTTCTCCTTGTCTTCCTTTTCGTTGGTGTTGATTGATCCATGCGGTCGAGGTGGCGTTCCAAAGCATCTACGTGAGCGGACCAGAACCGACGGAACGGAGTCAGCCAGGTATCCACTTCCAGAAGTGGTTCAGGTTTCAGTCGATAGATACGGCGCTGTGCGTCCACCGTGGATTCCACGAAACCGGCCTCGCGCAGCACTCGCAGGTGCTTTGACACGGTCGGCTGCGGCATACGAAGTTGACGTTCGATCTCTCCAACCGACTGTTGTGACGAGACCAGAAGACTCAATATCGCGCGGCGGTTCGGCTCCGCAATGATTTCGAAAACAGATTCCATTCTCTTCGTATACTCCACAGAGCATATACGTGTCAAGGTATATTAAGGCAGGGGCCCAGGCGACGGTTTCAGTCGGCGTGCGGGGATGCACCGTCCGATGCGTTTTTAGCGGGTGCGATTCAGAGCGCTGCGCGCTCCGGCCGCTTCAGCGTTGAGGCGGGGACAAAGGAGTGCGGGGAAAGGGGCGGCAGCCCTTGCGGAAACCAATCTGTTGCAGCGAAATTAGGGCAACTCTTTTGGAATGAATGGCGGGGACGACGGGACTCGAACCCGCGGCCTCTGCCGTGACAGTGCACCATCTCTTGGTAACTGCTTGAAACTACGCGGCACGGATGGCTACCAAAACCGCGCTTTGGAACCCCAAGTAACATTTATTGGACCATGAATGGACCAAGAAATGGACTCTGCCCTGCAACTCATTTCGCGCGATCAAGGACGGCGGCTGGTCCAGTTCTGGAGCTTAAGTCCGGGGACGCGCTTGAACTCGCGTTCATTGTTGGTGACGAGAGTGAG
>DATNMX010000131.1:0-75575 GCA_035602135.1 Candidatus Dormiibacterota bacterium
GAGCAATAGGCCAGTGGGCCTTAACAGTGTTGGTGCGGGCATCCAATGCGACGACCTCGTCTTTATCCTCTATATTGTCGTAGATCATCCCTTTGCCATCGACCACCGCGTACTCCGGACGCCCGCCCATTGGAACTGTGGCTAGCACCGTCCCGGCGGCCGGATCGATCACCGAAGCGTCATTGCTTTTCCCATTCATGGTAATGATGTGCTTGGAGACCGGTTCGTAAAGAATGCAATCCGGATTGGCTCCTGTCTTGATATGCCCTGTGACTTTCAAAGTCTTCAGATCGAAAACAACAACTTCGTCGGCGCCACCGTCGCTGATGAAACCGCGGCCGAGATCGGGGACGAGCGCGATACCGTGGACCCTTTTCAAGTCAGGAATACTGCCGACGACCGCGCCACTATCAGCGTCCACGACTTTGACTTCCGTATTGTGCGAAATGTAGAGACGACGCGTGGAAGCATCGAAGGTGATGTAGTCCCAGTATTCTTTGCCGCCGGGCGCAGCGCCGAGTTCGTATTTCTTTAGCAGGTGGTAGCCGCCTTCCGGGGGACTTGCGAGGGCCAGACCGCCGAGCAACAGGACGGCACTGCAAATTCCGACGCGCTGTAAATCAGAAAGCTTCATGTGGAAACCTCCGCAGAATTTTTAGCACAAACTATGAACCTGCTCGATTGCGCGGACGGCAGCGATGCGCGCAGTTCTTCCGGTATCGCAATTGCGGATGACATGCAAGGACACACTGCAAAAGCGTGCCGGTTCGGCTCAGGGTTGTAGTTCGTAAATCTGGAGTGCGAGTTTCGCATCCGGTTTGCCCTTGCCGGAGACCGCGATATAGAGTCGATTCAATTCGGGGACCAGGAGCGAAGTCCTGGCGCGAAACCCTGTCGGCACATCCGCGATATGACTGTAATGGTCGGCGTCCTGCTGCTGGAAAACCGACGTCGTTTCCGTCCCGGTAACATAGATTCTCTTGCGTTGGAGATCCAGCCACATGTCGTCGTTCTGGGCTGCGCAAGGTAGCTTCGTGACAACTTGGCCCGTATCGGTGTTGAATACAAAGAATGTTGCCGGTTTTCGCGTGGCGATAAACACGCGATGATTGGGCTCGTCGAGAGCCAGCGCATTGGCCGTTTGCGCTTCGGGTATCGGCCATTTCGCAATAACTTTGCGCGCCTCAAGGTCCACCACGCCAACCTCATTTGTGCCCGTGAGATTCACGTACATTGTCTTGCCAGCTTTGTCTATGGCCATCGCTTCGGAGTGACTCCCGGGCAGCGTAATGTCTCCTATGTGCTTGAACGTCTTGGTGTCAATGATGTTGAGCGCGTGCGTCTTTGCGCCCGGCTCATCGCTGCCGCTTTCCACGTAATAATATTGATTCACTGGGTTAAATACGGCGCCGTCCACACCATAGGGAAGTTTGATAGTGCTGAGGATCTTGTAGTCTTTCCCGCTCACCAACTCGACCCTCCCGAAGTCGTCGTCCCCATCGGTCACGATTAACTTATCGACATCCGGCAGAAAAACGGCGGCGTGAGGCTGCCCGAATCCCGTGATGCTGTGGAGTTGCTTGCCGTCTAGGTCAAAAACTTCCACGGTCTTGTGGTCCTCAGCGGTAAGAAACAGGCGCTGGCCCTTAAGATCCAGCGCGAAATGGTCGAAATCGCCCGAGAAACCTGGCAAAGCGGTGGTAGCCACCAATTTTAGCGGCTGCTTTTCTTGTGCACTGACTAGGGGCGTAAATATAAAAATGAGCGATAGACACATTCCAAGCATTCTTTTCATTCTGGTTCCTCTTAGAAGCTGTCCTCAGACTGCGCATTTGTGGAACTCCGTCCCGACTGATGGAGGTCGAGACGGAGTTGAGAGTTGCTGTGAACCAAGGCTAAAAGATGACCTTTACGGCGAATTGAATCTGTCGCTCTGGAATGGTTGTCCTGATCAACTTACCCGCCAACCCGCTCGAGCTTGCGTCTGAGAGGAAAATGTCGGTGTTGCCGTCGCCGGGGCCCGGAGGGGCAAAGTTGGGATGATTCATGATATTGAACATCTCCACGCGGAACTGTACGTTGAAGTTCTCCGAGATTCTCTTGACGTGATTGTTCTTGAACACGGAGAAGTCCAAATTGGTCACGCCGGGGCCGATAATAGTATTGCGGCCAGCATTACCGCGGAGATTGAAACACTGCAGATCGGTTATCGTGCCGCCATTGATACAATTCGTGCTCCAAAACTTAGCATCGGGAGCGGTCGGAATGGCGAAGCACTCCGTTTTGATGTAAAGGCTGGGGTTGCCTGGATTCGTAGGCGTGGCACATCCAGGCGTCATGACGCGGTTTGGAAAAGCAAAATCGTCGTGGTTGAGTGTATTAGCCGGGTCATCTCCCGTCCCCCAGGTTGGCGTAAACGGCACGCCGTCGCTGGCCGTGAAGATCAGCCCGAGTTCCCATCCTTCGGTGGCCCACTTGGCCGGTCCGCTCCAGGATTTGGCAGAAGGAATTTCCCAGGTGCCATTCACCACCAGCGTGCGTCCAACGTTGAAATCGGAAAGACCGCGGGTCAGTTTCATATCGAACCAGTTCAAGCTGGAAATCGAATTCCCGAATGCGTCGCCAGCTAGCGTCGCCGAGCTGGTATCCATGCTCTTGCTCCAGGTGTAGGTGCCTTGTACCTGAAAGCCGTGGCTCATACGCTTGGCCAATTGCAATTCAAGGGCATTAAAATAAGAGCGGCCTTGATAAAACATTCCTCGAATTGAGCTATACGTTTCGTTAACCGGAACGTCATCAGCCGGCCATAAGTATCCGCAGCACATGGTTTTCGTTGGGATGGCCATGTTGGCATCATCTACACGGAATGGCTGGTGCACGCCTCGTGACCCCACATAAGCAACCAAGGCTGCCAGGGACGGGGTTAGCTGATACTGCATATTCAGGTTCCACTGCGTGACGTAGTTACGCTTGGGGCTAGATTCGATGTACGTTGACCGCAACTTCGCGTTTTTAGGATCGAAAGCCGCAGCAGGCGCCTTAGGGAAGGGCGGCGGCGGCGGTGACCCCGCCTTGGACGGAAAACGCAGCGACGCATATTGGAAAAAGGGAACGGCCTGTGTCTCCAGCAGAATGAACTCATAAGGAAGTGGTAGCACATCGAACAGACCAATTCCTCCGCGGACCGCCATTTTTCCGTTGCGGAATGGGTCCCACGCGAACCCGATGCGCGGTTCAAAGTTGTGGAGCGTCGGGTTCGACAACAAGAGAGGGCCAACACTGGCGCACTTCCCCGGGACATCCACCCCGCAGACGGGCAGTGTGTCGGACAGGTTGCGGAGATTAACCATTTTTCCGCTGATTTCTGTCGGCACCGTGGCCATCTCGTAACGCAACCCCAAATTCAGGGTAAGGTTACTCTTCCAGCGCCAGTCGTCCTGCACATAGACTCCGAAGATGCTCTGGCGAAAGTCACGGGGTTTAAGGGAGCTGGCGACTCCGCCGTTAAAACTGCTGGCCTTGCTCGTTGCAGCATTAGCGCTCAGAAAAGAGGACAATTTAGGGAAAGCCCAGATTCCATTCGGATCGGTAAGAGCTTTAACTTGTAGCAGCATGCGCTCGAACGCCCCGCCGAACTTGATGGAGTGTGTTCCTTTGCTCCAGAAAGCGTCGTCGTATGCCTGAAACGAATTCCACTTGTAGAAATAAGTTGGCAGTCCGCCCACACCTCCCGGCATGTCAGTAATACCGCCAACTTTCAGGTACGCCGCGTTCCGGCCGTCAAAAGCGCCTATCGAGGGATCGCCCGCCGCGGGATTAATGGCTGTTATACTGGCATTATTCGCAACACTTTCGTGGTTAAAGCCAAACCGGGCGGCATTGACAAAGGTAGGTGTGAAGCTGTGCGTCTCCTCCACCGCCACGATCTGTCTCGAGGACAAACTATTGAGCCCCACATTGTTGAATGCATCCGGGGAATTATACGGGGTCTTGTCATACAGGTAAGTGCCAAAGACCGCGTCCTTGTCGGAAAACTTGTGATCGATGCGGGTGGTGAGGAAATTTTCGTTGACAACTTGCTGGCCATTAATAGTGACGTCACAGGCGACGGCACTAAGAGGACACAGCAGCGAAGTCGCCGGCACGGGATACAGCGCTAGGTACTTTATTACGAATGGGTCGGTCGCTTGGTTGCGCGAGCTGATGGATGGCACCGTAAGTACGTTGGCAATCCCTTTCGACTGCCGGATGCCTTCATAGTCTGCGAAAAAAAATGTTCGGTTTTTGATGACTGGCCCGCCAATCGCGCCGCCAAACTGGTTCCGCTTGAAAGACGCTTTGGGAGCCGGGGGTGGAGCTTCAAAATAATTCCGCGCGTCGAGCGCACTGTTGCGGAGAAACTCATACACGCTTCCGTGAAGGCTATTCGTGCCCGAACGCGTAATGGCGTTGACCACGCCTCCGGAGGTCTTGCCGTACTCCGCCGAATAGTTACTCGTAAGAACTGAGAATTCCTGAATGGCATCTACGCCCAGGTTTCCACCGAGGACGCTGCCGGGCGCTCCGTTGGCGTAATCGTTCAGGCTAATGCCGTCCAGCCGGTAATTGTTCTGCTGCGGACGTGCACCCGAGATGGTCAACTGCTGGCCAAAGCCACGATTGCCGCGATCCGCGCCAGTCGAGAAGCTTGGCTGGGTCTGAATGGTGCTGACGCCGGGCTGCAAGGCGGCCAAATCGGTCCAACTGCGGCCGTTCAGCGGCAGCTCACGCACTGTCGTGGCGTTCACCACGGCGCTGATGTCCGAGCTGGCAAGCTGCACGGCAGGAGCTTCGGTGGTGACTTCGACGACAGTTTTCGCAGCAGACCCGACATGCAGGCTGATATCGAAGACCTGATGAGCTCCCACCGTAAGGGAGATTCCCTTACGAGTCTCGGTAGCGAACCCTGTGGTTGAGACCGTGACTTCGTATTCTCCGGCCAACAGGTTCGCCGCTATGAAGAAGCCGTCCGAGTTCGTCGTAACCGTCGTCGTAATTCCCGTCGCAACATTGGTGATCGAAATCTGTGCTTTAGGTACAAATTTGTCGGAGGAATCTGTGATGGTCCCGGAGAGCGTTGCTCCGGTCACTTGTGCGTCGGTTGGAATCGAAAAACAAATACTCAATATTAGGAGGACAGCACTCGCGCAGCAAAACAAATACTTTGTAGAATTTTTTCGAGAGGACACTGGATAACCTCCACGGTTGGCTTGAGCCTAGTGCAGAGTCCAGATTGATGCCTTAACGCAAAATTAATTTCTGTTTAGGTTTAAGTTCTGGTCCGCCTTCCCGGGGTTGAATAACCGGCAAAACTACGGTGAACGTTGAGCCCACGCCTAGTGTGCTTTCACACTCAATGGTACCACCGTGGGCACACGCGATTGCTTGGGCAATGGCCAGACCCAGCCCTCCGCTCTGCGCTTCGCCGCTACTTGATGGTGCGGCGCGATAGAATCGATCAAATATGAATGGTAAGTGTTCACTTGAGATTCCGATGCCCTGGTCTTGAAACCGCGCTCGAATTACACCGTCTTGAATCTCCATGGTTACGTGTATCCGGATTACATCCGGGGAGTACTTGATCGCGTTATCAAGAAAGATCAAGAACAGCTGGTGGAGGAAGGCTTCGTCCCCAGAGAAGGCAATCTCTTGGTTGAGGTCGCGTGTGATGGAGATATTCTTTTTGCGTGCTGCCGAGGCTGCCAGAGCGCAAGCTTCTTCGAGAACCTCGTTGATGTAGAGCGGCTCGGACTCCAGATGCAATTGCCCGGCGTCGGCCATCGAAAGTGTGAACAGACCTTCCACAATGCGGGTTAGTTTCTTAAACTCGCCGTCGAAGACACACAGAGTCTGGCGATACTCCTCAGCGCTCCGCGGTTTGGAAAGCAGAAGCTCTGTCTCGCCGTGGAGAACAGCGAGTGGTGTGCGCAGCTCGTGCGATGCATCCGTCACGAATTGACGCAACTGGAGAACAGCAGAATCAACGCTCTGTAGGAGATGATTGAAGGTGTCAGCCAATCGCCCCAGTTCATCGTGCGGAGTCGCAACCGGCAGCGGTGTCCAGAATCCTTGCCGGTTTGTGACTCTCTTGGCCATCAAGGCCGCGTGGCGGGTCAGCTCGGTGATAGGCGCAAGGCTTCTTCCTACGTACAGGGCCGAAATTCCGGCGGTCAGCAAGAGGCTCAGGGGCAGAAGTAGTAAAGCCACGCCTCCAAAGTTGTCCAGCACCCGGTTAGTGCCAAAAGTCGGGATGGCCACGGCAAAGACCCGCGGCTTGGTTCCTTGTTGAAATGGAATGAGCGCTAGTCGCAGCGATTCACCATTGCTGAGAGCTGCTATCCCAAAGGTGGGCCGTGAGACGGCAGGGTCTATGCCCCTTAGATCCATTGGAGCCGCAAGATTCTTGGACTTCTGAAGTACCTGGCCTGTGGGATCCAGGAGTTCAAAAAATTCGCCTGGAAGATCCAGCCTATTTATGTCCTGCGCATCGGGTTCAGCCACCATATCAGAGATGATAGGGCGAGCGGTCTCGAGTAATTGATTATTGAGTTGAGTATGTACAGCGTGTGCGAACAGACCCCAGAAGGCCACATAGGATCCAGCCAAAAGTACTCCGACCACGGTGCAGAATAGCAACATCATCCGCAGACGAAGAGTTTTGACCTTCATGACCCCGGCGTCCCCAGGCGGTACCCCATGCCGCGGACGGTATGGATCAGCTTTACCGAGCGGTCTTGGTCAATCTTCTGCCGGAGTCGATTGATGTAAACCTCAACAAGATTTGTTTCGCTGTCAAAGTGGGAATCCCAGACATGCTCAACGATTTCGCTGCGGGTGATAAGCTCGGGAGCACGAAGCAAAAGTAGTTCGAGAAGCGCGAATTCTCGGGAAGTCAAGGGAATCGTCTCTTTGTCCCGTAAAGCGCGGCGGCGGTGACGGTCGAGTAGAAGGTCTCCGTAACGAAGTTTTGCGTTGCTGCTATGGAAGCCCCGTCGAACCAGTGCTCGCACACGCGCAAGAAGTTCTGCCAGGACGAAGGGTTTCGTGAGATAGTCGTCGGCGCCTGCATCCAAGCCTTCAACGCGCTGTTCGATCAAACCTCGAGCGGTGAGCATCAGGACGGGCGCTTCTATCCCTCGCTGGCGCAATTCGCGGCAGACTTCGACTCCGCTGAGATCGGGCAAACGAACATCGAGAAGAATTGCGTCGTAGGGGACTTCCGCGCCTAACTCAAGCGCCTTCTGGCCGGTTTCAGCCACATCCACTGCGTAAGTGTTTTCCCTCAAGGCGCGTGCGATAAAGCTGGCGACCTTCCGTTCGTCTTCGACTAAGAGGATGCGCATAGCCTCGCTCAATATTCTCATAACGAGGCGCCCGGTGGACGGTGTCAAGTCATCTGCGAGTGGAATCCTCGTTCCGTTCCGAACCACGCGCCTCTTCAAAGGACATCAAATACGAGCACCTCGGCGCTTGTGGTGCCGTGTTGAGGCACGGCTACAAAGTAGCGCTTCAATTCGGGCACTAAGCGCGCTGTCCTCGCCATGGGGCCCGTAGTGACATTGGCCAGCAATTTGTAGCTGTCAGGGGTGGACTGTTGATAGATATCAACGGCGCCATCGCAAGCAGCGTAGACGCGTTTGCTCCCCGCATCGTACGTTATGTCATCAACGCCTTTGGTGATCGGGAAGGAGGTAACTTCTTTGCCCGACTGAGTATCCAGCACTGCGATCTGCCCCGTGCGGCATGCGACGAACAAGCGATGGTGCGCTTCATCCAAGGCCATGGCGACGTTGTTCTTGCACCGCGTCACAGGCCAGCTCTCTAGCAATTCACGCTTCTCCCGATCCACCACAGACACCTGGTTCTTGGATCTGTTATTTACATACATTTTCGAGGTGGAATTCTCCAGCGCCATGGCCTCCAGAGTTTCTCCGTCAATCTTGAGGTCGGCCAATTTCTTTCCTGCGCTCGTATCAATGACGCTCAACATCGAATACGTCTGATGAACGTCACCGCCGCCATTGTCAACATAAAGGTATTTTGTCGCCGGATCGTATCCAATGGAATCCGCATCCTCCAGGAGTTTCACGCTGGACGCCAGACTGTACGTTGTGCCGTCGAAGATCTTCAACTCTCCCGCATCGCCGTCGGTAACGTAGATGCGGTTCAGATCTTCCCGATAGAGCACGGCGTGCGGCTTGCCAATTCCATCTATTTTGTGAATTAGTTTGCCGGTCTTCAGATCAAACACGACCACAGCGTGGTAGCCCTCCGGCGTCGCAAACAGCCGCCCGCCCTTCAGGTCAATTCCGAAATGGTCGAAGTTCCCTTTAACCTCCGCCGGCAACTTCAGAGTTTGGACGAGCTTGATAGGCGCAGCCACCTGGCACCGGGCTTGGATTACGAATACCATGAGCATCGCGACAAGGACTAAGGACCGTTTCTTCATTTTCTCTCCTGAGATGGAATGCTTTTTCGTGAAACTGAATGCTAGCCGTCACTCGATGCCGCGCCGCGTTGGTCCGTGGCTCTCCCTGGCCCAATCGTTTCGGTTGGGGAAATCCCGGCTCACGCACGGAGCGTTTTGAGAAGCCGGTCAACCCTGGCGCGAAATCATCGTGGCCTGACACCGCAGAGGCCGCAACAGGGTGACCCCAGCTCTACTAGGGACAGCAGGACAGAGCATAATTCATTCATTGAGGTTCAGACTTAAAACAAGATTAATTTATGTTTAACTCGCCGGATCAAACCAAGTTAACTTGCCTGCGAAGAGTCTTTGCGATTCAACGCCATCTTCAACACTTCAGCCAAATGTATCGCCGGCTTGCCGGTGCCTTGAAGCACCTGCTCGCGACAACTGAACCCATCTGCAACAATCAATGTGTCCTGCGCGGCGTTCCGCACCGCCGGCAGTAGGACGCGTTCTGCCACAGCTTGGGACACCTCAAACTTGTCTTTCTGAAATCCAAATGGTCCGGCCATTCCACAGCATCCGGAATCTAGAGATTGCAGCTGTGCTCCCATCCTTCGCAGTAGCGCCTCCTCATGATTCATTTTCATCAGCGCCTTCTGGTGGCAGTGACCATGGAGAAGAACTTTTATCGGGAGCTTGGGGGGACGATAGTCCGGCGCGTGATTCTGCAGAAACTCACCGAGAAGGAATGTTTGGTTTCTCAGCCTCTCGGCGCGCTCGTTGGTGGGGAATAGATTGTGCAGCTCATCGCGAAACACAGAAGCACAACTCGGCTCCAGGACGACAATTGGCAGGCCTCTGTCAATCTGCGGACCGAGAGCAGTCATGATCTGGGTTAAGTTGTTTTTGGCTTGCTCAAGCATGCCGAAGTCATAAAGGGGTCGCCCGCAGCATAGCGGGCGTTGGGAGCAAAGCACTGTGAAACCTGCGTCCTCTAAGACTTCTAGCGCAGCCCGGCAAGTTTCCGGATGAAAGTAGTTATTAAACGTATCCACCCACATGATTACGTTCCCTGCCTTCGAGGGCGCCAAGTCCAAACTGCTGTCCACCCCCAAAATGGAACGGCGATGCCGTCCTAGCCATCGCCTAAAGCTCCTTGTCGCCAATCGCGGCAATTGCCGCTGCGGCGCTAACCCCAAGATTTTTTGCAGCAGGTGACGCAATCCTGGGGCCTGGCTCGAGAAATTTGCAAGTCCGGGGATCAGCGACCCAAGTCTTGCCCACTTCTCGATCAGTCCAAAGGCATAGGCGTTTAGCGGCCGCCACTTCTTTTCGTAATAGTGCGACAGAAATTCCGCTTTGTAGGTTGCAATATCGACGTTCGCCGGGCACTCCGATTTGCAGGCCTTGCATGAAAGACACAGCTCCAGTGCTTCTTTTACTTCTTCGTCTTCCCACCCACCACTTATCACCTCGCCCTGGAGCAACTCAAAAAGCATGTGAGCGCGTCCCCGCGTGCTGTGTTCTTCTTCAAGCGTCACCATATAACTCGGGCACATCGCGCCTCCATCACTCTTCCGGCACGCTCCGAGCCCGATGCATCGAAGGGCGGCCTTCGCAAATGAACCATCGTCATCGGGGAATTTGAAATGAGTCTTCGGTTCCAGCGGTTTATAATCCGCGCCTAGTCGCAAATTCTCCGTGGGCAAGTAGGCATTAACAACTTTGTGCGGATTTAGCTTATTGTCCGGATCCCAAGCGGCCTTGAATTCAGCAAAGGCCTTTATCAGCTCTGGACCAAACATTTTCGGGAGCAACGCGGCCCGCGACTGTCCGTCACCGTGCTCGCCGGAGAGCGAACCGCCGTATCCAATTACTAGATCAGCTGCACGGTCGATGAACTCCGCGTACTTCCGGATCCCGTTTTCACTTTGGAGATCGAAGCTGACGCGCATGTGGACGCAGCCATGTCCAAAATGACCGTAAAACGCGCCTCGGTAGCCGTATTCGTTCATCAGCTTGCGGATGTCCCTCAGGTAGCTTCCGAGCTTTTCCGGAGCCACCGCCGCGTCATCCCAGCCTTCCCATTCGGCCGGCGCACCGGGAGCAAACGCAGCTGCGCGTGGTCCGGCCTCGCGGATCTGCCACACCGCCCGCGCTTCGCTCTTTGAGTACAGCCGTGCGTTAGGTGCCTCGTTAACTTGTTTCAAGCGCTCGATGAGCTGCACGGCAAGATGATGAACCTTGTCCGGATCATCAGCGCCGAATTCCACTAGCAAAAACCCGCGACCCTCGGGAAGTAGATCCAGGTTGGGTGCTCCCTTCCTCTTGAGGCCGTCGACGATACTTCCTTCAAAACCTTCCAGTCCGATCGGATGGAGCTTCAATATTTCTGGAACATGATCGGCCGCGAAAAATGCATCTCGATATCCCAATCCAACAAGTGCGCGATGCTGCGGGCTGTGGATCAATTTCAACTTAGCTTCGAGCACGATTGCGCAAGTACCTTCTGTTCCGACGAGTGCGCGCGCGACGTTGAATCCTCTTTCAGGCAGCAGCTCATCCAGGTTGTAGCCGGAAACTCGTCGCGGAATTTGTGGAAAGCGCGCGCGAATCAAGCCTGCATATTGCTGCCGGATGCTGTCGAGCTTGCTGTAAACCGCACCGCGGCGGCCACCCTGAGTGGTGATGCTCACCACATCCGCCTCGCTCGTAGCGCCCACCGTCATCTGCGAACCGTCGTAAAGCAGGATTCGCAGCTCGTCGACATTGTCGACCGTTTTTCCTCCGAGCAGTGAATGCGTTCCACACGAGTTATTCCCAATCATCCCGCCGATTGTGCAGCGATTGTGGGTGGAAGGATCGGGAGCAAAAGTTAGCTGATGAGCCTCTGCGCGATTGCGCAAGGAGTCCAGAACGACGCCTGGCTGAACTCGCGCGAATTTCGCGCCGGTGTCAAGCTCCAGGATCTGGTGCATATACTTGGTGAAATCCAATACCACCGCGACATTGCAACATTGGCCGGCCAAACTCGTACCCGCCCCTCGCGCCAGCACGGGAGCGCCATACTTTCTGCATGCCGCTACGGCTGCGACCACATCCGACTCATCGCGGGGCACGACCAAGCCAATGGGAATCTGCCGGTAATTCGATCCGTCCGTGGCATACAGCGCCCGGCTCCCACGATCGAAGCGCACTTCGCCCTTTATTGTCCGCTTCAATTCTTTCTCTAGTTCCGCCGCCGCAGAGAACGAATCTACCGGTTTTGCATGCGAGCTCAACGGCAACGGGGTAAGTTTGTGCACGGTCTTCTTAGATTGGATCAGTAAGAAGCAGAATAGCAGTTGAAAGATAAGTTTTCGTATCTGATTGTTTCAGAGTTTTGCTTCTTTCGGTGCGAGCGTAGCGCGCAATGCTGCACCTGGGAGTTCTTCGTCCGGTTTCATCCAAAACGCCATCATTGCACCAATCAACAGCAATCCCATGCTACCGAGAAAGGGAAGCGTCCAATTTCCGGTCTTGTCGATCACATATCCGAAGACTAGAGGAGAAACTATGGCGGCCAGCGCCGAGCCGGTATTCATTAGGCCGCTCGCTGAACCAGAAAACCGCGGTGCGATATCCATGGGGATAGCCCACATAGGTCCAATCGTGAACTCCGAAAAAAAGAACGCGAGGCTCAGAAAAACCGCCACCCACGTAAGATTGTGCAACAGAAGAATCGGAAGCATCGAAGCTAACGAGCAGACGAAGCCAGCGACCACCAGATTCCGGCGAGCTTTGTTGCGGTCGCCTGTCCTCTCAAAGATCCGGTCGCTTACAACCCCACCTAGCGTATTACCCAATACGCCAGCGAGGAAAACGCCGGCCGAAAAGAGCGCCGAGCTCTTCAGATTGAGTCGGTAGCTGTGCAGAAAGAAAGACGGTATCCACGCTAGATAGAGCCAGAGCGTCCAACCGTAGCAGAAATAGACGGCGGTAACAGGAAGCATCCTACGGGCTAGCAAGAGCCAGGGCACAGTTTCTCTGTTCTTTCGTGCCACGTAGCTCGGCAAATGGTCCAGTTCAAGGGGGGTGATGCCCGGGTGATCGCGGGGATCATCCCGAAAATACAAAGCCCACGCGATGACCCAGGCTAGGCTGACGATACCAAGAAAGATGAACGAACCTCGCCACGTTACGGCGACAATCAACCAAGCCACTAGAGGTGGTGTCAACGCATTGCCCAACCGCGCACTGGCATGGGTGATCCCCTGAGCAAACCCCCGTTTTTCTTTTGGCGTCCAGTCACTCATTGCGCGCGTCGCCGTGGGAAACGTCGCCCCCTCTCCAAACCCAAGCATGACACGAAGAAAAATCACTGCCGCTAGGCTGCTGACCGTACCTGTCAACAGGGTGGCGGACGCCCAGATTACGCCGCAGACCGTCAGTCCAATGCGCGCTCCGAACCGGTCGCTCACCCAACCACCGATAATTTGGAAGATCAGGTATGGATAGGCAAACGCGGAGTACACAAACCCGATTTGCGTGTTAGTCAGATGCAGGTCGCGTTCAAAGACGGAGGCCACCGTACTCACATTGTTTCGGTCGATGTAAGTGATCCCGTACATCAAGCAAATCAGAAATAGCACGATGGCGGAGGCGGAGAATGTTTTTGCGGATATCGGGGCTACTTTAGGATTGGCGGCCATTCAGTGTGTCCGGCATTGCGTAGGGGCTTTGCTTCCATGCTGGTATAAATTGCGCATTAACTGGCCCCAAGTTCACGTTCTGGCGCCGTACCTGTCGGGTCGAGCTGATCGAGGGCGGCCAAAAGCCCGCCTTTTTTGTGGGGTATCCCCGCCAGCCGCAAGCCCATTTCAATTCCGCTGAGCGTTCCCATCAACATCAAATCGTTGAAGTGTCCTAGATGCCCGATGCGGAAAACTTTGCCTGCCAGTTTTCCTAAGCCGGCCCCGAGCGACAGGTCAAAATGATCGAGGATAGTTGCTCGTAGTTGGTCTGCGTCATGACCGTGTGGAGTGAAGACAGCCGTGACGGTACTCGAGTACTCGTGAGGCAGGCTACAGACAATTTCCAGGCCCCATTCCCAAACCGCCGCACGGACTGCTTTCGCATGGTGCTCGTGCCGGCGAAATATGTTTGCCAGGCCTTCTTCGCGCATCATCCGCATGGCCTCTTGCAAGCCGTAGATGAGGTTGGTGGCAGGTGTATATGGGAAAAACCCGGTGTCACTGGACTTCAACATTCCTTGCCAATCCCAATATGCCCTGGGCATTTTCGCGGTCTTGGTTGCCGAAAGGGCCTTCTTCGAAACGGCCGTAAAGCTCAGACCAGGAGGATTCATCAAGCCCTTTTGCGATGCCCCGACTGTGACGTCAACCTCCCATTCATCATGGCGATAGTCGATCGAACCTAAAGAGGAAATCGCATCCACCATCAGCAGCGCAGGGTGGCCGGCGCGATTCATCACGCGGCGCAGCTCGGCGATTCCGCTGGTTACCCCTGTGGAAGTCTCATTGTGGACCACAAGCACAGCTTTGATAGCGTGGCCCTTGTCCGAGTGCAATCGTGACTCCAGCTCTCCAGGCGCGGCGCCCGCCCGCCAGTTCCCAGGCACGCATTCCATCTGAAAGCCCATCTTTTGAGCTAGTTTCCCCCACAGTTGCGAAAAGTGCCCGGTCTCAAAGATCAAGATGCGGTCGCCCGGAGAAAGCGTGTTGACCAGCGCCGCCTCCCAAGCACCTGTGCCAGAAGACGGATACATCACCACCAAGGAAATTGTTTGGAAAATTGAGCGCAGACCTTCTAAGACTTCCATTGCCAATTTCGCAAATTCGGCGCCACGATGATCGATGATGGGCCGGCTGATGGCTCGCAGAACTCGATCGGGAATGTTTGAAGGACCGGGAATTTGTAAAAAGTGACGGCCGGTATGAATCATAGGGTTGATGATCCTGCTGCGAACAAGCCCGCGACCGGTATGCTGAACTCGCCCAAGACGTCCCATTCACAAAACATACCGGCGTCTAGACGACTTGCAGCGGCCTTAGGCATCCCGCCACGTGGCGGACCCGCAACCAGAATACGGATGCATTAGATCCCCTTGGAAAGCCAGCGCGCCAGAGCATACCTTAGCTGTTGCGATGCGAGCTTAACGTTAGATTAATTTGCTTTTATCTGTCTCAGTGGCCAAGCACAATTTCTACACGGACGCGGGAAAAACAAGCAAGGACACGTCGGCGCCGATCGCTCTACAAATGAGTTGATCCAAGTCGGCCACTTGACCATCCTGCAGGCTGATCTCCGCTTAGGAGACATTAACGTGCAAAGATAAATGAAACCAACCGTGCTTCCTTTTCCGACGTGTTCTTAAATGTGCGCGTTGGCGCACCCTTGTCTAGCCACACAAAATCCCCAGGCCGCATCGAACTTTTTGGATTCTCTCCACTCGTAGCGGACAGTGCGGTGTCGAGTGCAACAACCAATACCGAATGGCCAGGGTCGCCCACGTTCATGCTGTGGTGTGGCAGCAGGCGAATGAGCGTCACCCTTGTCTCCTTGGTCTCAAACTGCGCTTGATCCTTATGCGTTGGGACCTGTGGTGCTGCTCCAGCCGTGGGGCAGTTAAGCTCTTGGCTGGCAATCACAGCAGCACAGAGATTGCGCGCTCCCTGCTGAGGCAAGAGAAGCTCTACTGTTACGTTGCGGTAGGTGCTGTCGCCCTCGATCGACGTCGAATGCACATACCCGCGCCTCTGAAGCCGCACTTGACCGTCGGAGAGTCTCTGGCGTACGTCCGGTTTATCGGGAGCCCGGACAATGACTTCGGAATTGCTCATCATGATGCTAATCGCGTCAAATTCATGCTGGTGCAATTGAACCGTGCCGCGGGGAGGGACTTCGACCTCATACACGTTCACGTATTCGTTATGCAGCGCAAGGTGATGATGAGGCTCGGAAGCTAGCGGAATAACGGAGGTCATCTGTGCAGAGATCGCCAGGGGGGGACAACACATCAGGATGAATAACGCCGGTCTCGCGAAAGTGTTTCTGACAACTGAGTAAGTCCGCACTTTTACCTCAAGATTCCGCCTTTATCATAACCCACGCCTTGGTTCAGAGCTAAGCGCCTGTGTGTTCTGCCTCAGCTGAGAAGCGGCGGAAGGCCGTTCATCCGTCGAGCTAGAGAAGCGAACGTAGAGTGAAATGGCCCGTTTGCGCCAACTGGCCAGGAGAGCCCGTTGTGTTAGGGGGATGGCGGCGGCTAAAGAAAAGCAAAAGAAAGCTTGCATGTGAGCTTGTGTTGTAGTTAAGTATATCACTAGCAATCGATCCAAGGTAGTCGCTCGCACCCGAGTACCCGAGTACGCGAGGGAAGACCCTGACCCGAACGTAAAGAAGCATAAGGAGAATGAATATGAAAGCCCTTCGATTTATATTGACGGTTGTTCTGCTGTCGCTCTCTACCCAGGCTTTCGCGCAGTCCGTCGCGCAAAAGTCCTTCGATACACTGAAAACTCTGGCGGGTTCGTGGGAAGGCCATTTGACAACCGTCCCGCAGCAAGCCGACATGGAAGGCAAGCTCATGCAGGTCTCGCTTCGCGCGACTTCCATGGGTAACGCACTCATGCATGAGATGACGGGAGCTGGAAGACCCGACGATCCCATCACCATGCTTTATTTGGATGGCGATCGTCTGCTGCTGACTCATTATTGTGACGCCGGCAATCGGCCTCGTATGGTGGGCAAGGTGTCGCCGGACGGAAAGACGGTAGAATTCGACTTTCTCGACGTCGCCGGTAGCACGCAGTACGGCCACATGCACCATGCAGTGTTCACGGTGATCGACGCGAACCATCACACCGAGGATTGGACGTACATGATGCCCGGGGACAAGCCGGTCCACGCGCACTTCGACCTGCAGCGGACAAAGTGACGGACGGCCTCTCCTGTAAGGCGAACTGGAAGCCCTGATGGACCGTGAGTGGAACGACAGTCAGCCGATCTACCGCCAGCTGCGGGACCGCGTCGTCGCGATGATCCTCGACGGAGTCCTTAAGGAAGGCGATTCGCTGCCTTCGGTGCGCACTGTCGCGGCCGAATATCGGGTCAATCCACTCACCGTCCTGAAGGGGTATCAGCAGCTGGTCGACGAGCAGCTGGTCGAGAAGAAGCGAGGTCTCGGCATGTTCGTCAGGGCCGGTGCTCGCAATCTGCTGCTGCGGGGCGAACGCCAGAAATTTCTCACGGAAGAATGGCCCAGAATCCAGGCAACCATTCAGCGGCTCGGCCTGACAGCGGAAGAACTGCTGGACGCTGGCCTAAGCCGCCGGTCGAGGTCTAAAGCCAAAGAGGAGGAACGATAAATCCATGGCATGCATAAAAGCACGCGGCTTGCGCAAGGCGTTCGGAACAACCGTCGCGCTAGACGGCGTCGATTTGCGTGTCGAAGAGGGCCGCATCCTCGGGCTCATCGGACCCAACGGCGCCGGCAAGACCACCGCGCTCAACGCGATTCTTGGACTCACGCCCTACGAGGGAGAACTCCGGGTGCTCGGACGCGATCCTTGGACCGCGCGCGATCAACTTATGCGGGATGTCTGTTTCATTGCCGATGTTGCCGTGCTGCCGCGCTGGGTGCGGGTTTCGCAGGCGCTCGACTACCTCGCCGGCGTGCATCCGCGATTCGATCGTGTGAAGGCCGAGGGTTTTCTTGCGAAGACCAACATCAGGCGCGCCAGCAAGGTCAGAGAATTGTCGAAAGGCATGGTGACCCAACTGCACCTCGCTCTGGTCATGGCCATTGACGCGAAATTGCTGGTGCTAGACGAGCCGACGCTGGGCCTCGACATCCTATATCGCAAACAGTTCTACGATACCCTGCTGAACGACTACTTCGATCGCAACCGCACCATCGTCGTGACGACACATCAGGTGGAAGAGGTCCAGCACGTCCTCACCGATCTCATGTTCATCCATCGCGGCCGCATCGTATTCGATTGCAGCATGGAGGAATTCGAGTCGCGCTATCTGGAAGTGATGGTGCATCCGGAGCATATCGACGCAGCACGGGCGCTCAAGCCGATGCACGAGCGCCAGGGGTTCGGGCGCAGCATCCTGCTGTTCGATGCTGTCGATCGTAACCAACTCACCGCGCTTGGCGACGTGCGCACACCCAGCATCGCCGACTTGTTCGTTGCGGTGATGGGCAATCAGGTCGGCCAGGCACAAGGAGCGGCTAGATGAACACTCAATCTCATGCCATGCCCGAATCTCCCCTCGAATCGCTTGTAATCGCGCCCGCGGTCATCTCGGGGACTCGGCGCATGTACTGGTCGGTGCGACGCGAATTGTGGGAGAGCCGTTCGATCTATATCGCTCCGCTGGCCGCCGCCGCCGTTTTTCTGTTCGGATTCTTGATCAGCACGATTCATCTGCCGGACAAGATGCGTGCCGCGTTGGCGCTCAACCCGGTGCAGCAGCACGAGTTGATCGGACAGCCGTACAGCTTCGCTGCGATTCTGATCATGGGGACCGCTTTTATCGTCGGGGTGTTTTACTGTCTCGACGCGCTGCACGGCGAACGTCGCGATCGCAGCATCCTGTTCTGGAAATCGCTGCCGGTTTCCGATCTCACCACAGTGCTCTCGAAGGCGAGCATCCCGCTCCTGGTTCTCCCGCTGCTCACCTTCGTGATCGTGGTGGCCACGCAGTTAATCATGCTGCTGCTTAGCATCGCGGTACTGCTGGGGAGGGGACTGAGTGTCGCGATGCTATGGAGACAGTTGTCGTTGTTCCAGATGTCGCTGATGCTGCTCTACCACGTTCTAACCGTGCATGTGCTCTGGTATGCGCCCATCTACAGCTGGCTGCTAATGGTATCCGGTTGGGCGCGGCGGGCTACATTTCTATGGGCCTTCTTACCGGTGCTCGCGATCTGTGTCGTCGAGAAGATTGCCTTCAACACTTCGCATTTCGCGGCCATGCTCGGGTATCGCTTGAGCGGTGGTACGGAAGGCGGCGCCTTCACAGCGGATATGGTCTCGATGGATCCGCTGACACAACTCACTCCGGGGAAATTCCTGAGCACCCCGGGTTTGTGGCTCGGTCTGGGCGTCGCCGCGATATTCCTCGCCGCCGCGGTCCGGCTACGCCGCTATCGCCAACCGATCTGATTCGCCGGCGGATTTGGATTCCATTTTTTCAAGTAAGGGAAATCAAATATAAGCACAGCTGTATTGCAGAAGTTACGTTGTCGGTATACTGAGCATCCAACTAGACTGCAACCTTGGACGACCCAACGTGATCTTCCCGGAGGCAGCGGGCAAATGCAACCTGTTATTGGCAATCGATTGAGCAAGATGGCGTCAGTGTTTGTCTTAATTGCCGTTTGCGGTATCTGCTCCTTGGGAGTTGCGGCGCAGCAGCAGGGACCGCTCCCCCCGCCCACCTCGTCGAGCACTGCTCATGCTCGACTGGGCGACCCTCCGGGTACGCCCGCCTCCACTTCCAAGACCTCCGAGTCAAAGGCTTCAGATCGACCCCCCTCGATGCCTGTGGAGCAAATTATTCAGCGTTTCGCGGCTCGTGAGGCGGAGTTCAAGACAGAGCGCGACAACTACACTTATACCCAGACCTTCATCATACAAACGATCGATAGTGACGGCATGCCCGATGGCGAGTACCAGATGAAGAGCGATGTGCTGTTTACCCCCGCGGGTAAGCGCTATGAGAAGGTAACTTACGCACCGGCCTCAACATTGCAACGCATTTCTATGTCGCAACAAGATTTGGACGACCTCGAGCACGTCCAGCCTTTCGTCCTTACCACCGAGGAGTTACCCAAGTACGACATCAAGTACGTCGGCAGGGAACAAGTGGATCAGCTCAATACTTACGTCTTCGATGTGGGACCCAAGAAACTGGAAAAGAATCAGCGGTATTTTCAGGGACGTATCTGGGTAGACGATGTGGATCTAGAAATTGTTAAGACGGATGGGAAAGCCGTGCCCGATATCAGGAAAAAGGGCCAGGAAAACGTTTTTCCACGATTTGAAACCTACCGTGAAAATATCGAGGGCCACTACTGGTTTCCCACATACACGCGCGCGGACGATGTTTTACAATTCAGCACCGGTGGAGTGCACATCCGCATGACGGTACGTTATGCCAACTACAAACGATTTGGCGTAACGATCAAAATCGGCCCTGCCACACAGCAAGACCATCCTTAGACCTGGGCTTGCGATTGCGGCACTGCTGGATTTCCTAGCCTTAGGTCCTTTTTAACAGCACAATAACGCCGAGCATTTTGTGCCTGCGTAATGGCAAAACCGCAGGTCCGCGAGGGAAGAATGCGCACGCAAGTGGGGATTGTAGGCGCGGGCCCTGCCGGGCTGATGCTTTCTCATCTTCTGCACCTGGCGGGCATTGAGTCCGTCGTTCTGGAACTGCACAACCGGCAATATATCGAAGAGCGCGTGCGCGCCGGTGTCCTGGAACAAAATACTGTCGACCTTTTGAATGAAACTGGTGTCGGCGACCGTCTGAAAAAGCAGGGTCTCGTGCATTACGGGATTGAACTTCGATTTGGCGGCCGAGGTCATCGCATTGACTTTAAAGAACTCACCGGCGGCAAAGCCGTAACAATTTATGCGCAGCATGAAGTTTTAAAGGACCTTATTAGCGCGCGCTTGGCCGCCGACGGTCAACTTCTTTTTGAAGCTGCAGACCTCACGGTGCAAGACCTCGTTGGCGCAGAGGGACGATCCGTTATCCGTTTTCGCAAGGATGGCGCGGCGCACGAATTGGTTTGCGATTTTATCGCCGGCTGCGATGGATTTCACGGTGTATGCCGCTCCTCAATTCCGGCAGGAGTGCTGACGACTTACGAGAGAAACTATCCGTTCGCGTGGCTCGGAATTCTTGCCAAGGCGCCACCGTCTTCGCAAGAACTCATCTACGCTAATCACGATCGCGGATTCGCGTTGATGAGCATGCGCTCGCCCGAGATTACGCGGCTTTATATTCAATGTCCTCCAGAAGAAGATATTGCCAATTGGCCGGATGCCAGAATTTGGTCTGAACTTCACCAGCGTCTCGCGGCCACGAACGGCTTCAAGCTCAATGAAGGCCCGGTGCTCCAGAAGGGGATTACCGGCATGCGGAGTTTTGTGGTGGAACCGATGCAGTACGGGCGCCTTTTTTTGGCGGGTGATTCGGCGCACATTGTTCCCCCCACTGGCGCAAAGGGACTCAACCTCGCAATAGCGGACGTGCGCATCCTGGCCAACGCGATCATCGAGTTTTATCGGTCTGGGAATACGCAGTACCTGCAGGAATACTCGCAAACATGTTTAAGACGCGTCTGGAAAGTGCAGCGCTTTTCTTGGTGGATGACGTCAATGCTTCATCGGTTTGATGATGACAATCTCTTTGACCGCCGGCGGCAGATCGCGGAACTGGATTACGTTACCAGCTCGCACGCCGCATCGCAGACGCTTGCTGAGAACTACGTGGGTTTGCCGATGGAGTGACCTGCCAAAAAGTTTTAGTTGGCCTATGGTTTGCTCATCCACACGATGCTCACGCCTATGCACACGATTAGAACACCAACCCAGCGCTGCAGGCTGATTCTTTCTCGCAGGAATAAAACCGCGCCTAGTGCTCCCGCTGCATAGCTCAGAGCGGTTATCGGAACCACAAAGGTAACGTTTTCGATGGAGAGCATTGCCAGCAAAGCGAAAAAGCCAATTGTCATCAGCGCAAGTCCGATCCACATCCATCCGACGCGCATCGCGCGATAGACGAATCTTAGAAGGGAAGCGGGGCGGAAGTCCGTAACTTCTCCGAGTTTCTTCATGGCCCGCGTTATGCAAAGCTCGCCGCCAGTACCGGCCACGATGACAAGGAAAAGAACAAATGCTTCATGCACCGGTGCGCTCCAGTGTGGTCCTATGGGGCGTGCGCCCAACGACGAGAACGCCGATACAAATGACGGCAATTCCAGCCCAGCGCAGCGGAGAAACCGATTCATCGAGAATAATGTAGCTGAGAATAGCGACTACCGCATATGAAAACGCCGAGGCGGGTTGTACGTAGCTATAGTCCGCCCAAGTCAGCACCAGCATGTATGCCACGAAAAAAGTCAGCAGCGACGCGATGCCCAGCCAGATAAAACCTGACCCGGAGATGCGCATTAGGACGTGCGAAAGGTCTGCCGGACGCCAGTCTGTGGCAGCGCCGACGCCCTTCATGCCTTTGCTGAGTAGCACGTTGCCGAGTGGGGCGAAAAGGACCATCACTAAGAGCAATAGGTAAGTTTTGATATGCAGCGCGGGCGAATCTTTCATCCGCTGTTATGGCCTTTCACTGGCTATTTACGCACTAAATTCGTTTGGATCAGTAGTACGCAGCTAATTCTGTGTAACCATCTATCCTTCTGTTGCGTCGAACGAACATCAACTTATGGGCCCGCTGGCGCAACCAGGGGCTTCGGTCTGAGTCATGCCAGACGTAACATAAGTAATTCGGAATTCTTCATGAGTACTCAAGTCTACTTGATCTGCGTGTGATGCTAAAGCTAGCAATCATTTTTCCTGTGACACGTTGCGTAACGCTTTTTTAACACTTGTTTTCGGAGCATGAAGATGGTGAACTTCATCTACCAGCGCAAGAGTTCTGGGATGGCCAAGGCTACTAGTCTGCGTATCCACGTGGTGCCATGACCTCATTCGCTGAGTCTATTTTTCTTTTCATCGCAGCAATCCCATTTATCTACTATCTTATTGCCCTCTACAGCTCGATGCGATTTTTCTGGGTTTCTGGCAGATATAAAAGACAGACCGCTGATTTCACGCCCCCCGTCAGTATTTTAAAGCCTAACAGGGGCCTTGATCCGGAGGCCTATGAGAACTTCGCCAGCTTTTGCCGCCAGGACTACCCGGATTACGAGATTCTGTTCTGTGTCGGAGAAAATGATTCTGCTCTTCCGGTCCTAGAGAAGCTAAAGCATGATTTCCCGACGCTACGCATTCGTATCCTCGAGGGCTCGGAGTGCGACGCGACAAACGATAAAGTGGCGAAACTAGGGCGCCTGGTGAGTCACGCGGATCACGAAGTGCTGGTCATTAGCGATAGCGACGTTCGCGTTCGACCAGATTATTTGCGATCGGTGGTAGCTCCGCTCAGCGACCCCAAAGTGGGCGGTGTGACTTGCTTGTATGTCTCCATTCACGCCGATACACTGACGCAAAAACTGCAGTCCATCGGAATGATTTCAGATTTTTATCCAGGTATTTTGACGGCCTGGCAACTGGATGGTGTGCAGTTTGCTCTCGGACCGACCATCGTAACGACGCGCGCCAAGATCGCGGGCTTCGGCGGATACCGCGAGATTGAGAACCGCCCAGCAGATGATCTATTGGTTGGCCGGCTGATTGCCGAGCAAGGATATCGGGTCGAACTACTTGCCTACGTGGTCGAAACGGTCGCGGACTTTCAATCATTCAGCGATCTAATCCACAAGCGCATTCGATGGATGACGGTGATGCGACATATGCGGCGCTGGGGCCACCTGGGATTGATTTTTACTCTAGGATTGCCGTGGTCTGTCGCGGCCGTTGCATTACATCCTTCTTTGTTGGTCGCGGTGGCCTATTTCGGGAGCTATGCAATTCTACGATTCGCGTTGGCGTCGGTCATAGGTGTCTGGGGAATGAAACAGCGTGGCATTTGGAAGACGATGTTGCTTATTCCGTTGTGGGACGCAATGGCGTTCCTGATTTGGCTGATCAGCTTTGGACGGAAGAGTATCCGGTGGCGGGATATCGATTATTACATTTCTGAAGGGAAACTCGTGCCCGTTACGCCGGGCTCCTCGCAGACCTGAAGTGATTCAGCGGCTTCGGGACACACAAGATTCGCCTAGCGCTTCCGCGTGCTTCCCACAGCCACGGTGGATTTCTCCACGCGTGCGTCCGCGCCAGAGATTCTGGACGGTAAGGGCATCTGAATTCGCCTATCATTTTTTGGCTCTCGCCAATTAACTTGAGGCAGCATCAGCGACGCATCGACGCGATCGCGATATTTGACGGCAATGTTCATCAGCGAGTCCAGAAGGGAATTGGACAGCAAGTGCGGGCGCAAGCCGAGGTCAATTAACTTAGAGTGCTTGGCGTTATAGTAGTGCTGCTCCGCTTCGACACGCGGGTCAGGAATGTGGTCGATCTCCACGGCCATACCGAGTTTCTTGCCCGCGGCTTTCACTATATCCGCGAGTTCGAGCACGGAGAATTGCTCCGTGAACTGGTTATATACGCGACATTCGCCCTGGGTAGCGGGGTTTTGACAGGCAATCTCGATGCAGCGAACCGTGTCCCGGATATCTAGAAAGCCTCGCGTTTGTCCGCCCTTTCCGTAAACGGTGAGCGGCTGGCCAATGGCGGCTTGGATACAGAAACGATTCAGGACCGTTCCGAAAACTTCGTCGTAATCGAAACGATTGATGAGAGCTTCGTCCAATGCAACTTCATCGGTCATCGTTCCGTAGACCACACCTTGGTTCAGATCGGTGGCACGCAAGCCCCAGATCTTGCACGCGAACATCATGTTGTGGCTGTCGTGCACCTTCGACAAGTGATAGAAGGAACCAGGCTGCTTGGGGAAGGGCAGCACGTCCCTTCGTCCGTTGTGCTCGATTGTTATGTACCCCTCTTCGATATCGATATTGGGCGTGCCATATTCGCCCATCGTTCCCAGCTTGATGAGGTGGCAGTCAGGCTGGAGTTCTCGGATGGCAAAGAGCAAGTTCAGGGTGCCCACAACATTGTTTACCTGCGTAAACACGGCGTGTTTACGGTCAATCATCGAATACGGAGCGGAGCGTTGCTCGGCAAAATGGACGATGGCTTCCGGTTGAAACGCCGTCATCATGGAGGTCAAAAAGTCGTGGTCGGTCACGTCACCAACGTAGAGTTCAATAATTTTTCCGGTGAGTTCTTGCCACACCCTAACGCGCTCCGCGAGCGGCCGAATAGGAGTTAGTGTCTGAACGCCTAGCTCGTGATCCCACTGGCGGCGGACGAAATTATCTACGATGCAGACGGCATGTCCCTTTTGCGACAAATAGAGGGCCGTTGCCCAGCCACAATAGCCGTCGCCTCCCAGTACGGCAATCTTCATGTGCCTTCCTCCATCTGGATTCTAGCATTGTAGCGTGACTTCAAAGTGTAGCAGCGTAATTGGGAGCTACCTACGACCTTCGTGTTTCTGGGCGATTACGAGGCCACGCGGAGTCGGGAGTAAAACAGTAGAAATCAGGCCTTCCCGCTCTAGCCGAAGCGTTGCCTCACGTACCACCTGAAAATGCGAACTGGCATCGTGAACGACGATCAGTCCATTCGGATCCAGTTGCGGAAGAAAGCGACGGATCTCCTGCTCGCGGATTTTCAAATCGCTGTCGCTGAATAAGATGTCGATCGCCCCGTCAATCCGAGTTTCGAGACTCGACTCATTGCGATATTCAATCCAGCTTCCAAGTCCGGAAGCATCTATGCGTTCCTTGGCTTTGGCGAAAATTGCGGGATCGTACTCGATCGTTATAATCCGGCCGAAGCCGTTAGCCTTCAAACCTTCCGCCATCTTGATCGCGCTGTACCCGATAAACGTACCGGTTTCCACGATCAGCTGTGGCTTGACCGTGGTGACCAGCGACTTCAGGAAATCAAGGACCTCTAATTCTGCAGTTTGCGAATCGGCCATCCGCCAGCGCTCCGGGTGGGGGCATTCTGAGGTCGCGGGCACGTATTCATTCTGAACAGATTCCCCTAGTTCATTAACACGCTCGAGGATGTGGTGCCCTTCGTTGCGCTTCACGAAGGGCGGAACAATCACGGCAACCAACATTGCACCGGCAGCGATCGCTAGCACAGACAGAATAGTTACGGCTCGTCCATCGGGGAGGCCCAGCGCCTTGCCGAAAACTGCCGATCCGAGCGACAAACAGGCGCCCGTTAGAATCAACCATTCGCCGAGAACGAGTCCATTTGGTCTTTGGAAGTCAACTTGACGCTGGCCCTCGCTCCAAGTAAACAGGCCGATCGCCACGCTTGCGATGAGTGCCCATATCGCAGGCGAATTAAGGGGTATAGCTTTTTGACGAAACGCTAGCTGGACCAACACCATAGTCCAGCCCACGATCCATCCGGTGGTTACCGCCGGGCAGACGACGTCCAGTGCAGACAAGGCTCCCCAGCCGGCAGAATGAGTCAGCGCTAGTCTGCGGCGCCGCAGATCAGCGCGCAAGACGAGAAGGATTCCGGCGAGAAGGGCCAGAGGAAGCAGAATCCAGATCATCGGCACGGAAACAACAGTGGCAGAAGTCATAGTGTCGCGCGATCCCTTGAACCGCTCCAACGATTTAGAGCAGTGTCGCTCTGGATCTGGGTTGGGGGTAGTAAAGATCTGTCATTTGTGGGAACAGTCGGAGCATTCGACTGACCCGCCGGCTGACCGGAACTGGGAACAGGATGGTTTGTCAGCAGAATTTTGCCTCCGCTAATGGCGACTATGTTGAGTTCGTCATGGCCCATCAATTTATCGAAACGCGGCACCTCCGAGCTATAGGCCACCAGGTAGTAGCGCCGTGGCTCACGCCATAAGTTCTTCAATGCAGGATCGTCTATAAAGACTGGCGGCGCTCCGGGCGCGTAAGAGCCATATTCGACGTTGTTCCAGCGCCCGTTTAGAAGCAGTGCGTCGCGGTTAGTATAGAAAAACATCGAGGAAAATGTGTAGTAGTGATGATCCACAATTAATTTGCCAGGCGGCGATTGGAGAACGGCTTCTGCGAGCAGCCGCGAGGAGAGATAAGGATCAAAAACCACCAGGGCAAGCCGAGCGGCGTGGGAAAACAAAACCATCATCAGCGCAGCAGCGAGAAAAGCTCGCTCGCCTAGCCATCGAAATGTTCCCAGCGCGCCGACAACAAAGGCTACGGCGGCAACAGCTAGGGGCCAGCGAAGATAGGCAAAGGATTCAAACGTCAGGTCCGCCATGTGGCCCAGCGAAAGCGTGTACGCGCTGGGGTGAGAGCTTAATGCTCCGGAGATATCACCCGGCGTGGAAACATGTCGCACAGCGAAGAGAATCACAAACGCGGCAGCCGCCGCTACAGCCGCAATGCCACTAAGCGCGCGAGTTCCTCGCCGGACCCAAACGCTACCTGCAGCCATAGCCGAACCGAGCAGCAAGGCAAGCGCAGGGTAGCAAGGCATCGAGTAATATTCTTGCGTGGTAGAAAACGTGAAGAATATCAACATAAAACCGGTCCAGCATAGCGCGAGTAAACGCACGCGACCGGCGCGGTCCATGGGCTTAAATGAAAGTTTTGCAACTGCCGGGAAGTAAACGCTCCAAGGAAATAGCCAGATGAGATGCAACAACCAGAAATATAGCCTGGGCACGGTATTGTAATCGCGGGGATACCGCAGATTGAGAAACCGCAGGACCTGTTCGTTGATAAAATAAAACCACAAGAAACCGTGATATTCGCCAGGTCCACTATGAAGCGCCGTAGAAAAATACGGCGGGTTCCGCAAGGTCGCCAAGACGTGCCAGGGCGCCGCAATCAGCAAGGCAACCAGCAAACCGGTGAAAGGGTGCAGGCGCTTCCAGGACTTCGCTGAAAAAAGTTGGCCGGTAAGGAGAAGAAAGATCAGCGCTGTGGCTACTGGGAAAACGACTCCGATTAAGCCTTTGAAGAGTAGGCCCGTGCCAAGACTGGCACCCATCACCAGAGCCCAAAAGCGCGGATGCGGTTCTTGCTCATCGAGAGCGCGCACGAACGCCCACATGGCCAAAGCGATCGTGCACGTCAACATGACGTCCGGTATCAGAATGCGCGTAAATAGAAACAAGCCGATGCAAGTGGCGATGCATAAACCCGCGTAGAAACCCGCTCTTTTGCCGAAGGCCCATACGCCAAAAGCGGTCGTCAGCAATGCCAGCGCCACAACCGAAAGTGCAATGGGGATGCGAGCGACCCAGTCCCCCGCGCCGCAGATTTTAAAAAAGCCGGCGATAATCCAATAAACGAGTGGCGCTTTCTCAAAGTAGGCAATGCCGTCTTGGCGCGCAGTTACCCAATCGCCGGAGGTCAGCATGGTACGCGCTATGTTGGCTTGCACCGCGTCGGTATCGTCCATCAGGGATGGAGGAGAGACGATGCAGCCCAGATAAATTGTGCCCGCTATTAGCAGAACAACTAGGTATACGATCCAACTCTGGCGTCCAGCAGAGGTGCCGGAATGGAGGATGGAGTTGTCTGAATCTGCCATTTTCTCATCCACAGGAACAACACCAGTAAGCCCCAAAGGTGATAACCAATATTGACTTTCCTCTCCAAATGAAGATTCAGCAGCTTGCCGATAGCATCGCCTTGAAAAAGGTCCCCATGTTCGGACGCCCCGGACATCAACGTGTCGACGGCCAAGTCGCGCAACGGTCCGCGCAGCCACTCATGAGCCGGAATATCGAATCCAATCTTCTTTCGCTTCAGAATGGATTGCGGCAGCTTCACTTTCATCAGCTCTTTAAGAATAACTTTTTGCTGGGTGCCTCGAATTTTCAGAGAAGCCGGAAGGGTAGCTGCAAATTCAACGATGCGGTGATCCAAAAATGGCGGGCGCACTTCCACGGCATGAGCCATGCTCATGCGGTCGCTCTTCGTCAAAATATCATCGGCTAGATAATATTTTTGGTCGAACCAGAGAAACGGCGCCAGCTCATCGCTGCTGGCTGGCAGTTCGTGCAGTTCGCGCAGCATTCTGTCGAGCGAATTCGGGAGCGGCTTCCGCAGAAGAGATCTTTTTTCGGCATCGGAAAACGTACCATTCCAGTAGACATGGGCCCGGCCCGGTTCCATGAAGGAACCTTCCAGGAAACGCTTCACCTTATATTCAAAGCTGATCTTTTCATCGGAAACGGGCAAGCGCCGCATAGCCGCAAGCCCCCATTGGCGCGCGGAAGCTGGCAAGCGACGCATTTTGTTGGCAAGACGGTCGGCCCGGTAAGTAAGATATCCTCCGAAAAGTTCATCGGCTCCTTCTCCGCTTAGGGCTACCGTAGTCTTCGTCTTACATAGTTTGGAAAGGAACCAAACGGGCAATGCGCCCGCGTCCGCGCTTGGTTCGTCAGAGAAGTAAGCGAATTCTTCTATCGCGCCTTCCAGGTCAATCTCCGGCGTCAGATCTATTTCCTGGTGGTCGGTTCCATACTGACGTGCGACGCGATGGATGTATTCTGTTTCGTCGAAGCTGCGTCCCCGGAATGAAATGGAAAATGTCTTAAGCGTCGAACTGGATGCCTGCGCCGCGTAGTGCAGGATCGTGGATGAATCAATTCCCCCGCTCAACCACACGCCCAGCGGAACATCAGACAACAAGTGTTCACGGACCGATTGCTGCAAAAGGGAATCTAACTCTTCTTTTGCCGATTCCAGCGTACGAGCGGGCGTCACACCGAAAGGAAGGCGCCAGTAGGCATCAGACGAAACCTCGCCGTCGCGCCATTCCAACCAATAGCCGGGCGGAAGCTTTTCTATGCCTTCAACCAGCGTCCACGGGCACGGTACATAGTTCAGGGAGAGATAACAATCGAGACCTTCTGGGCTTAGCCGGCGTTCAATTTCAGGGTGCACGAAGAGGGCTTTTAGCTCCGAGCCGAAGAAAAGCTCTTCACCTTGACGGCTGATGTACAGCGGCTTGATGCCCATGCGATCGCGAGCCAGCACAACTCGCTTCTTTGACTTACTCCAAAGTGCGACTGCAAACATGCCTCGTAGCCGCGAGAAGCAATCCTTATCCCACTCCACGAAGGCGCGAAGCACAGTTTCCGTGTCGGAGTGCGATTGAAAACGGTGGCCGCGCTTTTCGAGCTCTTTTCTAATCTCCAAATGATTGTACATTTCGCCGTTGAAGATGATCCCGGTATCGCCGTCTTCAGTAATAATTGGTTGGTCGCCGGAATCGAGATCGATGATTTTTAGGCGGGTCGCGCCCATGGAGAAAACGTTGGATCGGAACACGCCCTGCTGGTCCGGTCCGCGATGAATCAGCGTGTCGGTTGCTTCCTGAATACGAGCGGAAGGCGGTGTCCAGTTTTTATGAGTGAAGCCAGCGATTCCGCACAAGTGCTAACACCTCTCCACGCCCTCAAGAATCAACGCGCAGGCAAACTCGCCGTGCACTATTTGCCGCGACTTTGCGTGTCACTTCAATTTGCTCACGCCCAGCGACGTCGTTGGAAGGATGCGATTAGTATCCTATAAATTCTAGCTGTAGAGGCCCTCTGAGAGCAACGCGAGATTGTTCCTAGGTGGCCTGTTAAAACAGCGAATGTTAGACCGAGTTATTGCATTGTAGTTCCTTGCTCCGCGGCAAGCCCTGCGCTAAAGTCTCGAATCGGTTCAAGGAACGTTGCGATGAAAACAGCAAGTAAGGCCGGTCAATCGGTGATGAGGGCCGACGAAACGGTGCGCATTCTTATACCGAGCGAGCGCATACAGAAGCGCATCAAGGAACTGGCGAAAGCTATCCGGCGAGATTTTCCCGGCGAACCACTCCATTTAGTTAGCGTATTGAAAGGCTCGGTGTTTTTTCTGTCCGATCTGGCGCGGCAAATATCCGGCGAGGTGTCGTTTGATTTTATAGCGGTATCCAGCTATGGGAAGGACACTCATTCATCCGGTCAGGTGCGCTTGACCAGAGATCTGGATGCCAGCATTGAAGGCAAGACGGTAATCGTCGTGGAAGATATTCTCGACACCGGAATGACATTGCAATATCTGCTTCGCCTCTTCCAGCAGCGCAAGCCGAAACATCTTCGCGTTGCGGTTCTCCTCGAGAAGCCCGAGCGTCGTGTCAGTGCGGTACGTGCCGATTATGTCGGCTTCTCGATTCCTAACGAGTTTGTCGTCGGGTATGGCCTGGACTTTGCCGAGCGCTACCGCAATATGCCCGACGTGGGCGTTCTGATGATCGCGCAAACCCGGCGTAAGAAAAGAGTCTCCTGAATGCAATTCACTGGCCGCCAGGTTGCTGGAAACGAATGACTCCATATCCGAGCGATTCACGGCAGGTCGCGGCGCTCATTGACCACACTATCTTGAGGCCGGAAGCCACTCGCAACGACGTCGAACGCGTATGTCGAGAAGCACTTCGCTACCAATTCGCGTCGGTTTGTGTTAATCCCGTCTTTGCTTCTCTCGTCGCGGGAATTCTTCGCGGTTCGACAGTAAAGACATGTTCCGTCGTCGGATTTCCCCTGGGTGCCAGCTCCATGACCACAAAAACATACGAAGCGCGCACGCTCGTCGACCTAGGCGCTCAAGAGCTTGATATGGTTATCCATGTCGGCGCCCTTAAGGCGCACGAAGACCAGGCCGTGGCAGCTGAAATTCGATCCGTAGCCGACACCAGCCACGCAGGGAAGGCCCTTTGCAAAGTGATTATCGAAACTGCGCTCCTCACAGAAGAGGAAAAAGAGCGTGCTTGCCGGATAGCGCGAGACTCAGGGGCTGATTTTGTGAAGACTTCTACCGGTTTCGGCACCCGCGGTGCAACGGTCGATGATGTGGCATTAATGCGCAAAGTGCTTGGTCCGCAGATCGGTGTGAAAGCCTCAGGTGGAATTCGTACGCTCGACGACCTGCTGAAAATGGTCGAAGCCGGCGCTACACGCATTGGCACCAGCAACGGGGTCGGAATCCTGGCAGAAGCGCTGGCGAAATTTAATGCTTAACTAAGCCTCCCACAGATTGCTTCAAACGGAACTTGCGACAAACCGGTGCCGACGCTCCTGCTATAATAGTCAACATCGCATGGATCAGACACACGTACATACTGAATCGGCCGTACTAAACGGCGGATCCGAAGTTTCTGCCGAAGTTGTTGCTACCCTCGCCGAGATAGGCGAGGAAGTAAACGCTTCGCTGGACCTTGACGAAGTGCTGGCGCGCACGGCCGCGCTCATTAAACGGCACATTGATTACGAAATCTTCGGCGTATTAATGCTGGAAGGAAATGGAAGCTATCTTAAGCACCGTTTTAGCATCGGATACCCGCGCGACCTCGCAGATAATCTGCGTGTACCCGTGGGCCATGGAATTACGGGAACGGCTGCGGCTACTGGACATCCCGTGAGAGTGAGCGACACATCGAAAGACGAACGTTACATCAACGCCATTGAAAATGTTCGTTCCGAACTCGCTGTTCCTTTGATGCTGCAGGGTAAATGTATTGGGGTTCTGGATATACAGAGCCGCCACCCTAATTATTTTACGCGGGATCAACAGAATATCCTGACGCTGCTCGCCAGCCGGCTATCCGTGGCGATTGAAAACGCGCGGCTTTACCAAAAGGTGCGTGCCCAGGCGGATACGTTGCTCTTGCTGAATGAGGTCGGTCGCGAGACAGGTTCGATTCTGGACGTTGAAGAACTGATGCGTCGTGCCGCCGAACAGATCAAACGCGTCATTGATTATCAGATTTTGAGCTTGCTGCTCTACGACGAGAACCAAAAAATATTTCGTCATCGTCTCGATGTGAAGTATGGGCAACGCGTGCAAGGGAAATTGCGCGCAACAGTCAGCGAAGGAATCGTTGGTGCGGCAGCCACTCTGAAAGAGCCAGTACTCGTGCCGGATGTGGCTGCTGATCCGCGTTATTTGATGGTGAACCCCGAAACCCGCTCGGAATTGGCGATTCCCATTATTCATAAAGGTAAGATCATCGGGGTGCTTGATCTGGAGAGCCCCCAACTGAATTACTTTACGGAAGATCACGTTCAAACGTTATCTATCCTCGCGGCAAATCTCGCCGTCTCCTTGGAAAATGCCAGACTCTACGAGCAAGTGGCTCGTGATGAAGCACGCCTGGAGCGAGACTTGCAGGCCGCAAAGCGAATTCAAGGCGCACTGCTTCAGCCCGTCCCCACGGAAGACTACGGTTTAGACATGGCCGCTCGCTACCTCTCGGCACGCGAAGTGTGCGGAGACCTCTACGAATTCCTTCGCTACGGACCGCAGCAACTTGGCATTGCACTCGGCGACGTCAGCGGCAAAGGTACCGCTGCCGCTCTTTATGGCGCCGTGGCCATCGGCATTATGCGAAGTTTAGCCCCGCAAAAGTTGCAGCCGGCTGACTTGCTCCGACAGGTGAACCAAATCGTGGGCGAGCGACGCATCGAAGGTCGATTCATGACCGCGTGTTTCGCCACATGGCAAAGAGGCCGCCGCAAGCTGCGCGTAGCCAATGCAGGACAGTCCCAACCGTTGCTTTACAAAGACGGCCGTTGCGGAAAGATTGAGCTAACCGGCTTTCCGGTGGGAATTTTTGAAGAAGTGAGTTACGACGAATGGAGCGTCTCCCTGGAAGTGGGCGATGTTTTGGTTTTTCATTCAGACGGTATCGCGGAATCGACAAACATCGAAGGTCAGTTCTTCGGAACAGAGCGATTGCGGAAGTTCATTGAGCAACATCATGAGCTGAGCGCGACGGAGCTGGCCGATCGCATTCTCCGCGAAGTGGATTCGTTCACTTCGGGCGCACCGCTTTCCGACGACCGCACTCTGGTTATTGCCAAAGTACGATGAGCGCTGCCGCAGGTTCTTACCGGAGACTGTCCTTTGTGGATCCCGCGCTCTTTACTCCGCATTTCTCCTGGAAAAAACTCAGAAGCAACGCGTCTTACGATGAAGAAGTACTTTGTGAGGGTGTTTCGCTCAGCCGTGTCGCCGAGAAGTTCGGTACTCCCACCTATCTATATAGCCGCTCTGCCATCACGGACGCATTTAATGAGCTACATCGTGGCTTAGGCGCCTTACCGCATACTTTGTGCTTTGCGATGAAGTCTAACGGTAATCTGTCCATCCTTAAACATCTCGCAAAGCTTGGCAGTGGATTTGATATTGTCTCAGGCGGTGAACTCCTGCAGCTCCGGCATATCGGCGTTCCCGGTGAACGGATTGTATTTTCCGGCGTTGGCAAGAGCCGTGAAGAGATTCGATTGGCATTAAATTATCCCGGCAGGAATCGTGGTGGACGCAGCGGCATTTTGCTCTTCAACATCGAATCGGAGGCCGAGCTCGAGGTATTGTTGGAAGAAGCCGCGTCCAGAGTGACGCGAGGCGGACTTGCCCCCGCCGTATCGATTCGTGTAAATCCCGATGTGCAAGCTGGTGGCCATCCACATATTTCCACGGGTCGCCACGAGCATAAATTCGGGATGAGCTGGACGGCCGCGCGACGTCTGTATCTTGCTCATCAAAGGTCGAAGTGGATTCAGTGGCAGGGCCTCAGCGCCCATATCGGTTCTCAGATCGTCACATCATCGCCGTTTCGCAGTGCGCTCAACCGTCTTGTCGGTTATGTAGAGGATTTACAACGAGCAGGTATTGCGCTGCGGTACGTGGACTTCGGCGGCGGCCTTGGCGTGCGTTATACAGATGAACAGATTCCATCGCGCATCTCGTACGCACGTATGATCGCGAAAATGTTGCGTCCCTTGGGCGTACATCTTTTGCTGGAACCTGGGCGCACCATCGTCGCTCCTTCCGGAGTACTGCTCACCCGTGTTGTTTATGTAAAGAGAGATCGTGGAAAGACATTCGTTGTCGTTGACGCAGGCATGAACGATCTAATGCGTCCTGCGCTTTATGATGCGCAACATCCAATTACGCGCGTCACTCGCCGCCGAACCCAAAAAGCGTTGTCGCAAAGCCGGGTCGATATCGTAGGTCCGGTCTGCGAGACGGGAGATTGTTTCTTGCGCGATTGGCCGCTCGGGGAAGTGAGGGCCGGAGATGTGCTCGCCATCTGGACAGCAGGCGCTTACGGTATGGCGCAAGCCTCGAACTACAATGCGCGCTACCGCCCGGCGGAAGTGCTGGTCCAAGACAACACCTGCCGGTTGATCAGGCGCCGCGAAACGCAGGAGGATTTACTGCGCGCCGATGTTCTTGCCTGATTGTCCTTAATTATTGTATTGCTGCCAGCGCGTTGCGCATCGCGCGAATTCGCCATAACGCAAGCGTTAGGCCTCGCCCCACTTCAACTTGCTTCGCAGAATCTCAAAGTACGATTTGTTCGGCGGTTGAATGAGTTTTAGCACGTTCGGTGCGCGCGTGATATGCACGCAATCGGCGGCCTGCAATGGAATACCTGTTTGCCCATCGAGGGTCAGAAAAACGGATTCCGTGTTGCCAGCCAACTTTATCTCAATGGCGGAAGAGTCGCGTATTGCAACTGGACGGTCGCTGAGCGTGTGCGGGCAGATCGGCGTTATCACGAAAGCCTCGACAGCAGGATGCACGATAGGACCGCCCGCTGAAAGTGAATAAGCGGTCGAACCCGTCGGGGAAGCCACAATCAGTCCATCAGCGCGGTACCGGCATACAAATTCGCCGTCGATTATGAGTTGAAGTTCCATCATTCGGGCGAGGGCGCCCTTGTTAATCACCACATCATTCAAGACACTGTGTATTTCGATTACCTTCCCGGGACGTTCCAATTCCACATGCAGCATCACGCGTTCGCTGACCGGGTAACGCCCTGCGAGCGTTTCTTCCAGCGCGGGATATAGCTCCCCCAGCATGAAGCTAGTAAGAAAGCCAAGGCTTCCCATATTGATCGGTAAGATGGGGATACCTCTTGGCGCAGCGACGCGCGCCGCCGAAAGCAATGTGCCGTCTCCTCCTAGAACAAGCAGGAGTTGGGATTCGGTGGCTACCTGCTGTCGAGTGAGTCCGGTCCCGCCATTTGGCAGAGAACTCGCCGTCTCTTCGTCATAAATCGCTCGAATACCTCGTGCCGCAAGCCACTGAAGTAAGGGAGGCACCACCGCGGCTAAATTGGCGCGCCGCGGACGAGAAATGATGCCGATGGTCTGAAAAGTTGGTCTAGCCTGCATGGGTGTCTGGATTCTACTCCACAGGTTTTCGGCGCGCGTGCAGAAAATACTCCTGGTTGCCTTCCGCGCCAGTTAGTTGACTGGCTTTGACGGCGATACATTCTAGGCCAGCCGCCCTGGCGGCGTCCCGCACGATAAAAACAGCTTTTTCATGCAGACGGGGGTCCATCACGATGCCACCAGGCCCGATTTCATCGCGCCCCAATTCGAATTGTGGTTTGATAAGTATCAGAAAATCCCCATCTCGCTTCGCTACTCTTGCTGCCGGCCCCAACACTTTGCCCACTGCAATGAACGAAACATCCGCCACGACAAGGTCAGCCGGTTCGGGAATGTCTTCAGCGCGCAATTCACGCGCGTTACGTTGGATGCAAATGATTCGCGAATCCTTTCGAAGTTTCCATGCTAGTTGGTGCACGTTCACGTCCACAGCAAAAACCTTTGTAGCTCCATTCTGCAACAGGCAATCGGTAAAACCTCCGCTGGAACACCCAATATCTAGACAGACCCGTCCGGCAGGGCTGATTCCGAAATCTTTCAGCGCGCCTTCAAGTTTGTATCCACCGCGACTTGCGTACTTTTGACTTCGACTATTAATTTCAATCTGTGCGTCCGTAGGAGTGGCACTTCCGGATTTTTCAATGCGATTACCATCCACATAAACTTCACCAGCAAGAATCATGGCCTGAGCTCTTTGATGAGTCTCAGCCAACCCTCGAGCGACCAGCAGGGCGTCGAGCCGAGACCGGCGTGTATTCGCATTCATAACGGCAGTGTCAGGTGCGGCGCACTACGAGGAATTCTACTATCTCCCGAAGCCGCGACGCCCGCTCGGCGTAAGGCGCCAGTTCCAATAATGCTTGGATGGCAAGATCGCTCGCGATTTCCTTAGAACGCTCGAGGCCGTGCACGGCCGGGTAGGTCGCCTTTTGTTGTTCTAAGTCTTTCCCGGCGGTTTTACCCAGTGCCGCGGACGATTCTTCCACGTCCAAAATATCGTCGGTAACCTGGTATGCCCATCCGATCGTTTCACCAAAGCGTCGCAGCCGCGCTACATCTTCCGCCCGAGCGCCAGCGCAGAGCGCGCCAGCCGCAACCGAAGCCCGAATTAGCGCAGCGGTTTTCGAAAGGTGAATGTATTCCAACAACTTTGGATCGATTTGCTGACCCTCAGCCTCCAGGTCGGCAACTTGTCCGCCGACCATGCCGTTCACCGTCCCGGCTGACGCACCCACTTCATTGACGATAGCGACCCGACGTTCTGCGTCCACCGGAGTTGCGCCGATAGTTTCAAACGCTAAAGTTAAGAGGGCATCGCCCGCCAAAATAGCGATAGCTTCGCCGAATTTCTTGTGAGAAGTGGGCTTCCCCCGCCGCAAATCATCGTTATCGAGGGCCGGCAAATCGTCATGTATAAGCGAGTACGCGTGGATGAACTCGATTGCGCAAGCCGGATGAAGGGCGGGCGTAACGTCCGCTGTGAAGATCCGCGCGCTCTCCAAGCACAGAATCGGCCGGATGCGTTTGCCACCAGCGAGCACGCTGTAGCGCATGGCCGTATGAATGGACGAAGGGGGCGTAGCTTCTGCCGGTAAGAGACGATCCAAAGTAGCGTCAACGGCCAGACGGTCCTCTTCGAAGAAAGCGGGAAGTCTCATTGCACAGGGGAAGCGGCTTGCGCGCGGCGGCCCGGGGAATTCACGATTCGCTCTCTTTTTCAGGGTCAAACGGCTCAGCGGTAAGTTTGCCGTCAGCCTTCCTCAACAAAATTTCGACGCGTCCCTCGGCTTCTTCCAGTTGCTTCTGACACTCGCGCGAAAGCGCAACGCCTTCTTCGAACAGCTTCATGGCGTCGTCGAGAGATAGCTGTGGACTTTCCAGTCGCCGCACCACTTCTTCGAGGCGCGCGAGCGAGCGCTCAAAATCAGGCTTCTTCGGTGGTTCGGCTTTCTTGGCGGTGGTTGAATTCACTCAGTTGGCCCTATATCGCTCTTTCCTGATCGCGAAACTCCGCGTTGCATTGCAGAAAGCATTCTAAGGCACGCCCCGGAACTGAACAATCGCTTTGTATGTACGGCTAGCGCTTCAAGGAGCTGGTTTCAGCGTAAGGCTATGTTTGCGGACGTTAGCTTCCGCGCCATCGGTAAATGGCGCGAAGATGGGCTTGCCCTCGTACCAAGTGGGAAATTGGTCGGAATAGTGGGCGCTCCCCAGTTGTCCGGATTGCCCAACCGGAATGAGTAAGATGGATTGATCCCAATTCCCAGGGTTAGCCACAAAACGCATCGCCGGTCCGCTGCCAGTTGCAGCCGCACGCACGCTATACGATGTCCCCGACTGCGGTTTATTCGTAATGCTTAGCAAACTCTTCAATATTCCGTCGTGACCTATGGGATGAAAGATATTTAACGAGTTGAAACGCTTCCACTTCCAGTCCTCTAGGCGCTCGCTCTTACTTGCCATCGCTAAGTTTTTGACCGCGCGGTCGCCGGCCGCAACCAGCAGTTCGTCGAAATTCGCATACCCGGGTGGTAGCCACCTTGCTGGACGGTTCGTAAGGATCGTTTGCAGCAATGCTGTGCTTCGCCATGAATACGCGCCCATGTCCGCGCCAAGATACGGCTCCAGGAGCAAATCCAGCGCGGCGCTCCGTGTCGCCTGTAGAAACGAGACTTCTGGGGAATCGGCGTCTGCAATTCCATTCCAATCTTTCAATCCCTCAATTAGATGTCGCGCGCGTTGATCTTTTGGCTGGGCCGCCTTCACCGCTGCGGTCAATTGATTGGCTAGAAATGCATGCGGATAGCTGTAAGTATCGGTCTGCACCCTAAGCATATCCTCGGGCCGCAGATCGTGTTTATCGTGCAGCAAGTCGTAGATTCGTGCTGTGCGGTACGGCTCTTCCCAGTGATCCGTAAGATATGGCTTGTAATTTGGCCCCACCACCCGTGCGTTTGCGGTGACGATCAGGCCGCTCTCTGGATTGAGTGCCTGTGGTAGCTGATCGAATGGGATATATCCCGTCCATTCGTAGTCGTCCGTGTCTCCTGGAACGGGAACTTCGCCGTGCCCCTTCCTTCGAATAGGCACTCGCGCCGCCATCACATAACCGATATTGCCCGCCACATCAGCGTACACCGCGTTTTGCGCCGGTCCGCATACTCGCTTCATGATATTGCGGAACTCATCCCAGTTCCGCGCTTTGCCCAGCCAATAATAAGTATTCGTTAGTCCGCCAGGTTCAGTGGCGGTCCAGCGCAGGGCATAAGCTTTGTTCCCGTCTCTTCGCACCACTGGACCATGGCGTGTGGCCGTTAGTTTAAAAACCACATCCTGTTGTCCTTTGACGTGAATCGTTTCCTCGATAAATTGCGCCTTGGTCCACGCGTCCTTAACTTTGTATTCATCTGGCGATGTGGGGTTGAATGTCTCGATGTACACGTCCTGAACGTCCGCTCCGTTGTTTGTAAAGCCCCAGGCGATTCGTTCGTTGTGACCAATCACCACCAACGGTGCGCCAGGCAGCGTGAATCCCTTCACGTTCCATCCCGGTGCGCGCAGATGAACTTCATACCAGATCGAAGGGATGCTTAACTCGAGATGCGTATCGTTGGCCAGTAAGGGTTTGCCTGTGGCCGTGTGCGCACCGCTCACCACCCAGTTGTTGCTGCCAAGCCCGTGGCCAACTTCGGCTCCTGCTTTTTCAAGGACCCCTTGTATCGAAGGCCACCATACGGAGGCGGTGCCACCAGAGCTCTCTGTGGTTATCAAATCGCTAGGAGGTCGCCGGCCTGCCTTAAGCACACCGTCTGATTGTGTTTCTTCGTCATCTTTTTCGTCGTCGGCATTGGCACGCGCAGGCTGCGAACCATCTCTGGAAACATTGGGATCTCCGATCACAAAGCGATCCATCGCCGCCTCTACTGAATACAACTCCTTGGCACGCTCAGCTCCGACATGTTCAGTGACCTTGGCGCGGTCTATTTTTTCTTCCCACTGGTCGGTCAGAGTCTGATACATGTATCCCGAGATGACCAACGTATCCGCAGGGCGCCACTCCTGCGGTTGATATCGCAGTAATGAAAATTCGAGCGGGAGACGGCGCCGATGTTGCTCGATAAAACGATTTACGCCGCGCGCGTACGACTCCATCACCATACGCGTTTCGGGATCCATCATCGCTACGTCCCGTTCGGCGGCACGGCTGAATCCCAATGTTCTAAATCGTTTGTCCGTGGCAAGCGCGGCGGGCCCGAAAATTTCTGAAAGCTGCCCGCGAGCGACGCGCCGAAGCAGGTCCATCTGCCATAGTCTGTCTTGGGCCATAACGTAACCTTGCGCTTCAACCAGGTCTTCCAGGGAGCCCGCGCGGATGTGTGGAACACCCCAGGTGTCGCGTTCCACCGTCACCTCTTCTGTGAGTCCTGGCACAGTGACTGAGCCATCCGTCTGCGGGAGTGGGCGGTATACAAACCACCAGATGGCCGTGCCTGCGGCAGCCGCCAAAATGATTAATGACCAGCAAATCCCACGAACGATACGCAATAGTGCCCCGCTTTTTTCTGTTATCACGCCTAAATCAAGAGTATCGATTTACGGTCTGTGTGGCAAACTGGCTATTTCTTATCGTAGCGCACGTGTCTCGCCAGATATGCGTTGAAAACATGCCGCTCCCATCGAAGTGTATAGCTTCTTTTCACTTTAATTCGTATTTCTCGCAAAGCACGTTCTGCCGTGTTGCGTAGCTGTTAAACTACGGCCAGAGGAAATCTCTTCCATTATGTTTGTGGTGCGGTTAATTGGCGTTCTGGCTCTGGTTGCGCTGAACGGTTTCTTTGCGGCTGCGGAGTTTTCTCTCGTTGCGGTGCGGTTGTCCCGCATCAAGCAGCTTGTCGCTAAGGGAGATATGCGTGCCCGCGTCGTCGAGATCTTGCTCGGCGATCTGCACCGTGTGGTTTCAGGAGTTCAGCTAGGCATTACGCTGACAAGCCTCGCCATCGGTGCTCTAGGCGAAGCCACCCTAGCCAAATTATTCCAGCAGCTCGTGCCCAGTGATTTGGGCCTGCACAGTGCCTTAGTCGCTCATGGCCTAGCGCTGGTTTGCGCATTCGCGCTGCTTAGTGCCTTACACGTGGTTATCGGTGAACTCGTTCCCAAAACGATGAGTTTGGCACGCGCCGAACGCGTCGCACTGCTAACGGCTATACCGTTTCATTGGTTTCTCAATACTTTCCACTGGGCTATTTATCTCTTGGACAAAGTGTCAGGTGCGATCCTGAAGGCTCTCGGCGTCACCCAACCGCAGGGTTACAGTGTTGCGCACACCACAGAGGAATTGCAGATCCAGATCCAGCAGGCTCGCGAGCGGGGCCTTCTGGCAGTTGGGGAAGAGAAGTTCATCGTCAGTGCCATCGAGTTGGCGCAAGTGCAGGTCCGCGAAATTATGGTGCCACGGCCGGACATGCATACTCTTCCCGTGGAATCATCGTTGGATGATGTCCTGCGTACATTTGCTACCACCCAGCGTTCCCGTATTCCCGTTTATCGTGATTCCCCGGATCACATCCTGGGCTTCGTGCATATCAAGGACATGTTATGGATCCTGCTGGATCGCGAGCGCAGAGTGGCGGAAAATCTTTCGCCTCCACCCTTTGACTTACGCCGCATATTGCGCGAAGTGCTTATCGTGCCGGAAACCAAGCCCGCAAGCGAGCTCTTGCTTGAGCTTCGCGCACGCCATGTGGGGATGGCCATGGTGGTGGATGAATTCGGTAGCATTCTGGGGCTTGTAACTTTGGAAGATATTCTCGAGCAAGTGGTCGGAGAGATTCACGATGAATTCGATGTGGTCGAACAGCCCCTGACGTTAGCCGATGGTGCCGTGATTTTCGATGCCGCGCTCAATGTGCGCGATCTGGATACGCAGTACAACATTCCGCTGCCCGAGGACCCGGCCTATGCGACAGTAGGAGGGTTCGTGCTCGATCAACTTGGTTTTATTCCGAAGGGCGGAGAAAGTTTCGAATACAAGAATTGGCGATTCTCCGTGGTTGAAATGGACGGAAAACGCGTGGCCCGTGTGAAGATTCAGCGGCTGCGGCCAGCCAAGTCCTCGGAGACTCCCGTCAGTGACGCGCAGCCCGCGCAGGATTCGAAACGCCGCGCCGCTGATTTTTGAGCAGGTATTCGCGAATGGCACGTTATTTTTTGAAACGATTTCTGCTCTCCCTGCCTGCCTTGTGGCTAGTGCTTACCTTGGTTTTCCTGATGATTCATATCGTGCCCGGCGATCCGGTGGAGCAAATGTTGGGAGAAGGAGCAGCGCCGGGAGAATTGTCCCAGCTTCGTCATTCTCTTGGTTTAGACCGCTCTCTTCACGCCCAGTACGGTCACTACCTCTGGCAGTTGGCGCATGGCGATTTGGGCCAATCCCTCAAATTCCAGGCGCCTGTCCGCCGTATCATCTTTGAACGCTATCCTGCGACCCTGCAGCTTGCGTTTCTCGCCCTGTTGATTTGTGCCGCCATTGCGATTCCGGCCGGCGCAGTCGCGGCACAACGTCGCGGACATGCTCCTGACCGCGCCGTCGGTTTTTTCACGTTGCTAGGTCTCGCGCTGCCCAATTTTGCCCTGGGACCAGTGTTGATATTGCTCTTTTCGATTAAGTTGGGGTTACTGCCTGTCTCCGGGCGAGCTGGCCTGACGTATTATCTGCTTCCCGCAGCTACGCTGGGAACGGCGCTTGCTGCAATCCTTACGCGCATGGTGCGCGGTTCAATGTTGGAAGAGCTATCTAGCGATTACGTTCGAACCGCCCGAGCCAAGGGCCTATCCACGAGTACCGTTCTATTTCGACACGCATTTCGCAATGCCCTGATCCCCATTATCACGATCCTGGGTTTGCAATTCGGCACCTTGTTGGCGGGCACCATTGTCACCGAAACGATTTTTTCTTGGCCGGGTATCGGCCGACTCACCGTCCAGGCCATTTCAGCCCGCGATTATCCACTGTTGCAGGGCTGCATTCTCGTTATCGCTACTTCTTACGTCGCGGTAAATTTGCTCACGGATATCTTCTATACCGTGATCGATCCTCGAGTCCGCCTCTCATGATCACTCCCGCGCCTCTCCGGCAATTTCTGCACCAGAGCGTTATTGCTCGTATCGGTTTTTCGGCGGCCATGCTATTACTGTTGGCGGCATTGCTGGCCCCTTGGATTGCGCCCGCGAATCCTGCCGCCCAGAATCTTCCACGCAGATTGGAATCGCCATCTCGAAGCCACTGGATGGGCACGGATGAATTGGGACGCGACATTCTTTCCCGGACACTGTACGGCGCTCGCGTCTCGCTTCTGGTTGCCGTCTCCGTGGTTTGCGGATGTGGTGTAACTGGTCTGATCATCGGCATGCTGGCAGGTTACGCCGGTGGATGGTTTGATCGCTTCGTCAACCTGCTGCTGATAAACGCATTTCTGTCATTCCCTGGAATTTTGCTGGCCATTGCATTTGCAGCGTTTCTCGGGCCCGGCATCGGGAAAGTTATTCTGGCTTTGATCATTACAGGTTGGGCGGGCTACGCTCGTCTGGCTCGCGCCCAAGTCTTGAAAGCTAAAGAGCTGGAATTCGTTCTAGCCGCCCGTTCGCTCGGCGCTTCACATTCTCGTATTTTGACGCGTCATCTTCTTCCCAATATTCTTCAGCCCATTTTGATCCAGGCCACCATAGGCATGGCCGGCGCCATACTTGCGGAATCGACCTTAAGTTTTCTAGGACTTGGTGTGCTTGCCCCGCTGCCAAGCTGGGGAGCAATGCTCAACGACGGGCGGAGCCATCTTTTCGACGCTCCTCACATGGTAGTGTTTCCTGCGCTTGCCGTGATGACCGCGGTGTTGGCGTTCAATTTGTTGGGTGACGCATGGCGCGATTGGCTCGATCCACGCACACGCTCACAAATGACTGCGCTCGAGCATTCCCGCTAAATCTAAGCTACTTAGCGTGTCGCTGCAGTGGCCTGGCAAACGCGAAGATTAACCCAGAAAAATACTCGCCTGCCTAAGACACGGATCATTTGGAAAGAACTACTGGAGTGCCGCGGCCGGAGCCCAGCTTGCGCGCCGCATTTGCTTTGTTGACCGCAATCTCTAGGTAGCCGCTCGAGCCTACATATGCGACCGGTTCATCATTGCCGCCACGCGCGAAGGTATCCACAAGGCGCGAGACACTATGAGTTCCAATCTTTAGATTGAGCGCGCCCCCGTTTTGCGAAGATTCCGGCAAATCTTCCGCGCGGAAATTTGTCACCAGATTTCCAAAAGCATCCACGCGCATCACCACACCTTGCGCACTGCCTTCTGCCTCCTTGGGGCGGGGAAGTGCGAAGCGCTTGTAATCCTGAATCTCCTCGCCCATGGCCGACGTTTGCCAGCCTTTCGATAACCACGCCGCTACCGGAGCAAAAATATCGCGACCATGAAAAGTTTTACTCACAGGTTGCAGATAATAGTGCTCGGCACTGGCGTGCCGCACCACCAGATTATCCTGTTCTCGCTCGTAGATTACGGACAGGACGCCATTGTCCGGCCCGACAAAATACTGATTCTGCGCACTGACCAGCAGCGGGCGGCGCTCTGTTCCCACGCCCGGATCGACCACCACGAGGTGAATAGTCTTTGGGGGGAAATAGGAGTATGCCGATCCAATGGTCAGCGCCCCGTCGAGCAGATCGTACGGTACAACGTTGTGCGTGATATCGACGATGGTCACATCCGGATTGATCTTCAGGATGACGCCCTTGAGCGTACCCACAAGTTGGTCGTGGGTGCCGTAATCGGTGGTAAGCGTAATGATTGGATTAGTCACTGGTTCTCCCGCCCCGCGCCGCATACGCATTTGCTGCGCAGACGAAGTGGGGGAGCTCTTCGTACTCTTTGACGCTATCGGAGGCACAAGCTGCCGTCAAGAATGGTCATGCACGATGCTGCACAAAAACAAACATCCCAGCCAGAACATTCGTGCTCGGCTAGCCCTGCTGGGGAGGGGTCATGGCCACGAAAGCGAGTGTCGTCCGACAAGTGTGCTCAAGTGAACAGACATGTCGGTTCGCGCAGCCTAGCATTGAGGTATCTGTGAAGCCGCTGGAAACTACTAGGTTCGGCAGAAGTGCTATGCGCGCGTCTTCGAGCTTGGAACAAGCCGGACGGGCTGGCGTTGGTCCCCTTTCAACCAAAGATTTTGATGAAATGCGCAGTCTACAAGAGAAGTATTGACCAGGGAGGTCAACGATGAAGAGACTTATGGTTACCGCAGCATGTCTTACGCTCGTAGCAGGTGCAGTGTATGCCAGGAAACTGAACAAGGAGCAAGATCGCCTCGAAACCTGTGGTGTTGTCATGCAAGAAGTGATCAACATCCCAGACAACATTCCCCATGAGCTTCTGGAAAAGGCAGAGTGCGTCATCGTGATTCCCTCCGTTCGGAAACTTGCCTTTGGTGTAGGCGCAAGCTACGGCCGCGGCGCGATGGTTTGCCGTAAAGGATCGAAATTCAATGGAGCTTGGGGCGCTCCAGCCATGTACGCGCTGGAGGGTGGCAGTGTCGGCTTTCAAATCGGCGGAGAAGCTACCGACTTGATCCTGCTGGTCATGAACGACCGCGGCATGGAGTCGATACTCAGTAGTAAGGTTAAATTGGGCGCAGACGCTTCCGTTGCCGGGGGCCCCAAAGGACGTGATGCTTCTGCGGATACCGACGCTTGGATGCGAGCCGAGATTCTCAGCTACTCGCGTTCCCGCGGTCTATTTGCCGGAGTTTCTCTTGAGGGCTCTACGCTTCGTCCCGACGATGAGGCAAGCGAACAGGTATACGGCCATGCGATTAAGGCGAAGGATATTGTGAGAAGTGAAACGATGGGCGTGCCAGCAACCGGCCGTCATCTCGTCAACGTTTTGCAAAAGAGCGCCCCCCGCAACGAATCCGAGCGGGCTTCGACGCATTCGACGAAGTAGTTGCTCCTCCGCTGGCAGGGATTCTTCTCATCTCGTTGAGCTGGCAATCTTCAGAAAAATAGTCCAGCGGAGTGCTCGGCTGCACCATAAACCGGGGCCGCCTGCAAAGGTCACATTACCAGAACCATCCTTTGCAGTTTGGCCTCTAGCCTTGTTAGACCATCGGATACCAGCCATCCGCATTGAGTGAATCCAATGGTGAGTCGGTGCAACGAGGATTCTGGAGCTGTCCTGCCCAAGGATCATTTGTGGCGTCGGTCGCCACCATGGTCCGAATGGCCGTTGACATCCAGCCAGCTCAAGAGAGAGCGAATACTGCCGTGCGCTAACGCGATACTTGAATCGGCGGCGCCATAATAGAGTTTGATAGTGTCTCCATCCGATGCAACAGTGTAGCCGCAGGGAAATACGACGTCTTGGACATCGCCCTGTCGTTCGTACTCTTCCTCGGGCGCAAACATCCAGGAATCCCCGCGGATCATGCATTTTTCCGGCTCTTGAAGATCGAAGAGAGCTAGACCCAGCCGGTAGATGGAGCTCGAAGGCGTCCTGCGCACTCCGTGATAGATCATCAGCCAGCCTCTTGAAGTTTCAATCGGCGGAGGCGATATTCCAATCTTGTTTGCATCCCACCAGGCGCCACGCCGCGCTTCCAGCATGAGCTTGTGATTGCCCCAATGCCGTAGATCCGGAGAGTAAGAGATCCAGATGTGAGCTCCTAGTGGTGTCATCGGTCGATGGATCAATGCCCAGAATCCATTGATCCTGCGGGAAAGAAGAGCTGCGTCCTTGTCGTCGGGTGACATGACGACACCAAGTCGCTGGAAGCTATGGAAGTCCTTCGTGAGCGCCAAAGATACCCCCGGGCCACCGCGAGAATAGGACGTATATGCCACGGCAAACTGCTCGAGTTCCGGTACATAAGTAATGCGTGGATCCTCAATACCCCACACCTCCTCGGGGTATTGTTCCGGATTAGGCAAAAGTGTCGGCTCGCGGTCGACCTTCCATCCGTCAACACCGTTCGCCGAACGCGCTGCGCATAGGTGTGAGAGTCCCCGACGATCTTCCACGCGGCAAAGCAGAAGGGTTGTGCCATCCGGCAGCAGTGTTGCGCCGGCATTGAAGACGCTGTTAATGGAGTACGGCCAATCTTTTCCCGTCAGGATGGGGTTGGCGGCGTGCCGGTGAAATAGCGTTTCGTATTTTGACATTATTGCTTTCATAGGGAGTCTTACCGCCTTAATGGGAGGGGTTGCTGAAAGTTCTGCCTTAGCCTAAGGACAAACGTCCTGCGAGTCAGAACTTGTTCTCCATGCCATCGGATTTTTCCAACTGGCGCATTTCCAGGAGTGCCATCAAAAAGGACAAGGTCGACTCAGCGCCTTGGTTTTCATTGGCCCGATCCGGGTGCAGGCCGTCTCGACAACCGCCCGTAGTCGGGTCATACAGGGCAATCTGAAGATCGTTGTCTCCCAAGAACCAATTAAAAGCGGACCATGCCTCTTTGCGCCATCGGCCCTTTCCCGTCGCGCGATAGGCCTGCAAGCATGCCGAGACGACCGCGCAGGCTTCCACCGGCTGTTGGTCGAAGCGGGCCTTCTCCGTTGTCTTGGAATAAAAGCCATGCGATCCGATGGGCACGAAATGGCCCTTAACCTCGCACCGCTGAATCGTGACCAGCCACTCCAATGCTTCGAGTCCCACTGAAACCATCTCATTGTTTGCGACGCGCATGCCCGCCCGTATCAGAGCCTGCGGCAATCGGGCATTCGAGTACGCTAGCCCATTCTCGAACCACTTCCAATCGTCTGATCGGTAGGAACGGTATGAATTCAGGAGTCGATTTGCCAGCGCTTCGGCCGCAGTGAGGGCAGCGCGATCCCCGGGGAAGGAGTCGAGATATTCCTGCAGTCCCAGAAGCGCGAAGGCGCACGCGCGCGGACTCTTAAACTCGACAGCTGCGGGCACGGCGAGTTCAAACATACGCCCCGCAGCTCCCCGCAATCCTTCGTTTTTGGATCTGCCGAGAACCGTTCCCAACCCCCATAGGGCTCGCCCATGACTGTCCTCCGAGCCTTCCGGCTCCTGCCACAAGCATTCGTAGCTCAGGCAGTTTCGGAACCGTTTGGTAATTGGATCAAAAGCGTGCCATAAGAACGCCAGGTACCGAGATGCCAGGTCGGCCGAACCTGTGGGTGCGTGGACTCCAATCTCTTCCAGAAGTGTGGTTACGATCAATGCGCGGGCGTTGTCATCGCTGGTGTAACCTTCCGGATAATTCGGGACCACGAAAACCGCATGCTCCACCATTCCCGTCTGGTCTGTCATTCGATACAGGTGATCCAGCTTGATAGCGGGAAGCAGGTCCAGAGCTTTTTCCGTGTTCTGAGCCGAAAACGTGGCACGCGGATTCCGCAGGCGTTCGTTGTAGATGCGCTCAAAACTTTGCATGTACTTCTGCGCTGCCCGATTCCAGACCATGTCTCGCGCGTATAAATAAGCGCGTTTTCGCATGGCGTGCCTTGCGGTTTCGTCGTCCAGAAGTGCAATCGTTTTTTCAGCTATGGCCTCCGGATCGTCAAAAGGCACCAGTACCCCGCGCTCGCCGTCCAGCAGTTCGATTGCATGTAGATAAGGCGTCGAAATGATCGCCTTCCCGGCACTCAAGGCATACGCAAGCGTGCCGGAAACGACTTGAGCCTTGTGTTTGTATGGCGTGATGTAAATGTCCGCCGCGCCTATCAATTCAACGAGACCTTGGGGATTGTCGAAGCGGTTGCGAAAGATCACATTGGCTTCAACACCGAGATCTTTCGCCAAGGTCTGCAAGTAATGCCGGTATTTGTCACCTTCGCGTCGCAGGACATGCGGGTGAGTTACACCGGAAACCATATATACGACATTGCTATGACGTGACACGATTTTTGGCAGCGCTTTTATTACATTTTCTATGCCCTTATTGGGCGAGAGTAGGCCAAATGTGAGTAAAACATCCTTTCCTTCGGTTCCGAAGCCATCCTTGTAAAAATTAGGATCTGTGAAAGGCAGATCCGGAATGCCATGGGGAATCAGATCGATCTTTTCCATTGGAACGCGGAATACTTCCTGCAGGATCTCAGCAGAGTGCGTGCTCATGACGATCAAGCGGTCCGAAAGCTTCGCTATTTCGTCCATCACTGCGCGCTGGTCCGGATTAGGATCGCGAAGTACCGTGTGCAGCGTGGTTACAAAAGGCATCTGCAGGCGTCGCAGCAGCTCCAGGATATGTCCGCCGGCGGGGCCTCCAAAGATTCCGTATTCGTGCTGCAGGCAGACTAGATCGACATTGCTGAAATTCAGAAAATCCGCGGCTTGCCGATACGACGCCAAGTTATCTTCGGCCAGCTCGAACCGCACCCTTACGGCATAGTCGTACCCCTCTTCGGTATCGTTAACCGGGAGCGCCAACAGCTCTGTGGTGCCGTATTCGGCGTGTAAGGCATCGCAAAGGTCCGTCGTGAAGGTGGCGATTCCACAGCGCCTCGGAAGATAATTCCCTACGACTGCGATTCTGGTAGGAAGTGCTGGACGCGGTGGGACGGGTGTTAGTGTAGCTGGTTTCTCTTCCAATACGAGAGACTGCATTTCAATCAGCGCGACGGTTTCTGCGATAGGTAGTATTTTCGGCGACATTCGATTTTCTGTGAATCCGTGACTTGCGGAGAATTACCGCATAACTACCCCAAAACATTCGCCTCGGAAGTGCTCTGACTGCCCCGCTTTTCTACTGAACCCCGGATTGCGCCCTACTCGTGTAAAACTACCGTCAACAATGACTTATTGATTTTGATTTTGCCGTTGTATTCGATGAAGCCTAGTTTCCTGAATTTGTTCATGAAGAAATTAACGCGCGAACGCGTGGTTCCGATCATCTCCGCCAAGGTCTCTTGTGAAACCTTCGCGAGTATGCGGTCCGGCTGGTCTTGTGTTCCATAGCGCGCGAGAAGCAGAAGCGTACGCGCCAAGCGCTTTTCGCTTGAGTTGAAGAGTTGATCGATCAGATCCTCTTCGACTCGGATGTTGTGCGCGAGCATATACGAAATGAAATGGTCGGATAATTCATGTTCTGCATGGAGCACCCGCAGCAACTCGTCTTTTTCGATGACCAGAAGGGTGGTCGGTGTAATGGCTGTAGCTGTCCCCATCCGGATCGACTGGCCCGCCATGCATCCCTCGCCAAGAAAGTCGCCCGGGGCGAACATCGCGACCACTGCTTCCTTACCGGACCCGTTCACCACCGACAGTTTCACGCCGCCCTTCTGGACGTACATGACGCTATCCGCAGTCGCTCCTTGCGTGTAGATCGATTCGTTTCTCCGAAATTCTGCAATTTTTCTCGCCACTCCTGATGTATCGAGAAAAACCTGCGGGTCGAAGGACCCGGCCTTTCCGTTTTTCGCGTGTTTTTTGGATTTCATATTCAACATTGACGCTACCTAATACATGGTCGCTCCATGGCTACGGACACCTTACCAAGAAGAGCCGTTCTTGAACTGTGCAAAAGAGCACAGTTCACCTGTCGTGATAACGGTACGCCAATTGTGGTGAGCAAGAAGAAAGAGCCGGCTCCGGGAAGAACCGGCTCTTTTATTGTGGTTTGATTATTGGGGAGACGTAACTCCAGCTACGGGTTGCAAGCTCAGCGAAACAATCTTGGTACCGATCACTTCGCCCGAGACGATCAACTCAACGCGGCGGTTTTGTTGGCGGCCTTCAGACGTATCGTTTGAGGCTATGGGCCGATTCTTACCGAAGCCCGTCGCCGTGGTCGAAGATTCCGGTACGCCTTGCTGTGTTAGATAGGTGCGGACGCCCTTGGCTCGCTGCTCCGAGAGCTGCTGATTGAAAGCTTCGGTGCCGACGCTATCCGTGTTGCCTTCAACGGCCAACTTGAGTGATGGATAAGCGAGCACGATGCCGGATATTTTGGCCAGCTTTTCTCGCGCCAGCGGGCGGAGCGTGAACTTGCCGGAGTCGAAGAGCACGTCCGACATATTGACGACTAGCCCGCGTGCGGTGTCGCGCGTTTCCAGGATCAAGTTGAATTGTTGGAGTAGACGGGTACGAAGTTCCTCGCGGTCACGTACGGCTTGTTGAAGCTGGGCATCGGATGAGGCCGCGGCAGCGCGGTTCCGGTCGGAATCCGCTTCGGCGGCATGTTGCTGTAGCTGAGCGTTGTTGCGGTCTCGTTCGGCATCGGCTTGGCCGCGAGCGGCTTGCTGCAGCTGGGCGTCGGATGAGGCTGCGGCGGCGCGATTCCGGTCGGAATCCGCCTGGGCGGCCTGTTGCTGTTGTTGAGCGTTGTTGCGGTCTCGTTCGGCATCGGCTTGGGCGCGGCCGGCTTGTAGCGCCGCGGCCTGTGCGTCGATGTTTTGGCGATCCGCTTCATTGCGCTGATGGACGGCATCGGCGGTAGCGGCTTCGGCGTTGACTCGGCGCGCCGATTCCTCGTTGGCACGCGTCTTCGCGTGGGCTTCACGAGCAGCTCCTGCGCTGCGTTCGGCCTCGGTGCGTTCTTCGTCGATACGCTTCATGGCGATTTCGCGTGCATCTTCCGCCGTCTGCACAACTTCACGCGACAACGAAATCAGGGATTTCTTGTTTGTATGCTTCCCGCCCGCGTGTGCATCGGCCTCGTTCATCTGGCGAACGGCTTTTTCGTAGCTTGTCGCGGCATATCTTTCGGCGCCGGCTGATTTTGCTATACGTACAGCATTGCGCGCTTCAAAGAATTCGAGCGGCAAGTTGGCGTTCAAGACCACTGGGTCGAACTTATAACCCGTGGGGATATACCCGCCGCGATCGATCAATTCATACTTTGCATCCACAGCCTCGCTAGCGCCCGCGGTATCCGTGCGAATCACGTTTTCGAGGACTACCAAGTTGCTGGGACGACGCACGGCGTAATAAGGCTCTGCTGTTACAATCATCGCGAAAGCCTGGAGATCAGTGGTTACGTCCAGCTTGCTTCGGTGATTACCCCCCACCAATACTTCGCCGATGTTCACTGGCCGGCCTTCCGGCGAAATCGCCCACAACACATAAGTCAGGTACTCGTTGCCAAAGCTCGTGGGCTTGTCCAGTCCAGAAAATTCAACTTCGATTCTCAGCGCCCCGCGCTTGCTCTCGACTTTGGCCTCGCCGGCCGCGCCAGGCATCAAATTGGTGCCTTGAAAATTAATCTTTGTGGCCCCACTGCGATGCTTGTAACTGACCGCCCGAGTTGTACGGCTCACCACATTGATCCGGTATATCGGTGTTGGATCGCCGGAATTCGCCGGCACTTGCGTCTGGTACTGTGTTTGCGCCGACGCCGATGCGCCAGCCGCCATTACGAGAGCCAGGGTGATTGTTGGTATCTTGAACATGAGTCTCCTTCGAAATACTTTGAGACTCCCAGTGTCAGGCTTTGTAAGCCCCAATACTGTGCGATAGTGCACGTTTCGCAGAAAAGAACGGCCCAAAGGCGGAAATTCCATTTCGGGTATTTGGTTGTCTGTAGCTCCAAAGCTCTGTTTTGTCCATTGAGACTACGGTTCGATCACCGGCTAGTTCCTTACCGCAGCCCAGACAAACGCTCCTCAATGGGTAGAGATTCCTGAAAATTAATGAATTGACGGAATTGGTAAACTGGCGGTAATTTCGGGAAATAGGGAAAATGGTCGGTCTGTACGCGGAGTTGCTTAGTTGTGTATAATCAACAAGCTAGAGAGCAGAGCGGGCGTCGTACAATGGCAGTATAGAAGCTTCCCAAGCTTCGGACGTGGGTTCGATTCCCATCGCCCGCTCCAGATTCTAAAAGACTTACGCAGCCGCTCCGGTTTCCATGGTTTCCAAAACATCAATTTTGTTGCCAAACGTCATGGAAAATTCAGTGCGGACTTGTTCGAGAGGAATTTCGCCAGTGTAAAGTGCCGTCATCGCAGCGGAGGCATGACCCATCTGCTGACGAATAACGGCCGGGTTTACTCCGGCAAGTTCCCATCGCCGGTTGCAGCCTCTTCGAAAGGCATGCATCCCAGCTTGCTCGAGTCCTAAAGCTTCCATGACGCCAGCAGGACCGACTCCCCGGCAACTCAGCGGAGAGCATCTCGTACAACTGCAGGTGGGTGAACAGCCAACACGATCCAACCATCGGTAGGTCCTTCGCGACTTCTGGCTCTAATCTCAGGAGTCCCGATCACCTCTCCGGTAACTTATCAGGAGTGTTTATCGAAAGTTCTCCACAAGAATAATGTCGCTATCAGAGGCATCCCATTGTGTATAAAGGATTGTCTTTTTGTCCGGAGAGACGGCCAATCCCGGCGCCTGCCTGGCCGGCCGGTTCTCCAGATCGAACAGTCTAGTAATGCGATGGGTGGTGATGTCGAAGAAAGCGATCGCCGGTTTCGTAGTCGTATCGAGGTAATAAATACCGTTTTCGACGACTGCCCAATAGCCCCAGTATCCTGCTTCCACAGAACTGATGAGCTCAACCTCGTCACCGCCGTTGGTCGGAATGCGCCATAATCCGGGAACAGTCAAGCCTTTTGCATAGTATAGGAATCTTCCGTCGGGCGATTCGAACCCTGCAAATCCGCCGTGACGTGTTACTTGTACAGCGGACCCACCTGTCCAAGGCGTTTTCCATACTTCCCAACCACCGGTGCGATCTGATGCGAAATATATCCATCGGCCGTCTCGGGACCAACTTGGCACGCCTTCGTTTGAAGGCTCGCTGGTAAGTTTACGCGGCGTGCCGCCTTGAATGTCGACGACAAAAATATCTGAATTGCCGGCAGGGCGAGAATCGAAAACAATCTGCTGTCCGTCGGGCGACCAGCGTGGAGTTCCAGTGACCGAAGGGTTGAAGTGGGTCAGCTGCATAAGGTTACTTCCGTCGCTGCGGCAGAGCCAGATTTCATAAGCGCCGCTGCGAGTAGACTCGAAGGCAACCTTAGTTCCATCTGGCGAGAACTGAGGACCACTTTCCATTCTCGTGGAGGTTATGAACTTACCGGGAGGTCCAGCCGGAACCAATGAGTTTAGATCCCTCCTCCAGATGTTGTTATTAAACTTGAGATGCACATAGACTAATCGATTCCCTCGAATTGAAGGCTGGAATCCGTCTTGACCAAACTGCAGTTTTTCTGGCTCGCCCCCGCGACGAGACACCTTCCAAAGCCAGCCAACATTTGCGAAGACTATTTCGCGGCCGTCAGGAGTCCACGCAAGCCCCCACTTCTGTGCAGTATCCGAAGTAAGACGTTGTTCCGCTCCTCCGGAAACTGGGATCGCGTAGATTGACTGGACTCCTTGCGAATCTCTGCCGAAGGCCAAGGTTTGACCATCTGGGGAGAATTCAGGACTGAAATCTCCTCTAGCACGCGGCGCCGATGTGAGTCTGCGAACTTCCCCTGAATCGAGCGAGAGCAGAAAAATAGAGGCAGCTTCGCTACGGGATGCACGGTCAGAATACGCGAGTAACTTCCCATCGGGTGACCACGAGAGGCGGCCGAACCGAAAGACTTGGTCGAACTCTTGATCATCCCAAAGAGTGTTCCGCACCCTTCGCTCAGCGCCACCCAATGCCGGAATGATGTAGACGCCTGTTGCGTCTTTTAAAATGCGACAGAAAGCGATGTAACGGCCATCAGGGGACCAAACCGGATTAAAGTCGAGCGACGGTTGTTCGGTCAGTTGTAGCGATTCCTCAGTGCCAACGACTTTCACATACAAGTTGAAGTGAGGGCCAGCTCCACCATTCCAAACGAAGGCTAAATGCTGGCCATCTGGCGAGAGAGTTGGTGTGTATTTTTCGCCAACGTTGGTGACGGCAGGGGTTATAACCGGGTGACCTGCCTTGGATCTCAGAGAATAGCTGTAGTACACAAAAGACAGCGCAAGAGCGCACATAACTAATCCCAGTAAAAGGACATTCCTGGTAGTGGACAGCCGCTGGCCAAGTACAGGCTGGGCTGATGCTGCGTCTGCGATTCCGCTTGGAGTGGAGGAACCGTGGGCGTTTGGTGGAGGACCTTTGTCACCATTGCCGGTCGCCCACTCGATCGGGACCTTGAAGCGGTAACCTTTGCCCAGCACTGTCTCGATGTACTGCGGCTTCTCTGGGTCTTCGCCGAGAGCGCGGCGAATCTTTCGGATCGCGGTGTTGATGCCGTTATCGGTGTCGAAGTGAACTTCTTTGCCCCAGAGGCGTTCGATGATCTCTTCGCGGCCGACCAATCTCCCTCTCTCGCGGACTAGGAGGATCAGAAGGTCCATCGGGATGCGTTCGATGCGCACCGGTTTTCCACTGCGAGTCAGTTCGTACCGACTTACGTCCAAAACGAATTGTCCCAGTTGGACTATTTCTGAAGGCATGGGAAGCCCCAAGGCAAGCTCGGTCATTCTACAGCCTTGCGCCCCCGGTTGTTCACGTATCGTACAGACAATCTACAGGCGCCCTCCATTGTTTGCTGCACAGCCCAGTGGCAGCATACAAGGCTCGAATCGGGTGAGGCTGAATGCCACCCCACAAACTTTGGAGGAAACATGAAATTCCGCATCTTTCTTATTCTACTGGTGATGGCTTTGGCCGCGTCGTCAGCGGTAACCGCCCATGCCAGGGAGTGTACAGATTCCACCATCAAGGGAACCTACGCTTTTACGATTCACGGTCAAATTTTGACGCCCAACGGGCCCCTCCTCGTTGATGGCATTGCCAAAACGACGTTCGACGGCCAGGGCGAGTTGACCCAGGTGTCCGCAGTCGCGATAAATGGCAGCATCCCTCTGATCTGGAGTCCCAGCACGGGCACTTATACAGTGAACTCGGATTGCACAGGAACCATGACCCTGATTAGCACAGGCCAACCGACACTCCACTTGGCGATCCTAGTAAGCCAATCCGGCAATCACATTCACACCGTTGTAACGGATCCTGGATTCGCGACCACTAGCGACGCCGAGCGCGTCTGGGCTCACGAGGATCTAGATTAGTTCTTTCGGAAGGCACGCGTTAGCTGTCGGCAACCGTATTTGCAGCTAAATAGTCTCGGTGCCGATAAACGCGGTACTCGTAGAAGTGCGCGAGGCCCACACGAGATCGTACTTGGAGACTTTGTCTTCACAGTCCCCTCCATCCACTCCGGCCTAAACGCGCCGCCTACGGCGTCGCAGGCCTTCGTTCCGGGAGGGGACTGTATGTCAACACAGGCTTGGATCAAACGGATCCCTCGATTCCAAAAAGACCTTGCCAGAACTATTCCACTTAACTATCACGAATCTTCCCTGGCTTCGGAGAAGAGCAGCGTGTTAAATCCGGTGCGCTTCGGGCAGTTGGCGCAACTTCCCGCTTCGGGCACGAGTGTTTCGTCGTCTTTTGAGAACGGAACGGATTTGAGGCTGAGGTAGACGTTCTGCGCAATCCACGCTTGCAAACGGTTGGCGGGGACAAGGCTCCGCTCGCTGTCATTCGCAGCGTAGTAGCCGTCAAAACAGTGCGCCAATGCCTTCTCCTGCACGTCGGCGCCGAGCTTGGCGATGAGCAAGGCGTGTTCGATGCCGATGTGTCCGGCGGTGAACGCCCCGGCCACAGAGCCTTCCACCCCCGCCTCATCGTTCTCGACGAAGACGCCCATCCGCGAGTGCGAGCAGGCGGCCGATTTCCTCGCGATCCGAGCCGCGCTTTTCAAGCCAGGTGTTTTTGACCCAGGTCTCTAAGGTCATCCTCATTCCCGATGATGAAGAGCTTCTTTTCCGCCAAAACCGTCTTGAGGAAATTCCCTCGCACCTTCTTGCTGAACTCCCGAATGGAATATACGGTTGGATTGATTTCCCGGTTCAAGGTTTTCTCCGCGTCGCGGAGTTTTTCTACGATGACGTCGAAATCCACGTTGCCGACAACCATCACATCCACGTCACTGTGTTCGCTCTCTCGGGAATGGGCTACGGAGCCATAGACAAAGGCGAGATTGATCTCGTCTCGCAGCGGACTGAGCGCCTCCGCTAGAACGTCGTGCATGCCGACCGTTTTCGTAACCAGGCCCTTGATCTCCCGGTAGACTGGGCTCTCTCGGTTGGCGCTGTAAAGAGTCTGCGTCCCAATGGTTTTCTTACTGACAAGGCCAGCTTCGACCAGTTGCCGTATCTCGCGCTGCACTGGCCCGAGGGCAATATCGGTAAGGCGGGCAAGTTGCCGCAGATAGAAGCCTTTACCCACGTGGCCATATAAAATGGAAAGCACCGCGCCTCGAGTACGCCCAAAGAGGGTTTCGGATAAAATGCTGCTTGTACCCATTCCGGGGTCAAGCGTACCCTAAAAGGGTACGGGAAGCAACCATGGATGCCGGGACCGTCACTCCTCTCCAAGCGGTCGTAGCGTCAACCTTGCTCCCGAGTACTCGATCCATTCGGCGGCTGAGGCGGAACCTTCATTACAGCCTCAGTACGATGAGGTCGCTCACTGCGGCCTCTAACGGAGACGACGAATGAAAGACTGGCTAATCAAATACTGGATCCCTCTATGTGCGCTGTTTGTGGCCTGCCTGAGCCTCTATCTGAACCTGCAGAACTGGAAAAGGCAAGGCACAAACCAAACCGTGCTCGCCCTCAACATTGCGGTGACCTTTGTAATGTTGGGCATCCTGCTCATTGCCATCATTACGTTCTATTCCCGTAATAAAAAGCTGGCCGAGAAACTGCGGCAGTGCGAGTTGACGGGTCCGGTCGCAGACCAAATCAAAAAAGTTGGTAAGCTCGAAAGCCTGGCGGGCAGAGCGGACCGGCTCGCCCAATACCTCGAGGAAGTTTGGCACGAGTTCGATAAGGAGAAAAAGACCATGCCCAATCCGATCGGACTTCGGTCGATGCCGGATGTGATCGACCAATGGACGGACAAACAACTCTGGCGATTTCGGATTCGTTATCAGGATTATCTTGGGAGCATGGAGGCGACAATCTGTTCCACTGCAAAGCGCTTCCTCTTCACGGCAAATCCCCCCTTTTCAGCTCCAGATTTTGCCGGAAACTAACTCTAGGTTTGGATCAAAAAATCGAGGTCCCATCAAGTTCGGTCAATTGGACGCTTGTCTCAGAAAGCAACACTCCTACGACGCGCCGTTAAACCACTGTCCTAGTAACAACGGCCTAAGCTTGCTCTGCTGGTACTCAGAAGATATATTCTCCACGGACCACTAGGGGCTAGCACAACTATGGCGCGCCGCAACGGAGAAGCACAAAAGAAACCCAATAATGGTGCCAATCTCGGCTTTGAGCAAGAGCTGCGGCAGGCGAGGGATAAAGTGCGAGGCCACATGGACTCCGCTGAATACAAGCACGTCGTTCTGGGTCTCATATTCTACTTCCCTAGAGTTGGCAGCAGATTCTTACGACCTCTTGCGGGTGTGTTGCGTGGCTATGAACAGCTGCCGTTGTAAAATCTTATTGCGGTTGCTCCCGATGTTCGCGCTGGTGGGTAGCACGGCAGCGCAATCAAACTATAACGTGTATTCTCCTGATAATCGGATCGAAATCAGAATTCACCCGGGCGAACGCATCCGCTACGACATTCTGCTGAAGGGCAAGCCCCTGCTACAGGACTGCGCGCTGTCCATTGATATCGATCACACCATTTTGGGCGTCCGTGCCAAGGTCGTTAAGACCAAGGAACGCAACTCCAAACAGGTCCTGGAGCCGGTGGTGCGCCAGAAATTCGCAAAGATTCGCGAAAACTACAACGAAATACGTTTCGAAATGGAAGGCAACTATGCGGTAGTTTTTCGCGCATACAACGAAGGAGCCGCCTACCGTCTAGAGACCTCGTTACCTGGGAATCAGGTGAAAATTTACAGCGAGGAATCCACCTTCAACTTTCCCGCTGAATACACGGTGTTTTATCCAGCGGAGGAAAGCTTCTTCTCCCATAACGAACGTAAATATATCGCTGAGCCGATGAAGCAGATTGCCCCCGCTTCCATCGCCAGCCTGCCGGCCGTCGTCGATGCCGATGGCGTCAAAGTTGCCATCGCGGAGTCCGATGTAGAGGACTATCCGGGTCTTTGGCTTCGTGGCACCGGCGGCAACGCGCTTTCCGCAACCTTTCCTCCTTACCCTTTGAAAGAAAAATTAGAGAAAGACCGCGATTTGAAAGTGATCGAAAGCGCCGATTATATTGCCGTCACCACCGGCACGCGCACATTTCCCTGGCGGGTGATGGGCATCGCCGAAAAAGATGGTGACCTGCTTACGAACCAGTTGGTTTGGCTGCTGCAGAAGCCGGCGCAAGTTCAAGACACCTCTTGGATCAAACCCGGCAAAGTGGCGTGGGATTGGTGGAACGCGAACAATATTTATGGCGTCGATTTTAAAGCGGGAATCAACACGCAAACTTATAAGTACTACATCGATTTTGCCGCGAAGTACGGTCTTCAATACATAATCCTCGACGAAGGTTGGTACAAGTTAGGGAACCTCCTCGACGTCGTTCCAGAAATCAATATGGAAGAATTGACGGCCTATGCCAGGCAGAAAAACGTCGGGATCATCCTTTGGGTAGTGTGGAAGACGCTCGATGATCAACTCGAGCCGGCCCTGAATCAGTACGCCAAATGGGGCGTCAAAGGCGTTAAGGTTGACTTCATGCAGCGCAGCGATCAACGCCTGATCAACTTCTACCACAAGGTAAGCCGTGAAACTGCAAAGCGCAAAATGCTGGTCGATTTTCACGGCGATCAAAAGCCTGCCTTGATGACGCGCACTTGGCCCAATTTAATCAGCGCGGAAGGGGTACGCGGATTGGAATGGAGCAAGTGGAGTGCGGACGCCGAACCAGGCCATAACGTCACGCTGCCGTTCACGCGCATGTTCCTGGGCCCTATGGACTACACGCCGGGCGCCATGCTCAATGCCACCAAGAGTAGTTTTGCCCCCATTTTCAATCGCCCGATGGCCCTCGGTACGCGCTGTCACCAGTTGGCTATGTACGTCGTCTATGAAAGCCCGTTGCAGATGCTGGCCGACAGTCCGTCGAATTATCTGCGTGAACCGGAAGCGATGGAGTTCCTTGGCCCGGTTCCCTCCGAATGGGACGAAACGAAGGTGCTGGATGCTCGCATCGCCGAACACGTCCTGGTAGCCCGCAGAAACGGCCGCGACTGGTACTTAGGCGCCATGACGAACTGGACGCCCCGTGAATTCCAGGTTGATTTTTCCTTCTTGCCCGAAGGTACCTTCTGGATGGAAGCTTTCCAGGACGGAGTAAATGCCGACCGTTACGGGAGTGACTACAAGACGGTGAAAAGCCAAGTGAACAGAACCACCAAGCTGAAAATCGCTCTGGCGCCCGGCGGCGGCTGGGCCGCGAGGATACATCCGTAACGATGATTGAAGATGTGCGGGGTAATTTGGCTTCGTTGACTTTGTCGATTTATTTGATCATTTACACTAATTCGTTTCTTATATCAAAAGATTAGAATCCGAAATCCCAAACGTCGTTGTTCGCGGGAAGATGATTAGCGTGAAGCCGTGGGATGCCGCAATTGTGGAGGAACGGTCGGCCTCATGAGAGGAGACTCACCAATAAGTTTATGATTACAACCCTCGGCTTAGTCGGCCCGCAGCGGCTCGTTCATCTTTCCCACGTGGACTTAGCCATCATCGTTTTCTATTTCGCGCTCGTTCTGGCCATTGGCTTCTACCTTAAGCAGCGCGCCAACACCAGCGAAGACTATTTCATGGCTGGCCGCGAGATGACCGCATGGATTGCTGGACTCAGTTTTCTCTCCGCCAACCTGGGCTCGCTGGAATTGATGGGCTGGGCGGCCGCCTCCTACCAGTACGGAATTCTCGCGGCGCACTGGTATTGGATCGGCGCCATTCCCGCCATGCTTTTTCTGGGCATCGTCATGATGCCCTTTTACTACATCTCCAAAACTCATTCCGTGCCGGGGTATCTGAAGTTGCGTTTCGGGGAGGCCAGTCGTGCGCTCTCAGCGATTTCCTTTGCCATGATGACTGTGCTGATGAGCGGAATCAATATGTATTCCATGGCGCTGGTAATGAAGGTGGTTCTCGGTTGGGACATTCACTTCAGTATTTGGATCTCTTCGCTCACCGTGGCCATTTACGTTACGCTCGGCGGTTTGCGCTCCGCGATTTTCAACGAAGTTCTCCAGTTCATTTTAATTTGGGCAGGTTCCTTGCTGATTCCGATCCTTGGCCTTATCGAAGCCGGTGGTTGGAGCAACCTCAAGGCCAAGATTGCGACGAACGCTTCGGCGGAGTATACGCATCTTTGGAGCACGCTTGGTTCGTTCCAAGGTAACCCTATGGGCATCCACTGGACGGGCATCGTGTTTGGATTGGGCGCGGTTATTTCTTTCGGCTACTGGACCACGGACTTTCTAGTGGTACAGCGCGTGCTCTCTGCAAAGGACCTGCGCGCTGCCAAGATGGCGCCGGTGATTGGCGCGGCGTTCAAGATGTTTGTTCCATTCATCGTGATTCTGCCGGGGTTGCTGGCGCTTGCCGTGCTGCCCTTTAAGCTCACGGGTGAAAGTTTGGCAGTAGGCACCGGCGGCCACAGCTATAACGAAGTATTGCCACTGATGCTGGCGCGCTATTGTGGGCCCGGTTTGCTGGGGCTCGGAATCACCGCGCTCATGGCGGGGTTCATGAGCGGCATGGCGGGGAACGTCAGTGCCTTCTCGACGGTGTGGACGTATGACATTTATGGCGCAATGATCAATAAACGGTCGAGCGACGCCCAGAAGGTACGCATGGGCCGTTGGTCGACCGTGATCGGCGTTTTGATCAGTGTTGGCACTGCCTATCTCGTGATGCAGTTCCTCAGCATCATGGACTATGTGCAGGCGCTGTTTAGTTTCTTTATCGCCCCGCTGTTCGGAACGGTTCTCCTTGGAATGCTGTGGAAGCGCGCGACCTCGGCGGGCGGTTTCTGGGGCCTGCTTGCGGGAACCGCTTCTTCCATCGGTATGTGGGCGTGGGTGAAGCTGAACCCGGCGGCCCTGGCCTATGTAGCTTTATCCAGCCACGCCAAGGACATGGCCGAAAATATGTACCGCGCCCTGTGGAGCTGGATTGTGTGCGTGCTGGTTACCGTTGTAATTAGCCTGCTCACGAAGCCTAAGCCGGAGACTGAACTCCGGGGTCTGGTGTATGGAGCGACCGATATTCCGTCCGAAAAGAATGTCGTTTATTATCGCCGTCCTATCTTTTGGGCCGGTGTGGTAGCGGTGGGCTTCTTGATTGTAAATATTTTGTTCTGGTGAGAACGCAATTGTTGCCGTAGGAAAGAGCCAAAAATGCGAAATGGCGGATCGATCTCCATCTGGTTTTTCATCGGCATCTCGTTGTTGGTGAACGGGCTGCTGATCTTCGGAGCAGGACTCTACGAATTGGCGCATCCTCCAGCGACGCCTGTTGTGCTCTATCAGCTGCATGCGAATATTTGGTGGGGCTCCGTGCTATTTCTGGCCGGCGGGATTTATTGCTATTACTTCGCGCCAGGCAAGCAGCGCGTGCAAAAGGGAACTGCCGCTTAATCGGACGAACGTCCGGAGAATGAAGGGACCATGGGACAAACCAAGAAGATGACGATGGGAGTGATTGTAGGGAACCGCGGATTCTTTCCCGATCAACTCGCGAAGAGCGGTCGGGAAGAGATGATCCGAGTCCTCACAAAGGCCGGCATGGACGTGGTAGTGCTCACCCCAGAGCAGAGCAAGCACGGGGCTGTAGAGACCCACGAAGAAGCCAAGCACTGCGCAGAGCTGTTCCGTGCGAATTCGAGCCGCATCGATGGCGTGATCATAACGCTTCCAAATTTCGGCGATGAGCGTGCCATTGCCGATACGCTCCGCTTGGCACGCCTGCAAGTTCCTGTTCTGGTACAGGCAACGCCCGATACGCCGGGGAAAATGACCATCTCGCACCGCCGGGATAGTTTCTGCGGAAAGATGTCTGCCTGCAACAATCTAAAACAATACGGCATCCCGTATTCGCTCACTGCTACGCATACCGTCGCCCCGGACTCCGAAGAGTTTAAGCGGGATCTGGAATGGTTCGCCGGGGTGTGCCGCGTGGTGAATGGTTTGCGCAATCTGCGCATCGGGGCCATCGGCGCGCGCCCCACAGCATTCAATACCGTCCGCTATAGCGAAAAGCTTCTCGAAGCCAACGGCATTTCGGTTGAAACTTTGGATTTGTCGGAAGTGATCGGCCGCATCGGTCGCATGAAGGATAACGACGAGACGGCCGTGGCGAAACTCAAGTCCATCGAAGGGTACGTTTCGACCAGCGGCATCCCTCATTCCGCGCTCCTGAAGATGGCCAAGCTCGGAGCGGTTGTGGATGAATGGATGAAGGCGGCGGCCGTGCAAATCAGCGCCGTGCAGTGCTGGACTTCCATGGAAGAGAATCTGGGCGTGGTTCCGTGCACTGTCATGAGCATGATGAGCGAAAGGCTGCTTTCGAGTGCTTGCGAGACGGACGTTTGTGGGACGCTCAGCATGCACGCGTTGCAGCTGGCGTCTGAGACCCCCAGCGCGCTGCTCGACTGGAACAATAACTACGGCGCAGACCCTAACAAAGCCGTTTGCTTCCACTGCAGCAATCTGCCCAAGCACTTCTTCAAGGACGTACAGATGGACTTCCAAGCCATCATCGCGGGAACGGTGGGCAAGGACAACACCTTCGGCACCTGCGTTGGAAAAGTAAAGAGTGGCGCGATGAGCTACGCACGGTTTTCAACCGACGACCTGACCGGGAAAATACGTGGCTACTCTGGCGGCGGAAGATTTACGGACGACGCTCTGGAAACTTTCGGCGGCGCTGGGGTGGTGGAAATTCCACAGATGCAAAAGCTGCTGCGCCATATTTGCGAGAACGGTTTCGAGCACCACGTGGCCGCGAACTTTTCCACCGTCGCTCCCATGGTCCACGAAGCTACCACCCGCTATTTGGGATGGCAGATGTACCATCACGGGGAACCGGTGTAGCTAGCTGCCTGCAAACGCCGGCGGAAGAGTATAGCAACTCAAATTTCTAAGAGAAAAATATGGCTATCGTTGCGGGAGTCGATTTCGGCACTCTGAGCGTCCGCGTCACGATTGTGAACACTGAGGCCGGCCGCTTGGGCTCAGGCGTGGCCGAATATCCCCTACATCGTTGCAAAGACGATCCGGATCATGCCACGCAGAGTCACGAGGACCACATGCGTGCGTTGGCCGCGGCAACCCGCAAGGCTCTCGACTCCGCGCATATTTCGGGTGACCAGGTCGCCGCCCTGGCCATCGATACGACCGGATCCAGTGTCATTCCGGTGGGCGAAAATCTCGAGCCCCTCAACGAATATTATTTGTGGTGCGATCATCGCGCGTGGCGCGAAGCCGCGCTGATCACCGAGAGCGCTCGCCGCCAGAAGATAGAAGTTATCGACTGGTGCGGCGGGGTCTATTCTTCCGAATGGGGCTTTTCAAAACTTCTACACTGGCTGCGGCATAATCCTGAAAAACGCGATCGCTTTGCGAGCGCGTTCGAACATTGCGACATGGTGGCCGCCGTCCTTTGCGGTATTACGGACCCGGTCGCCACGCCGCGTTCGATCTGTGCGATGGGCCATAAATGGATGTGGAATGCCGCGCTCGGTGGTTTGCCGTCGGAAGACTTTCTATCCTCCGTAGATCCACTTCTGAAAGGTGTGCGCGCGAAGCTGAAGGGCCGCTACGAGACGAGCGACCAAGTCGCCGGAAAGCTCACTCCGGAGTGGGCGACAAAACTCGCATTACGTGCTGGCATCCCCATTCCCGTCGGTGCCTTCGATGCACACTGGGATGCAATTGGCGCTGGCGCTCGCACCGGCGACGTAGTGAACGTAGTCGGCACTTCCACCTGCATCATCGCCATGAGCGACACTACGCAGCTCATTCCCGGAGTTTGCGGTGTTGTACCGGGCTCCGTGCACCCGAAAAAAACGGGCGTGGAAGCCGGCCTCTCCGCGACAGGCGATATTTTCGAGGCCATTGCGCGCCGCGCCGGCAGCTGCGTCAAAGATCTTTCCGCAGGCTTGGAAGCCTATCGCCCCGGCCAAACGGGCTTGCTGAGATTGACGTGGGACAACGGCGACCGCACCGTACTCGTAAATCCGGAACTCGGCGGCATCTCTCTCGGCTGGAATCTCACGCACACTGTGCAGGACGAGCTCTTTGCCGCTATCGAGGGTACGGCCTTCCATACTCGCGTTATCCTCGAGCGTATGGAGCAGCACGGGGTTCCCGTTCACCGCGTCATTAACGCCGGGGGCATCCCGCAGAAAAACCAAGTGCTCAATCAAGTCTATGCCAATGTGTTGAACAAGCCGGTGCTCGTTCCCCAATCGGATGTCACCAGCCTTGGCGCGTCTATCTTTGCAGCATTGGCGGCCCGAGCTTTTCGCAGCGTCGAGGAGGCGCAAGCCGCGCTTTGCCCGCCCTACCGTGTGGTCGCGCCCGATCCAAACGCTGCCCGTGTCTACGAGGATCTATACGGCCTTTACCGCGATCTCTATTTTGCTTTTGGAAAGTCGGACGCTCCCCCGGCATCAGTTGGGCGGGTGTTGCCCACACTGCGTCAAATTGCTGCCGCGGCACGGGGGAATGCATGAAATTGAAGAACCTGCGCGAAGAGGTGCTGGAAGCCAACCTCGAGCTCGTTCGTCGCGGCCTGGTACTCTATACGTTCGGAAACGTCAGCGGCATCGCGCGCGAGGAGGGCCTGGTAGCCATCAAACCCAGCGGTGTCCCTTACGAGTCGATGAAGCCGGACGACCTGGTGGTCGTCGATCTGAAAGGCCAAGTGGTCGAAGGAAGCCTCCGGCCCTCCTCGGATCTTCCGACACACCTCATCCTCTATAATGCTTTTCCGGGTATCGGCGGCGTCGCGCACACTCATTCGCGCGCAGCGACCTCGTGGGCCCAGGCTGGACGCGAAATCCCGTGTCTTGGCACCACGCACGCGGATTATTTTCATGGGCCGGTTCCTGTCACCAAAGCTTTGTCTTCCAAAGAGGTTCGCTCAGACTACGAAGTGAATACCGGGCGCGCCATCGCGCGGCGCTTTGCCAAGCTCGATCCCTTTCACTTTCCCGCCGTTCTCGTCACTGGCCATGCGCCTTTCTGCTGGGGCAAAACTCCTGCCGAAGCGGCGCATATTGCCGTCATTGTTGAAGAAATTGCCGCCATGGCGTTGCAGACGATCGCGACGAATCCGCACGCGCAAGCCATTTCAAAGCATCTTCACGACAAACATTTCTTCCGCAAACATGGCCCCGCCGCCTATTACGGTCAAAAGTAGCCACCACCGGTATCAGCCCTCAGACTTGATACTCCCCGCGTTACTGACGGATCGTTGTCGGTTGACTGACACAGCTGAAGTCCCGCCGCTCTTGCCGTTCGTTTCCTTGCCAAAGTCATCTCGCACTGAACAATCCAGTTAAAACGCGCCGCACCGCCCGCCAAACATTTTTCCAATTGGGCACAAAAGATGCTCCTGCGAGGCCTTGCGTGGCGGACGTGCGCGCGAAAGCTAGGGGCCGAATTACCCGGAAGCGAAATACAAAACGAGCTCGAAATGAGACACAAGATTTTTTCTGGTTCATTCTTCACTGCAGTGCTGCTGTTAGCCACATTACTTGCCGTTGGAATTAGAGCGCAGGCGGCGACCCCTAAGGACTCGCCGCAAGTTACTAAGTTACTTGAGGACATCAAGACACAGGCGGCCGATCTCCAGAAAGATTCCGATGAACTCGAAAGTTTCACTCACTCGGACTTGTCCTGGGAAAGCCACGCCCAAGAGCTGAACCTAATCAAGGAGCGCATCAACGCCATCGGTGAAACAATCAAGAAGCTCCACAGCCTGCGCCCCAGCGCTTCGCCGTGGCAGCGCGAAGCTATTGACCGCATTATTCCCGTTGCCCAGACATTGGCTTCCAACACCACCGCGGCTATTGAGCACGTCAACAAGAACCCCAAGCACCTGCAGGATCCCCAGTATCAGCAGTATCTGAAATCGAACGCCGAAGCTGCGGTTACACTTGCATCCTTGGTGAAAGACTTCGTCGAGTACGGCAAGACCAGGACGTCCCTCGAAGCACTCGAGCGCAAGCTCGAAGTGCCTCAGTAGGAGGCATCTCGCAAACTTGCCACTGTAAAGGAGTGCCGCGGTAATGCGTGCTTTCTCCGTGTACGGGCGCGACACGTCCTGCCCGTACGCCTCCTAGCCTGGGCGAATGACTGGGGTGCCTCAGTTAAGAGGCACCCCGGTCGTGAGTCGGTGAAAAGTGAGTTGTCATTAAGAGATTCAACTGATTACCCGTAAACTACGTCCCTACACCACCGATATCAAGCGCTGGCGGAACCGCTCCCGCCCTAAACCTGCCTCTTTCGCCTTACACAAGCGGACTCCCGCCATCTCTCTGGCGCTGGCCCCTGGTCTGCTCTATACTTCGACCCAGTTTGCTCAGGAGGTCAAAGATGTCCCGTTTCAAATTCCTTCCTGTTGTGAGTTTGATCGCTGGTTTGTTAGTTCCTACTTATCTTCTAGGGCAAAAGCGGCCCGTAACAACGCCGCCGAAAACAAAAGAGGCCAAGATCCTGAGTGCGATGTCTGCTGCACCGCCCGCAATCGCCAAGAACGCCACGATCCTCGACTGGCCAGAAGCCAAGGATGGCCCTATGGTCGAATTGCGGAAGGGAACGAATGGTTGGACGTGCCTTCCGAAAATGTCTACCACACCTGCCAACGACCCAATGTGCATGGACACAAATGCGATGGAGTGGGCCCAGGCGTGGATGTCGAAAAAGGAGCCGAAGCTTAGCGGCGCGGGTATCGGTTACATGCTCAAGGGCGGATCGACGCCCGACAACGATGACCCCTTCGCCACAAAGCCTCCGGCGGGGAAGGACTGGCTCTGGGAGCCACCCCACATCATGCTTTTCGGCGTCAAAATCGATTCCAGCGTTTACACCAGCGAGCCCAATACCACCAGACCGTGGGTCATGTTCAAGGGAACCCCTTACGAGCACCTCATGGTTCCCGTGAGGTAGGCGCCCCCGAGCTAAGCCCTGCGTACCTATTCCGGCTTTGGCTCGCTTGGTGGCTCGGTCTTGGGTTTGCGGAAGAGCTCGCCTAATATATTTTCTAGCGCCCTGGGATTCTGCGCACTGGGAACCATATTGCGCAATTTCATTTGTGCGAACGTCTGTACGTCAGGTGCGAAGCGGGGATGCCGCAATGTCCCGGTCAGAATCACCGGGATGACCAGTTCGCCCTGCCCATTAGCTAGCGCCGTACTCATGAACCCGCCGATGCCGTTTCCACCCACCCTTTCGCTAATTTCCTTCGAAAGCACGGCAGTCACACGCAAGTCTACGGACTGATCAACTAGGTTGATGGAGCCGGCACCGGCCAGACTGCCAGCGTCAATCGCCGCTTTCAGGTTATCGGTGTACGCTATTCCATCCCTCACGTTGAAGTTCCCGGTCAACTGAATTACATCCGTGAAGGGCAGTGAGGGGAAGTCGCTATTCACAAATTGACCGAGCGTGGCAAGCTCCTGCAGCAAATTGAAGCCTGCAACGCGGCCGTGGTTCAGCTTCAGAGACAACGTCCCGTTGAGGTTGCGCGTGATCTGATCCGACGAGGCCGCCCGGAAAGAGGTATTGGCATTTGCCGTCAATATACCGAAGATCAGTCCCTTGACCGAAGAAACCGCGGACAGCAGCTTGTTGGCATCTACATTTTTCAATTGGCTAGAAACGGTATAAATCATCGGCGTTGGACGAGTGTCTATGACCACCGAGCCATTTTGCTCGCCGCCCTCGAGTTCAGCCGTGAGCGGCGCCAAGCGAATGATGCCGTGGTCTAGGCTTACGTCAGAATGCACGTTGGCGAGCGCCAGCTGATCGTAAATGACGCTCCCGACGGTGAGTTTCCCCGAGCCTGTGGCCTTCGAGAGCATGCTGTCGTGCGTGGTGGCAGCCAGGACGGTCGCGATCAGCCCAGCAGCGGGGTTCGCGCTGGAAGAGCGGCGCACCGGGCCGCTTGAAAACATCTGTTCGAGGTCGGCGGCATGAATCTTGTCCGCGCTAACATTAAATTGCACCTGAGGTGCGCCGAAGTTTCGCACGGTCAGCGTGCCGATGGCGTTGATCTGTTCGAGCGTAGCGGACAGATCCTCGAGTACAACCGAGTTTTGCGTGAATCGTATGTTGCCCTTGTGAACCTCCAAAGGCTTCGTAAGTTGCGGGAGATGCAACGAGGTATTGCGGATCTGGCCGCTGCCGGAGAAATTCATCGCGGCTGCGTTCTTCAGCGGACCGCTGGCGCGCATGTCGAGGTTCAAAGCGCCAGTTCCAGTCAAGCCTTCGACAGCGGAAACGCCGTACGCCTTCACGATATTCAATACTTCTCCAACTTTGGCATCGCTGGTGCGGACGGACAGGTCGATGTTGGGGCTCGGCGTCGTGTAGCCTAGAATTGCGAACTGCGCGTCAACGCGCGTGCTCCCGCTTGCAGCGGAGAAATTATTCGAACGAATGTCCTGCGGAGAGAGGGTAAGTTGGATGTTGTTCACTCGGACCGGCTCGATAAGTTCCTTCCCGGCAATCTCCAGGCTTTGCGCTTGCATCGAGCCGTTCAGCGCCGGATGACTCGCCGCTCCTTTCGCGTGCACGTCGGCCGATAAGCGCCCGTTGACTTTCACTCCGGCGTTCGAAATTATGCCGAACGCCGCTAGCAACCGCGTCGTTTCCTCCACGGGAGCATTCGAGGTGCTCAGCTTTACATCCACCTCGGATGGCGTCGTTCCCATGTTGACGATGCCGCTGATGGCCATGGGTGTCGAGCCGAGCTGGAACGAACCTTTCTGAATCGTCAGGACCTCGTTCTTCCTATCGTCTGAAAATTCGTACTGCGCCTGGATTGCATATCCGATGTCAATTCCATTGATGCGGGCATGATCTAGACTCAAAGAGCCGCTCGCGACGATCTTCGCGCCATCATTCTGGATGCGTGTCTCTCCGGAAGCGAGCGCGTCCGTGTTCCCCAGCGCAGCGCTGTTCAAGAACTTTCGCAAGGAAGAAAACCACACCTTGCCAAGCCGCAGCTTGCCGTCAAACGGAGTGGCGGCCATGTCGGTGTGCCGGATGGGTCCCAGCCGCGCGTCGATTTCGATCGTCTGTGCGCCTTCGCCGGGGAGACGAGCGGCCAGCTTAATGTCGAAAGCTCGTTCCGGCGCATATCGGTTCAGCGCGGCGTCGATGTTATCGTACACGGCTCGCGGTTGGCGGTTTTGAAGATCGCTCACAGCTACTTGACCGTTCTCAATGCTCAACTGCGAGAGCGAAAGTTCCCGGTTGCCGGAAGATGCTTGGCCGACGCTCGCAAAATTCCACACGCCAAGCTGGCTGCGCACCAGCTCGATTTGTGGGCGCTTCATAGTGAGCGATTCGATCTGCACATTGCCTCGAAGCAATGGCCACAATTGTGGACGTACGTCGAGTTCTTGCGCTTGCGCGAACGCCCGGCCGGTATTGAAGTGTGGATCTTCACCAATGACAACGTTTTCGACGCGAAACCTGAAAGGCACTACGCTAAGACGCATTTTACCCAAGGACACTTGCCGTGCGAAGCGCTTCTCTAGGTCCGCTTGTATGCGGTCGTGATAATGATTCACGTCAACCAGAGAAGGTATAAGCAATACCCCGGCAACGAGCACAACGACGACGATCAAAGGGATTATCGATTTTTTGCGCATCCTGCACCTCCTCGCAGGCGGTTCTCGCACCGTGGAAGCCGTCGCGTTTAAGTCCAATGGCCAATGGGTGTCGTCGAATGGCTAGGCGATTCGCGTTAATTTGGCTGCACGCATTTGCGGCAGGCCCCATGCAGATTTAGATGCGCTAAAACGCCTTTTGGAGGAACCCCTCTGGGAAGAACCACGAAGCGGCCGGCATGTAGATAGGCGGTATGAGCGCCAGCGGTCAAGTTCCGATATTTTCCTAGTGTTAGGCACAGTCAATCCATGTGGTGATGCATCGCAAAAATCTTCTCAGTTGAGTCTTCATAGGGGTACACGTGCACCATCCAGCCAAAGATCACCGGGTTGAATCGTCCGCCAGCAGCGTCGCAAGCCTCTTGCGTGGCGATGGAGCCTCTTAGGCCAAACTTGCTCCAATCCGCCGTGCGAACTTGATCTTTTGCCGGCCGGCATAGATTCGTGTGCAGGTGCCACGTCGCTACACTCAACGGCACGCGCGCGTTTAGTTGATCTTCCGTAGCCCGTTTCGGCATCGTGAACATGGCGCCCGCCAGCTGGTACCCGCTGGACGTTTTCTTGTACAGCAGGGAAGTGGGGCGCGCCGGATCGAAATTGAACGCTCCCAGAAATCCGTTGCGATAATTTGTAAAGTGATACTCAGCCTGTGGGAGATTCGGCATGAAGATTTTGTAGCGGTCGTTCAGGGCCACGTGGTAATCCTTGTATTTCTCAATCCCAGTTCGTAGTTGAGCCACGATTTCGTTGGCGCGCGCTAAGTCTTCCGCCTTTTGTGGACGCATCGCGGTCATGTGCATGTGCTCGCTGTGTGCTTCTTGATGACCGGGCGTCATGTCCGCGACCGCGTGGGCTTCGCTTGTCGTTTCGTCACCCATGTCCATGCCAGCCATATTAGACATTGCTCCGTGGTCGTGCGTTGGCGCAGCGGAGGACTCTTGATCGTGCTCATCGGGAACCGCCAGCGTGCGGTGAACCGGTACGGCGGCAAGCAGCACGACGACCAGAAATATCGCTGCGGTGGCCACCCCAATTCTCACCACCGAGTGTAGGACGTTGTTCTTTGTTGACATAGTATTTTCCCTTTCATCCATGTCGCAGCCACCCGGCACTGAATTAAAAAGAGGTTTGGTAGACCCGATGCTTCACCTGGTATAGATGCGAATGCAGGATGCGCTATTCGGCTACTGTGTTGTTCTCCTTCCCTAATGATACGTAGGAGAACTCAGCCAAATTTCACACGCTTGTCTCACCGTGCTCTTTAAAAAACTGCCCAACAGGCCAGGTAACCGACTGATTTCCTGGCATGGAGTGAGCAGCTCACTTATTCGCCGGGGAAGGGTGCCGTTTATGACCTATGAGTTCCTGGTTGAAACGTACGAACCAAGCGCGTGAAAGCGATGCTTGCAGGAGATGGTTGTTGAAGTTTCTTGAGTCTAGCTTCCTTCCCGGGGATGCGCATGAGAACCACGGTAATACTAGTTTTGCGCGGTTCGAGCTTTGGCAAAAGCTCAATGCACCCGAAAAAGTACTATGGTTGCATCATCCGTCTGACTTCCTCGCGAAAAGTTATCCATGGAGATGAAGAGCGCCTGGACAATGTCGTCAGGGCATTGGGCGTCGCATTCGAGCGTTGTTCTTAGGAGACCCTCTACTCCCCATTCCTCGCCGGCCGAATTTACTGCTTCGGTGACCCCGTCAGTATAGGCAAGGACGAGATCGCCCGGATTAAGCTGAACCACGGCTTCCTCATAGGTCCAATCCGGAAACACACCGACGGGTGGGCCACCGGTTTCAAGCCACGCGATCGAGCGGTCTCGCCGAATGACCATTGGCGGATTGTGGCCTGCATTGACGTACTGCAGCGTTCGCGTTTCTCCATCGAAAACGCCATAGAATAATGTTGCGTACCGATCTGCGAGCGACGATGCGTGTACTTGACGGTTCACTGCCCCAAGCACAGCGGCCCCATCGTTTTCGGCGAATGCCGCCGCCGTGCGAAGCGACGACTGGACATTTGATATCATCAGCGCCGCGGCGAGCCCTTTGCCGGCGGCGTCTCCGACGGCCAGTGCCAAACGATTATGCGGCAGCGGCACAAAATCATAGCAATCCCCGCCGAGCTCGCGCACCTGTCGGCACCGTGCGCTGTAACTCAGGGTGTCGATCGCCGGCTCCGCGTATTGCAGAAACCGCTTCTGTACCTCGCAAGCGGCCGTCCAGTCGTTGCTAGTTTCTATTACAAATGCTTCCGTACGCATATTCGAACCTCTGTAAGAACGTCGAACCAAGAGGCGCGAAATCGACATGCCATTGGGCCGGCACTTTTTTTTGAAAGTCGTTGTCCGGGATGTCGAGGATACGCCGCCAGCTCCGACTACCCTATGAAAGCGCTAAAGTCAGCGCGAAAATAAAAAGGAGGAAAAGATATGAAGTACATTTTATTGATGGCCAGCACAAAAGCCGGCGTGGGCACGTATAGAGCATGGTCTAAAAGCGACGTCCAGGCGCACTTCGTATTCTTGAAGGAGGTAAACAAGGAGCTGAGCGAATGTGGAGAGTTTGTGGCTAATGAGCCCTTGGCTGGGCCAGATCAGGCTAAGGTGGTGCGAGCTGGAAAGGGCGGTGCGCCGATCACAGACGGCATCTTTCCGGAGGCAAAAGAGTTTCTTTTGGGTTACTGGATAGTTGACGTCGAGAGTCCAGAACGAGCCTATGAGATCGCTGCCCGGTTATCGGCGGGGCCGGGTCCCGGCGGGGCGCCAACCAACATGCCGATCGAAGTGCGGCAGATCATGAGCGGGACGACCGACGAACTACCGTGACAGATAGGTTGTTAGATGCCTATTCCGGTGATCCGACGTTTTCGTGAGTTCGGCACACGAAATCGACATGCCATTGGGCCGCCACTTTTTTTTGAAAGTCGTTGTCCGGGATGTCGAGGATACGCTACCAGCTCCGACTACCGCCTGAAAGCGCTAAAAGCAACGCGAAAATGAAAGGAGCAGAAGACATGAAATACATTTTGATGATGAACACTATGAAGGCCGGCGAGGGGATTCCCGGTTGGCCCAAGAAGGACCTCCAGGCGCACATAGGATTTATGAGGAGCTTCGGTAAGGAGCTCCGAGAATCCGGCGAACTGGTGTCGGCCGAAGGTCTGTCCTTTCCGGATCAGGCCAAACTCGTGCGGGCCGGCAAGGATGGGACGCCGATCACCGACGGCGTGTTTCCGGAGGGCAAGGAGTTTCTCGCTGGCTACTGGATCGTGGACGTCGACACTCCAGAGCGAGCCTATGCGATCGCCGCACGAGCCTCAGCGGCGCCAGGAATCGGTGGGGCACCGTTAAACATGTCCATCGAGGTGCGGCCAGTGATGAGCGCGCCGCCCCCAGAAATGTTGTAACGAGACCTGCCGTGACTCCGACGCCAGGGGACGCCACTTCCGAGCATCTGCTGCGCGAACTTGTGCCGCAGGTACTCGGCGCAGTGATTCGCCGTTTTCGTGATTTCGCTGCCGCCGAGGACGCGGTCCAAGAGGCTCTTATCGCGGCGTCACTCCAATGGCCGCGTGAGGGCGCGCCCAACAATCCACGGGCCTGGCTGATTCAGGTCGCCTCCCGGCGGATGACCGACCACGTGCGCCGCGAATTGGCCCGCCGTCGCCGCGAAACCGCCGCGGCCATGGAACTGGATCTAACGGTGCCACCGGTTGACGCTGAGAATGAAACGGACCAAGACGACACCCTCATCCTGCTCTTTATGTGTTGTCATGGGGCCCTGACTCCGTCATCGGCAATCGCCCTCACGTTGCGGGCGGTGGGTGGCTTGACCACGGCCGAAATCGCCAACGCGTTCCTGGTTCCCGAGGCCACCATGGCGCAGCGGATCAGCCGCGCCAAGCAAAGCATCAAGGCTTCCGGGGTTCCATTCCAGTTGCCGACCAGCCAGGAGCGAGTCGCACGACTACAGGCCGTGCTGCATGTGCTCTACCTGATCTTCAACGAAGGTTATACCAACAGCGTTGGCCCGCAACTCCAGCGACTCGAACTGTCCCGTGAGGCAATCCGCCTGACGCGATCCGTTCATGCCTCGCTCCCGGAGGACCCGGAAATCGCGGGATTGCTGGCGCTCATGTTATTGACCGATGCGCGCAGCGCGGCCCGAACGGGAACTGACGGAGAGTTGATCCCGCTGACGAAGCAGGATCGGACTCTGTGGAATCAAACGGAGATTTCCGAGGGCATCGCGCTTATAACCGCGGCCCTGTCAAAGGGATCGATTGGCGCGTACCAGCTACAAGCCGCCGTCGCCGCCGTTCATGACGAAGCCCCCCGAGCCGAGGATACCGACTGGCCCCAGATCCTGGCGCTGTATGAGCTCCTCAAATACATGTCCGACAATCCCATGGTGATTCTCAATCATGCGATCGCCGCGGCCATGGTGCATGGCCCATCCAAGGGACTCGAGCTGCTTAGACCGCTCGACTCGGACGCACGACTTGCCGGCCATCATCGCCTCGACGCTGTTCGTGCCCACCTACTGGAAATGGCTGGCGACCATGAGGTAGCAATCGCATGTTACCGGCTTGCCGCTGCTCGCACGACGAGCATTCCGGAACGGAATTACCTCACGACGCAAGCGGCACGGCTGAACGAGAGCACAACAAGCCATGATCGGCCGATTCCGAGTGCTGATTCATAAGAAGGTTGAAGGGCATCGGCAAAGAAAGGGTGCTCGCAATTGAACAAGCCGTTGCACCACGTCCAGGTCGGTTGACGGGGGAGCCCGAAGTAGCCTCAGCAGACCCCATTTCGCGCCATTGCTAATGGGATGGTCCGCCGCCTTACCTAGTCAGTAGCCTGTGTATGAGAGGCTTGCGGAGGAGGCGTCCTATGGACCTACACACCATTGGCATTGATCTTGGTAAGACAGTTTTTCATCTGGTAGGGCTTCGGAGGGGCCTTCCGCAAGGGTCGAGAGTTCGCCGCCTGGATGGGGTTAGTCCCGCGGGAACACTCCCACTGGCGGCAAGCAGAAGCTGCTCGGTATCAGCAAACGTGGTAACTCCTACTTGCGAAGACTTTTCGTGCAAGGAGCACGTGCGGTCATGCAACAACGTACCAAGCAGTCTTCCGGTCTGAACAGGTGGTTGGCTCAACTCACATCGCGTACGCACCGTAATGTAGCCGGAGTGGCTCTAGCGAATAAACTCGCTCGCATGGCCTGGGCCGTGCTCGCGAAGAATGAACCCTATCGGCCTCCCGTGTTGGCTGATGTAGCTGCAGCTTAGCGATTC
>DATNMX010000132.1:0-3236 GCA_035602135.1 Candidatus Dormiibacterota bacterium
CTCGATCGCCTGGTCATTGCGTATCGGTGAATTGCGGACGGAGAGGTCATGAGGACACTGGGGTGTGAACGCGAGGTTTTGGCCTGACCCGACTCCCTTTTCAAGTGCGACGGGGGTTTGATGAGGAGATACTTATGGCAATAGTTCCTGATTATGACGTGCTCGTAGTGGGTGGTGGCCTAGGCGGATCCGCACTCGCCAAAGTTATGGCCGATGCTGGTGCGCGAGTGTTGATTCTAGAGCAAGTAGCGCGATTCAAGGACCGTGTCCGCGGCGAATTCTTGCCGCCATGGGGTGTCGCCGAAGCGCGGAAACTAGCCCTTGAGGATACACTTCAACGGTACGGATGCTGGATTCCCTACCTGGAAATGGGTTCAGGCCAAGCCCGCGACTTGGCTGCCACTACCCCACAGGCTCTGCCCGGCCTTAGTTTCAGCCATCCGGAGATGCAGGAAGCGTTGCTTGAAGCGGCAGCTTCGGCAGGCGCTCATGTTCGTCGCGAAGTCACTGTGATCGGCATTGAGCCGGGCGAGCCGCCGCGGGTGAGGTTTCGTAACTCTGAAAGTGCTGAGACACTCTCGGCGCGGATCGTTGTCGCATCTGATGGGCGTAATTCAGCGGCTCGCAAGTGGGCCGGATTCGCTGTCACGCGTCAGCCCCATCCTCTTCTGTTCGCAGGCGTGTTGCTTGCGGGTTTGGAGATGCCGCACGATATGGCCCACTATATTTTTAACCCTGCGACAGCTACGGTGGTCGGCTTAATCTATGAAGGAGGCGATCGTTTTCGCGCCTACCTTGGATATCCAAATGAGGGGATGGGACGTTTGCAGGGGGAGCAGGCTGTGCCACGATTTATTGATTACTCCCGACGCACCACCGTATTTCCAAACTTCTACAATGGCCCTGTTCGCTCCATCGGGCCACTGGCATCTTTTTCTTGTGATGAAGACTGGGTCGAGCATCCCTACTCCAACGGCGTCGCCCTTATCGGGGATGCTGCCGCCACCACCGATCCAGTACATGGCCAAGGCATGTCTCTGACTCTGCGTGATGTGCGGACGCTAAGCCAGAGGCTCCTCAGCATTAGCGACTGGAACACCGCCGGCCATGATTTCGCCACAGAACATCAACGATATTTTTCTGTGATCCACTCTTCCTGCGAGTTACTAAGACAAATTTTTCAGGAGCAGGGGCCGGAGGCTGATCGTCGCCGCACCATTGCAATGCCACTGATCCAGGAAGACCCTAGCCGGATCCCAGACCATATCATCAGCGGACCCGAGCTGCCGATCAACGAAAGTGTGCGTGCGCGTTTCTTCGGTGAGCCGGTTCAAGCTGCGCTGCAGGTTGGATAACTGAGCGCAGACTTACGCCAGGCATAACGACACGCTCTACCTGGCCACCGAAGCGGTGATCCAGCGTCGCCAACAACAGGAGGAAGAAACTAGATGAAGCGCTTGTATCGTGACAACGTGGCATTTGCGTATGAGGATGTTGGCTCAGGATCGCAGCCGTTTTTATTCGTGCATGGATGGACCTGCAATCACAACTTCTTCGCGTCACAAATCGAGTACTTCAGCCGGTTTCACCGGGTGATAGCTGCCGATCTTTGCGGACACGGCGCCAGCGATGCACCACAGCGGCAATATACAGTATCCGAATTCGCAGATGACCTGGCGTGGCTTTGCGGAGAACTCGGCGTGGAACGAGCGGTTCTTGTTGGACACAGTATGGGTGGCCTCATTGCACTGCAATTGGCGGCAACGCATCCGGAGCTGAGCGCGGCGGTTTGCCTGATTGATTCTGTGGTCTTCCCCTCCGACGCGTTCATTGCCCAACTCGAGCTACTCGGTGATCAGCTTGCTGGAGCTGCCTACATTCAAACTCTCCAACTCGCAGCAGGTGCTCTCTTCATTGAAACAGACGATCCTGTCCGGAAGGCTCATGTGTTAGCCGAGATGGCTAAAACTTCGCAGCACGTTGCCGTACCGGCATTCAGGAATCATTTGCTGGACTACGACGCCTCTCGTGTAGCGAGGGCGTGTCGCGTGCCCATTGCCTACATTGCGGCAAGCAACCTCATGGCAGATCTCGGTCAATTCAAGCAGTTGTGTCCACAGCTTGTCACCGCGCAGACCATCGGATCTGGACATTTTTCTCTGCTGGAAGTACCCGAACAGGTCAATGCGATGCTGGAACGATTTGTAAAGATATCTTTGCCGCAGGATCGCGGTCACGCGGCTTCTGCTTTTCGCGATGGCGGTTCGTTGAAGTCGGGGACCAACGTAAGAAATACGGTACTTGAGGTGATCGGCAATACACCCGCCGTGCGGCTGCGAAGCCTGGTCACGCGCGAAATGGCGGACGTCATCGTTAAGCTCGAGTATTACAACCCGACTGGCTCGTATAAAGATCGTATGGCGCTGGCGATGATCGAAGGCGCTGAAGCGCGCGGGAGTTTACGCCCGGGAATGCGCGTTGTTGAGTACACGGGAGGAAGTACTGGCAGTTCGCTGGCGCTCGTGTGCGCGATCAAGGGCTATCGGTTCGTGCCGGTTTCGTCGGATGGGTTTGCGAAAGAAAAGCTGCAGACCATGCGGATTTTCGGCGCGGACTTGCGGATTATTTCTTCGGAAAACGGGCAACTCACTCCAGAGCTGTTCCGCACCATGATTGACACGGCGAGGAAGTTGAGCGAGGAGCCAGAGACGTATTACACCGATCAGTTCAATAATACCGACGCAATTCGTGGGTACATGGAAATCGGGAACGAGCTCCTCGATCAAGCCGGTCCGGAAATTGCGGCGTTCTGCGGTGGGGTCGGCACGGCGGGGATGCTGATGGGCGTGTCGCGAGCGCTGAAAGCGCGCGGATGCCGCGCCAGAATTGTGGCGCTCGAACCTGCGTCGTCACCCGTTCTCACCTGCGGCAAAGGCGGACCACATCGCGTGGAAGGCATCGGGGTGGGGTTTCGTCCGCCACATCTTAAGGACAGCGATTTTGATGAGGCGCGCACCGTTGATGAGCAAGAGGCACGCGCTGTGGCTCGGCGGTTAGCCAAAGATGAAGGCATTTTCGCGGGAACGTCTTCCGCAATGAATGTTGTCGCCGCACTGCAACTTGCGGCTGAACTCGGACCGGGAAAAACGGTAGCCACTGTCGCCGTGGATAGCGGATTCAAATATCTCGCAGGGGATTTGTATCAACTCTGAAAACGAATCGCGAGTTCGTTCGAC
>DATNMX010000133.1:0-2481 GCA_035602135.1 Candidatus Dormiibacterota bacterium
TACAGCCGTGGATTGAGATGCGAGATGAGCGTTGCTATTTGAAGAAAGAGAATGGGCGTTCATCGTAGCGCGGGAACTGATAAGACAAGTTCGAGTCTTCGAAGAATTACGAGATATGGATGCAGTGTTACGGCCGAGTGAGGCGAGGATGAAGCCAAAGAAGGAGTCCTGGGGCGGGCATCTGAAACCTCTTGCCCTCCCCTCCCTGCCGGACGGTCCATTCGTCTCCGTTTTGGTCGCCAACTACAACTACGGCCGGTTCCTTGGCCAGGCGCTGGAGAGTGTCCTGAAGCAGACCTACCAGAAGTTTGAAATCATTGTTTGTGATGATGGGTCAACGGACGAGTCACGAGACATTTTGGCGGTTTACGGGCAGAAATATGGCCAGCTCAAGGTCCTGCTTCAAGACAACGGGGGGCAATCCGAGGCAATTCTTGCCGCATTCCACGCGAGTTGCGGGGAGATCATTTGTTTTCTCGACTCGGACGATACCTTCCTACCGACTAAACTCCAGGAACTTGTCGAGGCTTTCGTGCATGCGCCGCAAGCAGGCTTTCTGGTTCACCGGTTAACTGCAACTGACACGTCGCTCCGGATGATGCGACCTGTTCCTGCTGTGGGCAAACTTGTTTCCGGGTGGAAGGCTCCGCAGATGTCGCTGAGCTCCCCGCAAATGCTCTGGGGCTTGCCGCCCACGTCAGGTCTCGCTCTTCGCCTCTCCGTGGCGGAGAGGATTTTGCCGTATCTTCGGGGTCGCAGAGCCTTTGCCGACAGTGTCATACAGGTCTTGGCTCCTCTCGTAACGCCGATCGTCGCAATAGACCCTCCGCTTGGCTTATATCGAGTCCATGGAGAGAATTCCTTCGGGCTGAGGAAATTTACAGCAACGGAAATTGAAAGGTTGTCGCTTCGCGATTCGGAGTTGTGGTGTGCATGGCGTTCGTTTGTAATGACGATTGCACCGAATTTGCCCCCTCGTTTTCCAATTCCCCCGGAGAAAGCTCCATCAGTACTGAACTACGCCTGTGCGCGCATAAAGGGGGAGCCGATTGCGAAAACTCTCTACGGGGATGTCATCGCAGGTCCGCGGTTTGCTTCGATGCATTGGCCATACCGCTGGTTCTGGAAGTCGTCGGCTTTTCTTCCGGATTGGTTGTTTGAGAAGAGTTTCAACTTCGTATATGGGCAAGGTTCGGCCAAGCTGGTGATTTCCCGGATCGTCCACTGGCTGCGCGCGCCGCGAGCCGTTTCGTGGAAAGTGCCGGCTGGGGCTCACGAGAACTAAATGGCAACCGCCATCCAGCAGCAGGCCGATCGTACAACGCTCCCCGCGCCATCATTCAGCTTGCTGGGGGTGCGAGTGGATGCGGTGCAGATTCCGGACGCGGTGCGGCGGATGGAGGAGTGGATCGCGCGGCGGGACGGTTGCCGGTACATCGCCGTTACGGGGATGCATGGAGTGACGGAGGCGCAGCATGAAGCGGGATTCAAGACGATTCTGAACTCCGCGGGAATGGTCGTTCCAGACGGGATGCCTCTCGTGTGGATCGGGCGTCGGCATGGTTTCGACCTGCGACGCCGCGTCTATGGACCCGAATTGATGGCCACATTCTGCGAGCAAACCGCGTCAAAGGATTATCGGCACTTTTTTTATGGTGGCGCGCCTGGTGTTGCAGAGGACCTCGCTTCGCGATTTGTCTCCCGATTCCCCGGCATTGTAGTGGCGGGAACATACAGCCCTCCGTTTCGAATGTTGACACCGAAGGAGGATCGCGAAATCATTCAGGCCATCGAAGGCGCGCAGGCGGACATTGTCTGGGTTGGATTGAGCACTCCCAAGCAGGAGCGTTGGATGTTCGAGCATCGCGATCGCTTAAATGTCCCAGTTTTGGTTGGGGTCGGCGCCGCGTTCGATTTCCACACTGGGCGTATTTCACAGGCGCCGGTCTGGATGGGCGATCATGGCTTGGAATGGTTATTCCGGCTTTCGGTCGAGCCGCGACGCCTGTGGCACCGGTACTTGGTTTATGGAGCAGAATTTGCAGCGCTTGCATTGCTTGAATTACTGGGTCTGAAGAAAGCTCGCTGACGGTAGGAAGAGGCGGCACTCGTTCTCGCAGAGGCAGCAACGTAACTACGATCCAGGTTTGCATTTTCTGCGAGTTTGATAACATGTTTGGCACGATCCTGGAAGGAGGCATTTCAATGAGCGATCATCTAAATTTAGTCCTTGTCACTGGGGCAGGTGGTTTCATTGGCGGGAATCTTGTCGCGGGTCTCCGCGCGCGAGGCTACAAGCGGATCAGGGCGGTAGACATTAAGCCTCTTGATGAGTGGTACCAGCGTTTCGACGACGTTGAGAATCTTTCGCTTGATTTGAATCTCAAGGAAAACTGCGAGAAAGCCGCCCAGGGCGCCAGTGACATCTACAATCTCGCCGCCAACATGGGCGGGATGGGTTTTATCGAGCACAATAAAGCG
>DATNMX010000134.1:0-6986 GCA_035602135.1 Candidatus Dormiibacterota bacterium
TATCCTTCTAAATGAACGCGACTGCTCTTGCCCAAGACAGCGAGGCGGTAACGGACGGCATTTTCGGATCGATGTAAGGCTTTGGCGATGAATTCCGCAGTTTTGTAACCTGCCATGGCGAGAAGGATTCGGTCGTCATCTTCGGTCCAAGGTTGTCGGGAACGCTGCCGGTTTTTTCTTAAGGTCTTCCGAACAAGTCCGAGCCTGGCTGCCCGGCCCCAAATCGAGTGAGGCTGCCGGCCGGGATGCCGCCTAAGAAGTTCGCGCACGGCTTCTCGCTTCCCTTTCCACCCTTCCTCATAACCCTTTCTAAGGACTTGGTCGTCTGCTGGACTCCAGGTCGTCCGCTGATAGAGCTTCCCACTTGAAGGTTGCTTGAGCCGGCGGATTTGTCGCCACAGTTCCGCTCGTGGGAGGCCCGGCTCGTGCTTCAGAATTCTTTCGATCGCGTTGTGCGAACCGGTTCTGCCGCGTTTCACCCCTTCGCGCAAAATTCGATCGATTTGTTCCGGAGAGAAAAACCGGAAAGTGTAGTTGCCCGTCGCACTGGCCCAACGATCTGCCATGGCACAAGACACCAAGTTGAATCTGTTCGAATGACAGGTTTGCTTCGGTGAAGGTTCAACCCCCTGTCAAACACCGATTTTTATAAGGAAGCTTGTTTTCCGAGGCGGCTTAGTGCCGAGAATGGGCCGAATACTCTCTTTGGCCATTTCCCGGTAATCTCCAGCACTGGATGGCCCTTCTTCTCTGCTCGGAATAGCTGCCAGTGCGCGAGGACCAGATACTGTCCTGCATCGACGGACGAGTGGTGAATTACCCTACTTGTGGTCGGAACATCGTCCAGCAGAAGACAAGAGTCTGGAAAGGCCACACTAATTGCGGTGATGCTATGCTTGGATTAACCACGCCGGGTCTTCGAGCGAGCGCCAAACTTGGCAGGTATTGCGACCGGAGGATTTGTACAGGTGAAGTCATCGAATAAGGAAGCAGAAGATATGTGGGCCTCGGTGCCTGGAGTATTCAGTACCCAAACTGTTGCGCGGCAGTGTCGACCTAGCGCCTGCTTTCTACGGAGACGCAAATTCAATCCAAGTCGTTGCTTCGGTTGCGCTTACGAGTTCCGAGCCACCCTTGGCCTGCTCCAAAGTTGCTCCAAAATATTAAGAAGGGGCATTCTGGGACATGTTCTCAGCAACAGCTTTCGTGTCGACGACAGCGCTTCCCTCGTCAAAGTGCTTTCCGGCCTGAATGCCCTTGATATCAGCGACATTCAAGAAGTGCTGAAGCCGCGCTAGCCAGGCGATCAGACTGTAACAATGTTATATATGTTGAAAACCGCTGGACGGAGTTTTCGGTACCACAGCCTTTGGTCCGCTCGATTGGGTAAGGCCCGATAAACGCGGCGGTCTCAATGGGTCAACGCAACACTAGCTCGAAGCCTACTTTCGGGGGCTCAACAGCTAAAAGTCGCTCGCGAGAGTTGAACCAAACGGAACACCACCCTGGCCAGGTCTGATTGAGTACAGGCGGACAGATCGGTTCTCTCAGGGAAAGTATAGTCGGATCAACTGATTAGATGGTGTTGCATCGATCGGTTGAGCTGGCAGCATTAAAAAGGGTTAAGTATCCACCTATCAGGAAGATGGTTCGACAAGCCGAATTACCTGCGATGCTGCTCGACCTGGAAGCTGCAGATTAAGGCTCGTCTGATCAATTCCAGCCACCATTTTGATTCCTAGAGCCCATACCGAGTCTCTCGCGCAAATATGACGAAACCGTTCGCCGGAATTGTCAGCTCTGCGGAATTGGGCAGGCCGTGAAGAGGTGGCCCATCCGCGTGGATCGCCCCTCCATTGCCGGCGACGATTGCGTTTACCCAATTATCGTAAACGTCGCTGTTGAATACTTCCAACCATCGACCGCCTCCCGGAAATCCGATCTGATAGTTATACCAGGTGCTCTCGTTGAGGCTGACGACCACGATGACATCTTGGCCCGCGCCTTCCACCCAGCGCTGAAATGCCAGCACACGATTGTCATCGTGCACATGAATGATGTTGCAGCCTTCTCCACGCAGAGCGGGCTGATTCCGACGCAGTGCGATCAACTCCCGGGTGAAGCGGAGGAAGTCGGCCATATCCTTGTCGCCGCCCTCTAAGCCGCCCCACCAAATGAGGTTGGCAGGATCCGGATTGTCATTCCATTGCTTGTCTTCGAGAAATTCCTGCCCCATGAAAAGCATGGGAATCCCGGGAGAGCTCAGCACCAGGCCCATAGCCACACGACTGCGGCTCCGGGCATACCAGGAGCGCGAATTCGAATCATCGGCGAGCTTTGGAATCCGCGGGTCACGTCCCACGTGGACCCGGCCATGATCTTCCACCGACTGCACGGCGCGCCAGCGGTTCGCAAGGCCCGTGTTCTGGATTGCATTCGCGATGGCGACCATCCTCACCGTGGCGGAAACGCCGGTCGAGGCTGTCCCGATTGCCGATCGCACCGCGTTGCGTAGTCCATCATTCCAGGTGGCGTCAAAACCGGCACCTCCTTCGGACCGGCGCCTGATAACCCAATCGTTCACCGGCCAATACTCCGCTATCTGAATGGCCTCTGGCTTCTTCGCGCGCAACGTATCGGTAATATCTTGACATGTGAACCAGCCACCGAACCGGTCCATAACGCTGACTTCGTCGAAGCGGAAGCCATCTACCCGATACTCTTCGAAAAAGAACCTCGCATTGTCGATCAGGAACTGCTTGACGTCGTCATTCCAGTACGCGAACACTTCTCCGCCGGCCCAACCTTGGTCGGTAAAGTAGAGACTATCGTTGGCATTGCCAAAGGGCATGCGGTCCAGGAACCACGTGCTGTTGTCATCGAATCCTCCACCGGCGTGGTTGTAAACGACATCGAGGATGACTCCGATGCTGTAAATGTGACACACGTCGACCAGCGCGCGGAGTTGGTTGTCGCTGCCACGCAACACATCTATTCCGGCGTATCCGGGTTGTCCCGCCTGCTGCAAGGTCCTGTTGATCTGATTGAAATAGTTCTGGAGCTTCGTTTCGTCGGCCTCGGCATATTCGTTTTCGGGACTGTAGTAGTCCGTTCCGTTATATCCCAGGCTGAACTCGGTCTCGAATTCCTGCACCGGCAGTAGTTCGATCGCGTTGACGCCGAGAGCAGCCAGGTATGGGACTCTCTGGATGACGTCGAGGAAATACCCGCCCAGATTGCCAGGCTTAATCGAATATGTACCGACGTGCAATTCATAAATGATGAGGTCATTAAACGCCGGCGGGCGGAAGCCCGCATCGTGCCACGGAAAGCGCCGAGGATCTCGCAGTACGCAGTTCGCTAGGGGGAATGCGGGCTGAAACGTCAACATCCGCGCCCTTGGGTCGCGCTTGTAGCCATCGGTCCCAAGGCCAGTGACATAAAACAAATACTGATCACCGTCCTTCACGTCGGGAATGAATGCTGCCCAATGCCCTCGCCCGACAGGCTGTAGCTGGCAATCGCCATTCCGCTTCCAACTGTTGAAATCTCCGGAGACGTAGACTGCTTTTGCGCGAGGCGCCCACACCCGGAAGCTGGCGCCGCCGGGCACCAACGTGCTTCCCATCGGAGCATTAGTTAAGTCGGGCTGCGGTGTCATAGATGGGGCAAGGCCTTCGGTCTAACGGAATATCTCCATTTTCGGCTACGCCGAGAGAGCCATGGCAATAAAGCCGCAGTTACCGAGTTCCGTTCAGTTTGCTTTCATCGCAAAGCAGCAAAACCAGCCCAACGATGACGAACCACCGGACGGTCGTCACGGTCCATTTCGACTGCACGGGAGTTAGGATACTTCCCTGCTGTGGTGCACTTCTCGAAGTGCTTTCTCGGCTAGCTCCAAATCGGCTAGGCGCTGTTCGAGTTCCGCACGGAAGATCTCCGCTTGCTCATAGAGCCGGGCATTCTGAATCGCAACCGCAGCAGGAATCGCGAGTGATTTGGCAAGGCGCATATGCTCCTGAGTAAACGCCTGGGCATGAGTATCGCCGAGCGAAAGAAGTCCGAGCACCTGTTGCGATGCAACGAGCGGCACACACAACCACGAGCGTAGATGGGAAAACCCCTTGAAAGCGACCCACTCCGTCTCCACCGCCGTGTTCGAGATGAGCAGACTGTTCCTTCCGGCGAGAACGTGCATTAGGAACTCGCTGTCCTTTGCATCAAGGGTTGCCGGGGATTTCGGGATGCGACGATTCGTTTCGCACCCCTGCACTTCGCGTGCAAGGAAGAGACGGGTGTCGGCTTCCACTAACAGGACGCGAGCCGATTCACAAGGAACCAATTTCACGAGGGACTGGAGCAGCGTGTCGAGAACGTAGTCCATGCTAAGGTTCTGCGTTAGCGCAAGTGTTGTTTTGCGAAATGCGTCGGCCTCCGCACCGGCAGACTCTGCCCTGTCGAGGTTCCGAGCTATCTCCTCTTCGGCCGATTTTCGCGCTGAAATATCCTGGGTGGTTCCTACAAGGCGCCGGACGGTTCCGGTAGAATCCCGGACTGGGAATCCGCGGACCCACACCCAGCGAGTTGCGCCGTCCGGTTTAGTAATGCGGAACTCCTCGTCTAACTGGCCGGTCTGAACCGATTCGCCCAACCGAGAGAGGACGCGGACGCGGTCCTCGGGATGTATGACCTCTTCATACGACTTGGGATCTTTCTCTAGGGATTCACAGGAGCGGCCGGTGATTGTTTCATACGCTTGGTTGACGTATAGGACCTTCAAGTTCTCAGTGTCCAGCATCCAGAAAATCTCCTGGATGTTGGTGGCCATCTGCTGAAATCGCTCTTCACTCTCGCGCAACGCCGCTTCCGCCTGCTTCCTCCGGGAGATATCTCTTAGAACGGCAACATGCTTTCCGGGCAGGTAATTTGCCTTCGCGGTGTACTCGACGAAGATGGTCTTGCCGTCTCTCCGGACAACCTGTGCCTCGCAATGCTCGTGCTTGCGATCGAGAAACCGTTGCCAAGAGCCGTCGAAATCGTTACCTCCCCCATAGAACTTCCCTATGGGCTGACCGACGAGTTCATCGCGCCTCTTTCCAAACATCGTTTGGGCTGCCGGATTGGCTTCGAGGCAAATTCCTTGATCGTCGAGAATCAGAATGCCATCAAGCGTGCTGTCAAAGACTGACTTGTATTCGCGCTCGGTGGCATCAAGCGCGCTAGCCGTCTCTCGGTGTTCGCGACGGGCTAGGAACAGAAATCGGAAATGTAGTGCAATGGCTATACTGAGAGCGATCAGGACAAGCGTAAGCAAGATAGAGGATAGGGACCCGCTATAGAAATGCGCTCCGAACGCAGTCGCAAGAAGAGTGATGGCTGCAAAGGAAATGAGAATCGAGCCGGCGCGCATCCAGCGTTGCGGCTTGGTCTTAGAGAATTCCGTGCGAGGAGTTTGCATCGCGCCACCGCGGTGGGGGACCGTGGCCTAACGGGCCCAGACGAGACCCCGACACGATAAAGGGCATCGAGCGGCTACGCTCCGACACCTTCACCATCCTGGCAGGATGCTATGCCCAGACGTGAGGAGAGTCAATATTCCATCAGCAGTCCGGGCAAGACTCAGGACCACAAGTCTGCCAGAGGCCCGAGCCAGTTTTCGATGAATCCGCCCTCGTTCAACCTAGTCAATCAGGACACTGAGTTTCCCGTCGGCGATCGCGAGTTCGTTCCAAGACAATCTCTGAATCCTGTGTTAAACGACACGGGCGACTACTTCACTGGACGCCATACAACCCCGGCGCTATCATGCACGTCGCGCCAGTCTTCTTGACGCAGAAACGCCCAACCTCGCTCACTTACATTTCGTGCGGTAGGGCCTGCAGAAGAAGGCAACTCGCCTTGACAACCCGGGAGTGTGAATCATGAATCGCCGTGCCGCCTCCACCTTTTCTACCGTTTTTGCTCTTGTTTCCTTGTTGTCGATCGCAGCGCCAGGTTTTCTCAAGGGCCAAGCGCCCATTCCTCCTATTCCCGCGAGCCACGTTCGCATTCATTACTTTCGTCCGGACGGTAACTATCTGGGCTGGACTGTCTATGCCTTCGGGGACACCACTGAAGACACGGCGAACTTCAATGGCGGGCCGGTGAAGGTGACGGGGCAGGACAGTTTCGGCGCGTTCTTCGATGTGGGCGTCACTTCGACTGCCCAGAACGTGGGCATCATCATTCACAAGGGCAACATCAAAGATCCCGGGCCCAATGAATTCATCGATCCGGCCACTCAGGGCAAGGAGTACTGGCAGCTCTCCGGTAGCAACGTCCTGCGCACGGCGCAGCCTCCCACAATCCAGCAAAGCGATCCGCCGATTCCTGCGGGCAAGGCGCGCATTCATTATCATCGCCCCGACAATGACTACGCGAACTGGAATCTCTTTCCTTTTTTCGCGACCACCGATCCCAACAGTGATTTTTGCGGAACCAATGACTTCGTCACCGCATACGACACTTACGGCGCTTACTACGATGTCGGAATCGATCCCACAAAGTTCAATGGACTGCTGGGTTTTATCATTCACAACTGCGGCATCAAGGACCCTGGCCCAGACATGCACCTGCAACTGGCGCAGAATATCGAAGCATGGGTGCTCTCCGGTAGCGCGACCGTCTATCTCACGCGGCCGCCGACCGAGTTCACCACGGAACCGCCGATTCCCGCGAATAAGGCTCGCATCCACTATTTCCGTCCCGACGCAAACTATGCTTCCTGGACAGTGTACGCCTTTGGCGACACCACAGAAGACACTTCCAACTTCAACGGCGGTCCGGTTTTCGTGACTGGGTACGACACCTATGGGGCGTTTTATGACGTGGGACTGACCGCAAATCCACATGACCTCGGTTTCATCGTTCACAATATTTCGCTCGGCATCAAGGACCCGGGGCCGGACATGCACCTGAATGTTGCGAAATTCAATGAGGCTTGGGTG
>DATNMX010000135.1:0-2133 GCA_035602135.1 Candidatus Dormiibacterota bacterium
GCGTGCAAATAGGCGATCTGCCCATCCTTCACAACCGCGACGGAGGCGCTAGGAACGCCCGTTTTCGCAAGCGCGTCCGTGGCCACCTTGTCAATCTTCTGCTGCATCTCGGCAGGGAGCTGGGGTTGCGCATTCGCATTGGCGCAGCAGGACGCAAGGATCAAAGTGGCGAAGGGGAATGCTGAACATAAAATCGCGCGCCGCATGAAAACCTCCTGCAACAAACGCCGCAGTGTAGCACGAGCCAACCGCCGCGAGTTCGACACGCCTGGACTCGGCCACTTCACCGCCTACTCACACTGCATCGTCGGGTTCACGATGGCCATTGCGCGCACGTTGGCCATGTAAGCCGTCGAATTTGTAAAGGCGAATGGGCTTCGAGTGCAGGTGATGGGTTGCAGGCGAACGAAGTTGAAACTCAACGTTGGCGTCAGCTTGGAGCCCTTCGGTTCATTCATCGCCGTATTCACGGTAACAACGAGATCGTTCACCGCCTTATTGTATGCGTTGACGTTTTCGACCAGCTTGTTGTAGCGGTCTACCACATTGCTGCGCGCTGCCTCACTTTCCAAAAGGGCTTTTATCACCACATTCTGTCCTTCCAAAGCCACATCCACCAACAACCCCTCCGCCTGCGCAACAGTCATCGCGTCTTGTAATCGCCGAAGTGTGTAAATTCCCGAATATCTTTCCTCTTTCTCCCCTAATTCGATGCTGCACTGGGTATCGGCCGTGCTCAATTGCCCGCGTCCTCCCTCCACTACGTACCAACGAATAAACTCGGCGCGCTTGTCCCACTGTAGAAAAATCCTTTGGTATTTGTCCTTTCCGCCCATGAAATAATCCACGCCCTCTACCTGTGTGCCATCCTTGTACCTTTTCATGCCCGCGTCATAGTCGGTCTTGCTGATTTCTTCGGTTCTGTAAACCGCATCCAATCGAGCCGCCATCCGATCAAATGCGATGCACGGCAGCGGCTCGTCAGGAACAAACGTCCTTTGCACAGGAGCAGCCTGTTTCCTTTGCTGGGCCGGCATCGCGCCGGACATAAATAAGATCGCTACGGAGATTAGAATCGCTCTCATGCTCCGCCTCCATGGAATTGCTGCTTGGGTTCCCACGTTGTTCAAACAATTCCACAAGCGGCCAGGGTTAGCAAGCGCGCTGCCCACTCCGCTTCGGGTGCCTTTAGGCGCGGGCCTTGTCGATCATTTCTTCCCAGATGCCTTTGGACTTGAGGATGATCTCGACGAGTTCACGCGCGGCGCCTTTCCCGCCATCGGTTTTGGTGGTGTAGTGGGCCGCCCGCCGCACTTCTGGTGTGGCATTGTGGACGGCGACCGCCAGTCCCACGCGATTCATTATGGTCAGGTCCGGCAGGTCATCGCCAAGATAGGCGACTTCCGATTCCTTCGCTCGGGTCTTGCGCAGGACATCTTCGTAAGCCGCGATCTTGTGCCCCTGCTTCTCGTAGACAAACTCGATATCCAGCTCTTTACAGCGTCTGCGCAGAGCTGCGCTGGCGCGGCCGGTGATGACGCCGGTCCGCAACCCGGCGGTAACGGCAAGCGTGAGGCCCTGGCCGTCGTGAGCGTCAAAATTCTTCAGCTCAAGTGCGGACCCGTCCGATTGTGACAATAACGTGACGCTGCCATCGGTCAATGTCCCATCCACGTCCATCAGCAGGACTTGAATCTGCTTTGCTCTTCGCGCCAGTTTTTCGGGAATTTTCTTTCCTCGCTTAGCCAATTCATCTCCCCTTTTCTTAGCTTCTTCACAAAAAGCAGATCCCTCGCTTCGCTCGGGATGACACCAAAGGATTTTCACAGTGGCTGTTGGGTTTTTTTCTATTTTTACATCAGCTCCAAGGTCCACAAATCATGCAAATGCACCACGCCCAGCACGCCCTTCGCTTCATCTGTAACCACGATCGACGTAATCTTTCGTTTCTCCATCAAGTTCAACGCTTCACTCGCGAGCAGGTGCGGTCCAATCGTCTGCGGCCCCTTCGTCATGCACTGCCCGGCGGTCATCTCGAGCGTGGCCCCGCGATGTTTTTCCATCAATCGCCGCAGGTCGCCATCCGTGAGAATCCCCGCCAACCTGCCGTCCGGCTCCAGCACCGTCGTCATC
>DATNMX010000136.1:0-3324 GCA_035602135.1 Candidatus Dormiibacterota bacterium
GTTTCGGGAACACACCCTGTCCATCCCATCGATGATCGCTATCCTCAAGCTACGACGAATCCAGTATGGGTCTTCGTTGGGGGCAGACCCGTCCGCACCGCTGAGTCTGCGCAATACTTCATCCGGTGGATCGATAAACTAATCGCGATGACGAATAATCAACCTGGCTGGCGTTCGCCAGCCGAGAAAGCCCACGTGCTCGAGCAATTCGGAGACGCTCGCAGGATTTACGAGCGTCTGTTTGTTGAAGCAAAAAACTCGCACTGATTTAGTGGTGAGATTGGCCTCCCAATGGCTATCGCATAGGAGTTGCGGGACTGATCCAATGCTCGCATTCTTGGCCGCGGTATCAAGTCTACTGTGACCCTGCTCCCGGGAAGAGCCGTCATTTGCCTATCATGCAGAAAGGACACCATGTTAGGCGCAGCTGCGATGATCCCAAGGGCCTATCTGTTGGTCTTGCAAATTGATCGAATTTTGGCGGCTCATAACTTGTTGTCGGCAGCTCGCGCGTTTAATTGTATTTCCATGTTGTCACGTCCTGGTCTGCCGGGGCGTTCTTGGTGATATGGTCGGCCATTGCCTTGAGCAGGTCCGCGTTCGTCATCGGTTGCCAGCCATGGGGCTTCAGTGGCCGTCCGTATTCGAACGAACCATCGTAGTAAGGATCGGTTGTGTTCTTCAGAAAGTCTTCGAGGAGATAAACGCCCAAATTGAGGTAAAAATCGTCCATGTCCCCGCAAAAGAAGTTTAATTTCCGCACCAACTTCGGACCGATCTTCGGCCAATTCGTCTCAGCATAATAGCGGAGGTCGTATCCATGATCCCGCATATATTTGGCTATGTCATGGTTGATTCTCCCCGTCAATTTGTCCCACAGGGGCTTCGGATATCCGTCGTCCCCAACCGGTCCGTACACTGCCTCCCAAATCTCCAGTTGCTTGCCTGACCTTCCCTTGCTACCCAACACGGATTCGAAGTGGCTCAGCTGCCGAACGCTCACCTCTGGTTGCCCATCCGCTCGGCGTTGAAAATAACGTTCTGGAGAAAGCCAGTCAAAGCCCAAGGGCATCGAAGCAGTGATGGTTGACGGTGCCGTAAATGCGTTTTCATCCGTGTAGATATTGACGAGGTCATATCGGCGAAAGTCCACGGGGTCTGGGCAACAAGTCCACGTGCCACCAAAGAACTCCGGATAGAAAAGCTGCAGTGCTAGTGATTCCCATCCTCCGGTTGATCCGCCCGTGAGCACGCGGGCATAGGGCCTGGGAATGATACGGAAGTACTGCTCTATGTAGGGGATCAATTCTGTCATAAGGGCGTCCCCGTAAGGACCGTTGTTGGCTGAGTTCACTGCATAGGAGTCATCAAAGTATGGCGTAGGGTGCAGAAAGGTAACAACAATCATCCGGGGGAAATGGTCGGAGTTCCAGGATTCGTAAAACTCGTAGCCGGTCTCAAGCCCACGGTTTTGGCGGGCACGATGAACCACGTCACTTTCGGTAGCCTTCTCCAGCGTGAAATTAAAAGGAGCATCCAAATTGAAATGGTCCTGGTAATACACCACTGGGTACGAGACGTCGGGGTGGGATGCGTAACCCTTCGGCAGAAGAACAACGGCTCCGAGATAGATAGGGTGTCCCCAGAATTGGGTAAGTAGTTTGCTTTGGATTTTGAGGTGTTTAACCCACGCCGTATCCGCAGGCACTTCGACAGGAGGAATCACCTTGACCAAGCTCAGTTTAACGTTCTTTCGCTGCGAAGGGTCAAAATGTAATTTTTCAGGTTGGCTAAAAAAGTTTCCTGGCGACCTATTGAATTGTTGGCCTTCCCATTGGTCCATGTGAGCCCAAACCACATGACCATCTGCTCGGTGGAACTCAGTGTACACATTAAGCAGAGCTTGGACGTAATAATCCCCGTTAGGAAGCTCTTTAATACTGCGCAATGGGTAACCGAGAGTTCCGGCGTCAATCACTGCGATTTCCCCTGGCTTTAGCTGATCCACATCTACTGCAAACACCGGCGGGCAATCTACCCAGTCCACCTGAAGTCGAGGTTCAGGCTCACTTTTTCTGCTGACGATTACGAACATACGGCCGGTTATTGGCTGTTGGTGCATAGAGGCAGGGAAAGAAATTTCAAATTTCGGGTAGGAAGGAAACGGGTTGGACCGTGCGTAAACACATAGCACAAGACTGAAGATGGTAGTGAGAAGAACCCGCTTTCTGTGAAATCGCCAATTTTTTTCGTTCCTTCTAATCGGGAGGTGCATTGTAGTGTGTGACATAATCGGTCCTTTCTCACCTGCGCCTGTCCGCGTTGTTCGCCGATGGTAAAACAAGGCGGTCGGTTATCGCTATGACGCATCTTCGACTCCAGCGACTGCCATGACCAGCCTTTGGCTACAAACAACAGAACCAGAAAATCCCCCTTCGTGCTAGCGCGCAAACGGGTGAAGGGATCCCCCTCTCCCTTTTGAAAGTGCCTAATGCTCGGAATCTGCTCCCGCCGTTCTCGCTAGAAGAATTCCTCACAGTCGTCGACAAGGTTCCGCAGAATGAGCTTACGTAGGGGCAGTGGGTGCAGCGAAGGGTTCGACGGCGGTGCTATTTTGAAGGCCACGCCTCAGGGCACCCGGCTCCGGAGCACCATCGTAGTAAGTGACAACCTGGCTCTCTGTAGGATAATAGTGCGCATACTCCTTCGTGCCACAAAGAAAACTCCGACTTACGCGTGCAGCTTGAGAATGTCTACACCGTCACGGTTAAACTCAAAGACGTGTCTCGACCCGTCCAATCTCAGCTCAAATCCTCCCGGAATCGACCGAAGCTCACTCCCCGCTTCCTCATCCACAAACAGCAGAACTAGATAATCCCCCTTCGTGCTAGCGCGCAAACGGGTGAAGGGATCCTCCTCTCCCTTTTTAAGGCGCCTCAGACTACCGGCAGCGAACCCGGGATTTGAAAAAGGAACTACTTCTTCTCCGAATTCTGCCCTTCCCCCCGATTGCAGTGCTGTCAGCGATATCCTCTTCGGCCCTGCCCCCAGCACTGCGCCATGCTTCCCCCGCTCCCGCAACTCCACCGGGTTCAGCTTCCATTCCAGCAATCCACCCCCGCTCTCCTCCCCTAGCCCTTGCGCAAATTCCACCAAGAACCGCTCCCGCTCCGGACACACCATCTCGATTCGACCAAGGTCACACCCTAACCCCGTCCCGGGTATCTGCATCGCCGCTCCAAATGCTAACTCCGTCTGCGGCCGGATATAAAAAGGCAGCGGCGTCTTCCGCGACTTCAGTCCCTGCGTGTCCACTCCCATTTC
>DATNMX010000137.1:0-8539 GCA_035602135.1 Candidatus Dormiibacterota bacterium
GCCTCGGCATCGATGTAGTCGCTCTTGTTCGTCTTCACGTAGGGCTTCACATACTGCGCCGGAATCAGCCGCACTTCATGTCCTTGTTCTCGCAGGGCTCGGCCAAGAAAATGCGCACCTCCGCAGGCTTCCATGCCAAGCAACTCGACGTGTACGTTGGCGGTGAAGCGCAGCAGCTGTGTACGTGAGAACTTCTTGCGCACCACGACCTCGCCGTGCAGGTTAAGCCCTACCAGATGAAAAACTGTCTTACCAAGATCAATGCCAATGGTGTGTAGGTCCATAGGACGCCTCCTCCGCAAGACTCTCATACACAGGCTACTGACTAGGTAAGGCGGCGGACCATCCCATTAGTAATGGCGGCAACTCTTCAAGCTGGCCAGGAAATATGCTACAAACCCGGCCGTAATTGTGAGACAACAATGGCGATAACGTAACTCGGATTGAGGCGCCATGAATAAGCCAGACATGAAAAACGAATCTCCAGCAATCCGCAATTTTAGTCGGCGGCAAGCCCTCGGCCTTATTGGCGCAACCGCAGCCACCTCGCTTGTTGGAAGCGCAGCTGAACAACCGGCGTTATCAGAACAGGGCGGCGCGCCCGTTCAGAACGCGAAGAGCCGGCTTGTAAGCTTCGATGCCAAGCCCAACCCCCTCGCGATCGATACTGCAAAGACTGCGGTAATCGTCGTTGACATGCAGAATGATTTTGGCGCCAAGGGCGGCATGATGGACCTGGCTGGACTTGATATTTCCGGCATTCGAAAGGCTATCGACCCGATAGCGAAAGTACTGGCATCCGCTCGCCAGGCAGGCATCAAAGTTATCTATCTCAAAATGGCTTTTCTTCCGGGTCTCTCGGACATGGGCGCTGCCGATTCGCCGAACCGGGTGCGGCACCTCGCGCGCGGCGTCGGGAAGACCGTTCATGCACCTGACGGTAGAGAAAGTCGGATTCTGATTCGCGACACTTGGAACACGGATATCCTCGACGAGCTCAAGCCGCAACCCGGCGACGTTGTTATGTACAAACATAGATTCAGCGGCTTCTATCAAACTGACTTGGATACCACGCTAAAGAAGCTCGGAAGCAAACACCTCATCATCACTGGCTGTACTACGAGTGTGTGCGTGGAGTCGACAGTGCGGGACGCCATGTTCAGAGACTATTCATGTGTCGTGCTGCAAGATTGTGTGAATCAACCGGCAGTCGGCAATAGTTTGGTAGGCAGTAATCACGACGCCTCTCTCGTGGTCGTCGAAGCGGTCTTCGGCTGGGTCTCAAATTCGGACCAGTTCGTCAAAGCCCTCCAGGTGCAACCGATTGCCGCAGCGCAAGCATAGCGGCAAAAGAACTGCATAGTCCTGATCTCGGCCAACCCACAGTTAAATATACTGCCGGCCACGATTCTGACCGTATCGTCGCCAACGCGTAACCTATTCAGAAACGCGCATCTCGTCAGTGCGTAATTTCCTGACGAGATGCCGACTTTTCGGTAAAAATCTCGCCGTTTCGCCAAACGCTTCCTCTTCTTAGCCTTGTCACACTGAAGAACGCCGGGCTGTTTCTTCTTGCCGAATTGAGTCGAGCAGGGCGCGAAAATTCCCGGAATGGGATAGGTGGAGGTAGTGCATATTTGTTCTCCGGGCTCACAATGATGATCCGCGCCTGCTGGTCCTGATAAATCGCTCGGTTAGGTGGTGAACCTTTTCTTGCTCCAGGTTTTCCGGCACACCGTTTGACTGTTCTTTCGTCATACGCTCACGTAACTTTCCGCATCGAAATAACTCCGATCCCAACGAGATCCAGATTGGACGCCTCGGCCGCCCTCTAAACGCGCCCTTTAGTTTTCGCGTTACCAAGGCGTAGTGAAATGCTTGACAGCGCTCTTCATCCCGTCGCCCTTGCCATTGGATTCCGTCGAGGCAACAGTGTAGTAGTAGGTTGTCCGCGGCTTGAGCCCGTCTATGCGCACGCGAAAAATGGTATAGGAATGGCCCGGATTCAGCCTGATTGGCGATTTCGCCGTCTGGTTCAGTTTCGTCGGATCCGTACCGTAGCGCACAATGCCGTAGTGCTCGGGGGAGCCGCCAGGGTTGTTGCTGGTCCACCTGATAATCGCAAAATCGGGATCAGCACGTTCGATCTCTGGCCCTTGGATGATCCGGACGCGCGCGGCTTTATTTGTCGTAGGACTCAACTGCGTGGCCGCTGGAGTTAAGTAGAGTAGGCTACAGACCGTAACCACCATCGCCAGTTTCAGAAGCAGTTTATTCATGATCGACCTCCAGCCGAATCACTCAGTCCACCTACGGTATTGCCGGTTTGGGGACAGGCTGGACACCGCAGACAGCCGATGCGCAAGGCGGAAGTTTCGGAGTCGGAATAAGGAACTCATTACCTTGGGTCTTAGCCGATCCACCGGTCATGCAAGTACCCGTAAAGGTATCTCGGTTTGGGTAAGGTCTCGTGTAACCGTCCGTGAGTGTTTGCAGGAAAGCAACAATCTGGTCCTCTTCCTTGTCCGTCAAACCGAGATTACCGCTTGTCATGTCGATGTTGTTCGGGACCTCCGGCATAGGCCAGCAGTTCACTTTTTCTGTTGTTCCTGCCGGGCAGTGCCCGGAGGTGACATTGAACTTAAACTTGTCGCGTGTGTTGTAGAAGTGGACGAGTTGCTTCAGGCTCTTGATGTAACCGTTATGAAAGAACTCCTTCTGGAAGTAGGACCCAGGCGCCTCGGTAGTGGGGCACTGCGGCGGTGTCATAGCCACATTGCGCGCCGAAGACACCTGCATTTGGCCGTCGGTAGTTGGGGCAAATTGTGTCCACGTCGAGTTCGGGTTGGGAGCGGCACCGGGACCGCTTCTGAGGAAAGTTCCTAATCCCAAATCTCTGTAGCCGAAACCCAAAGGATTTCCAGTGAACCCGAAGGAATCCGGCGTGGTCTGATAATAGATCGCATCCCTGGGATTGAGAGGGAGACCCTCATTGGCCGAGCCGAAGCATGTGAACAGAGGGGTTACAGCGGCGGCCGCGCCGGTGTCGGTCTGACCTGACTTCAGAGTAGTGCCTCTTCCATCGAGGTGGCATGAATTGCAGTTGCCCTTGCCGTCGAACAGCTTCAAACCCGCCATCTCGTCTGCTGTAAGCTTGTAGTCACCCTTCAGGAACGCGTCGAATTTCGACGAGAAAGCGCTGACCTGCAAGGACTGCTCGTATGAGTCAATGGACTGACCCCAGTGGTTATAAACCATGTTTGCGCGGGTGCGGTCTTCCGGACTCAGCGGAATTGGGGTGGTGCTCCCGCCGAACGCTGCAGCTCCTCCAGGCGTATCGCAGACGCGCTCAGTTTCGGATGGAAATTTGATATCAAATGAGCCCTTGCCCCATACCTGCTCAAAGAGTGGTCTGTACTCAGCCTGCGAAAGCCGGAACGCGACGCAGGCAGTGTCAGGGAAGCCCATTTCCTGGGTATCGACAGGAGGATGCTGTGCCTGCTCGGCGTCGGAATTCCTAAGTAAATATCCGGTCGAGCGTGAATCATAGAAATTTCCACCAAAGAAAAGACCCTGCACTTGGTTGTACTGGAGTACGGGAAAGAATGGTGAATACGTGTATCGCTGCGCCGTCCGCTTGCCGGCCCGAAAGTGAACCGTCCCAGGATACGCGATCATCGTCAGATTGACCGACGGGATCGGTCCGCTGAAGGCGGCGTACGGCATGTGGCAGAAAGAACAAGCTCGATTCCTGTTGGGCGAGATGTTTTGGTCGTAATTCATGAGCTCGCCCAGGGTTTCGACTGCCTCAGTTCCCGTGTTCTGAAGCGTTGGCGGCTGACCTGTCAGAACCGGCGGCTTTAAGGCGTGCCACCGTGCGAGAGCTCGCCCCTCGATTACGCGAAGTTCACGCCGCACCCTTTCGATTTCTGGATTCAAATCGGACGGGAGAATCCCGGGAGGGTAGGGGTTATAGACCTGCGCGGATGTTTGGGCGTCCGCACTCTGGCCCGACACTTTTCCTGCTGCCAGTGTCATGCATAGTCCGACCGTACAAAGCACCAAGATCGATAGTATAATCGTCAACATTCCACGATTCATAGATATCCCCTTTCGCGAGTTGTCGTTCTTGCGCAGGCAGCAAGAATAGAAGGTTCCGGCTACGGATCTCGCCACCTCCGAAACGGCGATCATCACGTCGATATTCCAAAAGATCTCCGCAAACGATTGATCAACTGAATAGAATTCCTGTGAATTCCGTTTGGCGCTCGCACTTCCTCACCCGATGGTCGGCCCAATGATCTCCTCTCTCGCAGCATGATAGGTAACGAGAAATGCGCTGGCAAGAACCGTTGCATTGCCGACGACAAGCCGACTCCCAAAGAACATCATCCGTTCTGCACAGGGATGAGTTGAAATCCCAGCTGTGCGGCTTGTCTGCGGAGCCGAAATTGCGCACGTCTTAGGGCCTCTTCGTCGCAACGGTGAAAGACGGTTTCGTTGTAAGCCTCTTTTGTGCTGAGCAGGTGATACACAATGCGTGCGAGTTTGTAAGCTGTGGCGGTGATTGCTTGGGGTTTGCCGAGCTTCCGAGTGATACGCCGAAAGAACTCGCCGAGATAGTCTTTGGCATGATGCAGCGAGTTGGCCGCCATGCGTAGCGCAGTGGCAACGCGGCTCCTGACGCGGCGACTCTTGGTATAGAGCACTTTGCCACCACTGATCTTATTCTCAGGACAAAGTCCCAACCAGGATGCAAAGGCGGAAGCATTGCGGAACCGGGACACCTCTGTGCCGATCTCGCATAGGATGGTTTGGGCTGTAATCGCGCTGATACCAGGCACATTGGTGAGATCGACTCCGAAGATTCGATACAGCTCACTGCGGAGGTCGAACGCCTTCGGCTCATACCGGCGTCGTTGATATGCGGAAGCCTTGGTTCGTTTGGGTACTGTTGGCTCCGCGGTTGTCGCTGTCTCCAGACTGCCGAGTTGACCTTGAATCTCCTGATCCACTTCGATGACTAGCTGTTGGTAGTAGTGGAACGCAGCCAGCGACTGTCGGAGCGCGAACAAGTGCTCTGGGCGATAGTCGCCCTCAAGTGATTTCGCGATCGTGTCTTCACTACTCTTTACGCCACTATGACAGAGCCGAGCTAAAGTCACGGGATCTCGTTCGCCAGCGAGGATTGCGTCCAGTATCCGGAGGCCGCTCAGTCCGGTGATGTCGTTCAGGACGCGGTGAATCTGGAGGTTCATCTGATCAAGCGCCTTCTGCATGTGCAACACATGCTCTGCCGCCATCTGGATCAGACTGCTGCGGTGTCTCCAGAGAGAGCGAATAGCGCAGATGAAGCCAGGAGGACGGAAACTGGCACGCAACAGACCCACAGAATGGAGGTACTGAAGCCACTGGTAGTCGGACACGTCGGTTCTTCCGGCCAGGAACATTCTTTACGTGCTGCGCATTGACCAGGCACACCTCTAGTCCGCGGGACTCGAGGATCTGATACACGGGAATCCAGTACACGCTCGTCGACTCCATTGCCACTGAGCGAATCCCGCACTGCTGTAGCCAGTCCGCAAGTGCATTTAGATCGCGAGTGAAGGTTGGGAAACTGCGGACCGGTTGGGGATCACGATCAGCACTGACTGCGACAAACAACTCGCTCGCACCTACATCGATGCCGGCTGCATGCGGATGCAAGATGGGCAATTCTTCACACCGTTTCTTTGACCTCTTTGCCATTGGCTCCTCCCAGTACCGGTCGGATGCCCAAGGCGCGAATCAAAGGCAAACTCCCAATCGAGATCGTCGTCAGAGCTGACGAGCGTCATCACACGTCTGTACGCAAACCTCGGACCCACGCTTCACCGTCGGGCTTGAACATCGAGCACCAATGTCGGCGCGGGCTGTAGCTGTCATCCGACCGGCGACCAGCATCATCGCTCTCCCCCTGTTCCTTTGCACCCTGTCTGGCAAAAGCCAGTTGCACGCTTCGCAGGACTAATCCGCACCGTGGAACCCGGATACCTTGCGGTTAGCCGACGTTATCACGTGGTAGCGCCAATGGAATGCTGGGCACGCCCGTTTGCAGGTAGCGCGTGAGGGCTGAAGATACTGGAAGAATTTCTCCGGGCGTATAATTGCAGCCAAGTATGGCGCTGGCTTTGGGGACAAAACTCGGGCCCTATGAGATCGTTGCGCCGCTCGGATCGGGCGGGATGGGTGAAGTGTATCGCGCACGCGACGCGCGCCTTGACCGCACCGTCGCGATCAAGATTCTGCCAACGCAGTTTTCTTCCGATCCCGTACACAAGCAGCGGTTCGAGCGCGAAGCAAGAACCATCTCTCAACTGAATCATCCACACATTTGCGTGCTGCATGACATCGGTCATCAGGACGGGATCGATTACCTGGTAATGGAGTGCGTGGAAGGGGAGACGCTCGCCAAGCGGCTGGAGAAAGGTCCGCTTCCTCAAGAGCAGGCGCTGAAATTGGGGGCGCAAATTGCCGATGCATTGGACAAAGCGCATCGCAACGGAATCGTACACAGGGATCTGAAGCCGGGAAACATCATGCTAACGGCGAGCGGGGCGAAGCTGCTCGACTTTGGGCTGGCAAAGCCAGCAGCGCCGCTGGCGAGTCTTGCTACTTTGACAGCGACGAAGCAGGAGTCCCCGATTACAGAACAAGGAACTATTGTTGGGACATTTCAGTACATGTCGCCGGAGCAGATCGAAGGAAAGGAGCTGGACGGAAGGAGCGACATTTTTTCATTGGGCGCGGTGCTGTACGAGATGGTCACAGGAAAGAAAGCATTCGAGGGCAAAAGCCAGTTGAGTGTGGCATCGGCCATTCTGGAGAAGGACCCGGAGCCGATCAGCACATTGCAGCCTCTCACGCCGCCGGCGCTGGACCGCACCATCCGCGTTTGTCTGGCGAAAGAGCCGGAAGAGCGCTGGCAGTCGGCCCGCGATCTGCTGTTCGAGCTGAAATGGATCGCCGATGGGGGCTCGCAGGCTGGATTGCGTTCAGAAGGCACCCCTCGTAGTAGGACCTATAACCTCTTAAGTTGGACTCTGGTTTCCGTTCTGTCTCTGAGCGTTCTCGTCCTTCTGATTATTTCGAGGCAGAGAGGTCCGGCGAGCGCGGCGCCAGTGCGCTTTTTGATTCATCCGCCGGAAAACTCGTATATCAACGCTGAGGGGCGTGTGGCGGTTTCACCCGATGGCCGTCATTTGACTTTTGTTGCTCCCGGTTCTAACGGCAAAGACGTTCTGTGGGTACGCTCTTTCGATTCTCTGACTGCGCGTTCCCTTGCGGGCACCGAGGGAGCACTGTTTCCGTTTTGGTCTCCGGATAGCCGTTGGATTGGCTTTTTCGCAAACCGTTCGATGCTCCAGAAGATTGATATAACCGGCGGTCCTCCTATTTCTGTGGCGAGCGCCCTCGCAGGCAACGGTGGTACATGGAATCGCGATGGCGTGATCCTCTTCGCAGCGGGCGCAACCCGATTGCTGTATCAGGTTTCGGCGGCCGGCCGCGAGGTTGTACCTCTAACCAGGGGCGAGAAGTCGGTGACTGTCGGCCGGCTTTCACCGCATTTTCTACCCGATGGAAAACATTACTTGTATGAGGGTTCCCAAGCAGGAGCCGGACGCGCTGTTTACGTCAGCTCGCTCGGTTCGGACACCAGCAAATTATTAGTGCGCGATGGGACAAGCCCTTCATATCAGCGCGGATACTTGTTCTATCTCCTCGGAACGACCCTCATCGCGCAACCTTTCGATGAGAAACGCCTTGAGATTGCTGGCGACGCGTCTGCGGTTGCTGAACAGGTGCAATTCTTCTCGGCGTCGCAGACTGGAGCCGTCCTGGCGTACTGGACAGGCGCGGCTGGAAATATGCCACAACTGATGTGGTTTGACCGCAGCGGAAATCGCCTCGGCACGTTGGGTGACCCCGTGCGCCAATTCAACGTTCGGCTCTCGCCAGACGGCACGAAACTCGCTGCCGAAGTTTACGACCGTCAGGTGAGCAGTATGTACTCCCAATCCGACATCTGGCTGTACGACGTGTCGCGCGGAGTCAGGTCGCGCCTGACGTCCGGTCCGGGGTCCGCAAGGGTTCCGTGTTGGTCTCCCGATGGAAAGCACATCATTTTCAGCTCCGACCGGAAAGGACACTACGATCTGTACGAAAAAGCTGTTGATGGCGGCGGAAATGAGGAATTGGTGTTCGCCTCCGAAATTGCAAAGTATTGCGAGAGTTGGTCGCCCGACAACAAGTTTCTGATCTTTATGACCATTTCGAACGACAGCACCAATTTCGACATCTGGACCCTCCCTCTTTTCGGCGATCGAAAGCCGCTCCCTTATCTTCAAACGGAATTCGACGAATTTGGCGGCCGTCTTTCGCCCGACGGAAAGTGGGTCTTGTATGAGTCCGATGACTCAGGGAAACACGAGGTCTACGTAAGACCTCTCCGTGGATCAGGCGGCAAACTCCTGGTCTCCGCTGCAGGAGGGACAATGGC
>DATNMX010000138.1:0-15766 GCA_035602135.1 Candidatus Dormiibacterota bacterium
CGTCAAATGACTTCAGTCTTTCCAATCTCCAATATTGCTTTGCGCGAACCTCACACAGGTATTCCCCTAGCTCTATAAACCGCACATCTCGTTCCTGTTCCTTCGTTTTCTCCCAGCTCAAAATCTCATCGATCTTGCCCAAAACGAACACGGCCCGTCGGCGGTTGAGTGCTGGTGGCACGGCGGCCATTCTGTTAGTCCATAAGCTCGTCAAGCCAATCAAGATCGCTCGCTCCTGCCTTACGGATAAGATTGGCCGCTATTAGCTGTTCGTTATTCAGGCACAGCCCCAAATGGGAGCAACTTACGCAACCGTTTTGAGGAAATCGAATGCCGCTATGCGAATTAAAGTGACCTGCCTCAATCTGATCGATTGTGGTCTCTACAAGCCGGCCAAATTCCTGACGCCGTTCTTCGGAGATCGACGCCCTCAGATATTGGATCTCGGGAGCATGCTTCCGCACGAAAACCACGAGTGCTACTTCTGGAATTCCACTGATCCACGAGTAACAGATGAGCTGAGAATCAAGCGAAAGCAGACCGTCAGGGCCCTCTGGGTAGCGACTCGTTGTGGTCTTCCAGTCGATCAGGCAGTGCGTACCGTCGACGTTACCTACCGCGTCGAGATACGCAACAAACTCGCTGCCACCCGCGAGACTCCTAAGCATTTTGATCTGTAGATTCTTTTTTGGATTACCAACGCGAACACGATCATCTTGGACGAATGTTTGGAGCAAATGGACTCCCTGATGGACGAAACGGTCCCAGGTCTCTCCCTTTTTGTATTCGAACGGAGTCTCGCGGTAAGCCTCCCATTCCTTGAACAGCACCGCGCCGCAATCCTCTTCGCGGAAGTAAGCTCCCAGAGCGTTCTCAAAACAGCGGCCAAAAGCCATAGCCGCGCGAGTTTCTTTTTCCCGCCAGCCATCGAGGTAGCGGTAACGATAGCTGCGAGGGCAGCGGAGGTACTGGCTGATCTGCGTGTAGCTATAGACCATCGGAACCTCCCCGCCCGCCGTCCTGTGCATCGGCTTCATCGATTGATATGCAAGAGAGCACTTCCCACTCGCTAGCGGGTGCGAAGGAATCAAGGTTTTGGTAAGAACGACCATTCAAGATCTTGTGCGAGGTACGAACGACCCCGCGAAGGTTCACGAGGGCCCTTTCATCCACCTGATCTCTATTGAGAAGGTCGGCATCGTAGCCAAAGTCGCGAAGAAACCAATGGAGTCTCCACAGCGCTCTTTCGGTGCAATACACCCGACTGAAAAAGGACCGGTCTTGAAAGGACTGCGGCTCCAAGATGACGAATCGGAGTTCCACAAATGGTTTTTGTGGATGCCGCCGATACCACGCTCTTTCCACACGAACCAGAAACACGCCATCGAAGCTGGTTTCGAAGTCTTGGTGTCTTGAATGCAGACCAGGAATCTGATGTCTCATGCCTTCACCTCCACCGGCTGTGCATAGGAATTGAGCCGGCAAATCAACATGTTCCTGTCTTCCTTTGCGCATGCTGTAAGGTGCGAAATAAAGGACTGGACCAGATCTCGATTTGCTTCTTTCAGGGAAGGCGTGCCGCAGAAATCAGCGGCGTAGGCCTTAACGAGAGTGGGATCGAGATTGTGCTGGCGGATCAGAAGACATAGTTGATCCCGTAAACGCGGCTGGCCATTGTTGGAACCGTTGCTGGAGTGCGTCGCGGAAGGAGCATGATCCGACGCGGGGCTACGATTGCTGTAGAGGGACCCGAGTTCCTCGACGGAGCAGAGGCCGATGCCGTAGGCCTTTCGCAGGGCGCGGTTGACCGCCCGCGTTTCCGCGATTCGCATCTCTGCTCCGTGGACTAACGTCGACACATTGGAGGGATCGGCGTCGCCGTAGCCAACGAATCCCCTCGAACCAGGGGACTTGTAGACAGTTGCCCTGAACACCCAGCGGCTGGCGGCGGGATCGGAAAGACGTTGTTGTAATGTTGTTCTGATTCCGTCGCAACGGCGTCGTGTGGCTAATCGGATTAGTCCTGAGTGCGTCACATACCAATGATTGTCGAGATCAATCACCTCCCCTAGCGCGACGGACAGTTTGTATCTTTGCAGCAAGTGGCGTAACTCAGTCAGCCTCGTCCCCGCTATGTCACCCCATATCCGCTTCGCCAGCTTCAATTCCCCTGTTAGAGGGTTGGGCTTTCGTTTCATAAGGCCTCCTTCACATGCTTAGCGCTAAGCATATGCTTAGCGCTAAGCATAGTCAAGCCTTTTCTTGATTTCATTCCAAGGCAGAGATAAGGTCTAACTAACGCATGGCGAAGAAGGAAAAAGATCCAGGCGCAGTAGCTTTGGGACGAAAAGGCGGCAAAGCTCGCACCCATAAGCTCTCGCCTGAGCGACGAAGCGACATTGCACAAAAAGCAGCTAGAGCCCGCTGGTCCAAAACCAAGCCGAAAGAATAGAAATCGGTTTAGCTTGCTGTGAAATCCTTAGAAATCTTTGGTTCTAAAGAGTACTGCAGAAAAATCTTGGCCATCCTCTACGGAGACGTAGCAGATCACACTTTCCCACATATGCGGCACGGCCTGCAGAGCGACGAGATGTATTCATTCGACGTAAATCAAAGGCAGCGAGGAACAACATCAAAGCATCTAATCCTGGTAGAGGGTGAACGCACGAGGATCTGTTGTCATCGATCTAGATCGGCGCATTTACACTTATGGGAAGCCAAAGCGCACACTGTGAGGGAACATGGCAACCGATGCTAAAACTGAAAATGTCAGCAGTCCTGAACCGACGGTGAGTTGGGCTCCAGCAAATGGGGCCAGTGCAGCGCCGGGCGGCCCTCGCACTGCCGTAGTCATCCCCAGAGCAACAGGTCCGCGAACGCGGCAGGGCAAAGAGAAGAGTAAGCACAACGCACTCAAGCATGGAATTTTCTCCAAAGTGGTTGTGCTAAAGGACGAATCGCAAACGGAATTTGATGCGTTGCTGACTGGCCTGCGCAACGATCTTCTGCCAGAAGGAACGCTTGAAGAAGTTCTCGTCGAAAAACTCGCCGCCCTTTTGTGGCGTAATCGCCGCTTGTTAATTGCGGAAGCAGCAGAGATTCGGGTACGAGCGGACTTCGCCGAATGGGATGAGAAGCAGAGCCAGCGGGAGAATGCCGCCGGACTTGCGTCAGTAAGTTTCAACGGCGGCCTCGTGAGACGGATCGATAACCCCGAAGCCCTGCAAAGGTGTCTCGATCTGTTGGATGAGCTAAAGGACAAGATAGAACGGGATGGTTTTGATTTGGAATCGGACGAGATGATCCTGGGAAAACTTTATGGATATGAAGGAGACTGGCAGGATACTCTTTTCAATTCATATATGATTTGGTTGAAAGCCACACTCTCCTCTGACGAAGAACGCCAGCAGAGAGGATTCGCATCACCTCAGCATTGCAAGGATAATTTTCTGGCAGAGTTGAAGGCAGAAATAGACCGGCTCGACCGCTACAAGAAGGAGCAGATCGCAGTCATCTCCGGCAAGCTAAGATTGGAATCGCTTCGCTCGAATGTTCCAGATGCTCAACGGTTGGATCGTTTGCTCAGATATGAAACTACTCTGGAACGCAACATCGATCGGGTCTTGAGTCAACTCGAGCGCGTGCAGCGAATGCGCCTTGGCCAGCCAGCGGCGCCCTCGCTCAACGTAAATGTTTCTTCGGCATAAACACCGAGTTCCATATTCAGCGCACACCAGCCGACAGTGAAGGTACGGCTACAAGCTGAGGATGACGCAAGGGTCCGAGCCGGGCCCTCAGGTAAAGCTCAATGAAGTCAAATTGCAAAACGAACTAGCTTAAGTCCTTTAAATAGCTCCTGTTAGATTTCTTCCAAGCTACACCGCGGACGTAGTGCTTGGAATTTAACTGGCTGCGGAGGGAGCGGGTTTCATGGGGACCTTTTTTGGCTTTTGAAGCGCCCCAAATGGTAACAAATTTTCGAATCCCAGAAATGCGCGAAGCTTGGACTTTTCGTTTGAAATGCAACCGCGCTACTACTTTAAGTTAAATTCCGAGCGGTGCCTTTTGGATATCACGCCTGATCCAGGTATGATCGGGAATTTTGGGAACCCTTTTTGCTCAAGTGAAAGCAAATCGAGGAGTTGCCCGTGCTGTTGGCGGCGCATGCTTCGCACCACCAAGTGAAGCACCGCGAGGCCTGGTGCGGTAGACTCTTTACCATGCGCAGGGGTCGCATTGGCGAACCGTGATTGCATATCTGGAGAATCGGTGGGTTATTCGAGGGAAATGAGTGACGCGTTTTGAGGCTTGTTGAAGTTGAAATCAACCGAGAAAAAGAATACTGGGACCGGCGCCTGTGCAATATCCAGCGTTTCACACTCGAGGCATATTTGAGAAGTCTTAAAACAACAGGGTTATGAACAAGGTGGTAATTCAAACCGAGGGGCTGGGGAAGCGGTACCGGCGCGGGGTTCACGTCGACACAGGGCTGCGGCACGCCTTGGAACGGTTTGTGCGGTCGCCGCTGAGGTCGCTGCGGGGGGCGCGGCCGGAGGTCTTCTGGGCGCTTAGGGATGTGTCGCTGGAGGTGCGCGAAGGCGAGGTGCTGGGGCTGATTGGGCGGAACGGTGCCGGGAAAACCACGCTGCTGAAGATCTTGTCGCGGATTACCCGGCCGACGGAGGGTTGGGCGGAGATTCGCGGGCGAGTGCGGAGCTTGCTGGAGGTGGGCACGGGGTTCCACGGGGAACTAACGGGCAGGGAGAATACGTACCTGAGCGGGTCGATTTTGGGGATGTCTAAGCGGGAGATCAATCGGAAGTTCGACGAGATAGTGGCGTTTGCGGAAATCGACAAATTCGTGGACACGCCGGTAAAGCATTATTCAAGCGGGATGTACGTGCGGCTGGCGTTTGCGGTGGCGGCGCACCTGGAACCGGAGATCCTCCTGGTGGACGAAGTGCTCGCGGTGGGTGATGCGGCCTTCCAGAAGAAATGCCTAGGGAAGATGGGGGATGTATCCCGGCAAGGCCGCACAATCGTATTTGTGAGTCACAATATGACGGCGGTGAAAACCTTGTGCAGCAAGGCGGTTTTGATGAGAGATGGTGCTGTCACCGCCTCTGGCATGGTCGCTGATGTCGTTGACGATTATTTGTTGGGCACTGCGCCCGGCGCAAGCGCTAAAGAATGGCGGGATCTAGCTACCGCCCCAGGCAATGAAAACGTCCGTATCTCTTACGTGCGAATAATCCCTCCGGAAGATAAAACGACAATCACCATTGATACGGGCGTTTTGATTGAGATCGGTTTTGATAACTTGCGGGAGGATATCAATCTTGACTGCACGGTTTACCTGATCAGCAGCGACGGTGTTCTTATCTTTGAATCCGGTCACATCATTAGTTCGGATGGTGATTCCCGCCATGGATCCTATCATTTAAAAGGAAGAATACCGGCGCATTTGCTCAACGGGGGGCGTTATTCTTTAACCGTGGTTTTCGGCAAGGATCAGCGATATGTGTTGTTCCGCATGGATGAGGTTGTCTCCTTTGAAGTAGAGAACACTGCGACTGGGAGGGGGTTAAACATGGGGGTTGCGCCGGGTATTATCCGACCGATGCTATCGTGGCGACACTCCTTCGAGGAGAAATGTTCATTGGTTAAGGAATCATGATAAGTCGTAGCGAAAAGGCCCGACTGGAAGACATAAGCAACGTATCGCTCTATAGCGCAGGAGTTAATTCGGCCAGTATAAAATATTTCTTCAAGATAGCCGAGCGCCATATGGTTGGCGATAGCATTCTTGAAATGGGGCCAGCCGAAGGTGTAATGACCGAACTACTTGTCGCCACCGGAAAGAAGTTGACCTTGGTCGAGGGCTCAGGCTTGTTTTGCGATGCCCTACGCCGTCGTTTCCCGCAGGCAAATACTATCCACGCTCTATTCGAGGAATTCCAACCAAACAAGCTTTTCGACAACATCATTCTTGGGCACGTTCTTGAGCACGTGGAAAATCCAGTAGACATATTATCGCGTGCCAGGCAGTGGCTCAAACCAGGTATGGGACGGCTATTCGGCGCCGTACCAAATGCGCGTTCCTTGCACCGTCAAGCCGCCACAATTATGGGGATATTGCGACAAGAGGACGCGCTTAACGAAATGGATATTCACCATGGTCATCGCCGCGTTTTCAACCCCGAGGCATTTCGCAATGCTTTTTCTCAAGCTGGCTTGAAAATTGAGATTTTTGGGGGCTATTGGATGAAGCCGCTTTCCAATGCGCAGATAGAGGCCTCATGGACGCCGGAGATGGTAGAAGCTTTCATGGCGCTGGGCGAACGCTATCCGGATATTGCGGGGGAGATCTACATAGTGGCGAGGTAGGGCGCCTAGCGAAGCCCCAAGGCAGCAAACAAATTTCATCATGTGCGCGATTTGCTCACTAAATGTTCAATGCGCTCGACAAAGGGGAGCATGACATCAAGGGGCTCATCTGCCGGAATGGGCATGAGTGTGCCAGTCTGATCAGTTCTAGTTCGTGGCAGACGTTCAACGACGATTTTGATGCGATCAGAATGTTGATTGTAAAAAGCGCATACGCTTTCCGCAGTTTGCTTCGCAATGCTGTATTCAGCGAGTTCCCGCCGATTTTCTTGCACGGCTACGCTGGATGGGTAAAAGACGTGCAGGAGGCCTGTGGTTGCGGACGCAATCGTCTGAATAAGACGGACAAAGCCAGTTATGTAGTAATCTTGAAAATCTTGGAACTTCTCGCAGTCAAAAAAGGCCCGTCTTGGGCCAAAGATCTTTGGAGTTGCAAAGTAATAGATAGAGCGCGGAGCGCCGGAACTTTTCAGCAAGCGAAGAAAGGCGGCGGATCCTTCTTTTTTCACGTTCATCCGTAACAGAGAGCAATTGCCCCCCGAATCACGAATATCTTTTGCCACAGTTTGGGCATCTTTGGCCCCGCTGAAGTAGGTAATGATGGGATGGCCTCCCCCTGCGGCGATGATCTTTGCCGTGATTTCGCCAAGCCCCCTCGACCCGCCGATGATCAGTGCTCGGCTTGCGGAAAAAGATCCGGCTGACACCCTTGTCTTGATGGTTGAGGTGCTCGACTGTTGCACGGGAGCCGGCCGGACGAATACGTTAAGATTACCTTTTAGCCGCCCGGTCGAAACCTCAATTTGAAGCCGGCGAAAGCGTTCGTCCGATTTTGCTACCCGATAGTGAAGCAACCAAGGGCCGTTTCCAGAGGTCCAGGACACATCGAATTGACTGAAGAGCGAATGCAATCCTGGACAGCGCATTCCGACGAGGCGAGTCAAAGCGAGCAATTCGGCCATGCGAGCATTGCCTAGCGATTTGATCGATCTCGGAAAAAGCTTGCTGGCAGCTGACCGGTCAAGGCCAATGGGCATGTGACCGTTGGCACTTTTCAATTCGTAAAAGGTTGCGGATCTCAGAGGTTCATTTGGAAGAGGCGGCGGTATCGATTTTCCCTTACTGATCGAACCTGGAGGAAAATGGAGCGTTACCTGATGTACCCTCTCTTCGCCCACGAGACAAACGACTTGACATTTTTCCGCGCTCTTTTCGGTTAGGTAGATTTGGACAACATCACCCACGAGAACGGGCTTGTGGAAAAACGCTTGCATGCCACCAAGCCTTAGTTCGTTCTTCGCGACTTTCTCTAAGTATTTTAAAGCAGCCTCCAAAGCGCAAAACGCAAGATGCATCCCGTGCACCGTAAGCGCTCCCGTAAGAGTGCGCCTCGCCTCAACGGGGTCAACGTGATTGGGATTGTGATCGCCCGAGAGCAAGGCAAAGGCCCTTTGTTTGGAGAGAGAATAGCAATGGCTTCCCAAGAAGATTCCGAATGAAGCGTCGCTCGCAGGATTCATTTTGACTTTAACCGGGATTTCCTTTTGCTGTAAAAAATGGGATCGATCATATATCCACCCCGCCTGCGCTCAACATTATGAACAATTTTCATACGGACCGCCCCAACGGTTCGAGGGCGTTACTGGGAGTTGGTTGCCATGTGGTGCAACCAACTCTGCGCGTGGCGCTCCGGCGCCGTCCGCCACCATGAATTGGCCTCTCATACCGAGCCGGTCATCCGATCCATTCTTCTCCTTCGGGACAATAACCGAATAAGTCCCGATTCTGGCGCGCGACACTGCTCGCCAGCGTCTCGGGGGTCAAGCGACTCCAAATATGATGGAACAAGAGCCTATTGGTATGCACGACGTGCAAGTCGGGAAACAGTGGAGTAGTGCCGGGCACGGAGCACAGGCCATTCGGTGGCCTTCACGCGATGCTCGATCGCAGACTTAAGGGCACCGCGCACGAGAAAATGCCGGTCGAGCACGGCGACTCGGGAAGCACCAAAACTGTCGTGGAACGAAAGGACCCGAGGGTTCTCGGCCAGCGTCCGGGAGGTCAAGCTTGCGAGTCGCAACGTTGAAAAACCGACTTCGTAGATGAGCCATGCGCTTTCTAGCGCTGCCATGGAACCTCGCTTGAGGATCCAGCGGCCCCATTCGGCACCAGCAGCGTTCTCTGCTACATCATAGATCCCTATTGCGCCGTGAGGTTTGCCAGAATCCGCATCCTCGACGATGAAGTAATAGTCGTCGGGACGCAAGAAGTAACACTCCAGCCAGGCAATCTGGTCCTCAATTCGTGGAGAAATCTCGTGGAGGAAACGGCTCAGGAGCGGATCCGTACGCAGTGCCACAATGAAAGAAGCATCTTCAAGTTTGACGGGACGCAAGCGGTAGCGCACGCAGGTAAGGCTTATATTATGCCGCACTCTTTGCCTCAATCGCATGCACGATTTCATCAGAGCTGCGCAACGCTACTATTTCTTCCTCGCTGAATTGAACACCGAAATGTTCCTCGAGCAAAAGGATCAGCTCGACGTGCTTGAGCGAGTCCCAACTTGGTTCGGAGTCACGCGTAACCGATTCGGTGTGCGCAATCTGACGTCCTACACTGATACTCAATAACTCAGCGACAGCCGCTTGAATTTCGTGTCGGGTCATCCGGTCATCTGCTCCCATTTACTGGCGATCGGCGCGCTCAAGTGCTCGTTGAGTCGAGGGAGCGACTTCCAAGAGACCGTGGTGAGGCTTCCATTCGAAATATCTTGCACTCCAGTAAAACTTGTCAACCAAATGCGCGCTGGCAGATTGCGCAATCCCTCGCGAAACCAAAAAACTAGATCCCGCAGCCCGTACTGCTCAATGACCGGAGCGAGAGCGAGAGCGATCATTGGACTTTCAACGTTGCGTCCTAGTGCGCGACAACTCACTGACACCTCGTCAATAACAAGCCGATCACCATCCACCCGTGCAAAGATCGCTGCAATAATGCCGCTATCAGAGAATCTATCGCGCATGCTGACGGAAATTGTACAGTGACCCGGCGTTTCCAGCCTGCGCGCTACTTCTACTTCAGAGAAGCGCTGAAATCCTGTATTGAACTGGTTTGTTTTTTGCGAAAGCTCGGCAAGTCGTCCGCGAAAACTCATCGGATTCAGCGCAAAGATAAGTTCCACCTGCATTTCACGTAAGTAGTCCGTACCGGCACTCGAAGCTCGCAAGAGATCGCGCTGACGCGAGGCCTCCAAATCGATCATGCGAAGCGGCGTAGCTGAATTGGCGCGGTAGCCGTTGAGTGCCGGGTAGTGTCGAAGCCAGAACAGAGTTTGGGTGGGACTACGAGAATGCAGCAGAGGCGTACTCGCGTGGATGGCGCGGATCTGCGCAATTTCGCCGGGATTGTCATCGACGACCAGGATCGAATCGATGCCGATGTGCAGCTGTTCGGCGATTTGAACCAGGCCTTCCGGTTTTGTCTGCCATCCAATACTGCTGGCCGAAAAGTGCTCGGGCTTCAGAAGGAATTCCGGTCGTCTCAGGGAAAGTTGGACAAAATCGCGCTCGTCATTCTTGGAGAGAATTGATAGAAAAACGCCTTCTTCTCGTAAGCGGAGCAGCTCCTTGTAAATGGCCCCGTGCTGGGTGGTGATATGTATTCCTTCTACGCCGTCTTCTCCTAGCACGCCATCGTAAAGAGTATTATCCAAATCGACGGCGACGGCCTTAATGCGTGGAAGGAGAGTGCTAGGTAGCCGAACAAGACCGAGACTGCGGGCCAACTCGATGCAAGCGCTATTGCTCAGCCGTGTACCCTTTGCGAGGGCGGTCCGTTCGTCAAAAAACTCAGCCCGCATGTTCCGGAAGATCTCAGCTGTGTCCCAAACGAATACCGAGGGCAGGCGGTCGGCAGTCTTTTCTAGTTCAAGATTGAACCGCTCGGCGTTGCGGCTCCCTGATGGCCAATTAGAGACGACGATTGGCCGTTCGGTCTGGCCCCGCAGATTCTCCAGACGGCCGGCAAACCAATTGCCGAAGTCTGCCGAATATGCCTGTTCACCATATCGCTCAAAGTCGAGGGAAATGATCTGGACTGCAACAGGGTCGATCTGCGAAAAGCTAAGGGTATCGTCGTAATCACCGTACGCAATAATCGCTTTCAGTCGCGCCAACCAGAGGAATGGTGGCAAGATACTTCCGATCAACTCAAACGCGTAGTTGCGATGGACCTGTAAATGTACTCGAGACAGGCCTGGCGGCTCGACAAGGCGCAAAAGATCCGCGCGTTTCACGGAGGGTTCTGCCCTGATGACCTCGTCCTCGATAGTGTTCAGCAAGAGCATCGTCAATGCAGTCACTGAATTATAGCCGACGTTTCTGGACGCAGCGAGCCTTTCGATAAATTGCGTCAGGCTGCGAGTTCAAAGTAATATCAATAATGTAAATTCTGTGCCCGCAGCACATACAACTGAACCGTCTGCATTTGCGGGTGTCGCTATCATTTGAAGAATAAAACCAAAATGGAAGAACTTAGCTCATGAGTCTGACCGAATGCAGAATTATTGACCTCCCCAAAATCAATGATCCACGAGGCAATCTTACGTTCATTGAAGGCGGGCGACATGTACCCTTTGAGATCAAGCGCGTTTATTATCTTTACGATGTTCCCGGCGGAGCCGAGCGCGGCGGGCACGCACACAAGAGTTTGCACCAGCTTATCATCGCAATGTCGGGCAGTTTCGATGTGATTTTGAACGACGGCAAGCAACAAAGACGCCTTCATTTGAACCGTTCCTATCACGGACTGTATGTTTGTCCAATGATCTGGCGAGAAATTGATAATTTTTCATCGGGCTCTGTCTGCATGGTCCTTGCGTCGAATCTCTACGACGAAAGTGATTATTACCGGAATTACCAGGAATTTGTCCAAGCCAATAAGCTATGAAGATACCATTTCTTGAGCTTAGGCCTGGTTATGACGAGCTTCGCAGCGAGTTTGATGCCGCATATCATCGAGTGATGGATTCGGGATGGTACTTACTGGGGAAAGAACTTGAGGAGTTCGAAACTGAGTTTGCCACCTACTGCGGGACGAAATTTTGCATAGCGGTCGGGAGCGGACTTGACGCATTGCATCTGATTCTGAAGGCGTATGGCATCGGTGCCGGGGATGAAGTAATTGTTCCGAGTAATACCTTCATTGCCACGTGGCTGGCAATTTCCTACGCCGGCGCCACGCCGGTACCGGTTGATCCTGATTCAGAAACATTCAACATCGAATCCAAAAACATCGAAGCGGCTATTAATCCAAGGGCCAAGGCTGTCATGCCGGTGCATCTTTATGGCCAACCGGCGAATATGGACCCCATCCTTGGCATCGCTCGAAAGCATGGCTTGAAGGTGATCGAAGACAACGCTCAGGCCCAGGGAGCTAGATACCGAGGTAGGCGAACTGGCTCCTTGGGTGATGCGGCTGGCACCAGCTTTTATCCTGGGAAAAATTTTGGAGCGTTTGGGGACGCGGGTGCGGTCACGACCAACGATGCAGAACTGGCGGATCGCGTTCGCATGTTACGGAACTACGGTTCACGAGTGAAATACCACAACGATTGCCAAGGCTATAACTCGCGAATGGACGAACTGCAAGCCGCTTTTCTAAGGGTGAAGTTAAAAAGACTGGACGAATGGAATGCCCGCCGCTGCTCTGTTGCTGCTCGCTATTTAAGCGAATTGGACGGCATAGTCACATTGAAATTGCCTTTCGTTCCAGAAGGGTTGGAACCGGTTTGGCATATTTTCGCAGTGCGCCATCCCCGCCGAGATGAACTTCGAGCTTCTCTAGCCAAGGTTGGAATTGGCACTCTAATTCATTATCCGATACCTCCGCACCTGTCCGGAGCCTATGCAAAGGTAGGTTGGAAGCCGGGCGACTTTCCGATAGCCGAAGAAATTGCCAAAGTGGAATTAAGCCTGCCCATTGGTCCCCATCTTGAGCCGAAGAGTCAGGAAATCGCGATTCAGGCGATCCGCCAACTTTGTTAACATCGGAACGTGATTATGATGACCGAAATTGTCAATCCTTTGGTGAGCACGATTGTTCTCTCCTATAATCAGTCCCGATTTGCGTTGGAAACTCTCGAAGCTGTCAAAGCTCAGACATACAAACACACGCAACTAATCATCGTTGATGACTGCTCGACTGATGACTCGGCCGCAATCATCGAACACTGGCTTCGAGAAAATAACATCCATTGCACATTTATCCGCCACCAAGAAAACCAGGGGATCTGCAAATCACTCAACGATGCGCTGGCGGTCGCGACTGGAAAATACATCTCGATGGTGGCATCGGATGATGTCTGGCTGCCTGATAAAATTGCGCACCAGGTGGAGATAATGGAATCCCAGTCGGATCAGGTGGGAGTCTTATATAGCGATGCCTTCCAGATAGACGAGCAGGGACGCCCTCTACCCGATATGCTCATCGCAGCCAACTGGAAGCTGCCTGAAATGCCGCAAGGCCAAGTACTAGATACGCTGTTGCAAGGCAACTTTATCCCGGGGATGACTACGCTGATTCGGAGAAATTGCTACAACGAAGTGGGTTTGTATGATGAGGACTTGCCATGGGAGGATTGGGATATGTGGCTGCGGATTGCGCGTCACTACTCATTTCTTTATTCGCCGACACCTTCGGCAAAATATAGACTTCACGAAAAGTCGTTTTCGCACTTCGACCCAGGGCGCATACTCAAGGATTCAATCAGTATCGGACTCAAGCAATTTCGACTGGGTCATCTGAGAGAAGATCAGAAATCAACGCTCATCGGAACGCTGTTGAACTGGTCGGCATACCTTTATAATCGAGGAGATGCAGAGTCAGCCTTGGAAGGCCTGCAAGTTATCCACTCGATCTTGGATCGAGTGACGCCGACAGAAGACGACTGGCAAAAAATTTGGAGAGTGTCCGCTACTTATTGGGCACCAGCGGTAATCAGTCGACGCGTTCCACTTAGTGTGAAGCGAGCGATACTGCGTGATGCAAGGGCGATTGACCCGCATGCGATGCGAAGACTGATCCGCCCGGCATTGACATCCGTCCGGCTGAAGTTGGCGAAGGAGTTCCGGCTAGCGCGGCAACGATTTGAGAACCGAACGTCCTAAGGCGTTCATTCCGACTGCCAGCGTCCTCCTGCTGCCGGGGAGCCGCTCGTGATTGGAGGTGATCATCACGACGCTGAGCTTCATGCAGGCATTCTACCGCAGGTCGTGGTTGGGGTGAATTACGTGGAGTCCTGACGAATGAGCGAATCCTGTAAGATGTCCGTCATAATGCCATGTTTCAACCATGGTGAATTTTTGCCGGAGGCCGTGGGGAGCGTAAACAACATCAAGCGTAACGACATTGAGCTAATCGTCGTGGACGACGGCTCCACCGATGATCGAACGCGCAAAGAAATGGATGCGCTGTGCACGCAGGGGACAAAAGTCATCCGGCAAGAGAACAAGGGCCTCGCCGCGGCGCGGAACGTTGGCATCCTCGCTTCTCAAGGAGAATATCTCTTTCCCCTGGATGCTGACGACCGCTTGCGATCCGGCTGGATAGACCGTGGAATTGAAATCCTGGACTCGAACCCGCGAATTGGCGTCGTCTACGGGGATGCGCAAAACTTCGGGACCCGTACAGATCGCTGGCGAGTCGGCCCGTTCGACGCCGACCGATTGCTGTACGGCAACTTCATCCATGCCTCCGGCCTCTACCGTCGTTCTGTCTGGCAACAGAACAGCGGATACGATGGCACAATGCCAGTTCAAGGATTTGAAGACTGGGATTTCTGGCTGGGCGCATTGGAGCACAGCTGGCAATTCGCGTATGTACCGGAAGTCTTTTTCGACTATAGGCGGGCCGAGCAATCGATGATTAGTCGCACGGCTGGGTTTGAAGACCAGGTTGCAGAATTTATCGCGAGGAAACATGCCCTATTGCATCGGCAGGCTTTTCTGTCACTCCTGAGCGAGTGGCAATCGCTCGTAAGGGAGCGTCAATCCGTGAAGTGGACCTTCCGCAATCTGCGCGAATTGCTCAAGTCACGGCTGAAGCGGAGATTCAACAAAGACGCTGCTGGTATCCGTCCGGCTGAAGCTAGCGAAGGAGTTTCGGCTGGCCCGGCAACGATTTGAAAGTCGAATGTCCTAGAGCTTCCATCGGATGATGACGCGCGAAAGAAGCCGGCCCAAGCGGCTGGTGGCGGTCGTGACGCCGGTGGTGGGGCTGCCCCTTTCGGCGGAAGAAGAGATTTCGGTGCGCCACCTGCGGGAATACCTTGGTGGGTTTGACCGCTATATCATCGGCCCGCAAAAGCTGCCGAGGGAATTGTCTGATTTCGCGCTGCGCCGATTCCCGGTCCACTATTTCACCGATCGCTATGGATACAACCGGCTGCTGTTGACGGAGAAATTCTACCGGGCCTTCGCAGACTACGAGTACATCTTGATTTATCAATTGGACTGCCTGGTATTTTCCAGCAATCTCGAAGAGTGGTGCCGGAAGGGTTGGGATTACGTTGGTGCGCCGTGGTTCAAAGATGAACACGATCCGACCCAGGGATTTTTGTCGGTGGGCAACGGCGGATTATCGCTGCGGAGAGTGGAAAGCGCTTTGCGCGTATTGAACTCGAAGCAGCTCATAGAAGATCCGAAGGAACTGGGACGCAAAACCGGGCGCCGTTCAAGGTTCCTTTACGAAGGCTTGGAGTTCGCACCGGGGCTTAAGCGAATGGTTGGTGTGGCAAAAAGCTTACTTCATCGCTATGGCTATCACAACAATGTCCGCTGGCGCGTGCGAGAACTGGCGGAATCGAAGCACCATGAGGACTATTTCTGGGCGTTTGAAGCGGCGAAGATGGTGACAAATTTTCGCATCCCAGAGCCGCGCGAAGCTTTGAACTTTTCGTTTGAAGTGGCACCACGCTATTGCTTTAATGTAAATGGGGGACGGTTGCCCTTTGGGTGCCACGCATGGTCCAAGCACGATCGAGAGTTTTGGGAACCGTATCTGCTCAAGTGAAAGCAAATCGAAAAGTTACCCGTGTTGTTGCCGGCGCTCTTTACCATGTGCAGGAGGTCGGAGTGGCGGCCCGTGATTACACATCAGAAGAATTGGTGGGTTAAGTTATTCGAGGGAAGTGAGTGACGTCACCAACGTCGGGCTCCATGCGATGCCCCGTGACAATTAGCACAAAGCGTAATCAAGTTGTTCAAGACATCGCCCCCGAGTTTACTCCTGGCTCTCAAATGATGGACGTGCAAGTCTTTTGAAGAACCGCAATTTTGGCACCGCCATCCATCTCGCTCGAGCACCTGGACTCGGAGTGATT
>DATNMX010000139.1:0-2232 GCA_035602135.1 Candidatus Dormiibacterota bacterium
TGACGCCGACGCAGTTCCTGACGCAGAACGAAATCGACGCGGCGAAGACGGTTCGGGTGGCTGAGTTGAATGTGCAGAACCAGCAAAAGATCGAGTGGCCTGCGCAGTTGGTCGTGGCGAAGGCGTACCTGGACCAGTTGACGCGGTCACTGGCTTTGCCGGCGGACCGAGTCGCAGATCTGCAGAAGGCGATGCAGAGCGCAGAGAGCTCGCACATGAACAAGAGAAAACTAGCGAAGTTGAAGGGCATGGCCGATTCCTTGGAGCAGAGTGCCGCTACGGCAAAGAGCCCGGGTGACTCGGCACGGTTACATGCTTTAGCGGAAATCCTGAAGCATCCGGCTGCATGACGACATCGCGGACCCGATGGGTTTTCGGTTTTCGTTTAGACCGCAAAGCCTAGTATCCGCAATCGGATTTTGTTGCGCAGCCACCTGAAGAACAGACATGCGACGATGCTTGATATCGTGCCAACTCCATAGAGGCCATGCAATCGCTGTTGGGGCATTTTGCGCCAAACTTATCGGGAATTAACGACACAATGAGGTAGAATCGTGCCTACGTGCATGTTCGTATTCTAATGCGGCACAGATGGACGCTCCTTCTTGGGAGCGCTTTTCTCGGTCACCTCTGATCGGGTTGACACTGAGCCGTTCAGCTTCTCCAATTTTGCCAACTGCTCCCGTACCTGATCCGCGTCTTTCGCATGCGGAACTAGCGCCAAGTAAGTTTGTATCTCCGAGATCGCAAGGGCGTAGTTGTTTTTTCGGGCAAAGATTTCCGCCAGTAAGAGATGCAGCCGCGGGAAATCAGTGCGCAGGTCCAGGTGTTCCGCCTTGAGACCGCTCTTTTCAGCGTCTTCGAGCTTGTTGAGCTTGTAATTTGCCACCGCGTTATAGAAATAGGCGTCGGCGTAATTCAAGGGATCGAGATCCAGGATGTAACCAGTGACGGCGGCGTGATTCAACGGATCGAGATCCAAGATGTGACCAGTAAGATTAAGGACCTCGGTCCAATTTCCTGTCGCGTAGGCTATTGACGCGAGCGACAGATAAGGCGGCAGGAACCTGGTATCGATAGTCGTGGCTTGGGTATACGCTTTGCGAGCCGCATCCTTCTGGTTTTCTTTCTGTAAAACGGTACCCAACTGAAACCAGGCGTTCGCGGAATTGGGGTAGATCTCCACTGCCGTTTCAAAATATTTGCGTGCATCGGCAAGTTTGCCGTTCTTCTCGGCCTGGAGGCCTTTCTCGTAAGCTCTTCTGGCATCTTTCGGTGCTTTGTAGGGGGTGGCGTCCAGCGTCATGCCTTCAATCTTTGTCGCTCTCCGCACCACAATAACGCCTACGTCAATGTTACTGTCGAAGGCGCCGAGTTCCACAAGGCTGATGACACCGGAGTGAAAACCCGAGGCGGAGGCGCGTAGCTCACAATTCGTCAACTGGTGTCGTGAAATTCCCATGACGGAATCCTTGCTAGCCACGCCATATGGCGAAGTCGAGTCGGCGCTAGCTTCAGGAAAAGAATCGGCCCTCGATCCCAATTGCATGCTGAAATCGCCGTGAGAAGATGCATACACCTCTTGACGCACTCTGTTGTTGCAAACCCGCTCAACCAGCACATCGTATGGAACAGGTGCGCCGTCGTTGGTTGCAACGCGTCCCCGGAGAAACATCACAAGATCCTCTCGCGGTTGATTTGGCTGCGAACTCGGGGGAGAGGGAGTCGCCGGACGGCTTGGGGATGTGGGAGGCGGAGGCGCTGGAGCCGGGGGCTTCTGCGCGACTGTGTCTGGTACCAGAAGTGCCGTTGCGATCGCCAGCACGACGAAAATGCGCTTGCGGTGGCTCATAAATCGATGCCTAGGGAGGAAGCATCAGAGGCCCAAAATCTTAGGGCGCATGTCGGTTCAAGTCAAGGCTCCCAACTCGAATAACGGGACAGCCTGGATGTTGCGGTGCCTCGGTGCGCTTTGGTAGGACAACTCTGAACGATTTTGGCAATTCGGGAATGGCCGGTTGCGCGGGATCACCAAGCCTCCTGTGCCTGATAAACGCGCTACTCGGACAAGTGGAATGGTCCCCTCGACAGATGATTTCATAACAATGTCGGCTCCCTCGATCCGAGTAGACTTTGGTTGCTTGACGACCGAAGGCTCGGAAGGAAGGAGCCGAGCATGATGATTATAGGCGTAGATTATCACCCGGATTTTCAGCAAATCGCTTTTTTCGA
>DATNMX010000140.1:0-6244 GCA_035602135.1 Candidatus Dormiibacterota bacterium
GAACCGATCTGTCCGACTGTACTCGATCAGAACTAGACAGGGGAGTGTTCCGTTTGAATCAACGCTCACGAACGACTTTAGCTGTTGAGACTCCTGCAAGTAGACTTCGAGCTAGTGTTGCGTCGACCCATTGAGACCGCCGCGTTTGTCAGGGAGCGCCGGGTTAAACCGGCGTGTTGTAGGGAATGAAAGAGTCCCACAAGAAAGGAGACAGCGACTCCATCTTGGCCCGCAGTCTTGCAGGTGACATCGTGAGGTGTCGCTTGAAGCGTAGACAGGGGTATCGGTGGGCCGGGCTATTGAACTTCGAAAAACGCAAAACCAGGACGCCGACTCTCTCCTGATTGGAGGAAGGCAACACGGCTGTTTCGCGATAATCGCGAGCGAGCAGTCGGTCCTGCGTAGTCGTAGAACCCGCGCACGCTGAGAAACAACATGCACGAGAACCGGGAGACCTCTGGAGCGCCTCGGCCCGAAAGGGAACGAGGCCGGTCCGCGAAGGCCCAAAGCCAGAAGGCGGACGCGCACGCTCTAGAGGAGTCGGACCGCACCATACTATCGATGAACCAGACGAACAAAGAAGAGCGATCTTCAGTGGAGCCTGGGGAGAAAAGGGTGCGGGCCAAGGAGAACATCGTTCAACCCACCACTAACCCGACACAGAGCGGGAAACGAGTGTCCCAGGGATTGGGCGGTGTGCGAGAAGTAGCAAGGAAAAGGAGGCAAGAACGGTTCACAGCTTTGCTTCACCATGGGACCGTGGATTTACTCCGGGACAGCTACTACGCCTTGAAGCGGCAAGCTGCACCGGGAGTAGATGGCGTGACATGGCAGGAGTATGAAACCGAGTTGGAAGGTCGGCTTGCCGATCTGCTCAACCGGCTACACCGTGGAGCTTATCGGGCGCAGCCCTCACGAAGAGTCTACATACCGAAGGCCGACGGGCGGAAACGACCGTTGGGCATAGCGGCGCTGGAAGACAAGATCGTACAGCAAGCCGTCGTGACCATCCTCAATCAGATTTATGAGGTGGACTTCAAAGGCTTCTCGTATGGGTTCCGGCCCGGACGCAGCCCACATCAAGCGCTGGACGCGCTGACGATGGGCATCCAAAGGAAGCGCGTGAACTGGGTGCTCGATGCGGACATTCGAGGTTTCTTTGACAACCTGAGCCACGAATGGACGATGAAGTTTGTTGAGCACCGCGTGGCCGATCGCCGGATCCTGCGCCTAATCCAGAAATGGCTGAAGGCGGGGGTATCGGAAGACGGCCAGTGGTCGGAGAGTAAGGTAGGAACACCGCAAGGAGCAGTGGTTTCACCGTTGCTTGCCAATGTGTACCTGCATTACGTATTCGATCTGTGGGTCGAGGCCTGGCGCCAGGAAGTGGCCAAGGGCGATGTGATCGTCGTCCGTTATGCCGATGACCTGGTGGTGGGTTTCGAAAACCGAATGGATGCCGAGCGATTCCTGAAAGCGTTTCAGGACCGACTGGCCAAGTTCGGACTGGAACTACATCCGGAGAAAACACGACTGATCGAGTTTGGGCGGTTCGCCGCCCCAAATCGGGAGAAGCGTGGTGAAGGGAAGCCGGAGACCTTTACGTTCCTGGGCTTTACGCATCACTGCGGGAAGCGCCGGAGCAATGGAGCGTTCATCGTCTGGCGGAAAACGGCGAAGAAGCGCATGGTGGCGAAGCTGCACGCAATTAAGGCAGAACTGCGCCTCCGAATGCACGAGCCGGTTGCCGACGTCGGTGCATGGCTACGAAAGGTTGTGAACGGCTACTACCGCTACCATGCGGTCCCGGGAAACATCGACCGGTTGAGTGTCTTTGGACAACGCTTGCGACGATTGTGGCGGCTCATTCTACGCCGACGCAGTCAACGACCAATGTCGTGGAACCGGACAACCCGGATCTTCAAGCGGTGGATTCCAGCCCCACGTGTTTTGCACCCCTATCCTATAGCCCGCTTTCTCGCCACTCATCCAAGGTGGGAGCCGTATGCGTAGAAGCGCCCGTACGGATCTGTGCGGGGGGCGATCAGCGATGGTCGTCCCTACCGCGACCACTAGCCACAGCCGTTTATCTTTCTGCATCATGGCCTAATCCAAACGCGGGCCTTCGTCCTCGACGAGGAGCGGCTTCATGTGATACCTGTTTTCCCGAACGCCGTTATACTGGCCGTACACCTTCGGATTTCCATGTATACTTTCGCGCTCCCTGCGACTACGGCTCTAAGTGGCGTCCACGGGGAAAGTATTCATGAGCGTCTCACTGAGCAAAGTTGCAGGAGGATCATAGGGCCCGAGGTGATAACGGACACGATAGACTCTCACTTTGGTTACAGATGCTCGTATTTCCGGTTTCTCGGTTTGCCAAAGAGTTCGAGTGAGGCCAATGGACAAATTCCGAAAACGGCCAGGGTCAGTCTCGGTACAAGCTGTATTCACAATATGCCAGACGAGTCCCGAATTCCCGAATGCTGCCGCATAGGCGTCGGGGCTGACGCGCACCTCGCCTTCCGGCAGAACCCACCGGGCTTCCCAGATTTCAATTACGTCAGGAGTCGGCTCCGCAAAGGTGGGGTAAGAGGCAAACGGCCAAACTGGCTTCCACCGGGCGATTCGCCACACAGCCCGGCTCGCTCGCGCGGGAAGTTGGCTGGTGAAACCATGTAGCTCAACGTCCAGAAACATGATGCTGCTTATGGCCAGTTGGCACGCAAGGAGGGCAATCCCGAACACATGAACCAAGCGGGCTTCAGGTTCAGCTATCGAATCTCGCCGAGGCTTAGGAGGGACGAGAGCACAATGCCTCGAAACGGCAACGCGTCGATACACTTTGCGACCGAACCAAGCGATCGGTGGGAATCGCATGAGGAAAGATACTGGCCATAGCGCAAATAGATGTCTGGCAATCAAGATGTACGCATCGTAACCGGCTGCCGTCTTCTCGCTGGCGACCGCATGAAGGTCGCGTAGGAGGAGCTCATAGCTAATCCCAGGAAACTGGTCCAGCATCTCCGAATCATTGGTGATAGGCTTGGGCTCCAAAACCTCGAATAAGTCCAATGTTTTAAGAATGGCGATCGTTCGCCGACACAATTGGCAATCTCCGTCGTACAGCACCAATAGTGGCCCTTTTTTACGATATAGGACCCGCCCAATTGAAGCCCAATCGATCAAACAGATGTAGATCGGAATCAAAGTGGTAAACCAAATGCGCAGAATGAAGCCGTTGCCCACATGGAATCCGACCCCTGCAATTGCCAACCATGGCCTCAGCCAACGGAATAGGACCACGAGGAGGAAGCCTATTTCAAAGGCTATTACACCAAGCCCTGCTATTTCGAGCAGCTGAGAGGGTAACAAATCCGCCCGGAGAGGAAGTTTTGCACCAGGAACGAATAACGAGCCTTCGAACCATTTGGCCCAGAGAACATTCCGCAGGTTTGGGGCAGATGCCCATCCCATTGTGAGTGTCTTCACGAGCTTTGCTACTCCAGGAATAAGGTAGAGTAGTCCAAGCATGAGCCAAACGTAGCGAAGTGTCCAAAGCGCATCAAATGTTTGGATCGGCGCCTCGATGTATCCTCCATCTGCACGCCGGATTGCCTTTCGAATCGAGTCGACCGAGAGGAATCGGCCCGAAGGACCTACAGCCAATAATGCTTGAAACCAGATGATGTGATGCCAGTGATCGACGTGACCTTGGTTTTCCGGCAAGCCAAAAAGATATAGAGAAAGTATGAGAGCGAAGGTGATGGCTGTTCGGGTGCAGACGCCGATCAGGCCGAGAAAAATGAACAGCAAATTCATGAGGACGAGTACCTTCGTCAAACTCACATTGCTCAGCACTTCGTAGGGGATCAGCTGATAGAACGAGATTGTGGACCAGATCTCGCGAGGGAGTCCCGGCAAAATGGTGTAAGTCCAGTTGAGGTTTCTGATAGCCCAGGGAAAGGCGACAGCGCCGAGGAACACAATTCGGAAAATGTCGAGATTGACAGACCACCCTCGCCCAGTTGTGACTCCCTCGTCAGCCTGCAGGCACAAGCTCAGCCTCTTCAGCCGCATGAGCGTTTATGCCTTTCACATTCCAAGAGCGTGCGTTCCGATCGACAATGATACATCCTTCCGAGAGTCAGTCCCTGACAAGTTCTGTAAAGGGAGAAGTCAAGAAAAAACACATCTCCTTCGGTTGGAATTTTTCTTGCTTCGCAGCCCACTTTAAGCCTTTGGTCCTCAGACAACCAAAGTTTACTCGGGTCAAGGAGCCGACATTGTTATGCCGTCAAGTGACGCAGAGCATCAACCCTAATAAAACGTTAATTCAGCTGAGCTATTTGGAGCCGCGGGCCGCGTTGGGCAAAATATATTACCATTATCATCGTGTCGCGGGCTGGGCTTAAACAGTCACAACATTTCTGCATCGCAGTAAAATGTCGGCTGAATTATTCGGAGCGTTCCCCCCAAGTCACAAAAAGCAAAAGCGGTGGTGCCGTCTTTCCAGACAGCACCACCGCTTCGCCATGTTTCGTTTGCCGGCGGGATGCCGGCATTATATAAGTGCCTCGCCTCCATAACCACTGGAGGTCTCAAAGCTTTTACGCTTTGAGTTTTCCGAGCAACAGGCCCACTCCTACCAGCCCACTGCCTAGCAGAGCCAGCGAAGAAGGTTCCGGCACAGCGATGTTCTCGGGAGTAGAAGCGCCTTCCAGGCCGAAGTAAACGGTTGCACCCGGCGCTAGTCCTCCATTATCAAAAACCACCACGCCGGCCGTACTATCGATTATTTCAAAGTGCGTTCCCGGCCCTTCATACCCCGTACAGGGAGCAGGCGTCAGGTTATTCAGAGTCAGCACTGGACACCTTCTAAGTCCAAAATCACTGTCCAAATCGAACGGCTCGTCCCCCTGGATGTAAATTGAAGTGATGAAATCGCTGGTATTGTTTAACAACCCAACCATACTGTCTTCCGTGTCGCCTTGAGCGTTAAACGCTATCGTTGGGCCGTCCGAGTTGACTGTGATAAAAGCCGAGCATCCGAGGAAGGCATTCTCCACAGGATCCTCGGTTTGTGCTCCGAGTGGCCAGAAATTTGGACACGTCGGGAATACGTTTGTTCCTTCTTGAGCCCGTGCCGGGCCGGCGGCAAGCAACATAGCCACCCCAGCCACCACTAGCAGGGCTAACTTTACAATTTTCATATGGCACTCCTCATTTTAAAGTTTAGCTTAGCTCCGTGGAGAACTTGGCCGGGACAACCCCTCCGAGACTCCCGCGGTTAATAATGTCAGTGCACCCACCGCGCCATCTTTAGCCGTTGAAAACAAACGAGTTGTACAGCAGATGTGACCAATTTGGGCAAAACGTTGCATAACCTGTGCATCTCTTTTCTGTTTCTTGGTTCCCAGCACGCAAGTAACTTATTCAAATTGTGCGATTTGCCGCCTCCGCGCTATCGAACTTCGGTAAGGGATTTCGGTTGCTTTACCGTGCGCCAAGCCGCGGAGTACTTGGGAACCACGCTGGCCACTCCATACCCCAAGATTTGGCATCGCGAGATCCCATTCGTAAAGCTTGGCCGCGCAGTTCGCTTCCACGTAAAGGACCTGGAAACGCTGATCGAACAGTCGAAGGTCATTCAGCAGGACTTTCAGACGATCCGACAAAGCTACCGGGGAAAGTAATAGAGTTATTGATCCTGACCAGCCCCTAATCGGACCCCGGGATCGCCGCTCCTAGTCCAGAAGCTCCGTTGGACAAGCGTGGTGCTGAGTAATCTGCTTGTGTGCCGACTTTCGAGAACCCCATTTGAACCTAGCCGCTGGCGCGGCAGACGCTTCGCGTGCTATGCTCACAACGCCATGCTTCATTGTGGAGCTTTGAATCGCAATTTGCGCTTTTCCCCGAATTCCTAAGCAATGCAAAATCAATAGGTTGCAGCCGGAAAAAGATTCAATTCCCATTAGCCATTAGCCCGTGTCCGCCGCAACCACGGGCGGCTTCGTTCAAACGGTTTTATAGAACGCGCGCAGAGCACCGTGCCCGCCTTAACTTATTCGCAAAAACGTGCCTCCGATAGAGCACTGGCGTTATCTCTAACGACGCCGGCCATTTACAAGAGTTTTTTTCTGGGTTCCTTCGCTCTTCCGGCACACCCCTCCGTTGGTGCGTGAAGAGCATCCTTTTCTGTCCCTACCGTTCATCGTGTCGCCCTAACCTGCCCGGCCTGTTT
>DATNMX010000141.1:0-41133 GCA_035602135.1 Candidatus Dormiibacterota bacterium
GACATCCATGATAAGTCTTTGTCAAGAGGCAAAAGCTCTCCTGACGCGCTCAGGAGGAGCGCGTGAAAAAGTTTTTCAAGGTCCTTCAGTTCGCGGTTGTTGCCTCTCGGCAGTGGTTCTTGCTTTCAGCAGAACCAGACAGGGTAGTGTTCCGTTTGAATCAACGCTCGCGAAACGACTTTAGCTGTTGAGACCCCTGCAAGTAGACTTCGTTTCCGATTACGCGGTTATCGTCCACTTGCATGAGGCACCGGATTCGGCGAGACACAATGCTGCTTGGCGGTGCAGACACCTGACTACGACAATCAATTCCTTTGACCTGGCCACCCCGTCCCGTTCTATAATCTGCGCATAGATGCGGAATTTGGTAACCCCAGGGTTCCATGACAACCTACTCCGACCGGCAGTCGTGACCGGAGCGTAGCAGGTGGGCAGGCCAGCGTTTCGACCACCCGGAGATTCCGCACCGTTGCCCGGTCATTCGTGAAATTCGTTGCACACTTTGTGCATCTAGCTGGCATCTCATCATGTGGGGCAGAAAGTTAGAAAAGGAGACTTTATGGGAAAGCTCGGTTTCTATGTACTGGCGATTGTGGCTGCTGGTTGCGCTCTCCTGCTTTCTCCGGGCGTTACCCATGCCGACAGCTTGACCGGCTCGGTGGGAATTACCTGGTTGGACCCGAATACGTCCACGATTGCTTTCGCCGGCGCAACTGACACCATCGCAGTCGGCTCCTCTTTATCCTGTCCAGGCACCTCCCCTATCTGCGCACCGTTTTCTGGAATTCCTGGAACTGAAACATTCAGCGTGGGGCTTTCTGCCATTTCTTACATTTTTTCAAACGTTGGTGGTGCTTACGACAACTCTCCAGGTACAACATTTAATGGCTTCGATTTTACTGGACTGACCTTCCTCAGTGGTGGGTCCTTGACCGGCTTCACCCTGACGACGGACATAGCCGGATTGTCCAATTCTGCCGTGACATTTGGCCCGTCGTTCATCGAAATCAATTTGCAAGGGCTTCCGGTGGACGGCCATTTCACGCTCAATCTGACCTCGAGCGGCGCAACCGCAATACCTGAACCATCATCCTTGGTGCTGTTGGCCACCGGCTTGTTTGGCTTGGTTGGTTTCATGGGGAGGAAGGCAATAGCTTAGTCTCTAGTTATCATTTCATCTGCATCGCTCCCCGTTCAGTTCTGACGGGGGGTTTTGCTTTTCTGGGAGCGACAATAGAGATATTCCTTGAGATGCATATCATCCAGAGAGACCGTGTAGCACGTTAGATGGCGGAAAATCAGGGTCAAAAGTCAAAAGTGGGAGATCAACTGAACCAAGAGTTGCGCTTCGTCTGGCCACCCCCCTTGCGCAAAAGCGAATGAGATGAAACTGCTCTAAACCAGAGGAAATACCGTTATTAGATTTGAAATCAGAAGTTTAGTGAAACAGGCCCAACCGCCTTATCAGGGCGCGCGCGCTAACCACCTGAGCTACAGGCCCAAACCATGAATAGATAATATACAATCTGAGGCCCGCAATCCAACGGATACCCGGAGAAAAGGAACAATGCGGACCATGGAGATTCCCAACGCGATGCGTCGCAAAATAAACATTGCCGCCCTTTGTGTGCTGGTCCTTGCCACGACCGCAGTGGCGCAAGAACTACCCGTTGCAAAGCCCGAGACCATTGGACTGTCGTCAGAACGCCTGGAGCGGATTGCCACGGCGGTCCAGCACAACATTGACGACAAACGAATCGCGGGCGCCGTCACGCTGGTAATTCGCCGCGGCCATGTGGCGTGGCTCAAGGCGCAGGGCATGCTGGATCGCGAGGCCGCCAAGCCGATGCGGCCCGACGCAATCTTCCGAATTTGCTCCATGACCAAGCCGATCACGAGCGTGGCGGCTATGATGCTGTACGAAGAGGGTGCCTTTCTCCTCGACGACCCCGTCTCGAAATACTTGCCCGAGTTTAAGAATCCCAAAGTCCTCGTTAAACCTGCGTCGGGCAAGCCTTACTCGATTCCTGCGACTAAAGAAATCACGATTCGTGACCTTTTCCGGCACACGTCGGGACTTACCTACCATTGGGATCCCGACCTCGGTCCGATGTACAAGGACGGGAATGTGGCGCACGGATTACTTCAGTACGACGGCACAATTGGGGACAGCGTAAAGCAATTGGCGAGTATCCCGTTGCTCTTTAACCCCGGGGATCGCTGGGAATACAGTCTGGGAGTGGATGTCTTAGGCCGCCTGGTGGAAGTAGTCTCCGGGAAGCCGTTGGATGAATTCTTCCGCACTCGCATCTTCCAGCCGCTGGGCATGAAGGACACGTACTTTTATCCGCCCGACGACAAGCTGGATCGACTGGCCGCCGCATACACTTACTACGCCGACCGAGGACTGAATCGCTTTCCCGATACTCCGATCACCGAAGGATCGATGGTCTATTCGGCTGACTACCCTTATCACAGTCCCAAGAAGCTCTTTGCAGGCGGCGCCGGGCTCGTTTCCACGGCTGCGGACTATGCGCGATTCTGTCAGATGATGCTGGATGGCGGCAAGATTGGGAACTCGCGGCTATTGAGCCGCAAGTCCGTTGAACTCATGTCCCATGATCAGTTAGGAAAAATTAGTCCAAACCAAGGCTTTGGACTTGGCTTCGGTATCGATGGTGTGAAATCGCCGCTCTCCGAACTTGGTTCGCCGGGACAATTCAATTGGGGAGGCTTTTTCTACACAGCATTTTCGATCGATCCAAAAGAACAGATGATTGTGGTTTTTATGGCGCAGCTGCATCCGATGGGGGATTTGAGCCTCGACCGTCAAGTGCACGCGCTGGCATATCAGGCGATTACTGACTAAAGTCCAATTATTATCCGGTTGAACCGCGGTATGTCCACGATAATGCGCTACTAATCGGTTCCCACAAGTTGGACGGCGTCGATTTCATTCCAACCTGGTATGACATTGGTGGCCAGCGTCACCTTGACGCGGTCCGTCTTAAAATCAGTCTTAGGGAATTTCACCATCAAGTAGTTTAATTCTGTCGTGGGATCGTTGCCTGCCCAAACCGCGTGGGCGCCCCCCGCCTCATCGAAGACTTCCACTTTAATAACGGCACCTGAGCCGAATGATTCCCGCACGCGAACCTCGCTAGCATGGACCGGTTTTGGATACTTTAAGTCAAGCCATTCGATGCCGCCATCTGGTGTCTTAGAGGTCCAAGCCTTGTCGTCGTCGCCATACTTGTCCACGTTGGGGGCGCCAGTGGCTTGATTGGGAGACCAACCGGCCTGCCCTTGCGCGTCGTTGTAGCTGGAAGATGCGGTTGCTTGGATAGCCCACTGACCGTTCGGGTCGTGCTTGATCTCATCCTGCTTAAGCGCCCATTCCGTTGCGGCTAGTTTAGCCGTCGTTTCCGCCGTGGCGCCGACACTGGACGTACTCGTAGCGGTCGCGGATTTTGCGGGCGAGCTTGGAGTGGCCGTCGCTGCTGGCGTCGCGGCCCCGGATTGAGGGGCGGGCGAAGATTCTTTGTTGGACTTGCCGCAACCGCCGGAAAGAAAAAGCGTGCCGATGGCCAGCAGAACCACCATGCGGTAGATCGCCAGATTATCGTAACCAAGGTGAGAAGATTTCGATCGATCGGTCGCTTGCATCGCTCCGCCTCCGTCAGTGTTTACTGTGTGCCTGTGCCGCGAACCCATTAGACAGTTCGCAGGCATCTTAGTTGAGCATAAAATACAGAGTCAAGGACTCCGGACCGGGCTTTGGTGAGTTGCATGCGACCTTATGACAATCGTAGAGCGTGCGCGCGCTGCCATTTCAAAGACGCGGTACAAGAGTGTGTCAGCTTGCCCCAGGCGTATAATTTAATTCGTTGGGAGCACAATCGCAGAGTTCTACACGGCGTCTCGAATCCGCTATGAGCACCCGCCGCAAGCAAGCCATCATTTTTGTTGGACTCGCCGCTATATTTGTTGTCGCGGTAGTGTTTGTAGTTCCCCCGCTACTCAACGTGGATCACTATCGCCCGCAGGTCGTCGCCTATTTGGAGCGGGTAAGCGGAAAGAAAGCCGAAATCGGGCACCTTACGCTTACGATTTTCCCGAAAGTCACAATTCGCGTCGACGAACTTGGCTTAAAAAATCCCACGGAATTTCCCGAAGGGTATTTTGTCACGGTGAGGAGGATTGATGCCGAACTCGCCGGTCGGTCTCTGTTGCACCGCCAAGTGATCATCAAAACGCTGGCCATGGAGAACCCGGTTATTAATTTGATTTCCGATCCGGATGGCCCGTGGAATTTCGAAAATCCTAAATCGGCAATTCCAGGAAATATTTTTTCTCTGGGCAAGATCTCAACGGTAGACATTAAAGGCGGGCAGTTGAGCGTGTCGAATCTTTTACCGTCCGATGAGCCGGGAGTGGTGTTTTTCGAAGCTCATGATGTTTCCGGCAGGTTGGAGCAAGTGGACCTCCGCGCGTTTACTGACCCTGATTCTTCGTCTACTAGCCCTTCCTTTTTGGGTGCGGAGGGAAATCTGAAAGCGACGGCGCTTCGGTTCGGCTCGATTCACGCCAAGGATGTAAGTTCTAAGATCCGGCTGCAAGCGAGGGATGTGTTCTTTACCGACGTCCGCGGGGAAGCCTATGACGGTAACGCGGCGGGGGATGTCTCGTTTGACCTGGCAGGGAAAAATCCCAGTTTTAAGACTAACGCACGAATGAAGGGAATCAATGTAGCCCAGCTTCTCGCCACGTTCCCGGGCGGGCGCGGCAAGATGACTGGGAGAATGGAGGGCGAGGTGAAGTTGGCAGGAGAAATCCAGCACTCAACGAGCCCGTGGGCGGGAATCCACGGAGGGGGTCAAGTAACAGTCCGGAACGGTCAGGTCCCGAGCTTGGAGCTCAACGCGAATCTCGTGAAGCTCGTACACTTCAACGATCTGGGCCCGGCTAAACTAGAGCCTTCTTCATTTTCCTTTATTTCCACCGACTGGGAGTTGGCCAATCAACAAATATTCTCGCGCAGGATCGACATCGACGGTTACGGCGTCGATGTGGACGGATCAGGCAGCATCAGCGTAAATGGGTCAGAGAAACTAAACTATCAGGGCATCGCCAAAATCACGACCAAGCAAAGTTTCTTCAAGAACATTTTAGCGCGACTTTCTGGTGCCACCCTGGAGGATGGAAAATTATCGTTTCCCTTTAGAGTCAGCGGAACCCTGCAAAACCCCATCTTCACGGAAGGCAAGGAAAAAGGAGATTAGGTTGCGTCCGGCGGCAAGAAAAAGGGAAGAGGCTCAGCCAGTACTTCCGTATCGTTCGCCGCCCACATCCAACGTTAAGATAGCCGCTCGTCAAAATTACTGTACGAAACCCACATTGGGCGTGATGCCGCTACCCTCAGGCGATTCCTTAATCGGCCCGAACTGCGCTTCATACCGCGCAATATTCTCACTGAGGGCCCGCCAAATACGTTTGGCGTGACCTGGGCTGACGATCATGCTGCCGATGAGTTTGCCTTGTGCACCGTTGGGAAAGATATAGATAAAATTCAACGTAAATTCTTCCAGGTTGTGATGAATCATGACCAAATTGCTGTATTGGCCCTGAAGTTCCTTCTCGTCCGCTTTGATTTGTACCTGTCCAGGTACCTGTCGTTGTTCATCCATCGCTTCTGTCTCCCGAAATGCCGCTTTGAAGTTACCACAAGCAGTGAGGCTTAGCTTGTAGTGCTCGGCGTTATAGAATGTATTTGTTGCGTATACAGAAAACTCTGACGCCAGTCGATTGACAGCTGAAGACATTAATTGTAGTTTAATAATGGCATTTATTGCAGTTAACACCTTTTGTTATGGCACCGACGGTCCCACCTCCATTCGAAACGAGACAGCCCATCAGCGCTGAAACAACCTCACGTTTATGGTCGACTTCCGCCATGCGCGGCGGTATAGCACTGCCTTCGCTTCCCGAGTCTTATCGGACTATTCCGATCACGGCAGGCGCGTCGTGGTTTCGCAAGATATTGGCTTTTGCTGGTCCCGGGTATCTGGTAGCCGTCGGATACATGGATCCCGGGAACTGGGCGACGGACATCGCGGGAGGCTCCAAGTTCGGATATGCGCTCCTGAGCGTCGTTTTGTTGAGCAACTTGATGGCAATGTTCCTCCAGGCGCTTTCCGCAAAGCTGGGTATTGCCACGGGACGTGATTTGGCCCAAGCGTGCCGTGAACATTATTCACATCGCACGGCGTTGTTTCTATGGATAGTGTGCGAAATCGCCATCGCTGCTTGCGACTTGGCTGAAGTACTTGGGTCGGCCGTGGCTTTGAAACTCCTATTTGGCCTGCCGTTACTTGCCGGCGTGCTCATTACCGCGCTCGATGTGCTGATCGTGTTGGCATTGCAAGGCCGTGGCTTTCGGTTAATCGAAGCTTTTGTCTGCACGCTAATGGCTTCCATAGCAGCGTGTTTCGCGTACGAGATCTTTTTCGCCCAGCCACTCTGGCGCGAAGCTGCGCTTGGTTTCATCCCGCACATCGAGATTCTTCGCAATCGCGAGATGATGTATATCGCCATTGGCGTTCTGGGTGCGACGGTCATGCCACATAATCTCTATTTGCACTCCAGCATCGTGCAGACTCGCGCCTTTGAGACTTCTATTCGTGACCGTCGCGAGGCTGTTCGGTATGCCATTTTCGATTCCACGGTAGCCTTAGGGTTTGCCCTGTTTATCAATGCGGCCATCCTGATACTAGGGGCCGCGGCATTTCACAGCCGGGGCCTTCACGGCGTGGCTGAAATCGCTGATGCTTATAAACTTCTAAGTCCCGTTCTCGGGGCGAGTCTTGCGAGTACGCTGTTTGCTTGTGCGCTACTGGCGTCTGGACAAAATTCCACGTTGACCGGCACGCTCGCTGGCCAGATCGTAATGGAAGGCTTCCTGGAGATCCGCCTCAAGCCGTGGCTTCGCCGACTTATCACGCGTTCAATCGCAATTCTTCCTGCCGTGCTGGTCATCGGAATCGCCGGGGAATCCAAAGTCACCGCGCTTCTGGTCCTTAGCCAAGTTGTGTTGAGCTTCCAGTTGCCATTTGCCGTTATCCCATTGATTCAGTTCACGAGTAACCGCGCAAAGATGGGCGAATTGACTAACTCGCGCAGCACGACCGTCATCGCGTGGGTCGTCGCTGCCGCCATCCTTTTCTTTAACGCGGAACTCCTCTGGCTTATCTTGCGATCCTGACTGAATCAATTTGCTTAAAATTTGCATTCAAGCATAATCTGCCGGCTAATTCGTCGGCTGCCGCGTTCCTTTCGTTGCCACACGCTTTATGCGAGAATTTTCTTGTGAGTTTTTGATCAGCCTATGAATACAAATGCGCAACGGAGCTTGAGAATGCGCAAGATCGCTCTTCCCTCCGTTTTTGCCTTGATTTGTATCTCCATCGTATTTGCAGCCATGCAGAAGACGGAATGGGTCGTTCCCGAAGAAGCTAAAAAATTGAGAAATCCCGTTCAGCGTTCCGGTGCCGCAATTAAGGCTGCCAAAGACCTGTATCTGGAGAATTGCGCGCAATGCCATGGTGAAACAGGCAAGGGGGACGGGCCTGAATCCATGACACACCACCCGGCACCCGCTAATCTCACAGACGCCAAGCGCATGAGCGGCGTCACTGACGGCGAAATCTTTTATCAAATTAGCGAAGGCAGAAAGCCGATGCCGGCTTTCAAAAAGAGAATGACCGAGGAACAGCGCTGGCAGCTGGTTCTTCTGGTGCGTTCCTTCGTCGAACCCACCTCTGCCGGTGAGACAGAGCGTGCACACGCGACAAAGAAATGATCATTTTCAGAGAAGAAGAGTATCGGCGAGGCCTGCCAGCTGTTGTTCTTGAACAACAAGTACACCGACACACCGACTTTTAGGCAGCCGTGGCTTTAACCTGCTGAAGCGCGGCCGATACTTCTTTTAGGTCCGGCACCACGGGTATGTCGTAGTTCTTGACCCACGCTACTGTACCTTGCTTGTTGATGATAACAATGGCGCGTCCAGATATGCCTTTTTCTCCCAGAAAGACACCATACTTGTCCGCTACCGCTCCACGCGGCTGAAAATCCGCCAGCAATGAGTATGGAATCCCCATTTTTTCCGCGTAGGCCTTGTGTGACCATACACTGTCAACACTTACGCCTAGCACCTCGGCGTCCAGGCTCGCGAAGGCTTTCATCTCATTAACGATGCAAGAATGCTCGCTGGTGCAGACTGGACTCCAGTCCAGCGGATAAAACATCAGCACTACGTTTTTCTTCCCCGCGAAATCAGATAGCTTAACTTCCTTCTGGGTTTGGTCCTTCAAAGCAAAATCCGGCGCCCGTTGTCCCACGGAAATATTCATTATCGATTCTCCTGTGTTGTAAAGACCCATGAACATCTTACCCAATCCCAGCATGGGTCTACAAATGGGCCCTCGTTTGAGGTGCGCTCTTCCCTTATTGTTTGGCTGGCAGTACACTCAGCGCCAGGAGATGCCCATGAGCGCCGAGGCCGCTCGCCGAGCACCGATAATGCCTTTGCGGGATCTAGTCAGGCTTTACCGTTCCCTGGCTGGCGAGTTTGGAACGCCCGTGCCGCTCTCGGCCTTTGGTCTTACACCCGCCGAAACCGAACGTCTCTTTTCTGGCTACGACGAGGACTACCACATCAGCCGATTTTTTCACTTTTCGGAATTTGGCGGCGCGCAATACTCCATCAACGGGGTGCCCGCTACGCATGTATCGATCGATGCCGAAATTGAAAGCATTCTTTGATCGGATTCCCTCGTCCTCGTTCCCGAACCTATCTGCTTGTAAGTGCTGGCGTAAGGGCTGCTTGACAACGCCGAGGTGCGGCAGGTAGAGTCACGCCTGTTTTCCAGAGGCTGGCACCCAGCTAACCACAGTCTGGACGTCCCGATTTCTCTTACGATGGACGTTACGAACCATGACGTTCTTTTGGTCGGGGGAGGCGGGGCAGGCCTCCGAGCCGCGATTGCTGTTTCCGAAGTGAATCCAAATCTCAGTGTGGCCGTTGTCTCTAAGGTCTATCCCATGCGGAGCCACACGGTCTCCGCCGAGGGCGGCGCTGCCGGTGTCGTCAAACCCGGCGACACACTCGACGAACATGCCTACGACACAATTTCTGGCGGGGACTGGCTTTGCGATCAGGACGCTGTAGAGGCTTTCGTCAAGGAAGCACCTGAGGAATTGCTGCGGCTGGAACACTGGGGTTGTCCCTGGAGCCGCGAACCGGATGGACACATTGCAGTCCGCGCCTTCGGCGGAATGAAAAAAATGCGGACGTGGTTCGCTGCCGACAAAACGGGCTTCCACATGCTGCACACGCTCTTTCAGACCACTCTCAAATACCGTGCAATCGCTCGATACGACGAATGGTTTGTGACGAAGCTGCTCGTCGATGATGGCCGCGTTCAAGGAGTGGTGGCCATTGAGCTGACGTCGGGAAAAATCCAGGCGATCATCGCCAAATCCGTAATCTTGTGCTCTGGAGGCTGCGGCCGCGTTTTCCCGTTCACAACGAACGCCAGCATCAAAACCGGCGACGGCATGGCGCTGGCCTACCGCGCAGGTGCTCCTTTGAAGGACATGGAGTTTATCCAATACCATCCAACGGGACTGCCCTTTACCGGAATTCTGATTACCGAGGCTACTCGCGCCGAAGGCGGCCATCTTCTCAATAAAGACGGCTATCGCTACCTGCAGGACTATAACCTGGGCACACCGCAGCCAAAGCCGGTCATGCGGTCGATGGAATTGGGGCCACGTGATCGCCTCTCGCAGGCCTTCGTCAAGGAGAACGAGAAAGGACGCACCATCGAAGGTCCGTATGGTCCCGTAGTTCATCTGGATCTTCGGCACCTAGGCGAAAAAATAATCGACACGAAGTTGCCGTTCGTCCGCGAGCTGTGCCTCAAATACCAGAACATCGATCCGGTGAAGGAACTAATCCCTGTCCGGCCAGTGGTTCACTATATGATGGGCGGCGTGAGCACCGACATTCATGGAGCGACGCCCTTGGCGGGGCTCTACGCCGCGGGGGAAGTCGCCTGTGTCAGCATCAACGGTGCAAACCGTTTGGGGTCAAACTCTTTACCGGAACTTCTTGTTTTTGGCGCGCGCGCTGGGTCGGCGGCTGCGGAATTTGCCTCCAGACAAGTACGTCCGGCGAGTGCTGTTCTGGCTCAGGCAATCGATGAGCAACGGCGTATCGAAGAACAATTCCTCCGTAAGACCAGCGGCCGGGAGCGCGTGGCGGCGCTGCGGGAGGAAATGCAACTCACCATGGAAGGGAGTGCGGGAATCTACCGGAATGGTTCTGCTCTGAGCGCTGCGCAGGAAAATTTGCACAAGCTCCAACAGCGCTCGGCCAATGTCGCCCTCGACGACCACAGCTTGACATTCAACACAGATTTGACCACGGCTTTCGAACTCTCCTTCATGCTGGACGTGGCTGAAGCAATGGTCCAATCAGCCTTGCAACGCACGGAGTCGCGTGGCGCGCACCAGCGCACCGATTTTCCTGCTCGCGACGACGAGAAGTTCCTCGCTCACTCGCTGGTCTGTCGCACGCTAGACGGTCGGCCGCGGGTCGAATACCTTCCGGTTAAGATTACGCGCTGGCCGCCCGGTGAACGCGTTTATGGACAGCCGGCGCAGAAAGCGGGCGCGAATTAGACGATATGGCGGAGACCATCAAACTCGAAATAGCCCGCTTCTCTCCCGAACGTGACGCCGCTCCGCGCCTCGAGACGTTCGAGGTCCCGTACCGCAAAGATTGGGTTGTGCTGGACGCGTTGAACTATATCAAGGACAAATCCGACGGCTCGCTCACCTATCGCTGGTCCTGCCGCATGGGCATTTGTGGAAGTTGCGGGATGATGGTAAACGGGGAGCCCAAACTTACTTGTGCCACATTCCTGGCTGACTACGCCCCGACTCCGGTACGCGTTGAGCCGCTCCGCAATTTCCCGGTCGTGCGCGATCTGGTCATCGCCATGACCGATTTCATGCACAAGCTAGTGGAAATGAAGCCCTGGATCATCCGCAAGGAAGAAAAACCCCTGTCCGAGGGCGAATACCTGCAAACCCCAGAACAACTGGATATCTACAAGCAGTACAGCATGTGCATTAACTGCATGCTGTGCTATGCGGCGTGCCCAGTCTACGGGCTCGATCCTCTCTTCAGCGGCCCGGCCGCTATTGCGCTGGCGCAGCGCTACAACCTCGATTCACGTGACCAGGGAGCCAAGGAGCGGTTCACGACTCTTTCCCAGCATGAAGGCATCTGGGCTTGTACTTTCGTCGGCGAATGTACCGAGGTTTGCCCAAAGCATGTGGATCCCGCGGGTGCCATCCAGCAATACAAATTGACCGCCGCTAAAGAATGGTTCAAATCGATGTTGTTGCCCTGGGGTGAAAAGTGAAGTCGAGCGGCACCGCGCCAAGTTATACGCCTTACCACCCGAAATGGTATCGCAGGCGTGTGTCGACTTACTGGTGGCTTCAGCGCGGGGAGTACCTGAAATTCGTCTTGCGCGAGATGAGCAGTATTTTCGGCGCGTATTTTGTTGTGATCACTCTCGTGCAACTCTACGCATTATCCCGAGGGCCACAGGCGTACGCGGATTTCGAGAACTGGCTGAAAAATCCATTGGTGATTGCATTGAACGCCATCAGCTTCTTTTTCGTCGTTTTTCATACGATTACCTGGTTCAATCTGGCGCCACGGGCCATGGCTGTCCGACTCGGCGGAAAGCGCGTGCCTGATCTCTTAATCAGCGGCCCCAACTTCGTGGCATGGATCGTGGTTTCGGCAGTGATAGCCTGGTTTTTATTGCGGGGATAAATGGCAAAAGAAACCCAGCTGCGGCTTGAGCCTTTGCTATGGATGCTCTTCAGTGCGGGTGGCGTGGTCACTGCGTTCCTGATTCCTGTTCATCTCTTCTTGTTTGGCCTGGCGTTTCCACTGGGATGGATCAAGGCTCCGGAATACGCAAGCCTAATGGTGCTCGTAGCACATCCATTGGTGCGAATTTACCTGTTCGTTTTGTGTTCCTTACCGCTTTTTCACTGGGCGCACCGGTTTCGCTACACGCTCTACGACGGCTTGCAAATCAAACATCTCAACGAAGTGATTAACTTCTGCTGCTACGGCGGAGCGGTTATGGGAACAGTGGTGGCGGGATACCTTTTGTGGAATATTCATTAGGCGGCGGCTGGTCTCATCGAAGTTCTAAAGAGATGTTCCTGGACGCCGCAGAAGAGGCCTCATGGATTACCAACTAAAATCCATTTCCAAAGCCGGTATTCCAGAAGCAATTGCCAAGGTTGAGCTGTACCGCTATCTCAACGAACCTGAGGAGGCGGAGTCCATTTGCCGCGACATCCTTGCTGTGGATCCAAACCACCAATTAGCTAGCCGCATGCTCGGACTAGCCATTACCGATCAATTTACCGGCGGATCGGGCGATCGGTACGCTGAAGTGCATGCAATTTTCCAGGCGCTCCGTGATGCATATGAGAAATTGTATTACACCGGATTGTTACAAGAGCGCCGGGCCAAGGTACAGCTTCGCAGTGGCTATCCTGCACGCATTCTACTGCCGCTAGTCGAAGACGCTATGCGTTGCTTTGCAGAGGCGGAGAAGATTCGTCCGCCGGGGAACGATGACAGTATACTTCGCTGGAACCGGTGCGTCCGTTTGCTTAAAAGTCGGCCCGATTTTTATGCTGAACGCGAGTCAGTGTCGCTGGAAGCTGATGATAGCCCGCCTGTCAGCGTGCCATTACATCGCGCCGGCGGTGACCATTAGTAACCTACGCAGATACCACCCGTTGAAGGCGTCGCGTAAGTTTTTGGTGTTCGTCGCGGATTTCGCGAGGTAGCCGATCACCAAATTTGTCGAAGAATTGTTTTGTTTCTTCGAGCTCGGGCTCCCAATCTTCTGGACTCACGCGGAGTAGCTCATTTATAATTGCGGCAGAGATATCCAAGCCCTCCAAAGTCAAACCACTTGGTGCTGGAATGTGCCCGATGGGTGTCTCCACTGCTGCTCCACGACCCTCCACACGTTCGAGAATCCATTTCAATACACGTACATTCTCCCCGAACCCCGGCCACAAGAATTTTCCGTCTGAGCCGCGTCGAAACCAATTAACGTGGAAAATCTTTGGTGGGTGGGGGATCTTCCTTCCCATTTGCAGCCAGTAACCAAAATAATCCGCCATGTTGTAGCCGCAAAAGGGAAGCATTGCCATGGGGTCGCGCCGCGTAACTCCCAACGCGCCCGACGCAGCTGCCGTGGTTTCGGAGGCCATGGTAGCTCCCACGAATGTGCCATGTTGCCAGTCGAACGACTCATATACCAAGGGAGCTAGCCGGGCCCTACGGCCGCCAAAAATGAACGCAGAGATTGGCACGCCTTCCGGCGCTTCCCACTTTGGCGAAATGCTTGGCGCTTGATTTGCGGGTACGGTGTACCGGGCATTAGGATGCGCCGCGGGGCCCTTTGAAATGTCCCAGTCTTCGCCTTTCCAGTTGATGAGCCCCTTGGGCGGTGGAATTCCTATACCCTCCCACCAGGGTTCATACTCCGGCGTCACGGCAACGTTAGTAAAGATGGTGTTCTTGCGAATTGCTTCCATTACGTTGGGATTGGTATGGCGGCCGGTCCCTGGAGCGACTCCAAAAAATCCGGCTTCGGGATTAATCGCGCGCAAGTACCCGTCGGGTGCGATCCTCATCCAGGCAATATCATCGCCGACCGTCCACACGCGGTAGCCTTCGCTTTCCAGCGCTGACACCATCATCGCCAGATTTGTTTTTCCACATGCGCTGGGGAAGGCCGCGGCCATATACGTGACTTTGCCGCCCGGCGATTCGAGGCCCAGGATCAGCATGTGTTCAGCCATCCAACCCTGCTCACGCGCCATCACGCTTGCGATGCGCAGAGCAAAGCACTTCTTTCCGAGTATTGCGTTACCGCCGTAACCGGAGCCCACACTCCAAATCAATTTTTCCTGCGGAAAGTGCATGATGTATCGTCGCATCGGATCCAAGTCACCCAGGGAGTGGAGTCCGGGAACAAAATCGTCGCTGGAGCTATCGAGACAGTCCATCGCCACTTTGCCGATTCGCGACATTATCCTCATGCTGGCTACGACATAGGGGCTATCCGTCGCTTCCACGCCGACCTTGCTGATGGGCGAATTAACCGGGCCCATAATGTATGGCACGACGTACATGGTCCGACCGCGCATTGATCCATCGAGCAAAGCGCCCACCTTATCCTTCGCACTCTGCGGATCCATCCAATTGTTGGTTGGCCCGACATCTTCTTTTCTTGGTGCGCAGATGAAGGTGAGTTGCTCGGTGCGCGCTACGTCGTTTGCACTGCTGCGGTGAAGGTAGCAATTCGGGTAAGTTTTTCCGTTAAGTTGCAGGGACCCACTTTCGCGTAGCATCTCAGCAAGAATTTGCTGGCTCTCGGCTTCGGACCCATCGCAATACACTACGCGATCGGGTTTTGTGAGCTTTGCTGCTTCACCTACCCAGTTTTCAACGGGAGTGGCCACGCTGCCCCCTGCGAATTCGACCGCACTACAATGTCAGGGCTGCATTGCGCCGCAATCCAAACATGGATGCGACGTTGCGAACCGGTCAATGAGAAGAGGGACGTCGAATGAGTTGACGAGTTGTACCCTTTTTGAACGCGTTTATTCTATGTTAGCCGTATTCTTCGAGGCAAGTCGCTCCTTTGTAGGTTTGAGTTTTTGAGTTGGATTTTTGAGTTGGAGAGGAGGGGGATAGGTGCCCTTGTTCGGGGTGCCAGGCACCTATCCAAAAGCGAGGATTGTGCAAGATGATGATAGCAAGGCTAATATTGCTGGACCTAAGCCAGCAATAAGGTCTTTCCTGTAAGCGCCTGCATAAAAACCTTTATATTGGGTTCTCGACGGGTACTGAGTTACAGCGCGGGTGCTATCAAAGCAGGCCCTGTGTAATGCCTACGAATTGCTTCGATTACGTGTGCGCGGCTGGCTGCAGGCCCCAAATCGTGATCCTGTTCAATGATCGCAATCTCATCTGCAATCACATCGTCCTTTACCGATTCACGTAGCCAGGTGGAATAGTCCTTGTTGCGCAGGTGATGTATCCACGTCTCATCGTCGACCCCTTCGGCAAGCTGGGTGAACAGATTCAAGTTTTGTGCTCTCAATTTGAGTTTTCCCTCAGGTCCGCGGAAATAAAAGCTCTTATCCTCGCCAAGTTCACCTGTCGCATATTTGCGCTTATGACGGCGCAGTTCTGCTTTTCCGGTTTCCAGCACTACCGTGCATGGCTGGCTGGATTCTGAGAATATCCACACGAGCATCTGCCCCGAGCGGATTTCTGGCCCGGGAAGTTGTGGCAAGATCAAATCCGTGCCAGCAGCAGTATTCAATTGTTCAATCAGCGTTTCTGGGCGTGGTCCGATTGCTATAACTCCATTCATGGAATTTAGTATCGGCGGCGCAACATGAGCGGGATGCACCGTGATCAACACGAAACTCCCGAGATCTTGTGGAACGCTTAGGCTAGCCGAGTCAAGCCCTGCAGGCATTAGATGATGGGCCTCATCAACGATGATCCAGTGAGGTCGGCCAGTACGCGCGCGCAATTCTTGGAGCCTGGGGAGCAAACTCAGGAAATAAGAAGGCCGGTCTGCTAGCGGGACGCCAAGTAGATTTATACTCATCGACGTGCCGGCCGTTCTCAGCACCTCCAGGATTTCCGAGCTAGCCGGAATTCGGTTGGTACCGCCTAAGGTCACCAATGTCTCAAAGTCATCGTAGTCCCCTTCGGGATCGATCAAACAAACTTGATATTGATTTTCAATCAATCTTTCGACGATCGCGGAAACTATCGTTGATTTACCACCACCGGAGGGTCCGACGACAAGAATCCGTGTCCCATAGGGATCCAAGAGAAAGCCTTCGCCATCAGACGTCCGCCCAAGAAGAATCTGATGACGCTTAAGGCGGGGCGCTATGCTCAACATATCGTCCGCCAATAGCTGGTCAATCGCCTCTTCCACGCCAGCGCCATGAGTACCGGTCGTCACCAAGTCGGTGCGCTCTTTAAGGGCCGGCAGCGCGTTACCTACTGCCACACTGCATTCACAGATACCGAGGAAGGCATGATCGTTTTCCGCGTCGCCAATACCCACAACATTGTGTGGCGAGAGTCCAAGCTCATCCAATGCGACACGCAGGCCAGTTCCCTTGTTTACCCCCGATGGCAAAATCATGACAGCGTTCTTATTGAAGATCACTTGTAATTCCAGGCCAGAGGAACGGATTACCTCAAGAACCACGGACTCAAAGGGATGCCACGTCGCGACTATGCATTGACCAACAGAAAGCGGCTGCACAGCTCTACGCCGCAGTTCTTCTGTGAAATCGTCGGGCGGCGGATCTGCGAGGATGCGTTGCTCACGAGTGGATGGGGCGTACAGAACAGCGCCGTTCTCAGCTACGACACGGTCAAAGAAACCCACTTCTGGGAAAACGCGTAATAGGTCGTTCAGTTCACGTCCCGTGGCCAGCACTAACTTGCGACCCGAAGCCGAAACTCTTTTCAGCGCTTCGAGCGTAGACCGTGCTACTTGGCCATCGCGTGCGAGGGTACCGTCGTAATCGCAAGTCAGACAATAGTAACGCACAGAAGCACCCCGCCCCTAGATGCGGGAGAACAAGAATTTGGTTCTTAGCAAGAGTAACGGTTACTGTAAAGTGTCTCCAATTGGACAGAACCCCAACGACCTTTTGAAGAAAATGGTATTGTATAGCCTGTTTGCAATTGCTACACACCAGTGCTCGCACCCCAACGAGACACATTCCGGAGAAAAGATGGAACAATTAGTAATGAAACAAGCTCAGCCCTGGGATCGGCCATTTTGGAAACCAGTCCGACGCAAAGAGGGCGTTTTTAGCTTCCTCGTTCTCATTCACGCGCTGACAATTCTCGGATTGATCCTGTTCCCGCTACCCAGCCTGAAGGTATTAGGCATGACTCTGCTCTTCATTGCTTTCGGCGGCCTCGGAACAACCGTTTGTTACCATCGCATGCTCGCCCACAAGACACTGAAGACAAACAGATTCATTGAGCAGATTCTCATTTTTTGGGCTGTTTTCAACGGCGCCGGCCACCCAGCGAGCTGGGTGGCTTATCATCGGCTTCATCACTCCAACACCGACACGCCCGACGATATTTCCAGCCCCAAGCAAGGCGGCTTTTGGTGGGCGCATCTTCGCTGGTTGTATCAAACTGCACCTGCCGACAAGCAGCGTTGGGCTCCTGAACTTAATCGTGGCATCTATAAAATCTGGGGTTGGGCCGAAACGCCGGTTATTCTTTTGTCGCTATGCATTGGGCTCGTTCTTGGTTTCGGATGGATGGGCTTTTTTTGGATGGGCGCTATTCGGCTTGTTTACACGCTCCATATGCAGTGCTTTGTAAACAGTATTACCCACCTGGATGACGTTGTTGACGGCGACTCCAGTAAGAATGTTTGGTGGCTCGGCCCTTTCCAACTTACCGCTTGGGGCGAAAACTGGCACAAGAACCATCACTCCCATGCAGGTTCCGCGCGCCTAGGCCTCCGATGGTGGCAACCCGATATCGGATGGTATTTCATATGGACGCTGGAAGCCGTGGGACTCGTACACTCAGTGAAGCGCCCGCGAGCTTCTTAACGATTCAAGCTGCCGCTAGCTATGCACGTTCTTGATTAAACCGCAGAAGTTTCCAAGTCGTGCTACCCGCACATGTACGCACAAAAATTTAACGTAAATATAGTGATACGCGGCGAGAGCCGCGCTTGCCCGCTGGAGTGGCTCGATCAATTCTGCATGCGCAATTTCACCAACGCCGCTGAGTTTGATGACACATTGCCTATTGCAGACGGCAAGGTGGAGGCCAGTTTTCGCCTCACCCCGGAACGATTCGCTGAAGGTCTAGGCAAATGGCTTAACCAACGAGGCAAAGGCGAAGGTCAATCCATCACCGTTGAAGTTTCACTGCCATGACGTAAGCACTCACGCCCAGGCTACTGATTGAATGCTGCGCCTAGGATTTCATCGGCTGCCGTCAGCGAGGCGTGGACCGGCGAATTTTTCGCCGCTCAATCAAAATAAGAAATGAGTCTAAGCGGCAGAGTCGGCTTTCTCATCCCCAAGAACAGCGCGAATTTTCGGTAAGGCAGCCCGCGTTGCGGCTTCACCCGCAGCGACTATTTCTGGCGTACGCGTGAAGTCGTCCCAGACAAATGGTTTTACGTCGGGCTCGATAATCACGTCGGCTTGTTGACGCCAGGCCAGATCAGAATGTCTTTGGATAATGTTGAATGAACGGCTGAGGACATCCGTAAAGGTGCGAGGTGGTTGCATCGTGTCAGCTTCAAGATAAACAGCAATTACAATGTCCGCTCGAAGCAGTAGTGCACCCTCTACCGGAACCGGAGCGGTGAGGAAACCATCCACCAGCGACCGGCCGTCGAACTGAATGGGCACGAACAAGCCTGGATAGGCGCACGATGCTCGCAACGGCGGGCCTAGCGGCCCACTCGTGTAGTACACAGAAATTCCAGCAGTGATATCCGTGGTGGCAATAGCGAAGGGTGTGATCAAATCTTCAAAAGTTTTCGCTGGAGTTAGTCGAGCGAGGTATTTCTCCAGACGATGATTGGTGGCGAGACCTAACCAAGACGGAGTCCATCGGCCGAAATCCGTGAAAGTTGTGGCGGCGCCGATGCGCTCCATTTCTTCGAGCGGCGTGCCGGCGCAATAAGCTGCGCCGATCAGCGCGCCGACACTTGTGCCCGCGACCGCGTCGATGTGTATACCGGAATCGCGTAGAACTCGCAGCACGCCAATGTGTGCAATGCCGCGCGCAAAGCCGCCCGCGAGAGCAAGGCCAACTCGCGGACGTTCGGCGGGTCGTTTTTCTTCGCCCGAGGTCAGGGCTCTTACCTTTTCCGTGGCATTTTTCAGCCAGTCGATAGCATTGACAACTATGGGTTGAGCCATGCTAAGGGTATTCTAGAGGTTGCCAGCTTTGCTGTCAGTTCGTTTGACCGCTCGATGCCGGTTTTGTAACCTGTCCTCTCGTGTTAATCCTTTAAAAGGCGTGCTATGAAGCGTCGCATCGATAAGGCGGTGGTGCTTGGTGCAGGAACGATGGGCTCGCGGATCGCGGCGCATTTGGCTAACACCGGGCTTCCCGTAAGCTTGCTGGATATGGCCCCGCCGGGTGTCAAGCCGGAGGCGCCGCGGGGCGACCGCAATAAAATTGTCCTTGCGGGGCTCGACGCAGCGAAAAAGACAAAGCCCGCAGCCTTTTTTGTTCCGCGTCTGGCGGACAAAATGTCCATCGGAAATTTCGAGGATGATCTGGCACTATGCAGAGATGCTGACTGGATCATCGAGGCTGTGGCGGAGAACCTTGAAATTAAGCGAAAACTGTTCTCGCGTGTTTCGCAATACCGCAAGCCCGGCGCGATCGTGACTACCAATACTTCGGGTTTACCAGTGCACTTGATTGCCGAAGGAATGAGCGATGATTTTCAGCAACATTGGGCCGGAACGCATTTTTTTAACCCACCGCGATACTTGAAGCTGGTGGAATTGATCCCAGGACCGAAAACATCTCGTGAGGTGATTGAGACACTGTCGGAATTTTGCGACCACCGGCTCGGGAAGGGCGTGGTTGTGGCGAAAGACACGCCGAATTTCATTGCCAACCGTATCGGGACATTTTCGATGTTGAATGCACTGCGGTTGATGACCACCCTGGGAATGACCGTTGAGGAAGTCGACGCTTGTACTGGCCCAGCCGTGGGCTGGCCAAAGTCGGCGACATTTCGCACGGTGGACATTGTTGGTCTCGATGTATTGATATCTGTCGTGAAAAATATATACCAAACGGTGCCTAACGACGAGTCCCGGGAAACGTACAAAGTTCCGCGCCTGTTGGAAGACATGTCTCGCCGCGGTTGGCTTGGTGACAAAACGGGACAAGGGTTTTACAAAAAAGTAAAAGGTGCCGACGAAAATGTGATTTTGACGCTGGACGTGAATACTTTGGAGTATCGCCCGCGTCAGAAGGCAAGATTTGGCTCGCTGGAGATGGGAAAGGGGATCGAAGATACGCGCGAACGATTACGCACCTTAGTCAGCCCCGTACTGGAGGGGCGCACAGGTGACAAAGCTCAGGAATTTTTGTGGGGTGCACTTTCGGAAATGTGTTTGTATACGGCACGCCGTATTCCCGAAATTTCAGACAGCATCGTTGATATAGATCGCGCGATGCGCTGGGGTTTTGGTTGGGAACTGGGCCCGTTTGAAATCATGGATGCGATCGGGGCCGAGGCATTTGCGGCGCAAGTGCAAAAAAAGAGGGGCATGCTTCCCCCGGTAATCGATAAATTGCTGGCGAGTGGCCAGAAAAGATTTTACGAGTCGGAGAAAGGGACAACAACCTTTTTTGACATCGCCACGAGTAATAGGAAGAAGGTGGAAGAGCCCAGCGGCGTGCTCATTCTCAAGTCCCTAAAGGACGCCGGGAAGGAAATCGAACGCAACGCTGGAGCAAGCCTGGTTGATTTGGGCGATGGCGTCGTTTGCTGCGAATTTCACGCCAAGATGAACGCCATCGGCGCGGACCTGCTGGGCATGATTCACAAAGCTCTAAAGCGACTGGAGACGGACTTCGAAGCAATGGTCATTGCGAATCAGGCAGTAAATTTTTCGGTGGGCGCTAACCTCATGCTCATTCTCATGAGCGCACAAGAGCAGGATTGGGATGAGCTGCATCTAGCAGTAAAGCAATTTCAGAATGTAAACCTGGCAATCAAATATGCGCCGAAGCCGGTGATCGCGGCACCGCAGGGAATGGCCTTGGGAGGCGGTTGTGAAGTCAGCTTGCACGCCGCAAAGATTCAGGCTGCTGCTGAGGCCTATCTGGGACTGGTGGAAGCAGGCGTCGGCTTGATCCCTGGCGGAGGCGGCACCAAGGAAATGTTAATTCGCGCGAATGAGCACGCAGTGAGCGGAGAAGATCTAGATTTGTTTCATGCTCTGAAACCCGTATTCGAAACAATTGCAATGGCCAAGGTAGGCACAAGCGCGGAAGAGTCCCGACAGCTAGGATATTTACGGCGTGAGGATGGCGTGTCCATGAATCGCGACCGCCTGGTGGCAGATGCGAAAGAAGCCGCGCTCGCGCTGGTTCGAGCTGGATATAAGCCGCTAGCTGCGAGCTGGCAGGAAGGCGCGCAGAACACAAACATCAAGGTGCTCGGGGAACAATTTCTTGCGGGCGCCAAGCTTGCGATTCACATGCTGCAACGCGGGGGGTATGTAACAGATTACGATGCCCATGTCGGGCGCAAACTGGCAAATATCCTGGCAGGAGGTACCCTGACTTCGACGCAACTGGTGCCCGAACAGTATGTCCTGGATCTGGAGCGCGAAGCATTTGTGTCTTTGTGCGGCGAGAAGAAAACACAGGAGCGCATCGCACATACGCTCAAGACCGGCAAGCCATTACGAAACTAGACGAAACTTGCAAAAAACTCGGTAACCTCGCGAAGTTTCTTTTACAAATTATGACCTCAAACCGAATTTACTAAGACTTTGCACAAAGCTAAATCATATATAATCATATTGAAATGACGATATTATATGACTTATTGTGCTCAAGAGATGGAGGAATAAAATGGCGCGCAAGTTGCTGGCTCCGCGTGAAGCGGCCAATATTCTGGGAATTAGTTATCCCACTGTTAAGCAGTGGATTTATCAGGGAAAGCTCAAGTCGATAAAGACACCGGGCGGGCATCATCGCGTCCCCGAAAGCGAGATCGATCGGTTATTTCCGAAGAAGCTAGCCAGAGGCGTGGTGGAGACCCGACGCGGAAATTTTCGGAAAATCAGTGGGCGTAATCAACTTGTCGGGCGAGTATTGTCGATCAAGTTCAACGGCCTACTTGCGCAAGTGCGGCTTGCGATTGGAGAACAGGACATTACTGCGATCATTACCGCGGATGCAGCTAAGGAGATGCGACTCAAGCCCGGTGAGCGGGCGGCCGCACTGATTAAATCTACGGAAGTGATGATTTTGAAGGTCTGACGCAGTAAAGTTTTGGAGGTCGCGATGAGGTGGGGCTTGAGGATTTTATTTGTGGTTGGGCTTTTATGCATGTCCGCTCCATATAGCAAACCACAGGTACGTGAAATACGCGTTGCTGCGGCGGCGGATTTGAGTTTTGCGATGCCGGATCTGGCCAGACAATTTGAGAAGCAGACACGTGTCAAAGTTAGTGTGACATATGGGTCGAGCGGGAATTTCTACGCGCAGATGCAGAACGGCGGGCCGTTCGATCTGTTTTTCTCGGCCGACATCGAATATCCACGGAAATTGGAAGCTGTAGGATTGGCGGAGCCAGGCACGCTTTATGAGTACGCGCTCGGACGAATTGTGATCTGGGCGCCGGTGGATTCCAAGCTCAATCTAGCAATGCAAGGATGGCAAGCCCTTTTGGAACCCCGGGTACAGAAAATTGCGATCGCAAACCCACAACATGCGCCTTACGGCCGGGCTGCGCTAGCAGCGCTAAAGAACGCGGGCATCTATGAGCAAGTAAAGGCCAAGCTTGTATTTGGCGAGAATATTGCCCAGGCTGCACAGTTTATACAGTCAGGGAACGCAGATGCAGGAATTATTGCCATGTCCTTGGCACTTTCGAGCGCGATGAGGAATGGCAAATGTTGGGAAATTCCTGCGTCAATGCATCCTCCAATCGAACAGGGAATGATTTTGTTAAAAAGCGCCAGGGACAAAGATATGGCGCGTGCATTTTTGGAGTTTGTTCTGAGTCCAACTGGTAAAGGAATCCTCACCAAATTCGGATTTTCGATTCCGGGAACCAATTCATCTTCCTACCGAGGTCTTGATCGTGGAAGCACTCCTGCTCTCGTTACGACTCGCTCTTAGCGTCTCGGCGATTCTTTTAGTAATTGGGATGCCTCTCGCGTATTGGCTAGCGTATTCGAAGTGGCGTGGCAAATTTTTACTGGAGTCGGTCGTAGCACTACCGTTAGTGTTGCCGCCAACAGTATTGGGGTTTTATTTACTCGTGGCGATGGGGCCGCGAGGGCCGCTGGGCAGGATGTGGTACGCCTTATTCGGACACGGTCTTGCATTTACGTTTAGCGGATTGGTCCTGGCGTCGGTGTTGTACAGCTTTCCGTTCGCCATACAGCCATTGGTGGCAGCGTTTGAAGGAGTAGACAGAAAGCTGATAGAAGCCTCGGCACTGTTAGGCGCTGGAAGGTTCCGCACTTTCCAGCGGGTGATTCTGCCGCTTTCTGTGCCAGGGGTAGTAACCGCGATGGTGCTTAGCTTCGCGCATACAGTCGGCGAATTCGGGGTGGTACTAATGGTGGGCGGCAATCTACCGGGTGTTACTCGCACCGTTTCCATCGACGTTTATGATCACGTCCAATCGATGGAATTTGCGCAAGCCAACCGTATGGCCTTCCTGCTCCTGGCGATTTCGTTTGCGTTTCTATCGGTGGTGTATGCGGTTAATCGGCGAGTAGGTCGCCGCGTCTGGGCATCATGGGTAGCGAGATAAATCCCGGGAACCTTTCAGTACGGGTGCGTAAACAGCACCGCGACTCGAATGATTCTGATTTTGTACTCGATCTTACACTAGAAGTATCCGCTGGTATCACGATCCTATTTGGCCCATCAGGGGCGGGGAAGTCCACTCTTTTGGATTGTATTGCGGGATTGGTGCGGCCGGATGCAGGTCGTATCTCCGTTGGTGATGATGTTCTGGTGGATTCCGAGAGCGGTGTACACTTGGCTCCCCAAAAGCGACGGCTCGCTTATGTGTTTCAGGAGTTAGCGCTGTTCCCACATAAGACAGGGGAAGAAAATGTGGGGTACGGGTTGACAAATCTACCGAGGAAAGAGCGAAACGGACGAGTAGAGGAAATTTTGGCGGCATTTCACGTGGAGCAATTAAGAAAACGTAAGCCGAGTGAAATGTCTGGAGGTGAGAAACGACGAGTTGCGCTGGCACGGTCATTGGTGACATCCCCGCGCGTGTTGCTACTGGATGAGCCGCTGACAGGTTTGGATACTGGCTTGAAAGCGGGGATTATCGATGACCTGCGCGCGTGGAATGCGGCCTACAAGATTCCAATCTTATATGTTACTCACAGTCGCGACGAGGTAGATGCTCTGGGTGAGCACGTCATAGCAATGCATCATGGACGAGTGGTTGGCGCGGGGACAGCGAATGAAATACTGGATGCACCGCGGCTCAAGGGTTTAGCTCAGGCGGTCGGGTTTGAAAATTTGCTGTGGGGCACTGTTGTCGAACTGCGCAAACCCGATGGCGTGATGCGTGTACGGGGGGAGCGAAGTCTCTGCGAACTCGAAGTGCCGCTTGGGGATGCTGCTCCAGGGAGCCGCGTGTGTATCGCCGTTCGTGCGGGAGACATCCTCTTGGCAACGAAACAACCGAGCGCGCTTAGCGCCCGGAACATCATGGAAGGGCAAATTGTTTCGTTAGAGCAACGGGGAACAATGGTGATTGCAAGAGTGAATTGCGGGATGGTTTTTATTGTGCACGTGACCCCTGGCGCCGCGCGAACGCTGGAATTATGCGTCGAGCGCAAAGTGTGGCTCGTACTGAAGACACATTCCTGCCACCTGGTCGCTGCATAAAATCCGTCGACCTTAACTAAAGACGGGATTTTGGGGTGGGCATCGAGTTTCCGTGTGTCCGGTTGGGGATGCTGAATTTGATTTGGTCGGCTTCTAGCGTATCACCCTTTGGGGTGGCATGGATTACAACCCGGTCCCCCACGGCAAGGTCGGAGCGCTTGGCGGGCTGGTCGTTGTCGGCATTTCTCGAGATATATACGGTTGACTCAAGGAGTTTCACTTCGACGGACTTTCCACCACTGGTTTTCACGATTACTGAGTCACCGTTTATTTTTTCGAGCGTTCCCATAATATGTTTCTTGTCGCCGTGTGCAAAGGCGCAAACGGCAATTAATGCGAGCGAAAGAATAATTGCGAAAGGCCGATATTTCATGGGAATCCTCACTGCGACGAGACTAAAATCCGCCGCTGCTGAATATAGAATACATTATTGGGGATGATGCGGTTTTTCATGCTGCGATTCACCTTTCAGGAAGTCATGTTCCTGTTGTTCTTCATCGTGATCCTCCGGTCCCTTTGGGTTGTAGCGCTGCATCTCCAGCCGCTCTTCGACACTTAATTGCGGCAGATGACGGATGAAGAGGACAAGTTTCCAGGAATCGTCGTTCGAACCGTGGATGGTGAAAGTCGGCATACCCGTAAAGCGCACACCATTTTCAATGATCCAGAAGATTTCACCATCAGAAAGATTTTGGGTGTCTGATTTTCGCAAATCGGGAGGCTTTGGATACAATCCATGACCGATAGGTGTGTCGCCACTGCCATCGTTGGCGTGGCAGCTGGCACAATGGTCGGCGAAATGGAGACGCGCAGCGTGCAGGTTTTCGGCCGAAGCGCCGACCGGATTCTGCGAGCTGCGTGCTCGAGCCGGAATGGAAAGATGACGAACGTTCCGGGCGATAAAGACCTCGAGCCTGGTCGGCGTTGCGCTGGCACTAAGACCATCGTGGAGAATGGACGTGGCTGTGGCGGCTGCCAAGCCGAGAACTGCCAGCGCTATCGCAACCCAGACCGTCCCGCGTTTCATCGCATTCCCGCTAGGATAGAATATCCGTTTCCCTCAAATACACTCTTCCAGAGATTCAAGTAAATTACATTCGAGCGGCGACGCGTGCAACGACGTGATTGTCGGAGTCACGTAGCAGAAGCACGAGACTGTCTGTCAGAGGCACATCGCCGCTATGAACGGCTAATGAATAACTCCATTCCAGTTTCTGCGGTAAATCGTGCGCCCGAAGCCCGGCGTACGGAACCACAGGATCCACTGAGAAATAAGTGCGCGTGACATTCTCCACAGGGCGTAGCGCAATTCCGCGCTTCCAATAGAGCGACAAATGCAAAGTGCTCATCAACCCCCGGGTTAGATAGACTCGTTCCCTTATCGTTTGCCGTTGTGAAGTGCATGGGAAGTCGTGAATGACGAAAATAAGATTCAGTTCGTCAGGAAACGTTGTGATGGTTTCTTTGCCTCGGCGGTACTGGGTGCCGAAGTCATCATCGATACGTTTGAGATCGTCAAAGAAGTGTGGTGCCGTGACCCGGCCTGCCAGGCGAAAACAAACGTTTTCACGAAGACCGCCATCTGTTTGGAAGAAAATACCACCGTCGAAATTCCACACGCGGCGAGGCACACGCTTCTCATCGTCGAGCCGTTTTTGGGCAAGAGTGTTTCCTGCGCTTAGGAATAAAAAAACAACGGCCGCGAGGCCCGACGTTCTTACCAAGAAAAAGCCCATTGGATTCTAGGGGTGCGTCATATCCTGCGGGCGGACAAGTGCGTCAAACTCTTCCCCGGTTACGAAGCGAAGTTTTAGAGCAGCTTCCCGAAGGCTGATGTGCTCGTGGTGCGCGGTGTGAGCGACCTTTGCGGCATTGTCGTAGCCGATTTTAGGGGCCAGTGCGGTGACGAGCATCAATGAATTTTGAACGTAGTAATCTATTTGCTGTGCATTCACTGCAATGCCTTTCACGCAGTGATCCACGAAGCTGTTACACGCATCAGCAAGAAGTTCAACCGAATGAAGGTAGTTAAAGATCATCACAGGCTTAAAAACATTCAACTCAAAATTGCCTTGCGAACCGCCAAAACCGATAGCGGCGTCGTTGCCCATCACCTGCACCGCCACCATAGTTAGGGCTTCACACTGTGTGGGGTTTACCTTGCCGGGCATGATAGAAGAACCCGGCTCATTTTCTGGGAGAGAAAGCTCTCCAAGACCGCAACGCGGGCCCGAAGCAAGCCAACGAATGTCGTTGGCGATTTTCATGAGGGAGGCGGCGAGAGTCTTCAAAGCACCGCTGGCAAAAACGACTTCGTCGTGAGCGGAAAGCGCGGCGAATTTGTTGGGATGCGAGCGGAACGGCAGGCCGGTTAGTTCGCTAATCTTCCGGGCAGCACGCTCGGCGAATTCAGGGTGAGCGTTGAGTCCTGTACCTACTGCTGTGCCACCGATAGCAAGATCGTAGAGCCCATCAAGGGCCGTGCTAATGCGGGCGGCATCGCGATCAAGCAAATTGACCCAGCCGGAAAATTCTTGGCCAAGTGTTAGAGGGGTGGCGTCCTGCAGATGAGTGCGGCCGATTTTCACTATAGATGAGAATTCCTTGGCTTTTGCATCCAAGGCATCGCGAAGTTTTTTTATGGCCGGCAACAAACGGCGGAAAGTTTCTGTTGCCGCCGCGATGTGCATGGCCGTCGGGAAAGTGTCGTTGGAGGACTGCGACATGTTGACGTCATCATTCGGATGAATGGGCTTTTTGCTGCCCATAACACCGCCGGCAATTTCAATAGCGCGATTTGAGATTACTTCATTGACGTTCATGTTCGTCTGTGTGCCGCTGCCGGTCTGCCAGATGCGAAGCGGAAAATGATCATTAAGCTTACCGCCGATGATCTCATCAGCGGCTTGCGTAATGAGCTTGCATTTTTCGATAGATAGCTTGCCGAGATCCTGATTGACGAGTGCCGCAGCCTTCTTGAGAATACCGAAGGCGCGTATGAGTTCGGGCGGCATGAGGTCTCGGCCGATGGCGAAGTGGATTAGAGATCGGGCCGTTTGCGCGCCATAATAACGGTCGATCGGCACCTCGATCTTTCCCATGCTGTCGGATTCGGTGCGGGTGGCCACGGAGTGAGCAGTTTGAGTTGCATCGGACATGGGAAGCTCCTGCGGGTTTCAAACAGAGTTTATCAGGTATGTGCACAGTTTCGTGCGTGTCTCGAACTGGTAGCGAAGCGTCATGTATAATTGAGCATGGGGAATATGCAGGTTTTTCATGACTGGGAAACTTAAGGTCAAGACCCGCTTACGTCGCGGTCTGCGTTTTGCGCGGACACGTCTGCGCGAGCTGAGAATGATTGGGAAGGCTTTGGCCTCCACGAAACATCCCATTCTTGTTCATATAATCCCGATGCGAAAGTGCAATCTCGCGTGCACCTATTGTAACGAGTTTGACGATGTATCGAAACCCGTTCCTCTCGCTGAGATGAAGCGGCGGTTGGATGCCCTCGCCGCAATGGGGACCTCCGTTATTACGATCAGTGGGGGCGAGCCGCTGATGCACCCAGACCTGGATGAAGTCATCCGGCATATTCGGCAACGCGGGATGATTGCTGGGATGATCACGAATGGCTTTTATCTTAACGAAGAACGCATTGAGCGGCTAAATGCGGCTGGGTTGGAACACCTGCAGATCAGCATCGATAACGTTGTACCTGATGAGGTATCGAAGAAGAGTTTAAAGACCCTCGACGGCCGGCTCGAAATGCTCTCGCAGTATGCGGTGTTTCAGGTGAATATCAATTCCGTACTGGGAAGTGGTGTAAAAAGTCCAGAAGATGCGCTGCAAATTGCACACCGGGCTGTGGACCTTGGCTTTACCAGTACCGTGGGGATTATTCATGATCACAATGGTCAATTGAAGCCCTTGGGCGCGCGCGAGCAGGAAATATTTGAAGAGATTATGAGACTGGGAAAGCGATCATTCTCCAGGTTCAACACTTTTCAGCACAACGTAGCGCGCGGGCGGGAGCATAACTGGCGTTGCCGCGCCGGTTCGCGATATTTATACATTTGCGAGGACGGACTTGTGCATTGGTGTTCACAGCAGCGCGGATATCCAGGAATTCCACTGTCGCAATACAAGCCCGAAATCCGGCACCGCGAGTATTCCACTGAGAAGTTTTGCGCGCCACGGTGTACGGTATCCTGTGTGCAACAGGTGAGTATCCTCGACAACTGGCGCGATCCTCAAAATCTAAAGCCCATCCCCATGGCGACGTCTACTCAGCCGCCGCTGGCACAGATCGGGACTGTACGGAGCGACACCTGAAAGATCGTTTAATTCTTTTGCATTGCTTTCTTTTCGCTGTTTTCCTTCCGTACACACTTCCGCCGTCTTCCTGTGGACGCTCGCCCTGTGCTTGCCAACAATAAAAGCATGTCAGGAACAGCGATTGAAATCGACAATTTGACTAAGGACTACCCTATCGGATTTCTTCAGCTGAAGAAGAAGAGATCGCTTGAGGCGTTGACCATGAGCGTAGAGACTGGGGAAGTTTTTGGTTTTCTCGGGCCGAACGGTGCCGGCAAATCGACGACCATCAAACTCCTGATGCGGCTTATTTTTCCCACTTCGGGTTCGGCGCGAATTCAAGGGAAGCCCATCAGCGACATTGGAATGCACCGGGACATCGGATACCTGCCAGAACAACCATATTTTTATGATTACCTCACGGCCCCTGAAGTGCTCGATTATTTTGCGAGGTTCCACGACCTGAAAGCAACAGAGCGCCGAGACCGCGTCAGCCACATGCTAAAAAAGGTGGGGCTTGAGACAGTCGGGAAGCTCCAGCTTAGAAAGTATTCAAAGGGGATGTTGCAGCGGGTCGGCTTGGCGCAGGCAATTCTTCACGATCCGGAGGTAGTCATTCTTGATGAGCCGATGTCTGGGCTCGACCCGGTCGGTCGCCGTGAAGTACGAGACATTATTCTGGAACTGAAGCGCAATGGTAAAACTATTTTGTTTTCCACGCATATTCTTTCCGATGCGGAGATGCTTTGCGATCGAGTGGGCGTAATTGTTGGCGGGAGATTGCGTGGAGTGGGTGCGCCGGGTGAAATCGTTGACATGAAGACGCGCGCCGCGGAGATCCTCTTCGAACTGACACCATCCACAATCACTAACATACCTCTGCTGGCCGAAGCCACACGAACGGGCGACCGATACCGTCTGCAGGTTGATGAAGCGAAGTTATACCCGGCGATTGAACAACTGCGCGGAATTAGCGCCAAGATATTATCCGTGGCGCAGCTGAAACCTTCTTTGGAAGAATATTTCATGCATTTGGTGGAAACTGACCGCGCGCAAGCAATGGCTGTTGAGGTACACGGTAAATGAATCACGCGGGTGCTGTCGCGCTGAATACCTTTCGTGAAGCGGTACGAGACCGCGTGCTTTATAGCCTAGTATTTTTTGCGTTGATCATGATGGCGGCTGCCGTCCTGGTTGGGCAAATTTCGATCGGCATCGAGGAAATAGTAATTGTGACCCTCGGTTTGAGCGCCATATCGCTGATCGGTCTGTTAATCGCGGTCTTCGTCGGCGTAGGACTCGTTTCGAAAGAAATGGAGAAACGAACGTTATATGCGGTTCTGGCCAAGCCAGTACGTCGGTGGGAATTCTTGCTGGGCAAATTTGGTGGGCTGGTACTGACGTTATCGATAAACACGGGCGCCATGGCGCTCGGTTTATTCTTGGCGTTGTTCTACGTGAAACATTCGCTGCAGCGAGCTGATGCGGTTCTGCTGGTGGCTGTTTATTTCATTCTGTTGAAGCTCGCGCTGGTGGTGGCTCTTGCCTTATTGTTTTCCTGTTTTACTACGCCGCTGTTGGCTATCTTGTTCACGGCTGGACTCTACCTTGCAGGTTTGTTCGTTCACCAGATGCGTAACCTGCGCCATGACCTAATTAATCCGGCGCTCGGGTCGCTAATGCGCTGGCTCTCCTACGTGTTGCCAAATTTTGAGAATTTCGATTTGATGAGCGCGGCAGCACACCGCCGGGCGATTCCCACCGCGTTGATCCTGCATAATACTCTCTATACCACCCTTTATTGCGGGCTTGTACTGATTGCAGCGGCTGTGATCTTCTCGCGGCGTGATCTGAAATGAATTTCGAAAAGACTATCGCTGCCTCGCTACTGCTTATATTCCCTTTGGGATTCGTAGGAATTTGGCGATTGCAAAAGGACATCGACGTTCAGCGCCAAGCTCTTCATCAGGAGCAAGACGAGCTAGTTTTGCGGTCGGCCAAGCTCATGAAGGTAATGAGCTTGGAATATGCTCCACTCGTCGCCGATATCTACTGGACCCGTGCCGTTCAGTACTACGGTGCCAAGCATTTTGGTGCTGAGACCAATCTTGAACTTCTCTGGCCGCTTCTGGATATCACGTCCACTCTCGATCCGAACCTGCTGGTGGCCTACCGGTTTGGCGCGATGTTCCTCAGCGATGCTCCGCCTCGCGGAGCGGGCCGTCCCGATCTTGCTGTGGAGCTGATCGAGCGTGGGATCCGTGCCAATCCTGAGTACTGGCGTTTGTATGAAGACCTGGGATTTGTCTACTACTTCGACATGAAAGATTACCGGAAAGCCTCACAGGCATTTTATGAGGGAAGCAAGAAACCCTATGCCCAGATTTGGATGAAAGTCATGGCCGCGAAAATTGCTGCGGAGGGAGAGTCGCTTTCCACCTCTATTTTTCTCTGGAAAAACGTGTACGACACGACACAAGACTTAGATGTTAAGCAAAATGCGCTCACTCATTTGCAACTGCTTCAAGCACAACAGGATTGCAAGCAGATTGACGCAAAAACTAGTGAATATGAAAAACGCTATGGACGGCGGCCTACGCGAATCACTCAACTGGTGGAGGCCGACCTATTGCGGGGTGTGCCGCGTGATCCGCTGGGATTTGAATACGTTTTATCCGACGACGGGAAAGCGGAACTCAATCTCGAAAGTCCTCTTCTTGAACGACAAGTGATGTCTCAACCTAAAAACTGAGATGTTTGTAGCGCGCCTCCACAAAGTCGAGTGGCTCAGGCCGCGGCATGATGATCTGGCTAGCGACGGAAGTAGGAGAAGAGCCAGAAGATCAGAGAGAGGCCTACGCTGAGGATAAGGCAAGTGACGACGGGAAAATAAAAGGTGGTGTGTTCGCCGCGGTGGACGATGTCGCCGGGAAGGCGGCCGAGTCGGAAAGGCAGGCGCCCGCCAAAATAGAGCAGGACACCGATGGCAATGAGGAGGGCGCCCAGGACGAGCACGGTGCGGCCGAGTTCCCGCAGAGGATCCATGGGAGGAAGTTTATGCCTTCGGGGGAAGGATACAAGGGGACGGTCAGAGCCAGGGACGATGCGATACAGCGCGCCGTGCTCGGGGGTGGAGCCGGTGGCATAAGTCCAGCCAAAAGTTATTTGAGCCGACGGGAGCTAAATGAGCTCGTGGCCGGCAAAGAAGTAGCCTATTTCAAACGCGGCGGTTTCCGGAGCGTCCGAGCCGTGAGTGCAGTTATTCCCAATGTTGCTGCCGAGGTCACGACGAATGGTGCCTGGCGCGGCTTGTTTGGGATCGGTCGCCCCCATGGTGTCGCGCCATTTCAGGATCGCACCATCAGCTTCGAGGACGAGAGCAATAATTTTTCCAGAACTCATGAAGTCAGTGAGCTCACCGAAGAATGGCCGTTGTATATGGACCGCGTAAAAACCGCCAGCTTCCTCTTTTGTGAGACGCAAAGTTTTAACGGCCACAATTTTGAATCCCGCTTTTTGAATGCGGGAGAGTATTTCGCCTTGAAGGCCGCGCGCCATGGCGTCCGGCTTGATGATGGCAAATGTACGTTCGAGTGCCACGAAAGATCCCTCCCAAAAATTAATTGAAAATCGCCGGCGAGATTGCACTGGAGTTCGGTGTAGGGCCAGCCGATTTTAGAGGACGGACTAAAGTCCATCCCACAGAAAGCTAAGACTTCAGAGCCGCGGCAACGGTCGAGCCGAGGTCTGCGGGCGTTTCGACGCAAGTTATCCCGGCGGCGCTCATGGCGGCGTACTTATCCTTGGCGGTGCCTTGACCACCGCTGATGATGGCACCGGCGTGGCCCATGCGGCGTCCCGGAGGGGCCGTCTGACCAGCGATGAAGCCGACGACCGGCTTTTTCACATGTGTCTTGATCCACTCCGCAGCAGTTTCTTCGGCATTTCCACCGATTTCGCCGATGAGAATCATGGCGCGCGTATCAGGGTCATCATTGAAGAGCCGAACGGCGTCGAGAAACGAAGTGCCGATAATTGGATCGCCTCCGATGCCGATGCAAGTGGATTGACCAATACCGAGGCGCGTCAATTGATCAACGGCTTCGTAAGTGAGCGTGCCGCTGCGGCTGACAACTCCCACATGCCCGGCTTTGTGAATACGTCCTGGCATGATGCCAATTTTGCATTTTCCCGGCGAGATTACCCCCGGACAATTGGGTCCGATGAGGCGGATCTTCTGGAAATCCACAGTGGCAGCCACACGGACCATGTCCAAAACTGGGATACCTTCCGTAATGCAGATGACCAGCGGAATTTCCCCGTCGGCGGCTTCCAGAATGGCGTCCGCGGCAAAGGGTGGAGGAACAAAGATGACGGAAGCGTTGGCGGAGGTTCCCTTCGCGGCTTCGGCGACAGTATTGAATACGGGACGTTCTAAATGTTTAGTGCCGCCTTTGCCCGGAGTCACGCCGCCTACCACGTTGGTACCGTACTCTATCATCTGCTGCGCGTGAAATGTGCCTTCGCGTCCGGTAAAACCCTGCACGATCAGGCGCGTCTTTTGGTCAACAAGAACGCTCATGCCGCGTCTCTCGCCAACGCCACGACCTTTTGTGCGCCGTCCTTCATGCCATTAGCAATCGTGAAATTTAACTTGCTCTCGCGGAGAATTTGCTGGCCCAGCTCCACGTTGGTTCCTTCCATGCGCACGACTACAGGCACCTTCAATTGTAAATCCTTGGCTGCAGCCACGACGCCGGTAGCGAGAACGTCGCAACGCAAGATTCCGCCAAAAATGTTGATGAATACGGCCCTCACGCCTGGATCGGTCATTAGGATGCGAAAGGCGTTTTTTACCTGGTCCGCGGACGCGCCGCCACCTACATCGAGGAAATTTGCCGGCGACCCACCAGCATATTTGACGATGTCCATGGTGGCCATGGCCAGCCCGGCTCCGTTAACCATGCAAGCGACGCTGCCGTCGAGCTTGATGTAATTGAGGCCATATTTCGAAGCTTCGACTTCAAGGGGATCTTCCTCATCGAGATCGCGGAGTTCGCGCAATTCCTTGTGGCGAAACATGGCGTTGTCGTCGAAAGCCATTTTGGCGTCGAGGGCCACGAGCTTGCCATCGCCGGTCAATACACAAGGATTGATCTCCAGCATGGTGGCATCGGTATCGATGAAAGCGCGATAAAGCGCCTGGAGAAACGGCGCCGCATGACTGACGACTTCCATCGGCAATCCGAGCCCGAAGGCAATCTTGCGCGCCTGATAAGCTTGGAGACCCACCGCGGGATGAATCGTCGCGCGCAAAATGGCATCGGGATTAACTTTGGCGACTTCTTCAATTTCCATGCCGCCGGCGGCGCTGGCCATGAACACGACTTTGTTGCTGGCGCGATCGACAAGCAAACCAAGGTACAGCTCTCGCTTGATGTCGAGACCTTCTTCGATCAGCAAGCGCTTCACGAAGCGCCCGCCGGGACCGGTCTGTGGCGTAACCAAATTCATTCCCAGAATGTGACTGGCAATATCCGCGGCTTCGTCGGCCGAGCGCGCCAACTTCACGCCGCCCGCTTTGCCGCGGCCACCAGCATGGATTTGCGCCTTGACGACAACAATGTGCAACTTCAAACGCTGTGCCGCGTCGCGCGCTTCTTCCTTGCTAAAAGCTACTTCGCCCCGCGGGGTGGTAACACCATAGCGCGCAAGAATAGCTTTCGCCTGATACTCATGAATCTTCATCTAGGTTCCATCAATGTTAGAATTTTGTGGTTACTTGAAACATAGAAGTTTACCCGGAAGGCGGAAACGGAGCAAGGACGCACGGAATGGCCTGCCAATGAAGGAAATATGCGTACGCAGGGGCTGATCAATCACGTCTCGAGCGGCCACTTACTTACGCGCGCGCAAGCGGAAGAAGTGATGGAGGAGATTCTATCTGGCCGGGTCAGCACGGCAGAAATTGTGCGATTGCTGTCTGGACTGAATGCCCGGCCGCTGCAGGTGCAGGAACTAACCGGATTCGCCAGCGTCATGCGGCGTCACGCGGCGCCGGTTTTCGCGGATAACGGTTTGCAGCCGGTGAAGCTTGTCGATACCTGTGGCACCGGAGGCGACTACGCCGGCACATTTAATATTTCCACCGCGGCTGCGATCGTCGCGGCTGCTGCCGGCGCGCGTGTCGCGAAACACGGCAATCGTTCGGCGAGTTCGCGGTGCGGCTCAGCGGATGTTTTGGAAGCGCTGGGAGTACGCATTGCCATTCCGCTGGAGTATTGCGGGCAAGGAATTGAAAAGCTAGGCATCGGTTTTTTATTTGCACCCGCAGCACATGCGGCCACGCGGCACGCCGCGCCCGCGCGACAACAGATCGGCGCACGAACAATATTCAATCTTCTCGGGCCGCTTACAAATCCGGCTGGGGCCAAGCATCAAGTATTGGGTGTTTTTTCGCTGGAGGTACTTGACCTGGTTGCGGCAACGCTTGCCGAATTGGGTACGGAACGCGCGTTCGTCGTATATGGAGCGGCGGGTCTCGACGAGATCTCGCTGGAGGGCGAAACGTTGATCGCTGAAGTGCGCGAAGGTACGGTGCGGCGATTTACCGTTACGCCGGAAGAATTCGGCGTTTCGCGGACTCCGCTGGAAGCTTTGCGCGGAGGCGCTCCAAGCAGAAATGCTGAGATCATCCGAGCCATTTTTGCGGGCCAGCCGGGCCCTCAGCGTGACGTGGTGGTGATGAATGCAGCCGCGGCGTTAGTGGCTGCCGGAATCGCCACGAACTTCCGGGAGGGTGCCCATCTAGCGATGACCGCAATCACCACCAGCGCGGCACGCGAAAAGCTAACTGCAATTATCGAGTTCACGAACGCGGAGTAAAAGTATTTGCTGTATGCTATTGGCATCGAGCAATCTTTGCGGAGTTGGCCTGGTAAAGCTCGAAACCGCAAATCATAAATCAAGAAAATTCTGCAGAATTTGCTTGCCGGATTCCGTGAGCACAGACTCGGGATGAAATTGCACACCCTCAATTTTGTAATGTCGGTGCCTGAGGCCCATGATGATGCCGTCGTTCGTTTCAGCGGTGATCAATAGTTCTCGCGGCAAGGATTTTCGCTCCACGATCAGTGAATGATAACGCGTAGCAGTAAAAGGATCGGGCAGCTTGCGAAATACACCTCTGCGGTCATGATGAATCTCGCTTGTCTTGCCGTGAAAAAGCGCGGGGGCGCGTTTTATTTTTCCACCGAAGGCCGCACCAATTGCCTGATGCCCGAGGCACACGCCAAGAATGGGAAACTTGCCTGCAAGACGTTCGATTAGCTCTACCGAGATACCCGCTTCCTGGGGCGTGCAGGGTCCTGGCGAAATCACGATGCGGTCCGGCTTGCGCCGGGCAATTTCTTCGACCGAAATTTTGTCGTTGCGGTGCACTTGTACGTCGCAGCCCAACTCGCCGAGATATTGGGCAAGGTTGTAGGTGAAGGAATCGTAGTTGTCGAGCAGGAGAATCACTTGAGTTTCTTCTCCGAACGGCGGCCTGACGCGCGGCGGCTTAGGGGCGAAGCCAGAGGCCCGTGGTGATGGAGAATGTTTGAGTTTCTCGTTTGGTTAGCGGTCTCCAGCGCCGTCAATAAAGCTCGCGATTTGTTCAGCGTTTCCTGATATTCTCCCGCGGGCGTGGAGTCAGCGACAATCCCGCCGCCGGCTTGCACGTGAGCCACTCCGTTTTTGATGACCATCGTACGCAAGGCGATGCACGAATCGAGATTGCCCGCAAAATCCATATATAAGACGCCGCCCGCGTAGATTCCGCGGCGTGTGCGTTCGAGATCTTCGATGATTTCCATGGCGCGTACTTTGGGCGCGCCGGAGACCGTGCCAGCCGGAAAGCAAGCCATAAGCGCGTCGAAACAGTCGACATCTTCACGCAACCTGCCACGAAGACTGGAAACCAGGTGCATAACGTGCGAAAAGCGCTCGACCGTCATCAATTGCTCGACCTTGACGGTGCCGTACTCGCAAACTCGGCCCAGATCATTCCGGCCGAGGTCCACGAGCATGATGTGTTCAGCGCGCTCCTTTTCGCTGGCCAGCATTTTTTGTTCGAACCGGCGGTCCTCAGCATCATCTTGTCCCCGTGGTAAAGTTCCTGCGATGGGGCGGTAGAAAACATCGCGACCCTGCACTTTGACAAGCATTTCCGGGGAACTGCCGACGATGGAGACGTCATTCATCTGCAGATAGAAAAGATATGGAGAAGGATTCAATGCGCGTAACGCCCGATAAACTTCAAACGGCGGGGCTTGCGTTTTCGCAGAGAACCGCTGGCTGATCACCACTTGGAAAATGTCGCCCGCGCGGATGAACTCCTTTGCTTTGCGAACAGCCGCGAGGTACTCCGGCCGCCGAAAATTGGAAGTCACCTTAAAGGGTAACCGCCTTTTAGCCTTGGTTTTCAAGCTGGGGCTCTCGGCAGGAGCCGGATCTTCGAGCTGGAGCCGGGTGCGCTTTATTTCGCGTACCGCGGCATTGTATTTTGAGCGTAGACTGCCAGAACCCTGAGTAAAGACATTACGAACGACCCACAAGCGGTGTTGCACGTGATCAAAAGCGAGGATGCCATGGTAAAACATGAGCATCGCATCGTATAAGCCGATTTCATCGCGTAATTTTTTGGGCAGGCGTTCGATAAGCCGCACCATATCGTAGCTAAAATAGCCAATTGCGCCCGCCACCAGAGGCGGCAATCCGGGCAGACGCACGGGGTGGAAGCGTTCCATGCGGGCACGCAAAAACGTCACAGGATCGCGTTCTTCCCAAAGAATGCGATCGCGGCTTTCCAAAACGCACGCGCCGTTGGCGTAGCGGAAAACTTCTTCCGGATTCGCCCCCGCGAAAGTATACCGAGCGATCTTTTCGCCACCTTCCACGCTTTCCAAGAGGAATGAGTATCGCGCGCCCTGAGCGATTCGGAGATAAGCACTTACTGGCGTGAGCAAGTCCGCCGAAAAAACGTCATAAATAGGCACCAGATTTCCGCGCTTTGCCAAGCGCTGAAATTCACGGAAGTCCGGCTGAATCACGGAAGCCTCCCTGGTTTGTTATTGCCGCTCTCCGACTCCGCATTCAGCGCACTCTTCACGGCGCGTCGCATGACCGTTTCCGGAGCACGTTTTGCGGTCCACATTTCCCACTGGGCAATTCCTTGAGCGAGAAACATGTCGACTCCGGAAACGGTGATAATTCCCTTTTGCGCAGCACGCTTTAAGAGTTCGGTTCGCTGGGGACGGTAGATCAGATCCATCACGATGCGACAGTTTAACTCGCGCGGTTCGAGAGGCGAAATTCGCTCATGCGGGTGCATACCGACCGGAGTGGCATTTAGGATCGCGTCGAAGAACTCACCACGCAAAGCGCGCCGGGGAATGACTTCGCCGCCTACCGCGAGGGCCAACTCGTGGGCCGGCTTTTCGCGTCGCGCACAGATTGCCACCGCAGCGCCCGCGCGCGCTAAAGCGAAAGCAGCCGCTCTGGCTGATCCCCCGGCTCCAAAGATAAGCACACGGCTACATGGAAGATGCAGTTTTTTCTCGAGCGCGCGCAGAACTCCAACGTAATCCGTGTTGCATCCATAGAGAGAGCCGTCAGGCCTTACCATCACAGTATTCACCGCGCCTATGCTTTCAGCCAGCTGTTCACATTCTTTCAAAAATTTCAGAATTCCCTGTTTGTGAGGCAGCGTAACACTAAAGCCGCGAACCCCAAGCTCGGGAACGGCCTTCAGGAAATCGTGCAGGTCATTAACGAGAAATGGCAGATAAACGGCATCGATTCGCCGTGCAGAAAACCCCTTGTTGTGCATAAGCGGGGATAGAGAATGGCCGATTGGGTTACCAATAACGCCGTAAACCGCGGTGCGCCGAGTCAATCGATGCGCGCGGTAAAGATGTTTCATGTCCCATAGGGATACCTGTCCCGGAGCCGTGGCTTCGGCAACGGGAGCGTAGGTCAACGCGCTACCAGAGCGTAGCGCAAGAATACGCGCCGGGAGCCCGGCCTCTCCCATCGACACGGCAACTACTTTTTTCGAGCGTTTCGCTGCCGCAAGCAATCTCACACCGTCCGCGATACTGCCCGCAGTTGCGGCGATCTTAATGAGCTCGGCTGCGCCAGACAGATAACGGTTCAGAATTGGGTTCAGCGGCGGTGTGCGCTTAAAATCATGTATCGACAGAAGCATCCGCCGCGGAATAGCATATCCTTGCAACGATCCATCCGGAATCTCTCGAAGCGTTTCAACTTCCAAATCGCACCAGGAGCAGCCTGCCTCACGCGCCCGACCTAGCCAGTGCAATTGCGCTCTTATATTTCCAGGAAATCTGCCGCCACCGAGCCGGCGGCGGCACGTCGCAAGGAATGTGATGTTACGGGCCCTGTTCTTCTTAAGCCAAGCGAGGAAGCGTAAACGCTCTGCATCATTGCGCAACCAGTCGAGACGTAGCTCAACGGTAGGAGTTTCTCGCAGTGCCTGGCGCACCTGCCTCGCCATTTCGGCAGCGGTGGGAGCTGCTGCCACCGCGCAGATCCGGCTTATGCCTTTCCCAAACAGCGCCATGCAAGTGCCTCAATCTCTCAACTGTATTGAAAACGAAGCTTGTAGTATGCCGTATCAAGCCCTTGAAAGTTAATTTGCGCGATATTCGAAGGACAACTGGGTACACTAGCACGCTCTAGGGCTACTATTGGGCCGTGGGAGCCAGTATCAAATATGTAAAGCAATGCTGGCCAACCGGTTGACGCACTCCCGCGACCCTGTTACTTTCGCTTAGAAAAGTCTCCGCCCATCCAGTTGGGCGTTTTTCGAAGGAGTTTTGGAATGCGCGCTAAGCTATGTGTTTTGTTGTCTTTACTATTCCCAGGTGCGGTCGCCTGTTTGGCCCAAAACGATAGTCAGGTGGCTCCGGCTACCCCGCCTCAAATAGACTACACATCTGTAAATTGCTCGGGGTTTGTCACCGATCAAAAAGTCCCAGACGAAATACGGCTCATTTCCGGCGAACAATCGAATTATAAGATTACTTTTGCTCGCGGCGATTATGTGTACATTAACCGGGGTCAGGACAAAGGTATCCAGGTGGGCGATCGGTTTTCAGTCGTGCGCCAGACCAAAGACCCGAACGTAGACTGGTTCAAGAAGCAGGACAGTCTGATGCGCGCGATGGGAACCCACTACACAGACGCCGGACAACTTCGAGTAATTCATGTGGAACCGAAGACCGCTACAGCAGAAGTAAGCTTTTCTTGCGGGGGCATGCTCCGCGGAGACGTGGTGCGTCCGTTTGTGGAGCGGCCTGTTCCACAATATAAGGAAGCCGCTGTTTTTGATCACTTTGCACCCGTCAGCGGGAAATCGGTGGCTATGGTTGTCAATGGAGCGGATTATGCCCCAGTTTTTGGCAAACACAGTATTATTTACGTGAACCTGGGCGGGAAACAGGGTGTAAAAGTCGGCGACTACTTCAGAATCTTTCGGTACCAAGGTTCCTCTTCCGAATTAGCCCCGCAGACACAGGGAAGTCAGTACATGATGTTCGGCTATGGGAGCACACCCGAGCGGTACACCTGGAAGGACCTTCCGCGCGAAGTCCTCGGCGAGGGGATCGTCCTGAACACCAATGGCAACGCCTCAACTGTGTTGATTACTTTCAGCGCTGTCCCGGTGTATGCGGGTGATTTTGTAGAAGTGGAATAAAAGGGAGCTTACGTAGGATTGAGGCCCGCTGCGGTATTTTAGCAGCGGGCTTATTTTTTGCCTTTTGCCTAGAAGCTATTGCACAACCCTCCGTAAGACGATCATGAAGCAGGCGATATGAAAGAACGCGCGATAGATCGTGAGCGAGCGGTCGTAGCGCACCACCAAGCGGCGGAAGTTTCCAAGCCAGGCGTTGGTGCGTTCGACG
>DATNMX010000142.1:0-3057 GCA_035602135.1 Candidatus Dormiibacterota bacterium
TGGGGCCGCTTGCGTAACAGCATCGTCTCTCTGCTTGTCATGCTTGCCTTGGTACTGTCGATTCCCCATAGCGCCAGCGCGCAGGGCTCGGCGTCGGCCAACTTAAGCGGAACGGTTCACGATTCCACCGGCGCGGTAGTGCCGGATGCGGACGTAGCTCTTCGCGATACGCAAAAAGGCACGGAAAGAAAATCCTCAACCAATGACGCGGGCGTTTACGTGTTCGCCAGCATTCCTCCGGGCGTCTACAGTTTGTTCGTGGATAAAACTGGATTTGCTCCGGCGACTCAGCAAAATTTGACTTTGCTTGTCAATCAGGACATCACTCAGGATTTCATATTACGCGTTGGCACGGCGTCGCAATCCGTAACGGTCGAGGCGTCCGCCGTTAACCTCGAGACCGGAAACGCGACTTTGGGCAGCGTCATCGAATCGAGGCAGGTAACTGACCTTCCGCTCAATGGGCGAAACTTTACTCAGCTTCTCGACCTCACGCCTGGCGTCTCCCCTATCAGTACCGCGCAAAACGTCGGTGGTGCTCAGACCCACCCCATCGGTACCTTCACGTTTCCTGCCGTAAATGGTCAAACCAACCGCAGCAACTATTTCATGTTGGACGGCATTGACGATTCGGAAATGACCTTCTCGACCTACGCGGTCGCCCCCGTCATCGACGAAATTCAAGAATTCAAGGTGCAATCTCACAACGACGAAGTGCAGTTCGGTGGAGTCACCGGCGGCATCGTCAACGTGGTTACCAAGTCCGGCACGAACGAGTACCATGCGACCGCCTGGGAATATCTCCGCAACACCGCTTTGGACGCCAAGAACCCGTTCAGCGGTTTACAAAAACTAATCCAGAACCAATTTGGCGCCAGTGGCGGCGGTCCAGTTCGTTTGCCCCATATCTACGATGGCCGCAACAAAACGTTTTTTTACGGAACCTATGAGGGTTTTCGCCGCATCCAGCCGATTCCCTCAGGAAATTTTTATAGAGTGCCTACTGCCGCTCAGTTGGGTGGAGATTTTTCTGCTCTCTGCCAGCTCGGCTTCGATGCTGCCGGCGTCTGTCTCGACAGAAGCGCCGGAGGGCAGGTGGTACACCAACTGTACAATCCCTTTACAACTACCGCCTCGGGAAGCGGGTTTGTGCGCAGCCCCTTCAAGAACAACATCATTCCGCCGGGTTTGATAGATGCCAATGCTGTGAACTTCGCGAAGGATGTGTTCCCGGCACCCCTGCCCGTGAGAACCGTTAGTGGCGTGGCGTATAACGGTTACGATTTCCGCTCACAGCGCACTAGCGTTCGACAGTACAGTTGGCGGATTGATGAAATCTTTAATCCGTCCAACTCAGTATTCTTCCGCTACTCCAGCGCTGACCAAACGCAGGTCGGTCCCGGTGGCAACGCTAACTTCAGCAACATCGCGCACGTTCCTGCTAAGCAGTATGTCGCCAGTTACTACCATACCTTCAGCCCCACTACCTTTTTTGACTTCCAGTTTGGACATGTGGATCTTACCAACAGGCCCCCAACGACCTTTAACGGCAACAGAGCAAAGGCTCTGGCGGACGGCGGTTTCTCGCCAATCTTTGTCTGTGGATTCAGCGGTGGCGTCTGCCTCGTTCCGAGTCCGGGCGTAGACCAATTCGCTCCTGGGGGAGAAGGCGCGGGCTTCACTACCCTGACGGACATTTACGAATGGCGCGGAAACTTCACGAAAGTTATCAGGAACCATACGCTTACCGCCGGTTTAAGCTATGAGACGGACAAGCTGACGGAAGACTCTAACAGCGATGGTCTCACTTTTTCTGCTGACCAAACATCCGATCCGCAAAACGGCGGAGGAAACACCGGTTACGGCCTGGCGTCATATCTGCTCGGTACTGCTGCCGTAGGGGCAAAGCGCGACACGGCCGGCTCAACCACCGGTCAGAACGGAATTGGCGGATATTTTATGGACAAGTGGAAGGCCACCAGCCGCCTGACGCTGAACGTTGGCTTGCGTTACGATTTTCAAGCGTACCCTTTGTGGGGCAATCTTAAGGATCCCGTCAGCGCCGTTGGCGAAATTGACTTCAATAACGGAACCTACATCCTCCAACGTGCGGTTGCCAGCTGCGCGAATACCGGCAATATCGCCCCATGTATTCCCGGAACCAGCCTCCCAGCGAACGTGGTTATTTCTCCCAATAACCGGCTCTGGCAAAACACCAAGACCAATTTCCAACCGCGCCTCGGCTTGGCCTATCGTTTGACGGACAAGATGGTGTTGCGCGCTTCCTTCGGAATCACCGATGACTTGTGGGCAGGTATTACCCAGTCGGGTCAGAACGCCAGCGGGTCTTGGCCTTCCAACTCACAACCGCTCGTCAGCTCGAACGCCATAGGTGCACCCGTATCGGTAAATTTCCAAAATCCGATAGCGGTCACCGGCGCTCCTCTGACGAATGCTCCGCCACCCACTCCATTCCACCAGCTGTCCTTTTTTAGGGATCCGCAAGAAAAGAATCCTTATTCGGAGCAATGGAATTTCGGCCTGGAGCGGCAGATCGACGCGAATACCGTTGTGACTGCCAACTACGTTGGCTCCCAGACTCACCGTCTTAACGTCGGCGGCCTCTACAATACGGCGCTGACTCCTGGACCCAACCTAAATCCTGACGGAACGTTAGCTACCACACCTGCCGAGGTTGCCGCTGCCTTTGCAGCCAGGCAGCTGTGGCCGGGTATTGACCCCACGTTTTACGATCGCGGCGTTGGGAACAGTTCCTACAATGCATTGCAAATTGCAGCCCGCAATCGGGGATCACATGGGCTATCGTACTTGGTGTCTTACACCTATTCGAAAGCCATCGACGTTGGAAGTGATGGCTTCTTCGGTGTCGAAGGCACGTCGGTTCAGGACCCCTACCACCTAGCGCGGGACCGCAGCGTGGCAGGATTCGATCTGACTCATGTTCTTTCAGCCAGCTTCATCGCTGAATCCCCGTTTGGAAAAGGCAAACGCTTCTCCAGCAATAATGCCGTCGTCGATTACGTGGTGGGCAACTGG
>DATNMX010000143.1:0-3349 GCA_035602135.1 Candidatus Dormiibacterota bacterium
TACGATCCGCCCGAGAATGTCTGGCTCGCGGTCAAATTCAGTCCGTCCGCGGCGGGCCAGGCGGCGGGACGCGAGTTCCTGAAGCGCACGCATCTTCGTCAGGTTGGGCGCGATCCTGAAGTGAACGACAAAGTGTCGCCCGCCCAGGTCGAAGCGATGGGGAAATGGGGCGTCCAGCAAAAGGGATCCTACGACTATCTGAAGACGATCAAGCAGCCAACACTCATCGTGAACGGCAGTAACGACGTGATCATGCCCACGGTGAACTCTTTCATCATGCAGCAGAACATGCCGAATGCGCAGCTGATCATCTACCCCGACTCCAATCACGGCGCGCACCACATGTACCCGGAGCTCTTCGTCCGCCATGTCTCGATGTTCCTGTCCGAGTAAGGCGATGTCGGCGAGGAGGACTTTGTTTTTGAAACGCGTCGGTTTCTAAATGAAAGCGACAGGATTGCTAGCGTCGCGACTAGCGCCGCGCGGCCGGTTGATGTTCAGACGTTGGCCCAAGAAGAGGAGTTTTTATGAGAGCGGACATTGTAGCTAGCGCGGTATTTCCAGATTATGAGCTGATCGATCACACGGGCAAACGTCGCAAGCTTTCGGACCTACAGGGGCCAGATCCCATGGTCCTGGTGCTTAGCCGGGGCGGATACTGCCCGAAGGATCTGCGCCAGGCCGCGGGTCAACACGCAATACATATGAAGCGAAGGAAGGTAAATGAGAACTCCGATGATCGATGAACACAATCTCGTCCTTTTTAGCCGGTCCGAGGGCGATGCTTACAAAAGCTCACAGGCCGCGGAGCTAAGCCTGAACGCGGCTATCCTGCGCGCCGAAATCGCCAGGAGCTACGAAGAGTTTCTGGATATTTTTGAGACATTTTACGCCGACGATGTCGAGGTGAGCAGAGAAGATTTGCAGGAGATGATCCGCGGAAAGGCGAGAGTACGTCCTTTTCTATTGAATGTCCTGGTGCCCCTTCACGTAATGGCTGAAGTTGCCGGATTGTCAATATCAGTTCAGCAGACTGCGGTTCCTGGAGACACAGCCAACGAGACGCATTCCGCATGGAGGATCGACTTCACCGGCGTCGGAGGGAGACGGTGCACTTTGAAATGGTATGCCACTCGGAGATGGAATGCGTCCAGGGTTGTATACGAGCACCACTACGATCTTCAGCAGATCGGCGGACCCCTGACCATGGACGACTTGAATTTGGGTTCGGGTGGTTCGGACGTTTCGATTTGAGCTCCGTACTTGGCTTAATTAACTCGATTTGAAAGGAGGAGACTTTGCCATGTCAGCTACTTCTGAAACACCCGTCGCGGAGCGCCAGATCCTGATTGTGGGACCCTATGGTGTCCTTGGCACAGGCGTCGTCGACGCCGTCGCAGAGAACCCAAGATGGGGAATCACCACAGCTGCACGCCGACCCGCGCCAACCTATCGGACTCAGGCCGCTCCCCCTCACATCAGCGTCGATCTCATGGACCGCGAGGGCACGACAAAGGCATTTTCGTCTCTTAATAAGGTGACCGATTTGGTCTTCGCTGCCTATGTCGAGAAACCCACCATGGCTGAAACTGTCGAGCCAAATGCCAGAATGTTGAAAAATACGCTCCACGCTCTCGCCGCTCGCAATGTGCCTCTTCAGCGCATCGTGCTTGCCGGTGGTGCCAAGTCGTACGGCTTCAGTCTTGGGGCGTTCAATGCTCCAGCGAAGGAGACGGAGTCTCGTCTCATTGCGCCGATCCACTACCACCAGCAAGAAGACATTGTGGCTGAATGGGCCGCCAAGAACGGAGCAAGCTGGACCGTCTTGCGTCCTCATCTAGTCATGGGACCAAGCCTGAACTCGCCAATGAACCTGGTTACCAGTCTCGCGACCTACGCTGCGATGACTCGCGAACTCGGGTTGCCCTTACGCTTTCCTGGCACCAAGGAGGGATGGAACACTCTCCAGGAGACAACTGACGCAGAATTGTTCGGCCGCGCGACTTTGTGGGCTCTAGGTGAGGACAAAGCGCGCAACGAAATCTTCAACGTATCGAACGGGGATGTCTATCGCTGGAGGCAACTGTGGAATGAACTCGCCGCCTTCTACGATCTGCCAACCGCCGAGCCCCTTGCGATGTCTACTGTTTCCGAGATGAGCGAGAAGGCTCTTTTGTGGGATGCAATGGTTGCCCGCTATGGCCTTCATGCCACGTCCTACGACCAGATTGCAAACTGGGCGTTCGTGGACTGGATGCTCAACTTCCGGGAAGAAACAATCCTGAGCACAATCAAGATTCGCCAGGCTGGGTTTGCGGATTGCATCGACACACATCAGAGCTTTAGGCGACAGCTCAGCAGACTGCGCGATATGCGGATCGTCCCCTAGTGGGATCCGCTAGAGAGTACGAGAAGAATAAATGTCCAAGAAATTGAAAGGGCTCTGGGAACCTAGATCATGAAAGCGTTGACCACAAATCAGCTGTTCACGCCAATTCAAGTCGGACCCATGGAGTTGAAGCACCGCGTGGTGATGGGCCCACTAACTCGTTCGCGGTCCGTTCAGCCGGGGAATATTCCGGGCGATCTGATGCTTGAGTACTATTCGCAACGAGCCTCAGACGGTGGACTCATCGTTTCTGAAGCGACTTCGATCTCGGTCGCTGGCGGCGGATGGTTCGCGGCCCCCGGCCTGTATTCGGAGGAGCAGGTCGCAGGGTGGAAGAGAATCACGGACGCCGTTCATCAGAAGCGTGGGTATATGTTTTCCCAACTCTGGCATACAGGGCGTGCCGGGCATGTGGACTCGACCAAAGGCGCAACCCCTGTCAGTTCTTCAGTCAACCCGGAATATTGGCAGGATCCAACGATACTGGAGTCTACGCCCCATGGTTGGCGTCAGCCTTCGCCTCACCGCGCGCTCGACATCACAGAAATTCCGGGCATTGTCGAAGATTATCGCAAAGCAGCCGAGCACGCCAAAGCCGCTGGATTCGATGGCGTTGAGCTTCACGCTGGTAACGGCTACCTGCCTGATCAATTTCTGCAGGATGGCGTCAACCGGCGAACTGATCTGTATGGCGGTCCGATCGAAAATCGGTCCCTCTTCGTCCTTCAAGTGATGGAAGCACTGGTTTCGGTGTGGGGCGGTAATCGCGTGGCCGTCCGCATCGCGCCGGGCGGCAGGTGGAATGGCATGTCCGATAGTGATGCGGACGCATTGTTCGACTATGTCGCAAACGAATTGAATCAGTTCGGTCTGGCCTATCTGCACATCATCGAACCGCGGGTCAGAGGAAACGTAGTCATCGCGGAGGGGCAGTATGCGATTGCGGCGGCAAGGCTCCGA
>DATNMX010000144.1:0-2073 GCA_035602135.1 Candidatus Dormiibacterota bacterium
GTTTCCATGGAGATGTACATCTTGCTGGCTCTCTTATTGAGAACGTGCAGGTTGCACAGAATAGCCTGGGCAGCGGACAGACGGTACATGGTCAGCCATTGGTGGTGGGCCAGGGCCTTACTGCGTCTACCAGCATCCTGAATACCGGATTCGGCTTCAACTTTTTCCCGTTCTTTCACATCGGAGCCACTTCCTGGTATCTGATGGGAGCCCAAGCAAGGAATCCGCTGCGACTCGCGGATCGTTGATTTGGATATCCGCATTGACTTTCGTTTATGCGATCTCGAACGCGGCCCGGCGCCCTGTTGTTGGCCCGCGATTTCCTCGAACGTCGTTTCTGGATCCGGATGTCAATGAATCACTTGATTTCATAACAATGTCGGCTCCTCGACCCGAGTAAGCTGTGGTTGCTTGACGACCGCAGGCTCGGGAGGAAGGAGCCGAACATGATCATTATAGGGGTAGATTATCACCCGAGCTTTCAGCAAATCGCTTTTTTAGATCAGGAAACTGGGGAATGCGGTGAACGGCCATTGAACCACAGCGATGGAGAAGCCGAGAAGTTCTACCGAGAGCTGAAGCCGCGAGGCGTCAGCGTGCGCGTGGGGATGGAGGCCACCGGGCATTCACGCTGGTTCGAGCGGTTACTCGCGGAACTGGGCATCGAGACGTGGATTGGCGATGCGGCAAAGATCAAGAGGCAGCGCATCCGGAAGCAGAAAACCGACCGCGAAGATGCCCGACTTCTGTTGAAGCTGCTACTGGAAAATCGGTTTCCTCGAATCTGGGTACCGAGTCCGGAGAATCGTGATTTGCGGCAACTGCTCTGGCACCGGCACCGACTGGTGCAGATGCGGACGCGAATCATGAATCAGCTGCAAGCGGTGGCCATGAACGAGGGCTATCGGTGGAAGAAAAAACTGTTCAGCGCACAGGGGCGAGCACTGCTAGAGAACCTCTCGTTGGCTCCTTGGGCCCGTCGGCGCCGGAAAGAGTTACTGGAGCTGCTGGACCAGCTGGATCCAAAGATTGCGGAGTTAACGGCAGCGGCCGAGCGAGAAGCCAGGAAACAGCCCGACGTGGTGCGGTTGATGACGCACCCTGGTGTGGGCCCGCTGACAGCGCTGGCCTTCGTGTTGATCATCGGAACTACAGTGCGGTTTCGTTGCGGCAAGCAGATCGGCAGCTACACCGGGCTGATTCCGTGCGAAGACTCCAGTGCCCGCAAACAACGGCTGGGACACATCAGCAAGCAGGGCAATACCTTGTTGCGCTTCTTGCTGGTAGAAGCAGCGCAAGCAGCCGCACGGTGTAATGCGGACTGGCGGCGACGGTATGTGCACCTGGCGATGCGTCGACACAAGAACATTGCCAAAGCGGCGATGGCCAGGAAACTTGCGGTTCGCTTGTACTGGATGTGGCGGAACGGTTGGGACTATTCGCAGTTGGTCGAATTCGGTTCGAACGCGGGAAAGCTCGCTACCGGACATGGCGTGAACTAGAGCGTCGTCCACATGATTGGGCATCCCGCTCCCTGCAAAGGGAGTTTGAAGAAGTAATCATGGTCGAAGTTTTGATCGAAGAGATGTATGGGTCGGACTGAAGCCGACCGACAGATTACAAACGAGCCGTGGTCGTCGATGCAGAGGGTAAAAAGAGCGAACAAGACCACTCACAAGAGTGAATGGAGAGTTGCGCTCAAAAAAGGATTTGACAGGGCCGACATTGTTAGAGATGTCCGGTAAGCGCGTTTACCAGGCACATACTGCTCATTTGGGCCTATAATCTGGGAGATGAACGTTGTAGTTGCTTTTTGCTGAACTACAAGCTGGTGACGAGTCGATGGTGAACCAAGCCCGCCTCATCAAGACCATTCTGCTCCTTGCTGTCGCATTTAATCCGGTGTATGCACAAACAAACACACCCGTTTCCAATCACTATTCACAAGGGGCCATTCCATACGGCGCTATTCTCGGCGTGAAAGATGCCGTTGTAGTTGGTCAGCCTTTCTCTGCCGAGATTAGTGCACGGAAGGTTCGGCGACAGGCAGATGGCAAGTCGCTCGTCTACGAA
>DATNMX010000145.1:0-13203 GCA_035602135.1 Candidatus Dormiibacterota bacterium
GGTGTCATAAGGTCCCAGAGGGCATACTGCAGGCTGACGTAGTCGCCAGAATGAGACGCGAATTGAGTTACGAGCCAAGCTGCTTCTTCATATAGAGTTTGAGGGTTCATGGTACCGAGATTGGGGTTGACGGAGCCGTTCCCGTAGCGCGTGTTCGAGAAATTGCCCGACGCCAGACTGGTCACGTTCGCATTCCAAATCTGGCCCATGGAAACTTCATTATTGATATCGACGCAAAACAAGGCCACGGTTTGAGCGCTGGATGTCCCGTAGTTCATTATCCCGGTGTACGGACTGACGTAGTAGACTCCGTTATTCGCGCCATTCACACCTGTGAACTTCATTGTGGCCGTGCTGTCCGCCTGCGCCAGAGGCGTCATGATCATGAGTGCAGCTAGCAGCCACAAAGGTCTTGAGAGCTTCATCCCATTCTCCATAGGTACACTGGTGCATTGCTGCGGGGACGCTGACGTTGGCAAGTGCAATTTTGCTACCAAATAGCATACTGCCATATGTTGTTGTAAATACATTAGTTAGCTATAAGACAGCACGTTTTGCACGGAAGTCTTTCTCCAAAAGGAGACATTCCGCTGGCATAGTAGGCTTACGTTTACAGTCACGCACGGATTTAGGTCCCTTTGAGAAATCTAGGCTGGGATCGTTGCCCGGGAGGCTAGGTGACTCGGCTGCTTTGCTCACTCGGAGCCAGATCTCTCCTTAGACCCGCGACGGAACATCGAAGGTCCGATCCGGCCTGCAAGCTGGAACATCCTGAAGAATCGACCTTTAAGCAACTGGGCTTGAACGAACCTTTTTGCCCGTGAGCCATGAAAATCAAAAAGATTCAGGCCCGAAAGAACAGATAAGAGGATCTGGTCCTCCGCAGCCGGATGGCCGATCGCGGAGCCGCGAAATACCGGATTATTTCGGTACATGAGCCGAGTCGCTTCGAACAAAAACGCCTTCTGATTTGTAGTCGCTACACCAGCATAGTCAAAATAGGGCCCGTCTTTCACACGAACACCAGGCCGGATAATGCCCTCGACCGTAATTTCTGAGTCGGCAGGGACTTCGAGATCTACCGTGCTGCATTTGACGAGGCGAATCGGCTCTCCCTGCAAAGCTCCCGCTAGTTCATATTCATCCTGGCCGCATGGATAACCCGCAGATGCAGCCATGACTACAGGTTCGCTGGCGCCAATGGCCACTGCCATTTCCAATGGCCGACCGGCTCTTTCGGCTTTGGCCAGCTGGAGAGATAGATGACTCTTTGGAAAAGTGCTGACCGTTGCCCGCCCCGGTCCTACTACCTGCATTCGGTATACGCCTAAATTTCGAGAGCCTGTTTCCGGATCTCGTGTCACATTGATATGCCAAGTGCCGATGTAACGGCCGCCATCCTTGACACGCCACTGGGGAACCGGGAATTTGAGGAAGTCAATTTCACGCGCCGGAATGATGTTTTCAAGAACAGGTCCGCTTTCCAGCATAACGGGTCTGATCGGACCAGCCACCCTCTTCCTTGCTTCGCTCAAAATCCCGCGCCGGCCCAAATCAGACGCGAGCCCCAAGGCAAGCGCAAAGGATGAAAAGCTGATCAGTCCATTTGTGAACACCCGGTGTCCGGGATAATCCTTAATATTTTCAAAGAGCAAGGGAACCTTGTGGCTTCGGGTCAGTTCTCCAAGCTCACATTTCCAATCCACCTGACGGTCAATCCGGCGGAGGCAGCCTTTCCGGGAGAGAACGTCAATGAACCCTCGCAAATCCATCGGTTCACACATCCCTTCGACGAAGCGCCTTGAGGGACTCACGCTTCGCGATAAACGAGCACGGACTTTCGGTTCGGAACGAATCCATTCCTTGCTGGACGATTGAAATCATAGCAGATAGCGCCGGACCACTCGTCTGAGTGCCCAGACAGTGGGAAAAGATAACTCGAACTAGCGTCGTGTCCTGCGAAAACCTTGTCTATGTACTCGGGCGCCTCAGGGGTTAGTACACCTGAGTCTTAAGGAGCTCAATGCCAGAGCCAAAGGCTTAGACCCCGTAAAAGAAATCCTGCAAAGGGACATCATACTAATTGTCTCTTCCCAACAAACCGTCAAGACTTCTGTTGGTTGGCGTGAATGAGGTTGCGCAGCGCTTCTAGATTCTGAAACTTCAGGCCCATTTTCGGCATAACATTGAGGCCTTCGTCTGGATCCAACAGGCCATTTTTCAAGAAATCCTGCAATAGCATGTCGGCATGGACGCGATCCTGCTCGGACAAATGGGCCATCGATGCAAGACGTTTGTGAAGAAAAGCATTACGTTCGCCGGCCGGTGTCGCTCGAAGCTCCGCAAGCACGGAACACGCAGCAACACCGGCCTGCCACTGCAAGAACTTTTCAATCTGCCCTTCAATAATCGCCTCCGCGCGCGGAACTTCACCCTGGCGGGCCTTCTTGTTCTGTTCAACGATTTCCGTAAGATCATCTATGTCGTAGAGATATAAATTAGGAAGGTTTGCCGCGTCTGCCGCAACGTTCCTCGGAACACCGAGATCAATCACCAACAATGGCCGGTTTCCCCGAGTGGCCATCGCACGATCCAATAATTGTCTCGTCAGGATGGCTTCGGGGCTTGAGACCGATGTGACAATCAGGTCGGGCCACTCCATTGCCTCGGGCAGGTTTTCCCACGGCAAAACTTCACCGCCGAACCGATTCGCAAGATCGCGTGCGTGCTCTACGGTGCGGTTCAATACACGAAGGCTATGAATCCCACGATCTCGAAGGTGTTTTACGACTTGTTTGCTCGTGACTCCTGCACCCAGGATCAGCGCGCGATGATGGTTGAGCCGGCCAAAAATCTGTTCGGCCAGCTTCACCCCGGCAAATGCCACAGAGACGGGCCGCACAGCAATATCTGTTTCAGTCCGGACCCTCTTACCCACCTCGATAGCACCCTGGAACAAGCGGTTCAGCACACGCCCCGTGACACCGTGGCCGAGGGCAGCCTGGTAGGCATCGCGGACTTGGCCGAGAATTTCAGTCTCACCCAGAAGCATTGAATCGAGACCTGCCGCAACGCGATACAGATGGCGAATAGCGTCGCGATCCCGATGCCGGTAAAGCGCGCCATCCAATTTCGAGGGTTCCAGCCGATGGTAGGCTGCAAGGAAATCCTGCAGGGCGGCTGCGCCATCTGCAATACGCGGGTGCGAGACGCCGTACAACTCGCTCCGATTGCACGTAGAAAGAATCAACGTCTCTTCCAGGATGCAGCGTGAACGCAACTGTTCGGCCGCGTCGCGAGCCTGTTCCTTGCTAAAAGCGACGCGCTCACGCAGCCCGACGGGAGCGGTTCGATGGTTGAGACCGATGAGCACAATCTGCATTATGGATTCAGCAGCCCGTCCCGCTTCAGTTGAAACGGCACGGTCCTGCCAAGCAGGGGCACACGTGGCAACGCCGCCTATCGCCTTTCATCTCAGGCACATCGCAGCCTGTTTCGCCGCGTAAGTAATGATGATGTCGGCGCCCGCCCGTTTCATACTGGCCAGGGCTTCGAACATAACCGCGTTCTTGTTCAGGCGCCCAAGACGCGCAGCGGCGTCGATCATCGCGTATTCACCGCTCACGCTATAAACAGCGAGAGGCATCTTGAATTCCTGCTTTGCCCGATAGACGATGTCGAGAAAGAAGAGGGCGGGCTTCACCATAACGATATCAGCGCCCTCCTCGATATCCAGAGCGATCTCGCGCATAGCTTCATTGGAATTCGAAACGGGCATCTGATGCGTTTTCTTGTCGCCTTTGAGCAAAGCGGAGTGGGTGCCTTCTTTGAAAAAGGGATCGTAGAGCTTGGAAGCGTACTTCGCGGCGTAGGCCATAATCGGAAGGTTGGAGAAACCGCTGGAATCCAAGGCATTTCTCATTGTCTGGATTTGCCCGTCCAACATGGCAGCGGGCGCAACCATGTCGCAGCCTGCTTCTGCATGCGACACCGTGGTTTTAGCCAGAACTTCGAGCGAGGCGTCGTTCACGAGATAGCCGTTTTCGAGTATTCCGCAATGGCTGTGGGGTGTGTACTCGCACAAACAGACGTCGGTGATTACCAAGAGTTCCGGCACATTGTCCTTTAGCGCTCTAACTGCCCGCTGGACGATTCCTGTGGGCGAGTAGGCGCCGGAGGCGGGCTCGTCCTTATCCATGGGATCGGGAACGCCGAAGAGCAGAACCGCAGTGATTCCGAGGTCCCGCACTTTCTTCGCTTCTTCGATCAAGCAGTCGATGGACAGATGAAAGTTATCCGGCAAGGAACTGATCTCTTGCTTAATGCCGTGACCTGGTACGACAAATAGTGGCAAAATCAGGTCGTCGACGGAAAGGCTCGTTTCCCGAACGAGCTTGCGGAATTTTCCGTTCTGACGGAGTCTCCGCATTCTTTGTGCTGGAAATGACATGAGGGGTCCTTTCACTGAACGGAAACGCTCTGCGCTTCCGGCTTTGGGAATCTCGATAAATAGAACGGCAGGATTTTTCCGCTCGCCGTTGGAATCGGGAACTCCCGCTTCACCTGCACCATTCCCGATTGTTTCCACATTTCGGTTCCTGACTGAGACCACGACTCCGGACTAGCCTCAGCGTGCTTCAACAACACCATGAACTTGCTTAGCACGGCTGCTTCATCAACCTCGCCGACCCGTGGACTGACCAAAAGCTGCAATTGGGTAAATCCCTTTGCGTCTTCTTTCTCAACAAGCTGGTAGTCTGTACTTTGGCCGCCGAAACTCTCAGGCAGTTCGGATTCAATGATCTTGAGGAAATCCGTATCCACGAAAGTCACGCCTTCCCCGGTCAGCTTCTCGTAACTGCGAATATTGCTGAGATGGGCATCAAAACCGACCTGACCGAATCCGCAGTCACAGGCATGAGTCTCCAGATCTCCGTAATCTCCCATTCCGACGTTCAATAACAATTTCGGTGATTCGTAGAGGATGCTGGTGAACAGAAATGAATTCACCGTAGTGTCCGAGTGCGGAACATTGCATTGATGAGTGATGATCGCGGTCGTATCTTTGTAGAGATGACAGTGGTCCGCCTGACCGTTTGTTTTGTTGCATCCGGCGGCGACAACACCCGCTTCTGAAATGCCGTAGACGGGGATTGCAGACGCGCCAACGGCTTCGATTTCTCTTTTTTTCTGCGGAGTGAGCGGTTCACCAGTCACCAAGAACTTAGTGCCTGTGATGTTTCTGTTAGCCTCGGCAGCGGCAATGCAGACCCTCACAGCTGATGCGGCGAACGTGTAAACGACGCACTTTCCGAACTGCTCAATCATCTGGGAAGCCCATTCAGCCACCTTATGGGCGTCGTTCAATCCGACATATTCGGGCTCGGCCAAAGGATTCCCATACAAATTGCTCATTGCAAATATGACTTTTGTTCCCCATTTCTTTTCCCAATTCACATTGAGCTGGTCTTCAGCAACTTGCGAGAACCACTTGCGTGCAGGGTTTCCGATGTGAGCAAACCGTAAGCTGGAGTTGATTCCAGGTGCGCCGGGAAAAACAGGAAACCAATTCGCGATTGGAGCATCCAGGCAACCATGCGTATTAAGCAAGAACGCGTCGTAGAGAGATCTCTGGTGCAAATAATCAAAGTCGATCCGGACTCGCGTCCCCGCACTCCTGGTGGCGCCGCTTCTGACTTCGTACACATAGGACAAGAAGGGGTTATCAAACATCCCCTCGCTACAGCGAAACTCAAGTCCACCGCGCCTAACCGGCACCTTTCCCTTGAATTCGTCTACCGTGAAATAGATGCCTTCTTTCTGCAAAGTATGAAGAGCCGGTTCGATGCCTTCTCGCGAAACCCAAGATTTTAGGTCGTTAAACTTGATTCGTTTGAGATCGAATAGCGGGAGATAAGGGTTATGCGGAAACTGAAAAATACCCTTTTCCACGAGGTTCAGGAAGTTCTCCTCGCGCGCCGCAATGCGTTTTGCCAGAAGCGTGCGTGCCATGGCGACGGCCTCCTCTGGCGCCATGCGAGCCTTGTTGAACTTCCAGAGTCCCTTCACAAATCGGTAGTACTTTCTCATTCTTAACCTTTTCGAGAACTGGTGAAGGCTCTCGCTCCGTGATATGCCGCGATGGCGCCGGCTGGGAACTGACCTGGAATGAGTGCCCACGGACCTAAATCAATGCGATCGCCCAGATTCCCGTCTACGACGAAATCTCGCAGGCCAAAGTCAATGCTGTCGGACAAACTACACCGGAGGCGGTGCTCCGAGCTGGTTCTGGTACTAGACGGAAAGCAATTTAATACCCAACCTGAAAATCACAGTCACTCCAGGCGTAACTGTATGAAAGTGGGTTAGTTACATGCTAGTCGACCACTCTTGCCAACAGGCTTGTCGTAGAGATCGATGAATAAAGGGGAAAGAGATTTCCTACGCTTTTCTCCTAAGGCTGCATGCTTCCCGCAGCCAGGAGGGCGGAGACCAGGGAGTTCCTACTTTCTAGAATCTGAGAGCAAAGTACGGATTCCGGCTCTATCTTAAATGTGTTGTATAGAGTCATGAGCCGTACCGGAAACACCCACTCGGTTGATCGCAATCAGACTCAAGACCATTCAGTATTCGCTGGCCCGGCAGACGAACCAATGTGCTTGGCATCATGCGCGCTTTTCTGTCAGATTTCCTGGCGTTAGCCAACTATCGCAGGTCGCGATTAATTTCCAACAATTAATGAAAATTAAGACACTAATACTCGAGTGCCACGAGTGAGAGAGCGCCTCCGTCAATCTGGAATCTGTTTTCACCTATCGGGCATGGGTTTTCTCAATTGCAGGAGAGAAGGGTCCGGAAAATCCTCGCACTACCCATTGCCACATATTGATGCCCTTTATTATCAGCGAGGTACAGCTAAATGGTGGACCTCGACCCGGCCAATGCGACTGGCTTCAATGGCAGAGAAAGTGCCCTAGTACTAGCGATGTTCGGGATTCGCTGGGAGTTTTATGGCGGTAGCCTGTTAGCACTCTGTTGAAGCAAGTCGGCTGTTGTGACCATCAGGAAGAGGGCCTCTGTGAATGATCAGAATAGTTCCCCTACGAGCATAACGAACAAGCTGCCGTGGTTTGCGCTTCACGTGAGGTCCCGCAGAGAGAATTTGGTCGCAGCACACCTCCAAGGACAGGGGTATGAGTGTTTCTTGCCCCTGTATGAGAGCGTCCGCCGCTGGTCCGATCGTTTAAAGGAAGTGGAACAGCCTTTGTTCCCGGGCTACTTGTTTTGCCGATTCGATTTCGAGAATCGTCGTCCACTGCTCATGACACCAGGCGTGCTGCAAGTCGTAGGTGTGGGGCGCACCCCCATGCCGGTCAGTGAGGGTGAAGTTGAGGCAATTCAGCGAGCAGTCGCTTCCGGTTTGCCGAATCAGCCTTGGCCGTACCTCGAGGTCGGCGAGCGCGTACGAGTGAATCACGGAAACCTGAACGGTCTGGAAGGGATCTTGATCAAGTTTAGAGGAAGTTACCGAGTGGTTTTGTCTGTGATGCTGCTACAGCGCTCCGTAGCCATGGAAATCGATATTGATTGGGTAACTCCGCTGCACGATAAGAATGTCGCGCGGGTTAAGCGAGCACCCATGGCTGATGTACGGACCGCGCCTGTTTTGGCCCAATAAGAAAAATCCAAAACGAAGTTCCGGGGTACAGAAAGACGGAGATCATGGGATTGCTACGGACAGCGTTAGGGCAGGAATCAAGCGACGCGGGGCAGATGAGCAGGATTGGCGTTCGGAGTTCCACTGATATTTGCCCTCGAATAATCCTCGATGAGGATGCATTTGTCTCCATGCTTTATATAGAGCGCCGCCGATCGGAGCGCGGACAGAAACGGTTCGTTCTGGCGATTTTGGAAGTTCGAGAAGCGATCGCAGGCAAGCACAAGAATCGCACTCTGGCAAAAATCACCGGGGCGTTAGCGAAAGTGATCCGCGAAACCGACATCATCGGCTGTTTTGTTGAAGACGGCGTGATCGGTTTGATCGGTACCGAAATCGGCCAGGCGACACCGAAGCTAGTCGAAGAGCGGCTCTCCGAAAAATTCCAGGCCGCGTTTCTGGACGCGCTTGGGAAGGAGAAGGCTTCGCAGCCGTGCGTATCATTCCATTTTTTCCCCGAGGAATGGAAAGATGGAGACGTGAATCATTCCGCGAATAACGCGCTTTATCCGGATCTTTCGCGAAGAGAAAAATCGAGAAAATTCGCTCTGTGCATGAAGCGCGCCATGGATATCGTGGGAAGCGCTACCGCACTTGCCGTGTTGTCGCCTCTTTACGGAATGATTGCGTTAGGGATCAGGTTGACATCCAAGGGCCCGGTGCTTTTCCGGCAGAAACGCCTTGGCCAATACGGTAAGAAATTCACGGTGCTGAAGTTTCGGTCAATGCGCACGAATTGCGACAGTCGCATCCATCAGGAATATGTGAGCCAGTTCATCGCAGGACAGGTTTCGAGCGATAGACGGGTGGGAGAAAAGCCGGTATTCAAGATTCAGAAGGATCCACGAATCACCCCCATTGGACGGATCCTGCGCAAGACGAGCCTCGACGAGCTGCCACAATTTTGGAATGTGTTGGTCGGGGATATGTCGCTGGTGGGGCCTCGCCCGCCTCTCGAATACGAGTTCAAGGCCTATGACATCTGGCACCGTCGCCGAGTCCTGGAGATCAAGCCTGGAATCACAGGTCTGTGGCAGGTCGAAGGGCGTAGCCGGACGCACTTCGATGACATGGTGCGGCTGGATCTGAAGTACGCACGGGGCTGGACACTCTGGCTCGATCTTAAGATCCTTCTGCAAACGCCTGGCGCGGTTGTTTCCGGCGAAGGCGCTCACTAACAAGATGAGGGAACTTCGCCGCCTATCGATACCCACTATGCATTTCTGGCTTTTGGTTTTCACTCTCATCGGCACGATACTGCGTCCCCGCGGCGTCGCCCTCAGCAGTACAGCCACAGTTTCATCTTGCTGACGGGTGCGTAGAGTCACGCACCCGTCAGAGGCCTGGCCTGACCCCACGTGACCATCGAAGGAGACTTAATGATTCGGATTGGTGTTATCGGCTACGGCTACTGGGGTCCAAATATCGTCCGCAATTTCCATACGCACCAATGTTCGGAAGTAGCGCTAGTGTGCGACCAGAACGCCAAGACTCAAGAACGCCTGAAAAAGGCACATCCGGCTATTCCGTTCACCACGGATGCGATGGAGATCGTTAAATCCCCGAGTATCGATGTCGTAGCGGTGGTCACGCCGGTCTGGACGCACTTCGAAATAGCTAAGGCCGCTCTGGAGAACGGTAAACATGTCTTCGTTGAAAAGCCCTTCACGTCCAGCGTAGCTCAAGCAGAGGAATTGATTGAGTTGGCCGAACGGAAGAATCTGCGCATTATGGTGGACCACACCTTCCTCTTCACGGGCGCCGTAAAGAAGATCCGGCAGCTGGTGGATGATGGAGCGATGGGAGATCTTTACTACTACGATTCGCTTCGCGTGAATCTGGGCTTGTTCCAGCACGACGTAAACGTGATCTGGGACCTCGCACCACATGATCTTTCGATCATGGACCACGTGATCCGCGAGAAGGCGGAAGCTGTTGTAGCTACCGGCCAGAAACATCTGAACGGCGTCGAGGACGTGGCGTTCATCACTGTCTACTTTCCGAAGAAAATCATCGCTCACATAAACGTCAATTGGCTCTCCCCCGTGAAGGTCCGCACCACATTGATCGGTGGTGAGAAGAAGATGCTTGTGTGGAACGATCTGGAGGCAGACGAAAAGATCAGGGTATACGACAAGGGCGTAAGCATGGCCACGAATCCTAGTAACTTGCATCAACTCCTAGTGAGTTACCGTTCCGGCGACATGTGGGCGCCACAGGTGGAACAGATCGAAGCGTTGCGCGCTGAAACAGGTTACTTTCTGGATTGCATCGAGCAGAACAAAAACCCTTTCAATGATGGCCGCGCCGGGTTGCGCGTTGTGCGGCTCCTGGAAGCCGCTGACAAGTCCGTTCGCAGCCGAGGAGAGGCGGTGTCCCTGTGAATCAGTTCGTCTGCATCGCTCCTGACGTAAAGCTCGGGAAAGACGTCAAGCTGTCCAAATTCGTCAACATCTACGGCTGTGAAGTTGGAGATGAAACAAAGATCGGTGCGTTTGTCGAAATCCAGAAGAATGCCCGCGTCGGCCGCCGCTGCAAAATCTCCAGCCACACTTTCATCTGTGAGGGCGTGGATATCGAGGACAACGTTTTCATCGGCCATAGCGTGACGTTCATCAACGATTCCTATCCGCGTGCAACGACCTCCGAAGGCGGGCTGCAAACCGAGGCCGATTGGAAGGTTGAAAAAACGATTGTGCGCAAAGGCGCTTCGATTGGTTCGGGCTCGACCATCATGAGCAAACTGACGATCGGCGAAAATGCGATCGTGGGCGCAGGCAGCGTCGTTACGAAGGACGTCCCGGCCAACGCGATTGTTGCCGGCAATCCGGCAAAGTTCCGGCGGTTCATTTCAGAGGAGAAAAAGTAACCTAAATGACTAGCGCAACGAAAGTTCCATTCCTTGATCTGGTTACCCCGCATCAAGAGCTGAGAGCAGAACTCCTCGAAGTCATTGAGAAGGCGCTGAACACTGCAGGATTCATTGGCGGCCCGATGCTCGAAGAATTTGAACGCGAGTTTGCGCAGTTTTGCGACGCGAAGCAGTGCATCGGCGTGAACAGCGGCACCGATGCGCTGCGCTTTGCCTTCATGGCGGCGGGTGTTGAGCAGGGAGACATCGTTGTTACCGTGCCGCACACGTTTATTGCGACGACCGAAGCGATTTCCCAGGCCGGTGCGCACCTCGCCTTCGTAGATATCGACCAGTCCACATATACGATGGACCCGGAAAAGCTGCGCGAATACCTCGAAATTCATTGCGAATTCGACAACAAGCGAGGGAAGCTGATCGAGCGCGGGTCGAAGCGCCCTGTTTCGGCAGTTGTTCCTGTTCACCTCTACGGGCAGACTGCCGACATGGACCCCATCATGGAGCTGGCGGCGCGCTACAACCTCATTGTTGTCGAGGATGCTTGCCAGGCTCACGGCGCAGAATATTTTTCGAAGCGCGACAACGTGTGGAAGAAGGCAGGGTCGATGGGGCGCGCCGCGGCTTTCAGCTTTTATCCGGGAAAGAACCTCGGCGCATGCGGCGAAGCCGGAGCGATCACGACTAACGACGACGCTATGGCGCAGCGCATGAAGGTGATTCGAGACCACGGGCAGGCGAAGAAATATTACCATGACATCGAGGGCTATAACGGGCGCCTCGATTCGATTCAGGCTGGAATCCTCTCCGTGAAACTGCGCCACTTGGGAGAATGGAATAAGTCGCGCCGCGAGCTCGCGCACCGCTACCACGAGCTCTTCGCAGAAGCCAAAGACTCCATCATTGTGCCGCGGGAAGCACCCTGGACAAGGGGTGTGTATCACCTCTACGTGGTGCGCGTGCAAGATCGCGGGGCTTTGCAGACACACCTCGGAGAGGCAGCGATTGGCACCGGCATCCACTATCCGATTCCGCTGCATCTCCAGAAGGCGTATCAGCACCTCGGTTACAAGAAGGGTGATTTTCCCGTGACCGAACTTGTTGCGACGGAAATCGTGTCGCTCCCAATGTTCCCGCAGCTCACGCAGAATCAGCAGAAGGAAGTCGTCAGTAGGGTGATGGAATTCGTTCTGTCGAAGGTCGGCGCTTCCTGCTAGATTTGTAGCGCGCAACCGCAGGCGTCTGGTCTGTCTGGACAAGAAGTGCAGACGACGCCTTTAGCCCACCAGCATAGCGCGCTCTTAGACTCAGTACCCCGTCTGAACAGTTACCCGTCTCAGTACCTCAGGATGGATCTCTTATGCCTCGCTTAGATCGCTTGGCCACACTCTATCTTTGTCATCCGTTCATGCGACTCCTTGGAGGAAAAGCGAGGAACCGCGTGCCGATCCTGATGTATCACAGCATCTCGGACAACCTTTTCGGAAAGTCTCATCCGTACTATCAGATTAATGCCTCGCCGAAGGTCTTTAGGCGTCAGATGAGATGGATGCGCCAGAACGGTTATCAGACCATGAATTTGACGGAGATGCTGGCAGCGATGGAAACGGGCGAGGATCTTTCGAAGAAGGTCGTGATCACCTTCGATGATGGGTATCAGGATTTCTATACCGATGCATTGCCTGTGCTGAAGCAGTGCGGTTTCACGGCCACGATCTTCCTGGCAACAGACCGCATCCAGGACACGTCCGCGCGGTTCGAAGGCGCGGATTATCTAACGTGGCGTGAGGTTCGGGAATTGCAAGCCGAGGGTATTCGCTTCGGCTCGCACACGGTGACTCATCCTGACCTGCGCTCGCTTGGACCGGACCACATTGATTATGAGCTGGGCTATTCAAAAGAAACGATCGAACAGAAACTTGGCGTTCCCGTGGAATCCTTCTCCTATCCGTTCGCATTTCCCGAAGAAGATTGCGACTTCACGCGTTTTCTCGTTGATGCCTTGGAGAGTCATGGCTTCGAGAATGGTGTCTCAACGATCCTCGGTCGCGCCAGGCTCGGCAACAATCGTTTCTGCCTGCCTCGCCTCCCGGTGAACTCCTGGGACGATCCGTTTCTACTCCGGGCGAAACTGGAAGGCGGTTATGATTGGCTTCACTGGCCCCAATGGTTCCACAAATTTGTGTACCACAATGTATGCCTGATGCAACGCTCGAACTGGATCGAGTCGGAAGAGTTCAAGCACGGCCCAACTTCCACGTAACATACGGATTACACATAAGTTAAATCCATACGCACTTTGGGAGTTATTCAAGCGGACCAGCGGGCAGATTTTCAGAAAGAGAAAGATCCCAAACTCTTAATTGGCACCCTGGAACATAGCGATAATCAACAAGAGATTAAGGCATGGCGTTCGGTTAGACTCAGCCGATGTGTTGCCCAGCCCAGGGAAGTACAGTGCAGGTGCCCTGTCCGCCTATTAGACGTAGGTCCAGTTGTGAGGGGTGGGACCCCTTGTTAATGTTGCGTCGCGTGTCGGAATAGCGCTCATGAGATTGGGCGGGGAGAGGTACTGTGAACGTAGTGAGCAAACGGCTTAGAGCAGACAAGACTCGGA
>DATNMX010000146.1:0-90629 GCA_035602135.1 Candidatus Dormiibacterota bacterium
ATGGACGGCAGACGAAGCAACATCGTTCAAGTTGCTGGATGCGTTCGTTGCGGCAGGATTCAACGCCGTGGATACGGCTGACGTTTATTCCAAATGGGTGCCGGGAAATAGAGGCGGGGAGTCCGAGACGATCATCGGCAAATGGCTGAAGCGCAGCGAGAAGCGGCAGCGAGTGATCATCGCAACGAAAGTTGGGTCGGAAATGGGCCCAGGAAAGAAAGGACTTTCCAAAGGCTACATTCTGGCCGCGGTGGAAGATTCGCTGCAACGCTTGCAGACCGACTACATCGATTTATATCAGTCGCATGTTGATGACGCCGATACACCGCTCGATGAAACGCTCGAAGCGTACGCGCAGCTGATCCAGCAGGGAAAGTTGCGCGCGATTGGTGCGTCAAACTACAACGTCAAGAGACTGGGAGAGGCGCTGCAGATCAGTAAGAAAAACGGTCTGCCGCGGTACGAGAGTCTGCAGCCGCACTACAACCTTTACGAGCGGGCGGAGTTCGAAGCGGAGTTGGCGCCTCTTTGCCTGCGCGACAACATCGGCGTGATTCCTTACTTTTCGCTGGCCAGCGGATTTCTTGCGGGCAAGTACCGTTCCGAAGGGGATTTGGCCAAGAGCGCGAGAGGAACATTCGTGAAGAACTATCTGAACGAGCGCGGTTTCAGAATCCTGGGCGCGCTCGACCAAGCGGCGAAAACTCACGGCTCGACGGCAACCCGGGTAGCTCTCGCCTGGCTGCTGGCGCAGCCGAGCGTTACCGCTCCGATTGCCAGCGTGACAAATCTCGATCAGCTCCATGAGTTGCTCAGCGCCGCCGATCTGAAGCTAGATCCCGAATCTTTGGAGAAACTCAACCAGGCCAGCGCATATGCCGCACGCGCGGGCAGTGCGTAACTCGAAAAGTAGAGCCGTTGCAATTGATCCCACGGAGTCGCACGGACGTGGCCCGCGAAGGACGCGCGCGGATCGGTGCGCTCTTCCATGACATTTCCTTCGCCATCCTCGATCCAGACCCGGCCCGGAACGAAAAAGCCCTGCCTGTCCAATCTTTCGTAGGGAGTCAATGATCACCGCGGGCGACTGCACCTCGATATGCATTGCGACATTCGGGAGGCCTTCTGGGAAACCCTTGATCTTAAACAAGCCTCCCGTTATCGATAGCTTCAATTCGATCGTTTGCACTTTGTGCCAGCGTTCGAGGCCGCCATGCGCATTCAAAACGAGATCGAGAAGTTCGCTCACCTTGGAGTCCCCGAGTGCGTTCCTTCAGCTGTCAAAGCTGAGGCGACCAGTGCTTCAAGCTTGGCGTCGAGTACCTGAGCTGCGGATAATAATTGCGGATTTGCGTCCACCACGATCAGCGAAGAAGGAAGGACATACGTTACGGTGCAGCCCGTGCCGTCGTCGCTATCCGCCAGGAGAAGTTCAATCGGCGCGAATAGCCCCGCAGTGTAGTCATACCGGATCATGGTAATCGCGATCAGCGGATTGCCGAAGATCCAGCGCAACATCCGTCGTTTGATACCGTATTTCTCAATCCAACGGCTATGATCCACCTGGGCCACAAGCACGAAACCGCTGTCGCCAAGGTACTGTTGTATCGTCTTTTCAAACTCCTCGCGAGTGCCGGACAGCCCCACGATGTTTTCGAGGGTTGTTTCCCCTACGCGGGATCGTAGCTCGGCGAGCACCTTGTCGAAGCTCAATTTGCTGTGATGACGAATCCGTTTGGCCGTAAAAGTAACTTCCTCACGATTGCGTTTGATCATGTCGCTCCTCCCGCTGCCTTGCCCGTCTCACAACAACATCCAATGCGCTAGTACCCGTCAGAAAAAGAATCGCGCTGATGTGCCGGCTTTTCGATTTCATCCACCAAGTATAGGTTGCGCCCAGTTTTGTGCCCACTCCCACCAAGAACCGGTGCGGCGATGGCATCAAGAGCCACCCGCTTCGCTTCCGTGTGGATGTGCGAGTAATGCTCCAGCATTCGGCGGCTGAAGTAGGCCGCGATGCTCATAATGGCTTGCGCGCTCGTTTGGCTTTCCGCCGCTCGTGGTCTATTCGACAACTGTCTGCAAGCCCAGCTTGACCCTACATAAGATTGATATAGAATTGAATTCCCTTCCCAAAACCGGCAGGCGGCTACAGGTTGCCCTCTTGCAGCCCTCAGGGTCGTGCCCGGAATAGAACTTCCATTCAAGATGAAGACCAAGTCTCTGTGGAGTCGCAAGGTGCAATTCGCGTTCGAGTCTGCCACTTGGACCTTACTCGTCGCTCGTGCGATCTCCTATCGCGGCATGGTCGTATCCATTGAAAGGGTGCGGCACACCGTCGAGGGGGGGCGAGGCAACCGCTTCGCAACTCAAGCCCGCCCCGCTGGACGCGTGCGAGAGCCTGGTGAAGAGCATCAATGATGTCTGGCTAGCAAAGGTCAAGTTGCCGCAGCAGAGGCAAAGCGGATGAGCACGAAATCGATCAAAGTACTTCTCCTGGTGGAAGATAACTCCGGAGACGCCCGTTTGCTCCGCGAGATGTTCAATGAGCAGGACTCGCACAACACCGAATTGACCCACGTGCAGTGCATGAGCGAGGCCGAGAAGCATCTTGCGGAGCGCTCGGTTGACATGATCTTGCTCGACCTGGGGTTGCCCGATGCACAAGGACTGGGAGCCATACGACGGGTCCGCGCAGCCGCACCCCACGTCCCCTTGGTGGTGTTGACGTGCTCGGACGATGAGTCGCTGGCCGCACAAGCTTTGCAAGAAGGCGTGCAGGACTATCTCATCAAAGGCCAAATCGAGGCGCGCGGGCTTCTGCGAGCCCTGCGTTATGCCATCGAGCGCAAGGCCATGGAAGAGGCGTTGTTCGTAGAAAAGGAACGTGCCCAAGTCACGCTTAACTGTATCGGCGACGCCGTTGTTTGCACGGACGTCTCGGGAAATATCACCTTCCTCAATCTCGTCGCGGAAAAAATGACAGGCTGGGCGTGGCAACAAGTGGCAGGTCGGCCCATGGACGAAGTTTTCCGAATCATTGACGGCACTACTCGCGAGATCTGCCCCAACCCGATGAAGATGGCAGTTGGGCAAAACCGAACCGTGCACCTGCCGTCGAACTGTATGCTCATCCGGCCTGACGGATTTGAAATTCCGATCGAAGACAGCGTCTCCCCCCTTCACGACCGTGAAGGGCAGCCCATCGGAGCGGTAAGCATTTTCCGAGACGTGAGCGCGGCCAGGGCCATGGCGCTGCAGATGACCCATTCGGCCCAGCACGACTTTCTGACCGGTTTGCCCAATCGAATGCTCCTGAACGACCGGGTTGGCCAGGCAATCACCTTAGCGCCGCGTCACATGAAAAAAGTCGCGGTGCTGTTCTTGGATTTGGATGGCTTCAAACACATCAACGATTCCCTGGGACATCCGATCGGCGACAAACTTCTTCAATCCATCGCAAAACGCCTGGTGGATTGCGTGCGCGGCTCGGACACCGTAAGCCGGCAGGGAGGCGATGAATTCGTAGTGCTGCTTTCCGACATGGAACAACCGGAAGATGCTGCCCTTACGGCAAGAAGAATCCTGCAGGCGGTGGCGGAGGCTTATCCTATAGACCGGCACGATCTTCACGTCACCGCGAGCATTGGCATAAGCGTTTATCCCGACGACGGCCTTGATGCGGAGACGCTCATCAAGAATGCGGACATTGCGATGTACCAAGCAAAGGAAAATGGGCGTCAGAGCTATCAGTTCTTCAAACCAGTCATGAACGTCCGGGCTGTGGAGCGACAATCCATCGAGGAAAGTCTGCGTCGTGCCTTAGAACGGCACGAATTCGCGCTGCACTACCAGCCGAAAATCAATTTGAGGACCGGAGAGATTACTGGCGCGGAAGCCTTAATACGTTGGACGCATCCCGTTCGGGGTCCCGTCTCTCCCGCACAATTTATTCCCGTTGCGGAAGACTGCGGCCTTATTTTGCCGATCGGCAACTGGGTCCTTCGGGAAGCGTGCAACCAAGCCCGTACCTGGATGGATGCAGGCCTACCCCTCGCTACGATGGCGGTGAACATCTCCGCGATGGAGTTCCGAGACGAGAATTTTCTTGAAGGTGTATTCGCCATCCTCAAAGAGACGGGTTTGGATCCGAGATCTCTTGAGCTGGAACTGACCGAGAGCGTTCTCATGAAACATGCCGAGTCCACGGAATATATACTCAAGAGACTGAGAGCGGGAGGGGTGCAGCTGGCGGTCGATGACTTTGGCACGGGCTATTCCAGCTTGAGCTATCTTAGGAAGTTTCCGATCGATGCACTGAAGATCGACCAGTCGTTCGTCCGGCAGATCACCATCGCTCCCGACGAGACGACCATCGTGACGGCAGTAATCGGCATGGGCCGAAGCCTGAAGCTGCGGGTCGTTGCTGAGGGAGTGGAAACGCAGAAAGAGCTGGAATTTCTTCAGGCTCACCAATGTGACGAAGCGCAGGGATACTATTTCAGCCGGCCATTAGCCGCCCCGCAATTCGCCCAGTTACTACAGATGGGTATTCCAGAAACTATTCTCCACTGAGGGATGCGACTTCTTTGCACCTATGACGGAGCCTGCAAAAAGTATTGGGCCTGAAACAAGACACTGGAGTCGGGGAAATCATGCCCGTGCAAATCCTACAAAAACTCTCGTTACAGCGGAGTCTGCTGGTGTTTTCCATGCTTACCAGCGGCATCGGCCTAGCGCTCTTCTGTGCACTGTTTCTCTCGTATGACCTTCACACCTTTCGAGACAAGAAGCTAAGCGACCTCAGATCGACAGCGGACCTGCTCTGCACCAGTGCAGAGTCTGCCCTTGCCTTTGACGATCGCAGTACCGGCGACCAGGTTGTCGAGGCCATGCGAGTGCGCCCCGGAATCCGCGCAGCGATTCTTTATCGTATGGATGACCAAGTCTTTGCCTGGTACGTCCGACGAGACCTAACGGGCACATACACGCCAGCGGGAGCACCTTCCGCTGGTGTTGAGTGGACTGCGGAATCACTCTCCTATACCGAAACGGTTTACCTTGATGGGAATCCCGTTGGATCACTTCGTCTCGAAGACGATTTAAGCGACCTACAGGCTCGTAAGCAACACTTTACATGGATTACAGGGGGCATTGCCGGAGGCTGTCTGCTGGTCGTGTACCTTCTTGCCGCAAAGCTCCGGCAAACAATCGCTCGACCCATTCAAGACCTTGCCTTGACGGCACGTCGCGTGGCGTCGGAGAAGGACTATTCGCTCCGATCTCCCCAGTTGGTCCGCGGGGAGATTGGTCAGCTCAGCGCAGACTTTAATGACATGCTACAAGAAATCGAGCACCGAGACTTGGAGTTGGGGGAAGCCCACGCTTTGCTGGAACGCCGCGTTGAGGAACGCACCCAGGAATTACGGAAGGAGGTCGCGGAACGCAAGGAGGCCGAATCTGAGATGCGCCAGGCGAGGGACGCTGCCGAAAAAGCCAGCAAGGCCAAGAGCGAGTTTCTCGCCAACATGAGCCACGAGATCCGTACCCCGCTCAATGGCGTCATGGGGATGACGGACCTGGTACTCGACACCCAGCTTACACCGGAGCAACGTGAATATTTGGAAACAGTGAAGCTGTCAGCGGATTCCCTCCTTACCGTAATCAACGACATTCTCGACTTCTCCAAAATCGAGGCGGGAAAGACCGACCTGGAGTCGATCGATTTCAACTTGCGCGACTGTCTGGAGTCTACGCTGAAAACGTTGGCGCTGCGCGCGGACGAAAAGGGGCTGGAACTTCTCTGCGAGGTAGGTCCCGAGGTACCGGACGTGATGCGGGGGGATTCCGGTCGGCTGCGGCAGATCGTGAATAACCTGGTTGGCAACGCCATCAAGTTCACCGACCAAGGCGAGGTGGCGCTCAAAGTTCAAGTACAAACGGAAGACGGTCACGATCGCCTGTTGCGCTTCACGGTCTCGGATACCGGGATTGGAATTGCTGAGGATAAACACGAGTCGATCTTTGCTCCATTCGCTCAGGCGGACAGTTCGACCACGAGGAAGTATGGTGGTACCGGACTAGGGTTGACGATCTCGGCTCGGCTGGTGGCAAAGATGGGCGGGACGCTGTGGGTAGAGAGTGAATTGCGCCGCGGAAGCCAATTCCACTTCACGGCGCACATGAGAGCCGCGGATGCGAAGAAAATCAACGTGGGCAGGGTTGCCCCGCCAGAGATATTGCGTGGCGTAAAAGTTTTGGTAGTAGATGACAACCGCACAAATCGGCGAATTCTTGAAGGAATGCTGAGCCGCTGGGAGATGAAAGCGGTTCTCGTGGAAAGCGGAGAACAGGCTCTGATGCAATTGTCAGCAGCCCGGGAATCGGGAGACCCGTACGGATTGATTCTGATGGACATGCACATGCCGGAGATGGACGGTTTCGCGCTGATCGAACGAATCCGGCAAAGACCGGAATTATCCACCGCTACGATTATGATGTTGACTTCCGCCGGGCATCGAGGAGATGCGGCGCGATGTCAGGAACTAGGAGTGTCTGCGTACTTGTTGAAGCCTATCCGACAATCTGAATTGCGCGAGGCCATTGCCCGGGTGCTCGGGGCGCGGGAGCAAGCGGGTGCAATCCCGCTCATCACCCGGTACTCCCTGCACGATGCGCGGGACCCTATGAGCTCCTTGCGTGTGCTTCTTGCGGAAGATAATTCTGTGAACCGACTGCTCGCGACTAGATTACTCGAGAAGAGAGGACACCGTGTTGCGGTGGCCACCAATGGGCGCGAGGCACTCGCTGAGCTCGAGAAGGAAAGCTACGACTTGGTATTCATGGACGTTCAGATGCCGGATATAGACGGGCTTGAGGTAACGGCGGCGATTCGAGAAAAAGAGAAGAGCAGCGGAAACCACCAACCGGTGATCGCATTGACGGCGCTTGCGATGAAAGGCGATGAGGAGCGGTGCCTGGCAGCAGGCATGGACGACTATTTGTCCAAACCGATCCGGCCGCACGAGCTCGACGACATACTTGAGAAATACGTGGCGCGAAGGACGGCAGCGGCGAACGTGGTTGAAAGCGCCAAGTGGAGTGAATAAACGAGAAAGAATGAGACTATCATCATGCAACCAGACGATCTTTCTCCTGAACCTGTCTTAAATCTCTCTGAGCTGCTCACGCGCGTAGACAACGACCGGGAGTTGTTGAGTGAGTTGATCAATATTTGCAAAGTGGAAATTCCGCGCCACCTCTGCGTGCTGCATGAGGCTGTTGCTCAAGCAGACGCAAAAAACATCGAAAAGTCAGGCCACACACTGAAAGGCATGCTTTCACATCTCGCGGCCACGCGAGCCGCCGCTGCCGCGGGCCACTTGGAGCAATTAGGACGTTCGGGTGACACCGCAACATTGAGGAGCGCCGTGGCGCTTTTTGAGAGTGAAGTTGCAAGCCTCATGCCCGAGCTAGAAGCGTCTATGGCGAATAGCCGGCCATGAGGATTCTTATAGCGGATGACGACGCGCTCTCCCGGCGGCTTTTGGAGAAGACCCTGGAGCGTGCCGGATACGAAGTGATTGCCGTCGAGAACGGTCGGCTAGCCGTGGAACACTTGTGTCGGCAGGATGGGCCACGGCTCGCGCTGCTGGACTGGGAAATGCCAGAACTGGACGGGCCGGCAGTCTGCCGCGAGGTGCGCCTGAAACGCCAGGAACCTTATGTACATTTAGTCCTTCTGACCTCTAAGGAATCGAAAGAAGACATTGTCGCAGGGCTGGAGTCCGGAGCAGACGATTACCTAGTAAAGCCATTCGACGCAGCGGAACTGACTGCCCGGCTGAGAACGGGGCTGCGTATACTTCAGCTGGAAGACAAACTGGTCGAAGCGCGAGAAGCTATGCGGTTCAAGGCAACCTACGATCCGCTGACAGGCCTTTTCAACCGTGGTGTCATCTTGGATCTGCTGGCCCGCGAACTTTCCCGCACGCGTCGTGAGGATGGCTGCACAACGGTTTTGATGGGAGACGTGGATCACTTCAAGAATATAAACGACACGCGCGGGCATCTTGTAGGAGACGAGGTACTGAGGGAGATTGCGCGTCGTATTCTTGCGTCGGTGCGTTCGTACGACTTTGTGGGGCGATATGGAGGCGAAGAGTTCCTCATCGTGCTGAATAACTGTGATCACTCGTCGTCGCTGCCGCGAACGGAGGCGATTCGTCGAGCGATCGCCAGCGTGCCTGTGCAAACCGTACAAGGTCCTATTCCAGTTACCATGAGTTTAGGTGTTCTCTCGAGTAGGGACTGGGGACTACGACCGGTCGACGAAATTCTGCGCGAAGTGGATGCGGCACTCTATGCAGCCAAGGCAGCTGGCCGAAATTGTGTAAAGTTTGCAAAACCCCACGTAGCCTCTAGCGTTCCCGCCAAGCCACTCGAAGAGCAGCCGGAGTCAGCACGATAATCGACCCTTCGTAGCTCAGTGGTTAAGGACCAACCTGGTGCAAGCGGGTTTACTGATCATCTTTCCGTTCACGTTGACACCATCTACACCAATTGGAAGAAGGGCAGTGGTGCTACGCCTTTGACAACGCAGAGCATGTTTTGAAGAGTTGCCATTTCGATCCCCACCGCCCCTGCCAAAAATCCGCTGATTCAGTCTGTCTTTACTCGCCTACCGTCTCCATTTCTGGCCAAGCAGACAGATCGCCAGCCTTTTTGCTACCGCCCAAACTTTTGCATGGCCGGTTTTTCGTCATGCAATGAGGGTTCCGCTAACTCTCTGTACGGGTGTATATATGAAGAAATTATTTAGATACCGCCAATTTCGTCCGGAGCTAGAACAGATTAAGACCGCTCACGACGGAAAATGAGTGAGTGGGCCAGCCAAATATATTTGCCGACCTTTCACGTGCACGTGGGAAGTCCCACATTCAATGCGCCTTGCGAAGGCAACGGACCGAGCAGTTCAAGGCGAAACCGGATTGACACCAGAGGGTGGCTAGCATATGGTTTTGCGCAGAGAAAGTGAAATCGGAAATACGCGTTTAAGTCATAACACGCTCCGTGTCCCCTAGCTTGAAAACGATTTATCTGGTGACCACAGTGGTTCGCACACATGTCGATTTCACATTGGGCTGCGAGGCCGCCTCGATTGCTCTTGACGGTTTAAGGCATAACCATGCACTTCGAAGGTGACGCATTCATCAGTTACGCCCATTTGGACAACGTAGAGCTTATCGAGGGACACAAGGGGTGGGTTTCAAACCTGCATCGCGCTTTGGAAGTCCGCGTTGCCCAACTCCTCGGTAAACAAGCCCGGATCTGGCGTGACCCAAAACTGCAAGGAAATGACTCTTTTTCGGACGCGCTGATTGCGCGGCTTCAGGGCGTTGCTGTACTGGTCGCCGTCATCTCACCACGGTATGTCAAATCCGAATGGACTCGGAAAGAACTGGAAGAATTCTGGAAGGCGGCAAAACAGCAGGGCGGAGTTCGTCTCCAAGACAAGAGGCGTATCTTCAAGGTGTTGAAGACACCCGTGCCTTTGGAAACGCATCCCGCGGAGTTGAAGCCTCTTCTCGGTTATGAGTTTTTTAAGGTGGACCCCGAGACGGGGAGAATCCGCGAATTGGACGAGATCTTCGGTCCCGAAGCGCAGCGCGACTTTTGGCTGAAGTTGGATGACTTGGCGCACGACATCTGTGGCCTGTTGGAGATGCTGGAAGGTCCAGACGAAGCAGGCGTACCTGCAGCCGGGTTAAAAAATGAAGCCGTCTTCCTTGCCGAGACCACCTCCGATTTACGGGAGCAGCGCGAGGCCATCCGGCGTGACCTGCAGCAGCATGGCTACATTGTTCTGCCTGACAGGGCCCTGCTCTCGATCGCCTCAGAACTGAGAGCAGCAGTGCGGGAGGACTTGGCTGGGTGCCAACTTTCCATTCATTTGTTTGGTAAGAACTACAGTCTTGCTCCTGAGGGCGAGGTGGAATCTCTGCTGGAGATTCAAAACGAGCTGGCTATCGAGAGGGGGGAGAAAGGCGGCTTTTTCCGCTTGCTGTGGGTTCCTACGGGCTTGCAAGTGGAGGATGAGCGCCAACGCAAGGTTCTCGAACGCCTCCGAACGGATCCACGGATTCTAGAAGGCGCGGATTTACTGGAGACTTTTCTTGAGGATCTTAGGACGGCAATCCACAATCGGCTGCAGCGCACCGATAAGTTGGTCCACCAAATAAGTGGCTCGACACATTCCTCCGGCGCACATGCCCGGATCTACCTGATCTACGATCAGCGGGACGCCAACGCTTCCTCTGCCTGGTCGGACTTCCTGTTTGAGCAAGGCTTCGAAGTTATCCGGCCGGTGTTCGACGGTGATGAAGCGGAAATCAGGGACTATCACGACGAGAACCTCCGTACGTGCGACGGCGCACTCATTCTTTACGGATCGGCGAATGAGTGTTGGCTGCGGCGCAAACTTCGAGAACTGCAGAAAAGCTTTGGCTACGGCCGCGCCAAACCGGCTCCCTTGGTCGGAGTTTCGCTGATGCCTCCAAGAACTCCGGACAAAGAGCGTTTCCGAACTCATGAAGCGATGGTAATTCCTCAGCTGGAGGGTTTTTCTCCCGCTCCATTGCAACGATTCGTCGCTGGCTTACAGACTTGACCTGGAGGGGAGCCAGTTAGATGCAATCCACGAGCCTCTTCAATCCTTTTCCTGGGCTTCGCCCCTTCGAGCCTGACGAGGACCATCTTTTCTTCGGCCGGGAAAAGGAGATTGACGAACTCCTGCGGCGCCTCCGTTCGACACGCTTTTTGCAAGTCGCTGGCACTTCGGGAAGCGGAAAGTCATCGCTGGTTCGTTCAGGGCTGATTCCCGCCTTGCAAGGCGGGTTTATGGTTCGCGCCGGCTCCGGTTGGCGGGTCTTGATTTTCCGGCCGGGGGAAAACCCCATCGGAAATTTGGCTGCATCCCTCAATTCGCCAGATGTGTTAGGCACGGACGGAGAGCTGGCCAGTACGAACCGAGTTTTGGTGGAAGTCACGCTGCGGCGTGGCGCGTTGGGACTTGTTGACGCAGTGCGCCAGGCGCGCATTCCCGCCCATGACAATCTTCTCGTGGTGGTAGACCAATTCGAGGAGCTGTTCCGCTTTCGCAGAAGTGAACACATCGAGAACTCCAGGGACGAAGCTGTAGCCTTTTTCAAGCTGCTTCTGGAAGCCACACGCCAGGACGACGTGCCTATTTACGTTGTGCTGACCATGCGCGCCGACTTCATCGGCGACTGTATGGAGTTCCCCGGGTTGCCCGAGATTGTCAACGCAGGCTTGTACGTTGTGCCACGCATGACCCGCGACGACCTGCGATCCGCCATCATGGGCCCGGTCGGCGTAGCCGGAGGCGAAATAACCCAGCGCTTGGTTCTGCGGTTGCTCAACGACCTCGGTGACAACCATGACCAGCTGCCGGTGCTGCAGCACGCCCTCATGCGCACATGGGATCATTGGGAACCTCATCGCCAGTCAGCGGACAGCATGGACATCGCCGACTATGAAGCGGTTGGTACTTTGCAGCACGCCTTGTCTTTACATGCCGAAGAGGCCTATCAGGACACGGTTGCCGAACACAAAGAGCAGATCGCAGAAAGGATGTTTAAAGCTCTGACCGATACCTTTTCGGACTCGCGGGGAGTGAGGCGTCCGACTTCCCTGCAGGAGCTCGCAGCCATCTGCGAAGTGCCCGAACAGCAGTTGATTCAGGTTATTGAGAAGTTCCGGTGTGCTGGGCGGTCCTTCCTAACGCCATCCGCCGGCGTGCCTCTGAACTCGCACTCCGTCATTGATATCTCGCACGAAAGCCTCATGCGCTGTTGGAACCGGCTGATCGCGTGGGCGGAGGAAGAACGCGAATCCGCTAGCGCGTACGTCCGAGTCGCTCAAGCGGCATCTTGGTGTGAGGAATGTACCGGAGGTTTGTGGACGGATCCACAACTGGAAACTGGCCTGCAATGGAGGCGGGAGAACAAGCCGGTCGCGGCTTGGGCAGAGCGTTACGATTCCAACTTCGCGCAAGCGATGGATTTTCTGGACCGCAGCGAAAAGGAGCGCACAGCCGAACGGGAAAAAGAGCGCAAGCGGAAGTTGGCCCGCCAGATCGTGTCCTACGTATTGGCCATGCTGCTTGTCATTGTCGGGAGTTTGCTCTATGTGGTAAGAAAGCAGCAAGACCGTGCCGAGCGCAATTTGGCGCTGGCCAAGAAGGCAGTTGACGAGAGCCTGTCTTCAGCTGGCCGGGAGCAGGGGCGCGAGGCTGCCGACCTGCCGCAAATGGAGGAATTCCGGAAGGAATTGTTGGACAAAGCCAGAATCTTCTATTTGGCCTTCGTGACACAATATCCACTTAACGAATCCCTGCGCAAGGAAGCTGCGCTCGCGCATTCAAAGCTGGGCGACATTGATCGACTTGTTGAGAATCATGAGGCCGCGATTGCGGAATACAAACAAGCAATCGCCCAGTTTGAAGACCTTGCACGACAGCATCCCAGGAATCTCGAATATCGCCAATTCTTGGCCTACTCTTACAACTGGCTCGGTGAAACGATGAGGCTCTGGCTGGAGGAATCCGAAGGGCCGTTACCGTACACGCGTGAAGATGCTGAGCAGGAATACAACACGGCGTTGCGACTGCAGCGGGAGCTGCATGAACAGAAACCCCAAAATGGTGACTACCAGCAAGAACTGGCTCGTACCTACTATAACCGTGGAATTCTGCAGTCTGATTACAAGGTCCTTGACAAAGCGGAAAGCGACTTCCGAGAAGCACTGCGGCTGCTCGAACCTTTGGCAGAGGGGTCAAGTTCTTTGCCGACATCCGCGAGCCAGAATCCGCCGCCGTTGCAGGATCTAGCCCGCGTTTACAACAACTTGGGCCTGCTGATCGAAAACCAACCGTCAAAGCTGCAGCAAGCCGAAAGTTATTTCAATCGTGCGATCTCGATTCACCAGCAATTGCTGAAGCAACTGCCGCCCAAGCGAGAATACAAGCTGGAGATCGCAAAATTCTACGAAAATCTGGCACTGCTGCTCTTCCAGCAGAGAAAGATGGGGGCAGCGAAGGAAGCGAATCACCAAGCCCTCGATCTTCTCGAAGGCCTGGCCATTCCCGGAAACTCGCTGGCACTCGAGCGAGCCAAAGCCCACATCATTCGTGGACGGATACTCGAATCGGAACGGGGCCAAGATGCGCAAGCGGAGTCCAACCGTTCGGCGGACATGCTGGAACAGATGAAACGTCAAAGCTCCACGCAGCATTCGGAGTTTCACGTGTTGTATCGTGATCTCGCCTACAACTACGTGGTCTTGGCAGAGAAGAGTCTGCAGAGTGGCTCACTGGAAGAAACAAGGGATGCGCTGGAGACCCTGGCACGCATATTGCCGGAACTGTCACCTGCGGACCGGCATACCTTGGATAAACGGTATTACGATTTACGTTTGAAGCTGCAAGGCAAAATAGGCAAGGGGAAATAGCGGCGTTGCATACTCGGCAAGGAGAAAAAAATGAAACGGATAGTTATGGTTCTGCTGCTGGCGTCTTGGTTTCCGGCCTTGATGGTCGGTCAACAAAGCAAGGTTGACCTTCCGGCCAATCCGTCTGCTGCCTCTCCAGAAAATAGCGCCCCAGCTTCGGCCCTGTCTTTGTCGCTTCAATCTGCCGCAGCGTGGCGCGACGTCAGCGCAAGCTTTGCTTTCGCGCAGGAGCCGAAGGTGGAACAGAAACCTAAGCCGACAAAGACCCCTAAGCCTCCTAAGCTCCCGGCTGCCGACCGCCCAAGTATTGGGGGCAGCATGGTCGGCTACATCGACAATGCCATCATCGGATCCCAGATCCGCATGCGCTTCGACGCCGGCTTCGACAATAACTCCCCGGATCGCGCGGAATTCTTTTACGCGAAATGCGGCTGCTACCGAGTACTAAATGGGACTGCATTTGCAGCCGCTTTCGATCCCAATGCTCCAGGTCCCGGTACGGGCATCCCCACCGCCATCAATTTCCAGCAGCTACGTTTCAACCTGGAATATGCGCCTGTCAGGCGCTTTTCCGTTTTTGCGGACGTTCCGATTCGGTGGATTCAGCCGCAGGGTTTTGTGCCGGCTTCTAGTCTTCCCTTCACACCGACGAATTTCTCGAACCAGGGGGGGATTGGAGATGTGGAAGCTGGTTTTAAGCTCGCCGCGGTTGCTTCTCGCAACACCTATCTGACGTTCCAGTTCCGCGTCTATTTTCCATCGGGAGATTCTTTCAGGGGCTTGGGTACCGCTCATTACAGCGTTGAACCCTCAATTCTCCTTTACCAAAAGCTCTCGAATCGCTGGGCCCTCGAAGCTCATTTGGGCGACTGGCATCCGATCGGCGGATCGGCGGGAGTGCCGGTTAGCGCATCCGAAGGATTTGCGGGCGATGTCTTCACTTATGGACTCGGGCCCAGCTATCAACTCTATCGAGGTGACCGAGTTCGAATTTCTCCGGTGGTTGAGATGGTAGGCTGGAAAGTGTTGAGCGGTTTTCAAAGCCTGCAGCCTGGGTTTCTCGAGATCAGCGGAACCGACATTCTGAACATCAAAGCCGGCGCGCGCACCAGCATTGGCAACCACAACTCCTTTTATATTGGTTTCGGCCAAGCCGTCACCCACGACCTCTGGTACAAGCACCTTGTCCGGCTCGAGTACCGTTATTCGTTTTGAGTGTCCGGCGCAACCTACTTGAACCGCGCAGGCTGAGAGAGTGTGTGTCCCAAACGATCTGCTTGAAACACCAGCGGGTGCGTCATAGCACGTAAAGAATAGTTCGATGTACAAACCGAACCCCAAAGATACGTCGGCAGTAAAATTGACAGACGACCTGACAGTGCTTCTCGATCAGCTTGCTGAAAATACTCACGACGTATGGGCCCAGCAGCGCATCGCCGAAGGATGGAGCTACGGACCGTCACGCAGCGACCGCCAAAAGGAGCATCCCAACCTCGTCCCTTACCAACAGCTGGCGGAGTCAGAGAAGGAGTACGACCGCAAAACCGCGCTTGAAACCATCAAGGTGCTGCGAGCACTTGGCTATACCATCGCCGTTGCGAAAGACGAACTCGTTCAACCAAGTCCTGCCTCCGTTCGGGGCGAGCACGAATTGACCCGCATCCGTGAGTTCCTTGATGCGCCCACGCGCCATAGACTTGCTGAACTCGTCGCCTGCTGGGATGCGCGTGATCGTGAGCTATGGGCATCTTCGGTCGAGAATTTCAGGCTGCTTGCCGATCACCTGGCGAGGATGGGTGAGCCGCTGCTCACTTACGACGTTGCGGACGAAGGCCTGAAGCATTTTCCCCGGGACATCCGGCTCCGGCAGCTGCTCGCACTGGCACTGGCCCGCAGTGGAGCCACGGACTCCGCTCGAGTGGTTCTGGAGAAGCTCTCCCTGGAAGGCAGTGAGGATGAAGAAACCATCGGCCTGCTCGCGCGCACTCACAAAGACGCGGCCGATACTTCTACCGATAGTACGCACAGGCAAGATCATTTGCGTCGCGCGCATCAACTCTACACAAAGGCCTATGAACAAAGCGGAGGCTACTGGTCAGGGATAAACGCGGCCACCACAGCCGCACTCCTCGGTGAGACCGGCCACGCAGCCAAGCTGGCTCGTGAGGTTCGCGAAGCTTGCCACGGCGAGCTTCGGCGTCTGGAACGAAGTAACGGTGATCGATACTGGCCCCTCGCTACGCTCGGGGAGGCCTCGCTCATTTTGGGAGAATGGTCCGCGGCCGAACACTTCTACTCTAGTTCCGGGGAAGTCGCGGGCAAGCGTTACGGCGACATTCACTCCTCGCGCAGGAACGCCCGGCTACTCTTGGACAATTCGGCTGGCGAACGCGATCGCATCGAACGATGCTTCCAGATTCCTGCGGCCGTCGTCTTCGCCGGGCACATGGTGGATCAACCCGGGCGGCGCTTTCGCCGATTCCCGCCGGAACTGGAAGTGTCAGTACGGGATGCAATCCGCAAACGGTTGAAGAAGCTAAATGCCGGGTTTGGCTTTTCCTCTGCCGCGTGCGGTTCCGACATCCTCTTTCTTGAAACTCTGCTGGAGTTAGGTGGGGACGCACACGTCGTCCTCCCGTACGAGAAACAAGAATTCATAAGGGACAGCGTAGACATCATTCCCGGCGCGAACTGGGAGGCGCGCTGCGAGGAAGTACTAAAGCGCGTCGCCAGTGTGAACGTTACGTCCAGCTACAAATTCGCCAGCGGAACGGTGGAGTATGAGTATGTTAATCGGTTACTTCATGGCATGGCCCTAGTCTCTGCCCATCAGTTGGATACAGCGATGGTTCCTGTCGCCGTATGGGATGGCCGGCCTGGCGACGGCCCCAGTGGTACAGCATCTTCGATTGAACACTGGAAGAAGAGTAATTTACCTGTGGAAATCATTGCCATTGACGAAATTCTGAAATGCCATTCTTCCGGATTGAAGGCGCAAGTCTCTAACCAACCACGTGACCGGCACGCTGCGGCGCCTGCAACTTCCGAATTTTGCGCGGAAATCTGTGGGCTCCTCTTCGCCGATGCAGTGGGGTTCAGTAAACTCAATGACCAAGAGGTACAACTCTTCGTCCGCCATTTTTTAGGTTTGGTCGCGGACGTAACGGCAAAGTCGACGCACCCGCCCATTGTGAAAAACACCTGGGGTGACGGCCTTTACTTTGTCTTCAGGAGCGCTAGAGATGCGGGCGTGCTTGCGCTGGATCTCTGCCAGCGAATATGCAGCACGGACTGGCATGCCAAAGGCCTGTGTAATTTGAGCCTCCGCATTAGTCTCCATGCCGGGCCGGTCTATTCGTGTCTGGATCCCATCACCCAGCGACAGAACTATATGGGAGCCCACGTCAGTCGCGCAGCCCGCATTGAGCCCATTACGCCTCCCGGGCAGGTTTACGCCAGCCATGCTTTCGCCGCGCTCGCTGCGGTTGAACGCGTCCGCGAGTTCGCTTGCGATTACGTCGGCCGCGTCATGCTAGCCAAAAATTACGGCACTTTCCCCACCTATGTGCTTCGCAGGTCCGTCCGAACATAGGAAATCAAATGTTCGAGTCCTTCTGACACTTTGTATGTGAATTCCCAAGCCTCGGACGCGGGTTAAATTAGCGCCTTGTTCCATTTGTTCGGGTTGATTGGAGGCAAAAGGTGCAACGCATAGCGCCTTATTTAGTAGCTTGTCCTTTGGATCCCCACCGCCCCGACAGGCCACTACGTCTTGGGAATGTTCGCCGAGGCTACTACTTCTCGAGAGGGCACATGCACTGCCATGAACTCATTAGAGGACAATGCGGCCAGCTCGCGCAACTTGGCGATTGCGTTCTCCTTCCCGTAAAGCACATCTCGCCACAAAATTGAGCCGTCGGGCAATTTCTCAAAGAGGTCCAGTTCGCGGTCCACGGGCGTGCCCCCAAAACTGAAAACGAAAATATGAAATTACTGTATCTGGGAGGTCGCTTGAGTTTGCGATACGAGGAGCAGGCGTGTGCCGCCGTGGAGGTAGACGTTCTTCCCCGCCGACGCGATCACCGAGCCCTGCGTGGTATTCGAGACTGCGGTGTTCAGATTGAGGTTGGTGAGGCCGAACACCCCGCGGCTGTCGGAAGCAAGCTGCCCCGCTGAGTTCAAACCGCCAACAGTTCTCTTGCTGGAACCGGCGGCGGAGTTCAGTGTGCCACCTGCAGCTGACGCAACGACACCCAGTAGGCCTCGGCCACCTGCGGCACCGGAGCCTACGGCGGAAGCGCCTGTACCACCGAACGAGTCGACGTCAGCTCCTGCGGCAGACGCGCTTGTCTGCGATGCTGCGAGAGCCTGAATGGCGAGGTTCAGCGGGAACTCCTCGCCGTTTCCCAGAATGGCCTTGTCGAACTGGATCGCGATGGCGGACTCCGCGTCGCCGTTCGCGCGGGCCGAGGCTTGCGTGACGTGACCGACGAGATTCGTTCCTTTCGGCAGAATCACTTTGCCATCGGACTTGGCGGCTTCTGTTGTCTTTGCGCTGACTAGGTCACCTGGCCTGCTTTTCTTGGAATCGACTGGGGCACTTAACAGGGCGTTGAACGATGTGCCATTAGACAGCACAGCACCGGACGAATCCGCTTGCGCAGATGTCGATGACCAAGCGCCGCCAGATGCCTGCGCCTGTTTGGTGCCAGTCTGTGTGGAACTCTGGGTAGCCCTTTGCGTGCCGGCCTGCGCATCCGTTTGCGATCGCGCAGAGGCACTTACTGCAAAGACTGTCCCAACGATCAAAGAGATTCCTGTCCGTATCATCATGAGAGTACCTCCTCCAGAGCAACGATTATCGTGGCCTGAGACTGGTCCTGCGGGCCGCGTAACTCCTGTAACCGAGACGCGACTATGGATTGGTTTTAGCCGCTTGCATGTCGTGTGATTCTGCCCTCGGCGTCATCGAAATAACCACGTACTCTCGCTCCTTGCCGTCGCTCTCGGGGACTCGCAGGATCATTTTGTCCTTGCGAATTCTGAATTGGGCCGTTTCGCCGACGGGCAGGAGAACAGGATGTTTGTCGTCCTTCGGGCGAATACGGTAAATGATGCGGTCGCTTTGGAGGATATATTCCTGGCAGAGGACCTCCTGCGTCTTCTTATGCTGGCCGTCGGTGCCAACGATCTGGCCAAGGAGGGTCTTGCCATCCTTTTCGGAATAACCGCAGGATGAGGAATCCATTTGCAACAGCGTGCCCTTTTGATAGTCGCCGTGCTCCTTAGCCTGACCAATGACGGAACTGGACCCCATTAACACAAGTACAATCAATGTATTTTTGACTTTCATGAGAGCTCCTAGTTCTAGTTCCCGTACTATAAGGGTAGAAGTTGGGCAGTTTGATATAGGGAGTTGGTCCCATGTGGGACGTCCACGATCAAAGCACTTCGCTGTTGATGCGGCATTTCTACCGAGAATTTATGGAAACCGGTAACATGGCAGACGCAAACCGATACGCAATGCAAGAATTTCGACAGCAAGACTCTCATCCTTACTTCTGGATCCCCTTTGTGCTGGTTGGTAAATTCACAGATTCCACAAAGCCTATCTAGTTTTTCGGCCTCTATATCTATTTGCCCCCTGCATGCCCTTATGCCATGAATGGCCCATGAATCATCCCCCTGGGGAGTGCTTGAGATGCAGGAAGGAATCTGGGGGAAAAGATGGAACACTTTACAAACAGGGAAGTGGATCGACTTCGTGAACCAGGTCGTTGCGCTAACGAGAATCAGCTGATGGAGAAACATCTGATGCGAGATACCCGCCTACGGCTTTCCAATATGCGGAGGTAAGTGGTGCGCACGGTGGCGAATCAATTCGGAGAGTTCAGCGGAGAGATTAATAACTGCGGAGACCAGCAGATGACTTTTGCAAGCCCCGACGGCAAGTCAATTGTGATTTCCTTCCGGGAAGCCCGCGGTCATCTGCCCTAATATATCTTTCGAATATAGTTGCGGCTGTCTGGTGGAAAGACACTGTCCATTTTCCTGCAGCTACAGTTTGAAGAACGCAGCGAAGCAGGTCTGGACCCCGGGCATTTACCTTAACGAAACTTTCACGATTTCCCCCCTATTTTTTGTCCCCACTGTCACCCTTATTAATTAACTGGAAGGACCGGACCGGCATTCGTAGGGCTTCCCTCCATTGGGCTGGCTCGGCTTGGTACTGTCCGGAAGTTACTGATACTAAGTCGCTAGCAGCCAATAATGAGAGCACGGGAGACATCGTGTGATGTCCGCGTACAAGATCGATTCTCGGAAGGGAACAGGGGAGAAGAGACTGAAGACGGGACTTGACTCAGTGCGTAGTGAAGCGCTGGAACAGAATTGTGAAGTAAGAACAGGAAGGGGTGCCGGGCCATGAAGAGTAGAATGTGGCTGGCTGGTGCTTTAACAGCCCTGTTGTGGGCCACGCCTGCCAAGGCGGATAGCGGGGTTATCGTTCGAACGACACTGGGTCTTCAGGGGCTCCAGGCGCTTTGTCTTCTCAATAGCTGCACTGTGGCTGGCGCTCTCGATGGGACGCTCAACCAAGTCTTCCTGTTAACAACTCCGCTTAATCCACAAACTTTGGTTAATGTACTGCGCGCTTTGCCGGGAATCGTGAATACCGAAGTGGATCAGGTGCTCAACCTGGTGCCGGTCGGTGCACTAAACCAGGTTCCCACACCACTCCCTGCCGGACTTCTGTCAGGCAGAACGTTGGTTGCTTACCCTCTCAATTCAGGGACGATGGTGTGGGACAGCTATGTAAATCAGCCTGCGGCGAAGATCGTCAAGGTTTCGGAGGCGCAGAGTCAGTTCAGAGTGAGCGGCAGCGGGATCGTTGCGGACATCGACACGGGAGTGGATCCTAATCATCCGGCGCTGCAAGGCGTTTTGTTGGCGGGCTACGACTTCACTCGGAACCAGCCGGGCGGTTCCGAGTTAAACGACGTAACCAAATCGGACTTTCCCGCATACCCCCCTCCCACCTGCAGCTCTGCTACTTGCCCGTCGCCGGCAAGAGTGAATCAATCGACGGCAGCGATGCTGGACCAATCGACCGCGGCCATGCTCGATGGTAAGGTGCAATATGCGGCGTTTGGCCACGGGACAATGGTGATGGGAGTGATCCATCTTGTGGCGCCGACCGCGAAGCTCTTGCCGCTGAAGGCCTTTCATTCAAATGGTGCCGGCAACCTTTCCGACATTTTGCGCGCGATTTATTACGGCGTTCAGAACAACGCCAACGTGATCAGCATGAGTTTCGACTTGAAGACGAGTTCGTCAGAGCTGAAGAATGCCCTCGACTACGCGAACCAACTCAATGTTATCTGCGCGGCGTCGGCGGGGAACGACGGTCAGGGTCCGCCGCTGCTAGTCTTTCCCGCGGCACTGCAAAACGATGTGATGGGTGTGGCGTCAACGAGCGACCTGGATACGCGCTCGACGTTTTCGAACTATGGGAACTCGATCGTGTGGGTGGCGGCTCCTGGGGAAGCGATTGTGACCACGTACCCGTTTAGTACGTACTCCGCGGCATGGGGAACGTCGTTCAGCGCGCCGTTCGTTTCGGGTTCGGCTGCCTTGCTGCGGAGCCTGCGAACCGACATGAATGAGTCTCTGGCTGCCCCTGCGGTTGCCCATGCGCAATTTGTGGGCGCCGACATGGGCAGCGGGCGTCTGAACTTACTTATGGCACTGGCTGCGTTGCCAGCAGGAAACGTGTCGCCGGACTACAACGTTTCGGCGGCGCCATCTAGCACTACCATTGCGGCAGGAGAAAATACAAAATTCACGGTCTCCGCTGCACCTTCCGGTGGATTTAATCAAATGGTGGCCTGGAGTTGTACGGGAGCGCCGGCCACAGCCACGTGCTCGGTTTCGCCTGCCTCGGTGACCCTTGACGGTACCAATGCCGCGAATGTGACAGTGACGTTGACGACCATGGCGCGCGCGCGTTTGACGCCGCTGGTCTTGCCGCTGTCTGCGCCGCCCCTGCTTCGGTGGAAAGTGTTGTCAGTGTCCGTCGTTTGGCTTCTGGTTTCCCTGATGGTCTACAGCTTTACCCGCGCCTCGAACAAGCGGCTGTGGCTAAGCGTGTCAGCCGTGCTGGTTCTTGCTGCGCTTTGCACGTCCTGCGGTGGGGGAACAAGCTCGGGCCCACCGCCCATACAAGGCACCCCGGCGAACACTTACACGATCACTGTGACGGGAAGCTCGAACAACCTCAGTCACGCAACAACGTTCAAATTAACGGTCAAATGATTGAGTCATTGGAGCCTTCCAAACTGAGCGCCAAATCTGATTCCGATGGCTCACTTTGCAAAAAATCCAAAGCCCAAGCACATCAGCAAACAAGCAATCATCAGCGCCCCAGCTATTCGATCTTAAATAGAAGGCGCCGGCAGACAATTCCTACGGGGAATTGAAGACGGGTCTGGTCAGCTCTTCCGGGGATGCAGACTCCGGGTGCTCGACCTTCCAGCGCATGGCAGCGGTGATCCGAGTACGCCCGCTGGGGTGATCAAAGAAGATGAACTCCTCAATGGGCCCTGGATCAAGTTTGCGATATTCTCCCAGCATCAAATCTACGTTGGCCTCGCCATCGGGTTGACCAGCTGCATTGAGGCCGTACATGTCCGCCTCGAACTCCATGGTGCGCGTGATCGTGTTGGTCACGGGCGTCATGAGAAAGAAATAAACGGACAACCCGATAATCGCCAGCGGCAGCGCAGCCACGTCGGTCATCCCTCGGATACCCCAGTGCTCTTCCCAGCGCGCAAGGCCAAAGTTGATACACCTGTTCAGGAAGGCGAACCCTATCACCACCACGATTCCAAACATGACCAATCCCTTGTACTCGTGGTTGAGAACGTAGTGGCCAATCTCGTGTCCCATGGTGGTCTGAATCTCGGGCAGGGTGCATCGTTTCAAGAGATTGTCGTTCAGCGAAATTCGCTGTGTCCCGGCGAAGCCGCTGACGTTGGCGCTAACCCGGTTCGACTGCCGGGAGGCGTCGAACTCGTAGACGTCGGTTGCAGGAATCCCGTTTGCGCGCGCCATGCTGAGGATTGGATCCTTGATCCGGGAATCCCGTAATTTCGTGTACTTGTTGAATAAAGGGGAGATGTACACCGGCGCGATCAGGCCGACGAACGCCAGAAAAAGTATGGTCACTACGGCTCCCCAAACCCACCAGCTCTTTCCCAGACGCCGCACCAGCCCGAAGAGCAGTACCATCAGCATCGCGCCCAGCACCACGCTAATGGCCAGCATAACAGCCTGGTCCCGCATCCACGGCCCGAACGTCTGATTCAAGAGGCCGTACTCGTGCTCACGGAAGTACCCTTCGTATACGGTGAGCGGGAAGGTGAGCACAGACACGACAATAATGAACTGAACCCAGTAGAGCGCCGTCTGGAGGGGGCGGAAGCGCGTAATGCGCTCGGCCAGGTCACGCATGCGCATCGACCATTGGAACCTGAGCAGCAGCCACATTACGACGACGGTCGAGAGAAAATCCCACAAGAGCAGCCAATAGCCGCCTTCGAAATAGGCGTTGGAACGAGCCCGTTCTGCGGGCGGCATCTTCGCTAGATATGCGTCGATGGCTGCCCTGATGTCCAATGATTCTGCTGCTGCGTGGCGATCGACGACAGGCGGGATGGGCGCCGGGAGCGCGCCGGGGCTTTGCGCCGTCGCAATGGGAGTGAGGGCAGTACACAGTAGAACGAACCAAAGAACACATCGCGTTACGCGAACCATTGGTCCTCCTCTTGCAGCGGCGGCACGTTGTTTCCGTGAGGAGTATAACCCCGGGCAAGCATCGCCATGAATCGCAACCTGCGTTTGTGCTGTGATCAGTCCTTCCATTCCGCAACGAAGCGCGTACGAGGTGACTGTCAGCCTGGCCCTATGAAGGAAACCAAAGCGGCATCACCCATCACCGTCGTTGTCAACTGGGGCGCAGGTTTGAGAAAGCAATGAATATAATGGTTTGACAGGCCCGCATTGTTAGAGATGCCTGGTTAACGCGCAATCTCCAACGACGCCGGCCGTTGCAAGACCCTACTGTCTGGCTTGTAGCTCAGTTCGAGCACTAATCGGGAGGTAGCATGCAAACTGATGTAACATGTGGCCTTGCAAGATGCGGGTCTTATGATGAAAGAAATCAGGTGGACTCTCTACCACGACAGTTTACCGGCCTTAGCCGCATTCAGTTCCACCGAAAGCGCATGGAATCATGGCTCACGACACGGGTCACGAAACAGAGCAAATCGAGACGCTATACCCACGATGCTAAGAAGAATGGGGAAGCGACAACCATTTTACTCCTACGCGAATAATTCATAAATAATGTTAAAGAAAAGATTTACTGCAAAATTAGAAAAAAGTCCCCAAAAAGGCGGTTGGACCTACGTCATCTGGCCGGGTTCCGTCAAGTTTTTCGGAACTCGTGGTCTGGTAAAGGTCAGGGGTAAAATCGATGGTCATCCATTTCGGAGTTCGTTTATGGCCATGGGTGATGGCACGCATAAACTGCCTGTGAAGGCAGATATTCGGCTAGCGATCGGGAAAGAAGTAGGGGACACCGTGGTCGTAGTATTGGAAGAGCGAATAGGTAACCACAAACTGAGAATGTAGGACACAAAAGAGCCAAAAACCCGTTTAGCGCCTGACCAACGCGCTTACCGGACGAATGAAATTGCCTCCAGCGAGATGCCGGTTGTCCGATAACCCGACCGGCTAATCGGGAGTTGCCCTGCCTAGTTGACAATTCTTAAACCTCAAGCATTTTGTAATCTGAGCTAGGGAGGGGTCGGCATTTTATGGCTGGCTCGGGCGACGTCAAGGAAGACCCGAAGCATGTTGCCACCCAGATTTTCTTGATATCGTCAGGAGACCGTGTTTTGGGCGTTTGCCGTTTTGGGAGCTGCCCTTGATTTCCCTGCCAGACGACCCGCCGACACAATATCTTCCTTCACTCGCTCGGACCTGATCCCTACGATTGCCGCGCTAGCGATGGTGAGATTACTCGTGAACGGGTTTCGTCTAGCCTACTAAGTTCGGCCCTGCGGTTATCGGAGAAGTAGACTTTTCTCATCATCCATATGATCTGGTTTCGCGGCTTATTAGGACTTGGCTACAATTCAATCAACATGGCCGACGCGTCGAACACAACCGCGCTTTTCTTGGCTCAAGCCGTGGCATCTTTCTCGCGTTCGGAGCTGCGCTGGGAGCTCGCGCATATTGCGGCCGCCGTCGCGCTTCTGTCTATCGCTCTTGCTGCAGTCGCTCTTTTCTTTTTTCGCCGCAGGACGCACGAACTGACGCTGATTTACTTCGGCCTGTTTTGCATTCTCTATGCTGTCAGGCTGTTAGCTCTTCGCCCCTCCCTCCGCTCTCTCTTCGACGAGTCGCGAACGTTTTGGGACTACGTCGATTGGGCCATCACGTGCTCCATCATTCTTCCCCTCAGCCTTTTCCTTTCCCAAGTCGTCGGCGAACCACTCAGAAAATTCTTCCGCTGGCTTCTCGCCGCACAAACCGTCTTCGCGGTTTTCGGCATCCTCGCCGCTGCGCTCGGAGCCAGGCTAGCCAAACTCTACGTCGCGAACAACATCATGATTCTCGGAACACTTGCAACCGCCGCTCTGTTCTTGGTCACCCGTAAACGGTCTCTCGGCTCGCTTCCGCGCTTAACCCTCGAAGTCCGTGTCTTTATCGCCGGTTTCGTCGTATGGCTTCTGTTCGTCGTGCACGCAAATCTCTTGGGTCTCAAGATTCTAACTGGGCACAACGTGGAGTTTCTTGGTTTCCTAGTCTTTGTCGCTGGTCTCGGATACATCTCCGCGTACCGTATCTTCGCGAACGAAGAACGACTCCTCGCTATCAACAAAGAGTTGGAAATCGCTCGCCGGATTCAGTCCTCAATCATTCCGCAAAATGTCCCCACTTTACCGGGGCTCGAAATTGCCGCGCGTTACGTGCCCATGAGCGCCGTCGCCGGGGATTTCTACGATTTCCTTGGCGTCGATGAAAAGCGTGTCGGCATCTTGGTTGCCGACGTCACCGGACATGGCGTGCCAGCCGCGCTGATCGCCTCCATGCTTAAGTTCGCTTTCGCCGGCCAAGCAGCGCACGCCGACGATCCCGCGCGCGTTCTGACCGGCTTGAACCGCTCTCTCTGCGGCAAGTTCGAAGAGCACTTCGTCACTGCCGCTTATCTCTTTGTGGATTTGGAGAGGAGCCTGCTGCGCTACTCTGCTGCAGGCCACCCACCGCTTCTGCTGGCCTCGCGCGGCGCAGGTAACGTACGGGAAATCGAAGAGAACGGCCCGATGCTGGGCATGTTTCCCGAAGCAGTCTATTCTTCCGTGGAAATCCGCGTTGCTCCAGGAGATCGCTGTTTGCTCTATACAGACGGACTCTTCGAAGCCAAGAACGTCGCGCAGGAAGAGTTCGGCAAGTCACGCTGCAAAGAATTCCTGGAAACGCAGCCCGATATTCCTGGCGCTCGTTTCGCTAACGCCCTCCTCAACAACATCGCCAGTTTTTCAGGCCACAACTCCGCCCGCGCGCAGGAGGACGACATTACCCTCCTCGTCCTCGACTTTCAGTAGGACTCTTCGTGCACAAGAAGGATTTAATCCATGGGACGCCGAAAGATTTAAACTCCAGAAGCAAGCACTTCTATGTCGTCCGGTAACGCGACTTCCATGATAAGTCCGTGTCAAGAGGGGCTCTCCCGACGCGCTCAAGAGAAGCGCGTGCATAAAATTCTTAGGTGCTTCAGCTCGCCTTCGTGCCTCTCGGCGGTGGTTCCTCTTCGATCGATGGAGTCGGTGAGGCGCGAGAACAGCTGTTCGTGGAACGGCCGCTGACCGGTCGCCATCTCGTAGAGCACAGTGCCGGCGCCGTAGATATCGCTCCGCACATCGGGCGATTCACCAGACAATTGCTCGGGTGGCATGTAAGGCAGCGTGCCGGAAATTCCTTGCGTTTCCGAAACGCTACGCGTTTGCGCAGGATCAGCAGCAGGCACTAAGAGTTTCGCAAGACCGAAATCAAGGATCTTCAGCCTCGCATCGGGTGTCACGCGTAAATTACTGGGTTTCAGATCCCGGTGCACCACCTGTTGATTGTGAGCTGCGGTCAATCCCTCCGCGAGCTGTCCGCCGAGACGGGCGACTTCCTTCTCCGTCATCGGCCCCGAAGCCAACCTGTCGCTTAGGGTGATTCCCGGAATGTACTCGGTCACCAGAAAGTCCACTGCGTCCTGGGTATAAAAGTCGTAGATGGTGGCAATGTTGGGATGGTTCAGCTTGGCCAGCGCCAAGGCCTCTTTGCGGAACCGCTTGCGGGCAGCCTCATCAGCCGGCGGGCAGAACTTTTATGGCCACATCGCGCTCTAGGCGCTCATCATGAGCTCGATACACCTCACCCATTCCACCGGCGCCAATCTTCTCTACGATGCGGTAATGGCCGAGCGTCTGGCCAACCATTGGGAGCAATGCCTCTTCGTGGGCATACTAGGCTGCACAACCTGGGCAAGTCAAACGCGAGTGGATGTGCCAAGATGTTTTTCTCTCGGTCATCGCTGTTTGAACGTTGAGTCCCATTTGTGTCCGCTAAGCGCCTGACACCGCGCAAAACATGGTCCATCGTGCAGCACTGAGGAAATAGAATCATCCACTGCAAGTGTGGCACTGTCTCTTGAACCGACGGTCAGGCGTTTCAGTGGGCTGACTGCCGATAAACAGCCACTTATATAGAACACATTTACCGGAGAACTGGAATCGGTGGCGAAAGCTGCCGGCACGACTCGGATTCCGGGCCGCACCTAGGACCTACTTACGCGTCGAACAACGGGAAGCGCGCATCGACACGCCGAACGACCTCGTTTTCAGGAGGCAATGCGCTAGACTACGAGGTCACGGCCTTCTGCGCGCACGTGTCCGCCTCAAAGATCTGCCGAAGCTCGCACTCACCCTCTCCAGCGACATGCAGGAAGTCCCTCGCTAATTGGATGGCCTCTTCCTTGGAGTTTGCCCGAAGGATGGCAAACCCGCCGACAACTTCCTTGGCCTCTGTAAAAGGCCAATCGGTCACCGTCACCTTCCCGTTCGAGTTGCGGACGCGCGCCCCCAAAGCGGTGGGCAGGCAGCCTTCGGTAGCGAGCAGCCAGCCGGCCTTCATGCCCTCCTCCACCAGTTTGCCCATTTTGGCCATTTCCTCCTGCGAGGGGGGAGCGTTTCTCTCAACCGTCTTATAAATGCTCAGGAATTTCATAGTGTCCTATCCTTAAGTTTTGAGTTTGGAGTCGCACTGCGAACCGATCACGATCTCCTGAAGTCTGTCAAATGCCGGCCCGGAAAGCCCGGCCCCTACTAACACGTCGAACGACGCTCTTCGAAATCGACAAGGCAAACGATCTTTTTTCAGACCGGGACGCGAAGCTACTTCTTTGCCCCGACGCCCATGTCGCGACAGCTCCTGGAGCCTCGCTGGGACCAAAGTCCTCCAGGGTGTTCGTTGAGACGCCTATCCACACGCAATAGTACATGATGACACGCCAGCGAAGGCTAGTGCCTGACGCCGTGACCGAAGAAGTGAAATCCACCGCAAGCAGTGGTCGCGCGGATGTTCGTTAACGCAAGTAATCAGAAGTTCGAGGTTCCCCGGGGTGTTATGCCTCCATGAAAAAGGATGCGGAGGGATTCATATTAGATCTCGCTTCTGCGGAAACGGTCAATCAGGTGAGCGCATGCGCGGACGGTGACGGCCATCATGGTGAGCGTCGGGTTCTGGCACGCAGACGACACAAAGCTCGCCCCGTCCATCACGAACACGTTTTTTACGTCGTGCGCCTGGTTGAACGCATTGAGCACAGACTTCTTCGGATCGCTCCCCATGCGCGCTGTCCCCAGCTCGTGTATTGCCATGCCCGGCACTTCGACGCCCGCTTGCGCGCGGATATCCTTCGCGCCTGCCGTTTCCAACATTTCTGCCGCCGTGGCCCCAGCATCCTCCATGAGCGCGGCTTCGTTGTCGCCGTGGATCATGCAAATGCGCAATGCAGGAATGCCCCAGGCATCTTTTAGATCGGGGTCGATCTCGCAGTAGTTGTCCCAGCGCGCCAGCGATTCACCGAAAGCTCCAAGGGAAATTCCGTAAACGCCTTCTTTCACGGCCTTCTTGAGCGACGCTCCGTACCCTTCCGCGCTGAAGTTGAATTCAGCTCCAGCCCCGCCCTGAAAACCGTAGCCACGTATGAACTGCGAATGCTTGTTGCTCGAAGGAGTGTTCCGGAAACGAGGGATGTAAATCCCGTTGGGCCGTTGGGGCTGGTTCGCATCGGGAAGAGTTTTGAAATCAGGCAGATGACCCGAGGCGCCTGCCCCGACGACGTGATCCATCAGATAACGGCCTAACGCGCCGCTCGAATTTGCCAGTCCATTGGGATATTCCCGCGTAGATGAGTTCAACAAGATGCGAGTGGATTCCAATGCTTGCGCGCAAAGTATCACCGCTTTTCCGCGGACCTCCTCCAACTGCCGCGTCAAGCGATCCACGTAGGTCACTCCGCGCGCTTTGTTTGCCTCGTTGTCCATGTTTACATGGCTCACCACTGCGTTGGTGATCAGCGTGCAGTTGCCGGAGCTCAGTGCGTCCTTGACGGTCGTAAATGGGCTGCTGAAGTAGGAAAACGTGCTGCACCCGCGTTCGCAAGGCCCACAATAGTGGCAAGCGAGGCGCCCATTATGATTTTGCGTCAGTATCGCCGCGCGCCCGATCGTGACCGTGTGTCCGAACTTGGTTTTGACGCGTTCTCTTAACAGAACTTCTCCACAACTCATTTTCATCGGCGGCAGAAATCGCCCGTCGGGCAGCATTTCATTGCCCTCCGCCGCCCCGCTGATACCTACGTACTGCTCCACGATGTCGTAGTAAGGGGCGAGTTCAGCATAGGTAAGCGGCCAGTCATCGCCATACCCGTCGCGGCTCGCCGCCTTGAAATCGTTATCGCTCAGGCGGTAACTCTGACGGCCCCAGACCAGCGATCGCCCGCCGAGCACGCGCAACCGTTGCCATGTAAATGGCTTGCCCGGGGGCGTGCTGTACGGATTTTCGAGATCGTTGACGAACCACTCGTAGTTATATTCCATGCACGCGTAGCATTGCTTTTGGATGGGCCGCGTGCGCACTACTTCGGGCGAGTGATTGCGGTATTTGAGCTTGTAGGTCGGCATGTGCTCGGTAAACTCTTTCGGGGTGACCGCGCGGCCTGCTTCGAGCAAGGCGACTTTCAGCCCTGCCTCGGCAAGTTGTTTCGCGGCCCAGCCGCCTGTGGCGCCCGATCCCACAACCACAACATCGTAGATTTGTTGTAGAGTGCCCTGCGCTGTGTAATTCCTGCTCACTTGTGATTCTCTTCCGGATGGTCACAGCCTTCAAAGTTGCCGTGCGCAAAGGCGCCGTCCCACCCGAGCTCCCGCTCACCAATCTGTGAGCTGTAGTAGGCAGTCATGATGCGCTGTTTTAGCGCTTGAAAATGAGCGTGACCCGAATCGGGCATCGCATCCCTTTCACCAGTCCATCCGCTCGCATTACGGGGATACGCCAGCGCGTGCAACAAATCATCTTGATCTTCTCGTGACAGGTAGCGAAACGCCGCTTTGAAACGCCGTATGCTTTCGCCATCCAGGTATCCGAGAGAATTCAAGAACGTTCGTTGTGTCTCGCGTGTCTCGGCAGCCAGCACAAGATCGATGTAGCGATTCACCAGTGCTTCCTTGGCACCGGGAGTGTCCGTCGCGGGGATCATCAGGTAGCTGAGCACGATGAGCGTTTCATTCTGGTGCTCGTCCAAAAAAAGCGGCTTCCATCCTGGTGCCGCGAGATCTTTCGAGGCGTCAACACCGCTTTGCGCCGGCGTCAGCGCGGATGACTGTGTTGCACTCTGTGCCATATCAAGTGGGGGGCGCAGCGCAGCGGCGGCACCCGCAAGAACACCGGCACGGATCAATTCGCGTCGTTTCATGGAAACTCCTCGCTCGTAACCTCGCCGTTTTCGGCAGGCAGCTCGTGCGCATGTCAATTTGCGCAGGTACTGCGGATTTACTCTCGGACGAACCGACTCTCGCGGGTTGTGGGCACCGGGAAGTCTACACCAAAAGAAAGCGAAAGTTAGACGGCTAGCCGGGAACGGACTGTCCTCGTCGCGAAATAGGCGATGAAAACCGCTGGGTGAGGAACCCAAAAGCGCTACACAGCTGTACTTCGCGAGCCGAGCTCATGGAGCGGACGGCGATACCAACCTGTTCAATTGCGCGGTCTGGAAAGGAAGAAAAAACTCCGGCCGCTGGGGAGATCTTTTTCAGGCGCTACGTGGCATCGCGCAGGTTTCGGCAGTGACGGTGGTAGCCGAACTGGGAGAGCTGTCCCGATTTGCCGGAGCAAAGCAGTTAATGGCTTATGGAGGAATCGTTCCCAGCGAAGACTCCAATGGAGAGCGGACGCGACGCGGGAATATCACTAAGACAGGAAATGCGCATTTACGGCGGGTGGTTGTGGAAGCTGCGTGGGCCTACCGGCACCGACCGTCTGTGGGGGCAAAGTTGCGGAGGCGGCAGGAGCATGTCAGTGAAGAGGTCAAAGAGATTTCTTGGAAAGCACAACAGCGGTTGCATGAGCGCTATCGAAAGTTGCTGGCCAAGGGCAAGAACAAGGGAGTTGTGATGACGGCGGTAGGACGCGAGTTGCTGGGTTTTATCTGGGCCATCGGGATCAAAGTAGAAACAGCGCAGAAGGCGCCCCTGCAGCGGGCGGCTTAGAGCGAATTTGTTCTGAAGTCAGAAGCTCAAGGAGGCAGCGTGAGTAGTGGGCGAGGGGTACACGGAAAGGAGAATCCTCGGAAGTTCTATGCGGTAGGTCTTCGGACCGAACCCGCGCTTATAGTCCGAGGCAGCTCCCGACGGATCACGATTATGCGGCTTCGACCCGCGAATATCAGAGTGATCAACCGTCGCGAAAACTACCTCGACCACGACTTGCGCTGCCTCCTAAGAGCAAGAAGAAAAAAGGAAAAGAAAGTTTCTCGTAGTTGACAGGTCATTCCATATCAGAACTAATCGTGGCGCTAGCAGGGCGACGGAGAGAGGGATGGGCGGAGCGCCGACGCGAGAGTACACTGAAGCCCTACAAGAGGTTGCCATGGACAAGCCCCACCGCCCTCAACTGATTTCGTCCTGGAAAACCCGGCAGCACAAAAAGGTAAATGGAGGTACCGCCCACGACGGAACCACGACGAGAGCGTGGCAAGAAGTTTCGCACCCCGAATGGCGGCTGAGTCTCCACTTGCTTTACTGAGATCGGGAGGTGAAGTGATGATGCGGCTCTTGCCGACGTTGATGCTTTTACTGGGTCTCGCAGAGACGATTGCGGCGCAGACCGCACCGGCTGCTTCCAGCATGCTCGATACTGGGCGTGCATTTCTGGCGACGCTGGACCCGGCACAGACGTCGAAGGCGGTATTCCCATTCAATTCCCAGGAGAGATTCCGCTGGTTTTACACGCCGGTGTCCAGGAAGGGCATTCCTCTGAAAGAATTGAACGCGACGCAGCGGAAGGCAGCACTAGCGCTGCTGCACGCGGGCCTAAGCGAAAAGGGCTACACGAAGGCAGAAACGATCCGCAAGCTTGAAGACGTGTTGCGAGAGCTGGAGCAGGGCCAGGGGCCGACGCGCGATCCCGATCTGTACTTTTTCACCTTCTTCGGAGAGCCGACCGAGAATGGCGCGTGGGGCTGGCGGTATGAAGGGCATCACTGTTCGCAGAACTGGACGATCCTCAACGGCAAGCCGATCGGCAACAGCCCGCAGTTTTTTGGCGCAAATCCGGCGGAGGTGCGGGACGGCCCGATGAGAGGGACGCGCGTTCTGAGCGCCGAAGAAGACCTGGGGCGCTCGCTGGTGAAGTCGCTCACCACGGAACAACGCGCGGAGGCGGTTCTGAGCACTTCCGCGCCCAACGATATCGTGACCTCGAACCAGCGCAAAGCGGCCATCAAGGAAGACAAAGGCATCGCCTACGGCAAGCTTACCAAAGACCAGCAAGGCACGCTGCTAGCCTTGATCGAGGAGCACCTGGGAGCGCAACCGCGCACGCAGGCACGGCAGCGCTTGGACAAAATCCGGCAGGCGGGCTTCGACCACATCAAATTAGCCTGGATGGGCGGCTTGGAGAAAGGCGAAGGCCACTACTACCGCGTGCAAGGCAGCACGTTTCTGATCGAGTACGACAACACACAGAACAACGCCAATCACATTCACTGCGTATGGCGCGACTTCAACGGCGACTGGGGCGAGGACCTGCTGGCGGATCACTACAGGAACTCCCCACACCATCAGCACAGGTGATCATTAGATGCAGTCCATAATCGCAGCGCTCAAAACCGCCGAATGACGTGGGAAGATCGCCGCTAAAACCATAGACGATCGTTGGCGTAAAATAGCCTTCGCACCGGGAATCGATCGCAACAATCCAGAGCGTATCGAGTGGGTCAGAGCCACATGGCGGTATAACGCATTACTCGGACAAATAAATAGCTGCGCACCTGTACGTCTAGTTTTAAAATTTTATTCATTTCGACCGAAGCTACTTTAACGAACTCCGTCTGATGCCACGCTGTCTTCATCGGCGGAGTAGGATACCTACACGGAGAGAACAAAAATAATAAATACCGTAAGTTCTGTAGAAATAACAGCAGCCCCATATTTCCTTTGGTTTCGAAACGTGATATATAGCACGGGTGAACATTTGTCCGGCGATGCAGACCCTCCGCTATCTGAAGTAAGTGCAGTTTGAGAGGGTCTTTATTCTCTCAATCGCGATGCTGGCGCCTTCTCACGATGTGTGATCGGGACGCGGGTTCCCGGCCTCGATTTCTTGCATCTCCATCGAAAAACCAAGGGTAAGGATCACAAATGTCATTTTCACTCGAAGGTCGCTCTTGGTTTCCGTCTCACCGCGCCTTGTGGATTCTCGTTCTGCTGTCTTTGGCCTCGATAGATACAAGCGCGGCGCAGGATTCCAAATCACAATTTAAAGTTGTTGCATTGGCTGAACACGGCGGAATACATCAGCCCTTTGTCGACGCGGCGAAGGTTTGGCTGCAAAAGCTAGCGACGGACAACAACTTTTCCATCGATTACATACAGAATACCGACAAAATCGACGACGCATTCCTGTCACACTACCAGTTATTCGTTCAGCTCGACTATCCGCCGTACGCCTGGACACCGACGGCCATGGCTGCTTTTATAAAATATATCGACGAGGGTCGCGGTGGGTGGCTCGGGTTCCATCACGCTACCCTCCTCGGCGAATTTGATGGTTATAAAATGTGGCCGTGGTTCTCCCAGTTCATGGGAGACATCCGATTCATCAACTACATTCCGAAGTTCGCTACCGCAACGGTCATGGTCGAAGATACATCGCACCCAGCGGCGAAGAATCTTGGAGGATCGTTTGTGGTGAAAGATGAAGAGTGGTACACGTACAACAAGTCGCCGCGCCCGAACGTGCGCGTGCTGGCCCGCGTGAATGAAGACACCTACTCGCCGGACACTACGATCAAGATGGGAGACCATCCCGTGGTCTGGACAAACGAACATTACAAGGCCAGGAATATTTACATTTTTATGGGGCACCACCCCGAGCTATTCCAGAACTCTGCCTTCACAACTCTCTTCACCAATTCCATCTTTTGGGCGGCTCGCCAATGAAAAGATGCTTTCTCACACTTATGACATGTGCGGCAACGATGTTCCTTTCAACAGCCGCGTTTGGCCAGGAAACGTCCTTGAAAATTTTAGCCTTTTACTCCACTGACGTGGAACCCGATCACGTCCTGTTTGCCAAGGGCGCGCTAAAGTTCTTTGCCAACCTCTCGGCGAAAAATAACTTTACATTTGATTCCACGAGTAATTGGGACGATATGAAGGACTCCACTCTTGCAAAATACCGGGTGGTTGTTTGGTTGAATGATGAGCCCTCAAAAGTGGAGCAAAAGCGTGCTTTCCAAAAATATATTGAAAATGGAGGAGCCTGGTTGGGCTTTCATGTGTCGGCCTACAACGATAAAGATTCAAACTGGCCGTGGTTCTTGGAATTCCTGGGTGGCGGCGTATTTCACACCAATAACTGGCCTCCGTTGCCCGCGAAGCTGACCGTCGACGATCGTTCACACCCGGTGACCATGAACCTTCCGGCCAGTTTCATATCGCCTGACAACGAGTGGTATATCTGGAAACCAAGCCCGCGCCTAAATAAAGACGTGCAGGTTCTGATCACTCTGGATCTGTCCAATTATCCAATTGGATTTAAGGATGTGCTCAAAAGTGGAGACCTGCCGGTCGTTTGGACAAACACGAGATACAAAATGCTCTATATGAACATGGGGCATGGCGACAAGATATTCACGAGTTCAATTCAAAACAAGCTAATCGAAGATGCGACACTGTGGCTCGGCTCAACTTCAACCCAGACAGCTATGTCTGTAGCGACGGGTACGGAAATCAGCCCCCACGCAGTCGTCGTGAACCCGAAAACCAGCAAGGTTTACGCAGTAAATACAAGCAACGACACGGTCACAGTGATGGATGGTTCGACCAATTCCATTGCCACCGTCGGAGTTGGATCGGAACCCATGGCGATCTCTGTAAATTCAGTAACCAACAAAATTTATGTGGGAAACTCGGGAAGCGGCACGGTGTCGGTCATCGACGGGAGAACCGATGTTGTGACCGCGACGGTGGAGGTAGGAGCTCTTCCCTATGTGGTCGCGGTAAATCCGGTAACCAACAAGATCTATATCTCGAGAACCTTCAGCAACACCATGACCGTGATAAACGGCGCTACCAACTCTACCAGCCATCTCAAAGCAGGAATCCAAGCGGACGCCATTGCGATAAACCCGGTAACGAACAAGTTTTATTTGACTAACTACGAAAGCCAAAACGTAACAGTATTGGATGGCGCGACCAACGACACCTCACCCATTGCCGCTGGAGTGCATCTCTGGGCCATCGCCCTGAATCCAGTGACCAACAGAGTCTACCTTGCCAACGCTGGCTCTGATCAACTAACGGTGATCGACGGAACGCAGAACGCCGTCACGAGCGTGAACACGGGGAAAATCCCGTGCGCGGTCGGCGTAGATTCCGTGGCGAACCGAGTGTACGCAGTGAACTATGCAAGCGACAGTGTGACCGTGATCGATGGCGCGAGCAATTCGGTGATTGCGACGGTAAGTGTTGGGGCGCGGCCGCAGGCAATTGGAGTCAACTCCATAACTCACACGATCTACGTGGCCAACACTCACGATAATAACGTCACAGTGATCGATGGCACGTACAACTCAGTAGTCGCAACGGTGCCGACGGGGAATAGCCCATATGCTATCGCGGTGGACATGGCGGTCAATAGAGCCTACGTGTCTAATATGGGAAAAACAAAACTAACCGTGATTGACGGGCGACGAGCAATGGCCGGAGGTCACCCGGCAGAGTGAATGAGGCAATCGACGTTTTTTAACGGGATAATTTCTTCACAACTTACATTTGATGAGTTTCTTACCTATCCTGCCGCAAGCCTAACTACACACGACTAATTTTGGGATTTGTAGGCCGGCGCGGGATGTGGCCTATCCTTTGGCGCAAGGTTTGAGGCCAAAGCAACGGACGGGCAAGATCTTATGATGTGGGACGTGCAGCACTTCTCGTTTTCCCGCTCAGTCGGTTACAGGTTGAATCATTTCCATGGCCCATACTGCGGTGGGACGCATATACATCGAGGCGCGAAAATTTCCATTTACATCCCACGCTTCGGGAGTCCGGAACCAATAGCCCTTGGTTTCATAAATGACGTGATAGAGGCCCCACGCTGTCTTATATGCCTCGCTCTTCATTCCCTCGCTGATAAAAAATGCCGCCAAGCCAAAACTAGTTCCGGCCCAAACCTCCAGACCTTGTTCGTTACCGCTGAGGATTTCGCCTTTGGCAGACATGCCGTTTGCCGCTCCCATTTCTCCGTTGCCGAATTTCATGACGTTGAACGCGAAAATCTTTTTCAGTGCCGACAGTTGCATCTCGCGCGGCACCAGGTCGCCCAACCCGGTCATGTTGGCGTACCACTGGCCGGCGAGTTGGTCGGCTTGAATATCGGCGCGCGTGGCACTTTCCATGTCGTAGTTAAAATATTCGCCGTTCCAAAGTTTGCTGACGAACGACTTCTGTCCCTTCAGAAATAGTTCATGGTAAGTGGCGGACGCAGCGGGCTCTCCGAGTGTGCGTGCCGTCTCCTCGGCAGCGCGCAGAGCCGCCAGCCACAGTCCGCCGCAGTAGGCGCTTACACCCCGGACGGTCCAGGAATCGTAGGTCTGGTCCGGATAACCGCTATTTTCCGGTATCCCGCTGCCATGATCGAACTGTTGAAGGTAAGTGATAGCCTCTTTCATCGCGGGCCACATTTTGCGTAGAAAGGCAGTGTCCTTGCGCCCCGTCAGCACGTAGTCGCGGTAGACCATCAACACAAACTTAGAATTAAGATCCTTCCAGTCGTTCGTGTCTTGCCATCCGGGTTCGTTGACGTCAACAAACGGGTCTCCCTCGGGCACTCCTAAATCATGAGGTACGGCACCCTTCTTCTTTCGCTTATGCACAACGGGGCTGCCGGTCTCCTGTGTTTTCGCCACCCACAGTCCTTTTTCGGGCCACTCGCGAGGAACGGTTTCGGCAAACTCCTGCAGCACCCTCTTGTCGATCTCCGGCCAGAACTTCAGCAGTGGCATCGAAGCATAGAAACGCACATCCAGAGTTGCGTAGTACGCGTAGTCAAAACACTCGAGAAGTGCAAATGTGGATGGAATTTTTCTGTCCGCTCCCACCGGCCGGCCCCAGAACGAACCACCATCGGTCAGAGCGTAGAGTTCATTGAAGAGCATGCCCCGGTACCAGAGTGGCTTTCTCTCGTCGTTGACGTACGGAGCCTGCCAGGCGTCCAGTGCGGCGCTCCACGCCGAGGCGTTCAGAAGGCCATCGCGTGCGATCTTCCAGGAGTTATTGCCCGTCGTTCCGTAAAAATCCGTGTAGTGCCGATTCCACTTTGCGCCCTGCCCGAATTCCACCACTGGGAAATCCCAGGCGATCACCATGGGAATCGTTTTCTTTTCTCCCGGCTGCAGCGCGAAACGCACAGCGATGGCCCCTCCCAGTGTTTCGCTGGAGCTCACCCATGACTCGTCGCTATTGGCGAGCCTTCCATCCTTCGAAAACGGTCCCCAAACCGCTTTTCCATCTCCGTCTGCAAGGAATGTCGTTTGGAAGCTGACTTCCAGGCCGGGTGCTTCGAGAGCGGCGATGGCAAATTGGCCGTCCCATTCATTCTGGGCGCCCCCGGCGCGGTGGCGGCCAAACACTATGCCCTTCATGGTTCCGGCTTGCCCCGCCGCTTCGCTCTTGAAGTCATTGTGGTTGCCCTGATTCATCGCGCCCTTAAAGTCGCGGGTGGCCGTTCGGAACCAGCCAGCCATATTGGTCCACGAGAGAAGCACGGAAACTGTCACTGTTTTGTTTGAGGGATTCTCCGCATGCCAGCGATATACGGCAACCGGATAGCTGGATTCCGTGTAATTGTTCGGGAGAAGAGGTGAAAACTGCTCCAGCACCAAATGCGCCGGAAACTTATCCAACTGATAGTCATACCAGGACTTGGGATACAGGGCGGAATACTCCCCAGCACCGATGGGATAGTCCCACTTCCAACTCGATAGTTCACCGCTCTTTGGATGGTCCGTCATCAATACTTGCGCCGCTCCACTACCATCGCCTTCCGCCTGTTGAAACATAGCGAACTGATTGGCATAGACCGACGCATACTTATGGACCCCCGCTTTGATGTGCCACCGCGCAAAATCGCCTCGGTAGGTCCGCGAAAAAGTTCCCGCTCCGAAGCCTCCCACAGGGGCTCCTTGATAGAACCCATCATCAATGTCGGTGGAATTCTTGCTGACTCCGGGATTTGTCAAGGGAAGCCCGATCGGTCTCTTCCAGGCGGCCTTCGGTATTTCGTCTCCGCCCCTCGCAGAAGGCCCCAAGAGCAACACAACAAGGGATACGGCAAGGTGTGACCATAATAGTTTCTTCATCGGCCCTCCTGGGGCTCGCTCAAGCTTGTTCGATTGTCAGCGGATCCATGGTTCAACTTCGCCTTCAACGCATGCGCGGCAGCCTGACACCGGCCGTGCTGTTCAGCAAGGCTGTGCAATTTCTTACCGCCGAAAAATACAATTCCTTTTGCATGTATTTCTCCGGTCATTTTCCAAGTTACTTGAAGAGGCGCCAATAGGAAGAAAAATGCGAGTAGCATTCGGATAAGTGTCCCTATGCAGCGCGGAAACAAACTATTCGCTTATCCAATATTTATTAAAACCTATGTAGTCGGATGGCAAGTTTCCCAGAATCTTCTGGCGTAATTCCAAAATATCGACTGGCCCCAGCTGCTGGTACAGCATCGCGCCATCCGGCGCCAGCAAGACTGTATAGGGCACCGCCGACTCCCACTTTGGGTCGAACGCTGCTTGCAGCGCCGGGGTATCTTCCGACGCAAAGAGCAAGTTGCGGCTTGTGGAGTGCATGTTCGTCAGCAGCCGCAAAACGCTTTCCTTCTCGTCAGGCATATTGATGGAAACGGTCACGTAATCCAAATCCCGCACGCTGTACATACGGTACGTAATTTCCAAATCGGCAAATTCATGCACGCAGGAACCGCACCACGTGGCCCAGAAACTCACCAACATCATCTTTCCCGTAGGGTTCGTGCGGAGTTTTTTCAAATCGTCAGCTGAAGCAGGTTCAAGCTGCACGGGCTGCGCATCCAATTTCTGCAGCGCCTCTAAACGCGAAGATTGGTTTTCCTGCCACTTCGTGGAGCACCCAAACACTCCTGTGAGCTTTACTGAAACTTCCTGGTGCGCCAAAAGCGCCTCGATGGCGCTGCGCGCATCTTGCGTCTTCACCAGTTCGTTCCGATAGCTGTTGTCGATGCGTCCCTCATACCGCAAATGCCGCGCTTGATCGAACACAAAAACGTGTGGTGTTGCCTGCGGTCCATAGGCACCAGTCACTGATTGCGTTTCGCCGTCATAGAGATAGGGATACTGCAAATGCTTGTATTGCGCTCGAATTTTCATCTCTTCCAAACTGTCGCTGAGATCGGAAGAATCCAATTCGTCGATTCGAATCGCCTTAGGGTCATTGGGTTGGATCGCCACCAGCGCTACTCCTTTATCGCGATAATCCCAATCGAGTTGCTGGATACGGCGTTCGTACATCTGTGCAATAGGGCAGTGATTGCACGTAAAAACCACAACGAGTATTGGGCTCGAGGCGTACTCCGCCAGGCTATGGGTTTTTCCGTCCACACCCGGCAACGAAAAATTGGGAGCAGCGGAACCAATGGCTAAGATCGGATGGGTGGATTGCCCGCAAACGGTGACTGGCGCCAATATCAATACAAGAAGTCTCCACATAGGTTTCCGCCTCAAACGCAATTCGAAAAGCCGTAGCACTCGCTGACTCGTGAGGAGGCCTGGAGCGCTACGTTCCGTTCCAAGTGCCGGCTGCCACGCCAAACGCAAACCAAATAAAACGCCAGGTCCTCACTCCAAGTTCTCCCCGCATGCTTTTTTCTCGAGTGGCAGGGAACAAGATATTATCCGGATGTATTCCTCGCGGTTAGTTCTTGGTGGTGACCGTCTCGGTCTTGGGTGGTGGCATCACATCCTTTGCGGGGATCTTCGCGTCGAATACTATATTAAAGAATCCGACCATCATTTCGTCCCAGCTTTGCTGGCCCCAAATTACTGTTTTGGTGGGGTCTGCATTCTCCGGATTGTTTGCTGAATTATCGAAATGAGCCGTGCATTCAATTTTAGTGCCTTTGGGCAAGACCAGCGGCTCCGCAAAGTTGTACCAAAGCTGCCAATGCCAGTTGTAAACCGGCACTTTCAGGATCGTTTCTGTTTTACCATCGGGATAAACCAGCCGGTACTCAAAATCTTTCCCTCGTCCGTGCATGTGCGGATGAAGCCCTGCCAATTTCAAGTCGCGCATCACCTCAAAAGACGCGTCCGCGCGGTAGTTTGGATCGCCGGGAGGAATCTTAAACGTGCCGTTTACTGCGGAAAGCGTCAGCACGCGCTCCTTCGGCGGCTCTTTAGCAAAAATCAGACCTAGCTTCGTCCGATCAGTCGTCGTTTTTCCATTCGGCGTGTAATGCACTTCAAAGACAATGTCCGTTCCTGCCTTGATCAGCTTGGCCTGCCCCGGCGACAAAATTTCCGCGGGCTGCCCCGGCGCGTATCCCACCAGAAAATCACTGGGGAGTGCGCTCGTGTCGGTTTTCTCGTCAGACTTCGGCGGCGGGGCTTCAAAAAATACACCGGGCTTTTGATCCTTGAAGTAATTTGAGCCCGGCTCGCGCAAGTACGCGATGATGTGGTGCACAACGGAGCGATCCGTCGGCCGCACTTCAATCATCTGCACCCATTTATCTTCCGTAAATCCCGTCGGAACAATTACATATTGATATTCGAGCATTCCCGAATCCGGGACCGAGAATGCCTTTGGCAACTGCAACACCATATCGGGCTTCGGAATGCCCCAGCCTTGTTCGAATTTCACGGGCTGCGGCATGTCCTTGGGATCGCCTTTTTGGGCGCCGGCGTTAACCCATGCTACTAGGATGCGAATCTCTTCGGCAGCCAGCGACCTGTCATTTACAAAGTGCCCGTAGTTCGGATCGGCAAACCACGGCGGCATGATCTTTTGCTGTACGACAAGCTTCATCGCGGCTGCCCACGGCTTGGTGTCTTGAAAGGTGAGCATGGAGAAGGGTCCCGCTTCACCCGGCCGATGACAGGTTTGGCAATGCTTCTGCAAAATTGGCGCAACATCCTTTGTATACGTGGGGGCTGGACCTTGAGGAGATTGCGCAAACAAACTTGCTGAGAAGAAAACCGAGCCTAATAACACCACAGAGAAGCGGTGCATGAATAACATCCTCCGACGAAGCCTGTGCACAAATCCGGGCAATAGTGAGGCCAAAATGTGGGCCTGGGTTTTGCCACCCGCTCGAGGATCTGAAAAATGTGCGTGCAGAGACTATAACAAATGAAATTGGATAGACAATCGCTTTGTCTGATTCGTTCTTGTGGAGAAAAAATGGAGTTCACTCGGCCTGGCGGTTTGCTGCGAGCAGCCTTGGATTGCCGCGAACATCGCAGGTTGATTATCGTGAGGAACCAAATCTCGCGATTCGAAGAATCAATAACTTACGAAGTCTCAACTCCACTTTTGGTTCGATCCCCACCGCTCCTAACAACCTCGGCACACCAATGGCATCGGGATTCTTCAACACTTTACGGAGTGAATTCTGCCTTCCGGGCCACTCTTAGACTATTATGTTTGGCATCGGAGATTCCTGAACATGTGGCGAATTCTTTCTTGCCTGTTGCTACTTAGTGTCGTTGCTCAAGGGCGGGCCCAATCCCCGCCGCCGCAAACGCAAACTCCCGATCGCGTCGTCCAATTGCTGAAAGAACTCACCGAAGCTCCCGGTCCTCCCGGCTTCGAAGAACCAGTGCGTAAGATCATGGTGGACCGCATGAGACCCTTCGCGGACCACCTATCCTACGATGGCTTGGGTTCCGTCATCGCCCAGCAGGGAAATGCTGGACCGCGCATCATGCTCGATGCGCACATGGACGAATTAGGCGGCATGGTTCGCCGCGTCCGGCCGGATGGATTTCTCTCCATGGAGATGCTCGGCTATTGGCTGGATGCAGCGCTTCCTGACCAGCGCTGGGTAATCCTGGGCCGCAAGGGACCCGTGCTTGCCGTCACCGACATTTGGGACGCACACATCGCGCCGCAGGATTCGCAGGGACGCCCAGCGGTCCAGAAACAGCTTTATTTGGACACTGGTGCGCGAAGCGCCGCCGAGGTACAAGCCCTAGGTATCTCGCCTGGAGACCCGGTGGCTCCCGTCTCTGATTTTGCCATGCTCGCTAACAACCGTTACCTCGCGAAGGCTTGGGACGATCGCGTTGGCTGCGCCGTCATGCTCGAAGTAATGCGCCGACTTGCGCATGCGCCTCACCCGAATCAGGTCTTCTACACTGCCACAGTGCAGGAAGAGGGCAGCATCGAAATGCGCGGGGCTGCCACCTCAGCGCACATCATCAATCCCGATCTGGGCTTCAGCCTCGAAGTTGGCATACCCAACGACGTCCCCGGTCCCGGGCCCGAAGCGGCACAAGAAGTTCTTGGTGGTGGCCCGGGTATGATGTTGTATACCTTTAGCGAGTTCCCCAATCGTAAATTAGTCGCTTATGTTCAACAAGTTGCCGCGGACCAGCACATTCCATTGCAATTCGATTTTGTTCCCGGCTTCGGCGACGACGCGGGCGCAATCAAACTGAACAACGGCGGCGTGCCGGTCACTACCATCCTGGTACCTGCGCGTTCCACGCATGCACACAATGGCATCATCGACCGCTCCGACTTCGACCGCACAGTAGATCTGATGGTCGCCCTGATCCAAGGGCTAGACGCCGTCACAGTGAGCCGGATCAAGAGCTTCGCTCCTTAGCAGCCTGTTGAAAAAGTCGCTTCAGGACGAAATCTTTTCTCTTGGAAATCTCGTATAGCTCAGTAAGCAGGGTTCTTTTGTCCCAGATTGACGTCGCTTGAGGTCCACTATTATGGCCATGCAAACCTCGGACGTTAAGGGAGCCACTGCATCGTCCAGCCGGCTCCAGTGTTGGGTGGAGTCACTGATCTTGGGTCTAGGGATTCCATCTGCGATCTGGGCTGTTTCCAAGTTCATTTCAGTTTCCATTCCCGCGGCCGTTCACGGCTCCCCAGAGCAACGCTTCTTCTTCTGGTTTAGCGCGGGCGTAGTCGTCGAATGGCTGTTCGTAATCGGGCTTTGATTTGTACTGCGGCGGCGCGGACTCTCTTTCACAGATCTCGGTGTTTGGCGTTTAGGCACCTGGCCCGCATGGGTCGTCGCGCTCTTGCTTGCAGCTCTTTCTATCGGTAGCAATCTGCGGCTACTGCCCCGAATGCACGTTCCGATCTCATCTGCGTTCTTGCCACATGGATTCCATCTCTTTGCCGCCCTCGCTCTTGGAATCACCGCTGGTTTCTGTGAAGAAGTACTCTTTCGCGCCTATCTCATGACCCAATTCGCTAAGGTGGGTTATGGCAAAGCGATGCAAACTCTTATCCCTGGCCTCGCCTTTGGGCTCACCCACGCGGGGTACTTGAATCAGGGCTTTCTTGTCTGGCTCGGCATAGTGATACCCACTGCGTTTCTCGGCATGATGTGGGGCTTGGCCTATCTGTTGGGACGCCGCAGCCTGATTCCCGTAATCGTCGCCCACTTTTTGAATGACGCGACCGCGTTGCCGTGGATAGCGTTCTTCATGGTAACCGCACGGTAGCCACGGTTCCGAAAATAAACCACGCGGACATTTAACGCATTAAGTGCAAAACCTCGTTTCGATGCAAGTTTAGGTAAGCAGAACTCGTCTGACTCAAGGAAGCGATTTTGGCCGAATCACCTAGCCTCGCCCAAACAGAGACACGGAAAAATCGTTAGATCCTCATCGAAACCTACGAATCACCAGGTTATGGCGGTCGGAGCGGTAGAAACCAAGCACGTATATTATCGCTTGGCCGGTCGTCGAGTAGATGACCTGCCGGATACGCAAGAGAGGTTCCCCGCGGGGTACACCAAGGAGATTCGCGATTCTTGGATCCGCGGCCGTGGCGTCGATCTCTTCATCCGCGTAGCCAAGTTCAACTTTGTAGTCCCTCTCGAGGAGCCCAAACAAAGACTCGCGGCTAAGCTGGGCCGATAGCAAGTTGGAAAATTGGGCGGCGGCGAGGTAGCAGGTCTCCAAGGCAAAGGGCACTTCTGCTGCGTGCCGCAGGCGTTCGATTTTGACAATACGGCTGGTCGGGGGAAGGCCGAGGCGTGCCGTCGCATCTTGTTCGCTGTCGATGATTTTTGCGCACAGCACTTTAGAAACGGCAGTCAGGCTGCGGCTGGCCATTTGCTCGGTATAACTCATCAACTTGTTAAAGTGGATCTTTGGCGGGGCGACGAAAGTTCCGATACCACGGCGGCGTTCTACCACGCCTTCGCGTTCCAGCGAGGCGAGAGCGTGACGAGCAGTCATCAGGCTAACCTGGTGAAGTCTTGCTAGGTCTCTCTCTGAGGCTACGCCATCGCCGGGGCGCAAATGGCCGGACTCAATGCGTTTGAGGATGGTGTTCTGAATTCTCTGGTAGGCAGGCGTGCCGTTGCGATTCTTCTGAGCCATTCAATCACTCCCGACGTTCCAATAGCCTACGACATCAGGAACTATTTAATGTGTATGGGCCATTAAAAATATTCTGCGTTCTTGGCAAGACATCTTGCCAGGCAGTTAGAACGAACGGATATCTGACTCGGTAGAGCCAGTGGCCTAAAATGGCCAAGGCAACTAGCCGCTGCTCAGACCCACTGTTATAGAGCGCATCTTTAATCAGCTATAGATCGCTGATCTTTGAATCTTATAAAACATAAATATTCTGTTGACAATGGGAATTTAGTGCTATATAGCTATGCACCATTCGGCCATATAGCTCACCAGGGGTGCTGTTGCAAGTCTAGAGATTGAATCGAGAGGAGAGGTTGTTGGATGGCCGACAACCTCGAATCGGAGGAACTACTATGAGAAAGTCCTTGGGGTTAGGGCTCTTGTTTATGGCGCTGGTTGCACTGCTATGCAGCGCGAACGCAGCGTGGGGACAGGATGTAACAGCGACAATAACCGGTACGGTTACCGATCCAAGCGGCGCGGCCGTGGCAGGTGCGACCGTGACGGCGAAGGATACTGATCGCGGAACACTGCACACCACACAGACGAACGAGTCGGGCGTATACAATGTCTTACGCATCCCTGTAGGGGTCTACGACGTGAAGGTGGAGGCGAATGGTTTTCAAACGTCCCTCGTTCCTTCTGTTACCCTTGTCTTGAATCAAACCGCCCGTATCGATGTCCAGATGAAGGTGGGACAGGTAACGCAGACGGTCGAAGTAAGCAGTGAGGTACCGATCCTCAAGACGGACACGGCCGAAGTCAGCACCATCATTGACGCCGCGACCAATGAGGCCTTGCCGCTGGCCACGCGCAACTATGTTCAGTTAACTCTGCTCTCGCCCGGCGCTGTCACGCCCAATCCGCAGAGCTTCAACTCTGGCGACAATGTTGGCAGTGGGGGCAGGCCGTTTATCAACGGAAATCGCGAACAATCCAACAACTTCATTTTGGATGGTATGGATAATAACCAGGTTTCGGATAATCTTTTGGGGTACACGCCAGCCCCGGATGCCATCCAGGAATTCAATCTAATCACTCAGAATGCCTCCGCCGAATTCGGCAATTTCCAAGGTGGAATCGTTAGCGCTACCCTCAAGTCCGGAACCAACCAGTTCCACGGCGACGTTTGGGAGTTCTTCCGCAACGACATTCTGAATGCCAACAGCTGGCAAAATAACCTCACCGGCTTACCCAAAAACAAGCTCCGCTGGAACATGTTTGGGGGCACGATCGGCGGTCCGATCAAAAAGAATAAGCTGTTTTTCTTCGGCGACTACCAAGGGCAGCGCTTTGACCATCCGGCCAGCGCCAGTCGGTTTACAGTTTTCACAGTTAAAGAACGTAACGGTGATTTTTCGGAATTGTGTCAAACTGGTTTCACGGGCGCCGGCGGAACTTGTGCTCCAGCACCAGCGGGCTCCGGCCTGTCTGCTGTTCAACTCTATAACCCGTGTAATCCAGGAACAGGAGTGCCCGGAGTGCCTTGCACTGCGGCCGCGAATCGTTCGCCGTTTCCGGGCAACAAAATTCCTGCGAACATGATTGATCCGGTAGCAAAGAACCTATTTGCATCTGCTCTCTATCCAGCGCCTATAAATAACCAGCTTCAGAACAACGCTGTGAACATTTCATCCAATAATTTCAATTCCAACCAATACGACATAAAGATTGACTACAATATTTCTGCTAAAGATCGTTTATTTGGTCGTTACTCGCATGCTGTGCAGAACAACCCTACATTTAACAGTTTCAAGCTCCGTGGCTCAGGCTTCGGAGAAGCACCGATTTACAGCGATGTGGTTAGCTGGGTCCATACTTTCAAACCGAGCTTATTGAACGAGTTCCGGTTTGGAACCAACTATATTCGTCTACATAACGGCACGGCGTTTGACAGCTCCGTCGGCAACCTCGGTGAGACACTCGGTATTGCCAACAGCAATCACAACCAGGTCGTAATTCCCGGGCTGCTCGGCCTGAGTTTCAGCGGTAATAACTTTGTCAGTGGCATCGGTGATGGCGAAGTCCAGCAGAGATTCCCCAGCACGGTGATTCAAGTCTCGGATGGCGTTATCATCACGCACGGCCGACACGTTTTACACACAGGCTTTGAGTTATGGCGCGACCGCATCAACATCTTCTATTCCGGCAACAGCGGAAGGCTCGGATCGATAGGTTTTGCCGGGGTCTTCACCTCCTCGGCGAGTACTGACGCTCTCGCACGCAGCGGAGCTGGCGAGGCGGACTTCTTCCTCGGGTTGCCCCAAAATCTCCAACGTGGTATCGCCGGCGGCGGCTGGGGGCAGCGCTCCACGACCTTTGCCGGTTATGTCCAGGATGATTGGCGTGCTACCGACAGCCTGACATTAAACCTGGGATTGCGCTACGAAGCCCATACTCCGTGGGTAGAGCAGAGTGACAGGCAGACGAACTACGGCCTCTTCAGCGGTGCAATCATGTTAGCTGGCAAGGATGGCAACAGCCGAGCCCTCTATGATGGCCAGTACGGCATCCTGGATTTCCAGCCTCGCATCGGCTTCGCCTGGACGCCTGCGATGTTAGGCAAGAAAACCGTTGTCCGCGGTGCTTTCACCATCTCGTCTTATCTTGAAGGTACAGGAACTAACCTGCGGCTGACGCTGAATCCGCCCTGGACTCCCCCCGAGATCGGGACGGTTTACAACAATGTTAGTCTCCCTGCCACTACCACGGGCCAAGGCGTCGTGGGGACGGTGCCGGGCGATCCGTATGCAAATGCCAGTGTTCGCCTGTGGGAGCCGAAGTTCCAACCTGCGGTCGCGAAACAGTGGAACCTATCGATTCAGCACCAGCTAACCAACAGCACGACACTCCAGGTGGCTTATGTGGGACAGTACGCGCAACACCTGGCCAACCCGATGTGGTTAATCCAATCTATGAATCCGGTGATTGGACCTGATCCGAAGAACCCGGGCAAAACCAAAATTTTTACAACGCCCGGCCCTTACATGCAGGGTAATCCCACGCTGAAGAACAAACTCAGCTCCATCCGCGGGACCTTCTCCAACGCTTGGATGAGCTACCACGCTCTCCAAACCGTCTTGCAAAAGCGCATGAGCAGCGGTTTGCAGGGTCAGGTCGCATACACCTATTCAAAGTGCATGACTGATTCAGCGGGGTACTACGGCACCTGGGGATCTCAAGCTTCACCCGGCATGCCTTATTGGCAGAACGTTTATGACGGGAAGTCCGAGAAGGGGCCGTGCTTCTACGACGTCGCGCACTCTCTCAGCAGCTACGTTCTCTACCAGCTTCCGTTTGGACACGGAAAGAAGTTTGGCAGCAACCTGAACCCGGTAGTAAATGCTGTTGTAGGGAATTGGGAAGTTGACGGAATTCTTAGCATGCACACCGGATTTGCTATGACCGTCAACAATTGGGGGGACCCCTCGGGTACGGGTGCTTGGGTCACGCGAACCAACTGTTCGACATCCATTAACTACCCTAAGACCCCGGTCTCAGGCCTAGGCATCCAGTGGTTTGATCCCAGCAATTTCACAGCAGCGCCTGCCGCTACGTTCGGCCAATGCAGCAACGGCAAGTTGCGTGGCCCAGGCCTCAAAAACTTCGATATGGGCATCAAGAAGGAGTTCCCCTTTAGCGAAAGCCGAAGGCTTGAGTTCAGATCGGAGTTCCTGAACCTGACGAATACCAAGATTCTAAACTCGCCACAAGTCTTCTTTGGCAGTGGAGATTTTGGTCGGATTTCCTCATCGCAGGGCGAGCGCAACATTCAATTCGCTCTAAAGTTCGTTTTCTAATCGGCCGCTCTACTCTGGGTGGCAGGACCTTTTGTTCCTGCCACCCTTTCTTGCCTATATTCACAGTCCTTAGTGCACCAATCCAAGATTCCCGATCTGTTCGGGATGAGTCTCCTCTTCTCTTTTCGATGTATTCTTAGCCATGGGCAGAATAATCATCACCACCACCTTTATCGCTCTTACTTCTTTCCTCGCGGCTAGCACCAGCGCCCAGACTGCCAAGAAGGCCGCCACGACCGCTGACTCTCCCTCGATGGCCGAGCGCGGAGCGAAGCTCGCCGAAACCGGCCATTGTGCGGCGGCGCTGCCATTGTTGAAGAAATCTTTCCCGCAAACTTCGGGCAAGGATCTCAAGCTCAAAATCGGTTTCGACGCTGTGCGGTGCGCCATGACTCTGAATCAAAGCGACCTAGCAGTCGATTTTCTACGCGTGTTGAACCGCGAATTCCCGCGCGCACCGGAAGTCCTCTACTTATCCGTGCACATCTATTCGGATCTCTCGACCCGCGCCTCTCAAGATCTGCTCGCTGATGCGCCTGATTCTTATCAGGCGCATCAACTCAATGCCGAGTCGTTGGAAGTTCAGGGAAAATGGGATGAGGCTGCAGCAGAGTACCGCCGAATACTGGAGCGCAACCCCCACGTCGTCGGCATCCACTTTCGCCTGGGACGCATTTTGGTTTCAAAGCCCGATCCGGACAGTTCAGTAACAGAGCAGGCCCGGCGGGAGTTCCAGCAGGAGCTGGAAATCGACCCCACCAATGCTGGGGCGGAGTATGTGCTGGGAGAACTTGCAAGGCAGGCGCAACAGATGCCCGAGGCCATCGAACATTTCACGCGAGCCACGAGGCTGGATGCAGGGTTTGTGGATGCGTTCCTCGCGCTGGGTGTGTCGCTGATATCCACTAAGCAATATTCCGATGCCATCCCGCCGCTGGAGACTACGATAAAACTCCAGCCTGCAAACCCATCCGGCCATTACAACCTGGCAATCGCTTACCGCCGCGTGGGACGGAATGAGGATGCAGCAAGGGAAACGGCCCTCCACCGGCAAACTTTGGAGAAGCTGCGAGCAGAAGGCCAGCCCGGGAGCCAGGAAACGCAGGATTCCCCGCCTCCACAGTGACAAACTGTCGGGCAGGTAGTTGAACCTAGAACGACGCATTGCGCATGGAAAAATGCTTCGAGCATGGGCCACTGGACCACCGCTTCCGGAAGAAGCTTACTCACGGCTGGTATTTTTGTTGGGCAGAGTTGCCAGGGCTTTGAGCGCATCTGCATCACCTGGCTTGATCCTTAGCACCATCTCGAGTTCTTGTTTCCCGCCTTCAACGTCGCCTTTGAGGATATAGATCAATCCCAAATTGCGATGCAGATCCGCACTCGAGGCGCACTGTCCACACAACTCGATTGCTTCCTTGAAGTGTGCGACGGCTTGAGGCCAATCCCTCACGTTCGCCGCTTCCAAGCCATAACTGCCCAGATTCTGGACTCGGTCATTCAGTTCTCGCCGCTGCTTGAGCTCTTGGAAACGTTCCATGTACACCTTGGCCTCCGGATGGCCCATTCTGCTGAGTGCCTGTGCGAGGCTATAGAGTGCGTCTGCATTGTCCGGGTTCGCTCCAACCGCAATCTGCAAGTGGTGAATCGCTTCATCCATTTTTCCTAGCAGGACCAAATTCTGCCCCAGCAACTGCTGGGCTTGCGAATTGCTGGGTTCCAGTGTGACCAGATGATCGAGGACTTTGGCTGAGCTCTGAATATTGCCGAGTTGTTTCTCCAACTGAGCCAGCAAGTAGAGAGCATCAGGATGGTCCGGTTGCAACCGACAAGCAGTAGCGAGTTCTGCCCTCGCTTCGTCGAGGCGGTTCAGGTCGTTCAAGGCTCGCCCTTTGTTGTAATGCGCCGCGGCGGATTCCGTGTCCAGGCGGATCGCTTCGGAGAATTGTTCCAAAGCTCCGGGCAAATCAAATCCGTCGCCGGCGAGGCCGATTCCCAGATTCAAATGGGCGGAAGCGGAATTGGGTTGAAGTTGGGCCACTTTTCGCAAGATCTCAATGGCTTCCTCACCGCGGCCCAGCTTTAGCACGACCATTGCCAAGCCGCTATAGGCACTTACGCTATTGGGAGAAATACGAAGGGCGTTGCGGAATTCTTTTCCCGCCTCGGCGTACTGGCCCTCTCCGGCGAGCACCAGGCCCAAATTCACCTGGGCCTGCGTATACTTGGTACGCTCCGCAAGCACCTGGCGAAACAATTCCACAGCCTCCGAGCTTCTTCCTGTGCGGCTGTATAACACCCCAAGGTTATTTTTGGCCTCGACAAACTGCGGATCGGCTGAGATCGCGGCTCTGAATTCACTCTCTGCTTTTGCCCCCTCCCCGTTCAGCATGAGCCAGATTCCAAAGTGATTGCGCGCTCTGGATAGGCTGGGGTCCAGCCGGGTTGCACTTTCCAGTTCTTGGTGCGCGGTCTGTGCTTCACCAAGTTTTGCCAGAGCGAGAGACAGATCGAAATGCAGTTCGGCATTGTTGGGGTCGGTCTTGAGCGCTTCTCGAAATGTCGCAGCAGCAGTCTGGACTCGGTTTTGTTGCGCACCCCAATTCAGTGAGCTGCTAGAAGTGCTATTGGAGATGCTGAAATCTTTGGGATTTCCGCCCAGCATGACCTGAAGTTCCGCCGTGGCGGTCTCCTGCTGTATCATTTTTGCGAGTTCCAGGGCGGAAGCGGTGTCTGGCGCAGGGCCGTGCGTTTGGGCGAAGCATAACATACCAGAAAAAACGATTCGCGTCGCCAACACGCTACTTAAGAGCCGCGCGGTGAGAGATCTTGATCTCATTCCTACTGTTGACCGGAATCCGCCCTCTGCGGATGCCGTAAGGGAAAACGTAAGCGGCAACCGTGTCTCATTATCAAAACTTGAGGTTGAATATGCAACCGTGATGTGGGCGGCTCGAATTTGCAGTATTCTCGGAAACACATCTATGAGAAGAACGCGCATGCGCTTTTCGATTACAACCCTCTCGCTGCTCGTTTTGCTGCTGGCGGTTTCGACTTTTGCCCAACAGCCGGACGAAGGTGGCACTTCCCAAGGTTCCGTCCCCACTGCTCCTAAAATCAATTTCGTCGACATTGCCGCGCGTGCAGGGCTAGCTGCCAAGACCGTGGCTGGCGGCGAGAAGATCAAAAAGTACATCATCGAGACCACCGGTAGCGGCGCCGCTTTCTTCGATTACGACAACGACGGCTGGCCCGACATCTTCCTGGTGAACGGGAGCACATTGGAAGGCTTTCCGAAAGGACAGGAGGCTACCAGTCATCTCTACCACAACAACGGTGACGGTACGTTTACGGACGTGACCAAAAAGGCCGGAGTCGCTCTGACGGGGTGGGGCCAAGGGCTCTGCGCTGGCGATTACGACAACGACGGCTGGGTGGATCTCCTTGTCACTTTCTGGGGTCACAACATCTTGCTGCACAACAACGGTGACGGTACGTTTACAGACGTCACTAAAAAGACCGGACTTTGGCGCGAGGATATGCGCTGGAGCACGGGATGTGCTTTTGTGGACTACGACCACGACGGCCGCCTGGACCTGTTTGTTGCAAAGTACGTGAATTTTGATGTGGCCCACACTCCAGCACCCGGGAGCAGCACCCTCTGCCAGTGGAAAGGGATCCCGGTGATGTGCGGCCCTCGAGGCCTGAAAGGCACACGGAACGAGCTTTATCACAACAATGGAGATGGAACGTTCAGTGACGTCAGCGACAAGTCTGGAGTGGCTAAGACCGGGTCTTACTATTGCTTTACTGCTGTCACCGGGGATTTCGACAACGACGGGTGGCCGGACATTTTTGTGGCTTGCGACTCGACGCCCAGTTTGCTCTACCATAACAACCACGACAGTACGTTCACGGAAATTGGTGTGAGCGCCGGAGTGGCCTATGACGCCGACGGCCACACACAAGCCGGCATGGGCGCTCATGCCGCGGACTACGACGGCGACGGCTGGCTCGATATCATCAGGACAAATTTCTCTGATGAGAGGTCCACTCTCTATCACAACAACAGAGACGGTACCTTCACCGACGTCACTTACCTCGCCGGGCTGGGCATCAACACACAGTTCCTCGGGTGGGGCACACTCTTTGTCGACGTTGACAACGACGGGTGGCCGGACTTGTTCATGGCCAACGGCCATGTCTATCCCGAGGTAGACAACAAGGGCTTGAGCAGCACATTCCGGGAACACAAACTGCTTTACTGGAACCAACACAATGGAAAATTCAAGGACGTCTCTGACGATGCCGGCCCGGGCATCACGAAGCCTTTTAATAGCCACGGCGTGGCCGCCGCCGATTTTGACAACGATGGCGCCGTGGAAATTCTAGTGAACAACAGCCATGATCCGCCGAGCCTACTGAAGAACTTAGGCGAGCACGGAAAGTGGGTCATGCTAAAACTTATTGGGACTAAATCCAATCGCGACGCGATTGGCGCTCGAGTGACGGTGCGTGCCGATGGTCACCAGCAGCTTCTGGAAGTACGCAGCGGCGGAGGCTACATTTCCCAGAGCGATTTCCGTCTGCATTTTGGGCTGGGCAAAGCCACGCGAGCAGAAATGATCGAAGTCAAATGGCCCAGCGGGCAGCAGCAAGTCTTCCGTGATGTCGAAGCCAATAAGTTCTACCTAATCGAAGAAGGCAAGGACCACTTAGGAGAACAGCAGTTTTCTCACAAGCCGCGCGTAGCTCGTGCGAATGATCAGGTTCCCGTAAACGATGTACGACATTAGCGCCTTGCGGTTTCGTAAAACACACCTTTGCCGCTCCGTAAATCGCGGCCATAAGAAAGAAGTCAAACGGCCCAAGATTCGAACCTTGCCTTGAACGCCGGAATCCCACGGCCAGCAATGTAGTTCCTGCCTGGCGGAACAGCGTGAACGATGAACGGTTGGACGGAATTTATATAGTCAGGACCCGCCCGCGTTCAGGTACTTGCGGTATTATCGTTCCGTCTGGACCAGACGTTGATGAGTTCAGTTACGTCAGTGAATCTTTTCTTAAAGGATGGTCCATGGAAGAAAATCTTCTGGCCCGATTGGTCCAGGCGCTTGCCTCAGGAACAGTCCGGGTGATCGATCTGAGTCAGCCTTTAGATGCCATGACAGCCACCATCCAACTTCCGCCTGAGTTTGGGAAGTCGTGGCCCTTCCGCTTGGAAGAAATTTCCAAATACGATAGTCGGGGGCCGGCCTGGTATTGGAACAATTTTTCGTGCGGCGAACACACCGGAACCCATTTTGACGCGCCTATTCATTGGGTAACCGGCAAAGATCATGCGAAGAACGCAACCGACTCGATCGCCGTCGAGAAATTCCTGGCGCCCGCATGCGTAATCGACGTCTCGCGTGAAGTTGCTGATAACCCCGATTTCCTGCTAACGCGGCAACATGTTGAGGCTTGGGAGAAGAAGCATGGGCGTGTGGAGGCTGGCTCGTGGGTGCTGATGCGCACCGACTGGTCGCAACGCAAAGACCCCGTCACTTTCCTTAATATCAAGGAAGACGGTTCGCACGTACCTGGGCCACATCCCGATCTGGTCCCTTTCCTCGCGCGGGAGCGGAATGTGCTCGGCTGGGGCTCCGAGGGAGTGGGGACCGATGCCGGACAAGCTTTCCGGTTTGAACCGGCGTTTCCATGCCACAGCATCATGCACGGCAGCAATAAATTTGGATTGGCCAGCTTGACCAATCTTAATCACCTGCCTCCAAAAGGAGCGATCTTGATAACGCCGCCGCTAAAAATAGTGAACGGTTCGGGAAGCCCCTGCCGAGTGCTAGCGCTGGTTGCGGGCTAAGAAAGCGCGCTGGGGAATAAGCGAGCGAAGGTGTGAGGTAGTTGGGTCTGACCGCGGAACTGATCGCCATAGCGAGAACAATTGACACCTGAATTATTTAGCCCTAAACTTCGCTGGTTGACTCTTATTTCCTGACTCATTGTACTCGGCTACCCGTTTAATCGCACTGGGCAGCCAAAGCGGCGGCAATGGCAGAACGCTTCTTCAAGAAGGAAGTCCAGAAACTTTATTTAGGCGAGGGCGAAGAATTCCGCGGCGAGGGGATCTTAGCCGTCACTAAGGCGCTGTTGCAGTCCGGCGTGTCTTACGTTGCTGGCTACCAGGGCGCGCCCATCTCCCACCTGATGGACGTGCTTACGGATGCGAACAGTATCCTGGAAGAGCTTGGTGTTCACTTTGAGCACAGTGCCTCGGAGGCTACCGCCGCGGCTACCCTCGCTGCTTCTGTCAACTATCCTTTGCGCGGCGCGGTGACGTTCAAATCTACGGTGGGAACCAACGTAGCGTCCGACGCTTTGGCCAACCTGGCTTCAGGCGGCGTCACCGGTGGCGCGCTGATCATCGTTGGCGAGGACTACGGCGAGGGCTCCAGCATTATGCAGGAGCGTTCGCATGCTTTCGCGATGAAGTCGCAGATGTGGCTGCTCGATCCGCGTCCGAACCTTCCATCAATTGTGAATGCAGTCGAACAGGGGTTCGCCCTGTCTGAAGCCAGCAACACTCCAGTCATGCTGGAGTTGCGCGTTCGGGCGTGCCATGTGCACGGGCGTTTTATCGCTAAAAACAATGTCCGCCCGTCGTTCACACTCAAAGACGCCATGGAAAAGCCGGTGCGCGATGTCAGCCGCATCGTACTGCCGCCGGGCAGTTTTCTGCATGAGCAGGAAAAAATCAACAAGCGCTGGCCTGCGGCAAAGCAATTTATTCAAGAGCACGGCCTGAATGAGCGATTTGCCGAGAACGCTCAGGATTTCGGCATCATTCTGCAAGGCGGAATGTACAACACAACGATCCGCACGCTCGAACTTCTGGGGCTTTCCAACGCTTTCGGTGATAGCAAAATTCCGCTGTACGTTTTGAATGTCACGTATCCGCTGATCGATGAAGAAGTAAAACGCTTCTGTTCCGGGAAACGCGCGGTGTTGATGATTGAGGAGGGGCAGCCCGATTTCATTGAGCAAAACCTGCACGCCATTCTGCGTAAGGCCGACCTGCTAGCGACAATACACGGTAAGGACATGCTGCCGATGGCGGGCGAATATACTCCGGCGGCGGTGATGCGCGGCGTACTGAAATTCGTGGAGCGTTACGCGCCGCAGCTGATTGACCACGACCATTTACCTGCGGTAGTCCGGCCAGTAACCGTGGCATCCAGCGCATGGCAAATGGTGGACGGCCAGGTGCATGCGCGTCCTCCCTCCTTTTGTACCGGATGTCCGGAACGCCCGATCTTTACGGCGATGAAGCTGGTAGAGCGTGAGCTAGGCTCGCACCATGTAAGTTGCGACATCGGGTGTCACCTATTTTCCATTTTGCCGCCGTTCAATATTGGCGCCACAACCATGGGTTATGGGCTCGGATGGGCGGGCGCCGCTGCTTTCAACACTAAAGAAACAAACAAACGCACGATCAGCATCATGGGGGACGGCGGATTTTGGCATAACGGCCTAACCAGCGGCGTCGGAAACGCGGTGTTCAACCGCAGCGACAGCGTATTGGTGGTGGTGGATAACAGCTACACTGCTGCGACTGGGGGGCAGGACATTCTGTCTTCTGCGGCCAGCAATCCGATCCGCACCACGAAGCTATCGATCGCCGATGCCGTGCGCGGCGTAGGTGTGAAATGGGTTAGAACGATCACGCGAACGTATGACGTAGCGGCCATGCGCGACGTTATTAGAGAAGCGCTGACCACCAAGGAAAGAGGTCCGAAAGTCATCGTCGCACAAAGTGAATGTACTTTGAACAAACAGCGCCGCGTGAAGCCGCTGCTGGAAAAATTGGCGAAAGAAGGGAAGCGTGTGGTGCGCGAAAGGTTTGGCATCGACGCCGAAACGTGTACGGGCGACCATTCCTGCATTCGACTCTCCGGCTGCCCTTCGCTCTCCATCAAGCCCAATCCAGATCCCCTGCGTATGGACCCGGTCGCAACGGTGCTGGAGAGCTGTTCGGGATGCGGTCTGTGCGGCGAGGTAGCCCATGCGGCGCGGCTCTGCCCGTCTTTTTTCCGCGCCGACGTAATCACGAATCCGAGCGCTTGGGATGGCTTTAAGGCACGGGTGACGAAGAGCGTGATTGGATTCTTGCAGCGACGCATCGATCGTCGCGTTGCGGGGATCGCTGCCTGACGGGGCGCAGAGACGCTGAAAATGGATACGAGCCCGGCCAACCAAGCGAACACTGGTAGCTTGCATCTTTATCCTGCGGCGCCCAAAGCCATCACGGTAGCCATCCTTGCAATGGGAGGCGAGGGCGGCGGAGTTCTGGCGGATTGGATCGTCGATGTCGCCGAGCGTTGCGGCTTTTGTGCCCAGACGACGTCGGTACCGGGCGTGGCCCAGCGCACGGGTTCCACCATCTATTATCTGGAGATTTTCCCCGGGGCGCCGGCTCGCGCAGCGGGCAAAGAACCGGTGCTGGCACTCGTGCCAGTTCCCGGGGAAGTCGACGTGGTCATTGCATCCGAGTTAATGGAAGCGGGACGTGCGATCCAGCGTGGGCTGGTCACGCCCGAGCGAACTACGCTGATCGCCTCCACCCACCGTGTTTATTCGATGACGGAAAAAACGGCGATCGACGACGCACGGGTCGATGCCGATAAACTCATCGAGGGCTGCGACAAGGCAGCAAGATCATATGTGCACGGTGATTTTGCGCGTCTCGCCGAGGAAACCCACAGCGTTATCAGTGCTGTATTGTTCGGCGCACTGGCTGGCACTGGCGCGTTGCCATTTCCTCGCGAGGAGTTTGAGGAGGCGGTACGAAGAAGTGGTGTCGGCGTCGATTCCAGCTTGGCCGCATTTGCCGCGGGCCTGACGGCAGCGACGCAAACGTGGTTGTCACGAACCGTGCAAGGCGAAGTCGGCGAACTTAAGCTAAGGAACAAAGTAGGCTCCCGATTGCAGAAACTTGCTGCGCGCATCGAGCATAGCTTTCCGCCCGTCAGCCACGCCATTTTGCTCGCTGGAGTCCAGCGCCTCGCCGACTATCAGGATGAACGCTATGCGGCGGACTACCTGGATCGGCTGGAGAACGTTCGAGATCTGGATACGCAATACGGCCACGGCAGCTATACGCTGCTGCGCGAGACAGGGCGTTACTTGGCGCTTTGGATGACATTTGAGGACGCCGCCCGGGTGGCCGACTTGAAAATCCGGCGGACGCGCTTCGAGCGAGTGCATCTGGAAACACGCACCGGTGAAGCGCAATTGTTGCAAATCAACGAGTTTCTGCATCCACGCGTCCAGGAAATTGCAGACATGATGCCCGTGGCACTGGGCGTATGGTTGCTGAAGACGAACTGGGCGAGAGGATTGGCCGAGCGATTGACACGGCATGGCCAGATTGTGCAAACCACTTCGCTCCGAGGTTATCTGCAACTCTATGCTATCGCGGGCCTGCGCCGATGGCGGCGGAAGTCTCTGCGCTTTCAGGAAGAACAGAAAAGAATCGGGCAATGGCTGGCGCAGATTCCTGTGCTGGTCCAGGAAGATTATGGACTGGCGCTGGAGGTGGCGGAATTTCCTCGGGTGGTGAAAGGTTATGGGGACACGCACGTTCGCGGTCGACAGAATTTCGACGCCATGATGGAAGCTCTTCCAAGGTTACGTCGAAGAGCTGGCGCAGCCGCTTACGTTAAAAAGCTGCGGACAGCGGCACTCGCTGATGAAAGTGGCCAGAAACTAGCTGAGGCGCTGCAAGAGGTATCCGCGTGAAATTAACCATACCCGAATTCATCTGTAATCCGAACCAGAAAATCGCACAGGACGCGCGTTCGCACATCGCCAACCATCCACGGTGTGGATGCAGCGAAAGAGGTGAAAGCAAATGAAAATCGTTTGCCTGGGAGGCGGTCCCGGCGGCCTCTATTTCTCGATATTAGCGAAGAAAGCCAATCCGTCATGGGAGATTACGGTTGTTGAACGCAATCAGGCCGACAGCACGTTCGGTTGGGGTGTGGTGTTTTCCGACAAAACCATGAGCGGCTTCAAGGACGCTGATGCGGAGACGCACGCGGCCATCACGCAAGCGTTCAGGCACTGGGATGATATCGACGTCTTCTTCAAGGGACAGAAATTTACATCTGGCGGCCACGGCTTTTGCGGCATCTCACGGATGAAGTTACTGCAAGTGCTGCAGCAGCGCGCGGCCGGGCTGGGTGTAGAGCTGGTGTTTGAAACCGAAGTGACCGATCCGGATAGATATTCCGCCAACTACGATTTAGTGATCGCATCGGATGGCGCCTCTTCGATCACGCGGAACAAGTATGAACACGTTTTCAGACCCAATATCCAGGTGCGCCATAATCGCTTTATCTGGCTCGGCAGCAAGAAGAAGTTGGATGCCTTCACGTTTGACTTCAAGGAAACCAAATGGGGCTGGTTCAACTTGCATGCCTACCGCTTCGATGAAGAGTGGTCGACCTTCATCATTGAAACCCCGGAAAACAATTGGCTAAAAGCGGGGATCGACAGGATGGAGACGCAAGAATCCATCGCCCTTTGCGAAAAATTATTTGCGGAGCGCCTGGATGGCTATCCTCTGCTGTCTAATGCAAAACATCTTCGCGGCTCCGCGGTGTGGCTTAAGTTCAACCGCGTGTTGTGTGAGAAGTGGCATTACCGGAACATCGTATTGATCGGCGACGCCGCGCACACGGCACACTTCGGGATCGGCTCCGGCACAAAGCTAGCCATGGAGGACGCCATGGCGCTCGCCCGCGTGCTGTCCGATCACACCGGCGAAGTCTGCGGCGCGCTGCAACGCTACCAGGAGGAACGTGAGATCGAAGCGCTCAAATTGCAAAGCGCAGCCCGCAACCGTATGGAGTGGTTTGAGCAGGTGGAGCGCTACGTGCATCTACAGCCGGAGCAATTCACTTACAGCTTGCTAACCGGAAGCCAGCGCATCGGGCATGAAAACCTCAAAGTGCGGGACGCGCATTACGTGGAAGGCGTCGAGAAATGGTTCGCGGCGCGCAGCGGCATCGATCATCCGATTCCGCCGATGTTCACGCCTTTTACGGTGCGTGGATTGACCCTCAAGAATCGCGTAATCGTGTCGCCCATGGCGACCTACATGGCCCACGATGGCGTACCAAATGATTTTCACCTCGTTCATTTGGCGAGCCGGGCGATGGGAGGTGCGGCCATGGTTGGTACCGAAATGACCTGTGTATCGCCGGATGCGCGCATCACACCAGCCTGTACGGGTTTGTGGAACGACGAACAACGGAATGCTTTTAGACGCATTGTCGATTTCGTGCATACGCACACTGACGCTAAGATCGCGCTGCAACTTGGCCATTCTGGGCGCAAAGGTTCTACTCGCCGCGGATGGGAAGGGATCGACCTACCGCTGGAATCTGGCAATTGGCCCATTCTGTCGGCCTCGCCGATTCCGTATATCGAAGGTGTTTCGCAGGTACCTCGCGAAGCTACCCGCGCCGACATGGATCGCATCACCGAAGATTTTGTAGCGGCCACCAGGCGCGGCGTGGCGGCAGGCTTCGACTGGCTGGAATTTCACTGCGCCCACGGTTACCTACTGTCCAGCTTCATTTCTCCTCTAACCAACCAGCGCGCCGACGAATATGGGGGTTCCTTAAAGAACCGCTGTCGCTACCCGTTGGAAGTATTCCGAGCGATGCGCGAAATCTGGCCACCGGAGAAGCCCATGAGCGTGCGGATCTCCGCGCACGACTGGGTGCCGGGCGGCCTTACCCCCGAAGATGCAGCTGAAGTGGCACGTTTGTTTTGCGCTGCCGGCGCAGATGTAATCGATTGTTCCGCGGGCCAGGTAAGCAGGGCCGAGAAGCCAGTGTATGGACGTATGTTTCAGGTACCTTTCTCCGATCGCATCCGCAACGAGGTAGGAGTTCCTACCATCGCCGTTGGAAATATCTACGAAGGCGATCACGTCAACACGATCATCGCCGCAGGCCGGGCTGATTTGTGCGCCATTGCGCGTCCCCACCTCGCTGACCCGTCATGGACACTGCACGAGGCGGCCAAGCAAGGATACGGGGAAGTCTGGTGGCCAGAGCAGTACACGGCCGGCAAAGAGCAGCTGGAGCGAAACTTGGCGCGTGCCCAATTGCTGGTGCAGGTGTGACGCAGGTCTTCGTAGAGCAGACCACGACGCAGCTCCTGGGCGGCAAGCATGCGCTGGTCACCGGAGGAGCGCACGGGATTGGTGCCGCAGTGACACAAATCCTGCTGGCGCATGGCGCACGCGTTACGATGTTGGGGCGCAACGAAGATCTTCTCGAAGAAGCTGTCCGTAAGTTCAGTCCGCTCGGCGAGATCGGCACTGCCGCGGCGGACATCACGGAACCAAAGGCAATAGCTCAGGCTTTTGCCACTGCGCGCCAGTGCTTCGGTGGGATCGAGATTCTTGTAAACAACGCTGGAGAAGCCAGCTCCGCACCTTTTTTAAAGACGGACCTCGAACTCTGGCGCCGCATGATGGCCGTTAATCTAGATGGGACGTTTCACTGCATCCAGGCATCTTTACCCGGAATGCTCAGCGCGGGCTGGGGCCGGATCATCAACATGGCAAGTATCGCCGGACTAGTGGGCGGCAGTTACATCTCCGCGTACTGTGCGGCGAAGCACGGAGTGATTGGCTTGACGCGCGCTCTGGCAGTGGAGGTGGCAGCCAAAGGCATCACCGTCAATGCCGTATGTCCGGGCTACACAGAAGGCGACATGTTCGAGAAAGCGGTTACGAATATAGTTGCCAAAACGGGGCGCACGCCCGAAGCAGCGCGCGCCGAGTTGCTTGCGCGGAATCCGCAAAAGCGGCTGGTACAGCCCATGGAGGCGGCGAATGCCGTCGCATGGCTGTGCCTTCCAGGAAGCGACGCCGTGACGGGACAAGCAATCACGGTGGCCGGCGGCGAAGTGATGTGAGGAGAGAATGGGAATATCTTCCACGATGCGAACCAACGGTTCGGATGCAGACGGTATAAACGAATTAGTAGTCGACCTCGAAACGCGTGCGACCAAGGATGACCATCAGGCGCTGCGCTTGTGGCTTCGCCTGCTGTCCTGCAACGTGCGCATCGAGAACCATATTCGCGGGCGGCTACGGCAGGATTTTGAAACTACCTTGCCGCGCTTTGATCTGATGGCGCAGCTGGAGCGCTACCCAGACGGCTTGCACATGAATGAGATCTCTAAGCGCCTGATGGTTTCCGGAGGGAATGTTACGGGCATCACCGATCAACTCGAGCGAGAAGGGTGGGTGGTTCGAACGCTGGATCCCAGTGATCGTCGTGCTGTAACCGTGAAGCTCACTGAGACCGGACTCAAGCGCTTCCGTGAAATGGCCGTCCAGCATGAGCAATGGGTCATCGAGCTTTTGGAAGGACTCACCCGTGACGAAAAGCAGTCGATTCTCGGTCTTCTCCGCAAGCTCAAGACACATTTGAGTAGTCTATCCGTGGCAAGTCCAGCGCCGCGCCGATCAGGTCCATGGCAGAGGAGAAGGTAATGCGCCATCTCTCAGGAGAGCAACATCAACTTTCCGGCAACGTCCATCTTCTCGGGGAATATCGAGCGCGGCATTTCAAATATGATGTCGAGGATAGAGTTGCCACGATCACGTTCAACCGCCCGGAACGCAAGAATCCTTTAACCTTTGATTCTTACGCTGAGTTACGCGACCTATTTCGAGCCATGGCCTACGCCACGGATATCAAAGCTGTGGTCCTGAACGGCGCCGGGGAAAATTTCTGTTCTGGCGGCGACGTTCATGAAATCATCGGCCCGCTGACGAAGCTAGATATGACGGGATTGCTGACCTTCACGCGCATGACCGGCGATCTGGTAAAAGCGATGCTCGCGTGTCCGCAGCCGATCGCCGCGGCGGTCGATGGAGTATGCGCTGGCGCGGGAGCTATTTTGGCGGTGGCTTCGGATATTCGCCTCGGTACGCAACGCAGTAAGATCGCTTTCCTGTTCACCCGCGTGGGGCTGGCGGGTTGCGACATGGGCGCTTGCGCGCTGCTGCCGCGCGTTATCGGCCAAGGCCGTGCCGCGGAATTGCTTTTCACCGGGCGCACCATGAACGGAGAGGAAGCGGAGCGCTGGGGATTTTTCAACCGCTTGTGCTCACCAGATACGCTCCTGGCGGAAACACGAACATTGATGGCAGAATTGGGCGCCGGACCCACCTTCGCCCACGCCATGACCAAAAAAATGCTGAAACAAGAGTGGAACATGGGACTGGATGAGGCCATTGAAGCCGAAGCCCAGGCCCAGGCTATGTGCATGGCGACCAACGATTTTCACCGCGCGTATCAAGCTTTCGTTGAAAAGCAGAAACCATTGTTCAAGGGGAATTGAGTATGGCTCCCCGCGATCACCTGGAGTGGCCGTTTCTCGAGGAGCGCCACCGAGTTCTTGCAGCAAACCTAGAAGTCTGGGCGCACGACCATTTAAACTCCGGGTCGCACGAGCAGAATGTGGATGAGGCGTGTAAGAAACTGGTGCACCAACTGGGGAGAGATGGATGGCTGAAGCATGCGATCGGCGGCACCGCTTATGGCGCCTCGGCCGATACTATCGACACGCGAGCAGTGTGCGTTATTCGTGAAACGCTCGCTCGTTATTCGGGTCTTGCTGATTTTTCCTTCGCCATGGCGGGGCTGGGCTCTGGTGCCATCACCTTGTTCGGCACTCCGGAACAGAAACAAGACTATCTGCGCCGCGTAGCTGAGGGTTCCGCCATAGCGGCATTCGCATTGTCTGAACCAGAGGCGGGTTCCGACGTAGCGGCCTTGCGATGCGAAGCGCGGCAGGACGCCGATAGTTACGTACTGAATGGTGAGAAAACCTGGATTTCCAATGGCGGCATTGCCGACTTCTACGTTTTATTCGCGCGCACTGGTGAAGCTCCAGCAGCCCGAGGCATTACCGCATTTGTCATAAAGCCTGGGACGCCCGGATTCCGCATTGCCGAGCGCATCGAAACAATGGCTCCGCATCCGCTTGCTCGTCTGACACTCAAGGACTGCCGCATTTCGATTTCTCAGCGGCTCGGCGAGGCAGGCCAGGGTTTCAAGGTGGCCATGGCCACCCTCGATGTTTTCCGCACGTCAGTGGCCGCTGCGGCTCTCGGCTTCGCGCGCCGTGCCCTGGAAGAGGCGTTGCGCCGGGCGACGTCGCGTAAGATGTTCGGGCAGACGCTGGCTGACTTGCAGTTGACGCAGGCGAAATTGGCAGGCATGGCTACCGGCATCGATGCTGCCGCACTGCTTACGTACCGGGCTGCCTGGCTGCGCGACATGGGCCGGGGCGTCACGGTAGAGGCCGCGATGGCCAAAATGACCGCCACCGAAACCGCGCAGCAAGTGATCGACGCGGCCGTGCAGATTTTCGGTGGGCTGGGGGTCGTCAGCGAAGAACCGGTGGAGCGTCTGTACCGCGAAATCCGCCCGCTGCGCATTTATGAAGGAGCCACTGAGGTGCAGCAATTGATTATCGCGCGCGGCATCATCAAGGCATTCCGGGAGAGTCAGGAACCCCATGAGTGAGGCGTCTTACTCTCAATCTTCTCAATCTGGCGAAGCTTCGGCAGCGGGGCACGTGTTTCGCGCCGAGGTTTTGGTGCGTTTCGCGCACTGCGATGCCGCGGGCATCGTATTCTATCCGCGCTACCTAGAAATATTCAACGACCTAGTAGAAGACTGGTTCCGCGAAAAGTTGAAATTTCCTTTTTCAGAGATCGTCACACGACGTGGCTGGGGTTTGCCCACCGTGCATCTGGAGGTTGACTTCGTCGCGCCCAGCGTTTTCGGCGAAGTGCTGTCCGCGACGCTCTCGGTTCTCAACCTGGGCACGACCTCCATCACTCTCGATATCGTGCTTCGCGGGCCGGTCGGGGCTGACCGCGTGCGCGGAAGAGTTGTACTGGTTCTAATCGACCGGCGAACGAACCGTGCCATTGCAATACCGGATGATCTGAGAGCCGGCATCTTGACGTTTCAAGCAGCCGGGTGATCCCAGAACCATTCAAATTCATCGTTGTGTAACGGAAAGAGAAAACATGAAATTTCTGCAGCCAGCACATTGGGTGCGTCCGAAGGGTTACGCCAACGGCGTGGTCGCCACAGGACGCACCATCTTCGTCAGCGGCATGATCGGCTGGGATGCGCAAGGAAAACTGGTCTCGACGGATTTCGTCGGACAGGTGCGCCAGATTTTTAAGAATATCGTCGAGGTGCTGGCGGAAGCGAATGCCAAGCCAGAGCATATCGTGCGCATGAACTGGTACGTGATTGATAAGAAGGAATACCTGGCGGCCTTCAAGGGCATCGGCATTGTGTACCGTGAAATTTTCGGGCGCCATTATCCTGCGATGACTGCGGTACAAGTGGCGACCTTGATGGAAGATAGCGCGCGTGTGGAAATCGAAGTCACCGCGGTCGTGCCAAAGTGAAATCCAGAAAGGCGATGTACAACAGCAACAAGCTTAAGCTCGGGATTTTTTCAGCAAACTGCTCGGGCGGGATGTCTGTAACCAAGGTGGCGGAGCGCTGGGTCAATTCCTGGGACAACAACATTCGGCTCGCGCAGCTTGCTGACGAAGCCGGCCTGGAATTCCTTCTGCCCATCGCACGCTGGATTGGCTACGGCGGTGAAACTGATTTTCATGGCAGTGTACTTGAAACGATTACTTGGGCGACTGGCCTGCTCGCCCACACCCAGCACATCAATATTTTTGCGACGGTCCATACGGCATTTATTCACCCGGTGGTGGCGGCCAAACAGCTTGCGACTGCCGATCAGCTCGGCCATGGTCGGCTCGGCCTGAATGTCGTCGCCGGATGGAACAAACCAGAATATGACGCCTTTGGAGTTGTACTGCCAGAGAAACACACTGACCGCTACGCACTCGCGCAAGAATGGTTTGATGTCGTCAACCGCATTTGGAATCACGATGGTCCATTCGACTGGCAAGGTAAGTTCTACAAGCTGAAAGGCGTTTACGGATTTCCACGCCCCTACGCCGGCAATCCACCGATCATGAATGCGGCAGGCTCCGGTGAAGGTCGCGATTTCGCTGTGCGCAATGCGGATTACCTCTTCGCGATTTCCGTCGACTTGGAGAAATCGAAGAGTGAAGTCGATGAAATCAAGAGGAAAGCACAGAAAATGGGGCGTAACACCGGTGTGTTTACTCTGTGCCATGTGGTTTGCCGGCCGACCAAGAGCGAGGCTGAGGATTATTACCACTATTACGCGCAAGAACATGCCGACTGGGGAGCGGTCGACAACTTAATGCGCTTGCAGGGCATGCATGCCCAATCGTTTCCGCCGGAGGCGCTGCGGACCATGCGCGACCGCTTTGCCGCGGGACACGGAACCTATCCCCTCGTGGGTGACCCCGATACCATCGCAAATGAAATGAAAAACATTCCCGCTTCGGGCTTTGCCGGCACCACGCTCAGCTTTGTTGATTATGTGAAGGAGTTTCCATACTTTCGCGACGAAGTTATGCCGAGGTTGGAGAAACTGGGGCTACGAGAGCCGCGGACGTCGAAATGATCAAGGAAATCCGGGCAAGTGATCCTACGAACTTGGATTTTGCATGCTGGAAAGTCTTGACACCGGCGGAGGGGTTGGTATAAATAATTTAGGCTTGAAGCATTTTTCCGGGGCGAAATTCTTTGGGGGTGGTCCATGAGCCGTGTCACGTCGGTGGGCAATGCGCTTTTCTGTTTACTAGCCCTTCTGTTTGCCGTCACCTGTCTTGCACCCGTCACCGCCGCGCAGGCCGTTAATGCAACGCTGTCGGGAAGAATTCTGGACACTTCGGGCGGAGCTATAGCGAAGGCCAGCGTGACTGCCATCAATACCGCCACGGGGTTTTCCAGAGCGATGCAGAGTTCGGACTCCGGTGATTACACGATTCCTGCGCTTCCACCTGGCGAATACAACGTCACAGTTGAATTCCCTGGGTTTGGGAAGCAGACGGCCACCGTGACGCTGCAGGTCGGCCAAGTGGCTTCGTTGGACTTCACGCTCACCCCAGGTCAGATGGAACAAAGAGTAGAGGTGGCGGCGAGCTCGGAACTTACCGAACCGACGCGTACCGAAGTGAGCACAGTAATCACCGAGCGACAGATCGTGAGCCTCCCGGTGAATGGACGCGAGTTCATCGACTTTGCGCTGCTTTCGCCGGCGGTGACCATCGGCGACACGACTGCAGGAAACACGGACGTAATTGTTGAGCCAGTGACCAAGCTGTCGTTTGCGGGACAGAACATTCACTTCAATTTTATCGCCGTAGACGGTGCCGATGACATTTCAACGGCTTCAGGGATCCAGCGTGGCACGCCTCCTCAGGAATCGGTACAGGAGTTCCGCGTTATCAATACGGACTACTCCACTCAATTCGGCCGCGCTACCGCGGGTATTGTCAACATCATCACGCGCAGCGGTACGAATGACTGGCACGGAACGCTCTACGAATATTTCCGCAACGACAAGCTGGATGCCATCAGCCTGCTCCAGGCAAACGGCGCGCACGTCCTGCGGCAGAATCAATTTGGCGCCGCCATCGGCGGGCCTCTTCAAAAGGACAAAACTTTTTTCTACGCGAACTATGAGGCGCAGCGCCGCGGGGAATCGCCTTTTTACAATTCCGCCGTGCTCCAAAATATCGCCGCTATCAACCAGGTCAAGACCCAGGTTTACAGGTTAGCGCCAGAGCCCAACCTTGGCAGCGTTCTGCGCACCAACAATTCGGATAACGGATTCTTTCGCCTAGACCGCCGCTTCAGCGACAATGAAAACTTGTTTGTGCGCTACTTCGTCAACGATGGGCGCTTGCTGAATCAATCGCCGCTCAACGATGGCTTCGACCTCCCCTCTGCCTATAAGAACAATTTCTACCGTGACCAGTCGCTCGCCGGAACGCTGGCGTCGGTGATCAGTCCCAAACTTGTTAATGAGGTACGACTGCAGTATGCACGCCGGTCATTTGATTTCCCGACGGTTTCCACGCAGCCGCACCTCGAACTATCCAATACGTTTGCAACCGGCGTAAACCGTGGGAACCCGGACTTCTATCGCGAATCGCGCTTCGAACTGGTGGACAACGTCACATCCACGCACAGCCGCCACACCATCAGCTTCGGCGGAAACTACAATTTCGTGCGCACGCAGGAATCCTTTCCGTTGTTTTATCCTTTCGAAGCGGACTTTGCTACGCTAGGCGCGTTCCTGGGCAATGATGGCGTGGTGACCGGCTGTACGCCTGGTGTTATTGCCGTCGGCTGCCAGCATCCCAACGTTATATTTTTCGAGCGCTTTGACAAAGCCTCCAACTTCACAGAGCCCTCGATCGATCCCGCCGTTTACCGAGGCACTTCCTTCACGCCGGCCATCCGCAATCAAGCGCAAGGAATTCTCGATCACACCTACAACGGCCTGTACATCGAGGATAAATGGCGCGCTACGACCCGTTTGACTTTGAATGGAGGAATTCGCTGGGAATGGGAGACCTGGCCTTCCCAGGTACTGAATACGCAATGGAAGAATTTCGATCCGCGCATTGGCCTCGCGTATGACATCGGGACGAAGCGCCATTTCGTGGTTCGCGCGGGTTTTGGGCTTTTTCACGGTATTATTCCCGCTCCCCTGCTTATGTGTCAGGCTCCCTCTTGTGGTGGAACCAAGGGTAAATATCCGGGCCGTGATTTTGAAAACGGGCTCGACGCAAACACGCGGCTATTCGCTTTTGCCAGCGCGCCAAACATCACGGCGCTCGCCTTACGGGGCATCGCTCAGGATGGCGCTTATCCGGACAATACCACGGATCCTTTCACCAACCCATTCCCCACCTGTAAACCGATTTCTCAATGCGGTTTTTTCGGTGACGCCGTGGTCGTGCGTTTCAATCAGAATCACCAGAATCCTTACGGCATTCAAGCTAGCTTAGCAGTGGAATTTCAGCCGTTGCCAGAGACCTCGGTAAGCCTCAGCGTCTTGCACGTTCGCGGCGTGCATTTAGGCAGCTTTTATAACGTAAACCAGCCGGACCCCAGCGGAAGTGTGACCGTTCATGACTCCCAGGGGCGTTCCGGTCCTAAAAATGTCTATTGCGGGTTTATCCCGGCATGTCCCTTCACGCCCGGTACGCGCGACCCGCGTTTCGCCATTTACTTTGAAGCGACATCGCGATGGGACTCTACCTACGACGGTCTTCTGGTCAACGTCAATAAGCGCGTGTCTCACAATTTTGCCTACGGCGTTAGTTACACCTTCTCGAAATCAATTGATAACGGACCGAATCCGAGTTTCGTGCTGATTCCCCAGGACAGCAAGAATTTTCGAGGCGAGCGAGCGCTATCCTCGGACGATGTGCGTCATCGTCTGGTCCTCAACGCCACGGTAAATACACCGAAAACTTGGAACGTATTCACCCGCAATTTCCTTTTCAGCACCATCGCCACCATGCAATCCCCCATGCGATTCACCAAGTTCGCCGGCTTTGACGCCAACGGCGACATTTTCGGCAACAACGACCGCGTGGGCATCGAGTCCCGTAACACCTTTGTCGGAGACAATTTCCGCTCCGTGGATTTCCGTATTGGCCGCACGATTTTTCTTCGTGAAAAGACGAGCCTCGAATTAATCGCCGAAGCTTTCAATCTTTTCAATACGACGAACATCCGGTTTTTCAACACCGTTTATGGCGCCGCGGACTTTTGTCCCCTCAACCCGACAGCTTTCGGATGCACCGGCGGTCCTTTCGCAAACCCGGAAGGCTCGCCAAACCCCGCGTATGGGACGCCACGCGCCATCAACAATCCTCGGCAGATTCAATTGGCTCTGAAATTTAACTTTTAGATGCTAAACAGCATTCCATGCGGGTCCGGGCGAACCTCTCGCGGAACCTTCGCCGCGTAACCGGGTAAGACATCCGCAATGATCAAGACTCCGTCCTCGACAAAGTCGCTGTTCCTGCGGCACGACATGGCATCCTTTGCGCCGCTAAGTGCGCGCCGGCTTCTCGTGCTGGGAGGGATCACTCTGATTCTGGTCGGTATGTTTTTCGGCGACATCTTTGCGGTATTTGTTTTGCATCAAAATGCAGCCCGAGTCGGTAGAAGTCTCTCGCGGGCCGCGCACGCTGCAATTGCGGGGGATGACTCCGCGGTCCGTTCCAGCTTTCAGGATGTTGGCGCGTTTCTGGAGAATCGCGGCACCAAAGTTGACACCCACGTTCATGTGATTGATTTCGGTTATCTTGCGCTGCTTCTTGCAATCCTGCAGCCTCACGTCGCCTTCGCCGAAAGCCGCAAGCGACGATTTGCTTGGCTTTTTCTTCTAGGCGGCGTACTACTCCCGGTAGGAGTTTTTCTTATTCATTATGTCGGGCTGCTCTACAGTCCGTTGAAGTCGATTGGTTGGGCTAGCATTTTTGCCGACGTTGGCGGCTTATTTGTGATCGTGGCTACGCTCAGCTACCTCGCCGGTTTGTGGAAACATTTTCAGAGCGCGGAGAGAATCTCTGTGCAGGACGAGCTGATGGCCGATCGTAGTGCATCCGGCCGCATGCTTCTGGTAGGGGGACTGTTGCTCGTGCTTGTCGGCTTCGCGCACGGTGCGTATTACGCCGCAGCGGACCTTTACCGTCATGAGGCGGCGGATTACACCATTCTTTCACACCTGGCTGCAGGCGCCGCTGAGCGGAATACCGTTGCGGTGGACCAATCGCTTGCAGACTATGGGCAACTGCAGGGCGACAAAGCCGTAAAGATCGCAGCGCACACACACATTATCGAATTCGGATTGCTGGCCATGATTCTTATGTTTTTTCAGCCTTATGTCAGTTTCAGCGAAACTTGGAAGCTGCGTTGGGCAGGCGTGTTTCTGCTTGGTTCTGTAATGCTCCCCCTGTGTGTACTCCTGGAACTGCAGTACGGTCTGCTGGCTGGCGGATTGGCGGACTTTGCCGGCTTGCTGGTGATCTTGGCGCTGCTGGCGATGTGGATTGGCATTCTGCGTTACACCGGCCACCTGGATGCAGCAGCGGGAGCGCCGGAATGAGCGGCGCGCGGCGTCTTCTCCTGCTCGGAGGCATCGCTCTCGCCATCTTGGGAATGGGTTACGGACTCTGGTACGCCGTCTTCGCAGAGCATCAGGAGCTACAGGAGATCGGCGCATCGCTAGCGACAGGATTTGCGGGAGCTGCCCAACGAAACTCCGAGCTCGCTCAGACCTCACTCGTTAGGTACCGGGAAGCAAAATATAATTACGAGCGGCAGGTTGACGCACATGGCCACTGGATTGGCCTCGCCATGTTACTGATGATTCTGGGAATAGGTTTCGATCGATTGGGTTTTTCGGAGAGATGGAAGTTTCTGCTTGCACTTAGTTTGTTTCTTGGTGCCTTACTGTTTCCCCTCGGCGTTTTACTACAAACCTTGAATCACGGGCCCATTCCACGAGCCCTAGCCATTCTGGGTTCCGCGCTTGTCATCGTAGCGCTAGCGGCCGTCACCATCGGTTTTGCTCGCAGCCGGACTTCGACCTAAAGCATTCCGTTCACGCTGCCGCGCGCATTTTGCCACGCAACTGTTCGATCTCAGCATTTAGGTCAAAGGAAAGAATGGACTTTCCAGCTAGCCAGGTGAACGAAGGGCGGCAGAACGGGCGGGTTGTTTCGGACTATTGTTTATGAACAGGAGGGCCGACGGCGGTGTCTGGATAAGTGAAGGCGGAGAGTGGGCACCTTCCCAGGAGAACACCCCAATGAAGCAAACACGCTTCGTAATTGCGCTGCTAAGCATGGTGATCGGGAGCGCGCACCTGCTGCTTGCGCAAAAACCTACCCTGAAAACCGGCCCAGCGGTTTCGGTGCCCGATCTTGCGAAGTTGAGCATCGGGAAGATGCTGGAGCAGATGCAGACGACGACAATCGCGGGGAACGGCGAGGCGCCGTCGCCGATTCAGATCGTCGTCCAGTTCCTGCAGCTTCGGCCCGATCAGGTGCAGGAATTCGGACAACTGCTTCAGGCACGGCAAGCCGCAGTTGTCCCGCTACTCCCAGGGATTCAGCAGCGGGTGCAGCAACTGGAAGCACTGCTCAATTCAGGCAGTAGCCCAGCTGATGTAGGAATGCTGGTAATCCAAATCCACACGCTACAACAAGAGGTTGCGCAGGTGCAGCAGGATTTTCTCTCAAAATTTGGGAATTTAATTGACCCGGAGCAACAGCAACGGCTGGAAGCAGTTCGGATCGCAGTTCAATTGCAGCCCATTCTTGCTGCATTCCAGCAGCTCTATTTGTTCTGATTAGGCCGGATCGAGAGCAACCAGGGGCGTAGGGCGCGGATGCACACCCCCATCAACCGAGGATTCGCGCTCTTACAAACGGCCAGGTGGTTTCGGCCAACTGGAGCGTACTATTCGCCTGAGTGGGGAGCGAACAGCGGTGCCTGGATTCATAGAAGCCTGCGCGGCCTGGCGGTCGCGTGCGTGCGTGGATGCTTTGATTGCGCGAACGGAAACCGATGAACGCGAAGCAGGATTTGGCGCGCGCGTGGCCGAAAATCAGCGGCGCGTCTTTCAGATCGCCTATGGCATCCTCGGAAATTCGGCCGACGCCGAGGACGTGACGCAGGAAGCGTTCCTGCGCGCGTACCAGAAGTTCCACGCGCTGCGCGAAGCGGAAAAATTTCGGGCATGGGTGAACCGGATCGCCTTTCGTCTGGCGCTGAACCGGCAGCGCGGGCTGCGGCGGCGACTGACCCGGGAGACGGCGTGGCACGCGGTCGGAACGGGTGAGACAGTGGACGGAACGAGGAACGCGGAGGAACGCCTACTGGTGGAGCGACTGCGGAACGAGATTGAGGGCCTGCCGGAGAAACTCCTGAGGGTAGTGCAGCTCTCGATTGTAAAAGACATGGATGCCACCGACGTGGGCGTGGTGCTGGGAATTCCGGCTGGGACGGTGAGGTCCAGGCTTCACACGGCGCGAAAACTTCTGCTGGAAGCGATGAAATGAAGAACGGCTGCACGAAATGGAAGGACCAGTTGGTGGAGGCTGCCCTGACGGGAACAGCGGCGGGCGGTCTCGAACAACATGTGTTGAAGTGTGACAACTGTGCGGAGGAGCTGGCGGCGTTGCGCGCGCGGCGGGAACGTCTGGACGCACTGCTGCCCCTCGTGGTGCAAGAGGCGGAACCGCCGGCGGAATTTCGTGCGCGGGTGTTGGCCGCAGCGGAGGCCGCGAGCGAAGGGAAGCGCGGGCGGCCGTGGCGAGTATGGAGGCTGGCCGGAGCGATGGCGGTGATCGTGGCGACGCTAATGATTGGTTTGACGATGCACCGGAGAGCGGTGCGGACTGTGCCGGAGACCGAACTGGCCGCCGCCGAAAAGCTTGCGGAATGGCGAGCACCAAGCGACGTATTGCTGGAAACACCAGGGCGACAGATTTTGCGGACAACGCCGAGACTCGGCGAGTCGTACCTGCGGGTTCCCGCGAAGACGGATGAGGAGGAATGAAATGAGAGCTAGAGTTCTCTGCGCGTGTGCACTGCTGTTTCTGGCGGCAGGTGAGGCCCGCGGCCAGCAGCCAGACCAAGATCCGATCGGGCAGAGCTTCTTTGCGCCAGAACTCGTGATCCAGCACCAGGAGGCCGTCGGATTGAACGAGGAGCAGAAAACCTATTTCAAGACGGAAATCCGCCAGGCGCAGTTGAAGTTCACCGAGTGGCAATGGAAGCTGCAAGACGAAATGGAAAAGCTGGTTTCGCTCGTTAAGCGGCCGCGCGTGGAGGAGCAAGAGGCTCTGGCGCAACTGGAAAAGGTGTTGGCGATCGAGCACGAGATCAAGCGGGCGCAGGTGACACTGCTGGTGCGGATAAAGAATAGACTGACTCCAGAGCAGCAGGCGAAGCTCGTGGAGATCCGGAGTAAGACGGGGAACAAGTGAGGGGGAAAACCCCGGCGCCACTGAGGATAGTAGGGTGGTTCAACCTCGTCGCACTATGTTTACCTCAACAGTTCATCGGCATACCGGACAGGAATCGCCAAATTCGAGCCGCCAAAGTCACTGAGAATAGCGAAGTTCACGCCAATGACCTTGCCGTTGCGATTGAAGAGCGGTCCGCCGGAACCGCCGGAGGTTGTTGCTGCATCGTAAACAATTTTGTCCTTTAAGACATCTCCGATGTGTCCCTGGGTAGTCGTTGGGCGAACGAGGTGTTGCCCTGCCAATTGCGAAACAATCTGGGTCACCCCGCGCGCGTTTTCCGCCACTTTTCGTGTGACGTCGCTTCCCGCGCGCGCGAGGATACCTTCAATTCCCGTAGGGTATCCAATCAGGACGACCGGATCGCCCGTCACACTGGCTTCACTCCGTTCATCGAGCTCCAGGAGTGCGGTGTGAGGCGGCGCTTGAGTCTGTAGCTTGAGGGTTGCCAAATCGGCCTGGGTCGAAATCCGCTCGACTTTTGCCGAGATGCCTTGCGAGCTAGCAGGGAAGTACGCGGTGTAAGACGAGGCGAATGCGATAGCGCCCTTGTCGAGAAGTTGTTTCAATCCCTCATCACCCCACCAAGGCTCCACGACGTGATGGTTCGTAAGGAGACGTCCATCGCGTGCTACGAGAAACCCGGTGCCAAAGACGTCAAGCTGGAGAGGTGGTCCTGTTCCATCTGTTTCCAGGGATACCATCCCCTTGTCGTCCACCAGCGGCTTACCCGTGGCATCCGTGGAGATACGAATTACCTGTCCGGAATCTTTGTCGCGAAACTCCACGACCACGTGCAACAAGCAGACGCTGGGTCCGTAAGTGTGAACTATCGTTTCCGCGACACGGCCTTCGTTCTCAAGTCGGTTCAGGCGATTCTGCGTCTCCTGAAATTGCTTCTTGAGGAATGCGCTATCTGCATCGCCGTCCGCTGCCATCTTTTTCCGGATCTCCTCCGTTTGTGCTTTCAAAGACTCGCGGGTTCCCGACGCGTCACTCGCGGTCAGAGACGCACGCGCTTGTTCTGCGCGGCGCAAGAGTTCTCCCTGTTGCAGGATTCCGCCGTTCAGCCTGGCAACTTCCGCTTTGAGTTGGCGAGTTTCCTTCCGGCTGTGTCCGTTGGAAATGATCGTAACGAGCGCTGCCAGAACCGCTGCTGCGGTGAGGCCAAAAACAGTCAGAATCAGCCAAAAGCGCCGTTTGGCATTTGTGCCCCCACTCAGGGCTTCCACAGCAATCTCTGCCAGATGTTCTTTTTGCAGCGCGTCTTTCAGCTTTGCTTCGAGTTTTAGCTCTGGCTGTCTCTCACGAAACTGTGCCCTGATTTTCGCCGCGAATTCCAACGGTTCAAACGGAAAGGAGAGGACGTCGTCGGCGCCCAGATCCAGCGCGCGGGCACGTTCCAGCGCGCCACCGTGAACAATCATCACAATCCTGAGAGTCGGCAAGTCAGGGCTTGCCTTGATTTGGCTGATTACACCGCAACAGCTGAGGTCGGATGGGGTTGCTTCTGTGACCAGAACTTCCGGGACGAGAACGAGAATCTCATCAACCGTCAGACTGCGTTCTGCGGTGATTTCATAGCCTTGACCTGATAAGGCCTGCTTTACCTCCTGGGTAGACTCGGCACCCAGGTTGAGGAGAAGAATGCGCATCGCTGTCAACTTATCACCGAGCAGTCTCTACTTTCCTTTGGGAAGACATCAGTACTTTGAATGAAAAACAGCGTGATTGATGTCGGGCCAAAACTCTTTCAAGATGTTGAAGCCGCCATCTAACGCGATTTGGGTCGCCCATTTTTGATAGGTCTTCGTCCAGGTGCGTTCTCTCGCCGGATAATAGGCGTTTGAAATGGCTGCGCCGGCCCCGTTGCCCGCTATTTCAGAAAGATTAAAAGTTCGGCCGCCGGCATCCGTCCGCGTGATAAACAGACGGCTTACCGCATAGCCTGTGCGCTTGAAAAACCCACCGCGTCCGAGCGTGTAGAATCGCGGGTCTTCGTGCGTCACCGCAGGCATGATGGCTTCCGTCAGATAGTTTCCAACCGCCTGGTCGGCCATCGCATGCCAATAGTAGCGGCCATAGCCTTTGGCGCCTTGTCCAAACTCCGGATAAGAGTTATTCGCTAGGCTCACGCCCGCGAGAATCGCTGCGGAAACGAAAGACGAATAGTCGAGGCTGTCCTGCGTCGCCAGCCAGAACGTATCCTTCAACGACAGCGGAGGCAACTGCGTGTTGGCGCTCACAGCACGGTAGTTAGGAAAAATCCAAAGAATGCGCTTGGACTGTTTAACGTCGGCAATACTTCCGAGCGGACTTGCATCGAGGGATGTGGTCGCGCTACTCGATTGCGGCTGCTTATTCGAATCGGACGCCAGCCGCGGCGAGGACACGGGCCCGCTCGGGGACGCCTGTATCGGTGTAACGATCGGCCGAGGCGCATCTTCAGATGAAGATTGCGCGGACGCCGTGCTCGTCCAAAACAGGAGAGCAAGGGCGCTTGCAGCGCAAGCGTTGCGAGCCAAGCAGAAACCCTGGCGCAGAGATAGAGCGGGTCTGATGGGGCTCGTCGAAACTGCTACGAGAAATCTGTTCGAGAGCATAAGTGTTTGATTCACCATTCTCCTGTTTCGATACAAATTCAGTGGCCGTGTGGGCGGATTTGTTTCCGGGGCGCAGAGTCAAGCCAAAGCGGCATTTGTCTACGGGGGTGGTGTGGACTACGGCCTTAGCAAGCACTTCACGATGCGCGCCAAATACCGGGGTTTTGTTTACGAGCGGCCAGACTTTGATCTGGCCACTCTACACTCCGGCGCGAGAACGCACACTGCCCAGCCCTCCGCCGCTATCGTGTTTCGCTTCTGAGTCACCGATACCGTCAGCGTGGCCGCGAGTCCCGACTTCCCCCATCGGGACTCGTGGCGCGGAGGTTTCAGGGATGCGGACGCTGAGATCGAGAGCAATTCAACTATGAAAGGAAAGGACTCCGGCATGACATGGAAAGGCAAGAGAATTGAGACTTTGGAGCTTGACGCAAGTCCCATCCAGCGTCACGCAGAAAACCACACACCGAATCATGACGGGATCAGGCGTCGCGCCTATGAAATCTATCTTGAGCGCGGCGGCCTCTCAGGCCATGAGCTTGAGGACTGGCTCCAGGCCGAACGTGAATTTGAGAGTGCGGTGCTTTTTATACGAACCACAGCAGGAGAAGAGCCGAGAACATGACACTTCAGAACTCCAAACTATTGGACCAAGTAACGTCATGGCGGCCACCTCTAATGAGTGAACGTCAAACCATGCGGTATGAACTGTGGAAATACGTAAGCGTATAGCATCACGATCACGCCCACGATTGCCGCGAGCGCCACGGAATGCCAAAACACGAAACGAAAAATCACTCCTTCGTTCCCAACCTGATTGGTGGCGGCCGTGGCTATGCAGATTGACTGCGCGTCGATCATTTTGCCCATCACGCCACCCGCACTGTTCGTAGCGCACATTAAAATAGGACTAAGGTTAAGTTGTTGTGCGGTGATGCGTTGAAGGCCGCCAAACAATGCATTGGACGCTGTATCGCTGCCGGTGAGGGCAACGCCTAGCCAGCCGATATATGTGCCGAAGAAGGGAAACAACCATCCTGTTCGCGTAAACGCCAGACCTAACACCGCATCCATGCCTGAATATCGGGTCACGTATCCCAACCCCAACATGCACGCCATGGCAATCACTGCGAAGCGCAAGCGACGTACGGTATGCCCGAAAATTTGGACTATTTGTCTCGGCTTCAGGCCCAATAAAACGCCGGCCGCAACCGCCGCCAAGAAACAACCAGTGCCTGTTGCGGTGAGCCAATTAAAGTCGAACTTTGCGTTTTCCGCGGTTGGCTTAGCTACAACAGGCTGTGCCCGGAATACTGCCTGATGTAGGTACGGTACCGCCCATCCTCCGGCACCAAATGCGGGCGTGGTGGATTTACCCACGGCTGTTTTGAACGCTGGCAAACCCCATATCAGCACGAAAAGTGATAGAAGGGCGAACGGCATCCAGGCTTTTGCGAGTTGCGCCGGGGTGTGAACGATCGCAAGGTTTCCGCGCTTAAGTTTGTCGGTGTCTTCGCCACGTTCATCTTCAAACCGCCAGATGCGTTTCGGTTGCCACACGCGCAGGAACAGTAGGGTAACGATTATGGATACCGAGCCGGCAGCGAGATCCACCAGATTGCTGTCGATATGGTTCGACCAGAAATATTGCGTGCCAGCGAAAGATATGCCGACTACCAGAATGGCAGGCCAGACCTCAAGCGTCTCAGCCCAGTTCACCAATGTACGCACCAGCCAAAACGGAATAAGGACCGCAGTCCAGGGAAGAATCCGTCCGATCATGGCGCTAAGATCGGATTCTGGAAGGGCCGTCACCACAGCTAGGGTGTGTACTGGGATTCCAATCGAACCCCAAGCTACGGGCGACGTGTTCGCGATAAGATTGAGCACCGCCGCTTGAAACGGCTTGAATCCCAATCCGATCATGAACGCGCCCGCGATAGCCACCGGGGCGCCAAATCCCGCCGCGCCCTCCAGAAAAGCGCCAAAAGAAAATGCCACGAGAAGAACTTGTAATCGGCGGTCCGGCGTGATTGCTGCGATCGACTGCTTCATTATCTCGAACTGACCAGTATTGACTGAAATGTCGTACAAAAAGACTGCCGCGATCACGATCCATACGATCTTGAGCAATCCGAACGCGCCGCCATAAAAAAAGCTAGCCACTGCCAACCTCGCTGGCATTCCGAAAACCAAGATCGCGCAAATGATAGCCGTTGCCGCACCCGCCATGGCGCAGAGATGAGGGCGAACTTTGAAGCCAGCTAACAAACTCAACAAAACTATGATGGGCAAAGCGGCGACGAATGTAGATAGCCACCAATGGCCCAAGGGGTCGTAGATTTGAGTCCAGGTCACAGGATCCTCCGGTGTAGAAAAGTCGATTGCTAAGCGCCCCGCAATGCTTCAAGAAAAATAAAATAAGTCAGTTTACGTCAAATGTGCTTGTGAGATAATTCGTCGCCGTTCCATTGTCAAGCAGGAATTCCTTTACTGATGGTGCGCAATGTATGCCCCAAACGAGACTAACATCGCAACAGATCACCGGCTTCTGGGCTGCGTGGTTCGGATGGACGCTCGACGGAATGGATTCATTCATCTATGCCCTGGTGTTAAGTCCAGCTCTTTCAGAACTTCTTCCTAAGTCCGGGATAGCAAAAACCTCAGAAAATATCGGTCTGGTCGGCTCAATCCTGTTCGCGCTGTTTCTGGTTGGTTGGGGCCTTTCATTTATGTGGGGCCCTATCGCAGATAGGTTTGGACGGATCCGCGTGCTGGCGGCGACAATTCTGGCCTACGCTGTGTTCACCGGCGCGGCTGCTTTTGCCGAAAACGTTTGGCAGTTAGGACTCTTTCGTTTGCTGGCGGGAATCGGCATAGGAGGAGAATGGGCGCTCGCCGGCACTTACGTCGCGGAAGCGTGGCCTGAAGACCGCCGAAAAATGGGGGCAGGATACCTACAGACCGGCTACTACTTCGGTTTTTTCCTGGCTGCTGCCCTGAACTACACCGTAGGCGCACACTTTGGCTGGCGCGCAATGTTTCTTTGCGGTCTCTCCCCAGTGATCGTTTCTTTCCTTATCAGTGCTCGTGTGAAGGAGCCAGACCGGTGGGAGCAGAGGGCGGATGAGATCAAGCGCAAGCGACCACTCGCTGAAATCTTTGGTCCGAAATATCGACGGAGAACGATTGTCAATGCAGCGTTGCTCACCGTCGCGATCATTGGACTGTGGGCAGGATCAGTATACGAGCCAACTGCGATCATGACATTGGCGAAGAAGGCCGGCATGTCGTTGGCAGCGGCGTCAAAGACAGCATCGGTTGGAACCGTAGTCCTTTCTATCGGGACCATCCTGGGTTGTTTGGCAGTCCCAGGTTTGGCTGAGCGCTTGGGACGGAAGAAGACGCTCGCAATTTATTTTGCGGGAATGTGTTTCTTCATTGTTTTGAGTTTTGGTTGGGCATTCTACCTAAACAATGGCCTTAGACCGTTCATAGCCAGTTTATTTTTTCTCGGTTTCTTCGGGGGAAACTTCGCATTGTTCAGCCTATGGCTTCCTGAGCAATACGATACTGCAGTTCGCGCAACCGCTTTTTCGTTCGCGACTTCATTTGGTCGTTTTATAGGAGCAGGCGTCAATTTCTTAATAGGTGCAATGGTCCGCCATGCAGGAACGATTGGCAAACCCGTTGCGTATACGGCGATTGCATTTGCGGTGGGACTTTTAATCATTCCTTTTGCAAAAGAAACTCACGGTCAGCCGCTACCGGGTTAAAGGCGCTATCATTTTTCAGAAGGGGCGGCACATCGCGGTGTTGCTCGCAAACACTGAACCAAATTGCGAGGCGCGCGTACATTAAATAAATTTAATGTTACATTCAGGCCTGGTCTCTAGGTTTCGAACTAAACTCGGCCCCTCAAGAATGTGCGAAGTTCAAGGACCCTATGCTTACTTCCGGAGTCGACCGTCAGGAAGGTGGTGGTCTGCCTCAAAAAGGCCGCGGATACGCTATCGCCGCCGGCATATTGGGGTGGACGTTAGACGCGTTCGATTTCTTCGTGGTTGTTTTCCTGGTGGATACGCTGGCAACGCATTTCCAGGTGGGGAAAGGCGCGATCGTTCTAACCATCGGCGCGACATTGGCTATGCGGCCGGTTGGTGCGTTGCTTTTTGGGATGCTCGCCGACCGTTATGGACGGCGTAAGCCTCTCATGGCGGTCGTGGCATACTTTTCGCTGATCGAAGTTTTGAGCGGTCTAGCATTGAACTATCCCATATTCCTTGTGCTGCGCCTGCTGTATGGAATCGGAATGGGCGGTTTCTGGGGAGTGGGAGCGTCTTTGACGCTAGAAAGCGCGCCGCGGCGGTGGCGTGGCCTTCTTTCCGGGTTGTTACAGGGCGGATATCCGCTCGGTTATTTGCTGTCTGCAGTGGCCGCGCGCCTGATCCTGCCTTTGTGGGGATGGCGGGCAATGTTTTGGGCCGGCCTGATTCCCGGCATCATCACCCTATATATCGCGTACAAGTCTCCGGAGTCAGAAGCATGGAAACAACACCGTGTTCCAAGCATGGGAGGGATTCTCCAAGTTGTTTGGGACCATCGCAAGAGCTTTGCCTACCTAGTGGTTATGCTCACATTGATGACTTGTCTCTCACACGGCACCCAGGACCTTTATCCTGATTTTCTTAAGACAGCGCATCATATTTCACCGAACGTAGTGGCTTATTTAGCGATGTTCTACAACGTTGGCGCTTTGTTGGGAACAATTTCTGTCGGTCATACGTCTGAACGGCTGGGAAGACGCATAAGCATTATCGGCGCCTTGACCTTGTGCGCGCTGGTGATTCCACTTTGGGCATTCGGACACTCCTTGCCAACTTTGGCCCTGGGCGCGTTCTTGATGCAGGTTGGAGTTCAGGGTGCGTGGGGAGTCATGCCGGCCCACCTGAATGAACTCTCTCCAGACGCGGTTCGTAGCTTGTTTCCAGGATTTGTATATCAACTTGGCGTGCTGTTTGGCTCGCCCACGAACACAATCGAATATGCTTTGCGCGACCGTATTGGGTACCAATGGGCTCTGACGGTTTTCGAGGGATGCACGATTCTGGCTCTCGTCATCGTATTTGCGCTGGGACCGGAGCGAAAGGGTAGAAATTTCTTCCGCAAGCCCGTGGAGATCCAAGCTGGTGAAACCGCCTCATAAATCCAGATGCCATTGACAGAAGTTTTTAGATTTAACGTCCGTCAGGAGGTTAAGACCATGTATCCAGCAATGTGGTTTATCTTTACATCTCTTACACTGCTTTTTGGCCGTCAGGACGCGGTTGCCGTTAATCCTAAGATTGCGGCTGTCGAGTTTGAAAACGACCGCATTCGTGTTCTTCGCGTCCGGTTCGGTCCACAGGATCGTTTAGACATGCATTCTCATCCGGCGCTCGTCATAGTAGCCCTGACGCCAAACTCCCGTCGGGTTTTTTTGCCGGACGGAACGCAACAGGATCTGAACGCAAAATCCGGAGACGTTTCCTGGCGAGAGCCGTTGACGCACGCAGTTCAGAATCTCGGTGGGGCATTTGAGAATATTGAAATAGAATTCAAGAAGGCTTCCGCTCCCGCTGTACCGGTTTCTCCGTCAAATATGCAAACAGACAAAGCGGCATCCGCGACCAACATCCCCGTGGAACAAGAACCTCACCACCGTGTGTTGTTCGAAAATCAGTACGTGCGAGTTCTGGACGTCCAAATACCGCCAGGAGAATCTTTATTGTTTCACACTCATTTTCACGACAATGTTTCTGTTCGAATCAACGGCGGTCTGATTCAAACGCAAATGCAGGGCGGTGAGTGGCAGCCGGCATCGCAAGTGAAGTCGGGAGCGGTGGTCTTTGCAGAAGCCACCAAGAAGCCGTATACCCATCGCGTAAAGAATGTGGGGACTTCTACGTACCAGGTCATCGATGTGGAGTTACTTCCTTAAGTTCAGCCAAGGTATATAGCGAGGTCCGTTGTGCCAGACCACCTTTCAGTCAAGATCAGGCCATAGCAAGTGCCCTAGGAAGGCGAAAGCATGAGAGACGGACGAGACAAATGCGATCCGCCAGAGAACGGCCGGGCAATTCTTTCCCGGCGCAGCCTGCTCGAACTAGCGGGCTTGGCTGTCGTGACTGCGGCCCTCCCGCTAGAGGCGGTGATGGCCAAACTATCGCGCACCCGGGATCCGACCGGGCAAGGGGTGAGCCCGGTCATGGACAAGCTCAGCACATACCTGGGCGAAGCCATTGGCCGCGCGCTGCCCGACGAGGTCAGCGAGAAAACAAAACAACACATCCTGGACACGCTGGCGGCGATGATTTCGGGCTCGGAGTTAACACCCGGGCGCGCAGCGCTGCAATTTGCCGGCGCCTATGGCGGCAAGGAAGTCGCGACGGTAGTTGCGTCGAAAATCGTATGTGGCCCGATCGAGGCGGCACTGACGAATGGGATGTTGGCTCATGCCGACGAAACCGACGATTCGCACGCCCCGTCGCAATCGCATCCTGGGTGTGCTGTGGTGCCCGCTGCCCTTGCGGCGGGGGAGCAATTCGGCATCAGCGGGACACACTTCCTGCGCGCCGTGACGCTCGGCTACGACGTTGGACCGCGCTTCACCATGACCTTGGGTGGGCAGCAATTTGAAGCGGAGAGTCACTGGAGCACGCACAGCATCTCTCCACTCTTCGGCGCGGCCGCGGCCGCGGGCTGCGCGGCAAGCCTCAACTCTGCGCAGATGCGATTTCTCTTGGGCTACACGGCCCATCAATCCTCCGGCCTTGGTGCATGGAACCGCGACACTGAACATATCCAGAAAGCATTTCACTTTGGCGGCATGACGGCGCGCAGCGGAGTCACTTCTGCCTTGATCGTTCAGGCCGGATGGACCGGTGTCGAAGACATCTTCTCGGGGAAAGATAATTTCTTTGACGCTTACAACCCTCATGCCGATCCTGCCGGACTCATCGACAAGCTCGGGGAGCGATATGAGATCACGCGAACGAACATCAAGAGATGGTCTGTAGGTTCGCCGATCCAGGCGGCTCTCGATGCCCTCGAGATCTTGCAGAAGGAGCATCCCTTCATCGCGAAAGAAGTGGAGCAGGTCTCGGTGCGGCTGGCGAGGGATGAGGCAGCGATCGTGAACAATCGCGAGATCCCGGACATCTGCCTGCAGCACATGGTCGCAGTGATGATGATAGACAAGAAGGTTACGTTCAGTTCAGCACATGACAAAGCGCGCATGCAGGATCCGGCAACGCTCCGGGAACGCGGGAAGGTGAAATTGATTCCGGATGAGCAGTTAGAGCGCCTCATGCCTTTGCGCGTGGCGATTGTGGAGGTGAAGCTTACGAATGGGACGCATCTCACGCAGCGAGTTGATAGTGTTCGGGGCACCCCCCAGAATCCCATGACCCGTGAAGAGATTGTTGCCAAAGCCCGTGATTTGATAGCGCCGATTCTCGGCACGCCACAATGCGCCAACCTCATCGAGAGGGTGCTTAACCTGGATGGAGTAAAAGACATCCGAGAACTGCGGCCTCTATTGCAGCGGGCATGAGCGAGATAAGTTTTTCGGGAGGAGGGTGGAGTAGTGAGGATTGTAGATATCCGCGAGACCGTAGTGCCCATCAAATCGGAAATTGCAGCCAAATGACGGTGAGTGTCCTCGCGCTAGTCACGGATATGATGCGTTACGGCAAGCTTGTGGTCGGTTTCGGATTCAATTCGAACGGCCGATACGCGCCTAGCGGACTTCTGCGCGATCGCTTCATTTTCCGGCTCAGAGCTGCGGAGCCGTTCGGTGGATTTGCTGACGGGATACCGGTCGAAGACAGTTACGTCAAGCTACCGGAGATTCCTGGTGTCGGGTTCAAGGCGAAGAAGTTGTTCCACGTCATGAAAACCCTTATGGATAGCTAGTTGGTCTCTAGCTAGACAGATCAGTAGATGCCGATCGAGCTAAAAAAGAATTAATACTGTTTTCAGGTATTTGATTCGGCTAATGACATACCTTCAATTGCACGGTTGGTTCCGCTGGCCGGCCATCCTTGAGCAAAATCAGTCTAGCGCAAAGTGCCCGCAGGAGAAGAACGCACATGGGACATGGCGGAGGCAAAGAAAAGTTGGCAGGGAAGGGTGAGGCAATTTTGAGCCGGCGCAACCTGCTGGAACTCGCCGGCTTGGCGTTGGCAACTACGGTCATTCCGCCCGGAGTCGTGATAGCTAGGGCATCGGCCAGCGAGGAAGAGCCGACGCAAGGCGTGAGTCCAGTCATGGACAAGCTCAGCAAGTACATGAGCGAAGCCGCTGAACGAGCGCTGCCGGACGAAGTGGTTGAGAAGGCGAAACATCACATTCTGGACACGCTGGCTGCGATGATTTCCGGATCCCAGATACGCCCGGGACGCGCAGCAATCGAATTTGTCCGCGCCTATGGTGGGAAGGAGGTTGCGACGGTAGTTTCTTCGAACATCGTGTGCGGACCCATCGAAGCGGCGCTGGCAAACGGAGTGCTGGCTCATGCTGATGAGACTGACGATTCGCACGGCCCGTCACGCTCGCATCCCGGTGTCTCCGTGGTTCCTGCGGCGTTGGCTGCCGGCGAGCAGTTTGGAATCAGTGGGACGCACTTCTTGCGCGCTGTGACGCTCGGTTATGATGTCGGGACGCGCGTAACGATGAGCATGGGTGGGCCGGGCTACCAGGTTGCGACGCATAGGAGCACGCACGGCACCGTTGCGGCCTTCGGGGCCGGTGCGGCCGCCGGCTGCGCCGCGGGTCTCGGGGCTCAGAAGATGCGTTTGCTGCTGGATTACAGTGCGCAACAAACATCGGGAATTGGAGCTTGGAGCCGCGATGCCGAGCACATGGAAAAGGCTTTTCTCTTTGGGGGGAAGCCCGCGGCCGGCGGAGTCACTGCCGCGATGCTAATCCGCTCGGGTTGGACCGGCGTTGACGACATTTTTTCTGGCCCCGACAATTTCTTTGAAGCCTTGGCGCCCCGGGAAAACGGCGTCGTCAAGGCAGATCCAACACAGCTCGTCGAAAAGCTCGGAGAACGCTACGAGATAACGCGGACGAACATTAAGAAATGGACGGTGGGCTCGCCCATCCAGGCGCCGCTCGACGCACTCGCGGGTTTCTTCAAACAGCGCTCCTTTACTGCTAACGATGTACAGAAGGTGGTCGTGCGGATCGCTAGCGACGAGGCCAACACGGTGAGCAATCGCGACATGCCGGATATTTGCCTGCAGTACATGGTCGCCGTGATGTTGCTGGACAAGACGTCCACCTTCCAATCAGCTCATGATAAGGCGCGGATGAAAGATCCTGCCGTGCTGCGCCAACGCGGCAAGGTAGAGGTCGTTGCCGACCCGCGAATCGACGCCCGCCGTCCGAAGCGCGAGGCCATTGTCGAAGTGACGCTCGCCGACGGCACGCAAATGACAGAGTGGGTAAAAGATGTACGCGGGACAGCGGAGAATCCCATGACGCGGGAGGAGGTGGTGGCGAAGGCGCGATATCTCATCGGGCCGGTCCTGGGAGACGCAACTTGCTCGGCTCTGCTCGACAAAGTATTGGCTCTGGAGAGCGTGAAGGATATCCGCGAACTCCGGCCCGCCCTGCAACGGAACTGATAGGGCGAGAGGCGAACTTTCCGTGAAGGCACGTGGGGCCGCTCAAGGAGCGGAAGTAAGATTTAGAAAAGCAAACTAAGGAGCGAGAGAATGAAAACGTATCTGGCGGTTCTCTGGACTTTGTGTGTGGTCTTGATTCCGAAGGCGCAGTGTCAGACTAGCGCGCCGCTGAAACAAATCCAGAGCATTCCATTACCCAATGTTGAGGGCTACTTCGACCACATGGCGGTGGACATCAAAGGCCAGCGTCTGTTCGTTCCCGGAGAGCACCAGAGGACGATTGAAGTTATCGACCTGCGCGCCGGCAAAGTGATTCACACGATTACTGGATTTGGAGGAGATCCTCGCAAAACGATCTATCTGGCCGAGACCAACGAAATCTGGGTCGACGACGGCGATGCCACGTGCAAAGCATTCAGCGGAGACACGTACGAGCTAGTAAAGAACATCCCGCTAACCGGCCATGAGCTGGACAAGGACTCGAGGAGGGTGCCCGATAACGGAGTTTACGATCCGACTACCCATTTATTTTATCTCGGTGATAGAGCGGATGGTCTGAAAATAAAAGAGGGCGCCAAAGGCTCGATTGAAATCGTCGACCTAAAGAACGGAAAACTCGTGGGAAGCATTGATGTCGACGGCCTAAATCCCGCAGGCCTGGTGCTCGATCCAGCGTCGCCAAGAATGTTCGTGGTGATGGGTGACACAAGCAAAGTCGTGGTGATTGACCGCGAAAAGCGCACGGTGATCGCCACGTGGCCTATCACCGGGGGGCCGGAGCCGCATGCTGTGGACATTGATCCAGCTCATCATCGCCTGTTTATCGGCAGCCGGGTGAAACGCTCACACATTTATAAACCAGGGAAGCTGGTGGTGATGGATTCGGACAGCGGGAAAGTGATCGATGCCATCGACACCGAGGGCGGTGTGGACGAAGTGGTATTTGACGCACCAAGCAAACGCATCTACTACACTGGAACAACCGGCTTCGTGGAAGTGTTCAAACAAGTTGACGCGGACCATTACGACCGTCTGGGAAGAGCTGCGACCGGGCCGATTGCGAAGACCACACTGCTAGTTCCGGAACTCAAGCGGTTTTACGCCGCTATCCCGAAGCTCGTCATCCTGGTTCCTCCCATTCCCCAATCCAAGGAAGCAACCATCGAAGAGGCCAAGATATTGGTTTACGACGTGGTTCCATAACCACGCCATCGCGGCGACATTAAGCTAGAGTCTGGGCAAGGGATGCGGCGGAGAAGCGGCCTCAAGTTCAGTGAACGACCAAGGTATTGATCCGCTTGGGCACTTCTCCTACTGGGATCACAGCCACTATCTTCAAAGCTTTCGTGTCGATGGCGGACACTGAGCGATCTCCAGAGTTAGAAACATAGACATGCTTACTGTCTGGCGTGAAGGTGATCCACTCGGGGACGGAACTGGTAGGTGCGTGTGCCAGCGGATAAACGAGCGGCAGCGCGGCGTGCCCAAGTAACTCCAAATCCGGCAGTGAATATTTGAACACGGCGTTCGCAAGGGTGCTGTTTACCCACAATGATCTTCCATCCGGCGCAACCCCTATGCCATGGGCAGGAGTGTTCACGCGCCCCTCGGCAATCCCAAACCCGCCGGGCTCCTCCGGCAGCGTGATCCTGGCTACCTCGCTGCGCTTCGCAAAATCCACGACGGCAAATCCGTTGAAGTTGGAAAGCTGGACGAAAATACGGCGCGTAGATCCGTCAGGGTTTGCCTCGAAAGCCATGGGGCGCACGGGGTGATCGAAATTCAGTTTCCACGCGACTTGATCGGTCTGAAGATCAATCACTGTTGCCGACTTGCCTTCCAGGGAACCGCAGACCGCATACCTGCTATCAGGTGTTACATAGACATTATGGATGCTATCGACGTGAATGCTTTTGGTTCGGATAAGTGAAACTGTGTGGATCACATCGAGCGCACCCTCGGGCGCGCGGATCCCTACGAGAACGCGGAGGCCGTCTTTGGTGATAGCGAGGTTGTTCGGGCGGCCGCTGAGAGGCACTTTACGCAGAATCTCACCGCTCTTTCGATCAACCACGTCGAGCACGCTCTCTGATTCGTTGCTGACATAGACGCGCGTGCCATCGGGAGAGAAGGTGATTCCATGCGGCAGCTCGATTCCATGTATCACCTGCACGACTGCGTTGGTCGCGGGATCGATGACATCGATTGTGTTTCCTGCGCTATTGGTGACGTAGATGAGGGCCACAGATTTGGATGAAGCGTCAGCGTGAGTTTCGGTTCGAGCAGCGCGTACCCATTCGGCAATCGTCAGCCAGTCAGGATCATCCTGGGACTGAAACTGGTGCCCGCCGGAATGGAACGGATCACCGCCCGCTTCGGGCGCAAGCGGATGGATCAACAACCGGCTTGATCTCGGATCTCCGGGTACAACGTGCTGGATAATGTTTTGAAAATTGCGCTGAGATTGGTCCTCTGTCCAAATCGCAGTCCCTGGTGACAACTTCTCCAGGCGGAAACTTCTGTTGTACTCCGAATGACATCCGTAGCAGCGGGCGTGTCCGGGCCTTTCTTTTAGGAAGATCGGCTGGATTCTTGATTTGAAAATTTGGAAATCAAGAGCATTCGTCGCTGGAGAAGTCGGTTGCATCGCTAAAGTGCCAGGAGAACTGCTGCGAACCCAGGCAGCGAGTGTCTGCCATTCCGGGTCGGCCTGCGACTTCCAGAATTTACCGCCCGTGTGTGTGGGATCGCCGCCCGCCTCTGGCGCGAGAGGATGGAGCAGGAGGCGGCTACTTAGCGGATCGTTGGGAGTCACCAGTTTAGAAACAAAGGCAAAGTTTTGCCGCGACTGTTCTTCCGTCCACGAGGAATCACCGGGTAAGAAGGGTTGCAGTCGAAGGCGGGTGGTTAGTGTGGAATGACAGTCGTAACAGCGCACGCCGCCTTCACGCGGCTTGAGAAAAATCGGCTCGACGCGAGTGCGGTAGTCCTGGTAGTTGAGAGCAGGTTGTGTTTGTGCGACTGCCGCCGAATGTTGCGAATTGGATTCTGACTCTTGAGCTGGTATTGGTGTCGCGAGCGAAGGCAATGCCGCCCGACCCTTGACGCCGGCATGTAGCGCGGAGATACCCAGGGCAGCGAATACAACCAAACCTAGTATGCCTCTATTTTGCGATGTCACACTCTTGATCCAGCAAAGCGAAGCGGCGACCGGCTCAGCGACCGTAGACTAGCAAGCGAAACGTTCCGGCGACTGGGGTTGGTTGCGGTTTGGGTTGCTCCGCGGTCGGTGCAGCAGCGGGAGCAAAGTCCGCAGTATCAATGAAAAGTCTGTGCGTCTTCGGGTCAAGCGCCATGTTGCGAGCGCCAAATTCAGTCTTTACGGTTTCAACCAGGCTGAACTTGTCAGTCGTGTCTTCATGGAAGATGTGCAACGTGCCCTCGCGGGTGGCAGTGAAGAGCAGGCCTGATGCAGGCTCATAGATGTTCGTGTCTACTCCCTCACCGATAGGAAACGTCTGGAGAACCTTGCCGCTGTCCGCGTCCATGATGGCAAGCACCTTGTTTCGCCCGCCGATAAAGAGGCGGCGATGTTGGACGTCCATATCCATGGCGGTGGCCTCTCCGGACGGGGCCATGGGCCAACGGGCCTTGACCGTATTCGTGCGGGCATCCAGGGCAACGACCTCGTCTTTATCCTCTATATTGTCGTAGATCATTCCCTTGCCATCGGCCACGGCGTACTCGGGACGGCCGCCCATGGGGATTGTGGCTACAACGGTTCCGGTGGCCGGGTCTATTACAGTAGCGTCATTGCTTTTTCCGTTCATCGTAATGATGTGCTTGGAGACGGGTTCGTAAAGGATGCAATCCGGGTTGGCCCCCGTTTTGATGTGCCCCGTAACCTTCAAGGTCTTCAGGTCGAAAACAACTGCTTCGTCCGCGCCACCGTCGCTGATGAATCCGCGGCCAAGGCCAGGGACGAGGGCGATACCATGGACTCTTTTCAAGTCAGGAATACTGCCGATGGTCGCGCCGCTGTCAGCATCCACGATTTTGACTTCCGTGTTGTGCGAAATGTAGAGACGACGCGTGGAAGCATCGAACGTGATGTAGTCCCAGTATTCTTTGCCGCCGGGCGCAGCACCGAGTTCGTATTTCTTCAGCAGGTGGTAGCCGCCCTCCGGGGGACTTGCGAGGGCAAGACCGCCCAGGAGCAGGACGGCACCGCACACTCCAAGGCGGAGCAAATCAGAAAACTTCATGTGGAAACCTCCGCAAGAACATTCCTCTAGGAAAGCCAGCGGGCCAAAGCATACCTTAGCTGTCGCGATGCGAGCTTAACGTCACATTAATTTGCTTTTATCTATCCCACGGGCCATCACAATTTCCAGGCCAGGCGAC
>DATNMX010000147.1:0-18630 GCA_035602135.1 Candidatus Dormiibacterota bacterium
TGGGGCTGCACCGTTTGCCATCGTGGCCAAGGTCCAGCCACCGAAGTCGCCGAAGCCCACGAGTCCACGCTTGCCTGGGAGCAGCCCATCCTGCCAACTCGCTTCATTCAAGCGTCCTGCGGCACATGTCACTACGCCGACTTGCCCCAGACGCCTCAGCTGACTAAGGGCCGCGAGCTTCTCGCTGAATTGAATTGTCAGGGCTGCCATCGCCTCCCGGGGATCGAACGTCCCCCGATGCTCGGTCCCGATCTCACAAGCGTTGGCACCAAAGTTAGCCGCGAATGGATTTACAAGTGGCTGAAGGAACCGCGCACGATCGTCGACAAGGACGGCAATGTCACGGTGAATGGTTACGAAACGGAAGAAGAGCCGCGCATGCCAAAGTTTCGCTTGACCGAAGCGGAACTGCGTGGCCTTTCGGCTTACCTAAGCGTGCAAAGAGCCAAAGCTGTCGTGCCCTACAAGATGGACCCTCGCCTCGTGGCCGCTTGGAGCAAAAATCCGGAGTTGATCTCGCAAGGGGAACTACGTTTTCGGCAAATGTTCTGCTCGACATGCCACTCCCTGGCGGTGACGCGCGCCGGAGAAACGAAGCTGATTGGCGGCGACATTGGCCCGGAACTCACCAAAGTTGGCAGCAAGGTGAACTCTGATTGGCTGATTGCGTGGCTTCGCGACCCGCCGACGTACCTGTCACGCACGCGGATGCCGCGCTACGGTTGGTCGGATGAAGATCTCTACAAGGTCACGCAATACATCACCACCAAGCTCACAGATTCCGACCTGCTCACTGGCGTTCCACAACTCGGGCAACCGACGGAGGAGGAGATTCAGCTTGGACGTCGCCTCTTTCTGGAAAAGGGGTGTGCGAGCTGTCATTCGATTGAAGGCCTGAATCCACAAAAAGATTTCGGGCCGGATCTCAGCGCACTCGGCGGAAAGAACGCCTCTGAATTGGAATTTGGCGCTGCCAAGATTCCGCACTATCTGGTGACGTACATCCAAGCAAAACTCCAGGACCCCACGTCGGTGAATCCTGCGGCGCGCATGCCGCAATACAACTGGAATCAAGCTGACTTAGATGCTGTCACCACGGCGCTTTTAAGCATGAAGGGCCCGCCTGCGACAAGCGCCCTGCAGAATCTGGTTGTGCCGCGAAAGGAAGTAAGTTTCCACCCGACCGGTTCGTTTGGTGAAGTCTACGAGCGGTATAAATGCTCTACCTGCCACAAGTTCAACGGTTACGGAGGCGACCTCGCGCCCGATCTCAGCTATGAGGGCAGCCGCGCGCAGCGGCAGTGGCTGGTGGACTTCTTGAAGAATCCGCAGACGCTGCGCCCGACACTGATTTTGCGCATGCCGCAATTCAATATGAGCGACAAGGACGCTGCGACACTGGCCGACTACATAACTATGGTGCTGCAGCACCCAGCGGCGAATCCGGGAAGCGTCGACGCCAAGCAGTTCACGCCCGCCATGGCGGTCCTTGGGAAACAGCTCTACGAAGTGAAATACCAATGCCAGTCATGCCACACGATCGGCGGAACCGGCGGATATGTTGGGCCTAACCTGAACAATGCGGGAGGATGGCTGACTCCGGCGTGGATTGAGGCTTGGCTGAGAAATCCGCAGGCGCTTGTTCCAGATACCATCGAGCCGCGCCGGAATTTTACTGAGGATGAAGTGAAGGCGTTGACGGCTTACTTGACGACTCTGCGGCAGAGTATCAAACCGCAGAAAACCGCAAGCAACACCGGATCGCATGTGTTGGCGCAGGTGGCAGAGCGATGAAACGCCATATTTGGATCGGCGCCCTCCTTGTAGCCACCCTGGCGGGTGCAGGGGCGTGCCGTCATCCAGCTGAAAATGCCAAGACGGATCCACTTTTAGCAGCCTACGAGACGGAGGCCGACTGGAGCGATGCGCAGCGCGTTATTCCCTTGAGCTATCAGCAAGCGCAAGGAAAACGCATTTTTTATCAACAATGCGTGTGGTGTCACGCGGACGCGACCCCTGCAGGACCTTCGAATCGCTCCAACCTGACGCCTGTTCCGCCGTTGCTGAATGACGGTGCGGCGTTGAATGCGGAGAGCGACCAGAACCTGCAAAACATCATTACGCTCGGCGGCTCTGCGGTGGGCAAATCGGCGATGATGCCACCATACGGGCGCATGCTTTCGGCGGAGGAAATCCGGTCGGTGATTGCGTTCGCGCGGGTGATCGCCCAGCCACCTTATCAATCGCCAAGGCGAGTGGGGTCGCAATAGTCCGCGAAATAGGAGATGCTCTTGTGCGAGCTATGAAACACAGACCCTTGTTCCGCTGCGGCCGGCGAACGCTGCCCCTGGCAATTGCACTGGCGATGAGTTTCTTCGCGGCTCGGGCATCCGCGCAGGTAAACCCGTCTGAAATCCTGAATCCCGATCTCAAGGCACTTGAAGAAACTTATTTTCAGCAGTTGAAGGCTCTCAATCAATCCATCGCCAAAACGAAATTCCCCTTTCCTTTCTATTTGAGCCGGTTTGTTGGCCTGGATCCTGCGCAGCAGGCGGAGGCCGATTCGCGCGGCCTGGAGTTCGTACGTTTTCAAGATCGCGTGATTTTGAAAATGACGGGAAATTACAACGCGGCCTATGACACCACTCGTCTCACGCAGAACGAACGCGCTGCCAGTACGTTTCGCACCATCGTGCTTCCGATCCTGGATTTACTGACGGGAGCTATGCCGCAAGACATAGCTTGCGATGGTATCGGCTTCGAAATTTCTCATCACACGCGCACCAGGGACCGCAGCTACGATTACGAGGGGAAGGAGATCCTCGTCGTGGTGCTGGATCGCGATGATGCCTGGGCGCTCAGCCATGCTTCCACAGATCCCGAACGCCAGGAAATTGTGAATCGTTCGAGAATTTACGTCAGCGGAACTGAGTTTGGCCTTTCACTGAAAGAGCGCGACTCTCTTAATGTCCAGGCGCTGCCCCGGTCCATCCCTACCAAGCCGGATGCGACCTCCTCGGCGCACTCTTCAACTATGGCGGGCCGCTCTTCTTTGCTTAGATCAACTCTTGCGATGCCATCCCCGTCTCCGGTTGCCGCTGCGTCTCCTGACACCGTTTCCACTAACGCCAATCCAGTTCTGCCTGCGCTCAAAGCTGCGGACCCGCTACCCGCGAATCCTCCACCAACGCAGACGGACGCGGACCGCCTGGGCGAAAGATACCAATCGCAGTTGGCGGCTCTCGCGAAAGAGGGCGCGGCGAAATTTCGTTTTGTCGATTACGCACCGCCAATGTTCGTGGTCTTCCACGATCAGATTGCGCTCCAGATGACGTTGCGAAACTCCATTCAGTTCGGCCTGGTGAAGGGTTCCATCTACAAGCGGGCAGCGCAGAGTTTTGATCTGTTTCTGGCGCCGCAACTCAAAGATTTGTCCGATAAGATTCCGGCGGAACTGGAATTCGAGCTCTTTGATTTGTCGGTCCTGAACAAGCTTTCTCCGGGCGCGAAAGGCACTTCGGAAGCGATTGAATTCATTTGCCCGCGAATTGCGCTCAAAAAGTTCGTGAACGCCGAGATTACGAACCAGCAACTCCTGGATCAGAGCGTCATCCTCGTTAACGGTGTGCGTATCGCCTTAAACCTACAACTGGTTGAGTAGTGGAGATTCTTGCCAGCGTTCTCAGGAGCGAAGGCTCCTCTTATCGCAGAAATATGGAGTAAGAATTCCACTCCGAACCAGCCTTTCGAATTTGCAGGATAAAACGGCCTGGTCGGGAGGAGGAAAGGCGTGCCGCGATTTCAAGCGAAGTCACGCCGTGATTTAGCCTGGCTTCGCCAGTGGCCTTCAACAAAGACTCCCCCGATGTCGTTACAATGCGGACATCGTAAGGCCCTTCGGCGCTTCCGAGCGGAAGATAGATGTCCAAGTGAGTGGCAGCGTGACTGACTTCCAGTGGCTGAACGTCTGGATTCGGCTCCGTGCCCCGGGCGACAGAGCGATTCCTCAAGTCCAAAACAGCCGTCTCAGCGACCACGGCTCCGTTATGCTTCTGGAGCCAAACCCAACCGGCAATACCCGCAGCGATTAGTATGCTGGCGGCGACAGCAAGTAGCGTGCGCCTTCGGTGGACTCCGTAGACTTCTCGGAGCTGAGAAAAGTCGCGATAGCATGGGCTGCAGGAGCCGAGGTGATCGAGCCACTTCTCCGCTTCGGCGAGTGGCATATCATGAGAGGCGATTCTCTTGAGAACATCAGAGCCGGGACACCCATTGCGGTCAGGGTTCGGAAACTCATTGAGCAGACCACGGCCCAGTGCATCCAGGATGCGCTTTTCGTCCCTCTCGGAGTATCCCATTGCGTTCAGACCTGCCTCCTTTTGCAAACTCTATCCCCTTTCACCGAGATGATACATCCTCTTGACCGCACCCAGATCCCTTCGACTTTCCCGCCTTCAGCAGTCGAACGATGCTCCGACGAGTTTTCTCCATGCCGTATTGAAACTTCATTTTTGCTTGCTGCTCGCTGACCCCCAACCACGATGCAATCTCTTTCCATGTGTAGCCCAATTGTCGCGCCTGCCAGACTTTCTTTGTCCAGCCATCCATGCGGTCAGCGATTTCTCTGATTAGAATTGCTCGTTCCAGTTCTTCGACCCACCCAACATCTTGTGCGCTCTCGATTCGCTCAAGTTCGATGCTAGACGAAACGAGCTCAATCCTCTCCGCGTGTTTTTGTTCTTGCTGTACCGCCCTATTGAATCGGTGAACAAAGGCTAAGAAGAGGTAGGACCGTAGGTCGCCTATAGCTTGGCGAGGATCTGAATTTCGTTGGCGTGTTCTAGAAACCGAGCGGAGCATCCGCTCCCAAACCTGAGCGGCCATCGAAGCGCTGTCAGAGCGGAGGCTATTTGCGTTCAGCTCTCTTTGGGCGTGCGCCAGGACCCGTGGCCACACTTCGCGAGCAGCAAGGATCAATTCATCGTCGCTGGCAGGTGGGTTCTTGCTCTCTCCTTCGCCACTAGGAAATAGAACCCAGTCGCCGTAGGGGTCCGGTTTGCTCATTGCCCTGAAGTACCTTGGTCGAAACGCCGGACTGGGGGATTCGAGCGTGCCAGTCCATTGCGATTCGCGTCAATGGTACTGAGATGCATCAGCGGAGTTTCAAGATTTACACGCCTGCGACTATGCCGGCAAGCGCCATGAGCAAGATGGATTACTTCCGGGTTGCCCGTCATCCGCCCGCAATTGGCAGCAAGCTCCAAGTCGAACTTCCAACCTCCCAACAACGGGACTTCTAGCCCGCTCTGGATCTCGCTGGAGGATGACCCTTTGCGGCGGCCCAGAAGGAACACGGTTCAGTCAACGTGCAGGACGACAGAACGGTTGTAGAATCTTTCCCATTTTCGAAATCAAAAACAGAATCTCGCGTAGAATCGTCCTCGCGCGAGTTTCGCTAGCTCGTCACGGACTCTTCGCGCCTCTTAGAAGGTCGCCCGAGCGGAGCCTGATTATGCCTTCCACTGAAAAACTCGACACTCACCACAAAGCGCTCACCCTGAATCTTGATACATCCACCTTTGGTTCCTTCGCCGAAATCGGCGCCGGACAGGAAGTCGCGCGCTGGTTCCTTGTAGTAGGAGGCGCTTCCGGCACGGTGGCCAAAACTATTTCCGCCTACGACAAGGAAGTCAGCGATGACCTCTACGGCTCCGGATCGCGCTACGTATCCAGAGAGCGACTCGAGGCGATGCTGGACCACGAATGGACCGAGCTTCTCTCGCAATTAGCCGAAACCCGTGGGCCACAAACTCGCTTCTTCTCGTTTGTTGATACCGTCTCCGCGCGTAACTTCGCCGGAACCAACGACCCCCATGGCTGGATCGGTCTCCGGTTTCAGTTGCAGCCCGGCGGCCCTCCTCACGACGTCCTACTGCACATCAATATGCTCGATCCTTCCAATGTCCTCCAGCAGGAAGCCATCGGTATTCTGGGCGTCAATCTCATCTACACCGCGTTCTACGCGTTGCAAACCAAGGAATCATTTCTGGAAGGCTTGGCGCAAGACGTCGTTGAGGAGCGAATCGAGATCGACTACGTGGATCTTCGCGGGCCAGCGTTCGAGAGATGGGATCGCCGTACCTTACTAGCCCACTTGGTGAGTGCGGGACTCTCCGACGCTGTATTTTCCCCCTCCAAGGGCCCCACCGTTCCCCCTACTGAGGCTCTCTACAAGAAAGCCGTCGTTCTTGCGCCGGGATACTTTGGCCACGTGGATCCAGATCACACGCAAGTTCACACGCGATTGTTGGCTTCGGCTATTCAGGAACTTCGGAACGCCCGCTGGCTTTTTTTGCCTGACAGCTGCTTCGTTCACGCCGAACGAACCGGCTCCGGAGATCCCCGACTTGCTTCGTCGCATCGATGCCCTTCTCGCCTCTGGCGGCGACGTGCTGCTTTTTCGCCAACGAGAGCTCTACCATATGACGGCTCTCGTGAATCGCTTCACAAAAGCACCTCTGCGTTTCGTCGCAGGTCTTTCCCTGATCATTCGAGCGTTTGAGGACCTTTACGGCAATCTCGAAGGCAGACGTCTGGAGGCCCTCGGGCGTCTCTTCGCCCAGAACGTCCGCATCTACGCTTATCCGATGGCCGCCACCGATCTGCAGGAATGGCTGAAGAGTGCTTCCACTACTGGTTGGGAATGGAGTGAGACGAATGGATGGGTTTCTGCCACCCAGCTGCGTCACGCGCCGCCACTCGGACACCTGTTCGCCTATCTTCTCGCCAGCAACTTTCTTGTCCCTATGCAAGTGCCCGCGGCCCTAAGCGCCGACGCTTGACCGCCACCTGATTGCACATGCTGCCGGAGGGATGGCGTGCGAATCTCCCGACCTTTTTAAGTCTCAAACAGCGAGGTGATGCTCGCATTTATCTCGAAAAACGGTTCGCTCTCCCGAATTTGGGTTGAATCGCGTCATTGCCCACCTGCGTTAGTTCTGAGTGTCAACTAGTGAAACGGAAGCGGGTCACTCAGATGCTCTGCAGGACGGAGCGCTGTTAGGGGCTTCGAACAGTGACTTGTTGCTTTAAGGCAGATATTGGGGTAATGAGATCGAAGACCAAAGCAAGACGCACGATTGCCCCGAGATAAAGTAGCCAGTACGGATTATAATCCGCGCCGTCCACTTGCACTCCTCCTTGGATGCGGAAAGGACTGTCTCCATGATTCGCTCACTCTTGTTTTGCCTTCTGGTGGGGAGCAGTGTCTCCGCTCTAGCCCAGGATTCAGCTCCGCCAGAATCCGTGCTCACACTAGAGCAAGCCGTCAACATCGCACAGGCCAACAATCGTTCCGTAAAGAACGCGCAATTATTCGCCTCAATTGACGATGACCAGATCGCCGAGGCGCGAACGTATCGTTTTCCATCTATCAATCTCTATGCGCTCGGCTCTCAACTTTTAACGCCCGTAAATTTCACATTTCAGCAAGGGGCGTTCGGCACTTTTCCGGGCATCGGACCTGTACCAGCAACTAACACTCAGATTCACACACCACTGCGGCCGACTTTCTATGCGTTGACGCAGTTTTCTCAGCCGCTTTCGCAGCAATACAAATTTGGATTGAACATTAAGCAAGCCAAGTTGACCAAACTAGTTGATGAGCAAAAGCTGCGTGCGCAGAAGCAGTCAGTAACCAGCCAGGTGAAACAGTCGTACTACGCCATTCTGCGGACGCAAAGCTCACTTGCTTCCAGCGAAGAAAACCTCAAGTTCGATCGCGAACTGGATCGCACGACCGAACAGTACTTGGCGGAGAAGACTGCCCTCAAGTCAGACAGCATGGACGTAAAGGCGAGAATCGCGCAGGAGGAATACAACAACCTGACGCTGCGCAACTCGCTCGCGAGTCAAAAAGAGCAGTTGAATGATCTCCTTGGGCGCGACATTCGAACCGACTTTTCAGTCGCTGAAGTGCCCGAGGCCACCACTATCGAAGCCAGTCTGGATGCGGCCCAGGCTCACGCACTGTCCGCGCGGCCAGAGCTGGCCGAAGCTCGCTTGGCCGTGCAACAAGCGGAACTGAACCGCCGCATCACCAAGTCGCAGTACATACCGGACGTGAGCCTCGCCGTGAACAACCTCTCACTCACAAATATCAATCTCTTGCCATCTTACGTGGCTACCGCTGGCGTGCTGGTCAGTTGGGATCCAATTGATTGGGGGCGCAGGAAGCACGAGCTGGCCGCTGCCAGCAAGACCATCGAACAGTCGAAGAACAGCGCGAACGAGACGGAGGCGCAGATCCTGGTGGAAGTGGCCGCCAAATTCCGGAAGCTCGGCGAAACTCGAGCGCTCCTGCACGCGACCACACTCCAGCGCGACGCGGAACGCGAGAAGCTTCGCGTGGTCATGAACCAGTTCGAACAAAAGACTGCGCTTTTGAAGGATGCCCTCCAGCAGAAAATGTCCTTGGAAACCGTCACCAACGAGTATAACCAAGCTTTGCTGTCGTTCTGGACGGCGAAAGCCGACTTCGAGAAATCTTTGGGTGAGGAGTAGCACATGCCGAAGAGTCTGAAGCGAATCCGAGTACGTTGGGATGGCATTCTTGTCCTGGCTCTGTTGGCAGTTGCTGCGCTCTCCTCAAGTTGTAGCCATGAAACCACCACGACTCCACCGACACCAGTACGCGTAACCTCCGTCGGCACTCTCGAAGGAAACGGCGGAATCCGCTACTCGGCGAACATCAATGCCTTCACCCAGGTGACTCTCTCATTCAAATCCGCCGGATACGTGGACAACATCGCGCTACGCAGGGGAGCTGATGGCCGTATCCGCGTTCTCCAGGTGGGCGACCCGGTAACGCAGGGCGAAGTGGTCGCGCATATTCGCGAAGGCGACTACATAGACAAAGTGAATTCAGCGAAGGCTCAACTCGCGCAAGTCCAGGCTGCTTACGACAAATCGCAGTTGGATTTCGAACGCGCCTCCAAACTCCTTTCCAGCGACAGCTTGACCAAGGCCCAATACGACACGGTCAAGGCTTCGTTCGACTCTGACGCGGCAGGACTGGCGAATGCCAAAGCAAATTTGCAGCTGGCGACTAGCGCGCTAAACGATTGCTCGCTAAGGTCACCAATCAACGGGTGGGTCGTGGAGCGCGACGTCGAAATCGGTGCTTTGGCAGCAACCGGAACGCAGGCATTTATCGTTGCCGATACGCATCTCGTGAAGGCAGTTTTCGGTGTTCCCGATACAACCGTCCAGTCCGCGAAATTAGGAACGCCGCAAACCGTTACCACGTCCTCCTTACCTGGCGAGTTCCACGGAAAGATTACTGCCGTCTCGCCGTCAGCGGACCCCAAGAGCCGGGTATTCTCCGTCGAAGTCACCATTCCCAACGGGGATAACCGGTTGAAGCCGGGGATGGTCGCAACGTTGTCCGTGGGCGCCGGCAAAATAGAGCAGCCCACAACAGTAGTTCCCTTAAGCGCGGTTGTGCGTTCGAGCAAACACGCCGAGGGTTTTGCGGTATTTGTGATTGAGGACCAAGGTGGAAAAAGTTTCGCTCACGAGCGAGTCGTTGAAATTGGAGACACGCTCGGCAACATGATCAGCGTCACGCAGGGCTTGAAGGTTGGGGAAAACGTAGTTGTCGTTGGCGGTACGCAGATCAAAGACGGCGATGAGATTCGTGTGATTCCTTGAAGCGCTCTACTTGTGGGAGAGCGACATATGGCTCATAGAACCGATGCAGACATCATCGAGAAGACTCACAATACCGCTCGTTTCTTCGTTGAGCACAGGCACATCGCGTGGGTTCTCCTGATCGCCACGGTCTTGTGGGGGTGGTATGGATACAATACGATGCCGCAGCGGAAAGACCCCGACCTCCCTGTGCGCGTCGCGGTCGCACTCACTCCCTGGCCCGGAGTCAAAACACAGGAAGTAGAACAGCTAGTGACGCGGCCCATCGAAGAAAAAATTGCGGAGAACTCTTATATCCACCCCGCTACCGCAGCGGACTATGGCATCAGGTCGATCACTCTGCCGGGCCTTTCGATCATTTACGCACAATTGGCGGAAAATGTCGCCGACACAAAAAAACAGTTTAGCGACATCAACCTGAAACTCAATGCGTTGAATAACCAGCTTCCTCAGGGCGCGGGCCCCATCCAGTTCCAGAGTGATTATGGAGACACTGCGGCGCTGATGCTTACGGTCGCCAGCCCTCGGCTGGACGAAGTGGAGATCGCCATTCGCTCGCGCAGTGTTCAGAAAGCCATTGAAGAAGCGCGCCGGTCAAAGCCAACCAAATCAACCAATCCCCGCGTCGGCGCGGTGTATTGCTTCCCTGAGTCGGTCTCTCCCGATGCGGTGCGCCGGGGCTTCAGCTCCTTCACCCAGGTTGCCCAGCAAGACGGAGTGTTTCGCGACGTTCGGTTGTTTGCTGGCCCCGGCTATATTGGGCTCGACGGATCTTCATCGCGCAGCGACGCTCAGATTCAGAGCTATATCGACTGGTACATTCGCGAGCGTCTGCGCGTTTCGGAGCTTCACCCCGATGCCTGGGGCCCTGTTTTGATTCGCGATACCAACGAAGCGCCGAAGAAAATGGCTGCCGTCGCAGGTGATAAGTACAGTTATCGGGAATTGGATGATTTCACGGACCTGATGGCCAGGACCATGATCGGCACACCACAGGCCTCCAAATATCAGCGCGCGGGCGTTCTGTCTGAGCAGGTATACCTCGACTACTCGCAGGAGCGCCTTGCGAACTACGGCGTTCAACCTTCCAAGCTTCAGAGTCTCCTCCAAGCCCGGAACATAGCGCTTCCCGGCGGGTCCCTCGAAATTGGCCAGAAAAATGTCATCATCGACCCGTCCGGCGAGCTTAAGTCGGCGAAGGCCATCGGCGAAGTGATTATTGGCACCTCCTCATCCGGCAGTCCCGTCTATCTGCGCGACCTGGTGGAGATCAGTCGAGGCTATCAGAGTCCCGCCAAGTTTCTGAACTACTACAACTGGTGCGACTCGGAAGGAAAGTGGCAGCGTAGCCGCGCAGTGACCGTCGCTGTTTTCATGCGGTCGGGTGAACAAATCAGTCAGTTCGGCAAGAACATTGATGAAAAGCTCGCCGCGGTTCGCCAAATCTTGCCCGCGGACCTGATGATCGTGCGAACCTCTGACCAGCCGCGCCAGGTGAAAGAAAACATTGATCTCTTTATGGACGCGCTGTACGAGGCCATCGCCCTCGTCGTCCTGGTTTCCCTACTGGGATTCTGGGAATGGCGCTCCGCGCTGCTCATGGCGATTTCGATTCCTATCACCTTGGCGATGACCTTCGGCTTTGCCTACGTCTTGGGCATCGATTTACAGCAGGTGTCCATCGCAACGCTGATTATTGCCCTAGGCTTGTTGGTTGATGATCCCGTCGTCGCGGGTGACGCCATAAAACGCAGCCTGGCTGAAGATCATCCGAGCATCGTATCTGCGTGGCTAGGGCCCACGAAGCTGGCCACGGCCATTATGTTTGCCACCATCACCAATATCGCGGCGTATCTGCCCTTCCTCATGCTCACGGGTAATACAGGAAGCTTCCTCTACAGCTTGCCGATCGTGATGGCGTGTGCGTTGGTCTCTTCTCGTCTTGTTTCCATGACCTTCATCCCGCTCCTTGGCTACTATTTACTGCGCCGCGGCGATAAACCAGAGCCCTCCGTTGAAGAGAGGCGGCAGCGCGGGTTCACGGGACTCTACGCGCGCGTCGCCACCTTCGCGATCGAACATCGATGGAAGGTCCTCATTGGATCGTTCGCTTTTCTTCTCCTCGGAGTTATTGTAGGAAAACAGCTGCGGAGTCAATTCTTCCCCGATGATGTCCAGTATTGGGCAACAGTGGACATTTGGCTGCCGAATGATGCGCCCCTTTCCGCCACGAACGAGGTCACCCAGCAAGCGGAATTAGCTATACGCCAATCCGCAGAGGCCTATGGGCGCCTGCATCCGAGCAAAGACGGAAAGCCCCGGCAAGTCTTGCACTCGCTGACATCGTTCGTGGGCGGTGGCGGGCCGCGGTTCTGGGTGTCTGTCTCGCCGGAAATCCAGCAGCTGAATTACGCCCAGATCATCCTTCAGGTGGACGACAAAGAGGATACGCCGACATTAGTCGCGCCAATACAGGCCGCCGTCAGTTCAACGGTGCCCGGAGCCCGCATCGAAGTCAAGCAACTTCAGACCAACCCTGTCGAGCAACCCGTTCAGATTATGATTTCTAGCCAGGCGGATGTCGCTTCCGATCGAGAGCCGGAGGACATCCGAACACTCCGAGCCCTCGCGGCGAAAATCGAGGACATTTTTCACGCCGTTCCACGAGCTGCTCGCGTACACAACGACTGGGACCAGGAAAGCACGACCGTCAGGCTGGTGATCGACCCGGATCGCGCGAATCTTGCGGGCGTAACCAACTCGGATGTGGCTTCTTCGACCACCGCTGCCCTAAGCGGCATCAACGTTGCCACTCTCCGCGAGGGACAAAAGCAGATTCCCGTTGTAGCACGTTTGCGCATTGAGGAAAGGGCGCAACTTTCCGATATCCAGAACCTTTACGTATATTCGGCACAGAGTACGCAGAAAGTTCCGCTCGTTCAAATTTCCTCGATTAAGAATGATCTGGAATCACAGAGGATTCGGCGGCAGGAGCATTTCCGCACCATCAGCGTGGAGTGTACTCCCGCTGCCGGCGCTCTCTCCTCGGAAATCCTGAGCGCCGCAATGCCAAAGCTCTTAGCCTTCCAGGCGTCGCTTCCCCCAGGCTACAAAATGATTATCGGGGGCGAAAATGCCAAGCAGGTCGAAGGCTTCCGGAATCTTGCGGCTGTCATGGCAATTTCTATCGCTGCGATTTTTCTTGCACTGGTGTTGCAGTTCAATCACGCCGTCAAGCCGCTCCTGGTCTTTGCGGCTGTGCCCTACGGAATCATGGGCGCTTTGCTTGCTCTGTTTATCACCGGAACGCCGTTCGGTTTCATGGCATTCCTGGGAATTGCCAGCCTGATCGGCGTCATCGTCAGTCATGTCATCGTGCTCTTCGATTTCATCGAGGAAATGCACGAAAAGGGCGAGCCCCTGGAACGTGCGCTGGTCGACGCGGGGATCGTCCGCCTCAGGCCAGTGTTGATTACCGTCGGCGCTACCGTGCTAGCTCTCTTTCCGCTCGCGTTGCACGGTGGGCCTTTGTGGAAACCCCTTTGTTATTCGCAGATTGGCGGGCTTGGCGTGGCTACCTTCATCACCTTGTTGCTCGTGCCCGTTTTCTACAGCATTTTTGTTCTCGATTTGAAGCTCGTTAAGTGGGAAGGACCAACCGAATAGGCAGCGACAAACTGCAAGTTTTACATGTCCTGCTCGACCCTGCCTGAAGGCGACTAGGGTTTGAACGCAATCGTGAAAAGGACTGAACGTGAGGCAGCGGGGTGACCGACTCAGTTTTCCTGGTTGTTGACAACGACGCGGACGACCTCGCGACATTTGCCGGCGCGTTGACCTCTCGTTACGCAAGCGAATACGAGATACGCACGGCCGTTACTGCGAGTGAGGCCCACGCGACCCTCGCGGCACTCTCCGTCGCAGGCATCACCGTCGCCCTGCTCATCGTCTCGCGGGACCTGGGGGACGCAGACCTCCTCTTGCTCCTGCAGCGTGCTCGTGAGCTCTTTCCCAGCGTTCGGAGGGTTCTGAGCGCGCGATACCTTGACCCTTCGGCATTCGACTTTATTACTGGAGCGATGCGGACGGGACGGATCGAATACTTCCTCTACAAGCCATGCGAACCTGTGGTCACACGGCTCTACCCGGTTGTCGACGATCTTCTCGGAGGCTTGCGCCGGACCAGCCAGGAGCGCGGCTTCGAGGCGATTCGGATCATCGGCGAGCAGTGGAATCCGCGCTCCCACCAACTGCGCGATCTCCTGGAGCGTACCACGGTCCCCTTTGGGTTTTACGATAGCGAGTCGGAAGCAGGTAGGCGGATACTTGCCCAGGCTGGCGTCGACGGATCACGTTTACCTGTGCTTTGCATTCACTCCGGCGCCGTGCTCGTCGACCCAACCAACGAGCAGACAGCCGCGGCGCTAGGCGCCAGGACCACGCCGGAACCTGGGCTCTACGACGTGGCCATCATGGGAGCCGGCCCGGCTGGGCTCGCGGCCTCCGTCTACGCCGCGTCCGAAGGTCTGCGCACAGTCCTGCTCGACCGAGAGACCATCGGTGGCCAGGCTGGAACGAGTTCCCGCATTGAGAATTACCTCGGCTTTCCACGGGGTATAAGCGGAGGGGAGCTTGCGCATAGAGCTTTTGAGCAGGCACAGCGGTTCGGTGTGTCCGTCGTCTTCATTAAGGCAGCCACCAGACTGCGCGCGGATGGGATGCGGCTCATCACGACCCTTTCTGGTGGCGCGGAGATAGAAAGCCGGACAGTCGTCATCGCAACTGGTGTGGCCTACCGCCGCTTGGACGTACCTAGCCTCGAGCGTTTTGCGGGAGCTGGCGTTTTCTACGGCGCCGCCATGAGCGAGGCACCAACTTGCACAGGCGAAGAGGTGGTTATCGTGGGCGCTGGCAACTCGGCGGGACAGGCGGCTATACATCTGGCGCGGTTCGCTTCGCATGTCACGATGGTCGTGCGCGGCCAGTCTCTTGCCGCAAGCATGTCCGACTATCTCATTCGCCAGATCGGTGCGCTTTCCAACATTGACGTGCGACTCGGGACTTGGGTGGTGGACGGCCATGGAGACAGACGCCTCGCGGCGGTCACTGTGGAAAGCGTAGACGGTAAGCGCGAGAAATGGTGCGCCGCCGGTCTGTTCGTTCTCGTCGGGGGCACGCCCCATACTCAGTGGCTCGCAGGCACCATCGAGATGGATCCCAAGGGATACATCCTGACCGGCCGCGACTTGCTCCGCTCGGGCCATCCGCCCAGCGGGTGGAGGCTCGAGCGCGAGCCTTTTTTCTTGGAGACGAGCATGCCGGGAGTGTTCGCTGTCGGCGACGCGCGCTGCCGCTCCGTCAAGCGCGTCGCATCTGCAGTGGGAGAGGGCGCCACTGCGATCCAGCTTGTCCATGAGTACTTGCGCGCAGCATGATCGCCGCAAAGTACAGACTCTTCAGCGCCCGACCAAAAGTTAGTAAGTTCCCGAGATACGCGCGCACCGAGGAAGTGGCCGTACTCGGCATTTCGATTTGGGCCGCCACGCGATAAGTCCCGGATGGTCGGCTAACCGGAAGTTATCGACGGACTCGATTCGTCCGGTCGTTTAGTGGGATTGGATGGTATTTCGCGGAATTGCAATTATTTCAAAGATTTTTTCTTACTTTTTCCTTTCTGGATGTTCCTTATATATATGAGGGGAGTTCTCGCCGAATGTTCCCTAGGAGCTTGGTGGGCCTGATTCAGCCGGGTGACCCACCAAGCGTCGTGGACGGCCGAGGGACGACGCGCCGGACGCGAAGGTAGAAACCCACTGCATGGAGCTAATGATCGATGTGTGTCCCGGCAGTAGCTAAAAGGGGCAGAGGAATGGGTGAGCTCTCTTGAATGATCGATATGACTAATACCCACAGGTCGCACTCCTCCCGTGCGCTTTTGGAGCACCGAGAACGTACAGCAGAGGTTCTCTCACTATGAACCTGCCTTCTGATCATATCGAACGGATCCGAGCACTTGGCTACACAGAAGCTGAAGCCCGCTTTCTTTACATCGTAGCGGTCCACTCTGGTTACTTCACTCTGGCACAGTTTCGAGACTATACCGGGACAAGCTACGGCAAGCGCCCTACTTCATTTGCCCATAAGCTCACCACGCGAGGTCACGCGGCTGTCCGCGACTTCCTGCGGAGAGGCTCTATCTTTCATCTTTTCTCTCGGACCGTCTACGGACAGATCGACAAGGACAACCTCCGCAATCGCCGGCGTCACTCCTTCGAATTCATTCGCACGCGGCTGGTTCTCCTCGACTTCATTTTGACCAACCCGCACTACGATTACTTGGAGACCGAACGGGACAAAGTCAGGTTCTTCTGCGAAAAACTGGCAGTGCCGAAGGACGCTTTACCGGCCAAGGTCTACGAGGGCACTCCCGGAACCAAGCCCACGATACGATATTTCGTCGACAAATTTCCGCTCTTCGTTGCCCCGCCTTTCCCCGGTGCTTCTCCTGTGGTCACCTTTTCGTTCGTGGATTCTGGATCGGAGACAGTATCGGATTTCAGGACACACCTGGCCGCCTATCAAGCGCTATTTCGGCAACTGAAGACCTTCCGGTTTCTCTACATCGGGCCAACGCACGCTTTTTTCCGAAGGGCGGAGGAGGCCTTCAGAAGCCTCGTGCAGAGGCCCCTGGAATCCGACATTTCCCCCGACATCGTTCGTTACTTTGCAATTCGGAAGAAGTGGGATAACCGCGAGTACGTCATTCCGGTAACCGAGGATTTCGAGTTTCTGGTGGAAGGGCGGCGGCGATTTCAGGGAGATCGGTTTGAGGCTCTCTATATGGCCTGGCGCTCGGGTCGGATCAGCGAGCGAGATCTACGCGCAGAATTCAACCGACTGTCGCCTGATCGGACCGCGTTTTTTGAAACGTGCGTTGTGCATGGACATCGTTCTCCGCTCGCTGTGGACGGTCAGGAGGGTGACGGATGCACGAAAGACACGGATCACCCTATCCGTCACGCTTCGCGTCACCCTGAGGGTGACACGAAGTTGGTAAGAGCGTAGAGGTTGCGCATGACGCGACGATCATTTTGGACGCGGGCAAAACACCGAGTTGGGCTGGAGCGACCCCACTTTTGGGAGCCTTTGGCTGCCCAAAAGAATCGTGAGGTCGCTCCAGCCCGTCACGCTCGTCACGTGATCTTGTTTTGCCCGCGTCCGCTGACGGCAAATGTCATTCTGATTTTTGGTGCCTTGCAATCATGAGTAACAAAGCGCTAATGTCGCAGACAGCGCGATTGAATCGACGGCCACAACGGGAAGGAGAAAACGTGGCACGTCGACGGTTTCAGCAAGGCTCAGTACGCAGGAGAGGGAATGTCTGGATCGGACGGTATCTCGAGGATGTCGTGGAGAACGGAGCTATCCGGAGGAAACATCGAACGGTGACTCTGGCTCTCATTCGCGGGTTTGACGGGAAAGCCGTCTCAGAGCGTCAAGCAAGAAGGCTTTTCCAGCCTTACCTGGACAAGGTCAACTCGGCTACGAATCAGGCACTGCAGCCGAAGAAGACCATTCTCTTCTCTGATTTCTCTGCAAAGTGGAGGGCGCTGATCTTGAATCAGAAAAAGCCCTCATCCCAGCCCACAATTAACGGCCATATCGACCACTACCTGCTACCAACTCTTCGAGACCGAGAGGTTCGTTCGATTCAAACCGAGGACATACAGGTGATCCTCTCGAATCTGCGAGCGTGCCTTCAACCCAAAACACTCCGCAACGTCAAGGCGACGATTTCGATGATGTGGAGAATTGCGAAGGCTTGGGGATACACGGAACTAGATGTAACCTCTGGCCTCGACCTTCCTTCAGTCCGGCGTCCCAAACAGCCCTTCTTTACGGCGGCGCAAATGGGCCGAATCATCGGCATCGCCAAGGAACCACAAGCGACGTTCTATTGGTTGGCAGCAGAGACGGGTCTTCGCGCCGGCGAGCTTTGCGGACTAAGCAAAACTGACATCGACTTGACCAATCTTTTTCTTTCAGTCGGCCAGAGTATCTGGCGAGGTAAGGTGCAATCCCCAAAGACTGAGAGCGCTGTTCGGACGCTCGCTATCTCCACACAATTGGCAGACCAGATCCACAAACATCTTGCGAGGCAGGCCGATAAGGACACGAAGTTTCTTTTCTCTGCTCGCAGCGGATCGCCCTGGGATGCAAATCTGCTTGTAAAGCGCAAGCTGCACCGCATTCTTGGTGCCCTGGGACTTCCGCGCTGCGGTTTACACGCGTTTCGCCACGGGAATGCAACGCTCATGGACAATTTGGGAGTTCCCCTGAAGGTCAAGCAGCATAGGCTGGGCCACAGCAGGGCGGGTGATATAACAACGGACGTTTACACCCACTACCAAATCGGGGATGACGCTCATGTCGCAGAGAGGCTCGGAGCAGTTTTGAGCAAAGAAGTCCTGAATTCTTTGCCCTTAACTTGCCCACAACAAGAAGGGCTTCCCGTTGGAGTCCAGGAAGCCCTTGTAAACAAACAAGAAATTGGTTGCGGGGGTCAGATTTGAACTGACGACCTTCGGGTTATGAGCCCGACGAGCTACCAGGCTGCTCCACCCCGCTTCATCACTATAGCGGATGAGCGATGGCAGGTCAAACTGAGCCGGCGAAGCGACCGCGTCAAGGTCCAATCAACGGACGACGATTGCGCCGAGTAATCACGAACCGTACGTCCAGGTGATGACTTCCTGGGTGGCGGTCTGCCCACCGGTGCCAGCAGTGAAACCGACGAAAGCCGAGTTTCCGCCGACCGTCCCGGGGATGTCGATGGTCCAGGAATTCGTAAACGTGGCATTGGTTACGGTGTCCGTGATGGTCATGGTGAGCGTCGTGCCATCGTAGGTCATGTGAACC
>DATNMX010000148.1:0-2162 GCA_035602135.1 Candidatus Dormiibacterota bacterium
AATCCGCGCGTCAGTGCGGCGCGCCCCGGAACGTTCGCTTGCTCCAGATTGAAAGTCAGCTGACGCCGAAGAGTGGCGTTCCCGCCGATGATCTTGCGAGCCATGGACTGCATGGTTTCAAAGAGCGGAGTCCCACGCGGATAACCGATGGCCTCTCCGAATACTCCGGCGTCCGTCCAGATGCGCACCGCAATGTAATCGCGCGTTTGTATTTCTATGGGGCCGAGGCGCAGGGTATGCGGCAGCGGCAGCGGGCATTCAGCGATTTGTATGCGCGATATTTTCATTTGTTCCAGATCCCGCATTTTGCCCGGAAGATAGATAGCGCCCAGAATTAGCCTTCCAGCCTCATGTAATATAGCAGAATCATTTTGTGATGAATGAGAATCCGGTGCCGCGAATCTCGCTAAGTCAGACGGTGGATGCTGGTTAGCTAACATCCGCATTAGCTCGGATTTATTCCCATCGGATCGGAGCTGCACATGTCTCCCATTGAAAATAGGTCTTTGGCCAAAGGATTGCCAGGCTTGCGCGGAACCGAGCATGTCGGGTTTACCGTGCCGGATATCGAAGAAGCCACCTCTTTCTTCGTGGATGTTATCGGCTGCGAATATTTTTTTGAACTGGGTCCCTTTGCCGCGGGCGACGATTGGATGCAAACGCACCTGAATGTTCACCCCCGAGCCGTGGCGCGTAAATTGCGTTTTTTCCGCTGCCAGAACGGACCGAACTTCGAGATTTTCGAGTATGAAGCCCCGGATCAAAACATAACGCCTCCCAAAAACAGCGACGTTGGGGGCCACCATTTAGCTTTTTATGTAGATGATCTCGATGCTGCGATTTCTTATCTTCGCGCGCAAGGCGTGCGAATCATGGGTACTCCAACACTAAGAACGACGGGGCCAAACGCCGGACAAAACTGGATTTACTTTCTTTCTCCTTGGGGCATGCAGTTTGAGTTGGTGAGTTATCCGCACGGCAAAGGTTACGAACGAACCACCGCCTCGCGGATGTGGCATCCGGGCAAGCCCGGGCTCTAGCCCCAGGGTTAAAAGGCCAGCTTCGATAATTTCTGGCGTGGAGATCCTTCAGCTATCCTCATCGGATAGCTGAAGGATGACGACTTACTTTTTTGACAAAACCAGCGGCCTGCTAGGCATGGCACAGTAATTGCACTTCACGTTGTCCAGGCAGCCTGCTAGAGGTCTAATTCTCGTTTGGGATCGTTGGGATGCGAAGCCAGCGGATGAATGGTGATGGTGAGATAAGGAAACAGCGGTAAAGTCGCCAGCGCTTTGTGGAGTTCGTCAGACGTGGCCGCGGTCCAGATGCCCCAGTTAGCGCGGCGTCCCGGTATGCGCCATAGGCGGCGAAGAACGCCACGCGCGCCGAGTTGGCGCGCGCACTCGGCTTCTTGATTCCGTAGAGCGCTCTCCTGTTCCTCGGTCCCAAGATCGCCGGATATTTCCATGTGAACGAGAAAATCCATTTGCAAAATCCTCCGCAATAAAATGACCGAGCTCGGGCGCTAGGTTGCGGTCTTCATATGAGCGAAGCGCCGCCACACGGCGTACACGGGACTCCAAGAAGCACGATAATCAAGCCGGGCCAAGTGTATTCTGGTTTGTATTGTAGCAATTGAATTTCGATGAAGTGGCGCACGCAGGCGGAAAGGATCCCTACGAGCTTAGGCGCACGCTGCTGGCGAATCAGCCCCGGATGCGAGCGGTTCTCGAGCTTGTGGCGCAGAAAGCGAATTGGGGATCGAAGCTGCCTCCGGGCGTCGGGCGCGGCATCGCTACGCACTTCTCTTTCGATAGCTATGTAGCGCAAGTCGTCGAAGCGTCCGTGGGAAAAGATGGTGCGGTGCGCGTGCATCGCGTCGTTTGCGCCGTCGATTGCGGGACAGTCATTTCAGGCTCAGACAACCACCCCGAAGGGGTGGCCGGTGCTGATATAGGCCTCGACAGTGAGGTTGCCATCGAAAGGAGCGGAGGTTTGCGACTGGTTGTGACACGGGCGTGTCGGGCGTTCGCCCTTCCCGTGAAGTGTGCGTGCGATGGTTGTTGAAGTAGGTCCTGAAATCGAGCAGCTTGTTTTCGAGGTCTGCCGTCGTCCAGAACAAGGTGCGATCCAAATACTCGCGCCGAATGGTGCCGATT
>DATNMX010000149.1:0-2771 GCA_035602135.1 Candidatus Dormiibacterota bacterium
TGGGCGCCCGGATGGCTGCTCCCCGTTTTGCGGCACGTCACGCCGGACCACATTACGGAACAGCAGCTCGTTGCAGAGATGAATCAGGCATTGAAAATCCCCGGCCTCTCAAATTCCTGGACAATGCCCATCCGCGGCCGCATCGACATGCTAAGCACCGGGATTCGCACTCCGATCGGTCTCAAGATTCAGGGTGCCGATCTAAACCAGATCCAGGAGCTCGGACGGCAGGCCGAAAAGCTGCTGATGACCTTTCCCGGAACGCGCAATGCGTTTGCTGAACGAAGCGCTGATGGCTACTTTCTCGATGTGACTTGGGATCGTCAAGCGCTTGCCCGATACGGGCTTTCCATTGACGATGCTCAGAACGCTCTGTCTACGGCGGTCGGTGGGGAAAACGTTACCACCTTGATCAAAGGCCGGGAACGTTACCCAGTCAACGTACGCTATCTGCGCGACTTCCGTTCGGACATTCAATCGCTGAACAAGGTGTTGGTGTCCGCCGGCGGGGATAGACAGATCCCTTTGTCTGAACTGGCCACCATTCGCACGCTGACGGGTCCGGCGATGATTCGCGATGAAGACGGATTACTCACGGGCTATGTCTTCGTGGACGTGGCGGGCCGTCCGATTGCCGACTATGTCGACCATGCGAGGCGTGAGCTGCAAAGCCATCTGCAGCTTCCCCCTGGCTACTCGATCTTGTGGAGCGGTCAATATGAATCCGCGCAGCGCGTTCGCCAGCGATTGATGGTTATTGTGCCAGTTACAATTGCGCTGGTCCTCTTCCTGCTCTACTGCAACACCCGATCTGCCGTGAAAACCATGATCGTCGCGCTTGCCGTGCCTTTCTCGGCTGTGGGATCGATCTGGATGGTTGCAGCTCTCGGCTACAACATGAGTATAGCCGTCTGGGTGGGCATCGTGGCGCTACTCGGAATCGATGCCGAAACCGGGGTATTCATGCTTCTCTATCTTGACCTTGCTTATGAGGCAAGCAAGCGGGAGAACTTGTCGCTTACTAGAGTGCATCTTTATGAGGCAATTGTGGAAGGAGCAGCCAGGCGACTGCGTCCCAAATTCATGACCTTCGCCGCCATGAGCGTCGGCTTGATTCCGATTCTGTGGTCCACCGGCACCGGTTCCGGAATAATGAAGCGCATCGCAGCTCCGATGATAGGCGGTATCTTCACCTCCTTCATTCTCGAACTACTTGTGTATCCCGCGATTTACGCGGTGTGGAGAGAAAGAGCGCTGAAACAAGAACTAAGCCACGATGAAATCCGAGAGGCAAGCCAATTTAATTCTCGACGAATGATCGACACGGAAACAACGCCGCAGTTTCATTGACATTTGCGTGTGCGAGCCAAGTGAACCTCTGCCGGACGAAGTCGGTTGAAAGACCTCATAACCTATCGAAGACACTGCAGTGGTTCTTCCATTGGATTTGCCGGGTGATCGTTCCAGCCCTAGTTGGGGGTAGGAGGCGAATTTGGGGCAGGGCCGGGTTGTTTCCGGCTCTGTTGCTGCAATTGCTTCCGCTGCTCGTACATCCGCTGCAAGTCCTGAATCATTTGCTCCGATGTTTTGAAGGCCGAGGTGCTCGCATCAGCTGCAGGCATGGCGGAAGAAGATTGCTGTTCTGGCCGAGTGAATGACTGGTCTGCCGACGGAGGCGGCTGGTCTGGAGATGGAGGTACCTGGTCCGCTGGCGCCCCTTCTGGCGAAGCCGACGATTCGGGTGAAGCTGGATTCTCCAGCCCTGTATTCTCCGGCACGCCGAGAGTCAACCGTGGCGATCTGCGAATCGTGCCACGTGGCGGCGGCTCCATCGAAGTCCCCGGTGTTCCCGGAACGGCGGATGTGGCGGCCTTCTCCCGAACCATTAAAAGTATGCTGTGGATGCTTTGCGGATCGGTTTCAGACGCCCGTATAACGTAGTCAAGATTCGTTGAGTCCAGAAGTGTGGCAAGAACACTGCGAGCTGGTCCCGGGCCAAGCCGCGCCCAGATGCGCTGGTTGGAAGCACCCGGTGGAAGTTCGATATCCGCGCCCGTTTGCGCCCGCACTGCCGAGAGAACATCCGACAGCACAGCATTCTCTGCAATGATTGTGAGCTTTCCGTCTTCGTAGGAAACCCGCAGCTGATTCGCGCCCGCCTGCTCCGGTATGAGGGGATTTGCGAGTAAGGCTGTTCTCGATTCGCGTAACCCCTGCGCTTGATGCTCCGGTCCCCCTAATGATGCGGTCAGTTCAGACCGTGGAGAACTGTATACCTTCTGCCTGCCTACAACCGGTGTTCGGAGCTTATGTGCGGTCGCGGCTGGAGTCCCAATCGCACCCGTAACTATAAATAAGCTAACAAGTAATCTGCGCAGCTTTATCTGGAGACTGACCGGGAACCCAATTCCTGGCGCTTCCTGCAAGTCATTGAAGATCTCACTCATCGATTCGCCCCCTACAGTTCAGGAGCTCCTCTGATCGCATTCACGAGTCGCTAACACTCCATGAACGGTGGCGTCGCAGAGTACCAGCTTATTTGTAATCTTATATATCATGGCTCTTTCCGCTATTTCAACCATTCTCTATGGTACCCCGAATCAGCCAGTGTGCGTCTCCACCCATTCCGGGAACATCACGTCAATTGTGCGGCTGGGGTAGGAGAGTCATCCCTTGGGCACGGCTACTCGATGGCATTCGCCGCGGAGGCCACTTGCGCACACGCGCATTTGACGGTGGTCCCGGCTTGACACCCGGCCGAGCGAGTGCGG
>DATNMX010000150.1:0-17806 GCA_035602135.1 Candidatus Dormiibacterota bacterium
GTAGTGATGTACTGCGTGACCTTATAGAGATCTTCATCCGACCAGCCATAGCGCGGCATTTTGGTATGCGGCAGATATCCATGCGGATCGCGGAGCCAGGTGACGAGCCAGTCCGGATTGACCTTGCTGCCGGCTTTGGTCAGCTCCGGGCCGATGTCGCCGCCGATTAGCTTTGTTTCGCCGGCGCGCGTGACGGCGAGGGAGTGGCACGTCGAACAGAACATCTGGCGGAAACGTAATTCGCCTTGCGAAGCAAGTTCCGGATTCTTGCTCCACGCTGCAACGAGATGAGCATCGATCTTGTAGGGCACAAAGGATTTTGCTTTTTGAATACTGAGATAAGCGGAGAGGCCGCGGAGTTCCGTCTCGGTCAAACGGAACTTCGGCATGCGCGGCTCTTCTTCCGTCTCGTAGCCGTTTACCGTGACATTGCCATCTTTGTCGACGATTTTGCGCGGCTCCTTTAGCCACTTGTAAATCCATTCGCGGCTGACTTTCGTGCCTACGTTGGTAAGATCGGGACCGAGCATCGCGGGATGGTCGATACCTGGCAAGCGATGGCAGCCCTCACAATTCAATTCGGCCAGAAGCTCGCGGCCGCGCGTTAGCTGCGGCGTTTGAGGTAAGTTGGCGTAATGACATGTGCCGCATGACGCCTGAATGAAGCGCGTCGGCAATATCGGTTGTTCCCAGGCAAGCGTCGATTCGTGCGCTTCGGCGACCTCCGTGGCGGGACCCTGGCCCCGGTGACACACGGTGCAGCCCCAATCGCGAACGTGATGTGGAATGGGTGGGTGCGCGCGGAAAGGTTGCGGCACCTCCGGCCCCGCCAGACTCGCCTGCGTAATCCCCTGGTGGCACGTCGAGCATCGGTCGACGACGTTCATTCCGGGAAGCCAAATCTGATCGATGTCCGGACGATAGTCGGCCAGCAGTTTTTTTGTATCAGGCCGGCTTTGCGCAAATCTCAGGTAGGAGCGCTTGTATTGCTTCCACTCACGGCGAAAATCTTTGAACGGCGATATCGCGAGTACAGCCAAAAAGACCACACTCGAAACCGCAAAGATCAGGCGCGTGCGATCCGTTACTTTGCCCATCTCTTCAGCCGGCATGAGTTCTCCAGGGCCACACCCACGACCAGCCTGGGCCTCGAAAAAACGTTCCAACAACCGTCAGACAGACAGCGACAGCTATGAACCACGTCATCACCCACCAGGAGATCGGTTTGGCAGCTAACGTATGCAGCCCGCCTTCTTGGGATCGGACCGTGTAGGAGAAAAGTAAAGGAATCACCACCAGCGCCGTGGGCACGAAAATCGTCCAGGCGTGGAATACACCGAGGAATAGGAGCACGGCGAACACGATGATGAGGACAGCCCTCAGATTTTGCGAAGGCCGTCGCGCCCAGATCGGTTCCCCTTCGACATTGACGTTGAAGTACGGAATGACCACCAGCGCGATCACCACCAGCGTAGGAATCAGAATCCCGGCAACGAATGGGGGGAAGAAATGCAGCAGTTCCTGAAGGCCCAGAAAGTACCAAGGGGCTTTGGCGGGATTGGGAGTCAGCAGGGGATTAGCGAGTTGCTCAAGCGGCGCGTCCCAGAAAAGCGCGACAAGCACCATGGCAATCACCAGCACTTGAAATGCGATCGCTTCGCGGATCAAGAGGTGCGGGTAGGTCATCAACTGCGGGCCGCGCTCACCCACCACTTTTGCGGAAGTCTTTTTGGTAACGAAGACGACGCGCCGCGGCTCTTTCTTCGCATCAGAACTGAAGCCCGTTTCAATCTTATTCTTTTCCATCGTCGTCCTTGCGCTTGACAGTGAGGCCGCCGTCCTTTTGCACACGCCAGAAATGAATTCCGATCAGCAAGAAGGCAACCAGCGGGAGAATTACGACGTGCAGCACGTAAAAGCGTAACAGCGCGTTCTCCCCCACGATGTTGCCGCCCAGCAGAAGGAAACGAATTTTGCTGCCTACCACGGGCATCGCAGAAATGATGTTCGTGCCGACTGTCACCGCCCAAAAGGCAAGTTGGTCCCACGGTAAGAGATAGCCCGTATAGCTGAGGAATAGCGTGACCAGAAGAAGTACTACGCCCACTGCCCAGTTGAACTCGTGCGGCGGTTTGTAGCCTCCGCGATAAAACACGTGAAACATGTGCCAGAAGACGGCGAACACCATCAAGTGCGCGGCCAGCCGGTGAAGATTGCGAAGAAACACGCCACTCGAAACGACGAACTGCAGATCTTTCATATCCCGGTAGGCATGTGGCGCGGCCGGGTGGTAATAGAACATCAGCAGAATGCCGGTGACGAAAAGAACGACGAACAGGATGAAAGAGATCGAGCCCAGATAGTACGAGGCTCGCAAGCGCAAGGACTTCTCACGAACCTTAACGGGCAGCCAGTGGAGGAACAGGTTGCCGAAGACCGCCAGGCTGCGCGTTCGGTTCGTGTTCGCAGGGCCACGGCGAAAAATGGACTTCCAGACCCTCGTTTCGCGAAGGTTCCGAAGCGTGGAATCAAACGTGGAAGCCATCGTTTCCCTTAGACTTTCAGAACTTGCGCGGGCTTGATGTTTTGCAGCTTGTCTACCAGTAGTTCGCCGTCCGCCGTAAGCGAGATAGCGAAGTGAGGCAGCGGCCGCGGCGCGGGACCTTCGATTTTTGTGCCATCTGCCTTGAACTTGCTTCCGTGGCACGGGCACGCAATCATGTCCGCGTCGGCTTTCCATTGCGTGACGCAACCCAGATGCGTGCACACCGCGGACACTGCGTAGAACCCTTCAGGCATCCGCACGATATAAACCTGCTGGTCCTGAAGAAACGTCACGGAATGGATTGGATAAAGGTCAGGATTTCCGGCGCGGAATGTCGTCGAAGGCTCAAACAAAACGTTCGGCGCAAAGTATTGATATGTGACGACGACCGAGCCCAGCCCCGCAATTCCCAGCGCACCCATCGTGATTTCATTCAAGAAGTCACGCCGGTTGATCTCCTTGTCCCCGGGAACCGTGTGCGCTGCTTCGCTGACAAATGAATCCTTTGTGTCGCTCATGCGTGGAGAAGCACCTCTTCAATCTGGACTAGGTTCGGGCTGCGATCGAACACCTCAAAAGCTTCCATGCTGATGGTGTTCACCGGGCACCGTTCCGCGCAAAGTCCGCAGCGGATGCAGATGGTTTCGTCCTTCACCATCACCGAACCTTTGGTCGTGGAAAGCTCGTCGGGCGATAGGTGCAGAAGTTCGTTAACCCGGGAGTCCGATGTGGCCGACAACTCTTGCCGGGTCTCGGCGGAAAATGCAAATTCGCTAAGCGGCACGAGTTGCAGGCAATTCTCCGGGCACACATCAACGCAGCCCCCGCAAAGGATGCACTCCGCCCCGTTCGCCTCCGTCCCCTCAAAAATGGTGTTGATCCAGCACTGCAGGCAACGCGACGCTTCTCGCCGCGCCTGCTCTTCCGTAAAGCCGCTTTCGACTTCGGCTATCCCGGTTCGGCGTTCGAGGGGAATGACCGGGACAGCCAGACGCGAATATTCGTCATACTGCTCGGCCATCTTGTGGTGATCAAGAACCGTGATTTGCACGTACTGCGGCTTAGGCTTCCACGCAGAACCTTGAATAAACTTGTCGATTTCTTCTGCGGCCTTCTTGCCATCCGCAACCGCGTTGATGATCAGCCGCGGACCAAAAGCGATATCTCCGGCTGCAAAAATCCCCGGCGCCGTGGTCATCAGAGTTGCGGGATCGATCTTCAGAGTGCCCTGACGTGTGGTTTCAATGCCATCGGCGGGCTTGAGGAATGACACATCGGAAGCTTGCCCGATGGCCAGAATGATTGTGTCGCACGGAATCACTGTTTCCGTGCCGGGTGCGAAGGTCGGGCTGAACCGCCGCTGCGCGTCGAATACAGATGTGCAACGGATCACTTCGAGCCCAGTCACTTTGCCGTTCTGGCCGACGAACTGCTTCGGGCCAAGCGAGGGATGAATCTTGATCCCTTCGACCAGACCCTCTTCAATCTCTTCCTCTGAAGCCGGCATTTCCATCCGGGATTCAAGGCACACCAGGTGCACCTCGCGAGCGCCCATGCGTAGCGCCTGACGGGAAACGTCCATGAACTCCTTCATCGCGACGTCCATTTCACTGGAGGTTAGTTCATTGGGAAGCCCTGCGGCCTCTTTGTCCACGGCGAGCTTCTGCTGCTCGCGCATCGCGGAGCGTGCCACGTCGATCGCTACGTTGCCTCCACCGATCACCACGACTTGCTTACCGACGGAGAAGCGGTAGCCTAGATTGACGTTGAGGAGAAAATCGATACCTTTCACGACTCCGTCCAGCTCATGCCCGGGAAGATTAAGGTCACGGCTGCGGTGCAGGCCAAAGGCAAGGAGCACAGCTTTGTAGCCCTGACGCCGAAGATCTTCCAGTGAGAAGTCACGACCGAGTCGCATATTCAGGCGAAGTTCCGGTCCCATGTCCAGAATTTCGCGAATCTGCGCCTGCAAAACATCTCGAGGTAGCCGGTATTCGGGAATGCCCAGGTGCATCATTCCGCCCGGCACCGCGGCAGCTTCGAAGACCGTCACCGGATAACCGAGCAGCGCCAGATCGTGTGCCGCAGACATGCCCGCGGGACCCGAACCGATGATCGCGATCTTTTCAGGCCGAAACGCCCGCGGCTTTTCGGGAAATACATCCACCGGGTTTCGCGATTCCGGCCCGTGGCGCTCGGTGACGAAACGCTTCAATGCGCGAATTGAAATAGGCGCATCAAATTCTCCGCGGCGGCACGCCGGTTCACACGGATGCCCGCAAACGCGCCCGCAAATCGACGCAAAGGGATTAGGAACCCGGGCATAGCGGTACGCTTCCTCGTACCTCCCCTGCGCAATCAGCGTGACGTACCGTCCGGCCTGTGTATGCACAGGACACGCCTGCATGCAGGGGAAGTTCGATTCTAGCCACTCAAGGTCAACTAATTTGGTTCGGTTGGCCACGAGGTGTCCGGATCCCTCTCTCTCCTACTTTTTGACCGTCAGTTCCACCGTCGCGGTTGCCCCGCTCACATCCACGGCCTGCGTGCTTGGTTTACCATCTTCGCTCCAAGTCTTCAACGTGTACTTTCCCGCCGGGATATTCTTGATTTCAAAATTGCCGTCCTTGTCGGTAACCGCAAAATACGGCGTGGGAACGACAACGACATATCCGGACATTTCGGGATGCACATTGCAAAGGAGAGAGGCCGTGCCGAGGTCATTGAATTGGAACGGTTTCTTGTCGCCCTTCGGCCAGGTCCCCAGATTGTGGGAGAGCTTCTTGTTGCCGCTGATCGACGGCCAATACACGTTATGGCCGACCGGGTCGCTGTTCAAGAAGTCGACCGTCGTCCCCACCTCCACGGCCACCACATGCGGAATGAACGACATCTTGCGTTGGTCGATAACCACGTGGTCTTTTGGCGGCTCAAACTTCTTATCCGCAATCACATCGACGTAAACGGCGATGTTTTCCGCGGACTTGATCCCCTGGACGCTGACCTTGCCCTTGATCTCATTGGCCCGGCTTGCGACTCCCAGGGCCAGCGTGACACTCATTGCGACCGCTGCCCTCGCTGCGATTCTCAATAGATTCATGATATTCCTCTCGTATTTGGTATGCGTGCGATTCAATTTCAGAGCCCGGTATTTCTAGAAGACGTAGTCAATGCCCGTCTGGAACGTGTTTGGACGGAAGAAGAGCGTATTTCCGCTCACGGGATCCGTGTACGGCCGCCCAAAGGTGTATTGATATTCGCCAACAACCTTAATGTTGGCACGCACGAGGACCTGAAAGCCGGGACTGAAGCGGTTCCGAGTGTGGTACTGCGATGCGGGTGCACCGTTCACGAAGTCCGCATGAGAATTCACGGCGTCATAGTGAAAGGTCCCGATCAGCCAGGGATAGAACCAGTAGTTTGCGCCGGCAAACCCGCCTGCAAAATTGATTGCACGTGCCGGTCCGATAGTCGCAGGCGTCGTGCCCGCCGCGGGAGTAAACAGAGAATTGTCGGTATGACCGTACATGCCCAGACCAAAAAGCTCCAGTTTGCGGTACTTGAAACGAAGATCGCCGCCCACGCGATAGAAGGGCTCCTCAACGGTTGTCAAGACACCGGGAAACAGTAATCCGTCTTGATTCTGCTGGTTCTTGCCGTAATAGTAGAAGAAACCGAGACGAATTGAAGTGTGGTCCCTGGGACCGGTTGGCCCCGCCGCCTGAATGGCATTGCGGCTTTCCGGATCGCGCTCCAGGTTGAACCTCTGAGAAAGCCGAACGTAGACGTCTTTCGAGCTACGCGTCGCCGCTCCGACATTGCTCCCGTTCGTGATCGCGACCGACCAGTCGAAGTTGCCATTGTTCGGCGTGCCACCGAACTCGATGCCTCGCTGCGGCGAACCAAAAATCGTCGTGTTGTTTGCTGTCTCGCATACGGCTAAGGGCGCCCCGCCACTGGGACACGGGCCGCCTATTCCCACAGCCGTTTCGCTGTAAATGTCATAAGGTGAAAGGTAGATGGTCTTTGCCTGTGTGAAGGGCAGGTCCAACTCGAATTGTCCGAATCTGACGTTCAGTGAATTCTTCGGCAGCCCGATAGCGTGGCCCAGATCGCTGTACTTCAGCCAGCCGTCGCCCATAAAACCATTGGCATTGGCCGCTCCGACGGAGATGTCATCATCAATCCAGAACGACAAATTCTGCCCGAAGCTCCCCGCACTGATGATCGTGAAGGTGTTTGGAGCAAAAAGGTCTGTGCGCGGCGCGAATCCGTTCTGCGCGATGACCCCCGGAGGCTGCTTGCGGTTGAGAGTAAAGTTCCCCTCGTACCGGAACGCGATCGGCAGGTAACCTGGAATCTCGCCGGGATAGACGGCACCAGGGAATGCTTCCTTCTGCGCCTTTGACCCCAGCAAGACAGGGGGCTCTTTCACGAAGACCTCGTCGTCCTTTGGGAACTTGAACCCGTTCTTCTTGAAGGCCTCCCCGAAGTCGTTCAATTCTGGATAATTGTTGTGGCAAGTGGTGCACGACGTCTGGTACTTCCGCGAAAACGCGGGAATCGCGGAAGTCTTAGGCACCGACGCAAGCATCACCCAAAGCACGACCAAGATCGAAGTTACAATCGCCGCAACGCCGGTATTAAGTATGCGACCTTTCATTCGTCTCCCTCCAAATCTTGCCCACCGAACCGCGAGCTGAGTTCCCCGGATTTTACCCCAATTTTCATGTTCAACATTATTGCTTGTAGTTCCGGTGACCTTCCGTGACGTACGTCACCGCTTGATGTGACGCCCGTCACAGGCGCAATTTCGCGAAGGGGATTTCCAGGAAGGGGAAGCAGGACTAAGAGTTCAAGACGCCTTCGAGCCCTGCTTTGTTTTTAATGATGAGCGTTGAGCCTTTTACCTGCAAGAGTTGTTTTTTCTTGAATTCACCAAAGAGTCTCGTCACCGTCTCTCGAGATGTTCCGATCATCTGGGCAATCTCTTCATGCGTGAGCGTGAGCGTGACTTTTACCTCACCCTTTCCGTTGTCATGGCCTGCGGAAAGATCCAGCAGGAAGCGGGCCAACTTCTCACCTACAGAATGGGAGAGTCCAATGGTTCGCATTTCTGCGATTGCGGAGTGATAGGTTTCACCCAACTGCTGCGCGACCCGCAACCCCACTTCGCCGTGCTCGCGGAGGAAGTTCAGGAATTCCTGACGGGGGATAAAGTTCGCTTGGGTTGGTTCGATCACTTCTGCGGTAAGCTCATAAGGGTTTTCAGTAACAGTGGCGGGTAATCCGAGGACTTCCCCCGGGTCTGCGATTCTCACGATCAGCGTTTTTCCATCTGCCGAAGTCGTCGACAGTTTCACTCGACCGTTGCACAGGATGAACACGCCGCGCGGCACCTGCCCCTCAACGAAAAGCGTCGCTCCTTTGGGGTAAGAAGAAGCTGAGGTGATGGCTGCCAACTTCTCCATCGCCGGGGAAGGGAGGTTGCAGAAAAGCCGGTCCTCGCGGTGAGGGCAGGACATGCAGCTCTCAATAATCTCTAGGCCGTAAGGGGCGCGCATAAACTCACCGCCCCGGAGTATACCTCCCTCTCTGCGCGACACAAAACGAAACCCGCTTGGCATACGCAGCCGTCCGCTCGACGACAACTGAATCCTCATCTTTCTACCGCAATCCGGAGTTTCCCGACGGTGATGGCCGTCACGTCCTAATGTGATGCCGGTTACAGAAGCCTCTTTCGGCTGAGTCCATATTTGATCGTGCGGGTGCAAGATTCAGCAGGATCTATCGCTGCCGTCCGGAAGATGGAAATTGGCCTGCTTCCCGGATGATGGCACGACGATCACGAGGAGGATTTATGAGGCCGTATCGGGATATCGCCACGCTGGCAGGTGCGCAAATCGTTTGTTTTCTCTTGCTGACACACCTGGAACCCACTTTCTTCCTGATCCACCTGTATCAGTCGATTCTCTATATCGCCATTTTGGTGATGCTGTTCTATATGGAGGATCGATGGGCGTACATGATCGGCATGGTGGCTTCGGTGGTGTGGCTGGGCATGGCTTATGCAACCGGAATATTGGGCAGTTCCACGCAGCAGTTGTTTGGACTGAAAAGCACTAACTTGACCGCGAGTCTTGTGAGTGCAATCGCGTTGATCACTGCGCTGTTCGCGGTGTTGATGATTGCCCTCTGCGCCAGACACTGGAAGAAAGAGTACGCCGGGCTCGGAAAAGACCGCAGCACTTTCCTGGTAAGTCTGGGAGTTGTGGCCGTGTACTACGGAATTTTGATCGCATTGTTCTGGGAGATGATTCCCAACGCTTAGTCGCAAGGAGCCTGAAATGAACACCGCTGCTTATCTCTTCATCGTGGCACTCGTGCTTTCTGCTGGGATTGCCGCCGCCTTCACTTACGGCACGCGCGTGTTCCTCCGGTATCGGGGCAAGATGCTTTTTACCTGCCCCGAGACCGGCAAGCCCGTGGCCGTCAAAGTGGCGGCGAGCAAGGCCGCGCTCAGCTCGCTGACCGGGCGGCCCGGTATCCGCCTGAGTGAATGTTCCCGCTGGCCTGAGCGCCAGGACTGCGGGCAAGAATGCCTGAGTCAAATCGGTGCGGACCCGCAAAATTGCCTGGTGTGGACCAAGGTCGCTGATTGGTACCGCGGGCGAACTTGCGTGTACTGCTGCAAGCCGTTCGGCGAGATCCATTGGCATGATCACCGGCCAGCGTTGATGGGCCCCGGCCGGAAGACAGTGCAATGGAGCGAACTCGCTCCCGAAAGCCTGCCACGGGTTCTTGAGACTTACAAACCCGTCTGCTGGAGCTGCCATATCGCGGAGACTTTTCGGCGCGAACACCCCGAACTGGTTGTGGACCGGCCCGGCGGGGAGCGTGGTCCAATGGGCGAACTGATCCCGAAGCATCTGGACAAGGTGAACAAAGCAGAACCTCTCGCCGATGTCTAAAGCGGCCAACCGCGGTAGGCCAGGGTGTAGACTTAAACGACGGAAGGAAAATCACATGAAAGTGTCGAACACTTAGGCGGTGTGCAGTTCGAGATCACCGCGCGGCAACACAAGATCGCCTGCGACCAACCGCCGGAGAGCGGTGGATTCGACGAGGGCATGACTCCTCCGGAACTCTTGTTGGCGTCTTTGGGTTCCTGCGTGGGTTTTTACGCTGCGCAGTACCTGAAGAAACACGAATTGGCTACCGAAGGCACCAAGGTTCTGGTCACTGCTGAGAAAGCCAAGAATCCTCCGCGTATGGACGATTTTCGCATTGAAGTGGAAATTCCCGCTGCCTTGAGCGACGAACACCGCGCAGGGGTCGAGGAGGCCATACGCCACTGTCTCATCCACAATACCCTGCTGCATGCCCCGGGTATTGGCTTCGTGGTGAAGACTGTCGCGCTGCAAAGCGTGTAACGTTTGCGTAAGAACGGACCCGCCGACGAAGACAAACAATCTCGCTGTTGTGATCAATCGCACGCCGTTCTGTGACCAGCATCACTGCATCTCCTTTCGGCTCAGCCCATATTTTGAATTGCGGGGAGGTGCAACATGCCGAAAGATGAACGCGACCTGTTAGAAGTTCTTGAACGTGAACTGCAATTCCTCGAGCAGGGGGGCTATAGCCACTCGCCGAAAACGCCCTGGAGACCTCGTTTTATTTTCGAGGATTCTCCGACGTGCATGAGCTACGACTCCAAAGAGAAGCCCGGTCCGTGCAGCGATTGTGTCCTGATGCACTTAGTGCCGGCCGAATTCTGTTCAACGAAAATTCCCTGCCGCCACATTGCGCTCAACGCCGCGGGAGAAACGTTGGATTCTCTCTACCGCTACGGTGACCCCGGCGAGACCGAACAAACCGTCGGAACCTGGCTGCGCTCCATCATTCAGTGTTTGAGGGAACTGCGGACGCCGATACCAACGGTTACCAGCCCGCAGCCGGCAGCCAGCGGTGGAACATTGAAAGGAACGCCGCTCTATCAAAAGCAGCATCCGAAATGCGCGAACCCCGCGTGTCCGACAGCCTTTCATTGGACCGGCGGAGGCAAGTTCTTCCGATTTCGCCCCGATCCGGTGGCAGCAAACGAGAATCATGCAACGCCCGATCCGCCGGGCGGAATCCACGGCGTAAGCCATTACTGGCTTTGCGAGCCGTGTTCGCATGTTTTTACGTTAGTGCACGAAGAAGGAAACGGAGTCGTGCTCCAGTCGCTATGGCCGGAACTCGCAACCGTGATACCTCGCAAGGCGCTGGCAGCAACTTAGCGGACCGCCGCCGTTCCCCGGGAACAAAACGGTCATCGTGGTTCTCTCTCGACTGATCTCAGAGGATCATATGCTCGAGGGAGCGAGTTGACCCGTCAGATGGTTGTAATAGTGTTTTCTAGTTTCCGGGCATAAGATTGAATCTTAGTTTTGGCGGACAGAACTCTACCCGAGCCCGCCCTGCTTGCGCCACGACCTCGATTTTCCACACCAGGAGGGCACCGATATGGCTACAGGGGCATGCACAGGTACAGCGAAACCTTACGACTCCAAGCGTCCCCTGTCCGAACAAGAATTGCGGAAGATGCATGCGTATTGGCGGGCGGCGAACTACCTCTCTGTTGGACAGATCTACCTCTACGCGAATCCGCTGCTGCGTGAGCCGCTGAAGATCGAGCATATCAAGCCGCGCTTGCTGGGCCACTGGGGCACCACGCCGGGTTTGAATTTCATTTATGTCCATTTCAATCGGCTGATCAAAAAGCACGATCTGAATGTGATCTACATTGCGGGCCCGGGGCACGGAGGTCCCGGGCTAGTTGCCAACACCTACCTGGAGGGCACCTATAGCGAGCTGTACGCCCACATTTCACAAACCGAGGAGGGCTTGCAGAACCTTTTCAAACAATTTTCATTTCCGGGTGGAATTCCCAGCCACGTCGCCCCAGAGACGCCAGGCTCCATTCATGAAGGCGGAGAGCTGGGATACTCAATTGCTCACGCGTACGGAGCTGCGTTCGACAACCCCGACCTGCTGGTGTGCTGCGTGGTCGGCGACGGTGAAGCCGAGACGGGTCCGCTGGCCGCGAGCTGGCACTCGAACAAGTTTCTGAATCCGGCGCGCGACGGCGCCGTTCTTCCCATCCTGCATTTGAACGGATACAAAATCGCGAATCCCACCATACTCGGCCGCATGGGTGACGCGGAGTTGACTCAGCTATTCACCGGCTATGGTTACAAACCGTATTTTGTCGAAGGTCATGAGCCGGAGTTCATGCATCAACTCATGGCCCACACGCTCGACACCATCATCGCGGAAATTGGCGGGATTCAGAATGAGGCCCGTGCGGGACGGTCCACTAGCCTTCCTGCGTGGCCAATGATCATCCTGCGAACGCCGAAGGGCTGGACTGGGCCAAAGGTAGTGGACGGAAAACCGGTCGAAGGCACTTGGCGTGCGCACCAAGTCCCCGTTACGAATTTTGTGTCCCATCCGGACCACGTAAAAATATTGCAAGAATGGCTGAAGAGCTATCGGCCGGAAGAGCTGTTCGATAGCAACGGCAAGCTGAATCCACAATTGGCGGAACTGGCGCCAACCGGCGTACGTCGGATGGGTGCAAACCCGCACGCGAATGGCGGGGCTTTGCTGAAGGACCTTGTAATGCCGGACTTCCGCGAATATGCGGTGAAGGTGACGAAGCCCGGCACGGAGACGGCGGAAGCAACTCGAGTCTTGGGATATCTTCTGCGCGATGTGATGAAGCGGAATGCAGACTCCAAGAATTTCCGAGTATTTGGCCCTGATGAGACTGCGTCTAACCGTCTCGAAGCGTTGTTTGAAGCCACCGACAAAGTAACGATGGAACCGATTGAGCCGACCGACGAGCATCTTTCGAGAGACGGCCGCGTCATGGAAGTCCTAAGCGAGCATATGTGCCAGGGCTGGCTGGAAGGTTATTTGCTCACGGGCCGCCATGGTTTTTTTTCCTGCTACGAAGCCTTCATCCATATTGTGGACTCCATGTTCAATCAGCACGCCAAGTGGCTCAAAGTGACGCGAAATATTCCTTGGCGACGCCCGATCGCCTCCTTGAATTATCTCCTTACCTCCCACGTTTGGCGCCAAGACCATAACGGGTTCACCCATCAAGATCCCGGCTTCATCGACCATGTTGTGAACAAGAAGGCGGACATCGTGCGCGTGTACCTTCCTCCGGATGCCAATACCCTTCTTTCGGTGGCGAACCACTGCCTGCGCAGCCGAAACTACGTCAACGTAATCGTTGCAGGAAAACAGCCTGCACTGCAGTGGCTGGACATGCAATCCGCCATCGAGCATTGCACCATTGGAGTCGGGATTTGGCAGTGGGCTTCGAACGATCAACCAGGAGAACCCGATGTGGTGATGGCCTGCGCCGGAGATATCCCTACGCTCGAAACCCTGGCGGCCGTCGATCTGCTACGACAGCATTTTCCGGACCTCAAGATCCGCGTCGTCAATGTGGTGGACTTGATGACCATCCAACCGTCAAGCGAACATCCTCATGGCCTCTCGGACCGCGATTTCGACTCGATATTCACGGTCGACAAGCCGGTCATCTTTGCCTACCACGGATATCCGACTCTGATTCACCGCCTGACCTATCGACGGACCAATCACGACAATATTCACGTCCGCGGATACAAAGAAGAAGGAACGACCACCACTCCTTTCGATATGACCGTGCTGAACGATTTGGACCGCTTTCATCTGGCAGGCGACGTGGTCGACCGCGTGCCCCGTTTGCAACGCGTCGGCGCACATTTCAAACAGCTCCTGCGCAACAAGCTCATCGAACACAAACAATATATCTGCGAACATGGCGACGACTTGCCGGAAATCCGGGATTGGAAATGGCCCTATTAGTTCATGAAAATCCTAGTGCTCAATTCCGGTTCCAGCAGCCAGAAGACTGCGTTGTATGAACTCGGCGGCGCCCTTCCCGAACAGCCTCCAGCACCAGCGTGGGAGGGTCAGATCGAATGGTCTGGGAATCAAGCTGACGTGCAGGTGCGCAACCTGCGCGGAGGAAATCTGGAGGAACGCGTCCAGGTTGCATCGCGCTCGGAGGCCATCGACCACCTGCTTAGTACGCTGTCGGGCGGAAGCACTGCCGTCGTTTCCTCGCTATCGGAAATCGATGTGGTCGGTCATCGTATCGTTCACGGCGGTCAGGACTTCGAGCAGGCCACGGCTATTACGCCGGAAGTGAAATCTGCAATCGCGCGCATGTCCGTCTTTGCACCCCTCCATAATCGCGCCGAGTTGGACGGGATTGCGGCCATCGAGAAACGCATCGGCGGTGTACCCCAGGTTGCGGTATTCGACACCGGCTTTCATAGCCGATTGCCGCAGCCTGCCGCTGTGTATCCCGGCCCGTATGAATGGCTGGCTCAGGGGATTCGCCGTTATGGATTTCACGGGATCAATCATCAGTATTGCGCGGAACGTACGGCACAACTGCTGGGAAAAGATTTGCGGTCACTCAAACTGGTGACCTGCCATCTTGGAAACGGTTGTTCCCTTGCGGCGATCCGCGACGGCCGGAGCGTCGATACGACGATGGGCTTTACGCCTCTGGAAGGGCTGATGATGGGTACACGCTCAGGTTCCGTCGACCCTGGAATCCTCACTTATTTAATGCGGCAAGGTCCGCTCACAGGGCAGCAACTCGACGACGTGCTGAACACCCAATCAGGTCTGCTGGGAATCTCTGGAATCTCGGGCGACATGCGGCAGATTGTGGCCGCGATGAAAGATGGCCACGCGCGCGCCAAGCTGGCTTTTGAGATTTTTGTGCATCGCCTTCAGGCAGGTATCGGCGCAATGATTGCAGTATTGGGAGGAATAGATGCTTTGGTCTTTACCGCAGGCATAGGAGAAAATTCACCGGAAGTGCGAGCAGCCGCTTGTGCCAACTTCGGAGTTCTCGGCCTGAAACTCGATGCCGCAAAAAACGCGCAGTCTCCCGTGGACCAGGAAGTCTCCGTATCCGATTCAGCCGTTCACGTCTTAATTGTGCGCGCCCAAGAAGATTGGGCCATCGCCCGCGACTGCTGGCGCCTCGCGTCCGCAAGGATTAGTGGCCAGGCAAGCGCGAACTAATCGACGTTATGTAGCGCGACCTAACGTTCCTCTTCGAATGATTACGGCTTGATCGCCACTTTGATCACGCCCTCTCGCCGCTCGCCAAACAGCTTATACGCCTCAGTGATATGGTCCAGCGAAAACGTGTGAGTGAGGAGCGGCGTCAAGTCGAGCCGCCCATGCCGGACGAGCTCGATCAGCCGGCGCATTCGCTCTTTGCCTCCCGGGCAAAGTGTCGTGATGATCTTGTGATCGCCAAGACCAGCGGCAAATGGCTCCAGAGGCACGGAAAGTTTCCCCGAGTACACACCCAGGCTGGACAGCGTTCCTCCAGCGCGGAGCGCACGCAGCGCGTTCTCAAACGTGCTCTGCATCCCCAGCGCCTCAATCGCTACGTCGACGCCTGTTCCGCCCGTGAGGCGCTTGATCTCCGTGATCACATCCATCTTTTCAAAATTGAGAACGACGTCGGCGCCCATTCGCTTGGCCATTTGCGCGCGCACCGGGTCCGATTCCACCGCGATAATCAGGCTCGCTCCCTTTAGTTTGGCGCCCGCCGTAGCGCAAAGTCCGATTGGCCCTTGGGCAAAAATTGCGACCGTATCGCCGATTTGCAAATCAGCACTCTCTGCTGCGGATATCCCCGTTGAAGCGATGTCCGCCAGCAGAACCACTTGCTCATCGCGCAGATCATCAGGAATTTTCGCCAGATTCGCTTGCGCGTTCGGCACCAAAAGATACTCCGCCTGCGCGCCGTTGATCGTGTTCCCGAATTTCCAGCCGCCAATCGCGCCGCCGCATTGCGACCAGTCGCCGCTCAAGCAGTAATTGCACTGGCCGCAAGGCGTAATGGCTCCCACCAGCACGCGTTCGCCAACAGCGATGCCGAAATCGTATTCTCTGTCTGAATTCTTTCCTCGAAAGTCGTGGACATGTTCGTCTCCTTCTTTCAATTGCCGGGGCCGATGCCGACGAAACGCATGAAGCTTTGGTCGCCGGTCATCGACCCCGGAGCGCGCAGCGCAGTTGACGTTCGCTTCACCGCGCCCTCAATCGGTGCTCAGCCATGAACCGTCAGGACTGGGCACTTTGCTTCCGAAACAACCTTGTGAACTGTTCCTGCGTTTACATGCGTCGCCAGCCACCTTGCCGGATGCGCTCCTAGCACGATCAGATCGGCGTTCCGTCTGTCCGCGGCTTCCAGAATCTTCTCTACTGGGATCCCCTGCTCGACGAGGTAATGCGGCTCGCACCACAGGTCTGCGTCTTGTGGAACAAGTTGGCGTAGCTTGCCGACTTTCATCTCCGCGATCTCCCCAGGCTGCTGAGGCTCCTCAATGACGTATAGAAGTGCCAAGTGAGCTTGGTTCTCCTGCGCCAGTGAGATGGCGTACGGTGCAGCAACCGGAAAGTCCGCGGCCAGATCCGTGGCGTAGAGGATTTCCCGCAACTTCGCTGCTTCTTCGGGCTGCCCGTTCACGTACGGCCGAGCGGTCACGTGCGGTCCCACGGTCAGCACCGGGCACGGCGCTTGCCGCAGAATCTGCTCGGCAACAGAACCGAGCAATGCCTTGCCAAGCCCCGTCCGCCCACGCGTCCCAAGGACAATCAGGTCAATTTCCTCTTGTTTGATCAGCTTCGCTGTCGCTTCCCAAATGTTGCCCTGACCAATCACCACTTCGTGTTCGATGCCCTTGAGCTGCTCATCCAGGCGACGGGCATGCTCCTTGGTTTCCTTTTCCGTTGCGTCCGCCATCATTGCCCACGCCTCGGGCGCGGCAGAGGTGTAATCGTCGTATGGGTTTACGTGTAAGCCGTACACCTTCGCTCCGTAACTCCGCGCGATCTGGATCGCGAACGGTGCGGCTGCGTCTGCCGCTGCAGAAAAATCAGTGGCAAACAGAATATTTTTCAGTGCGATTCTCGTTCTTGCTTGAACTGCTTTCATGGGCCACCTCCCTACGTACCACGAATACGCCCAGACAAGTCCGTCTGGCTGTGACGCCCATCACTTTCAATCGTGACTCAGGTCACAGCGTCGTAAGGGCCCCCTTGTTAGGTTGAATTGCTAACGCGGGGCCAGAATCGGAAACAGTCTCCCGCTGTGAAGATGAAAGGAGAAGCAAATGGAAGCTCACCATGAATATCGAGTCAACGCATTCGCCGCGGGCGGACGCAATGGCGTCGTCCACGCGGAAGGAGTCCTGCCTTGTATATCGTTCAGCGCCCCACCGGAGTTCTTGGGGGAGCCAGGGCGCTGGACACCGGAACACTTCCTCGTCGCCGCTGTGGCAAGCTGTTTTGTCAGCACCTTCTCCGGTATTGCGGAGAAGTCCCGCTTGGGATTTGCATCCTTCAACCTGGACGCGGAAGGCGTGCTCGGCAAAGAGGATGGTAGCTGGCGTTTTACGGAAATCAAACTGCGGCCTGTCGTCACAATTCTGAAAGAAGAAGATCGTGACCGGGCTATCCTCATACTTGAAAAGGCCGAAAAATCGTGCTTCGTCGCACGCTCCCTTCAGTTCAAAATCACACTCGTTCCTGAGCTGAACGTCGAAGAGGAATTGGCCGTGCCGGCGAGAATTTAAGCTCGCTCGATGTGGCAAAACCAAAGGCGAAGAGTTAGGCCCGGCATAATTCGCCGGGCGCTCTACACGCTGGGGGGAAGGTGCCCTGAAACCATGAGTCTTGGGAAAAGAAGCGGAGCTGCCTAGTGAGTATTATCCGGGACGAGAGTATTCAGAATGAAGCTAAGACTTCCCCGTCGACTGGGATCGTTATTTCCGAACAACCCAGCGCGCTCGGAGCCGTGCAGGCCATGCAGACACTTCAGGTGGAAGGACCCAGTGCGTTTACTGTGTGGACGAGGCCGAACAACATTGCGTTCTTCACCATTGCAGGCATTCTTCTCCATCTGTTTCTTCGATATCTTCTGCATTCTCCCCGGATCGCTTGGCAAGTTCCCCTTATCGCGGTCTTGATCATCGCCGGTATACCTCTCCTTGTACCCTTGACGCAAAAACTTTTTGCGCGGGAATTCGGATCGGATCACCTCGCCGGAATCTCGATCGTCACCTCGGTAATTCTCGGTGAATATCTTGTCGCTGCGATCGTGATTCTTATGCTCTC
>DATNMX010000151.1:0-130455 GCA_035602135.1 Candidatus Dormiibacterota bacterium
CCAGAAGGGAAGTCGCAGATGAATGTTGCCCAGAAACCCGCCGATGGCCGGGCCAACGATAAAACCCAAACCAAACGCGGCGCTGAGCAAGCCGAATTGCTTGGCACGGCGTTCTGGCGGCGTCACGTCCGTGATGTAAGCAAAAGCGGTGGCGATGTTCGCGCTGGTGATGCCGGAAATAAGTCGTCCAACAAAAAGCCAGCCGAGCGTGGGAGCCAGCGCCATGAAAATGTAGTCGAGGCCGAGTCCCGCGCAAGAAATAAGAATAATGGGACGCCGGCCAAAACGGTCTGACCAGGCGCCGAGAATCGGGGAGAAAAGAAATTGCATCGCCGCCCACGCAAATCCGAAGTAACCGGTAATGGCTGCGGCGCGCGCGATGTTGCCGCCTTCGAATTGAATAATCAGGTTAGGCAGGACGGGCGCGATGATGCCGAACGCCAGAAAGTCCAGCGTCACGGTGATCAAAATAAAAAGAACTGTGGCCCGGCTGGCCTGTGGGGTGGGTGCGGTGGGTGTCGTTGCGGCCATCGAAATCCGAACGCGCTACACTTCGAGAATTACTGGCAAAATCAATGGGCGCTTGGAAGTGTGTTTGTTGATGTAGCGTTTCAAGTCGATGCGAATTTTTTCCTTGATAACGCTCCAATCCATCTTTTCTTCGGCGTTGGATTGCTCCACCGTGTTCATGATCACTTGCCGCGCTCCGGCGATCAATTCCTGCCCGTTATCGCTCATCAAGCCGCGCGTAACGATTTCCGGCTGCATTTCCATTTTTCCGGTGTGCTTATCGATGGCAATGATCGGCACCACCACTCCATCTTCGGACAGGTGCTTGCGGTCGCGAATAATCACTTCTTCAATTTCTTCCAGCGAACCGGAATCCACGCACACCCTGCCGGCGGTGACCGGATCGCGGCGATACGCGCCATCCTCCGTAAATTCGATGTTCTGCCCATCCTCAAGCAGCAAAATGTCGCCGGATACGCAACCTAGTTGGTGCGCGAGAGCAGCGTGACGGAAAAGATGACGATACTCCCCGTGCACGGGAACGAAATATTTGGGTTTCACCAGTTGTAGCAACAATTTTTGTTCTTCCTGGCTGGCGTGGCCGGAAACGTGGATGGTTCCTGCGGAGTTGTCGTAGTAAACGAGCGCGCGCCGGCGGAACATGTGATCCAACATGCGGAAAATAGCCTTTTCATTTCCAGGAATAATGCGTGCCGAAAGAATTACGCTGTCGTTTTCGTCCACGGACACAAAGCGGTGATTGTCCACGGCAATTCGCGAAAGCGAAGACATCGGCTCAGCTTGGCTGCCGCTGGCCATGATGATGATCCGCTTAGGATCGAATCCGCGAATATCCTGAGGCCGCACCACCATGCCGTCCGGAATGCGGAGAACTTCCAGCCCATGGGCGATCTCCACGTTATCGACCATGCTGCGCCCCACAAACGCGATTTTGCGGCCCACGCGCGAGCCGATATCGATAACTTGCTGAATGCGGTGAATGGAGGAAGCAAAACACGACAGAATCACGCGCCGCGGCGCGGAGCGGCACAACTCCTCAATGCGCGGAACAATGGCGCGTTCTGAAGGCGTAAATCCTGGGCGCTCCACGTTAGTAGAGTCGCTGAACAGCGCCAGCACGCCCTCATTGCCGTATCGCGCGAATGTGTGCAAATCGAAAGGAGCGCCACCGACCGGGGTCTGATCGATTTTGAAATCGCCAGTATGAATCACCACTCCGACCGGCGTGCGCACGGCCAGTGCCACGCAATCGACGGTGCTGTGTGTGACGGAAATAAACTCGATTTCAAAGGGTCCAATTTCCACCAGCCGGCCCGGAAGCACTTCCCGCAGCGTGGTGGAATCCAGAAGTCCGGCTTCTTCCAGGCGTTTTTTAACGAGCGCGAGAGTAAAGCGCGTTCCGTAAATCGGGACATTCAAATCCCGCAAAATATAGGGCAGCGCTCCGATATGATCTTCGTGACCGTGCGTCAAGACTATGGCGCGGACGTTTGCGCGATTTTGTTTCAGGTAGGTGATATCCGGAATGACCAGATCGACGCCGAGCAGTTCGGATTCCGGGAACATCATGCCGGCGTCAATAACGATGAGGTCATCGCCAAGCCGCAAGACCATCATGTTCATGCCGAATTCGCCGAGGCCGCCTAAAGGAATAGCTCTGAGGGATTGCGCGGTAGTGCTCAATGAGGCGTCATCTCCGAGACGCAAATGAGAATCGTATCACAGTGAACTCAATCGTATAGAAAAGTGAACTTAACCGCATGGATATAGCCATTTGCAAATTCGCGAGTGCGAAGAATTTGATTCGTGAAAAATGCTATAAAATGATCAGTATTAGAAACAGTACTAGCGATCGCCGGCGAATAAATGCGCGATGGCGACCAGGATTATCGCTCCGACAGTTGCCGCCGCGAGGGAATAAAGAAAGCCGCCGCCAAAAATTCCAAGCTTCACAAAAATCCAGCCGCCAAAAAAAGATCCAACCAGTCCGAGCACAAGATCCGTGATGCAGCCATAACCAGTACCGCGCGCGATTTTTCCCGCGAGCCATCCCGCGATCAAACCGATCAGCAGCCATGCGATGAGACTGTTGCGCACATTTATTTCCACCACTCGGGTTTCCATGCCCGCCGCATATAGAGTTGCAAGCATCACGCCTCCATTGAGCTTGTGGAGTCAAAATCTTGGGTAGACGGAGTCTATCAAAAGTCAGAAAAATCAGAGAAGGTTTCCTGCGGCGCGCCAACTGTGACTATCCGGCTGCGGGCTGTTGCTGTGTCATGCAGTGAAGAGTGCCCAATCCGAGAACCAAATCGCGGCAGGGAATGCCTGCAACTTCGCGATCGGGGAACAAGTCCGCCAACTTATTCAACGCTACGCGATCGTGTGCATCGTTGAAAGTAGGAACAATAACTAATTTATTGGCGATGTAAAAATTCGCATAACTCGCTGGCAGACGCTGCCCGTTGAAGAAAACGGGTGCGGGCATGGGCAAAGTTTCCACCTGCAGAGTGCGCCCACCCTGATCCTTCATGGACTGCAACAAATTGAGATTTTCCTTTAACGCCGCGTAGTTGGCGTCGCCTGGATCTTCTTCTACTACCGTGACGATGGTAGACGGATTAACGAATCGCGCCAGGTCGTCCACATGTCCGTGTGTATCGTCGCCAGCGATACCGTTTTTCAGCCACAGGACATTCGTGATTCCCAGAACATTCCGAAACACTTCCGCGTAATCAGTGCGCGTAAACCCTGGATTGCGTTCTTGCGTATTGCTAAGCAGGCATTCTTCTGTGGTCAAAAGCGTTCCGCGGCCGTTCACTTCGATGCTGCCACCTTCCAAGACGACGCGGCGCCCCTGGTGTGTGGGCCGCCAGATGCGGTTTTGCAGCTTCTTATTTATTTTCGTAACGGCCACAGCATCTTTTCTATGGTTCGCATATTTGGCCCATCCGTTGAATTGAAAATGGTTGAAAGCAATTTCACCCTTTGAATTCTTCACACCGATTGGTCCGGAATCGCGCATCCATCCGCGGTCGGTCGGAACGTGAAAGAAGCGCACGGCGTCAAGATTCACGTCTGACTTTTGAAGCATCACGCGAACCCGCGATTCAGCTTCGCGATTCTCGACGAGGAGATATACGCGCTCGACGCGCGCGAGATGCCTGATAATTTCAGCAAAGGCCCAGGGAATTGGCGCGAACTTTCCCGGCCAGTCGGAAACTTCATGCGGCCAACTGAGCCAGGTCGCTTCGTGTGGTTCCCATTCCGCGGGCATGCGGAATCCTAATGGATGTGGATTCGGAGGATTGGAAGTTTTCATCGGCGGATTATTTGTCGAGCGCAAGATGTGTTCGCAAGATGGCGGGTGAAAACTGCGACGTGCGCGGCAACATTATTCGGCTAGCCAGCGGTTCAGGATGGGTTGGTAAGCATCGATGCGGCGGTCGCGCAGGAAAGGCCAGTTGCGGCGCGTGTCTTCACTCTTCGCGGGATCGCATTCGGCGACGAGAATTTCCTCTGTATCATTCGACGCTTCGGAGATCACCTGGCCGAACGGATCGGCCACAAACGAATTGCCCCAAAATTCCAATCCCGCATCGCCTTTTTCTGGATGACCTTCGAAGCCCACACGGTTGACGACGGCGGCATACAAGCCATTGGCGATGGCGTGGCCGCGATGCATGGTGCGCCAGGCATCCAGCTGCGCCGCGCCGAATTGGCGTTTCTCATGTGGATGCCAGCCGATGCTGGTGGGATAAAAAATCACCTGCGCGCCACCGAGCGAGGTAATGCGCGAACCTTCGGGATACCATTGATCCCAACAAATTTGCACGCCGATGCGGGCATACTTGGTATCGAAATTTGGAAAGCCCAGGTCGCCCGGAGTGAAATAGAACTTTTCATAATAGAGCGGGTCGTCCGGAATATGCATTTTGCGGTATTTGCCCAAAAACGTTCCATCGGCATCCAGGACCGCGCAAGTGTTGTGATAAATACCTGCGGCGCGGCGTTCGAAGATCGAAACAACGAGCGCCACCTTGCATTCCTTAGCAATGTTTGCGAGTTTTTGCGTGGTAGGCCCGGGCATGGGTTCTGCGAGATTGAACAAATCGGGATCTTCCGTTCTGCAAAAATATTCGCTGCGAAATAATTCGTGCAGTGAAATGATCTGCGCGCCGCGCCTTGCCGCTTCGCGTATTTTGTCAACGGCCTGGGTAAGATTCCTATCGGCATCCGTGGTGCATTTCATTTGCACGAGCCCGATGGTAAATTTGTCTGCCATAAATTTAGTTTAGCATGAGCGCGGACGGCGATCTTTGCCGTGTTTTGTTGTGCCATTCGCGCTGAATTTGTACTATCAATCTCAACCAAGTTCAATGGACACTATCGAGAAATGAAAAAATCGCGCGATGAAGTTTGCTCAAATGGTATTGTTCACTCCAGGAGATGCAATGGCGAAGCAGCGCAAGAAAACAGTAACCGGTCGCGTGCTGCACGATCCGGTGAAGGACAAGCTCCGGCCGATTTTCCCTCTGGACTTATCGAAATGCCGCACCATCGATGAGCTGGTTCGCGCCATGGGCAACACGGCATTTACGGGCCGGCAAATCGGGGATGCCGCGGATGTGCTGGAAGCCATGGCGCGCGATAAAGATTGTTTCGTGGTCATGACCCTTTCTGGCGCGCTCACCGTCGGCAAGATGGGGCTCATCTTCTGCGATCTGATCGAATCCGGCATAGTGAATGCGGTTGTTTCGACAGGCGCACTGATGGCCCATGGTCTGGTAGAAGCCACCGGCCACTCACATTTCCGCTACAACGCCAAAATGGATGATAAAGAACTCTTCCACGCCGGTTACAACCGCGTATACGACTCCCTCGAGCCAGAGGTGAACCTCGATCATGTGGAAGAAGTCATGGACTTAATCCTGGAAGAGTGGGACGCCGACGAAGTGGCGTGCAGTTGGAAAATTCACCGGCGCATCGGTGAATACCTGGTGAAAAACTCGCAAGGGCGGGGAATCCTGAAATCCGCGTATCAGCATAACGTGCCGGTTTTTGTGCCGGCCTTCAGCGATTCGGAACTGGGCATCGACTTTGCGCTGCACAAGATCGCGCGGTTAAAAGAAAAACGGCCGCTGCTGCGCTTTGATCCTTTCGAGGACTTCGAAAAGTTCGCGGACACCATGTTGGCCACCAAGCGCATGGGCATTTTCACGGTCGGCGGAGGGGTTCCGCGCAATTGGTCGCAACAATTCGGCGTGTATGCAGAGCTGTTGTCGCGGCGTGGGTACAAGGAAATTCCGTTGAAGCGGTACAACTACGGGCTCCGCGTGTGTCCGGAGCCGGTGCATTGGGGCGGCCTGAGTGGGAGCACCTATACGGAAGCAGTATCGTGGGGAAAATTTGTGCCCGAAGAAGAAGGCGGGCGGTTTGCGGAAGTTTTTGATGACGCGACGGTGGCACTCCCGTTGATAGTGGGAGCAGTGCTGGAACGGATTGGATATTTCAAACGGAAATAGAGATTAGTCGTCTTCGCCGATGAGGATGGCGGCGCCGAGAACGGTTGTCCACAACCCGCGCTTGTCTCCCACAGCGGATTGCGTGACGTTCATGGTGCGCACGATTTTGTTCGAGATGCGATAGACCTCTTTTTTTTCGTCAAACGACAAGTCTGGATCAAATTCCACGTTCAAAGTGGTCGCAAGCATTTCCGCGGCGAGCTCTTCGGCATACTCGCCGGCTACTTCTTCGGTTTCTCCGAAGGAATGGTGCTCAGAAAGGTAGCCGTACATGGATTTGTCGCTGGGCAGCGCCAAGCCGATGCTTGCGGCGATCAAGCGATGGGCTTCTTTGGTGGAATTTTCACTGATCACGGTGAAGGCCACCTGACCGGGGCGGATATGTTTGAGTCCTTCGCTGCGGGAAATTAGTTTGCAGTTGGGAGGAAAGATAGAAGATACGCGGACGATATTGCACGCCGCTATTCCCGCGTTGCGCAACGCGAGCTCGAAGCTGGAAAGCCTTTCGCGATGTTTACCGACGCCTTTGGTGAGGAAAATCTTCTTAGCAACGAACGCCATGGTGCCGGTTGGCCGTCCCTCCGTGTCATGAATTGGATGAAAAAAAATTCCGCTGTGAAAAAGTAACAAGAAGGTATTGCAGTGTCAACACGATTCGGGCGTGTAATTGTGTTTGACTGAAAATAGTTAAAGGCAGATTACAACGCGGGGAGTTCGTTTGAGGGTGGCGGGTGAGGAGCGGCAGAGATTTTCGGCGGCGTGGGGAAAGAAGTTTGGCGAGCGGTGCCGGGGCAAAACCCGCACGCGGCAAATTTGGCGCGGTTTGGTTTCGGAAAAACTCGAGAAGTTTGCAACGCTTTGAGCAACTCCGTATACTGTCGTCGCCGCCATTCCTAAGCCCTTTGGTATCGCTTGCTGCGAGCCGCCAGGACTTTCGCGGCGGAGAGGGCATGTCCGCGACGGCAACTCAGCCAGACAAAACCAGTTACCTCCTCCGCAAACTTCATTCATTTACGGGAATACTCCCGGTTGGCGTTTTTTTGGCTGAACATTTTTGGTCCAACAGCACCGCTCTGGTAAGCCCCGAAAAATATAATTCCACATCGCAGGAGCTGCAGACGATTCCTTTTCGACCGCTGGTCGAATGGGGCGCGATCTTTCTTCCCATGCTGTTTCACGGCGGCTACGGCATTTACCTCTGGCTGCGGGGCAAATCGAACGTGTCCGCGTATCCGTGGGTGGGAAATTGGCTGTACACGTTTCAACGCTATACCGGCCTGATCGCGTTCGCGTATATCGGATGGCACCTGTACACGGAACGGTGGCTCACGCACGGCAAATCCACATACGCAAGTGTGGCGCGGGACATGCAGCATCCATGGTATGTGGCGTTCTTTGTAGTCGGCGTGGTGGCTTCCTCGTTCCACTTGGGAGTGGGCATCTGGAATTTCATGTGCAAGTGGGGCCTGGCGGCGACGGAGAAAGCGCAACGTGCCGCCGGACGGCTTGGCGTTTTGGTTGGTATCAGCTTTAGCGTCGTGGGGATTCTCATCATTATTAGTTTCCGGCTGAACTGGCATCCCTTCGCCAAATATCTGGTCAAATGAGACAACCAAAAATCATCATCGTGGGCGGAGGCTTGGCGGGTCTGATGGCCACGATACGCGTGGCGGAAGCCGGCGTCCCGGTCGATCTTTTTTCGATCGTGCCGGTAAAACGCTCGCACTCCGTCTGCGCGCAGGGTGGCATCAACGCCGCAAAAAATCAAAAGGGCGAGGGCGACAGCATCGCCAACCACTTCGACGACACGATTTATGGCGGAGATTTTCTGGCGAATCAGCCGCTAGTCCAACGCATGTGCGAAGCCGCGCCGGGGATTATCGATCTTCTCGATCGCATGGGCGTCATGTTCAACCGCACGCCGGAAGGCCTGCTCGATTACCGGCGCTTTGGCGGCACGCTTTATCACCGCACAGCTTTTGCGGGCGCCACCACCGGCCAACAGTTGCTCTATGCCTTGGACGAGCAGGTCCGCCGCCATGAATCCGAAGACAAGGTTAAAAAATTCGAGGGTTTTACGTTTTTGTCCGCGGTAGTGGATGATGCCGGTGTGTGCCGGGGCATCTGCGCCATGGATTTGCGCTCCATGGAAGTGCAAGTGCATCCCGCGGACGCGGTAATTTTCGCTACCGGGGGCATCGGCGCCATTTTCGGGCGGTCGACAAATTCGGTAGTGTGTACCGGATCGGCGCAGTCCGCGCTTTTTCAACAAGGCGTTGATTACGCGAACGGAGAATTCATCCAGGTGCATCCCACGGCGATCCCTGGAGAAGACAAACTGCGGCTGATGAGCGAATCCGCTCGCGGCGAGGGCGGCCGCGTGTGGGTTCCTAGAAATCCTAGCGATACACGACCCGCCAGGAGCATTCCGGAAAAAGAGCGGTTTTATTTTCTGGAAGAGTGGTACCCGAAGTATGGCAACCTGGTGCCGCGCGACATCGCCACGCGCGCGATCCACCGCATCGTGTATCAGGAAAAGCTGGGGATCGAGGGCAAAGCCGCGGTGTACCTCGACGTGACGCACATCCCGCGCGAGACGCTGGACCGCAAACTGGAAGGCATCCTGGAAATCTATGAGAAATTTCTCGGCGTCGATCCGCGGGTCGAGCCCATGCAAGTTTTCCCAGCAATGCACTATACGATGGGCGGCATCTGGATCGACGGCGAAAATCAGGCGACCAACGTGCCGGGAATTTACGCCGCCGGGGAATGCGAGTATCAGTACCACGGCGCGAATCGGCTGGGAGCAAACTCGCTGGTATCGTGCATTTTTGGCGGCGGGGTCGCGGGGTCGGCGGCCGTCAAGTATGCGAAGAACCTGGAGAAAGGCGCGGAGTCTACAGCGGCGCCGGTGTTCGAGCGCGAAAAGAAGCGACAAGAAGAGAAAAATCAGGCGCTGGTTGCAAACGGCGGTACGGAAAACCCAATTACCATGTGGCGCGAGCTTGGCGATATTATGACCGAGCATGTAACCGTCACACGCATCAATAAAAACCTGGAAGCGGCCGACGGGCGGATCCGCGAGCTGCAGCAGCGCTACCGGAAGATTAATCTTAGCGATCGCTCGAAGTGGTCCAATCAAACGCTGAATTTTGCGCGTGAGCTGGAAAACATGCTGGTCCTCGCGCGGGTGGTTACACTGGGCGCGCTGCAACGCAACGAATCGCGCGGCGCGCATTACAAAGCAGATTTTCCGGAGCGCGACGACGCCAATTGGCTAAAAACCACGCGCGCGAAATGGGCAAATGGAGATATTCAGCTGACGTACGAACCGGTGGATACTTCATTGATCGTGCCGCGGCCCCGGCACTATGATGCGGTGAAGTAAGAATGGGCAAGATCGAGTCAGTTGAATGGGGGAATTGGCTTGGCGCAAATTTGCGATATCGTGTCGGTGGCGGTGAGCGCGCGGTTTTTCCTGACGTGAGGAACTCCATTGGCTAAGACCAAGCAAGTGACCGTTCGAGTGAAGCGCCAGGCAGGTCGGCAGGAGGCGGCGCGCTGGGAAGAGTTTGCGCTACCATGGCGCCCGTCCATGAACGTAATCATTTGCCTGCGTGACATTGCGGAAAATCCGGTTACGCGCGCGGGCAAGAAAACTACACCAGTCACCTACGATTCGAACTGCCTCGAAGAAGTCTGCGGTTCGTGCGCGATGCTGATTAACGGCAAGGCCCGCATGGCGTGCTCGGCGCTGGTAGATCAACTTGAGCAACCCATCCGCATCGAGCCGCTGACCAAATTTCCGGTGATCCGCGATCTGGCGGTCGATCGGCAGTTCATGTTCGAAAGCCTCAAGCGTGTCAAGGCGTGGATTCCGATCGACGGCACATACGATTTAGGCGAAGGCCCCCGGATGGCGCCGGAAGTTCAGGAAAAAGGCTATCCGCTTTCGCGCTGCATTACGTGCGGAAATTGCCTGGAAGTGTGTCCACAAGTAAACGAACACAACGATTTTATGGGCGCCGCAATTTTCAGCCAGATTCGCTTGTTCAACATGCATCCCACAGGGGCTATGCATGCCAAGGAACGACTCGCCGCGGCAATGGGAAATGGCGGCATCGAGGATTGTTCCAACGCGCAAAATTGCGTCAAAGCTTGCCCGAAAGGCATTCCGTTGACCGAATCGCTGGCCGAAATTAACCGCGCCGCGTGGAAGCAGGCGCTGCTGGGCTGGCTGGTAGGCTAAATCATCCGGTTAAGTAAATCCCCACAAGTAAAGCGTGGCATCCAGGCGGCGCCGTTGTAAAATCATGTCTTGAAGCGAGTGCGCCGTTTACAGCTGTCCAACCCGACCGCTGGAACGTGTCTCTAACTGAGTTGTTGGAGATTACGAGTTTTCCCCAAAACCCGAGGAGCTTCCTGAACGATGGTGACGCACGACGTTAGGTATAGGTGCACTCACAAACTGTTATTTCGCTTGACGGTGCTTAGCGTGCTGCTAAGCGCAACGGCGGGCAGGGGCGCTGAAAACCCTTTCGATTTGGCTGGACCGCGAATAGAAATGAAAGTGAACCGGTCCGGAAAATCTTTGCCTATATCCGAAGTACCGAATCTGCAGCCCGGCGATCGCGTGTGGATTCACCCGGAACTTCCTGAAAGCCAATCAGTACACTACCTATTGATTGTGGCGTTTTTACGCGGATCCACAAACCCGCCTCCCGAGGACTGGTTCATCAAAGCGGAAACGTGGAAAAAAGAAGTGCGCGAGGAAGGCCTGGTGGTTACCGTTCCGCAAGGAGCGCAGCAGGTCTTGCTATTTCTGGCGCCGGAGACGGGTGGAGACTTCGGCAGCGTGCGCTCCGCAGTGCGCGGGAAGCCGGGCATATTTGTCAGGGCCGCGCACGATTTGAACCAGGCGAGCCTGGACCGTTCGCGGCTTGATAAATACCTTCGCGATGTCAGAGACGCGTCGGAAGCCGATCCGCAGGTATTGCATGACCGCTCCGTGCTGCTGGCGCGAACGTTGAATATCAAACTCGATCAAGAGTGCTTCGACAAACCGACGCAGCAACAAGCACCATGCTTGATGCAGAACACCGAGCAACTGGTATTGAACGATGGAGGTACCGACTCCATGGTGGCCACGCTCACTTCGAAACCGTCGACGGATTTAATCGGGGCGATTAGCGCCACGCCACTGGCCGGCGGAGGATCCTACAGTCCTTATGTGGGCGCGGTTGTGGATTTGGCGCGCATCTTTGGCAACCTGCACAGCGCGGAATACCAATACATCCCGGCGTTGGCGCTGCCAAAAAAGCAGCAATTAAATCTTCGGCTCAACAACGCGCCATCCTTCCGCAAGCCCAAGTCGGTTCTGGTGATTGGTTTGCCGCCGGTGGAGATGGCGCCGGCGCCTTGGCTTCGCCGCGTGAATCCAGAGCAGAACTTCTGCCTGCAAAAATCATTGATTCTTCCTGTGGAGGGGGCGCCGTTGGTGTTCTCGACAGACATCGCGCACGATGTTGTGTTGCGCCTCCAGAATAAATCCGGCAGCACGATGGATTTGCCCGCAACGGCGGAGGCCGCACGTGGCGGGTTTCTGGTCGATACCAGTGCGCTGCAGGGAAAAATGGATGCCGAACTTACCGGAACACTCCGCGGGTACTGGGGATTTGATAACTTTGCAGGTCCTACGTTTCGTTTGCGAACCGCGCACCCGGCAAAGTGGATCGTTCCTGCTGCGGATCAAAGCGCGCTCATTGTAGGTCGTGAAGATACCTTGCGCCTGCAATCGGAAAACGCAGGATGCGTCGAGCAGATTACGTTGCAGGATGATAAAGGGAAGGAACGCAAATTAAGCTGGAAACTCCGCAAAGGCGATGAATTGGAAGTGCAAGTCCCGCTGAAGGATCAACCGGCCGGTGCGCTGAAGATGATGGTTAAACAGTTCGGGCTACCCAAACCCGACGAGATCGAGTTGCGCTCCTATTCCGAGGCCGCGCGCCTGGAGCGTTTTTCGATTAACGCCGGCGATCAGGCGGGCGTGTTGCAGGGAACGCGGTTGGATGAAGTGGCGACTTTCGAATTGAGTGGCGTTCACTTCGTGCCGACCAAATTGACGCGCGTCGATCAGAAAGATGAATTGCGGCTGGAGGCACAAGGAGCGGACTCCGCTGCTGGTCTGCAGGCGGATCAAAAGCTAGTCGCTCACGCAACGCTCCAGGATGGACGCGTCCTGGATTTGCACACTACCATTGCTTCACCGCGTCCGAAGGTGACGCTCGTCAGCAAAGTCGTGCAGCTTGGCGCAAATACTCCGGCCGCCTCGCCTGTTCGCTTAGGAACTCAGGATGCGCTGCCGCAAGATGGCCGGCTATCGTTTATTTTGAAAACGGAGATACCCGATAAGTTTTCGCGAAACGAAAAAATCGAAGTCTCCGGGGCAGAAGATTCCTTTAGCGCGTCGCTAAGTTTCGCCGACGGAGCCTTGCTTTTGCAGGATTCCCAAACTTTGCTAGCCGTATTGGACCCGCTAAAGACTTTCGGACCCTCAGCCTTCGGAGCCCTGCGCTTTCGAGCCGTGGGAGCAGATGGTACAAAAGGAGACTGGCAACCGTTAGCCAATCTGGTGCGTATTCCGTCCTTGAATGAACTTCGCTGCCCGAAGAGTTTCGATCAACCATGCACGCTAACCGGCGCGAATTTATTCCTGATCGATTCCATCGCTTCTGATTCGCAATTCTCTAACGCTGTTTCCGTGCCCGTAGGCTTTTTGGACTCAGCTGTCAAGGTGCCACGGCCCACCGACAAAATCTTATACGTCAAGTTTCGCGACGACTCATCTACGGTCAACACCTTGACCTTGCCGATCTTGCCGGAGCAGCGTTGAAATCACGGTGGGTGCGGTGGCACAAAGAAATCAGATTCCGTTACAATCTACAAACTGTTCAAGCGGTTGTTCAGTGATTGGTCAAGGTATCGTTCTGGGGGAAAAATGGTTCGCGCTTTGCTGCTGGTGTCATTGTGTGTGTCTTCTGTCGGCTTAATAGGTTTAGCCATCTCCGCCGACTCCATCTCCGAACGGGCGCGCAAGCTTCATTTTTCTTCCCTCCTCGTGGACACCCACGACGACACCACGCAGCGCTTCCTGGACGGTAAATTCGATCTCGGTGTACGGAGCAACACAGGGAGTATAGACATCCCGCGCATGCGGGAAGGCGGCCTGGGCGCCATTTTTTTCTCCATCTGGATACCGAGCAAAGTTACCGGTCCTGACGCCGTCATACGCGCACTCGATCAGATCGATTCCGTGCGCGAACAAATCCGCAAACATCCGCGCGATCTCGCCCTGGCGACCACCGCCGCCGAAGTTCGCGACGCTCACCAGCAAGGCAAAATCGCCGCGCTCATGGGTGTGGAGGGCGGGCACATGATCAATAGCGATCTCGCTGTGCTGCGCTTGTACGCCGCGCTGGGCGTGCGCTATATGACCTTGACGCACAGCGGCAACGACGAGTGGGCGGACTCTTCCACGGACCAAGCCGCGCACAATGGGCTTACTGACTTGGGCAAAAATGTGGTGCGCGAAATGAATCGCCTCGGTGTTATGGTGGACATTTCCCACGTCAGTGACAAGACCTTTGCCGACACGCTAGAAGTCAGCAAAGCCCCGCTCATCGCGTCGCACTCGTCCTGCCGCGCGATTTGTGACGCTCCTCGCAACATGACCGATGACATGATGAAGGCGCTGGCTGCCAAAGGAGGCGTGGTGCACATCAACTATCACGTGGGCTTTCTGAGTCAGGAGTTTCGCAATGCGGAGAAAGCCAACCCGAAAATAAATGACGCAATCGGAGCGGAAGTAAACAAACGCTGCGGCAACAACGAAGCTTGCCAGCTTTTGGAAGGCGACCGCATCACCCGCGAATACGTCGCGCAGGGCAAACTGCCTCGCGTGGAATACGCTAAAATCATCGAGCACATCGATCACGCGGTAAAGGTTGCCGGCGTCGACCACGTGGGCCTCGGCTCGGATTTCGATGGCGCCAACATGCCCTATGGCATGGAAGACGCCGCCAAGCTTCCTATCATCACAGAGGCGTTATTAAAAAAAGGCTATTCCGAGAGTGACGTGAAGAAAATTCTCGGTGAAAATACGCTGCGCGTAATGGCGGAAGTCGAACGAGTCAGCAACGAGCTAACTTTGGCGGCCTTGAAGTAAGGGGCTACCTTTAAAAAGGTTGGATCAATATAGAGGGAAGGGAAATGAAAAAAATCGCGACTTTAATTCTTGCTGGAATGCTCGGTGCAGCAGCTCAGGCTTCAGGTCGGGCCTCCGCCCAGGTAGCGGCCCAGCCTCCCGCGCAACACCACAAGGCGGTTACTCCCAAAACAGCCGCTAGTCCGAAAGCGGGCACTCCTGCGAGCGCCGGCGCTGCCCGTTCTTACGACCGAGCTTTGCTGCGCCCTGCCGGCTTGAACGAGAAAGCGCCGGACACTTATCAAGTGAAATTTGCGACCACGCGCGGCGATTTTACCGTCACCGTAACTCGCGCCTGGTCTCCCTTCGGCGCCGATCGCTTCTACAACTTGGTTAAGCACCACTTTTATGACCACGCCAGCTTCTTCCGCGTGCTGCCAGGATTTGTTGCGCAGTTTGGGATCAGCTCGTATCCGCCGGTTTCTGCCGCGTGGATAAAAGCCAACATCAAGGACGACGCCGTCACGCAAAGCAACAAGAAAGGCTATCTCTCTTTTGCTACGGGCGGCCCTAACACGCGTACCACGCAGGTCTTCATCAACCTTGCGGATAATGCGCGGCTTGACGCCTCGGGTTTCTCGCCTTTCGGCCGAGTCACCGAGGGCATGAATGTCGTCGACATGTTCTATGAGGGCTACGGCGAAGGTGCTCCTTCCGGCGGTGGCCCGGACCAAGACAAAATCCAGAACCAGGGCAAACCCTATCTGGACAAGGGCTGGCCCAAGCTCGATTACATCAGGACAACGACGTTAATCGCCGCGTCGTCCACCGGCCCGGCAACGCCCGCGCCGGCAAAGAAACCGGCTCCCGCTGCGGCAAAAAAGCCGCAATAAGCCGCTCAAGAGGCCGGTTCCTCGAACACCTGGCATCAGTTTTTCAAATGGAACGCATCAGTTTTTTGCACCAGCTAATTGTTTGACACAGCTATCCGTAGGCGGTACGCTACATGTTGATGATGACTTGTCGCCAGATGATGTGTTGTTTCTGCGCATGCAATGCTGCGTGTCGCACAACACTGTTCTCTGGCGAAACGAGTTTCCGAACTTAGCTGTAAATTAATCCAAAGTTCCGAAGCCCACGTGCCAGAGAGCTGGTTACGTGGGCTTTTTGTTTTATAACGCGAAATTCTCGAGTGAACGTAAAAATGAGCGAAGTCACGGAAACCAAAGCACAACGCGTCGAGCGCCTCAAGCGTTCCAAGAACGCTTGGGACCATTTCGACGAGATTCAGGATTTTGCCCGCAAAGGGTTCAGTTCTATCCCGCCGGAATGGCTGGGTACCTATTTCCGCACCTGGGGCGTTTACACACAGGGCGATGGCGTCGGCGTAGTTGGCGGCAAAAGTGGCGAAGGCAAAGCGTTGCCTTTCTTCATGGTTCGCATCCGCATCCCTAATGGCATTCTGCGCAGCGAACAGGTTCGCGTCATCGCCGATATTTCCGAGCAGCACGGCCGCAGCGTTGCCGACATCACCGTTCGCCAAAATGTGCAGTTGCACTGGGTAACCATCGAATCGCTTCCGGACGTGCTGCAGCGCCTTTGGAACGTGGGCCTCACCACCACCGGCGCCTGCGGCGACGTTGCCCGCACGGTGACCGGCTGCCCGGTTGCCGGCATAGACGCCAGCGAGATCATCGACGCGTCTCCGCTGGCCCTGGAAGTTGACCACCAACTTGGCGGCAACTCGCAGTTCTATAATCTGCCGCGCAAATTCAAAATTTCCATCACGGGCTGCCGCCACTGGTGCTCCTATCCAGAAATTAACGATGTGGGCCTGACCGCCGCGATACGCCACCGCGGCCAGCAAGAAATTGGTTTTACCTTGCGAGTGGGCGGCGGACTGTCCACCAATCCGCATCTCGGCGTGCGGCTAAACGCTTTCATCAAGCCAGATCAAGTCGTCTCGGTGGTGCGTGGGGTTAGTGAAATATTCCGCGCTAGCGAAGCTCTGCGAGAGAGCAGGGAAAGGGCGCGCCTGAAATTTCTGTTCCTGCAGCATGGCTGGACCGCCGATTCCTTCCTCGAAGAATTGCAGCGCACGATTGGCTACGCTCTTGACCCAGCGGAACCTGAGGAAGTTCCTGCCGACATTCATCGTGATCACGTCGGTATCCACGCGCAAAAGCAGCCGGGTCGTGTTTATGTCGGCGCTTCCGTGCTTCGCGGCCGCATCACGCCGCAACAGCTTCGCATGGCCGCCGATCTTTCCGAGCGCTTTTCCGATGGCCACCTTCGCAACACCATCATGCAGAATCTGCTGATCGTCAACGTACCCAAAGAAAGTGCGCATATTGTTGCGCGGGAACTCGAAGCCGCGGGTCTGCCGGTGCAAGCCTCGGCCTTCGCGCGCGGCACCATCGCGTGCACCGGTTCCGAATTCTGCAAACTGGCGCTAACGGAAACTAAAGGTTTTGCGCGCTGGCTTACCGAAGAACTGGAAGAGCGTCTTCCCAATTTTGAGGAGCACCTCAAGCTGCACATCACCGGATGCCCCAACAGTTGCGGCCAACATTGGATCGCCGATATCGGCATCGAAGGCAAGAAGATAAAGCAGGACGGACGCATGGTCGATGCCTACTATTTCTGCATTGGCGGAAGCGTCGGGCAGTTCGCCTCGATTGCCCGCCCGGTCGGATATCGGTGCGCGGCCGTTGACGTTCCAGACGCCATCGAGCGGCTTCTGCAAGAATTCAACGCCCGCCGCGAGGGGCGTGAAAATCTTCGTCAATTCTTTGCGCGTCACACGAACGATGAAATTCGTTCGTTGCTAGCCGGTACGTCGATGTCGCCCGTGGAGCGCGACCTCGCGCTTGGCCCCGTCCCGCACGGAGTGGAGAACTGAGCATGAGCCTCTTCCCCATATTCGTTAAATTGCAGCATCGCCTGGTCGTCGTGGTGGGGGGAGGCGTAGTCGCCGAAGGAAAAATCACGGGTCTCTTGGATGCCGGTGCTCGCGTGCGCCTGATCGCCCCGGTGGCGACGCAGAAAATTGCCGACTTGGCGGAGAGCAAAAAACTCGAGTGGTGGGCGAAACAATTTGAACCTGCCGATCTGGAGGGCGCACACTTGGTCATCGCCGCCACTTCCTCTCCGGGCGTCAATGAAGCTGTTTATCTGGAAGCCGAGGCGCGCCATATCCTCTGCAATGCCGTCGATGACATCGATAACTGCCATTTCTACTATGGCGCCGTCGTGCAGCGCGGCGATTTGCAAATTGCGATTTCCACCAATGGCAAAAGCCCGGCGCTCGCGCAGCGCGTTCGCAAAGAGCTGGAACTGCAATATAGCGAAGAATACGCGCTGTGGCTCGAGTGGCTGGGAGCAACTCGCGAGCTGTTGCGCGCTGGTGACGGCGATGTCGAGGAAAACAAAGCCAGGCTCCATCATTTAGCCAGCCGCGAAATGTTCGAGCGCTTCTTGCGCGAAACGAGGCGCGAACCACGCCCGCAAGGAGTCGCTTGATGGGCAAGGTCTATCTCATTGGCGCGGGACCCGGCGATCCCGAATTGCTCACGGTCAAAGCAGCTCGGCTGCTTGCTGCCGCGAACATTGTTCTTCACGACTCGTTAGTCAGCCGGGAAGTTCTGGCGCAGATCTCGCCAGCGGCGGAAATTATCGACGTGGGCAAACGCGCCGGGCAGAAACTCCTCACACAGGACGAAATCAACGCCTTGCTCGTCTCCTATGCGGAAACCCAGGAGATTGTCGTTCGTTTGAAGGGCGGCGACCCGTCCATCTTTGGCCGCGCGGGCGAAGAAATTGACGCGCTACGCAAAGCGCAAGTGCCATATCAAATCGTTCCAGGCATCACGGCAGCGCTCGGAGCCGCCGCAGCAGCAGGTATTTCTCTGACCGATCGTCGCGTAGCGTCGCAAGTCCTGTTCACCACGTTTTCGCGTGGACCGGAAGGCAGCTCGATGGACTGGGGCGCGGTTACCAGCATGACGACGCTGGTGCTCTATATGCCCGGGCCGGATTACGCGGAAGTTTCTCAGCGGCTGCTCGACGGCGGGCTGCCCTTGGATCTTCCTTGCGTGATCGTTTCCGGGGCTACCGGAGCACAGCAACAAATTCGCTGGTCATCTATCGCGCAGCTAGCCAGCGATAAAAAGCTTCCGGCTCCCGCATTACTCATCGTCGGCCGGGTGGCCGCGCAAGATCGCGCGCAGATTATCGAATCGTTCTGGAGCAGGGAAGAGCAGCGTCGAAGTACTGTGTCCTCTTCTTTGATGTGAGTTTGCGCCGCTGTGTTCCGTTCTTACAGGCTCAATAGCGTCACTAACTCCTGCACCGATGCGGTGGATTTTTTCAACGCGGCGGTTTCGTCCGCGGTCAGCTTAATCTGAATAATTTCTTCGATACCTTTTTCGCCCAGCTTTACTGGTACGCCGACAAACAATCCGTGGACTCCGTATTCTCCCTCCAGGTAGGCAGCGCACGGCAGAATCTTCTTCTTGTCTTTCAAAATCGCCGCAACCATCTCCAGCACCGCAGCCGACGGCGCATAATACGCGGAACCTGTCTTCAGGAGATTCACAATTTCGGCGCCGCCCTTGCGCGTTCTTTCCACAATCGCATCGATGCGTTCCTTGGGAATCAAGTCTGGCAGTGGAATCCCCGCGACCGTGGAATACCGTGGCAACGGCACCATATCGTCGCCGTGGCCACCTAGTACGAACGAGTGCACATTTTCCACGCTGACCTTGCACTCCATAGCCACGAACGTGCTCATGCGCGCCGAATCCAGCACGCCGGCCATTCCGATCACGCGATGCTTGGGGAATCCGCTTACTTTGAGAGCCACCTGGGCCATGGCGTCCAGTGGATTCGTTACCACGATGATGATGCACTGCGGCGAATGCTTCACGATTTGTTCCACCACGGCTTTCACCACGTCATGGTTGGCTTTGAGAAGGTCGTCGCGGCTCATGCCCGGCTTGCGCGGAAATCCCGCCGTGATCACGACGATATCGCTGTTCTCGGTCGCGCTATAATCGCCGGTGTTGGTCGAAATGCCCGTCGCGCGGGAATCGGTTCTTGTTATAAGGGCCGACTCCGTCATGTCCAGCGCTTTGCCGGCCGGTACACCATCTAGAATATCCGTGATCACCACGTCGGCTAGATCCGCGTCAACAATTCGCTGCGCTGACGTGGATCCTACAAAGCCGCTGCCCACCACCGTCACTTTCTTCCGCATTCGCGTTATCTCCTGAGTGTCATGGCCAAAAAGATTTCATCCAGCACGGTCTCGAACTACCGCGCCGCAGCTACGCCCTTCATATTCTCGATAATGGCCGAAGCAAAAGCCGCGGTGCCCAGTTTTGTCGCACCCGGCATCAGCCGTTCCAGATCGTAGGTCACGCGTTTTTGTTGGATCGTCCGCGCGATCCCATCTTCAATCAGCTTGGCCGCTTCCTTCCAGCCCAGAAACTCGAACATCATGGCGCCGGAAAGCAACACCGAACTCGGATTGATCACGTCCTTGTCCGCATATTTCGGCGCTGTGCCGTGGGTCGCTTCAAACACGCCGTAGCCGTCCCCGATATTTGAACCGGGTGCCATGCCCAGCCCGCCGACTTGCGCCGCGCAGGCGTCGGAAAGGTAGTCGCCGTTCAAATTGGGCGTCGCCAGGACGCTGTATTCATCCGCGCGCAGCAGCACTTGCTGAAACACGGAATCCGCGATGCGATCGTTGATCAATAGCTTTTTCTTCCACTGCCCATGGCCATGCGTCGCATAGATGGTGTCCAGTGTTTGCTTCACTTCCTGGTGCACGGACTTGCGGAAAGTGTCGACGGCTTGCTCCAAGCCGGGCTCGATCATCGCCGCATTTTGTTCTGCCGTAAGCTGTGCGTTCTTGTCCACGTTATCGACGATCCAGCTCTCTCGCTCCGTAATGGTTTGCGCGCGAAATTCTTCGCGCGCTAATTCGTATCCCCAATCGCGGAACGCTCCTTCGGTAAATTTCTGGATGTTCCCTTTGTGTACAAGCGTCACGCTTGGCCGATGGTTTGCCAACGCGTATCGGATGGCCCGGCGCACCAGTCTTTTCGTACCCGTCGGAGAAATCGGCTTAATGCCGACGCCGGAATCCCAGCGAATTTGCTTTTCCCCATCCTTCAACATCTCGTTGTTCAGAAATTCCAAAACTTTCTTCGCTTCCGGTGTTCCGGACTTCCATTCGATGCCGATATAAACGTCTTCCGTATTTTCGCGGAAAATTACGATGTCCATTTTTTCCGGCTGGCGTACGGGAGAGGGTACACCCGCGTAATAGCGCACCGGCCGCTCGCAGGAATAAAGATCCAGAATTTGCCGCAGCGCCACGTTCAAAGAACGAATGCCGCCGCCAACCGGCGTGGTCAGCGGTCCTTTGATGGCCACGCGAAAATCGCGTATGGCATCCACCGTTTCGCTCGGCAGCCACTCTTTAAAAGCATTAAACGCCTTCTCGCCGGCAAACACTTCAAACCAAGAGACTCGCCGTTTGCCGCCATACGCATGATCCACAGCCGCGTCGAAAACACGTCGCGAAGCTTTCCAAATGTCTCTTCCCGTGCCATCGCCCTCAATGAAGGGAATAATGGGCGTGTCTGGAACCTGCAATTCACCGCCACTGTACCCAATCGCGTGGCCGCCCGCAGGAACCGCTAGGCCATTGTAAGAATTTTTCATAGACCCCATGCCCTTTATAGATTGATCGGAGTGCAACGCGGCGCGGCCCCGAGCTGAACCAGCCAGATTCACGCGCGAATCGAACAAGATATCACAAACGTGAGACTTAGGAAGGAATGCTGTCGAAACTCGGCGAGAAAAAAACGGTCTGGATCACAGCCCCTCAGGCCTAGGGCTCGTGCCGACGGCCAGCCGCGTGAAGTTATGGTCGCGAGCAAAGCGAGGGAACTTTGTTGTCAGGAAGCAAGCGTCTAGCCATGCCGCTGCACGTTGGCCTTTGGAGGGGAAGCTCTTTCCCTCCAGCTCGCGATGTATCAGCTCTAAAACAAGTTCCACAAAAATTGGTTGTACACTTCGTGGTGGAACTGCACTTCGGGCGCTTTGACGACCGTGCCGAGCTGGCGTGGGCAGCGGTCGGCCGAGGCGCGCTTCAATTCCGCGTAACGGCCTTTCACGTCGGCACCCAATAACTTAGTGGTCCAATCGGCTTTCTCGAAGTTAGCGATTGCGGTGTAGATATTGTCCGGCAGGTAGCGTTGAGCCTGGCGCAGATTTTTGATTTTGGCGGTGTCGCCGTCGAGGCCGGTCTTGAAGATGGAATACATCACCAGGTACGGGTTGGCATCGGGAGCGACCGCGCGGATTTCGGTGCGCATGCTGCGCTCGTTGCCGATGGGGATGCGCACCATGGCCCCGCGGTCCACGGGCGACGCCTTGAGCTGATTCGGCGCCTCGAAGTGCGGATCCAAACGGCGATAAGCATTCACGCTCGAATTAAATACCAGGCAAATATCATTTCCGTGCGTGAGGATGCGGTCCAAGAATTCCCAGCCCATCTTGCTCAGCTTTTCCTCGCCCTTGGGATCCCAAAACATGTTCTTCCCATTCTTGCTGATCGACACGTTGGTGTGCATGCCGCTGCCATTCACCCCTACCACTGGTTTGGGCAGAAAACACGCCGTCAGGCCCATGTTCGTGGCCACTTGGCGGCAAATCAGCTTGTACAGTTGAATTTGATCGGCTGCGGCGACCACTTCGCCGTAGCTGTAGTTGATCTCGAACTGTGAGGGCGCGACCTCCGGGTGATCTTTTTCATTCTGGAAGCCCATGGCGCGCTGAACTTCCGCTGTTGTATCGATGAACGTTCGCAGCGGGTCGCCTGGTAACGAGTGGTAATATCCTCCCGTATTGACATACTCAAATTTTAGCGTCTCATAATAGCGCCGCTCGGCATCGGGTCCTTGAAAGAGAAATCCTTCGATTTCGTTGGCGGCATTGAGCGTATAGCCTTTCTTTTCGTACAGATTGTCGGCATAGCCCTTTAGCAACCCGCGAATGTCTGCGCTGTACGGCGTGCCGTCCTTATCGATCACTTCGCCAAACACCAGCGTCTTGCCGGCGCCAAAAACATCCGCAGGCGCCCAGTAAAACGCGCCCCAATCCATCGCCAGCCGCAGGTCGCTCTCGCGTTGCGCCGTAAATCCGCGGATCGACGAGCCATCGAACGTCAAGTTGTCCCAGCTCTTGATCAAAAACTTCTTGTCGTAATCCAGCATGTGCAAGCGTCCTTCAAGGTCGCTAAATAACACGGTGACGGCCTTAATGCGCTTTTCGTCTGTCAGATACTTGATGCGCTCTTCCTGAATTTTGTGCGCGGCAACGTGATTCTTGCGCTGTTCCTTCGCTTTCACGTTCAGCTCTTCCAATTCGTCATAGGAGAGCGCCAGAAAATTACGCAGTGGGTTCGACATGATTCTCCTCAAAGTGAAGCAAAACTACATTTCGCGGGAAATTGGAGTGAGCAAGGGCTTTCCATTGGGCGTAAGGTTAGCGCGCTGTTCTTCCGACCGTCAAATCGAAAAACTAAATCATCAAATCAAAAAAACTAATCCTGCCCCCCGCCAAGCTGTCTTAATGGCAGCTTTAGCTTTGGCGTGAAATGCCGGTCCTTCACTAATCGTAATATTCCTGACCCAAGTGGGTGATTAGCTCTTCGCCCATCATCCAGCGCAACGTATTCTTCAGCTTCATCGACTGGATGAACAGGTCGTGTTCCGGGTAAAGGTTCGGCGCCGTCATCGGCGACTTAAAATAGAAGCTGAGCCACTCCTGGATCCCGCGCATGCCCGCCCGTTGCGCCAAGTCAAGAAACAGCACCAGGTCCAAAACGATAGGCGCGGCTAGAATCGAGTCGCGACACAGAAAATCCACCTTGATCTGCATCGGATAGCCCAGCCAACCAAAAATGTCGATATTGTCCCAGCCTTCTTTATTGTCTCCGCGCGGCGGATAGTAATTGATGCGCACTTTGTGATGCATCTTTCCGTAAAGCTGCGGATACAGCTCCGGTTGCAGAATGTATTCTAGCGCCCCAAGTTTTGATTCTTCCTTGGTTTTAAAAGAGCCAGGATCCTCAAGTACTTCGCCGTCGCGATTGCCCAAAATGTTGGTCGAAAACCAGCCTTGCAAACCCAACATCCGCGCTTTGAACGCCGGGGCCAGCACCGTCTTGATAAGCGTCTGCCCGGTTTTGAAGTCTTTCCCCGCGATCGCCACATTATTATCGAGTGCCAGTTTTTGGATGGCCGGGATGTCCACGCTGAGGTTTGGCGACCCATTGGCGTAGGGCACGCCGCTCGTCACCGACGCCCATGCATACAGCATCGAGGGCGCAATCGCGGGATGGTTCTGTTTCATCGCTTCCACAAATTTTGCCGGCGTGGAGTGCACCTCTTCCGGCTTCAGAAAAGTTTCCGTCGATCCGCACCAGCACGTTACCAGCCGCGTGGCGCGCGAAGCCTTGCGAAAATTAGCGATATCTTCTTTGATTTGCAAGGCAAGTTCGTATTTGTTTTTACCCTTCTTGATGTTCGGGCCGTCGATCAATTTCACGAAATCGTGATCGAACGCCGCCTTCATCGGCTTGATGCCGGAAAGGAACGGCTTCACTTTCGCCAGGTCCTGCGGGTTCAAGACTCCCGCGTGGGCCGCCGACTGATAGGCGTTGTCCTTAAAAATGTCCCAGCCGCCGAACACCAGGTCATCGAGTTCGCTTAGCGAAACAAATTTCTTAATTTGCGGCGTGCGGCCGTCGGTCCGCTTGCCCAGCCGGATGGTGCCAAGCTGTGTGAGCGAGCCCACCGGCTGCGATTTTCCTTTGCGCACTAGCTCCACTCCCGCCATGAACGTGGTACTGACCGCGCCCATGCCGGGTAGCAGCACGCCCAGTTTTCCTTTCGCTGACGCAATTTTCGCAGGCTTATCCATGCAACCCCTATTTGTGTCGCCGCTGCGCGACCTTCAACGAAATGGTGGAAGAACTAAATGACAGCAATCTGAAAATTACGGCATCCCCAAACAGCCAGTAATGATGAGCGAAGATCGCACGATTTGCAAATTACGCTCTACGGTGCGGGCCCAGAATTATTTTGGCCCTCATGCGCGGCGTCACGGTTCGTCGGGTGCCAGCAATTAGAACCACTCGCTACGGTAAGCCACCCACCAGCTCACAAATCCTATGGGAACACTTGCTGCTATCGCCCACCAGAGCGGCAAAGCCAAATCAGCCAGCAGACCTAGAACTGTAAAAGTGATCCAGAAAATCTTTCGTTCCATGCCTCGATTCTAACCTTTCCGCTATAGCCATTTCGGAAAACCACCTTAGGGATTGCGTGTTAGCATAGGCCCGCTTTTCTCAAAGGCAGGTAAACATGAAGCACATGCTCTACTTATTTTTGGCCGCAGCCATGGCGTGTTTTCCAGCTTGCGCGCGTGAAGAAGCAGCCAAGAAATCCTCCGCGGAACCTCTGCGCGTCGCTATCGCCGGCCTGGTGCACGGCCACGCCGGAGGCTTCTTCACGCATTATCTTCACCGTCCAGACCTGCAAATCGTGGGCATCGCTGAGCCGGATCGCAAGCTTTTCGATCGTTACGCGCGAGAGTTCGGTCTGGATCCCAAGCTCTACCATGCCAGCCTCGAAGACTTGCTGCAGAGCACGCACCCGCAAGCCGTACTTGCCTACACAAACACCTACGACCATCGCCAGGTCGTGGAGATTTGCGCGCGTCATCGTGTTCACGTAATGATGGAGAAGCCGCTCGCAGTGAGCCTCGCCGCCGCGCTGGCCATGGCCAGTGCGGCGCGACAAGCGGGCATTCAAGTTTTAGTAAATTACGAAACCACCTGGTATCGCAGCAATCGCGCAGTGTACGATTTGGTTCGCCAGAACGCGCTCGGCGACATTCGCAAGGTCGTGGTCCACGACGGCCATCGCGGACCCCAAGAAATTGGCGTGCAACCCGAATTCCTGGCTTGGCTAACCGATCCAAAACTAAACGGTGGCGGCGCGCTTTTTGATTTCGGCTGCTATGGAGCGGATCTCACCACTTGGTTGATGAATGGATCGCGCCCAGAAGCCGTCACCGCCGTGACGCAGCAATTTAAACCAGACGTGTACCCACACGTCGACGATGAAGCCACCATCATTCTGCGCTATCCCAAGTCGCAGGCCATCTTGCAGGCATCCTGGAATTGGCCGTTTGATAGGAAAGACATGGAAGTCTACGGCCAGGCCGGCTATGCCGTCACGGTCCAGCGCGATGAGGTACGCGTGCGGCGCGCGGGAAAAACGGAAGAGCAGGTCACTGCCAGCCCAGTTCCGCCCCCAGAAGACGATTCCATTGCCTATCTACGCGCCGTTGTCTTGAATGGTTTGCGGCCAGCAGGGTTGTCTGCCCTGGACACGAACATCATCGTGACGGAAATTCTGGATGCCGCGCGACGCTCCGCTGCTTCAGGCAAGACAATTCTATTGCCTAAGAACGTCGACGACGGGAACCCGCCAAAGAACTGATAAAGCTTATCGCCACCAGGGCAAGAACCGCGACCAATAGGATCACCACAATCATCGGCCAGTCTCCGTGTTATTCGAAACTGGTGCAATCGTGATTCCTAATTCCAAGTCATAGTATTTAAATGGATTAGCTGTGGCATGCCCGACGGATGTTTGCCCAGAATGGGACGTTTTTCCCCGCAAACACCAGTTGATTGCGCAGGCTGGTCGGCTAAAGGGGTCGCATTCTACAGGCGTATTTGTTGGGTTAGATGCGCAGCGCTAAAGGCAGCGCGCTTTCGGTGGCGGTCTAGGAGCGAGCTTACCACTCCCACCGATATCAGTGAACAACCACCTACTGTGAGCACAAAAACGATCATGGCAACCCTCTGTGTCCTAAACGATCCTCCGCGCCGGAAGGTTTTCGAATACCGTAAAACCATTAAATACGGATCGCAAATCCTATAATGGTACGAATACGTAAATGGCAGCGAAGCGATGGCGCCAAAGCACTTAGCGGTGGCTTTTACTGATGGGAGTAGGCGGAACCTAGCCGGATCGCTCAGCCCTTACTCAGCCGAATGGACCCATCGCCGGTATGAATCGTCAGAGGCTGGCCCCCGCCGTTCAATTTGCCATGCAGCTGCGACGTACTGAATGTCCCTTCAATGGTCACCGGCATGCCCATGCTGATGTGGCCGTCGCCGGTGCTGGCCTCGATGTTGGCCTGCAGATCGCCCGGGATCACCAAGTCCACGCTCCCATCTCCCGTGCGAATATTCCAGCTGCCGTTCATTCGCGAGCCGGTATTCGCGTGAGCATCCACGCTCCCATCTCCTGTCTTAATATCTAGCGCGTCGAAGCGGCCTTCCAGGCGAATGTGCCCATCGCCGGAGGTAGCTTCCACTTTGCCGTCCAAGCCATAGGCTTCGATGCTCCCATCGCCAGTCCGTAGCCGAACAGTTCCTCGTAGATTCTGCGCCTTGATGCTTCCATCGCCCGTATGGATCGTCGCAGTGCCGCTGATACCCGCAGCATCAACAGATCCATCCCCGGTTTCCAGATCCAGGTCGGAATCTTTAGGCATGCGGACTTCAATATGCAGCTGCTTCGAGTTTCTTCCCCAGTGCATTCCCCAATTCCCGGTAACTCGCGCGGTCAATTCCACTTTGTCGCCGTCCTGGCGGGAATCCACCCGCAGATCCTTGTTCAGCACAAAGCCCTGGTATTCGACGCGAAATTCGACTTGGTTGCTATCGCTAGCTGACACCCGCACGCTGCCGTCATTGGTATGAACGTGCACATTAGCCCGCCTCGAGACGGTAAAGGCCTTGGCAACCTCCTCGGCGGCGGCCCCCGGCGCAAGCCCGGCCATAGCAGCAATTACGGATAAAGTCATGCACAACCTGACCGCAATGGCCGTGGCTGTGGACTTGGAGCCGCTGGAGACTGCGTTTCTGAAGATGGTTGAGTGCGGCGAATGAAGGTTCATGGGCGCGAGGCCTCCGAAGGAATGGGGTGCTAGCCATGGCATGCTAACCATGGCATTGATACCAGAAGATACGAGACTTCGGTGGAAAAGGTTCCCGTCACTGCCCTTAGAGGTGGGTAATATCCAGGTCCCCCCACTTCTTTCGTAGGTATTCGGCGACAAGGCGACGGTGGCAGTGATCCGGCTTGTCTTCGCTGCACAGTAAACAAGCGTTTGCCACCAAGTCTTTGGAGATCTTTTTTTCAATTTGCCGTTGCCTCAGCAAACCCAGGAAGTCCTGCTCGTAACGCGTCCAACTGCCATTTTCTTTTTTGTATGCCTCCAACATAGCCTTGGTTGGGGCGAGAAGTGGTAAAGGGACGTAATCAATGCCGCAGATGGCCTTCAAAAAGTACCGGAGATCATCCTTTTTAGCAAAACCTGCCAGTTGCGATACGTTATTTAACCGCACATCCACAATCCGGCGTATCGCCGGACCCTTGAGAAGAGCGAAGAATTCTTCCGCCGACTTCTTCGTAAATCCAATGGTAAATAGCTTCATTGCGGGTCTTTGTTATTCGTCCCTTCCAGAGACCAATCGCTTAGCGCTGGCTGCGCGCGGTTTGCTTTTGCTTCTCGGCTGGACGCGCGGAGCCGGGCTTAGCGCGCAGTGTTGCGAGGAATTGGTCAGCGGGAAGGGTATTGATCACGTCGGAGGGTTCGAGCCATCCCCGGCGGGCCACCGTTACCCCGTGCCGCAAGAACGGCAGATGCATCGTATTGTGTGAATCCGTCGAGATGACCACCTTAACTCCTCGGCTTTTGCACATCCGCAAATACACATCCTTCAGATCCAGGCGGTCTGGATACGAGTTGCACTCCATCGCTACGCCATGTTTGGCGCACGCATCCAGGATTCGCTCCATGTCGTAATCCAGTTCGTCGCGTCGAAGCAATAGCCGCCCTGTCGGATGCCCGATGATTTGGGTGTACGGATTCTCGATGGCCGCCAGCATGCGTTCTGTCATCGCCACACGATCTAGATTAAAAAAGGAGTGGATCGAGCACACCACCACTTCAATTTGCGCCAGCAAGTCGTTGGAATAATCCAGCCGGCCATCCTTCAAAATATCCACTTCGGAGCCCGCAAAGATGCGGATGCCCACGTTCTTGGCGTTGATGGCGCGCAAGTTCTGGAGGTGGGTGGCCATGCGCTTTTCATCCAAGCCGTTGGCAATGGAGACCGCTTTAGAATGATCGGTAATCGCGATGTACTCGTGGCCCAGCTGCAGAGCAGCCCGCGCCATTTCCTCGATGGAGTGTATCCCATCGCTCGCGGTCGTATGCATCTGCAGGTCGCCCTTGATGTCTTGCAACTCGATGAGGCGCGGCAGCTGGTGACTTTGGGCAGCTTCGATTTCGCCGCAGTTCTCGCGCAGCTCCGGAGGAATAAAACTCAGCTTGAGTTTGGCGTAAATTTCTTCCTCACTGTGCCCAGCCACGCGCCGTTCGGTTTTCAGCGTCGCCAGCGCGTATTCGTTGAGCGTGTAGCCCATGGCCAGCGCGCGACCGCGCAGTTTCACGTTGTGCTCTTTGGAGCCGGTAAAATAGAGCAGCGCGGCGCCGAAACTATTTTTCTCCAAAAGACGAACGTCCACTTGCAACCCGCTGTCCAGCGTGAAGCTCACTTTGTTTCCGCCGTGCGCTAAAACTTGATCGATTCGAGGATATTTCAGGATGTGCTCGGCTATGGCATCGATATGTTTTTGCGAGGTGTACCCGTCCGCGAGAATCAGCAGCAGGTCCAGATCGCCGATCGTCTCTTTCCCGCGACGCAGCGAACCCGCGGGCGTCACCGAAGCCACGCCCTTGTTGAACCTTTCGATGTACGCAATAAGTTCGGAGGCCATGGCCTGAATCTTGTGGATAAGAAACCGCCCGGAAGAGCGCTGGAAAACTTCCACCGCTTTCAGAATGTTCTGTTCGGTTTTTTCTCCAAAACCCGGCAGGTCGCGCAGCTTGCCGTCTTTGGCGAGCTTTTCCACGTCGGCCACCGTCGCCGCTTGGAAATTGGACCATAAGAACGCCACTTTTTTCGGTCCGAGGGATTGCAGCGTCAACACTTCCAGGAGCGTTGGCGGGAATTTCTTCAGCAGTTTCTGGCGCAGACCGTAATCGCCGGTCTTCAGGATCTCCTGAATATGTTCCGCCATGCGGTCGCCGATGCCCGGGAGTTCCTTCAGTTTGTCGGGGTCCTGCGCGATTTGTTCGATGGATTCGTGCATGCCGGTGATGAGTTCGCCGGCTTTTTCGTAGCTGCGGTAGCGACCGATGATCGCGCCGTCAATTTGCAGTAGCTCGGCGGTCTCCCGCAGAATGCGCGCGACGCTCTTATTGTCCATGAACGAATTATAAAGCTACCCTGCTCGGGAAGCACGGAAAGTCGCGCCGGTAAGGCACGCTGGGAAGTATGTCGCCTAGCTAGCCATGCTTAAAAAAGAAGCCGGCAAGGCCTCGCTTCCTTGCCGGCCGGTTAAATACCTGACCACTCATTTTGCCACTTTTGCGACGTTCGCGGCTTGTGGCCCTTTGGGTCCCTGTACAATTTCAAACTCGACCGGGTCACCCTCCTGCAGAGTCCGGTAGCCTTCACCGACGATCGCCGAATAATGGACAAAAACGTCCGGCCCATCTTCGCGTCCGATGAATCCGTAACCCTTCGAGTTGTTAAACCATTTCACCGTTCCTTGCACTTCGTTCGGCCTCCTGACGGGGACACAAATGTTTCAAATTTACGTTTCCAGTCGGTAAACCACTGGAAACGTAGACATGCAAATTGCGCGGAGTTTATCAGAATACGTTCGCCAGTCAATACACAAAGCGCTTAGCGGAAAGTGGTCGTAATACTCTATCCACATATTAAATCGATCAATTATATAAACTGTTTGGTATATCAGGTGTGTTTGATAAAGCGGAAATAATACAAAACTCCAGCGACGGTTTTCGCGTCGTGCAGTTCGCCCCGTTGAATCATCTGTTCCAATTCTTTCCTGTGGTAGGCCCGTGAAATGATCTTTTCGTCAGGTTCGGGAGTCGCTTCGCCCGGCGTAAGCCCTTCGGCGAGCAAAATGTACATGCGCTCCTCGAGAAAACCTGGCGTCGGGAATAAATCCAGGAATATGCGGAAACGCTTGGCGCGGTAGCCGGTTTCTTCAATCAATTCGCGCGCCGCAGCTTTTCGCGGGCTTTCTCTGTGATCGATGCGGCCAGCCACCAACTCCCAAAGATATTGCCGCGCGGCGTGCCGATATTGCTGAATCAGCAGAATTCGCCCATCCGGCAAAACCGGCAACACCACCACCGACCCCGGATGCGTGATGACTTCGCGCGTGGTGCGCAAACCGCCCGGTTCCAGCACTTCATCGCGGCGAACCCCAAAGACGGGACCCTTATAAATTATTTTGCTGTGTACAATCCTGGTTTGGCCTGAAGGTTTGCGGCGTGGCATCTAGTTTGACTAGTTCTCCGGTGTCATCTTAGCAGGAAGTGACAAGCAATACGGAAGTCTAATTTGTCAGGCAGGATCGGGTTCAGTCACCCTGTACGTGAAGAATTGCCACTCGCCGCGCGGTATGCCTATACTGCGCTATCGGAAATGGCTATTACCACCATTATCGTGGATGACGAGAAGCCGGCGCGCGAAGAGCTGGCTTTTTTGCTGAAGGCGTTTCCTGAAATCAACGTCGTGGGGCAAGGGAAGAACGGCGTAGAGGCCCTGGCGTTGATAAAGGAACACTCTCCGGACCTGGTGTTTCTGGATGTGCAAATGCCGGGACTAGACGGTTTTGGTGTGCTGAAGAAGCTTGTCGAGAAGAGGATGAAGGTGCCGCACGTGGTGTTTGCGACCGCCTTCGATCATTATGCGGTGCAAGCCTTCGACGTGAATGCCGTCGATTACGTGCTGAAACCGTTTGACAAGCCACGCATAGCCAAAGCCATCGCCAGAGCCAGAAAAGAATTGGAATCTCAGATCAGCCCGACGGATCGCTGGGAAATGCTGGTGAGCCAGCTGGGCGCCGCGAAGCCAAGTTCCCCGCAACCGGTGAAGCTGCTGGTGAAATCGCAGCAACGCCTGTTGCTGGTGGATGCGGAAGATTTGGTATTTGCGTCCATTGAAGATGGCTTGATTTCCGTGGTAGCGCGCGATGTGGATGGAACCTCTAACTACCGCACGCTGGAGGAGCTGAACGCGGCGCTTGATTCGGAATCATTTTGGCGGCCGCACCGCTCGTATCTTGTAAATATTCACCACATTAAAGAGGTAGTGCCGTGGTTCAAATCAAGTTACATGCTGAAGATGAGCGACAAAAAACAATCTGAAATTCCCGTCAGCCGCGCGCAAACCAAACGCCTGCGCGAACTTTTCAAGCTGTAATTCCATATCTCCCGTGATGAATTTGGTCGGCACAACTTTCGTTTATGCCGGACTCCTGGTGTCGTTCTTAGGGGCGCTTTCGATGGTTCGTCCATTGAAATTCCTTGGCATCGCCAGCCGCTCGTGCGGAATTGTCCTGTTTCTGTGTGGTATCACCTGTTTTTTCATCGGCGTTTGTGTGCCAGCAAGCGAGAAAAGAGTTGCGGAGCAAACGACGGGGTTGGATGATTTTGTGCCCGTGTATCAGTTCGGAGAATTTCATTCCATTCGTGTCCATGCACCGCGTGAACGCGTTTACCGCGCGATCCACGATGTGTCGGCGGATGAGATTACATTCTTCCAGGCGCTGACGTGGATCCGACGATTTGGGCAGCGGGAGCCGGAGGGTATTCTGAATGCTCCGCAGAAGATTCCATTGCTCGATGTGGCCACGCGGACGAGTTTTCTGCTGCTCGCAGAGGAGAAGGACCGCGAGATTGTGCTGGGCACGCTCGCGGTCGCTCCTGCAGCTTGGCGGCTGAATAAGAACAAGAAGCCGACCCCAGAGGATTTCAAAGCGTTGCAAGCACCAGGATTTGCCTTAGCGGCCATGAATTTTAGAATTGAAGATCCTGGGACAGGTGGTTTGCTAGTGACCACCGAGACTCGCGTCTTTGCCACAGATGCGCCGACCAAGAAGAAATTCGCCGCGTACTGGCGGGTGATCTATCCGGGCAGCGCGCTGATTCGCGTGATGTGGCTGCGAGCCATAAGATGGCATGCCGAGCGGATGCCGGGCTGAAGTCCGGCTCTACAAGAGCCGTGAAGGAGTGTGCTAGCATCGTGCGTACTCCGCGTACACCTGACAGATGGATTTTTCTCTTAGCGACCAGCAAAAACTGATTCGCGACACGGTCCGCCAATTCGTCGAAAGCGAAGTGCGGCCTGGCGTGCGTCAGCGCGATCGCGAAGAGCGCTTTCCCGCCGAACAAATCAAAAAAATTGCCGCGCTCGGTTGCTGCGGCATGCTAGTTCCCGAAGAATGGGGTGGCGCGGGACTAGATACTCTGTCGTACGTGTTAATGCTGCAAGAAGTGGCGCGCGTGGATGCCGCGATGGCAACGGCACTGAGCGTAACGAATTCCGCAGTACAGCCTCCGCTCTTGAGTTTTGGCACGGAAGCGCAAAAGAAAAAATATTTGCGCCGCCTGGCGACGGGAGAAATTCTCGGCGCGTTTTGCCTCACCGAACCGCAAGCCGGCTCCGACGCGGCCGGGATTCAAATGCGCGCCGATGGCAGTCGCGCACAGAGTGCGCTGCCGGCCTCTGCTGACGTAGGCGTGGCCACTTTGCGAAATGGGGGCAATGACACAACCTACTATCTTTCCGGAACGAAAGCGTGGGTGACGAATGGTGGCCTGGCGGGAGTGTACTTAATTTTTGCGAAGACCGACGCGAGCGCGGGCGGCAAAGGTATAACTGCATTTCTGGTGGAACCGGGATACAAAGGTTTTCGGGTCGGGCGGCATGAAGAAAAAATGGGACAGCGAAGCTCGCCGTCGGTGGAAATTCTTTTGCAGGAGTGCGAAGTTCCTGCCGAAAACCGCCTAGGTGCTGAAGGGCAAGGACTTAAGATCGCTTTGAGCGCGCTCGACGGCGGGCGTATTGGAATCGCCGCCCTGGCCCTCGGCTTGGCGGAGGGGGCGATGGAGGCGGCGGTTCGATATGCGAAGGAGCGAAGAGCGTTTGGAAAAAGCATCAGCGAGTTCCAGGCGATTCAGTGGATGATTGCGGATATGCAGACGGAGATTGAGGCGGCGCGCGGTCTGGTGTACTACGCGGCGTGGTTGAAGGACGCGCATCCGACTAAACTGGGGACAGCGGCTTCCAAGGCCAAACTGTACGCCAGTGAAATGGTGAATAGGGTGGTGTACAAGGCGGTGCAAGTACATGGAAGCGTTGGGTATTCGCGAGAGTCAGATGTGGAGCGGATGTACCGGGATGCACGGGTGATCCCGATTTATGAAGGCACGAGCGAGATTCAGCGGACAATCATTGCGCGCGAGCTGGTAGGGAAGGTGGCGGGTTGAGGTGACGAAGTTGATCGGACGTGCGGAGCACAGTGAAAGTATAGGAGCGGCGATTGGGGAATTTTAAGGCGGTGACGGCTGGGAGCGGCGAGGCGAGCAAGCCAGCGGAACGGAAGCGCGTGGTAAGCGGGATGCGGCCGACGGGGCGGCTGCATATTGGGCATTACTTTGGGGCGCTCGAGAACTGGAAGCGTTTGCAGGATGCAATCAGTGCCAATGGGAAACCGGAATATGAGTGCTTTTACTTCATAGCGGACTGGCACGCGCTGACGAGCGATTACGCGGATAGTTCCGCGATCGCGCAGCATACGATTGAGATTGCGATAGATTATCTGGCGGCAGGGATTGACGCGAAGAAAGTGGTGATTTTTCAGCAGTCGCGGGTTCCGGAACATGCAGAATTGCATTTGTTGCTGTCCATGGTGACACCGCGGGGATGGCTGGAGCGGGTGCCGACTTATAAGGAGGCGCTGGGGAACGTCAAGGACAGGGATTTGCACACCTACGGGTTTCTAGGGTATCCGGTGCTGCAAACGGCGGACATTGTGATTTACAGCGAAGAAAGTGCGCCGCTATTTGTGCCGGTGGGGGAAGATCAGGTTTCACACGTCGAACTGAGCCGCGAAATCGTCCGTCGTTTCAACGCTTTCTACGGATTGTCCTTCCTGGACAAATTCAACAACCTAGTCGAGTTGTTATCAGAAAATCCCGACGAATATTCCGCGGAAACAAATCTCATAAAGCGGTGGGTGAATGACATAGCCAATCTCGGCGAAAAACTAGCGTCGGCCGACAAAGAGGATGTTTTCAATGCTGTTCGCAAGTTGGCCAGCGAGCTGGGGGTACAAAATTTTCTCGAAAAATACGATCGACAAAGTGAGTTCGTTTCTTTCCGGGAGCCATTGACCGAACCCCAGGTGATGCTGACAAAGACACCGCGGATACCGGGGTTGGATGGGCGGAAGATGTCAAAGAGTTATGGAAACACCATAACTTTGAGCGAGACGGATGAGGAGATACGGAAAAAGACAAAGGTAATGGTGACGGACCCCGCGCGAAAGCGCCGGACGGACCCGGGAAATCCAGAGGTGTGTCCAGTATTTGACTGGCATAAACTATTCTCCCCGCAGGAAACGCGGGATTGGGCGGCGCAGGGGTGCCGGACGGCGGGGATTGGGTGCATCGAGTGCAAGGCGGCGATGGCCGACCATTTAATCAAGTGGATTGCGCCGATACGAGAGCGGCGCTTGAAATGGGAGAACGATAAGAAGGGCGTTTTGGAGATTATCGACGAGGGGTCGAAGAAGGCGCGGAGAGTGGCGCAAGAGACGATGGGGCAGGTGCGGGAGGCGGTATTTGGCTGGGAGAAGACGAAGAAGGAAATAAGAAATGGCGAGTGACGAGTGGCAACAAAAGGATAGCGGAGAAGAAGCTTGAGTTACGACTGACGAGTGCGAGGAAAGAGCAAAGAGAGAACAGCAAAGAGAGAAGAGCAGAGAAAGACGAATGGCAAGTCCTTACAAGATAAATATACCGATGTATGAGGGGCCTTTGGACCTGCTGCTTGATCTAATCAAGAAGCAGGAGATGAATATTCACGATATTCAGATTTCGAAGATCACCGCGCAATACCTGGATTACCTGCACAAGCTGGAAGAGCTGGACGTGGATGTATCGGCGGAATTCGTTTATATGGCAGCGACGTTGATTTACATCAAGAGCAAGATGCTGTTGCCGCCCGATCCTTTGGAGAGGCCGGAAGGGGAAGCAGGCGACCCGCGCGCGGAGCTAGTGCAACGGCTGGTAGAGCACGAGAAATTTAAGAACGCGGCGCAGCTCTTGTATCAGAAGCAGCAGATTGAAGAGCACGTGTGGTCGAAGCCGGACAAGTCTCTTTATAACGACGAGGGAACTGAGGGCGACCTGGTGGTGTCGCTGGTAGACCTGGTGAAAGTCTTCCAGCAGGTGCTAGAGCGGCGCAAAGAAGTTTCGCGGATCGAGCTGCAGCACGAGCAGTTTACGGTAGCGCAGATGATCGCACAGTTGCGGGCACAGATTCTGGCGAGGGAAACAAACACACTGAGCCTGGTTGAGTTTTTCGAGGCTTGCCCTTCGCGGCACGCCATGATCGTGGCATTTTTGGCGGTGCTGGAGATGGTGAAGTTGCAGGCCATAGCGCTGGTGCAAGAAAAACAGTTTGGCGAGATACTGCTGCGGAAGCATAAAATGTTTGATGTGATGTTCGATGAGAGCGGGGGAATCAAGCAGATTGACCAGGAGTACCAGTGAAGAGCTGGCGAACGGAAGGCCTCCTAAGGGAGAAGCGGCTTATGTTGAAGCTGAAGCTCCGACCGCCAAGAGCGCCAAGGACTAGGCCAGAGAAATTCGGGGCGATATTGATATGACCAACGAAGAACGAAAAGCGGCACTAGAAGCGATTATTTACGCAGCAGACGAACCGGCGACGACGGAGCAACTGGCCGGCGCGTTGGGAGAAGAAAAACTAGCGGTGCAAGCATCGCTGGACGAACTGGTAGCCGGCTATGCGTCCGAAGAGCGCGGCATTGAAATCCGCGCGGTAGCGGGCGGGTACAAGCTGTACACCAAGCCGCAACACCACGACGTAGTGCGGCGGTTCATCAAGGGGCTGCGGCCTCCGTTGCGGCTATCGATGCCGGCGCTGGAAACGCTGGCAGTAATTTCCTACAAACAGCCGGTGACAGCGCCGGAAATATCAGAGATTCGCGGAGTGAATGCCTCTGGGGTGCTCAGCACGCTGCTGGAAAAGAAGTTGATTACGACGGCGGGACGCAAGGAAGTGATGGGGCGGCCGATTTTGTACCGCACTTCGAAAGAATTCTTGATGCGTTTTGGGTTAAGCGATTTGGAGGAGTTGCCGAGCTTGAAGGAATTTGAAGCGCTGGCCCGGGAGGCACTAGGCAGCGATGAGGGATTGGCTCCGGCAGAGGAAGATTATTCAGGGGGAAGGGAGGCCACGAGCATGGCGACAGAAGATTCAGGAGCGGAGAAGAAGAATGAAGCGTCTGGCGGAGATAGAGCAGAACCAGCGAAGAATGACGTGACGTGCCCGCCGCCGAGCAAGCCGAAGGGCGATATTAAGCCGTCGCCAGCAGAAGATTTGATCGAGGCGGAGAAGGCCGCCACGAATGAAGGGATGCCGGCGGGCGAGGCGGATGAAGAACCACAGGCGGCAGCAGCGGGGGAGTGAAGAGGACGTGACGAGTGGCGAAAGAGAGATAACGCGGAGGACACAGACAGAAGAGCTATAGAAATGAGGCAAGTCCGGCCTACATAGAAGCTACAGAAACGACAACCACAGAGAAACCCACAACATTATGCAGGAACGATTGCAAAAGATAATTGCGCGGGCGGGGATTGCTTCGCGGAGGCACGCGGAGCAATTGATCTTGAGCGGGCAGGTCCGGGTGAACGGGCAGGTGGTGACGGAACTGGGCACCAAAGCGAATGCGGCGGCGGACCGCATCGAGGCGGCGGGAAAGTTGGTGGAAGCCAACGAGCGGCGAGTTTACATCGTGTTGAATAAACCGCCGGAAGTGGTTTCGACATTGGCCGATCCGGAAGGACGCAAAACATTGCGGAATTGTTTACGCGGGCTGCCGGAGCGCGTGTATCCGGTGGGAAGAGTGGATTACGCCGCGTCGGGGCTGGTGTTTCTGACGAATGATGGCGACCTTGCGGCGGAGATGCTGAAGGATTGGGCAAATTTGCAGCAGGTGTATCACTTGAAGATCAAGGGGCGGTTAACGCTGGAAGATTTGGAGCGACTGGGGCGGTCGGCAGGCGCGATCCTGCGCACGGTGCGGCAACCGGACGCGACGCGCGGCCACGCGGCAAATTTCTGGTATGAAGCGACGATTTTAGGCGCAACCGCAAAGCGGCCAACTCTCAGTGGGGCTGCAAAGTGGGGGACGCGAGATTCCAAGAAGGATGTGCTGCGGCGGGTGATGTTCGCACAGAACCATCCGGTGGAGAAACTGAAACGCATCGGGTTGGGACCGTTGACGCTGGAAGGACTGCCGCAGGGTCGATATCGCTTGCTGGACGAAAAGGAAGTGAATGAATTGCGCCGGGCGCTCAAGATAAAACCGAAGCAGCGGCTGCCGTTTCCAGCAAAGAAAGAATCGGAACGCGCGGAATTCCGAGAAACAAAATACGAGCTGAATCGCGGTCACAGGTGGAACGCGAGGAAGAAATAGCTAGGTGAGAGTGCTGCTGCCTACGGGTGCGGCGAGCAGCGCCGACGCACTGCTCGAAGTGCTGCAAAAATACAAAACCATCGCGGTGGTCGGACTATCCTCGAATACGTCGCGGCCGAGCTATGGCGTGTCGGACTACATGCAGGCCGCGGGATACCGGATTATCCCCGTGAATCCCAATGAAACGAAAGTACTGGGCGAGAAGTGTTATGCGCGGCTGGAAGATGTGCGAGAGAAAATTGGGATCGTAGATGTCTTTCGCAGGGCGGAGGCAGTGGGGAAGGTGGCGGAGAGCGCCGTGGGGGTGGGTGCCAAGGCGCTGTGGATGCAGCTAGGAATTGAGAATGCCGTGGCGGCAGAGAAGGCGCGGACGGCGGGATTGATCGTAGTGGAGGACGCTTGCATTTCGATCGAGCACAGGAAGCGGCTCCAGGAATTGGGGCGATAAGCACGTTGTTTAACGCGGGGAGTCAGCGATCGGCTAGCGGGTAAATGAGGAGACTGCGGTTTCCGGTGGCGATCACGCCGAGGAAACGGCCATCAGGGGAGATGGCCACATCGCGGAAGCCGAGTCCATGAAGAATGGGCTGCGGCGCGGGCTGGGTGACGGAAACGGATCTGTCTGGCGGCGTGGGAACGAAAAGTGGCGGAAGGTCAATCCAAACCACGTCGGCAGTTTTTTTCTCGACGGCGCGCTTGAGAAGAATGCGCGATTCATCCGGCGCCCAGTGAAAGACGCCGAGGCCGACGCGAATGCGCGTGACGCGCTCCGGAGGAGTGAGGTCGCGGACTTCGAGGACTTCCTTGTCGAGGAAAAAGGCGACCTTCTTGCCGCTGGGCGAAACGGAAATGCCGCCTTCGTAAGAGACGAGCGTGGCAAGCTCGATGTCTATCTGCGCGAGAAGATCAAGATGCTGAAGGCGCGGCGGGCCGGAGAGACTGGAATCCTGCTCCACGGCGATGGCGGCATTGGTGCCGGGAATGGTGTCGAGACCGAGAAAAGTACGTCCTTCAAAGGCTGGGCCGGCCGGCCCGGTGGCGATATTCGTATATTGCAGGGAATAAAGAGCACGGGGCTTTACGGCTTCCGTGAGATACACGATGGTTTTGTTGTCGAGCAGCCAGAAGGCGTTTGTTGAACCGCTGATGAGGCTATCGCGGCCATTGATGCGGACTTCCTTGCCGTTATCTTCGAGAACCAAAGTCATGGGGGAGTCCTCCGTCTTGCCGGAGTCGTCGATCACTTTGGTGGTGAAAAGTTGCGCGAGGAGGAGACGACCGTTGGGGGACCAGCGAAAGGAATTCACGGTATAGCTGAAAGGGGTGTTGCCGCGGCTGAATTTTTCTCCGAGCAGAATACGGCGACGCTTGCCAGTGGTTTCCTGGAGCCAGATGTCATCACGCTGGAGGTCGTAGAGTCTAGTCTTGAGGTTGTGGCGGACGGAGTAAACGATGCGGCCGTCGGGGGCGAAGGCAAAGGCGGTGATTTCTTCGTCGATGGATTGCAGTGGCTTATCGAAATCGGGACTTTGCGCGCGGGTGGGCGGCAGGGCGCAACAACCGACCACGGCGCAGATTAAAGCGCAGAAGCGGCGGAGCCAGTGAAAGCGGCTGCGGCCGCAGGGGCAGATCATCGTGGCGATACCGGATGGGGACCGGTGTAGGGCGAACAGCAAGGTTCTTTGGTCGGCTTGAATTCCATGAACTCGACGCGCGTGTCGTCAGGATCGTAAAGATTGAGCTGCCACTTGCCGTCACGGCCGAGCTGAGGTTTTTCGCTGCCGCTCCAGCCGTTGGCGCGGAGCTGCTTTTCCGCGGCGTGAATGTCATCGACGCCCAGGGCGATGTGGTTCATGACGCCGAGAGTTTTATAGTTCGCGTCGGGTGAAACGTTAAGCATGTATTCGAGCCAGTCGGTGCCGCCAGGCACTTGCATATCCACCCAATCGGTGTCGGCGTCCTTCATTCCGCCCTGCCAATAGACGCGGAAGCCGAGGATTTCCTTGTAGAGGTGATCCATCGCTGTGCGATTCTGGACGACGTACCCGAGGTGAATGATTTTCCTGCTCACTTCGCCCCAACGTTCATCCTTAGTAGCCAAGAGCGGCCCCACGTGTTCAACAAACTGCAGGACATGCTTCTCTGGGTCCAGCATGTCGAAAAACTTCGTGCCGTCCGCTCGGGTAGACTGGTCGCCCAATTGGAGACCCTTGCCTTTCATGTCTTGACGCAGCGTCGCAACGTCTCTGACGTTGAAAGCGACAAACACGAGGCGATTGGGACTCGTCTCGCGGCCAAGGGGATCGAGCTCGATTTTCTGCGATATGTTCACGCGAAAGCACGCCGCCGCATCGCTGTGACATTCGGCCAGACCGAGCTGCTTCCCATAGAAATTGCGTGACTTTTCCAGATCGGCGGCGAGCAGGCGAATACCGTCGACACCGCTGATGGCCGGTGGCGCAGGGGTCTGCGCGTCGAGGCTGGCGGCGCTAAGGCAAACCGCAGAAAGGAGAGCGAAGGTGTTGAGAGATCTAGAATTCATAGCTTCCGTTTCTCTCCGGTGCGAATCTTACGAATTTCGTCAAGGCGCTGACGGAGGCGCTGCTCCAAGCCAGAGTCAGTGGGCTTGTAGTAGTTGCGACCGGCGAGATTGTCAGGAAGACAAGTCATGTTCGTGACCTTTTCTTCAAAATTGTGGGCGTACTTGTAGCCAGCGCCGTAACCGACATTTTTCATGAGAGCGGTGACGGCGTTGCGCAGATGCAGAGGTACAGGATCGGCTTCAGTTTGCTGCACGTCTTCGCCAACCTCGCCGTAGGCGGTATACAAGGCGTTGGATTTTGGCGCGAGAGAAAGATACACAGCGGCCTGGGCGAGCGCCAGATGGCCTTCGGGCGCACCGAGAAAGTCGAAAGCGTCTTTGGCGGCAAGAGTGATAGCGAGCGCGCCGGGGTCGGCGAGGCCGATGTCTTCGCTGGCCATGCGCACGAGGCGACGCGCGAGATACAAAGCGTCTTCGCCGGATTCGAGCATGCGCGCGAGCCAGTAGAGAGCGGCGTCCGGGTCAGAATTGCGCACGGATTTGTGCAAGGCGGAGATGAGGTTGTAGTGCTCTTCGCCGGCTTTGTCATAACGAAGAAGTTTGCGCTGAAGAACGTCTTCGAGGAGCGCGGGGGTTATAGCGTGCACGCCGTGCGGATCGGGAGGAGCGCTGCGTGCGGCTAATTCCAAAGTGTTGTAGGCGGAGCGGGCGTCGCCATTGGCGAACGAAGCGATGCGGAAGAGGACATCGTCGCTGGCATTGATTTTTTCCTTGCCCAGGCCGTGTTCTTTATCGGCGAGCGCGCGGCGGAGAAGTTCGACGATGAGCGGAGTCGGAAGGGCATCGAGGAAGTACACCTTGGTGCGCGAGAGCAAAGGAGAAATGACTTCGAAGGAAGGATTCTCGGTGGTGGCACCGATGAACGTGATGTGGCCAGCTTCGACGTAAGGGAGGAAAGCGTCCTGCTGAGCTTTGTTGAAGCGGTGGACTTCGTCGACGAAAACGATGGTGCGGTGGCCGGAACGGGATTTTTGTTCGGCGACGGCCATGACTTCCTTGATTTCCTTGATGCCAGCGAGCACGGCGCTGAAAGAAGTGAATGCGCAGCGCGTGAGGCGGGCGATGAGACGCGCAAGTGTCGTTTTGCCACAACCGGGCGGGCCCCAGAGAAGCATCGATGGGACGTCGTCGTTTTCGATTTGCATGCGAAGAGGTTTGCCGGGAGCAAGAAGTTTTTCCTGGCCGATGAATTCGTCGAGCGTGCGGGGACGCATGCGCTCGGCGAGCGGTTGATGCGCCGCGGGCACGCCGGATTCGGCGGGGGCGAGCGGAAATTTGGAGAACAGGCTCACGGAGTTTGGATGATGCGCACGGGACGCCAGTTGCGTTGGCGACTGGCTTCGTAAAAGAGGACGGCGGCAGCGGCGGCCGCGTTGAGAGATTCGATGCCGCTGGCCATGGGAATGCGGATGCGCGCGTCGGCGGTGCGCTCGACTTCGACAGGAAGGCCGGCGCCTTCGTTGCCAACCAGGAGCGCGGCGGGCAAGCACCAATCTACTTCCCAGGGCTCTAAGAGCGGCTGCTCACCTTGTGCCGGTTCATGGACGCTAGAGGCGAGGGTACGGAAGCCGGCCATTTTGAGTTGGGCGAGAAGGACGGGAAGCGACATGCCAAGAAGAATCGGCAGATGCAGAGCGGCGCCCGCAGAGGCGCGCAGAGCTTTGGGCGAGTAAGGGTTGGCGGTGCGGCTCTGGCCGGAGGCGGATGTTATAGCGCCGGTGGCGCCGAAGGCTGATGCGGTGCGCAGGATGGTGCCGACGTTGCCGGGGTCCTGAACGCCGGCGAGTACGACCAGGAGCGGGGAACAGGCATTGGCAGGAGTTCGAACGAGTTCATCGAAGGTGGTGGTGCGCGGCTTGACGAGCGTGGCTACCCCCTGGGGGCGCTCGGTATCGGCTAGGCCCTCGAACAGGCGGTCGGTGGTACGGAGAACAGGAAAAGCGATTTCGTTGCGGTCGATGAAAGGGGCGAGGCGTTCATGATGGCGCTCACCGGATTCGCTGAAGAGCACGGCATCGATGGGGCAGCCGGAGCGTAGGGCTTCTTCCACCAGCCGGACGCCTTCGACGCCGACAAAGCCTGATTCCGTGGGGAGACCGCCGCGCAGCGCCATACGAAATTGTTTGAGCCAGCGATTGTCACGGCTGGTGAGAATCGGGGGGGAGCCTGCGGGACGCGGGGCGCGCGCGGCTTTGCCGGGGGTGGCCATGACAGGGAGGGTAGCAAACTTCGCGGGATAAAGGGAAAGCAGGGCTACCTGTGGCGCGGACGACAGATTCGGGTGGCCGGTGAAGGGTGATTGCGCCGGTTGCGCGGGGTGTGGTAGCGTCGCCCGAATAAGTTGCAGCATGGGCGGAGGTCACGAGTAAACATTCGACTTCGCCAAGGGCCAAAAGTTGCCTGCAGAACTGTTGCGCGTGAACGTGCAAACCCCGGCAGCAGAGGTGCTGCGTTACGCCGCGCATTATCTGACACGCGGCTGCGTGATTGGTGTCCCTACCGATACGTTTTACGGACTCGCCGCCGATCCATTTAATCTTGCAGCGGTGGAAGAGATTTATCGCGTGAAAGGACGGCCCGAGACGCGGGCGCTGCCCATCCTGGTAAATTGCCTGGAGCAGGCCATGTCGCTATCGCGGGAAACACCGCGAAATTTTCTGCGGCTCGCGGAGACGCACTGGCCGGGCGGACTGACGATTATCGTGGATGCGGCGCATCGATTGCCGTTGAAGGTCACGGCGAATACGGGAAGAATTGCGCTGCGCTGGCCGAAAAGCAGGGTAATAGAAGAGCTAATCAACGAGTTCGACGGCCCGATTACCGGGACCAGCGCGAACATTTCTGGATTTCCTTCTTGTTCCAGCGCTGAACAGGTGATGAAGCAGCTAGGCGCGCGGTTGCCGCTGGTGCTGGATGCCGGGGAAACAGGAGCGGCGTTAGGATCCACGATTGTGGATTTGCGTGACGAGACGTGGAGACTTGTCCGCGAAGGCAGTATTCCGATGGCCGAGATTGAGAAAACTTTGGAGTCCTAACAACGTTGCGTTTTGGACTGGCGGTTGGTCTAGCGGTTGGTCTAGTGAGGAGCGGCGCGAAGCGTGGATAGAAAATCGAAATCGCCGCTAGGGGATAGGGGAAGGTCGCCGAGTTCGCGGCGATGCACGGAGACCACGTCGACAAACCAGAGAGGAAGGATAGGAAGATCCTCCGCCAAGATTTGTTGAACTTCACTGCATAGAGCTTTCCGCTTTTCGCGATCCATTTCCATGCGAATTTGATCGGTCAGCGCGTCAATGCGCGCGTTGCGATAGTGCCCGCGGTTAGCCCCGTCTGGCGGGAACCGCTTGGAAGAGAAAACGAACTCGAAGACATCGGGATCATTATTGGCGCCCACCCAGCGAAGAAGATTCACCTGGAAGTTCCCTTTAACGGAGTCAGAGAGCAGCGTGGCGAATTCAAGCGGGCGAAGTTCCAGCGCAATTCCAACGTGACGCCATTGCTCCTGCAGAGCTGCGCCCATGAGGCGCGCTTGTTCGTCGGTGGAAGTTTTCAGCGTGAGACGAGCGCGGATGCCATTTTGCTTGCGAGGGAGGCCGACTGCATCGAAGAGTGTTTCGGCGCGAGCGGCGTCCAGTGCATACTGCGTGACGTTGGGTTCGTAGGCCCAATGATTGGGAGGAAGTATGCCGGTGGCGCTGCGCGCCTGGCCATGCAGCAGATAACGAATGAGTGTTTCGCGGTCGGTGGCGTAAGCGAGAGCCTGGCGAACTTCCCGGCGTGCAAGCAAGGGGTCTTCGAGATTGAAGCCCAGATAATTCACGTTGGTACCGGGGCCGTGAGTGACCGCTAGTGCAGACTGGCGAGCGAGAACGGGGACCATATCTGGGGAGAGGGAGCTTATCTCCAGGTCGGCAGATCCTTTGCGAAGCTCCAGCGCGCGAACAATGGCGTCGGGCACCACACGAATGCGCAGGCGAGAAATCTGGGGCGTGCCTCGGAAGTAGTCCGCGTAGGCAGCCACGATAACTTCGTCGTCCTGAGCTTGACTGACAAAACGGAATGGACCGGAGCCGATAGGGTGGTGAGAAAAATCGGGGTCCGAGTTGGCAGGAACAATGCCGACAGCAGGCCGAGAGATTCCCCACACGAAGGAGGCGTAAGGCTGCTTAAGGTGAAAGATAACGGTGGCGTTATCAGGAGCTTCGATGGCAGCAAGCATGCGGAAAGCGCCGCGTTTTGGGGAACGATTGGCGGGATCGAGCATGAAATCGAAGGTAGCTTTGACGTCCGACGAGGTGAGCGGCCGGCCGTCGTGAAAGTGGACGCCGGGCCGCAGATGAAAGATGTAGGTAAGTGGATTAGGAGCTTCCCAAGACTCAGCGAGGTCGCCATGCAGATCCATACGATCGTCGCGTTCGACAAGACTGCTGAAAATCAGACCGTCGATGTGTTGCGACTGCGCGTCGGTAGCGAAGCGAGGATCAAGATTGGCGGGATTGGATTCGATGATGAGGGTGAGAGCAGAGGGATCGGCGTGTGAAACACGAGAGCAACCGAGGAACGAACAGCCAGCAGTTACGAGCAAGAGAATTGGATAGGAGCTAACGCGGCGGGGCATAGGAAATGTTACCCAAAATTGCAGCGCCGCGGGCTCCGGTGGCCGAGGGGACATTCGAGGGGCGCTGGTGGAAAGTTTCGTAAGCCAGGAGGGCGAAGGCGAAGGCTTCTTTGGCGTCTTCGGGTATTCCGAGCTGCGAAGAAGAAAGCAGGTCGATACCGGGCAAAGTGGCGGCGAGTTGACCAAGGATAAGAGGATTGCGTGCGCCGCCGCCGGAGACGATGAGCTGATCGATTCTAATTTTGGGCAGCACGAAGCGATGCAGCGCATCGACCACGGAGAGAGCGGTAAAGAGGGTGGCCGCGCGAATGAGATCGTTCGGCCGGGCGTGATGGCGTCGGCCTAGCGCAAGAACTCTTTGGAGATAGGCCCGGCCGTAGTATTCGCGGCCGGTGCTTTTCGGAGGGGTAATTTTGAGATAAGCATCGCGCATGAGTTCGTCGACTAGGGCCGGGATACTGCGGCCGGCTTGGGCCAAGCGGGCGTTTTTATCAAAGGGCCGGCGGCCGTGGGTGAAATGAGTGACGAGAGCGTCGATAAGCATGTTGGCGGGACCGGTATCAAAAGCCAGGATTTGCGATGGCTTGGCGGCGCGCGGGAGAACGGTGATGTTCGCGATTCCGCCGAGATTCAGAGAGATACGACCGAGTTTTGCGTGGCGATATAGAAGATAGTCGGCGTAGGGAACTAGAGGCGCACCCTGGCCGCCGAGGGCGATGTCCGCAGGGCGGAAATCGCCGATGGTCGTTGCGCCGGTGCGAGCAGCGATGATGGCAGGTTCGCCGATTTGCAGCGTGGAGGCGATGCGTGAGCCGAAATACGCGGCCGGCTTGCCCTGATGAAAAATTGTTTGCCCGTGGCTGCCGATCAAAGCAATTTTTGAAGGCGAGACTTGGAATTCGCGGCAGGCGGCGAGCGCCGCGGACGCGAAGAGTTCCCCCAAACGAAAATTCAGCTGACTAAGAGCACCGGCAGCGATGGGTTGCTGTTCAGCAAGGCGAAGAATTTCCTGTCGAATCGCGGGAGGAAACTTGGCGGAAGTATGGCCGAGGAGTTTGGCATGGAGATTCGGCGGTGCGCCAGAAATGCGGGCCAAGGCGACGTCGATACCATCGGCGGAGGTGCCGGACATGAGGCCAAGGACCAGCATGGGCGCCTTGCTCATGAGATTTGCTTTTTGAGTTGGGCGAGGAGGTTGAGGGCGTCGAGAGGTTTTAATTGGTCCAGGTCAGCGTCACGAAGCTTCTCGATTACCGCGCGATCGAGCGCGGTGAAAAGGACGTGTTGATTGCCGTTGCTGTGCGCAGGATCGGAAGCGCCAGGCGAAAGAGTTTCACTGAGCTCGTGTTCGCTCTGTTCATGTTTTTTTAAGACTTCGCGAGCGCGTTCGATGACGGTGCGAGGAAGTCCGGCGAGACGTGCGACTTCAATGCCGTAGCTCTTGTCGGCGCTGCCGGGTTCGACATGACGCAGAAAAATGATTTCACTGGGCGTCTCTTTGACGCACACATGAACATTTTTGACAGAGGGGAGAAGATCGGCGAGTTCGGTAAGCTCGTGATAATGAGTGGCGAAAAGGGTGCGCGAACGAGTGTGTTTTTGTAGATGTTCCACCACGGCCCAGGCGATGGAGAGACCGTCGAAAGTCGAAGTACCGCGGCCAACTTCATCGAGAAGAACGAGGCTTGCGGGCGTAGCGTGGTTGAGAATCGCGGCTACCTCGCTCATTTCCACAAGAAAGGTGGAACGCCCGCGCGCCAGATTGTCGCTGGCACCGATACGCGTGAAGATCCGATCGGTGATGGGAAGCTTCGCTTGCCGCGCGGGAACGAAGGAGCCGATTTGCGCCATCAGCACGATGAGAGCGGCCTGGCGGAGATAGGTCGATTTGCCACCCATGTTCGGCCCGGTGATCAGAAGAAGCTGTTGGTGGCCAGGTTCGAGATAAAGATCGTTGGGAACGAACCGCTCACCGCGCTGGCGAAGAAGTTCTTCAATCACCGGATGCCGGCCAGCGATAATGAAAAGCTCTCCGGTGGAAGTAAACTCGGGGCGATTGTAGCCGCGATCAGCGGCCAGTTTAGCGAGCGAGGTGAGCACATCGAGTTGGGCGACTGCGGCAGCCGTGCGACGTAGTCGCATAGCGTGGGCGGCCACGCCCAGGCGGATGTCCAGAAAGAGCTTACACTCGATTTCGAGAATGCGTTCATCGGCAGCGAGAATTTTGTGTTCGTACTCCTTCAGTTCAGGGGACGTGAAGCGCTCGGCATTGACGAGAGTTTGCTTACGTTCGTAATCGGCCGGCGCAAGATGGAGGTTGGACTTCGAGATTTCGATGTAATAGCCAAAGATTTGATTGAAACGAATCTTTAGCGAGCCGATATTGGTGCGTTTTCGCTCGCGCTCTTCCATGGAGGCTATGATCTGTTTGCTGTGCTGGCTGAGATTGCGCAGCTCATCGAGCTCCGCGTGGTAACCGCTACGAATCATCCCCGGCGCGGTGGGAAGAGCAGGAGGCTCGTCGGCAATGGCGCGTTCGAGACGCTCGCGGACGTCGGTTAGCTCATCGATTTCGCCATAGAGGTGGCGCAAAAGTTCGCTGCCGCCGGCTGGCGGAGGAGTCAAAAAGTTCTTCAAAACAGGAAGTTGGGCAAGCGATTTGCGGAGGGCGACCAACTCTCGCGGAGCAGCAAGACCGAGACTAATGCGGCTGGTGAGGCGCTCTAGGTCAAGGATACCCTTTAACTCTTTGCGTATTTCACCGCGCACGACCGTTTGCTGTAGGAGATGCGCAACGGCCTCCAAGCGAGCTCCGATGGCTTCGCGGTCAAGCAATGGACGAAGAATCCAGGAGCGGAGCAAGCGAGCGCCCATGCCGGTGACAGTAGCATCGAGAGCGGAGATCAACGTGGTGGGACCGCTGCGACCGACTTCGTCACTAAAAATTGGCGAAAAGAGTTCGAGATTGCGGACGGATACAGGATCAATAACAAGCGCGTCCTGCTGCTCGTAGTAACGGAGGCGGTCCAGATGACCAAGGGCCTCATGGCTGCGCGGATCGTCTCCGCGCGCGGCGTTTTCTCGCAGATAGTGGATGATCGCGCCGGCGGCGGCGACGGATTGGCAATGGTCATCGAGACCGAAGCCGGTCAGCTCGGCTACGCCGAACTGTTCGCGAAGAATGCGTTCTGCGTAGTCGTGTTGAAAGATCCAGTCTTCGAGACGCGATTCGACTCCGCCATTGCCGTCTAGGAGGGAAGTCTTCGCGGTCTCGAAGAGCTGTTGAGGGCGGGGAAGAAGAGTTTCGCGAGGGCGGAGAAGTTGCAATTCGTCACGAAGGAATTCGTCGGCGCGCGGGCCCGAAAATTCCGTGGCTTGAAATTCGCCGGTGGACAGATCAACGTAGGCGAGACCTACGGGCGAACCGGAAGAGTGCTTAGCGACGGCAGCAAGAAAATTATTTTCGCGGGCGTCGAGGACGGCGAGATCGGTGGCGGTGCCCGGGGTTACGACGCGAACGACTTCGCGCCGTACAAGTTTCTTACCGGGGCCAGGTTGTTCCATCTGATCGCAAATCGCAATCTTGAAGCCGGCGCGGATGAGACGCGCAATGTAACCCTCGGCGGAATGATAGGGCACTCCGCACATGGGAATAGGCTGGCCCTTTTCGCGGTTACGCGAGGTAAGCGTGATCTGCAACTCGCGCGCGGCGATGATGGCGTCTTCATAAAACAGTTCGTAAAAGTCGCCAAGGCGAAAAAGCAGCAGAGCGTGCGGGTAGCGGGCCTTGATGGCCTGATACTGCTGCATCAACGGTGTGGAGGCATCGCTTAACATAGCAACAAGGTGCCCTTCATTCCTGAATCCGGAGTTGCCACATCAAAAAAGCGTAGTCCAGCGCGATTTCGCGCAGGTAATCGTAGCGTCCGGAAGCGCCTCCATGCCCAGCCCCCATATTGATCTTCAAGAGCAGCGGATTTGAATCTGTCTTCAGAGTGCGCAGCTTGGCGACGTATTTAGCGGGCTCCCAATACATGACCTGGCTGTCGTTGAGGCCGGTCTTGATAAGCATGGTGGGAAAGGGCTTGCGCTCCAGGTTCGAGTAAGGGCAATAGGATTTCATGAGGAAATAATCGTCCGCGATTTGAGGATTGCCCCATTCTTCGTATTCACCGACGGTTAGGGGCAAGGTGGCATCGAGCATGGTGTTGACTACGTCAACAAAAGGAACGTGGCTAATCACCATCCGGAAAAGTTCAGGACGCAGATTGGCAACCGCGCCTATCAGGAGGCCGCCCGCGCTTCCGCCTTCGATGATTAAGTTTTGGGAAGAGGTGAAGCGCTGGGCGATGAGATGCTCAGCAGCAGCGATGAAATCTTGGAAAGTATTGCGCTTCTGGCGCATGCGGCCAGCGTCATGCCAGGGCTTTCCTAGTTCGCCACCGCCGCGGACGTGAGCCATGGCGAAAATCACGCCGCGGTCGAGTAGGCTGAGGCGATTGGAACTGAATCCTACGGGGACGGAAATGCCATAACTACCGTAACCGTAAAGAAGTAGGGGCGCACTGCCGTTAAGGGGGGTGTCGCGACGATAGACGATGGAGAGCGGGACCCGCGTGCCATCAGGTGCGGTGGCATGAATGCGCTGGCTGGCATATTGCGTCGGATCGTAGCCGCCCAAGACAAGTTGTTGTTTCAGGAGAATGCGTTGGCGAGTGGCCAGGTCATAGTCGAAGACGGAGCGTGGAGTAACCAACGATTCGTACTGGAAACGAACATGACTGGCGTCAAATTCCGGGTTGGCTCCGAATGAGGGGTGGTAAGCCGGCTCGGTAAACTCGATGCGATGGGAATTGTCGAGCGAGAGGCGGAGGGAAGCGCTCAGCTCCACAATTCGCAGGTAAGGCAAGCCGGCTTCGCGTTCGAATAAGATCAAATGGGTGCGAAAGGCTTCGGCAGCGCTAAGCATGACGTCCGGACGGTTAGGAATGACCTCCTGCCAGGACTCACGATGCGGAGCGGGCACAGGAGCCTCGACTAAACGAAACGTGCGGCCACCGGAGTTGGTGCGGATAAAAAAAACGCCGCCATCTGGATGGACAGCAGACCCGGGATGATGGTCTACGTAATACTCGTGATTCTCTTCGCGGGGCGCGATGAGCTGGAAATCGCCGGAGGGCGTAGCGGCGGGCAAGAATCGAACTTCACTGGCGGTGTGGCTGGCCACGGTGAGAAGCAGGAAAGCGGCGCTGCGAGTGCGCTCGACACCCAAGCGGAAACGCTCGTCAGATTCTTCAAAAAGGAGCTCGGCGGGTTCGGGGGAGCCGAGGACATGGCGAAATAGCTGGTGGGACCGTTTGGTGGTCTCGTCTTCGATGGTATAGAACAGGGTGCCATTATCGGCGGCCCAGGCAACGCTCGTGGCGCGAGGGATGCGCTCGGGCCAAAGCTGGCCGGTGCGAAGGTCTTTCACCTGGAGCGTGTATTGGCGGAAGCCGGTGGTATCGGTCGAATAAGCAAGGAACTGGTTGTCGTCACTGACGCTGAACAGACCGAGGCCGAGAAAAGAGTGGCCTTCGGCCAGGGCGTTCAGGTCGAGCAGGACTTCTTCGGCCGCATTTTCTGAATTCAGGCGGCGGCAATGAATCGGATATTGTTTGCCCTCTGCGGTGCGCGTGAAGTACAGATAGCCGCGGAGACGATAGGGTACGGAGAGGTCCGTTTGGAGGATGCGTCCGAGCATTTCCTGGTAGAGCTTTTCCTGGAGGGCTTCAGTAGGACTCAAGATAGAATCGGTATAAGCGTTTTCGGCGTGAAGATAAGCGAGAACGTCGGGATTGTTTTTGTGGCGTAACCAGGCGTAATGGTCGATGCGGCGGTCGCCGTGGAGACGATGTTCGGTGGGATCGCGGCGGGCGACGGGAGGTTGTGGGGCCGAGGTATCGGCGTTGCGGGAAAACTCAGGCGTGGCGAGTTTAGTGGTGGGTTCAGGGGCGGAGTCCATAGCGGCGTCAGTGGCGGGGTCAACGACCGGGTTGGCGTCAGAATTCATGAGGCTCTTTTACAGGAGCGCGACGGGATGGGTGCCGGGCGAAGTTGACTCATCAGCGTCCGCTATAATAAAGGAAGTCGGCGGCGGGAGAAAGCGGGCTTCCGCGGGAGCAAGGTAGTGATGGCGCACGAAACCGAGATTAAACTAAAAATCAGCGATTTGAAGGCCTTTCGTCGTGTGTTGAAACGGCTGGGCGCAAAGCCTGCAACGGGTAACGGACGCGTGCATGAAGAAAACGTGATCTTCGACACCCCGGAGGGTGGTTTGGCAAAGCATGGGCAACTGCTGAGAATCCGCACGGAGACGATTCCGGGGACGGTTAAGAAGAAGAAGGGCGTGACGAAGCGGCGCGTGATGGTGACGTTTAAGCGGCCCGTTGATCAGGCGGCTTCGAATAAGCAGCATTATGACTCGGCGAGCAAGCATAAAGTTCGAGAAGAGATTGAGCTTGAGGTGACGGAGTCCGCAAGTCTGACGAAGATATTTGAAGGCCTCGGCATGCGCGGGTGGTTTAAATATGAGAAGTATCGGAGCACATTCAAACTGCCGTTGACCAAGACTTGGGCGAAGGATCTGTTGATTGAGCTGGACGAGACCCCGATTGGCACATTCGTGGAGCTGGAAGGGCCCCCGCAAGCGATTGACCGGGCGGCGCAGGAACTTGGCTTTTCCAGGCGAGATTACGTTCTGCGAAATTATCTGTCGTTGTATGTGGATGAGTGCAGACGGCGGGGTGAGCAACCCAGAGACATGGTCTTCCACACAGAAAAGTAATTTCGGGTAGTCACTTTTCAGAAAAAAAATAGAAAAAAATCGCGGCGAAAGCGATTCTACGCTTGACAATCGCGGCGGTCCCAGATTATCACTCACATGAGACTGCGCAGCAACGCACGCTGCGCACCCCTATTTCAGTCCAGTCACCTAGTGATCGTTTGGCGGTCAATGAGTGGAGTGATTCTCCTGATGTACTCGAGCAGCGAACTCGAACCTGGCCCTGCGGGCGTAAGGCTGAAAAGCACCCAAAGTCGGGGTGCTCTTTTGAATCGTCACGGGCAACAGCCCAGAGTAGAAGATCTGGGGAGGAACGGGTTCAAGACTGGCTAAAGGTAAGTCCATTCGTATTAGGTACTTGCCCGCGGCCCAGGATGATGGGTTCGCGGGTTTTTCTTTGGCTGGAGGCGCCCGCGCCAGTCATCGGGAAGCAAACTAGCAGGTTAGAAAGAGCGCTGTATGGAACTCTACGCAACCGAATTGATGGGCTCGCAAGCTTTCGATGTGCAAGGGAATTTTGTGGGACGAGTACGCGAATTCTTTATCGAGCCGGCGGAAGCGTCGAATCGCGTATCTCACTATTTGATATCGCGCGGCCGATTTCAGCCGTTGGTCGCCCGGCACGATCAAATCGCGGCGGTGGAGCCCGGAACGATCAAGTTAAATGTGAGCGAGCGGGCGCTGGCGTTATACGAGCCGAACGAGGGGTGGTTGGCCGTCCGAAAAGATCTGATGGACCAGCAGATTATCGACACCCTGGGGCGAAAAGTCGTGCGCGTGAACGATGTGGACTTGGTTGAGTACCGTTCGAACGGGAACGTCGAATTGCGTTTGACGCAGGTGGACGTGGGCCTCCCAGGCGCGGTGAGACGGCTTCTACAAGGAGTTGTGCCGGCAGCTGTGATTAGGAAACTGCAGAGCGGGCTGCCGCATAGAACGATACGTTGGGAATTCGTGAACCTGATTGAGGCCGATCCGCTGCGGCGGGTAAAGCTGCGCATCACCCACGAGAAGCTGGCAGATCTGCACCCCGCGGACGTCGCTGACATCATGGAGGACCTGTCTGCAAGGGAACGGCAAAGCATTATCGCTTCCTTGGATGAGGAAACCGCGGCGGCGGTACTTGCCGAACTGGACGCGCGGCTGACGACACAAATCGTGGAGAAGATGGACCCGGAGAGAGCTGCGGACATTTTGGAAGAAATGGCCCCGGACGCGGCGGCAGATTTACTTGGGGAGCTTTCCAAAGAAACCTCAGACGAAGTTCTGGAAGAAATGCCCGGACGCGAAGCCAAGGAAGTGCGGGAATTGCTGGCGTTCGACCCCGCGACGGCCGGCGGCATGATGAACCCCGATTTTGTATTTGTCGGGGAAGAGTCTACGCGCGAGGAAGTGCGCGAATGGGTGCGCGGGCGGCAATTGAATCTGGATCAATTGGACAGCGTAGTGATACTGGACAACGCTGCCCATTTTTCCGGTACGGTAGCGATTTCTCGTTTACTGCTGGCGTCAGCCAGCGAGCGCATGGCGGATCTCAAGATGGAACCGCTGCTGAGCGTGCGGGCAGACGCAGATGAAAAAGAAGTTTTCGAGCTCTTCGACAAGTACAACTTACGCACGCTGACGGTGGTAGATAAAGACAAGTCACCGATCGGAACCATCACGGTAGATGACGTGGTATCGAGACTCGTTAAGAAAAGGTAGAGGCGGCAGATTCGAGTATGAATTGGCAAACAATTTCGGCGAAATTCGAGAACGTGCGCTCGGGAGGAACCGATCTGCAAAAGCGCATCCGCGGACTGCGGCGGCGGCTGACACTGCTCCTGGCGGTAATTGGGCCCGGGCTGATTACTTCGAATGTGGACAATGATGCGGGAGGTATCTCGACCTATTCCCAAGCCGGAGCCCAGTATGGATACGCTCTGCTTTGGTCACTGATTCCTATGACCATCGCTTTATACGTGACCGAAGAGATGTGCGCGCGGATGGGCGTGATCACGGGCAAGGGCCTGTCTGACCTGATACGAGAGGAATTCGGCTTTCGCCCGACATTTTTTGTGATGGTGACGGGTTTTCTGGTTGACTTGGCTAACGTGGTGGCTGAATTTGCGGGCGTGGCAGCGGCGATGGAAATTTTCCATGTGAGCAAATACATCGCCGTACCCGTAGCGGCGTTGCTCGTATGGGTATTGGTTCTCAAAGGCACGTACCGACAAGTTGAGGTTATATTCCTATTCGCTTGCGGCTTCTACGTGACGTATATAATTTCGGCCATCCTAGCGAAACCAGATTGGCTGCTGGCAGCGCGCATGACGGTGATTCCGACAATTCACTCTGATTCCGGCTATTTGTTGATGCTCACGGGATTGGTCGGTACGACCATTGCTCCTTGGCAATTCTTCTATCTGCAAGCAGGTTTCGTAGAGAAAAAAGTGGGACCGCGGCAATACCGTCAGGCACGCGCGGACGTGTTGATCGGGAGCATCAGTTGTATGGTCATCGTCTTCTTCATTATCGTTTGTACCGCAGCCACCTTGTACACCTCGGGATTGCGCAACATCACCGAGGCCAAAGACGCGGCAAGAGCGCTGATTCCGCTGGCGGGACCATGGGCAGGGTACACGTTTGCATTTGGGCTACTGAATGCTTCGCTGTTCGCAGCCTCGATTTTGCCGCTTTCGACCGCTCACGTAATTTGCGAAGGACTCGGCTTTGAGGCTGGTGTAGATCACAAATTCGAAGAAGCCCCGATTTTTTACTGGCTGTATACGGTGTTGATCGTGGTTGGCGCAGGGGTAGTGCTCATACCAAATGCTCCGCTGTGGAAAATCCTGATCTTTTCACAGGTCGGAAACGGAATTTGGCTGCCGGTGGTGGTGATCTTCATTTTGCTGCTGGTCAACCGGCGTGACCTGATGGGGGAGTACGTAAACACGCTGACGTTCAATGTCGTCGCGTGGGTAACAGCCATCGCCATGATCGTGCTGACGGTATTTTTGGCGTACAGTTCGCTTTTCCAAAGCACAGCGCCACCGCATTGATGTAAAACAAGACAACCCTCATTGCGTGACTACCAATTCGTATGTTAACTTTGCGGCGTAAAGGGAAAAGGGCCTAAAGGCCACAGGACAGCCTTGTCGCGCACATTACCCAGAACATTGCAGGTTGCCGCCCCCGGAACACTGGGGTCCATGACGCCGGAGGAGTCACGGCTTCTCGACAAATTAGATTTGACCCGGCTGCCGCGGCATATCGCAGTGATCATGGATGGTAACGGGCGATGGGCGCAGCGCCGGCATTTGCCGCGTGTAGCGGGACACAGCTCTGGGACGAAATCGGCGCGCATCACCATTGAGACCTGCGCGCGCTTGAAGATCGAGGCACTGACGCTGTACGCGTTTTCGGTAGAGAACTGGCGAAGGCCTAAAGCGGAGATCGATTTCCTGATGCAGCTCCTGCGCGATTATCTTCGCAAGGAGATGCCGCTTATTCAGAAGAACGACATCCGCTTGCGATTCCTAGGCCGGTTGGAGGAACTACCGGACGGTGTACAGCGGGATGTTCGCGAGGCCGCCGAGAAGACTGCCGGGAATCAAGGCATGACCCTGTGCGTGGCGCTGAATTACGGCGGGCGTGCGGAAATCGTGGATGCCATCAACTCGATTCTGGCCGAGCGGAACGGGTCGCACGAACGCCTTACAGAAGAGCGGCTCTCGAAGTACTTGTATACAGATGGATTGCCCGACCCTGATTTACTGATTCGAACCAGCGGCGAAATGCGGGTCAGCAATTTTCTGCTGTGGCAGATTGCATATGCGGAGATTTTTGTCACGGAAACCTTGTGGCCGGATTTTAACCGCGCGCGGCTGCTGGAAGCCCTGCTCGAATTTCAAAAGCGCGAGCGGCGCTACGGCGGGATCCGTGAAGGGGAGACCTCTTCGGAAAAACCGGCGCGTGTAGCCGTCCAGTGATGAGTCATTTTTCTCGCAGATAGTTCTATTCGTTCCTACCGCGTGATTTCTTTCGTTCAATATGATGAGATGGAGCCCACGCTGCATTGGGGGAATTGCCTTCGATGACTTGGAAACGAGTGGCCACAGCCGTGGTGCTGATTCCATTGGTGGTTGGCCTAGTGCGATGGGGACCGACGGCAGTGCTGTCGCTCGTGTTAGCACTGGTGATTGTGCTGGCGCTGTTCGAATATTTTTCCTTAGGCGACGCAATTGGACATCGAGGTTATCGTTTCTGGACGGCCACGTGCGCGTTGATTCTGGTTTACGTGACTTGGCTGTCAGCCATGGAGTCAAGATGGAAGGAAGTTGGCGAAGGAGCTGGTCGTCTACAAAATATCGAACACTGGTTCGGGCGATTGCCGAGTATCGCCGATGTTTTCTTTGTGTTTGTGCTGGGAGTAGCCGCGCTGACCGTGTGGTCAAAAAGGCCGCTTGTTGAAGCACTTCCTGCTGCTGGAATGAGTAGCAGCGGATTGTTGCTGATTGCGTTTCCGCTGACTTATGGCCTCAAACTGCATGCGCAAGGCCAGTACGGACCTTGGCTGCTGATGTTTGCGCTGGTGATCACCTGGGTGGGCGATAGCGTAGCTTACTTTGTCGGCCGCGCGACCGGGAGATTTCCACTAGCGCCTCAAATTAGTCCGAAGAAAACGTGGGAAGGAAGCATCAGCGGCTTTTTGGGGTCGCTGGCGGCAGGAGCGGCGTTTATCTATGTCCTGCCACTGTCTTTGGCTCAGCTTTTGGGTATGGCCGCAGCCGGGAGCATTGTTGGGCAAGTGGGCGACTTATTGGAATCCGCCTACAAACGAAGCGCCGGCGTCAAAGATTCAGGAGGATTATTACCCGGGCACGGGGGAATACTGGATCGAATCGATGCGTTAATACTGACCTTTCCGGTAGTCTGGTACTATTGGGAATGCATCTGGCACTCCGCCAGTGGGATCCCCTAGTAAAGTGCTGTTATTCGGTAGAAAGCGCCTGAATTGAAACTTATAGCCATTTTAGGTTCGACCGGATCGATCGGGCGGCAGTGTCTATCCGTGGTGGAGGCACTTCCAGAGCGCTGTAGGGTGATGGCGCTGGCCGCGGGGGGGAATTTGGATGAGTTGGTGGGGCAAATTGAGCGCCATCATCCAGAACTTGTGTCGGTAAGCGCTCCCAGAAAAGCCGATGAGTTGGCGACGATACTGCGCGCCAGAAATATTTCTCCCTTGCCGGCGATTCATCATGGCCGGGAGGGACTGTTGGCAGTTGGGACGCACGCGAAAGCGGATGTAGTGGTGTCCGCCGCAGTGGGCGTCGTGGGCCTGGAAGCCACCTACGAGGCGATCAAGGCAGGGAAGAGCGTTGCGCTTTCGAATAAGGAAGTGCTCGTCGCTGCGGGTGAATTGGTGATGACCGCGGCCAGAGAGGCGGGCCGTGAACTATTGCCGGTAGATAGCGAGCACAACGCCGTCCACCAGTGTTTGCGCGGCGGTAAGGTGGGAGAGGTGCGGCGGGTAATCTTGACGGCGTCCGGCGGCCCATTTCGGAAGACGCCGCTCGCCGCCTTCGAGCGAATTACTCCGGAGCAGGCGCTGGCACATCCCAACTGGCGCATGGGGAATCGCATCACGATTGATTCGGCGACGATGATGAATAAGGGCTTTGAAGTCATAGAGGCGCGGTGGCTTTTTGGGATGCGACCTGATCAGATTGATGTAGTGATCCATGCGCAGTCGACGATGCACTCCATGGTGGAGTTTGTGGATGGGTCTGTTTTAGCGCAACTCGGTCCCACGGACATGCGGATGCCCATCCAATATGCGTTAACCTATCCTGAGAGAGTGGCATCCAATCAACTAGCCCTCGATTGGTCCAAGCTAAAGCGGTTGGACTTTGAGAAAGTTTCGACCCGACGATTTCCTTGCCTGAAACTGGCTAGGGAAGCAATGAAGAAAGGCGGCGCGCTGCCGTGCGCGCTGAACGCCGCGGATGAAATTGCGGTGGCCGCGTTCCTGGAGCGCCGGTTAACGTTTCTTGGAATTTCGCGAGTGATTGAAAAGGTGCTTGAACGCACACCGCGAATGCGCTTTGAGAACATGGCGGATGTGCTCGGGGCGGACAATGAGGCTCGCCGAATGGCAAAGGAAGAAGTTGAAAGTCTGGCGGTCGCCGCGTCCGCCTCTTTCTAGATAAACGGTTCGTAAGTCAGGAGAAAAGAAGAGTATGAATTTGGTATTGGGCGTGGCCCTGGTGTTGGGCTTGATGATTATGATTCATGAGTGGGGCCACTTTATCGCGGCCCGCTGGTTTGGCGTGCGCGTGGATGTCTTCTCCATCGGTTTCGGCCCTCGCCTATTCGGATGGAAAAGAGGCACCACGGATTATCGCATCAGCGCGCTACCTTTTGGCGGGTACGTGCGCATGGCGGGACAAGACCCCTCGGACGTTGATTCTGCCGAAAAGCCACCGAGCGGCTCTCCCGATGAACTGATGAGCAAGCCTCGTTGGCAACGTGCGGTGATTTCTTTTGCGGGTCCTGCAGTGAACCTTATCTTCCCGATCATATTGCTGACCGGATTATTCGTTGCCGTGGGCATTCCATATCCCGCCTACAGCGATTTACCTGCGCAGGTTGTGTTTTTGCCGGCCAGCAGCGTGGCGGAAGGCAATCCTTTACAACCCGGGGACAAAATCGTCGAACTTAACGGCGTGCGAAATCCTACCTGGGAGCAGGCCCAAAAGGCGATTCGGCAGACGCCACCTGGCGGCACGTTGCAACTGAGAGTGGAGAATGCTGGCAAAGAGCGTGACGTGGTTGTGACCCTCAAGGACATGACACAGGGCGACCGGCTCCTTGGTTATCCACCGCTGCGCCCCGTTCTCGACGAAGTAGCGCCTGGTACCCCAGCAGAACGCGCCGGATTGAAAGAAGGGGACGTACTTCGCGCCGCGGATGGCCAGAAAATAGATTACTGGGGCCAGTTTGTGGAACGCGTTCGCGGGTGCAACGGCAAGCCAGTGCAGCTCGCTATTGAACGTCACGGCCAGATCTCGCATCTCGTGGTGACACCGCAGCAGGGTGTAACCGAGTCCGGGGAAAAGATTTATCAGGTCGGAGTTGCAGTGCGCGACGCCACCAAATACCGTCGCGCAGGGCTTGGCGAGGGAATGCGGGACGCGTTGGCATGGACCGGCGATAAGATCCACGAAACGATCAGCGTGGTAGGCAAGCTTTTCACGGGGCGCGTGTCCGTCAAGCAGCTGCAGGGTGCCGTGGGTATATCACGAACAGCGGGTGAAGCGGTTCGAAGAGGACCGCTGGCGGTGGTGCTGCTGATGGCGCTGATCAGCGTCAATCTGGGTGTGATGAATTTACTGCCCATCCCGATTCTCGACGGAGGAAATATCCTGTTGCTGGCGATCGAAGGTGCCATGCGACGCGACCTGAGCCTAACGTTTAAGGAGCGTTTCGTGCAGGTGGGCTTCGTATTCCTTTTAGCGCTGTTTGCATACGTTATGTACAATGACGTGGTGCGGCTGTTGCCGATTCACTCCTAGGGCGGTGAGCCGCAAGTCCGGAGCGCACAGCATGGCTGCATCGCCTTCCCACAGGGTTTCTACCGGTGAGCGACTAAATACCGCGGAAACAACTGGCAGGTTGCAACAAGCGCTGGGAGAGCGCGGCATTCGAATGACCCGGCAGCGGCGCGTCATTCTGCAAGTAATGGACGACGCCGAGCAACATTTGGATGTGGACCAGATTCTCGAGCGCGCTCAGAAAATTGATTCCGGCGTACACCTTGTTACGGTATATCGCACCATTGACCTCCTCAAAAAACAAGGATTGATCGACGAGCTGGACTTGTTACACCTGCGCGGCGATCGCCACTACTACGAGAGCCACGGGCCGCGCGATCACATCCACGTTGCGTGTTTGCGTTGCGGCAAGGTGCGGGAATTCGAAAGCCGCTTGTACGAGCAGTTGAAAGAGCAAATTGCGCGTGATTTTCACATGAAGATAACTATGTCGCGCACCGAAGTAGGCGGATATTGCGCCGAGTGTCTCGCGCACGTGGCGCAGTAAGACGGCTCTTCCTGCCGCTGGATTCTTGTAGTCTTCCACTAAAAATGTTGGGCGCTAAGATGTCGGATTCCTTCGCATTAGGAGCGGACAAGCCGGCGGCAAGCTTGTGGTGTTCACGCACGTTTATGCAAATTGGCGGAGAGAACGGAATCGCCGGAGGCGCGCAAAGAAGCGATGGGCGGCGGCGATGTCGCGTGCAATTTGCGCACGAAGTTCGTTGGCGCCGCTGAATTTCTTTTCTTCACGAATACGTTTCCAGAAACAAAGTTCCATGCGCCTTGGTGCACGTTCCCCGTTGAAATCGAGCAAGTGCGTTTCGATACTGAGCGTCGAGCCGTTAAAGGTCGGGCGCATGCCAACATTGGTGACGGAACGATAGCTCTTCGATTCGCCGTCAAAACGGCTGCGCGTGATGTAAACCCCGCGGGCGGGGAGTAATTCCTGGTGCGGCGCGAGATTCAAAGTGGGGAAGGTGAAGCGGCGTCCGGTTCCGGTGCCGCTGATGACTTCTCCGGTCAGAACAAAAGGACGACCTAGAAGACGCGCCGCATGGCTGACGTCACCCTCGGCGATTTCACGGCGAATGATTGTGCTTGAGACGATTTCTCCGCGACGGACAACTGGCGGGATAATGGCGACGTCGAAGCCGTGCATTTTGCCAAGTTCGCTCAGCAACTTGACGTCTCCGGCCTGGCGATGGCCAAAGCGGAAATTCTCGCCCACTAGGACCGCACGTAGATGCAGATCGCGCACTAAAATTTGTTCGACAAAGTCTTGAGGCGCAAGGCGGGCGAGGTCCATGGTGAAGGGAAGGACCACGGCGGCTTCCAGGCCGGCAACACCGAACCACTCGAGGCGTTGAGCTACGGTTGACAAGCGCAACGGGGCGGATTCGGGGCGCAAAACTTTTAATGGAGGCGGGTCAAACGTTATCGCCGTAGCGACGGCATTCAGCGCGCGCGCGCGCTCCACGGCGGCGCGCAAGATCGCTTGATGGCCGAGATGGATGCCATCGAAATTGCCGATGGCCAGCACGCTGCCTCGACTCGCGGGGCTATAATGCTGTTCCCACGCCTTGGAAGACGCGCATGTTAGTACGCCGAGGGATGTCGACGGCTGGCGCAAACTCGAAGCAGCCTGCATCCGGGGCGAACTTTTCGCTTGAACTTCTGGATCGATGCTCACGTCGAATTGCAGACCATCGTAGGCCAGCTGAACGTAGGGAAAGCCCATTTTCCGGAGGCGTTCGTTCGTTTCGGCGTGTTGCAGATCGTGTGCAATGTGCGTAAACCAAGCCCGGCGAGGCTTGAGTTTCCGAACCAGCTCGAGCGCCTGGCTAACGGTTTGGTGCATGGGGTGGGGAATATCGCGCAGCGCATCAATGATCAATTCATCCAGGCCCATCAGGAGTGCTAGTGAGGAATCAGGCAGCTCGCTGAAGTCAGTGAGGTATGCGCCGCGACCGAAGCGAAACCCAAGTACCTCCATGTCACCATGCCGCAGGGGGATGGGAAAGAAAGGCAAGCCCAATAACTCAAATGGCCGGTCGGCGACGTGCAAACTGACACTTGGGAGCGTGCTCAGCGTGGGACGATCATCGAACACATACGCAAATGCGCGACGGATAACGTCAAACGTTTCTTCGTTACCGTAGACTGGAATCGGCGCCTTCTGCCGAATGTTGAATGGTCGAATGTCATCGAACCCCAGAATGTGGTCGGCGTGGCCGTGTGTTAGAAGGATAGCGTCGAGTCGGTCTAGGCCAGCACGAAGGGCTTGCTGCCGGAAGTCAGGTGTTGTGTCAATGACCAGGTTCTGGCCGGCACGCGAGAGCAGGAGTGAGGGACGAAGACGTTGGTCATGCACGTCCTGGGAACTACAAACACGGCAGTGACAACCAAGCGTGGGAACGCCCATGGATGTGCCGGAACCGAGGACCGTGATCTTTAGAGGAGCTGAGGACGTCATTCGATTTAGAACGGCAACCGTGAAGCCATTGAGTCGAAGATTTACGGGCAGACTTAAGGACGCGTTTTGGCTTTAGGTTTTGCCGCTTGTGCCGCCACCGCTTGATTGATCTCCAAGAAAGTCATCTTCAATTTGCCGAGCAGTTCAAGGAGCAGGGTATCCTCTTCCGGAGCGAGATTGCCCTTGGTTTTTTCGTGCAAGGCATCGAGCATATCGATCAGTTCGCGCGCCGCTTCCGGATCAAGCATCGGCTGGCCGGTACGTGGGTCTGCATAGGCTCCGAGGACCATAGCCGCATTGCTGCCGAGCATGCGGATCAAATTCTCAAACGCGGGCATGCGCTTTGGCGTTTCGACAGGCCCGGCGGGCGAAGCTTTTGTCTCTGTCGCGGGCCGTGGCGGAGGGTGCAAGGCTGCCTCGCGCTCTTTTTCCTCAACTACTTCCGGACGGATTACTCCCTCAGAAGTAAATGGTCTACGGTCGATGACGCGGAAGCTATCGTCTTGCTTGTGATCGGACAAAGGAGAACCCTCAAAATCGTTAATATCTACAATATCTACGTTAGTTTATCACGGGTTGCCCGTTTAATTAGAAGACAGATAGGTGACAGCGCGGGCCACCGGCTTGTCAAAGCTTTGGACGCACCGTAAAGTGGGTAGCCCGCAAATGGGCTGGTCCTTGGAAAACCGATGCTTGCCCGAACGCGACGACCTCCGAGAACGAAGAAGAAAAAGATCACACGCCGCAAGCCATTTAAGCCTAAAGAGTTGATGACAGGCGCGTGGTTCGAAAAACTTGTGTCGGTGCAAGCGCAGCTGCGAGCGCCAAAGGGCTGTCCGTGGGATCGCGAACAGACTCATGACACTCTGCGACCTTATTTGATAGAAGAAGCTTACGAAGTTTTAGATGCCTTAGACAGTGGGAACGACAAGAAATTCGCGGAAGAGATGGGAGACCTTCTACTGCAAATCGTATTCCACGCTCAACTGGCGTGCGAGGAAGGCCGGTTCACGATCGCGGACGTCATTCGTGAAATTCACGACAAGATGGTGCGGCGTCATCCGCACGTTTTCGGGACGACGCGCGCAAAAGATTCTGCAGAAGTATTGAGAAACTGGGAGCAGATAAAGGCGCAGGAACGTCGCACTAACGCACGGGAGAATGACGCCAAGGCGAAAGTGGAAAAACCGGTGTCATTGCTGGATGGAGTCGCGCGCGGTTTGCCAGCCACGCTGGAGGGGTTGCAACTCTCACGGAAGGCGGCGCGTATTGGTTTCGACTGGAACGATGCAGATGGCATCTTTGAGAAAATGCGAGAAGAAACGGCTGAACTGCGGCACGCGCTCGGAAGCGCAAACCGGCAGAGAATCGAGGAGGAGCTTGGGGACCTGTTCTTTGCGGCAATAAATCTGGCACGGTTCGTAAAGGTCGATCCGGAAATTGCGCTAAAGAAGGCCAATAATAAGTTTTTCCGCCGCTTCGTTGAAATGGAGCGGTTGGCACAAGCAAAAGGACAAGAAATCGCCAACGTACCACGGGAAGAAATGGAATCTTTGTGGGAAGCAGCTAAACGCGCCGAGAATAATCAGCTGCGGGAAGATAAACGCAAAGCAGAGGAGCAGCGGTGAGCGAACCCATCATCGTTCGAAGGTGCGATTCGCTGGATGACTTTCAACGCTGTGTAGAGCTGCAGCGCGAAATCTGGGGTGAGGCTGACCTGGAAGTTGAGCCAGCGACGATGTTTGTGGTGGCCGCGCATAGCGGAGGGCAAACGCTGGGCGCGTTCGATGGTGACAGGTTGGTTGGATACACGCTGGCGCTGGTGGGGCTACGAGATGCCACTCCCTATCTGCATTCGCATATGACCGGTGTGCATGCGGATTATCGCGATCGGGGCGTGGGCAGAATGTTGAAAATGTTCCAGCGCGAGGATGCTTTGGGCCGGGGAATACGGCTAATTCGATGGACCTTTGATCCGCTGGAACAACGCAACGCGTATTTCAACCTGAACCGCCTCGGCGCTATCTGCCGGCAGTATATTCCCAATCTTTACGGGTTTACGACGAGTCCACTGCATCGCGGGCTACCGACCGATCGACTGCTGGCGGAGTGGCATCTGCATTCTGCGCGCGTGGTAGCAGCGATAGGTGGAATTGAAATTGGAATGGCCAAAGCCCCAGCGATCATTGAATTGCCGGTGGAAATGGAACCTGGCGACGATGCGTCTCGGGCCCAGGTGCAGGCAAAGTTGAGACACGGATTTACAGAGCTGTTTGCACGGGGATACGCAGCGCTCGGGGTGCGGACCACGCCGAAAGGGGCTGAATATCTTCTTGGGCCATGGAGTGAATTCTAAAGCGGGGCTATCGACATCAAATCATGAAACTAGAAGAAGTTATATTGCGTGAATTGCCCATGAGGCTGATTAGCCCCTTCGAAACCAGCATGCAGCGGACGGAGGTGCGTCGGATTTTGCTCGTCGAAGCTGTGGTAGACGGCGTCGCGGGCTGGGGTGAGTGCGTGGCAGGGGAGACGCCCTTTTATAGTCCCGAGACGATAGAGACTGCTTGGCTCAGCTTGCGTGACTATATTTGGCCATTGCTGCGAGGAAAAGAATTTGGCTCCGCATCCAATGTCTGGGATCTGCTGGGTCTCATTCGAGGACACAACATGGCCAAAGGCGCCGTGGAAGCAGCCATCTGGGATGCGGAGGCGAAACAGAAGGGTCTACCACTGTGGAAGCTGCTTCGCGGGACTCGCGAAGAGATTTCCTGCGGTGTCTCTGTGGGAATTAAAGAATCACTTGAAGAATTAGTGGAGGCTGTAAAGAAAGAACTTGCGGCGGGGTACCAACGCATCAAGATAAAAATTAAGCCTGGGAAGGACCTGGAACCTGTAAAAAAACTGCGTCAGGATTTTCCTCGAATCAAATTAATGGTTGACGCGAATTCTGCGTACACGCTGAAGGATTGGCCGCTTCTTAAACAATTGGAATCGTTCTACCTGATGATGATCGAACAGCCGCTTGGTTGGGACGATCTGTACAGCCATATCGAGCTGCAGAAGAAACTCGACACGCCGATTTGTCTCGATGAATGCATTCACACGGAAGAGCAAGCGCAGGCAGCTATTGCGCTAGGCGCCTGCAAAATCATCAACATCAAATTGGGACGCGTGGGCGGGTACACGGTAGCCCGCCGCATCCATGATTTGTGCCAACGGAATTCAATTCCCGTATGGTGCGGCGGCATGCTCGAATCCGGAATCGGCCGCGCCCACAATATCGCCCTTTCGACGCTGCCGAACTTCACTTTACCCGGTGACGTCACGGCTAGTAAGCGATACTGGCATGAAGACATTATCGAACCCGAAGTCACGGTCTCCGCGCAGGGAACGATCCGCGCGCCGAACGGTCCAGGAATCGGTTATGAACCAAGGCGCGCGAGAATCGAAAAGCTTGCCGTGCGAAAAGAGCGCCTGGCCTGAGGCTCTTTTTAGAGCACCTAAACCAACGGACTTACGCCGATCTGAATGTGGGCCGGCCTGTACGTCGGCCGGCCTGAACGCGGGCCGCTTGTGATACCTTTGCCAACCGAGGAGACAGAGCTTGTGACGAAAGTTCCCATGCGCAATGGTGGTCGAGCGGCGCGGATAGCGGTGATCCCTGGCGATGGCATAGGGAGGGAAGTCACTCCCGAGGCCGTAAAAGCCTTGCAAGCATTAGCGGAGTCAGCCAAGCGGTCCATGGAGTTCGTCGACTTCGACTGGAGCTCCGAAAGATATTTGCGGGACGGAGTGACATTGCCGACGGGTGCGATTGAAATGTTGCGCAACGAGTTCGACGCCATCCTGTTTGGCGCAATGGGCGACCCACGTGTTCCCTCTAATCAACCTGCGGCCGATATCCTGTTGGGCTTACGGTTCAAACTCGACCTTTACGTGAACGCTCGGCCCATCGAGTTGTTGCAGGAGAGGCTGACTCCACTGCGCAATCGCAAGGAACGCGAGATACACATGATGGTCTTTCGGGAAAACACCGAAGGCTTATATGTGGGGGTGGGCGGATTTTTCAAGAAGGGAACGATGGACGAGATCGCTGTCCAGGAAGACGTGAATTCGCGAAAGGGAGTGGAACGCATCATTCGCTATGCCTTTGAATATGCAAAGCAGAATGAACTGAAGCGCGTATGCATGAGCGATAAATCAAACGCCATGACCTATGCGCATGATCTATGGCAACGGGTGTTCAAGGAGCTGAGGCAAGAGTACTCGGATATCGATTCGCGCCACCTTTATATCGACACGCTGGCAATGGAGATGGTGCGTGACCCGGCACAATTCGACGTTATTGTGACTTGCAATCTGTTCGGAGACATCATCAGCGACCTTGGCGCGCAGTTGGCGGGCGGTTTGGGATTGTCTCCTTCGGGGAATATCCATCCAAGCCAAACCTCGCTTTTCGAACCGGTGCACGGGTCAGCTCCGCAGATTGCCGGAAAGGGAATTGCGAATCCGTTCGGGTCGATCCTGTCGGCGGGCATGATGCTGGACTTTTTGGGCTGGAAACGAGAATCGCAAGTTTTGCGGAATGCCGTGAGCGCTGCATTGCGAGTTAATTGGGTAACGCCAGATCTGGGCGGAACAAAGCAAACCTATGAGGTGGGTGATTGGGTAGCCGAGTTCGCGACCAGGCAGTCGGGTTTTTGACCATGAAGTAATACTCGAGGTCTGGACGGCCTACTCACCCGAGTCGCCCGTATCTAGGGATCCCAGCACGTTCCCGGAATATAAACGTGCTGCGCGAATAGTGCGTCCGATAATTTCACTCGCAAATCCTGTGGTTAACAGAATAAGACGGACGTCAGTAGTGCTCGAGAATGTAAGTGACGCGCGTTACCATCTAACACTGCGATTTTCGTTGGCGTCTGCGCCTGGCTCGCCACTGGAACAGCGCGCAGCCCAGCAAGACCTGACGCATGTTTTTTCCTGGAAGGATTGCACCAGCGCAGCAGGTATGGTAATTACACTAGCTTCGCCTCTGCGTGCGATTCGGACAAGATTCGAGAGTGTCCTGCGCAACGTCGGCGCGCCGACTGCTAATGCCCGCCCGGGAAACGGAAGCCATCATTCTGAAGACTTTTCCGCTGGGCGAGGCGGACCGCCTAGTTAGCTTTCTCGGGCGAACGTCTGGGCGCGTGCGGGGCGTGGCCGCGGGTGCCCGGCGAATCAAGAATCGCTATGGTTCGACACTGCAAGTCCTGTCCCACGTACAGCTGTGGTATGTGGAGAAGGAAACCAGAGAGTTGGTGCGCATTCAGCAGTGCGAGCTGCTCGAATCATTCAATAAGGCGCAGAGTGACTATCCGCTTAGTGTTGCCCTAGCTGTGATCAGCGAGGTTTCTGAACTGGTCATGCCAGAGCACGAAGCATCGGAACCGATGTTCCGGCTAATATTGCTGGCGGCGAGGGAAATCGAGCGAACCGCAGAATGGACCTTGCCGCTCAGTTACTTTGCGTTCTGGACAGTACGCTTAGGGGGTTGGCTTCCGCGGTTCGACCGGTGTAGTTCGTGCGGTACGCCTTTTGGCGAGCAGCCCGCGTTTTTTGCGAATTGGGAAGCAGGGCTCCTGTGCGAGAGATGCCGAAGATCTGGCATGAAGCCGCTGCACCGAAGAGCGCGCCAGTTAGCGGAACGGTTTACTGGAGAACGCGTAGACCGAATCGAATCTGCGGAAGGCATGAAATCTGAACTTAAAGAATTACGTGAGGCTTCGCTTGGATGGGTAGAACTCCACGGTGAGCGCAAAATTGGGACGCAAGAGCTTTTGGAGAGAACTTGAAACATAAAGTGTTACTTAAGAAAAAAAACCAAGGCCTAACCTTCCAAGATTTGATCTTAAAACTTTCGCAATTCTGGGTGCGGCGGGGATGTGTGTTGCAACAACCGTATGATGTCGAGGTCGGCGCTGGCACGATGCACCCCGAAACGTTTTTGCGAGTGCTTGGGCCCAAGCCCTATCGAGTGGCCTTTGTGCAACCCAGTCGTCGGCCCGCCGACGGTCGATATGGCGAGAATCCTAACCGCCTGTACAAGCACACGCAATTTCAAGTGATCCTTAAACCTTCTCCCACAGATGTGCAGGAAGTGTATTTAGAAAGTCTTGCTGCATTGGGGATAAGTCTTAAAGAGCACGACGTGCGTTTTGAGGAGGACAACTGGGAATCACCGACGCTCGGGGCCTGGGGAATCGGCTGGCAGGTGCTGCTCGACGGACTGGAAATTACCCAATTCACTTACTTCCAGCAAAGCGGTGGGATCGATTTGGATCCCATCGCGGTAGAGCTTACCTATGGACTGGAACGCATTGGCGCGTTCCTGCAGGGTGTGGACAGCGTATACGACATGAAGTGGTCAGTCGACAAGACGTACGGCGAAATCCGATTGGCGGAAGAGCAGCAATTTTCGGAGTACAGCTTCGATCGCAGCGACTCCAGCGCCCTGCGCGCTGAGTTCGAGTTACACGAGAAACAAGCCAAAGAACTTCTACACGGGCTGGCCAGTGTAAAAGGGGAACAACGTTCACGATACCCGCTGCTTGCTGTTTACGACCTTTGCCTGAAGTGCTCTCACCTTTTCAATCTTCTGGATGCGCGCGGGGCAATTTCCACAACGGAACGCGCGGCGCTAATGGCGCGAGTACGAACGGTAGCGTGCCGTACAGCTGCCGCTTACTTACAACAAATCGGCGGCCCAGCGCTACGGCGTGAGGTGCGTGCGTGAAGGCCCAACAAAAGTTGACCAAAAAAGTAGAGCTGCTCTTTGAAATCGGGTGTGAGGAGATCCCGGCCGGCATGCTGCCACGCGCCGAGGAGGAACTGCGAGCAAGTTTGGAGAAGCTCCTGACAGCCGAGAATCTTATTGACGGCGTTGCCGTGTCAGTCTTCAGCGGTCCGCGAAGAGTAACGGCTTGGGTGCGCGGGCTTACGGCGAAACAAGCGGACGTGCTTAGCGAGGTTACTGGACCGCCAAAGACCGTCGCGTATGACTCTGTCGGCGCGCCGACACGTGCCGCGCAAAGCTTCGCAGAAAAACAGGGATTACATGTCAGAGACCTTTATCTGATCCAAACACCCAAAGGCGAATACCTGGCCGCAAAGCAGGTGAAGCGTGGGAGAACCGCTGCGCAAATTTTGAACGATATTCTGCCGCGCGCGATTCATGATCTTTCGTGGCCACGGTCGATGACTTGGACGGGAATTGAAGGCGCCCGGTTCATTCGACCGATCCGCTGGATTGTGGCGGTGCTTGACGGACAGATCTTAAAGTTTTCCTTTAGCAATGTGGCGGCGGGAAATATGACCCGCGGGCACAGATTTATGGGGAAGCAGGAAATCCGCGTGAAAGATTTCGTAAGCTACGAGAAGAAGCTTCGCGCTAACGGAGTCATCGTGCGCCCATCCGCGCGACGCGAGAAGATTGAAAAGGAATTGATCACGGCAGCCAAAAGAGGTGAGTACCGGATTCACGAGGACGCGGAACTGCGACACCTCGTAAGTTACTTGAATGAGTATCCGACGGTGATCAAGGGCGATTTCGAGATGTCATTTCTCAGCCTTCCAGATGAAATTCTTATCACCGTCATGCGCGATCACCAAAAGTACTTCGCGGTGGAGAAGAGGAACGGGGAGCTTGCGCCGCACTTTCTTGCGGTGATTAATTTGGCGAGAGATTCGAAAGGCCTGGTACGAGCGGGACACGAGCGGGTATTGCGGGCGAGGTTCGCGGATGCGCAGTTCTTCTGGGCGGCCGATCAGAAATGTCGGCTGGCCGACTACTTGCCAAAGCTCGAGCGCGTGACGTACGAGTCGCGGCTGGGCAGTTATCGCGACAAGGTCGAGCGTGTGCGCACGATCGCCCGCTGGCTCGCGGAGCAGTGGTTCAACACGGGACTCGTCCAGGCGCATGTGGCTGAGGCGGACCGCGCCGCCGAGCTTGCGAAATGCGATCTAGCAACAGAGATGGTGCGTGAGTTCCCGGAGCTGCAGGGGATCGTTGGAGGTCTCTACGCACGGACGCAAGGCGAGCCGGACGAAGTTGCGGACGCTATCTACGATCATTATCGTCCAGTCGGGTTAGACGACCCGATTCCGCGGAGCCTTACAGGCTGTGCCGTTGCCTTAGCGGACAAGTTGGATTCGGTCGTGGGATGTTTCGCCGTAGGCGTGGTGCCCACGGGCTCGAGCGACCCGTACGCGTTGCGACGTGCAGCGCTCGGCATCGTGAAGATCATCCTGGAGAAGAAGCTTCCTATGTCGTTGTCGCTGGCGGTTGGTGCTGCGGCGAAAGCTCTGCTTACGCATAAGCCGAAGAAGGGCCTAACGCCTGCCCAAGAGACACAGATAATCGACTTTATCCTAGACCGCGCGCGGTTCATCTTCCGCGAGAGGGAAGGTTTCGCGTACGACGAGGTGAATGCGGTGTTTCGGGCAGGAGCGGACGATCTGGTGGATGCGCAAAAGCGCCTGATTGCCTTCAAGGCTATCCGCAAGTCTAAGAACTTCGAGCCGCTGGCGGTTTCATTTAAACGTATTCGCAAGATTATAGAAAAGGCCAATATTGGCCCAGAGGATAGCAAGCACGTGAAGCCAGAGCTTCTTGAAATCGCGGCGGAGCGGGAACTTTACGCGGCCGTGCGGGAAGCGGCATCCAAAGTGCAGATCGGAAAGCGCGCCGGGAAATATCAAGAAGCGCTTGAAGTCATCGCCGGCTTGCGGAAATCCGTGGATCGGTTTTTCGACGAAGTAATGGTCATGGCAGAAGACGAAGCTGTTCGCAAGAATCGTTTGGGATTGCTGTCGGAGGTTCTGCGAGAATTTAGTACAATAGCCGACTTTTCGGAAATAAGTGCGGAGGAACGAGTTTAGGAATGAATGAAAAACTTTAACTGTCGGAAAGCGTAGTCGGCGTGCCGACAGATCTTTACACTGGCGGGTACGCTTCGCTGCTCCCAGAGATTCGATAATCACAAATCACACACGAGGATCACAAGTGAAAAAATGGGTGTACTTTTTCGGAGCTGGCAAGGCCGAGGGCGACGCGGAGTGGCGAGACTTGCTGGGCGGCAAAGGTGCCGGTCTGGCCGAGATGACCAAGATCGGCTTGCCGGTACCGGCAGGTTTCACGATATCAACGGAAGCGTGCGATTACTTTTATAAACAAGGCAAGAAGTATCCGGCCGAATTGAAGGAACAAGTCTCCAAGAGCGTTGCGCGACTGGAGAAGGTCACTGGAAAGAAGCTCGGCGATCCCAAAAATCCACTTCTCGTAAGCGTGCGCTCCGGTTCTGCGCGGTCCATGCCAGGAATGATGGAAACAATTTTGAATCTGGGGTTGAACGACCGTAGCGTGGCAGGGCTGGCCGCTACGACCAAGAATGAGCGCTTCGCTTATGACGCGTACCGGCGTTTCGTGCAGATGTACTGCACGGTGGTTATGGAAATGTCCAAGGAAGATTTGGAGCACCGTCTGCGCACGCTGAAGCAGAAGCTCGGCGTGAAGGAAGATACCGCCGTTCCACCGAGCGGGTGGAAAGAACTTGTCAGGGAATATAAAGAAGTCTTCCGTAAGCAGACCGGCAGAGATTTTCCTGACGACCCGATGGAACAATTATGGGGTGCCATTGGAGCGGTGTTCGGTTCCTGGATGGCAGAGAAGGCTGTAACTTATCGCCGGGTGGAAAAAATAACTGGCCTGCTCGGGACTGCGGTAAACGTGGTGCAAATGGTATTTGGGAACACAGGAGAAACGTCAGGCACGGGCGTCTGTTTTACGCGTGATCCGAGTACCGGCGAGAAATTGTTCTACGGAGATTATCTGGTAAATGCGCAAGGTGAGGACGTCGTGGCAGGAATACGTACTCCGACGCCATTGCGGGAAATGGCAAAGGCCATGCCAAAGGTATATGCACAACTCGAGAAAGTTCGAGCAAAACTTGAGAAACACTTCCGCGATATGCAAGACATGGAATTTACCGTCGAAGAAGGCACGCTTTATATGTTGCAAACGCGCACCGGCAAGCGCACGCCTGCGGCAGCGTTTCGTATTGCCGTAGACATGGCAAACGAAAAGTTGGTGACGAAAGAAGAGGCGCTACTGCGCATTAAAGCGGAAGATATCGAGCGGCTATTTTATCCCGTGATTGACGCGAAGGTAGATAAGAAAGCCTTACAGTCCCGCATCATCGCTACCGGTATCAATGCCGTCCCCGGCGCAGCTGTAGGAAAAGTCGTCTTTTCCGCGCAGAAAGCGGAGGAATGGGCCGAGCGCGGAGAGAAAGTTATCTTGGTGCGCCGAGAAACCAGCCCGGAAGATGTGGGCGGCATGGCCGTAGCGCAGGGGATCTTAACCGCCACAGGTGGGAAGACAAGTCACGCGGCAGTTGTGGCGCGCGGCTGGGGAAAATGTTGCGTGGTGGGGGCGGAAAAGCTGCAGATCGATTACAAATCACTGGAGATGACTGTCGGCGGCAAGGTTGTGAAAGAAGGCGAATGGATCACTTTGGACGGAAGTGAAGGCGTGGTCTATACGGGAGAAATGCCTTTGGTAACGCCGCAATTGCCACCGGCGTATGACACGCTGATGAAATGGGGCGATGCGATTCGCCGGTTGCGGGTGAGAACAAACGCGGACACTCCGCAGGACGCGCGGAAAGCCAGGGAATTTGGTGCTGAGGGCATTGGACTCTGTCGCACCGAACACATGTTCTTCACTGATTTTGAACATCCGGAAAAGAGCCACGAGAGGCAACGCGCTATCCAGGAAATGATCCTGGCGGAATCGAAAGAGGCTCGCGTCAAAGCACTGGATCGCTTATTACCGTTCCAGAGACGCGACTTTGTCGGAATTTTTCAAGCCATGGACGGCTTTCCGGTAACCATTCGGTTGATCGATCCTCCACTGCATGAGTTCGTGCCCCACGATCGGGCGAAGCAGGAAGAGCTGGCGCGTGAACTAAAGATCGATGTAGAGACCGTGGCGCGCCGAGTTGAACAATTACATGAAGCGAACCCCATGCTGGGTCATCGCGGATGCCGGCTTTCGATTACGTATCCGGAAATTCTCGAGATGCAGGTGCGGGCCATAATCGAGGCGGCGATTGAATGTCACCGCGGCCGAGTTAAAGTGTTACCTGAGATTATGCATCCGCTCACTCTGGATCGAAAAGAGCTGCATATTTTGGAACAAGCAACTCGGCGTGTGGCAGATGAACTCATCAAGAAAGCCGGGATCAAATTGCCGTATCTCGTCGGAACGATGATTGAGTTGCCGCGGGCCGCGCTACTGGCCGACGAAATTGCTCAGGTGGCAGAATTCTTTTCATTCGGGACCAATGACCTGACGCAAACGACCATGGGGCTCTCTCGCGACGACGCGGGCCGGTTTCTTCCTGACTATGTGGATGAAAAAAAGGCCGGCGTGTTCGCTGCGGATCCTTTTCAGTCCCTGGATACCAAGGGCGTCGGGATGTTGATGCGCTGGGGTATCGAGCGCGGACGCGAAACCCGACCCAAACTGAAAATTGGCATCTGCGGTGAGCACGGTGGCGATGCAGAGAGCGTGAAATTCTGCCACGCAGTCAACATGGATTACGTAAGTGCTTCGCCGTTTCGAGTGCCCATAGCGAGGCTTGCAGCGGCACAAGCAGTGCTTGAACAGCGACCTACCAACCAGGCGAAACGGAAGTGATAAATGAGTTTAAGTCTTAAAGTTAAAGTAATACAGAAGCTGTCGGCGCGCAGACACTTAATTTTGCTGCCGACGGCTTTGCCTTTAGGCGTCAAAAACTAAGTTGGCATCTTGAAGAAAAAATAAAGACCGAGAAAAAAGAAAATCAAATCCGGAGACCAGGCTGCGAGAAGGGGCGGAAGTTGCCCAACTCCGCCCATCGCTTCGAGCAGTCGCGCAGCGCTCCAATAGGCGATCCCGATCGCCACACCCATGGCCACGCCGCCCACAGCGCCGCGTGCTCCTACCAACAGGGCAAAGGGAATGGCCAGGAGCATACTGATGGGCGCGATGACGGGGAATGCTAGCTTTACGTGCCATTGCACAGTCAGTGCGGAAACATCGAAGCCAGCCGTGCGAAGCCCCTCAATGTAGCGGCTCAGCTCGCGCCAGTCCATTTGGAATGCCTGCCGGACTTCTCGATTGAAATAGCTGGGAGGCTCGGTCAATTCTGGGAAAGCCATTACATTGAATCGCTCATATCGGGAGATAGTGCTAGCGGAGAAATCGCGCACCCAGCCTGATTCCAGGAGCCACTGTTTCTGGGAATCGGACCAATTGGCTCGCGCAGCAAAGATGCGGCGACGCACCTGGAAATTTGCAGGATCCAATTCAATGACGCTGAGGTCACCAAAGAGATTTTGCACCGGGCTGAACAAATCATAGTTATAAATCTTGGCGTTCTCGCCAAAAATCCAGCGTTGAGGACGGGTATAGGTTTGCGGGGGGCGGCCTTTGATCTGATTGCGGAGTGCGTCCTGGCGCTGGTTAGCGTAGGGAAGGTAAGTTTCATCCAAGACCAGCAATGTAGCAGCCAGCGCAAATCCGGCGAAGAGCAAGGGAACCGCAAGGCGGTAGAGGCTAATGCCACTGGCCTTGATGGCTACGATCTCGTTGTTTTTGCTCATCGTGCCCAGCGTAACGAGCACGGCTATGAGCGCACCAAGCGGAGCGAGATTATACAACAAATACGGCGTCAGATAGCGAAAGTAATTGACCACAATTAGAAACGGGACGCGGTGCCGCGCAATGTCATCCAGCAGCTCAAAAAAAGTGAAGGTTTCAAAGAGAAAAATAAAGATGACCATTAGCAGCGCGAAATAAAAGGTGAACCTACGGAGAATGTAGAGATCTAATAGTCGTGGAATGCTACCGCCGGATGGCGTCACAACATCATTGGTCAAACCGTTGGCGGTACGAAAGGCTGCGGCGCGAGCGCGGACTTGAGCCTTACGTCGCCGAAAAAACCTCAACCATCGCTTGAGGTATCCGGGGAAACCACCCCAACGACTCTCGCCCCGAAACTGCTCCATGCGTGGAAGCAAGAATGCACCCACCACCGCCAGACAAAAATTCGCCAGCCAAATGCCAGCGACAGGAGGAACATGACCCTGACGAGCGAGGCCAGCGCCCGTAACGACTAAGAGGTAGTACGCAGCAATCATCAAAACGGCGATGAGCGTACCGGCAGCCCGGCCTCCACGACGAGGCTGTGCTCCAATCGGCACTGCAACAAATGCAAACACCAAACAAGCCACGGGAAAGGCAAATCGGCGGTGAAGCTCCACACGCGCTTCGCGCCAAGCATTACCATTGTCGAAAATGAGTTCGTGCAACGAGCGCTCAGGATTGGTGGGTTGGCGGGGTTTCAAAGATACGAGCCCGCTAAAGGCCATGGGCCAGTCGCTTTCTCCGAAAGCTGTGACGGAATAACGATCTGGTTCGGGGCGAGAGAATTCATGGGTGCTGCCGCCCTGAAGGTGGAGCTCGAGCTTGCCCCGCTTCGGTTCTGCAATTACAATCGCGTTCTCCGCTAGGGTGAGTCGCGAGCCATTTTCGCCACCGGCTTCTGCGAGAAATACACCGTGCCATTGGGTGCCACTGGCCGAAACATCGTTGACGTACAGAACCCATCGCGGGAAGCGCTCATCAAAGACGCGCGGCTGTACCTGGAAGGAGATTTGAGAGATTAAGTCTGCTTCGATCGAGCGGAAGGTGCGCAGCGCGAGAGGGCTCAGCCATAATGTCATCATCAAGGTAATGGTTGCGCCGGTGAGTGCCAGGACGCCGACGGGAACTAAAATGCGGCGCCGTCCAATACCTAAAGCAGTGAGAGCGATAATCTCGCTATCTGCGGCCATCCGTCCGAGCCCCAGGAGCACGCCGATCAGCACGGCGATAGGAACCGTGAAAGTGAGTACGCCAGGGAAGATACAAAGGAACAGCTTCAGAATCTGACTGCCCGACCCAGTATGGCGGACGAATAACTCCATCAAGCGGACCAGCTGGGGAACAAAAAAAACAAACGTGAAGACGAGGAGTCCGAGAAGTGCATGTCGAAAAACCTCGCGGACAATGTAGCGGTCCAGGATGCGCATGGCGCGAACGGTGAAGTGTAACATGGTCACGGATATTCGACGGGAGAGACCGGGGAAATGAATCGCGTAAATTTGGCGGTATTGTGGCATATGCACCAACCGCAATATCGCGATCCTGAGACTGGTCGCTATGTACTACCGTGGACGAGGCTGCATGCGCTGAAAGATTATTGGGGAATGGTGAGGGTATTAGAAGAATTCCCGCGATTTCATGCGACGTTTAACGTTGTGCCATCGCTGGGAATGCAACTGGAAGAGTACGCGAGCGGCAATTTCAATGAGCCGTGGTTTACGCTGGCCTTCAAGAAGACGGATGATCTTACGCGAGAAGATAAGACGGAAATTTTGGCGCGCGCATTTCAAGTAAACCATGAACGGTTGATGTCGCGCTGGTCCCGATTTGTGGAATTACATGAGTGGTCGCGGCCGGCCGGGGGTGCGCAAGCATTGGTAGCGTTTACTTCCAGAGATTGGCGCGACCTGCAAGTGCTTTCGCAACTAGCGTGGATGGAAGAGTCATGGCTGGAAAAAGATGATGTGGTAAGCCGGTTGGCCACGAAGGGCCGCGACTTCACAGAGGCGGATAAGGTTTCCCTCGAGACCAAACAGCTCGAACTATTAAGGTTAGTACTGCCGGCATATCGCGAAGCGGCGCAGCGCGGACAAATTGAGGTCAGCACGACACCATTCTACCACCCTATTCTCCCTTTGATATGCGACTCGGACATTGCACGGGTGGCAAATCCTGCGACGTCCATGCCGCGCCGAGCGTACCGGTGCCCGGAAGATGCGCGAGAACAGTTGCGGCGTGCCCGCGTATATCACGAGAGGGTATTTGGCAAAAAGCCAGCAGGGCTTTGGCCTTCGGAAGGATCGGTCTCAGATGAGGTGCTAAGCATTGCAGCCCAAGAAGGTTTCCAGTGGTTTGGCACAGACGAGGGTGTGCTAGGGCGGACCCTGAATGTCGGTTTTTTCCGGGACGCTAACGGCCTACCTGCCAACGCGGAGCGTTTGTACAAACCCTGGCGTGTGCAGATCGACGGGAAGGGCATTACCGGGTTGTTTCGAGACCATCATCTTTCAGACTTGATTGGTTTTGTTTATAGCCGGATGGATGCCCAGGCCGCCGCCCGCGACCTGCATGAGCGATTGCGCTATTTGGGAGAGCATGTGCAGAGTACGCAGCCGCTCACTATTTCTCTCTTCCTCGATGGTGAGAATGCTTGGGAATACTACCCGCAAAATGGGCGGGAATTTTTGCGGGAATTTTACCGCCGCATCGAAGGCGACCAGGACTTTCGCGCATTGACAGCTACTGAAGCCATTGCCGATGCGGGAGCCATCTCAACCACCAACAGGATTTTTCCGGCATCGTGGATCAACGCCAATTTCGACGTATGGATTGGGCATAGCGAAGACGTAGCCGCCTGGGAGCTGTTATGGGATGCGCGAGACTCGTACAAGCGCGCGTCAGAAGCGCGGGTCCAAGGTCGCACAGGTGCTCCCACCGAGGGCGCTTTGAACCGAGCGTACGAATCACTTCTGGCTGCTGAAGGCAGCGACTGGTGCTGGTGGTTTGGACCGGAGCATAGCACAGCAAACGATGCGGAATTCGATGCGCTCTTTCGGAAGCATTTAACGGGCCTCTATGTTGGACTCGGCCAGATAGCGCCGGAGGAGTTGGCCAAACCCATCAAACGAAAACCAGAGCACGCGCTGCAACTTGCTCCAACTAGCTTCCTCAACGTCAAAGTTGATGGGCGAGATACTTCTTATTTCGAATGGTTGGGTTCCGGACTATATGCTCCGGCGCGGCGCGGCGGGTCCATGCACGGAAGAATGTACTATCTGCACGAATTACGCTACGGCTTCGACGACCATCGCTTTTGCGTGCGCATCGATCCGTTCATGGAGGCGCTGGCCGAATTGGAAGATCCTGAGTTCCGAATCACCATCGGCGGCACAGAGGAAGTAACGGTGGTCGTGAAGCTCGTGCGAGGTCATTTGCGCGAATTTTCAGTCGAAAAGGGCCGCCTATGCCTTCTGAATCCGAAAACCGCCGCAGAAGCTGCGTTCGAGCGCATCTTGGAGGTTACGATCCAAAAGAAGGAGCTTGGTATTTCTGGACAAACGGCGCTGAAACTTGGCGTGGCGCTCTGGCATGGCGGACTTCCCGTGGATGTTCTCCCGGCAGAGGGTTTTCTCGATGTTAGTCTGGGCGACGAGCACTTGGCGTGGCCCTTAGAACCCGCAAAAAGTACGTGAAGATATTCCGCTAACGGATGTTTAAGTAATCAGAATAGCTTGACGGCAAGATCCTGCGGATGGTCTCCGACGGGGATCAAGGTAAGCAGATGATCGGTGAGCACGCGGATGACGGCCACGTCTGCAGAGCCTTGATTAACGACGAGCAGCAAGTTTTCTTCGGGATCAAAACGTAAAGCTAGTGGGGATCGACCCGCAGGTATTGGATTTTCCTTTCCTGGCTCCCGGATCATGCGACGACTACTAATGTCAACCGCCACGACGTGACCGGCGGCAGTGTCCGAAACATAAAGTACGCTGGAATCAGCCCTCAATACTGCGCGCGTGGGTGCCGAGCCAAGAACCATGTAATCGCCGACCTCGTGCGTCCACGTATTGATCACCTGGAGGCCGTGCGCTTCGGGGGAAATGACATAAAGCTCGCCACCATCCGGCTTCAATAGCATCTGGGTGGGAAGACCTGCTAGCTCCAGTTGCGTGAGAAGAACACCGCGGCGAAGATCGACAATGGAGATTCGGCGCTGGCTGCCGCTGAGGACAAAAGCAACCGAATTGTCAGGAAGAACGACCGTCTCCTCGGGCTGCGCGACCACGGGTACTCTGGCGCGCAACACCAGCGTAGTCGCATCGTGGATACTGAGGGAGGCATCGCGACGGTTTACTACCAGAACTGTTTTTCCATCAGGAGTTAGACGCGCGAGGACTGGTTCTTTGCCAGTTTTAGCCCGGGCGAGGATAGCGCGCGACTGGCAATCGATGACCAGCAGGGTGTCCCTGCCCGACGAAGTCGTATAGATGAGTTTGCCATCCGGTGAGAAATCGAGTGCATAGGGAAGCGGTCCTACGGGGATGCGCGCGGTGACCTGATTAAGCCGCGTATCCAGGACCCATACATATCCTCCAACTGAACTCACGCCCCAAATTTCCGCTCGCGAAGGATGTTCGCGCACACTGGACAGCGCGGGCCCAACGGAAACGCGCGCGGTGACTTGCAGTTTTACTAAGTCAATGACGCTGAGGGCGCCGTCGCCCGTGGTGACGTAGGCATGGAGTCGCAAACCCGGCCGGAGAAAGGATGGCCGATGCTCGCGCAAAAGTAGCAGCAATCCCCCTGCGAAAAGGGCAATGCACAGGAAGATGACTCGAAGGTTGCGCCGGCGAGCCATCTTTAATTGTGCGACGGCAACGCGCTCTTAATTCGCAGCGTTCGCATATTATGAACCGCGTACTCAATTAACATCGCGATGGAGGACGGCAGCAATCTGACGAACTTCGGCGACGAGCGCGGCGAATTCATCGGGGAGAATGGACTGCATCCCGTCTGAGAGCGCGTTTTCTGGTTCGTGGTGGACTTCGACTAGTAAACCGTCGGCGCCGACAGCAACGGCCGCGCGGGAAAGCGGGAGAACTTTGTGACGGCGGCCGGTGCCGTGACTGGGGTCCACGAGAATAGGCAGATGGCTGCGTTTTTTGACAGCGGGAATTACAGTCAGGTCTAGAGTATTGCGGGAGTAGTCAGCAAAGGTGCGTACGCCGCGCTCGCAAAGCATCACACTGTAATTGCCTTCGGAGAGGACATATTCGGCGGCCATGAGGAATTCGTCCAAAGTGGCAGACATGCCGCGTTTAAGCAGGATAGGCTTCTTGGCGCGGCCGGCGCGTTTCAGAAGAGAGAAATTCTGCATATTACGCGCACCAATCTGGATGACATCGGCGTACTCTTCCACTAGCTCAAGACTCTCCTTATCGATGGCCTCGGTGATGATGCCGAAGCCATATTGTTCGCGGACTTTAGCCAGAATTTTCAGACCGGGCTCGCCCAGACCCTGGAAACTGTATGGGGAAGTACGCGGTTTGTACGCTCCGCCGCGGAACAGCTTGACGCCGGTGTTTTTCAAACGCTCAGCGATGGCCAGACATTGCTCCTCAGTTTCCACAGCGCAGGGTCCTGCCACCAAGGCGACGTGCCGACCGCCAACAATCACCTCTCCACCGGGAGTGGGGATGCGTAAGATAGTGTCTTCTTCCTTGACATCGCGGCTGACGAGTTTATAGGGTTTGCTGACAGGAATGCATTCAACGACTCCGGGCAGCGATTCGAGAACTCCGAGGTCAACAGCTCCTTTATTTCCGGTGATACCGATGGCGGTCCGCACAGTACCCGGAATGGGGTGCGCCTTTAGACCGAGGCTTTCGATGCGCCGACAGACGGCGCGGACTTGTTCCTCGCTGGCTTGAGACTGCATGACAACTAACATGATTACTCCGGGTGAGAGAACTTCGCCTAGCAGTCTACGGCATGCCGCCAAAGGGCTGCAAATGGGCCAGTCAATGCGATTGGGAGCATGTGTTAGAATAACTGGTTTATGACTCAGTCCAATTTTTCCTTGGGCATGCCCCAACCACCTCTCACGCGTGTTTCCGAATTCGATCCAGAAGACGAATACCGCCCGGAACCTGAGCCTGAACCGCTTCCGCCATCGTGGTTAGACGGAAGTGTGCGCATCGGAATCCATACATCGATCGCTGGGGGGTACCTGACCGCGTTGGAATCGGCGCGGAAACTCGGTTGTAACGCGCTACAAATTTTTTCCGCGAGTCCGAGGATGTGGCAACGTGGGACGGCTCGAATAGCGGAGGTCGCTGCGCAGGCGTTTCGCGCGCGTCGGGAAGAACTGCGGCTCGGTCCGCTCGCTATTCACGCTAATTACCTTATTAACTTAGCGTCGGCCCAGCCCATGCTTCGAGTGCGCTCGATTCAGGCGTTTCATGACGAGCTGGTTCGCGCGGTGGCGCTGGGTGCGGATTTTCTGGTGGTCCATCCGGGCGCGCGCGGCGAGGCATCGTTCGAACAGGCTATCGCGACGATCATTGAATCCGTCAAACAGGCAGGGAAGCGCGTGCCGCTCGGGGAATTGCGCATCTTAATCGAGAACACGGCTGGAATGGGTACTTCCGTGGGTTCCCGATTGGAAGAGGTTGCAGAGATCCTGAAAGGACTCGAAAGTTTACCCACCGACGCCTGCCTCGACACGGCCCACCTTTTCGCCGCGGGTTATGACATTAAGAGCGAGAGCGGCTTGGCATCCACAATCGGCCAGATCGACAGTACGATCGGACTCGCACGGGTTCCGGTGTTCCACGTGAATGATTCGTCGATTCCATTGGGTGGCCGGGTCGATCGGCACCAGCATATCGGAAAAGGGAAAATAGGCAGCCAAGCCTTTCAGCGAATACTGACGCATCCCAGACTCAGCGCTTTACCCCCACAGGGTTTACCTGGACGAGCATTTCTGCTGGAAACACCCATTGATGAGCCGGGCGATGACCGCAAGAACGTGGAAAAGCTGTGGGAGCTGGCGGGACTTAAGGATATGGCGCCAGCGGCAGAGAGGGGCTTCTCCATGCTAACGAAAGCCATTAAAAAGAGAATGGATCAGCAAAAGGCGCAGGAGAGAAGGATGCAAGTGGCGAGCCAAGCGTCGAAGACGTCGAAAAGCAAATTAAGAGTAATCTCTAAAGCTAGGAAGCCGCGAAAAAGGGGATAGCCGGGAGTGGCGGAATACAACCCACAAGAGATCGAAACAAAGTGGCAAAGACGCTGGGAAGAGGAGCACGTATTCGAGACGGAGATCAACCCCGCTAAACCCAAATATTACGTGCTGGAAATGCTCCCGTACCCTTCCGGGACGCTGCACATGGGTCACATGCGCAACTACACGATCGGAGATGTAGTGGCTCGTGTGAAGCGCATGCGCGGTTTCAACGTCCTTCATCCCATGGGATGGGACGCGTTTGGCCTGCCAGCCGAAAACGCCGCGATTCAGAACAATACTCACCCTCGAATCTGGACCAATAACAACATTGCACAGTTTGTGCGGGTTTTGCGCCGCTTTGGATTTAGTTATGACTGGCGTCGCGAAATTTCGACCTGCGAGCCGGAATATTACCGATGGAACCAGTGGTTCTTTCTGCGCATGCTCGAGCGCGGGTTAGCGTATCGCAAAAAGAGCCGGGTGAACTGGTGTCCACGTTGCATGACGGTTTTGGCGAACGAGCAGGTGGTCAATGGCTATTGCTGGCGGCACGAAGAGACCTTGGTGGAGTCGCGCGAAATTGAGCAGTGGTTCCTGAAGACCACGGCATACGCGGAACAATTGCTGGATGATTTGAAATTGCTTGAGGGTGGTTGGCCAGAGCGCGTTATCACCATGCAGCGAAATTGGATAGGCAAATCGACCGGTGCGAAGGTGAAGTTCGCAGTTGCAGACGTCAGCAGCGCCAAACCCATTGAGGTATTCACAACGCGAATCGACACAATTTATGGCGCCAGCGCAGTGATATTGGCCCCCACGCACCCGCTGCTGCCGAAATTGCTGGATGGATCGCCCGTGCGGGCGGAAGCGGAAGCCAAGCTGGCGAAAATTCGGCAATTGTCCGCCAAGACAGAAGATTTAGCCGCCGCGGACAAAGAAGGGTTCTTCACAGGGAGATGTGCGACGAATCCCTTCAATGGGACGCGGATTCCGATCTGGGTGGGGAATTTTGTTCTGATCGAATACGGCAGCGGGGCCGTGATGTGCGTGCCGGCTCATGACCAGCGTGATTTCGAGTTTGCGAAGAAATATGGGCTGCCGATCCCAATCGTGGTGCAGCCTAAGGATGGTGCGAAGCTTACGGACTCCACGCTCCACGAAGCCTATACAGAATATGGCATCAGCATAAACTCCGGGCCATACAGTGGTCTGGAAACTTCTGCGGCGATCGACAAGATGACGAAGGATGCCGAAGCGAAGGGCTTCGGCAAGGGCGAGACGGTTTTTCGATTGAAGGACTGGGGCATATCCCGGCAGAGATATTGGGGTACCCCGATTCCAATTATTTACTGCCCTAAAGATGGCACGGTACCAGTGCCGGACGCTGATTTACCGGTGGTGTTGCCGGCCAACCCCAAGTTGACGGGAATGGGCGAGTCACCACTCGCCGCCACTCCGGAATTTGTGAATGTGAAGTGCCCTAAGTGTGGCGGCCCTGCGAGACGCGAGACCGACACCATGGACACCTTCGTCGACTCCTCATGGTATTTCTACCGTTATTGCGACCCACACAACGACCAGGCGCCGTTTGATTCCGCTAAGGTTGGGTATTGGTTCCCGATTGACCAGTACATCGGTGGAATTACACATGCCATCTTGCATCTTCTGTATTCTCGGTTCTGGTGCAAGGTAATGCGGGATCTGGGGCTGATCCAGCATAGCGAACCTGCAGCCAGGCTCTTTACTCAAGGAATGGTGCTCAAGGGCGGCACGGCCATGTCAAAATCCAAAGGCAACGTGGTGGGCGCTGATGAAATGGCCGAAAAGTTTGGCGCCGATACCGGGCGTCTCTATACCCTGTTCGCGGCGCCGCCCGAGAAAGACCTCGAATGGAGCGAGGAGAGCATTGAGGGCTCCTGGCGATTCCTGAACCGGGTATTCCGGTTGGTGGACCGCCATGCCGCGTCCGTGCGTGAAACAAAAAGCGGTCGTATTGATGCCCGCACAGTGACCGAAAAGGAAAGAATGCTTCTGCGGAAGACGCACCAGACCTTGCGCCGCGTAACACAGGATTTTGAGACCCGCTGGCATTTTAATGCCGCAATAGCGTTGATTATGGAATTGACGAACGAGATTTATGCGCAGGAACCGATTGAGCAGGGTGTGCGACCGGAAGTTCAAAAGGAAGTGTTGGAATTGTTGACGCTAATGCTGGCGCCCATGACGCCGCATCTGGCGGAAGAATTGTGGGAAATGCTTGGGCATCAGGATGGGCTATCTACCGTCGGGTGGCCCGCGTTCAGTGTCGATCTTGCGCGCGAGGACGAAGTAGAAGTGGTGATGCAAGTGAATGGGCGGGTGCGCGGAAAATTAAAGGTGGCGGCGGGCACCGCGGAGGAAGAGGTTGTGAAACTGGCAGAGATGGATTCAACAGTCGCGCAGCACCTCGCCGGCAAACACATTGTGAAACGCATTTTTGTGCCGGACAAGTTGCTAAACTTGGTTGTGGCGCCGCGGATGGAGGCTTGATGGAGTCCGCTACGAAGCAGGCACAAGGGCAGAAATACGAGCAGGGAGGCAAAATGACCGAGCGCGGAGGCGTGGTAGTTCTCGATTTCGGTGGCCAATATACCCAGCTCATCGCCCGCCGGATCCGCGAACAGCAGGTATTTTCCGCGATATTGCCATGCACATCGTCCGTTGAAGAAATCAAAAAGTTCGAACCGGTGGGATTGGTACTTTCTGGTGGACCAAGCTCCGTTTACGATGCCTCGGCACCGCAATGTGATCCTAAAGTGCTTGCACTCGGTATACCCGTTCTCGGGATTTGTTACGGTATGCAATGGATTGCGAAGGAATTGGGCGGGCGGGTGGAGAAGGCGGACAGGCGGGAGTACGGCAGGGCACAACTCCAAGTGGAATCGGCGAATGGCGAGGGCGAATCAGAATTATTCGCGGGGGTACCAGCATCGCTACGCATCTGGAATAGCCATGGAGATCATGTTCTAGCATTACCGCCGGGATTCCGCGCCACCGGACGCACCGGGAGCTCGCTGGCGGCCATAGAAAATCCTCAACGTAAGATTTATGCGGTGCAATTTCACGTGGAAGTAAATCACACGGAGCGCGGAACCGAGCTTTTGCGGAATTTTCTGTTTCGGGTGTGTAAAGCGGAACCCAGATGGAGCGGCACAGCGTTTATTGAGGAGACGACTGCAGAGATTCGCAAGAAAGTCGGTACCACAAAAGCCATCTGCGCATTGAGCGGGGGAGTGGACTCCACCGTCGCAGCAGTTCTAGTACATCGTGCCATCGGCGACCGCCTGACAAACATCTTCGTGAATACCGGCTTGCTGCGGAAGAATGAGTTTAACGATACCCTCGAGATGTTGCGCGAACGCCTCGGGCTGCGGGTTATCGGCATCGATGCGTCGGATAGGTTTCTGGCCCAATTGAAAGGGGTCGTCGATCCGGAAGAGAAGCGCAAGAGGATTGGGAGAGAATTCATCGCGGTATTCGCAGAAGAGGCACTGAGACTGCAGCGAGAGGAAGCACACGGTGAGATTGGATACCTGGTGCAGGGAACTCTGTACCCCGACGTGATCGAGTCGGTCTCGGTAAAGGGTCCGTCTGCAACCATCAAGACCCACCACAATGTCGGTGGCCTCCCAGAACACATGCCTTTTGCGTTAATCGAACCGTTGCGAGACCTGTTCAAGGACGAAGTGCGTCGCATCGGCAAGGACCTGGGTTTGCCGGCTGAGATCCTTTTGAAACATCCGTTTCCAGGGCCAGGATTGGCGGTCCGGCTGCTCGGTGAGATTACCAGTCCACATCTAGTAACGCTACGGGAGTCTGACGCCATCGTCGTGGAGGAGATTCGGCGCGCTGGTTTGTATGACAAGGTTTGGCAGGCGTTTGCCGTGCTCCTGCCGGTGCGCAGTGTGGGGGTTATGGGTGACGATCGGACTTACGGGCTAACGGTAGCGGTACGCGTGGTGGAGAGTGAAGACGCAATGACAGCCGACTGGGTTCGCCTGCCAGGCGAGGTGTTAGAGCGCATTTCCACGCGTATTGTGAATGAGGTTCCTGGTGTAACACGTGTGGTATATGATGTTAGCTCTAAGCCTCCCAGCACGATCGAGTGGGAATAAAGCCAATAGGGAAGCACGGGCTCCGGAAGTCCCCGTACTAGAACCATAGACGGAGCGACGCAAAATGCCACACTGCCCGCGCGGGGAATACGCGGGCTGGGCCAGGACTAACTTGTTGGAAAAGCTACCGGTGGGCCATTTTCTGAGCCATGTAGAGGATAAGTTTGCGGTCTTCGTCCTCGACTTTGCTCAGCAAGCGGCGCAGTTTGTTGAGAAATCTTGCTTCTTTGCCTACGCTCCCCCAGGCGATATCGTCGGAAGATTTTCGCTTGGGAAGATTCGGGAGTTGCGGCGGCTCTTCGCCGTCATAGAAGAGTTGATAGAGTGGGCATTCGAGAGCGCGTGCCATTTTTTCCAGCGTTTCAATGGCCGGAACGGTGTGTCCATTTTCCACGCGTGAAATGTAGCACCGGAGTAAACCAGTACGCTTTTCGATGTCGCCCTGGGAGAGTTTCTTTTCCTCGCGCATTACGCGGAGGCGATCGCCAATAATCATGCAGGCATTATTCCATGTTGGTAAGATGCTAGGCAAGGGAAAACTTGACCTTCATTAAATGAAACAGATGGTGCAGAAACGGGAAACCGCTGGAGATGGAGCGTAACCAAATCGCTATGCCACGCGTCCCAAAACTAGGACACCTGACGCCCATTCCTCATGTGGCGGTTAAGGCGCAGGACAAAACCAGCCTAGCTCTTAATGACCGCGAGTTGGTTCGGGATGCGCAAGCTGGGGATAAGGAGGCCTTTGAAGAATTGGTTCGGAGGCACCAGCAGCGGGTATTTGCCGTAGCCGGAGGCGTTCTTCGGCGCCGCGAGGATGTGGAAGACATTGCGCAGCAGGTCTTCGTTAAGGCCTATTTTGCACTGAAGCGCTTCGATGGGAGAGCGGCTTTTAGCACCTGGCTATACAAGATTACGCTCAATGAATGCTGGGATCTGCTGCGAAAAAAGAAAGTCCGGCCGTTAGTTTATGAGTCGGATCTAAGCGAGGAACAGGCACGGCAAGTATTAACGTCAGAGAGCCGCGGACACCACGGAGCGGACATCCGCCAAGTGTTGGAGACACGCCAACGAGTAGAACGCCTTCTAGCGGGCTTGGATCAACGTGATCGGGTTATGTTAACGATGAAGGAAGTAGGTGGGTTTGGCATCGAGGAAATCGCAGAAGTCCTTAATCTTAATGCAAATACGGTAAAAGTCAGACTCTTTCGCGCACGGCGCAGAATCGTAAGTATGGCGCAACAGCGAAAAGACTGACAGCACCAATGTATGAAAGTTTTTTAATCGTGAAGAAATGGTAGCTTCCAGCACAGCAAGAGTACAGGAGGCGAGTATGCGCGGTTTACGGAAGGCTTATGATTCCGAATGTGAAAGGTTTCATGCGTGCCTCGACAGCGAAATCACCCGGAAGGCACTCACATTAGTGGAGTTAGTCGCGGTTTTGCCTTCGGCGTTGAGAGCGCATGCAAAATCCTGTAAGGCTTGCCATGCAGCGGCCCATGAATTGGTCACATCACGCATCTTGTTACAAACTATGGCTGCTCCGGAAGATGAACCTAAGCCCTGGTTCGCTGCAAGGGTGATGGCATTGATTGCCGAAAGAGAGCGGGAGTTCCGGCCCGGGACCACATGGGTAGCAGTACCCAAGCTGGCGTTCCGGCTGGCCTGTGCTTCCACGGTAATCTTGCTAGCCGGGGGCACTTGGTTGTACGAGATACGCTCGGTACCAGCAAGCCAGAAGTCTGCAGACACGATGTCAGAATCTCTGTTTGATTCGCCAACGTCCCCTGCGAATCGTGACGACGTGTTACTGAGCCTGGCGGAAGTGGACAAATGAGCGAAACGTCTGGAACCAGAAAAGCCGCGCTTTGGTTGGCCGTCGTATTCTTCTTAGGAGTGGCACTAGGAGGCGTGTTTGGAAATGTTTTGGCCCACCGATCCCGCGCAGAGGGCCATAAATACCTTGGTGATCCATCCTGGCGAGCGGAAAAGGTTGACGCACTTACACGCAAATTGAGTCTAACTAACGATCAGAGGCAGGAGCTCGACGTGATTCTGACCGATATCCAGGAGCAGATGAAAGCGATTCATAAGCAGATGGCCCCGCAGATGGACGAAGTGCGCCAGAAGGGGCGAGCGCGCATACGAGCCATTCTCACTCCGGAGCAAATGCCGGGGTTTGAGGAATTCATCAAGAAACTTGACGAAGATCGAAAACGACGCGAGCACTGACGGCACTTCCCGGGCCAAGGACGGACGGTAACCCTGCTTAGAAGGGAATATCTTCGTCGGATATTTCGGGCCCCCCTGGGGGAGCACCTCCACCAAAGACATCGTCGGCAGGCGCGGCATGCCCTTCGAGGTCATCACTTCCGCCACGCGCACCTCCACTGGCACCGGCTGTGGCACTCATCGCTCCGCCCTCCCCGCGGCCACCTAGCATGCGAAAATTGCTGGCCACAATTTCAAAACTGGTGCGTTTCTGGCCCTCTTTGTCCTGCCATTCGCGCGACTGGATACGTCCTTCGAGGAAAAGCAGCGAGCCTTTCTTAAGATACTGTTGTGCAATTTCTGCCTGTTTTCCCCACACAACAATCTTGTGCCATTCCGTGCGCTTTTGCCTTTCGCCATTGCGGTCCTTGAAGGTCTCATCCGTGGCCACCGAAAAATTGGCCACCGCCTGGCCGCCACTTGTATACCGTGTTTCAGGATCGCGGCCCAATCGGCCGACGAGAATCACTTTGTTGACGGACATGAAATTCCCCCTACGGCGAGGAAGATAGCACGCGGGGTAAGAAAAGGGAAATGGCCGTAAAATGGGATGCAACCGCAAAAATTCCAGAGTTGGAAAATTCAACCAAATTCTTGTGCGCTGAAATGCGGGTAAAATCAGGGAAAGAGCCCCGACTGAGCCTACTGAGCGGCTGAAACGGAGGCGCCCATTTCCTTGAGTTTGGCGCGGGCGCGGCGCTCTTCTTCGGTCCCCGGATAGCGCCTGATCACTTCTCGCAATTCACGGACCCCGGTGGCCTTCTGGCCGAGCTCGATATTTGCTAAAGCTTTCTTCAGACGAGCGGGGGCGAGCTTAAAACTCTTGGGATAACTGGTCAAAACTTTGTCGTACTCCGCGACTGCCTGAGGATAATTCTTCTGCGAGTAGGCGATTTCACCAAGATAGAACTGCGCGTTCGAAGCCAAATCGGTGTCGCTGTAATACTTCAGATAGTCCTGAAATTCGGAGCGCGCAAGATCATATTTGCCGCTAGTGATGTCACGCAAGCCGTTGGAGTAGAGGGTATCTGCGGACGGTGCGGCGCCTGTCGGTGCCGAGTTGGAAGCGGATGTGGCGGCACTGGGATTGGGGCTTCCACCATACGGCGTCGACGCGCCACCGGTGGCCGCCGGTGCGCCGCCCGAGATCTTGGCATCGACACTCTGCACGGTGTTCTGAAGGTCTACGATTTGTTGATTGAGCTTACCGAGTCGCGACTTGATTTCCTCCAGGTTGTCAGAAAGACCCTGGACCTGCGTGGACATAGTGTCGAGTCTGGCACCGGAATTGGCCTGGACGTCCTGTACTGACTTCTGAAGCGAGCTCATCGTTGAATTGAGCTTGCCGACGTTGTCATTGGACTGCTCGACGAGCGTTTTCACCACGGTGTGGTCTTGGGTCATCTGGGAAACCAAATCCCTCTGTCCCTGCAGCAGACTCGTAACATCACGCTGCATCTCAATAAGTTCGCGGTTGACGGCTGCCACGGGACGCGGGCCCACCATGCTGCCACCGATTGCGCCGGCCATAGCGGCAGCGCCGAAAATAGCGATGTTGCGGATACGCATGAAAATTCCTCCTAAGGCTCGGACCAAACTCACTTAAATCATACAGGCTAGGGAAGAACAGTTCACTCTAATCGGACCGCCGCGCTTGAACGATGCTTCGGCAGTTGCACGGCTGGTCCGATTAGAGTCTCGATCGCCGGTACGCTCTGGTTATTTTGCCCTGACGAAGTGCCCACGGCGGTTCTTCTGGTAGCAATCTTCGTTGGCTTCCATACAGAAAGGCTTTTCCTTACCGTAGCTGACGGTAGTGAGCCGGTCGGCGGAGATGCCCAGCGAAACGAGATATTGCTTAACGGCGCTAGCCCGGCGGTCGCCCAGGCCCAGATTGTATTCCGTGGAGCCGCGCTCGTCGCAATGACCTTCGATCGTTACCTTCAGCTGGGGGTAGTTGCGCAGAAATTCTGCGGTCTTGCCCAAAGCCTCGCGAGCGTCAGGACGAATGTCTGCCTTATCCAAATCGAAATAGGCGTCGCGCACTTCCTTCAAGAAAAGTTGATCGAGACTCTGATCCGTGTCTACAGGTTCGACAGGAGCGGGAGCGGCCACGGTAATCCGAACGCTAGCGTCGGCCGAGCCTCCCGGACCCTTGGCGGTAATGGAGTAGCTGGCGGAATCGCTCGGGGTAACTTTGGTCGAGCCTTCCGCTGCGACAGCTCCGACTTCTGGTGCAATGGTGACCTGGGTAGCGTTTGTCGACGACCAACTCAAGGTCGTGGATTCACCTTTATTGATGGACGTCGGATCGGCCTTCAGGGTCACCGTTGGCCGCGCGGCCGGTGGGGGTGTGTAGGCAGGCGCTGGTGCTGTAGCTATGGGTTTCTTAGCACAACCGAAAGTAAGAACTGTGACAACCAGTGCTATGACCAAACAGCCGCGGTACAATCCTCGTGAAGCCTCCAACATTCTTCTTCCTCCTCGACAGTAGAATCCCGTATTGTCCGGCTGCAAGAATCGTACCACCAGCGGACTGGTTCGGGTGATATCTCGTAACGAAAAATTGTGCAATTCTGACAATGTCTGTGCGCCCAAAAATCAGCGCGGAGACCAATTCGGCGACTCATTGTGCCCGGTATTCGTCAATTGATGCGGCTGCGAACCATCCGCCAGCATGGTCCAAATCTGCCTGGAACCGCTGCGCGTAGACTCAAACACAATGTGCCGGCCGTCCGGCGCCCAGCTTGGCCGTTCGTTGCGTCCGGCGTCGCGTGTTAGTTCGACGAGTTGCCGCGTAGCGGCATCCATCACATAAATGTCGTAGTTGCCACTCGGGCGGCGCCAGCTAAAGGCCAACATTTGGCCGTTGGGCGCCCAGGCGGGGTCAATCACATAGCCCATATCGGGCAAGTCGAACTTCGAAACACTCGTGCCATCCGAGTTCATCGAATAAAGTTGCGGGACACCGCCCCGGTCACTTACGAATGCGACGGTTTGTCCGGTCTTGGGATTCCAGGAGGCCGACGTGTTGGCGCTATTCGAAATAGTTAGCCGCTTCGGCCGGCCGCCATTCACATCGGTGACGTATAGCTCGGGATTCCCCTGCATCGACGAAGAAAAAATGATTTGTGCGCCGTCCGGAGACCAGGACGGCGAGCTATTCGTCCCTTTGAAGCGCGGGAACGACACCAGCTTGCCGGTGTCCATCGAATACATACAGATTTGTGCGCTTACGATACGGTTGACGGGAGCAAAACACGTGAAGGCAATGCGCGAAGCGTCCGGGGACCAGCGCGGTGTCAGCGAAATGGAACGAAGGGAAGTCAACGCGTGCTGGTTTCCGCCATCGTAGTCCATCACCCACAATTCCTTAGCGCCGTTCCGTGAGCTGACAAAGGCAATCTGTGTCGACGCAATTCCAGGCAGTCCGCCAGACAACTTCCCAATAATTTCGTCGGCAAATTGATGTGCAAACTTTCTCACTTGCGCATCAGTCGGGGCACCACGATAAACTTTTGCCACCACCGCCTGTGAAGACGGATTGCGCACGTCGAATAGCCAAGCCTGAATCGCTACTTCCGCAGGCGATTCCGTCAAGTTGCCGAAGGCCACCAGGTTGGCGTTGGCGGGAGGATCTGTCCAGACAAGGTTGCGAAGTTCTGACGGAATGGTAGGCGCTTGCGCGGGATAGAAGCTGGGGCTGATCAGTTCCAGGATGCCACTGAACTGCAGGTCATCGCGTACAACCTGAGTAAAAAGTGCGGAGTGAGACTTGGCGCCGTCCATGCGCGGGACAAAGTCGGCAACGGCGAGGCGCGGCTTCTCAACGCCAAGGCCCGTACCCGTGCGGAACCAATCCTGTGCGGCAGCGGGCCGGATCAGCAGTAGCACAGCAGCGAATAGAAATAAGTATCGAATCTTTTTTGGCTTACACAACTTCGTCCCCTCCAGTTTCCATTGCCCATACTGTGCGGATGAATGACGCTGTTTTCATTTCCCCATTGCCAGGTCAAAATCAAAAATAACACTTACATACGAGCCGGAGTAATCGCCGGGCAACGGAGGCATGGGCGTGGAGCTAAGCAAGGCGCGTTGCGCTGAATTGTCCATCGAAGCGTTGCCGCTACTCTGTGTCAAGCGAATTTCCTTTACCGTTCCGTCACGATGAATGGTGAACGTCAAAACGGCATGAGCCTGGCGCGCGGCGCGAACCCCGGGATCAATGGTGAATTGATTCCAATTTCCGTTAATGCGGCGTTTGACGGATTCGATGTACCAGCCGTAACGGGTAGCAAAGTCGCCCCCACCTTGGCCTTGCACCGTTACGCCACTGGACGACGCGCCCGGAGTGGTTGAATAACCAGTGGGAAGCTTGGGAGTTCCGCCGCTGCCATATGGCACGGCGTTGGGAGGCGGCGGGTTCTTGTCCACGAAAACCTTCGACGGATGGGAAACAGGCTTGGGCGGAGTTTCCTTTTTGAATTCCGGGATCTTTGTAACTTCTCGGGGAATTTCTGGCGGTATGGGCTTGGGCTCTTCTTTATACAGACCTTTCGTCGGGTCAACTACTTTACTATCGGTGTCGATTGCAAGTTTGGGCATGGGGATCCCCGCGCTGCTAACCAGATTCACTTTGACATCACCTTCGCTGCCGCCCACGCCGCCCCAGGAATTGCCGCGATACTGAAAGTAAATAGAGGCAGCGATAGAGAGAGCAAGCAGGCCATGCAGCGTCAATGAATAGACCACGAACTTCCGCAGGCTGAGATCGTCCGAGTTGGCAACGGCCGTGGTCATCTTCCTAGTTTAGCGCGTGCGTGAGCGTTCCATGATGGGTTCCGTTACGATGCTGATGTTATTGATTCCAGCCTGCCGCAAAGCATCGACCACTGTTGCAAAACTTCCAAAGGGCACGGTCTCATCACAGCGCAAAAAGACGGCATCCTGCGGTTTCTTCAATTGCGACTGCACCTTTGCGCCGAGCTGGTGGATATTCACCGGTTCATTGCCTAGGTACACACGTTGCGATTTATCTAGGGTGATAACGAGGCGCTGTTCGGTGATTTCTTTTACCGTGTGGGTCTTCGGAACATCGATCTCGATCCCCGACTGAAGAATTGGAGCGGTGATCATAAAAATGATCAGCAGAACCAGCACAACATCGATGAACGGGACCATGTTGATCTCCGAGAGCGAGGTCTGCGTATTTTTTGAAAGTTGCGGCATGGTCTTTCTTCGGCTTGGGGGCCGGCGGCCTCAAAAGTTTAACTAAACGTTTTCTCTATTTGAGCGGCGACTTCCAACGCAAAAGTATCGAGCCGCTGCCCAAGGTTGCGGATGTTCTGCAAAAACTGGTTATAGAAAATAACAGCCGGGATAGCGGTAAAAAGCCCGGCGGCGGTAGTAAATAGTGCTTCGGAAATGCCTGGCGCGACAGCACGCAGGCTGGCAGCGCCAGCCGTCCCGAGACCAGAAAACGCATCGATAATGCCCCAGACCGTTCCGAAGAGACCGATGAAGGGTGATACTGAGCCCGTCGTGGCGAGCCAGGACATTCCTTTTTCAGCGCGGCGCAACTCGTCAGCGGACGCGATCTGCATACTGGCCGTAACGGCTTGCAAGCTCTTCAGTCTTCCGCCTGGATTCGGATAGCCGCTGCCTGTACCTACTTGGCTTTGCAGCTCGCGATAACCAGAGGCATAGACTGTCGCAAACGGAGAGTTGGTGGTGGCCAGTGCCTGGGGACTGACCACCCCATGTGTGCTGCGGAAGATGCGCAGAAACTGGTCGCCTTCCCGGCGAATGCGGCTGAAGAACCCGAGTTTCTGGAAGATCATGGCCCAGGAGATGATGGAAAAAAGCAGAAGGAGCAGAAGAACGGCGCGGGCCACCCAGCCGGTTTGCGAAAGAATATTTCCTAAATCGGTCAGGATTAGCGTTGTAAACAGAAAAATAGTGTTACCCCTCAGTGAAAACGGATTTTTCTCCGACTTCAGAACCGTAGCATACGCATTCAGCGGAAGCAACGGAACGCAATCAAGAATTGCTATGCCAAGCAAGCATCTAAGTCCCCTGATTGGACGCTGGCAACGCCCATCGGGGTGTACGAGCTGTGCTAGACTGCGAATTGCGCATGAGCAGAGCATTCGACATCGGCGTGGAAGCCCTGGCAGAACAGCGGATCACCGGTAAAGTTCCCGCCATGAAAGGTGGCCACACCTCCGGCAGCGGAACGTTTTTTCTGGAGACCTTCGGCTGCCAGATGAACGATCACGATTCGGAAAAAGTGGCCGGATTGCTACTCGCGCGCGGCTATCGGCAGGTCGATTCGCCCGAAGCGGCCTCTCTGGTGCTTTACAATACTTGCAGCATCCGCGAAAAAGCAGCGCAAAAAGTTTTTTCCCGCCTCGGTGAATATCACGCAAACCATGGCGATGGGAAGATTATTGGTGTCTTGGGTTGCGTGGCGCAGCAGGAAGGCCACGATATCTTTAAACGGGCACCCTGGGTAAGCCTGGTCTGTGGTTCGGCCAGCTATCGCAAACTGCCTGAATTATTGACACGACTCGAGGCCGGGGATCATCGCGTTACGGGTCTGGACAACGACACCGATGAAACCTTTGAAACGGAGATCACACGGCGCGACAATCCTTGGCGCGCCTACCTGACGATTATAGAAGGCTGCGACAAAGCCTGCGCTTATTGCGTGGTCCCGCACACTCGCGGTCCGGAACGCAGCCGGGCCAGCGCTTCCATTCTCAAGGAAGTGCGCCAGCTGGCCGAGCTAGGATATTCAGAGGTTCAACTTCTGGGGCAAACGGTGAATTCTTACGTCGATCCCACGCCACGAAAGATGCGTTTTTCAGAGCTGCTACTGGAGGTCGCCGATGTACCGGGGATTCGCCGCGTGCGTTTCACGACCTCTCATCCACGCGATTTCACTCAAGACATCGTGCAAGCGATCGATAATCAACCTAAGCTCTGCGAACATATTCATTTGCCCGCCCAGTCTGGTTCCAACAGCGTCTTGCAAGCGATGCGGCGTACATACTCCCGTGAGGAATATCTCGAAAAGATCGCCATGATTCGCGGCGCCAAGCGGCCCATCAGTATCACAACTGACATTATCGTGGGCTTCCCCAACGAGTCTGCAGCGTACTTCGACGAAACTCTGAGCTTGCTTGGCACGGTGCAATATCAAGGATTATTCGCGTTCAAGTACTCGCCGCGTCCCAATACTCCCTCCCTGTCCCTCCATGATCCGATTCCGGACGACGAAAAGAGTCGCCGCCTGGCTGTGCTTCAAGACACGCAGCGAGACATTCAGACGGCACACAATGAAACACTCATCGGAAACATAATCGAGGTTTTCGTGAGTGCCAAATCGCGCCGCGAAAAGCAGTGGTCCGGCCATGCTTCCTCGAATCGAGTGTTAAATTTCGCTTCCCAAGAGAGAGACCTTCTGGGAAGCTACGTCCAGGTTCGCGTGACCGGAACGGGACCCAACAGCCTGACGGGCGAACACGTGGTACAGCACAGGGAGGCCTAAATGGAAGTGGAGATGAAAATCCGCGGCCTAATGATGGATCCCGTGACCAATATGCCCATCGTGGTGCTGAAGGACGTGCAGGGCCAGGCCATTCTGCCAATCTGGGTAGGCGTTTACGAAGCTAATGCCATCGCCCTGGAAATCGAAAAGGTTCAGACGCCGCGTCCAATGACGCACGATTTATTGAAGAACGTATTGCTCGGGCTGGAAGTGCGCGTGCAAAAGATCGTGGTGAATGATTTGAAGGACGATACGTTTTACGCAATGATCTGGGTGGAGCGCGAAGGGCAGATGATGACCATTGACTCCCGCCCCAGCGATGCCCTGGCGTTGGCGTTACGGATGGATTGCCCGATTTTTGTTAATGACGAGGTCCTGAAGAATTCCAAAATTTCCAGTGCCATTACCGAGCGCACCACAAATGAGCAGCTGCGCTCTTGGCTCGAAGGCCTGTCGGATGATGACCTAGGCCGTTACAAGATGTAATCAATTGACCCACCTGAAGTAATTCCGTTCCTAAACAAATAATCTTTTGTGGACACGCTAAGCTTGCACGAGTTTTGCGTCCGTGTGCTCCAACATCATTCGTTCGATCGTGCGTCGCCAGACGAATAGCAGGACGATGCCGATCAGTACGAGCGCAAGACTTAACCCGGACCACAACCCAAATGCTCCCCAGCCTCGACGGAAACATAGCCATGCACCCAACGGAAGACCGATCACCCAGTACGCTGTGAAATGACAGATCATCGGGGTGCGTGTGTCGCCAGTACCCCGCAGAGCCCCGGTCGCGACGGTCTGAATCCCGTCGAAAAGCTGGAACACCGCCCCCGCGGCCAGGAGCCAGACCGTATTGCGAATGACCTCCTCGTTCGGTGTGTACATGCGAGCAATCCAACGAGGGAACAGGAACAGCGCAGCCCCTGAACAACTCATGAAAACGGCTCCCAAAAAGATCGCGGTGCTTCCGGCTTCACCCGCAGCAAGCGGTTTATTGCGGCCGATCGCTTGGCCAACGCGAACTGCTGCCGCCGAGGATATTCCCAGCGGCACCATATACGTCAAGGCAACGGTGTTTAGCGCAATTTGGTGGCTGGCCAGTGGCACCGCTCCCAGTCCGGCGATGAGCGCGGTAACCAAGGCAAAAACTCCGCTCTCCAGTGTGAACTGCAAGGCTGCTGGAAACCCCAGTGTGATGAGGCGGCGGATACGCGGCAGGTCTATCTCTACCGGCGTCTCAAGCAGCTTGGTGCGATGCCGACGGTCATACCATAAGAGATAGCCGACCAGGACTGCGGCCAAATATAGCCGTGAAATTGCAGTGGACCATCCGGAGCCGACCACGCCCATCGCGGGCGCGCCCCACGTTCCATAAACGAAAATCCAATTGCCCATCACGTTAACGAAGTTTGCGCTGATCAGCGCGAAAGCCACCGGTCTCACCATATTCATGGCCTGCAGCGTGCGCCGCACCGCGAAATAGAGCAGCAGCGGCAGCAATCCAACAGCCAGGGCTTTGGTGTAAGGAATGGCCAGAGCTAACACCGCGGGGTCAATCTGCATCGAACGCAGTAGTGACGGCAACAGCCATACGGGCGCAGCCAGAAATGGCGTCAGAGCAACGCTTAGGTAAATGCTATTCAATAGGGAACGGTGACAATCTTCGCGTCGCCCGGCGCCGAAAGCTTGTGATACAAGCGTATCTAGGCCGAGGAGCAGCCCTCCGCCGAATAATGCCAGGACGATAAAGAGATTGGAGCCCAGGCTGACAGCACCCATGGCGGTTGCGCTGTACGGAAGGTGCCCAACCATGACTGTATCGACGATAGTCATGCTCATCCAACCTAGCTCGGCGAGGACAAGAGGGAGTGCCAGCTGTAACGTCGGACGGAATTCCTTGCGAAGGGTCGAAAGTTGGATCATGGGCCAGTGCAGTCGAACAGTCTATGCGGGGTTGGCGGATAGAGCAAACCGGGTGGCATTCAGGTCAGAGGATTTCCACCGCCGGTTTAACATTTTGATGACTTTTCGCTTGCCATTCGATACGCTGCGAACGTAGAGTTCTATCTAGGCCTAGGGGGTTTTTGTCAGGCACCACCCATATATAGGAACCCGGTTGCCGGATCGCGTTGGCTTTATCCTAAGTACGCGGGCGGAGGCAGAAATAATATGACTGCCATCATCACGGTTGCGAATCAAAAGGGCGGCGTTGGGAAAACTACCACCGCCATCAACTTGTCCGCGGCGCTCGCCAGTCGCGGCAAGCGCACACTGCTCATTGATTTGGATCCACAGGCGAATTCCACCATCGCATTTTATAATTCGGGCGAAGTAGCTTCGTCCATGTTCGATGTGTTGAGCGATCATCGCGCCGAAATGGCAACCGTGATCAAGCCCACCAAAGATCCGATGCTATTTTTGGGCCCGGGGCGTCTGTCACTGGCCAAGCTAGAGCAAGTGCTCGCGGGACAGTTCGACGCACCATTCAAATTGAAGGATGCATTGGCTTCGATCCAGAAGGATTACGCCTACATCATTCTCGACACTCCGCCGTCTCTGGGTATTCTTACGGTCAATGCTCTGGTGGCTTCCACTCATTTGCTGGTTCCCATTCAAGCAGCTTATTTTGCGATCGAGGGCACGGATGACCTGCTCGAGACCTACGAGCGAATTCGCGCGCGTCCCAACCCTAGCTTGAAGGTTTTGGGCGTGGTCATCACGTTGTTCGACAAACGCACCAATATTTCTCGAGACACTCACGGGCAAATCCGCACGGTGTTCGGAGAGGTTTTATTCAAAACAAAGATCAGCAAGAATGTGCGGCTGGAAGAGAGTCCAGCTTATAAGGAAACAATTTTGACTTTCGCGCCAAAATCACCCGGCGCGATCGAATACAGGAAACTTGCTGGGGAGGTTATCCAACGTGTCGAAGAGGATCGGGTTACCCGTCACGCTGAAGATGCGGCATGACGCGCATTACGTCGAATCGCTGACCAGTTATAGCGGCGCTGCAGTGGGGCGCATGATTCCCGTGGACCAGATCCGTCCCAACCCGGATCAGCCGCGCAAAGCACTGGGTGATCTGCGCGAATTGTGCGAGTCCATCCGCGAGAAAGGCGTCCTCGAACCGCTGCTGGTGCGATTTGTGCCGCGCGAGGATTGCTTCTACATCATTTCCGGCGAACGCCGCTACCATGCGTCTCGCGCCGCAGGTCTGCGTGAATTGCCGTGTATCGAAAAAACCGCCGACGATGCCGAGACGCTAGAAATCGGATTAATTGAAAACATTCAGCGCAAAGATCTCACTCCTTTCGAAGAGGCTGACGGGCTTCACCGCCTGGGCACGCAATTCGAATATACCCACGAAGACATCGCCAAAAAAATTGGCCGGGCGCGCAGTTCGGTAACCGAGACGCTGTCCCTCCGCAACATTCCCGAAGTGCTGCGCAAGAAGTGCATTGAGCAGGGCATTAATTCTAAATCGTTGCTCTTACAAATCGCCCGCCAGCCTACCGAAAAGAAGATGATCGAAATGTTGCACAGAATTTTGCAGGGCGGACTGACCCGTGATGAAGCTCGACGTGAGCGCCGCCAAGAGCAAGCCGGCCCGCAGCGTCCACAGCCCTTCCTCTTTCAATTCGAGCCGCAGGACGAGGCCTTCAGGTTTCGCATCCAGTTCAAGAAGAGTCATGTGACGCGGGACGAGCTGATAGCCACGCTGCGCGAGATTCTTTCGCAACTGGAGGGTTCCTCCTCGGAAGCCGATTCTACGGCGGCATAAGCAAGCCGCACGAATTCCGGTTGCCCGTTTCTCTGCCAAGACTTCATGGTCGAACTTTCCCCGCAACAGCTCAATACTCTCGAGCGGCTGTTGACAGCCGGCTATCGGCCTATTGCCATTCCCCCCTACGAAAACGCACTGTGCATTCGCAAAGGAGAGTGCGCGGCCGTGTTGGCAACAATTCCCAATGCCGGTTTGCAACTTCTCGCTCCCGCTTCTTACCTTATCGACGGCAATCTCAGCGTACGGCTCAAGCGAGGGAACCGCGAAGTGTTCGTGTGGAAGAAAACTGAAGTCCCGGCCACACCCGAGCGGCTCCAGGAGTTGGAAGGTTTTCGGCGCGAGCTTGTCGAAATACTGACCCTGCCTCCAAAGCAGTGAATCCTGCCTCGATTTGCAATTCCGCGGTGCTCCCTGCAAACTGCAGTTGACATGGAGATATACGACATTATTTGCATTGGCGCCGGCCCGACGGGGCTGGCGTGCGCCATCGAAGCACGCCGCGCCGGGATGCGCCCGCTGGTCATCGATAAAGCTTGTTTATGCAATTCCATCTTCCACTACCCGGTGAATATGATTTTTTTTACTACGCCGGAACTCCTCGAAATCGGAGATCTTCCTCTCGTCTGCGCCGCGGAGAAGCCCACGCGCGTCGAAGCGCTGAAATATTACCGCAAGGCAGCAGAGCATTTCGCGCTGGAAGTGCGGCTTTTCGAGCGTGTGCAACGGGTAGACGGCAGCGATGGAAACTTCGTGGTGACCGCGCAGACAGAGAAGGGAACTGAGCAGAAGTACTCCGGCAAAAAGATCGCGGTCGCCACAGGTTATTACGACCTGCCAAACAAACTGGGAGTGCCTGGGGAGGACCTGCCGCACGTCTCGCATTACTACACCGAACCATTTGAATATTGGAACCAACACGTAGTTGTTATCGGCGGCAAAAATTCCGCGGCGGAGACGGCGCTCGACCTGTTCCGTAACGGCGCGCGCGTGACACTCGTCCATCGAGATAAAGAGTTAGGCGCGACCATTAAGTATTGGGTGCGACCCGACATCGAGAATCGCATCAAGGCTGGACAAATCCAGGCCTTCTTCGATACCTGCGTCAAGGAAATTACGCCGGAAGAAGTCGTCGTTCAAACCAGGAATAGCGAGAAGAGGTTGCCCGCCAAGCGAGTGTTTGCGATGACCGGCTATCGTCCGGACTACAGCTTCATCAAAAGCCTCGGCGTGGAACTTGATCCGCAAAGTCTTAAACCGGCGCTCGACCCCGAGACGCTGGAAAGCAATATCGCCGGGATTTATCTGGCCGGTGTGGTGATCGGCGGCCGGCACACCAGCGAAATCTTCATCGAAAACGGCCGCTTTCACGGCAAACAAATAATCAACTCGCTTACCAACCAACGGGCACAACAAGCAGCACCGGCACGCTAATTTGCCGGGATAGAAAGCCTTTGCTAAACTGCTAGTTCATGTCATCGATCATCCGAGAAGTGGGCGAAACCTTCGGCGCGCTCGTTAAAGGTTTTAGTGTGACGTTCCGCAACATGTTTCGGAAAACCGTCACTGAGAACTATCCTTACGAACCGGTGCATTTTCAGCCGCGCTATCGCGGCATTCACGTTCTTCATCGCGACGAAAGCGGTCTGGAGAAATGCGTCGGATGTTTCTTGTGTGCGGCCGCCTGCCCAGCGAATTGCATCTATATCGAAGCCGCGGAAAATACCGACGCGCATCGCATGTCTGCCGGTGAACGTTACGCCAGTGTTTACAACATCGATTATTCGCGTTGTATTTTTTGCGGCTACTGTGTGGAAGCCTGCCCCACGGATGCCATCACGCACGGCCATGGATTTGAACTAGCCACGTATGACATCAATTCACTCGTTTATCGTAAAGAACAACTTCTCGAAAAACCTCCCGTTACGCCGACTGCCACTCGTTAATTTCCAATCACGCTAATTGACTTGCTCCTGCGCCATTTCCGGCGCTCGCGCTGGAAATATCCGCGTCCTCTAAAGCATAGGCGATGGCCGGTCAAGCCGCGCTGGGTAGCCTGGACATGACGTCTCGCATCACAGGTCTACCGCCGCTGCGGACAGGAGTTGCTTCAGCAGGGCATGTTCCCACCGAGAACGTACTTCCGGGAGAACTCATGAAGTACCGCAAATTGTTTCTCTTAAACCAAATTGAGCGGGTCGCCGACGCGAAGGAGTTTGCCCGATTCCGTCGAAGCGACACGCGTGTTGGTAGCCAGCCGGTAAAAATGGTCGAAGCGTCCCGCCGGTGACCAGCGCGGAAGCTCCGTGCGGCGTAATTCGCTGAAGCGCTTCTGAAATCCGCTGATGTCCCTGCCGGTGTACGGGTCACGTGAGGGAACCGGGCAGCGCGCGCAAGGATTGCTGCCCTCGAACGCCACTTCACCGATGCGGAAGCGCACCACGCTGCGCGCCTGTTGGCCAAAAAGCTGATCTTCCCAGAACCCCGGGACGCCATCGATCTCCAGGGTCGTGCGAAAACGCAGCCGCGCCTCGTCAATCGTTAAGCCAGGAAACCACCCGCACACGGCTTCCAGCGTGGCGCTTGAAATAATCGTGGGGCCGCTGGCGAGCGCGTCATCGGGGAGCCCTTCCAGGGCATAGCGAACGATAACTTGTTGCTCGAAGTACGCGCTGAACCATTGCGCGGCGCGCTCGGTATCCTGCGGAAAAGCAAATGTGCCCGCAGAGATATTGCGCCGGTCCGCGGGCACAGACAGCGTGACGCTGCTGAGATCAGGCGCGTATGCCGCGCGGAGCAGATGCATCGCCGCCGTGCGCTTGGCGTTGACCCACCGCCCATCGACGGAATACAGCGCCCAGGTGCGGTCGCCTTCGAGGCCTCCATTCGGGCCGATGCGCGCTTGCTTTACGTCGACGGGATCGAGCGACTTGATAGGATGGAGTCGCATACGCGCCAGCCGCGGGGATGACGGGTGTGGTGACGAGGGGGAATCCACCGGGAAAGTTTAGCAGAGAGCCGTCGCTGCGCGATTCTCCACTATTTGGTAAACATTCTTAACGCGGGCGGTACGGTTCTTGAAGCAGGGGAGTGGAGATAAAAACCCTCTATCCCCAGGCGATTTAGGCGTCAGGATACAACAATGACGCGTTCCCAGGCAGCGCGCAAGCGGGCAGCCAGTTTTGCATTCCCAGTTTACGCCGGGCAGCCTGACACCAGCAACCGCAGTGCGCTGGGAGACCGTTTTCGCGGAACTATGCCAACCGCCGTTAACCTGACTTCTCCGTCTCGCTCTGGAGGACAACCGCGAACCGCAAGCCCTCAGCAGTATCCACAGCAGCCCTATATAGCTGGGATTTTCGTTTGGGGTCGCGTCCCATAAGTAATATTATGTTAACTAGAAAACATGTCCGGTTTCCCCTCCTGTGGGTGACCTGTTGAAATCCCACCTCCCCTGCTCTCGCCCTCTATATCCGGGCTACTGTTTCTCGCCGGGTTTGACAGGCTTTTGCTGCGCTAATTCGTACTTGATGTATTGCTCGATCAGGTGGGGATCGGGGCCGACAATCCGGCGTCCGTTGACGAAGATCGTTGGAGTGCTGTTGACGTCCAGCATCTGTCCGTTCTCGAGGCTCGCTTTAACTGCATCTGCCGCCTCCGGACCGGACATACAGGCCTTGAAATTATCGGGCTTGAGTCCGACCTGGCTGGCATAGTCCAGCATCTTAGCCCAGGCGTTTTCAGCGGAAATTACCTCCTGGTTGTCATAGATCAGGTCGTAGAGCTTCCAGAAGGCCTTGGGGTCCTGCGTATAGGCGCAGCGTCCTGCCAGGGCGGCCGTGCGCGCCCAGGGATGGACTTGCTCCAGTGGGAAATCCTTGAACGCCAGCCGGACCTGTGGATAGTTGGGCAGCATCCCGCGCAGCACGTCGTGGAGGTTGCGGCAAACCGGACACTGGAAATCAGAGTATTCGACCAGGGTTACGCTTGCTTTCGGGTCGCCAAGAATTGGCGCATCTTGCAGCTGAATCTTCGCACGATTCTCTGCCAGCGGGTCTTGGCTGAGATCCGAGAGGTCTCCGCGAAGAAGATATTTTCCATCCTTGCTAACGTAAAACTTAACTTTTTCCTGAGAGTCCCCAATCTTGACCTCAATCTCGGTTTCCAAGAGACCCGCGATGGGAGTCTCCTTCAGAGGACCAACGTTTACTTGCACATCCGGACCGAAGGCATAGGCGTTGCGCAGGTAGGCTTCGACGGTCTTCTGTAAGGCGGAAGGCGTGCCGGACATTGATGACGTCGCTGGCGGTGCGGCTTGTTGAGCCAAAGCACCAATCGCCATCAGGCTGGGGATCGCCATGGCGACAAGTCGCAGAAACGTTTTCACGCATGACCTCGATTCAGACGGCACCGCCTAGCGGCAGGCGTCTTAAGAACAAATCTCTGTATGCGATCAGAAAAGACCGCGAGTCGGCGCCGTGCTGTGTGGGGGTGCGCCGCAAGGCTCAAAATCGGAGCCGAATTCCCTGCTGAGTGCCCTACGGCCAATCATAAAATTGACTTGCGCAGGCGCTATGTTCATTACGCACTTAAGAATACGGATGGCATCGAGGGATTGCAAACATCCCAGCGCATACGCTTGCATCGTTACGCAGCGGCGCAAACTCATCCCGTCTCAAGTTTCTGCGCGACCAGGCTGGCAATTCCCTGCCGGGCGCGTAGTTCGCGATAAAACAAGAGATGCAATCCAGGAAATGCGGATCGCAACTCACCAGGCGCGAGAAGATACGCTGGATTTTTCGGGCCGACGGCCAAACCTTTGCCGGGCAAACCCTCGTCTCGTAAACCGCCGCCTGCCAGACAAAGTTGGGCACGGGTATAAGTTTCAAACAGCAATACGCCGCCAGGCCGCAGAGCTCGCTCCATCTGCTGGAAAAGCGATCGCTGCAGATACTGAATGCACAAAATCAAGTCGAACGATTCTGGGGGAAGTTCTTGAGGTCTCGTTTGTTCCAAATCCCATTGCACAAGCTGAAGTCCAGTATATGTACCTGACGTGGTTTCCTGCAGGTTGCGGCATCGGCGAAAATTCAGATGCGCAGCCGTCGCTCTTTCTTCCAGGATCTCCAGGGCTGCGGGAGACCAGTCCACGCCGGTGACTGGCTGGTGTCGTTCCGCAAGAAGAAGCGCATGGCGGCCTGTGCCGCAAGCTAGGTCTAGCGCCGCCCCTCGCGGTAACAGCGGCAAAAGCTCACGAACAAGGCTGGCGGGTCCGGAGGGCGAGTCCTGCGCCCTTTGGCGATGCTTGGTGTCCCACTCAGCTAAATTGGAAGGCATAAAAAAGGCTCCTGCGCGGTAAGCTCAGGAGCCTTGAAAAACTTGCAAACGAAGTAACGATTTACAGACTTCTTAAACGCTGAACGAACTACCGCAGCCGCAAGTGCTCTTTACGTTTGGATTGTTAAATTTAAAGCCAGCGCCCTCAACGGTCTCTATGTAGTCGATTTCGATTCCTTCGAGATACATGGAACTCATTTGGTCGACTGCAACCTTTAGGCCGTCAAATTCAAAAATCTGATCGTTTTCGCTCGTTTGGTTCTCAAACGCCATGTGGTATTGAAACCCAGAACATCCACCGCCTACAACAGCAACCCGTAGGGCCACCGGCGAGGGGTTTTGCATGTTCATGATTTCCTTGACCTTGGTGCTCGCAACCGGTGTCAGATTAATCATAAAGTCTCTTGGCCTCCGCTCGCAGGCTGATTCTGCGAAGCAATCTCCACTACATTATAACAAAAGACAGCTAGGTCTGCACACTTTGTGTCCTATCGCATGGAAACGCCGTACCGGGTTGCGTTTCCTTTAACGTAGACCCTTCGCTTACAATAAGATGCTTCTATGGCACACCAAGTCACTTTGATCCCGGGTGAAGGCATCGGCCCTGAAGTAGCGCTTGCTGTGCGACGCATTTTGGACGCCGCCGGCGTTCAGATCGAGTGGGAAGAAATCGAGGGCCGCACCGATAAGAGCACCGAGCAGGGCCAATTTGTCAATCAATTCGCGGTAGCTTCGGTACGCAAAAATCGAGTTGCCTTGAAAGGTCCGATGGGGACGGCCATTGCCGGCGGCGCTCCCAGCGTGAGTGTCGCGCTTCGCAGAACGCTGAACTTATACGCGAATTTGCGTCCGGTAAAGACTTTGCCGGGGGTGAAAACGCGCTTCGATGGCGTGGATGTCGTCCTCGTTCGGGAAAATACGGAGGATTTGTATTCCGGGCTAGAGCATGAAGTTGTGCCGGGAGTCGTGGAAAGCCTCAAAATTATTACGGAACGCGCGTCCACCAGAATTGCCCGCTTCGCGTTTGAGTACGCTAGGAAAAACGCCCGCAAAACAATTCACGCCATTCATAAAGCGAACATCATGAAGATGTCCGATGGGCTGTTCCTGAAATCCATCCGCGCGGTGGCGCTGCAATACCCTGAAATTGAATACAAAGAGATGATCGTCGATAACGCGTGCATGCAGATGGTCCTGAATCCTCAACAATTCGATATGCTATTGCTGCCTAACCTATATGGCGACGTAATGAGCGACCTGGCGGCCGGGCTGGTCGGCGGACTGGGCGTGGTGGGTAGCGCAAATATTGGCGACGAGTCGTCTATGTTTGAAGCGGTTCACGGAACAGCGCCGGACATTGCAGGCAAGGGTTTGGCCAATCCCACTGCCCTGCTCATGAGCGGTATTCTCATGCTGGATCATCTTGGCGAACGTCCTGCCGGGCGTCGCATCGAAGCGGCTCTGGCCAGAGTTTATCGCGACGGAAAACACACCACCCGTGATGTCGGCGGAAGCGCCGGAACAAATGAATTTACCGACGCCGTCATCGCCGCTCTACAGCCTGAAGTCATTCTGAAATAATTTGCCTTTTTGCATGGAGGGCGGTCTGGGAGATTTGTTGGTTGCTCTGCCGAAGGCCATCGGATCAACGCGGAATCTTGTCGTACATCATGAGTGCCAGCAGCATGGGAATGTGGAGCACCGTGGCATGCATCAGCCACTTCGCACGCGCATTAGTTTTGCTGCTCGCCGCCCATAGGCAGACCTGCACGAGCGCCATGCTCATCGTCAAGGCTCCGAAAAAGTACAGCACACCAGCCAAGCCCATCAGTGCAGGCAACAAGCTAACGCCCACCAGCGCCGCGGCGAACCACACGATCTGGCGAAACGTGCGCGTCCCCTCGCGATCAACAACGGGGAGCATCAAGATCCCCGCGCGCGCATAGTCCTCGCGATACATCCAGGAGATGGCGTGAAAGTGCGGGAATTGCCAGAAAAAGAGAATGGCGAAGAGCAGCCAAGCGCCGCGATCGAGCGAACCCGTGGCAGCCACCCAGCCGATCATGGGCGGGATTGCACCAGGGAACGCGCCGACAAAGGTGGCCCAAACGGTGCGCTTTTTCAGCGGGGTATAAAGCAGCAAGTAGCTTAGGCAGGTGACGACGCCGAGCACGGCAGGCAACAATCCCGCTGCGATGTACAAATCCACGGCACCAGCAATCGCCAGCGTCACGCCAAACAGCAGCGCGTCCCGCGGTTGCAGTATCCCGCTGGGCAGAGGCCGCGACGCGGTACGCCGCATATAGCGGTCGGAGTCGCGCTCGATGTAATGATTTAGCGCAGCGGTCCCGGCGGCAATCAGCATGGTGCCGAATACGGTGTGAAGCATGTGCAACCAGTTGATCGGCCCACGCACACCCATGTAATAGCCGGCAGCGGTGGTAATCAGGACGAGAAACGATACATCCGGCTTGGTGAGCGTCACGTAAGCATTGGCGCGTGAGAACAGCGTCAATTCGGCAGTGTGTGTGGTGCTCATTAAACAGTCACTTGGCGTTCGGCGGCAGCGGCGGCTTCCCTGCTCCGCGGAATCAGCCGGTAGCAGAGCAGCGTGACAAAAATAGAGGCCGCGAACAAGAGTGCGCCCACTACGGTGTGAATCACCGTTAAGATCACCGGCGTCAGCATGGGTTGTGGCACGTCAGCGAAACGCAGCCGGGCCCAGTATGCGCCAAAGCCGAGGAGAAATTGAATTCCAAAAATTGCGTGCAAAAGGATTCGCGCTTTGGACATTTCACGCGAACTTTCAAAACGCCTCCGCAGCGCCACCGCCGTCCAGGTGACCATCCCCATTACCACGAATGCTCCGACGATGTGCGGCCACACGGGAATGTCTTGGTGGCGGAAACCGGCGCCCAGCACCACTTGGAAGTAAATTACCGCCGCGTTGGCGATTGCCAGCGCGTGAATCGATGGGGAGGCGTGATCTTCCAAATGCGCGTGTTCAGAAATCCACCAGCGGCTGGTGAAAACCGCGAGGCTTAATACGCTAGCGAAAAAAATCTGCGCCAAGCAAGCATGCGCCACCGGGATACCGTAATGGAGATAGAGCAAAACGGTAAGACCGCCCAGCGCTCCCTGAGCAATGACGACGCCCACGGCAACCCAGGCGAGCGTTTGTACCCAGCGACGCTCTTCCTTCCAGGACACCCAGATGGCAAGAACCACCGTCATCAAGCCAACCATGGCGGCAATAACGCGATGCGAGTGTTCGTAGACGATGCCGCCCACCATGGGAGGAGTCAAAGTGCCGTAGGAAAGCGGCCAGTCCGGAACGGAAAGGGCCGCGTCATTGGACGTAACCAATGCGCCGGCAATCAGCAGCAAGAAAGTACAAACGGCCACAACTACAGCAAAGATATGCAGGCCCGGATGGTAAGTCGTCTTCATAACTGAGAGCGCACTCGGGATTATACCTTAGTGAAGAAAGTCTCGCTTTCGATGGCGGGCCGAAAGGAAGTCTTAACCCCTATCGCGCCGCAGGCGAAACTCTCGAGGCCGGCGCTCTTTTTTCCATGCCAGTCGGGCCCCTGTCAAGGGGTTCCCTGTCAAAGTTTTCCATGCCAATGGCGCGTAAGACAAGGTCCTTCAGAGCCGCAATGAAAAACGGAGAATCGCCAACTGCCGGCATCATGCGGAATCTTTCGAGGCCAAGTTTCTTTGCTTCTTCGCGCGCTTCGATATTGATTTCGTGCAAGGTTTCAATGTGCTCGGTGACAAACGATATGGGAACGATCAGGAGCTCTTTGATTCCTTCATGGCTCAGCCGTTCCATGGCGGCGGGCAGTGACGGCTGCAACCACTTCGCCAGCCCAACTCGGCTTTGGTAGCACAGTAGGTGGGTGCGCGGCCAGGCAGCAAATTGCTTGGCTCCAACTTCGCACGTGAGCTTCATCGTTTGCTCGATCTGCTGCGGATAAGGGTCGCCCTTTTCTACCAGGCTCATGGGCAGACCATGTGCGCTGAACACGAGATGGATGCGCGAACTATCTGGAAATTGGCGCAGGATCGAACCTATGCGTTGAACCAAGGCCTGAATATAAAGCGGGTGATCATAGAAATACTCGATGACTCGTTCTTTCGGTCCGCCATTTGGCCAGCCGTATACGCGATGCCACTCTTTCATACTGCTTAAGGTTGTCGCATAAGAATAGTGTGGATAGAGCGGCAGCAGCACCAACTCGTCTAGGGGTCCAGCCTTTCGCAGTGTATCGATAGCTTCGTATGTCATGGGATGCCAGTACCGCATCGCTACCACGGCAGTGCAATCGATATAGGGCGCTAGTGCCTGAACCAAACGGACGCGCTGGCGTTCCGTTAAGGTAGCGATCGGGGAGCGACGACCGATTTGCGCATAACGACCCGCCACGGGTATCGCCCGCCGCGCGGAAATCCACTTTGCCAGTGGACGGCGCAACCATCCGAGCGGTCCCAGCGGAATAATGTCGGGGTCCAAAAACAGATTCAGAAGAAACGGTTCGACTGCCGCTAGGGAATCTGGGCCCCCAAGCTGAAACAAAACAACGCCGACTTTCTTCTTCCCGACCACGCTATCGGCCTCGACGCAACGAATTCTTCAGGCGCTCCAATTCATCGCGGAGTGCGGAGGTGCGTCGCGCGACCGTAATGTAGTACACAAAAAAAATGCCCCAAGCAAAAAGATAAGCCGCAAACACACTGCCTAGATTTTTCACACTACCTCCACTTCACGCCGCACAATATCAAGCTCCTCGCGCATGGCTTCCACATGATAACGCGCCAGAAGCAGCAAACTCATCAAGCTGAGCATCGCCAACCAGGAGAAAAGCAGGACGTACCACATAGTAGGTGCCAACCCAGACCCGGTGCCGCCCATCACCACCGGCTGCGGATGTTGCGTTCGCCACCAGCGAATAGAACCGAAAACTAACGGCACATCAATAAACGCAAAAATTCCAAACAGCGCACTAAACATGGCGCGGCGATCGGGTTCTTCCACCAGACTCCGCAGCAGAAGGTAAGAAACATAGAGCAGCCATAGAACGAAGGTAGAGGTGAGCCGCGCATCCCAAGTCCACCAGATACCCCACACGGGGTGCGCCCAGATGGGTCCGGTGACCAACACCACCGTCGTAAAAGCTAAGCCCACTTCGGCGGCGGAAACTCCTAGCCAATCCCATTTCGGTTTGCGCCGAAACACATATAACAAATTGGCGACAAAGCAGACGAAAAATGCCGTGAGCCCCGTCCAGGCGCTAGACACGTGGAGATAAAAAATCCGCTGAATGGTGCCCATGGTGCGCTCTGTGGGAGCAACGACAAGTGCGCCGTAGGCGGCCGCCGCCACCAGCAGAAGGACCACCGCGGCGCTCAGTACCTGTTTCGTCATGCTTTTACTCCTCCAGAAGATATTCGCCGAAAAGCCATAGTAGCGTCAAAAACACGACGTCGAATACGGCGAGAAAGCCGATACCTTTCCATTGTATGGACGGCACTGCGTCCAGAAGACCGGTAGTGACTTGCGTGCTTGCGACGAGCACGGGTGTAAGCATCGGCAACAACAATAGCGGCAGCAAGAGTTCGCGCATACGAGCTTGCGCCGAAATGGCCGAAAGCGCGGTGCCCGCGATCGAAACGCCGAGGCTTCCCAGGAAAAGCACCAGAATAAGCGGTCCGAACACCGGTAAAACCGGAACGTTGTAGAGAATCGCGAAAATCGGAAGCATCAGCAACTCGGTGCACAGCAGGAAGAGTGTGTTGGCACCTAGCTTGGCAAGAAAAATCGCAAATGGATCGGAAACGGAAAGCCGCAACGCGCTGATCGTGTCGTTATTCTGTTCGCGCAGAAAACACGACTGCAGCATGAGCGACGATGCGAATAGAAACGCGAGCCACAGAAGTCCCGGGCCGAAGCGCCGGGATTCCGCTGCAGACGGGTCAAACGTAAAGCTGAACAACACGATGACCATAAGAATGAAGACAACCGTGGTGGTGAGAATCTCTCGCGATCGAAACTCCGTGCGGAGTTCCTTCCCAAACAAAACAGAAGTGTTGTAGAGCAGGCTCATTTAGGCATCGGCAAAAGTCAGAATCGAGCGAACGTCCGCACCCATCCGCGTATCGGCGGCGATTACACCAGCCTCGAGCCGAATAGCTCGAGTCGCCAGGCTCGAAATCTTCGATTCGCCGTGAAGGCTCATCAAGATCGTGCACCGCGCATCTCGCAGCCTGCGCAATGCCTGAGCCAGCCACGTGGTGCCTTGCGGATCGAGTCCAGTGGCCGGTTCGTCGAGCAGCAACACGGAGGGTTCCTGCAGCAGCGCACGTGCGACGGCTATGCGCTGGCGCATTCCGCGGGAAAATGTGCGTACCAGCGAGCCGCGCCGTTCTGACAACTCTACTTCGGCTAATAAGGCCGCAACACGGGCGGCGGGATTGGGCACTTCCTGCAAACGCGCGAAAAGCAAAAGATTCTCTTCAGCAGTCAGCTCGTCATAAACCATCGTGGCGTGAGCGACAAATCCCGAACGCGTTTTATCGTTCGCAACATGCTGATCGCTACCGATAAAGTTAAGGTGACCAGCAGAAGGCAGCACCAGGCGCGCCGCGATCCGCAATAGCGTTGTTTTTCCAGAACCGTTACGTCCCGCCACCACTACGCACTCGCCGGGTGCGATTTCGAGCGAGACTCGACGCAAAGCGTAAAGTGTGCCGTAACGTTTCTCGATTTTGTCGAAGCGAATGCCTCGTGGAGAGAAAGCCGGCGGGGTCACCGAAGTTCCTCGCAAAGGGGCCGATGGCGCCGAGCGCGTACCACTTAGCCCCGCACGAGATCGCGCAAGACCTTCTCCGCTCGCGCTCTTTCCTGCGCGTATTCTTCGTTGGAGATCGTACCTGCCTGGTGCCGCAGCTCCAGGCGAAAAAGGCTTTCCTTTAGCGAATCCAGGCTTACGCCGTTCGCGAGGTCAACATCCGCTAAACTAACCGCCACTGGCTTGGATGCGGTTGAGGCGGACCCTCGCGTCACGGTTTGTGCAACAGATGGGCTGTCGCTGCCCGCTGTGAGTGCCACGGGTCTACGCGCCAGTAGAATTGCTCCCAACAAGAAAATACCAGCAAAACCTGCGACCAGCGGCCACTTCAAAACATCGAGCCGGCCAGGAACCTGCTGGATGTTCGCACCACCGGAATTCCCTGCTTGTTGTGCCTCTTGGCCAGAACCAGGACCTAATCCCTGATCCGCGCCACGACCGGTATCCGGAGGCGCCGTTCCCGAAACATTTATCACAATTACAGAATTAGCCGCCAGGTTTTTGCGGCCATAGATGCTCATTCCCTGCTCCTGGCCTTCGGGCTGCAATCCATCCGCTGCAATTTGCACGGTGGGGGGTGCAACAACCAGCAAACGGCCAGCGGGATACACAGACGGCACTTTCACTGCCGCAGTGTTTCCTGGGTACGGAAGTTCGTAGGAGTAGCGAACGGTATTCTGCCCCGGCCGAAAGGCGTAAGCGATAGCAAAATGTCTGTTGCCCCGATCGATGGGCGCCTGCACAACTGGCATACCTGCTGGCCCGGCAGCCGCGACTTGCTGGAGCTGGGCATTCTCCGGTAATGCAAAATCGAAATTGCCGCTCGCACGAAAAAAAGTTTTCTGAGGTTGCGAGTTGTTCTGCACCGAGTATTCTTCGCCCACAATCAAGGTGGAACCATTAGGTTGAAAAAAAACCACCCGCGTCGGCACGGTAATAGCCTTGGCATCTTCGGTGGGCTCGAATACTGCGACTTCCACTTCGCTCTTCCCCGGAGGCGCAGGCTGGTGAAAGTTAATGCCGTGATAAACCGCGCGTATGAGCATGGGCTGCACGCCCAAACCAGGATTATCAAACGTAAACCGGCCTTGCGCGTTGGATTGCGTGTGCGCAACGGGTTGCATGCCGCCTTGTAGTTGAATCAGTACAACTTCGACCCCCGGCGCGGGTTTACCGGTCGTGCCGTTCTTCACCGTTCCGTGGACCGTGCCCGCATCCGCGATCACCAATGGCGCAAGCCATATTAGCGCAAGCATGCTGCTGCGAGTAGCAACGCGCATCATTGCGGGCTCCGATCAGCGGATACCGGCCGAACCCCACGCGCGCGCCGCACCTGGGACTCCGTGACCTGCTCAATCTCCGCAAGAACCTGCGCTGCTTCGTTTTCGAGAGAAGTTTTCATAGCTTCAAAATCGGCCTCGGCATATTTACCCGAACGGTATTCAAAGCGGAGGTCCCGCAAGTTGTCGTAAAGGGTGTCGCGGCGCTCCAATAATTGATCGAGCTTTGTCCGGTGCGGTGCCAGGTCCGACGGATCCGGCCGAATATAAAAAATGAAGAGCAGGGTGGCGACGGCAAGAGCAAGGCAGGCCCCAAGGACGGCCCAATCGGTCGGGTTAATGGATGCGATCGAAGACATTGCCAAAGAGCTCATGATTAATCTTGCGTCTCACGCGCGGCCTGCGCTCGCGCTCGATCCAACATGTCCGGAGAAATCTTCGTGCTGCTCGCCGGCCCCGCCGCTTGCACTACAGGGCGCTTGCGCCAGCGTTTAATGGTGAAGATAACCAGCACGGTGCCAATCGCGAGGTAAATGCTGGGTAAACTCCAAGCTACCAAACTGAAGCCGGACTTCGGAGGTTCCGCGTAGACCTTTGTTCCGAACTCCTGAACCAAAGCTTGCGTGATTGTATCTTCCCCCTCCCCGCGCTTCACGGCCTGGTCCACTTCTTTCAACATGGTGGTAGACACGGTACAGCCCACATGGTTGCACTGGGTGAGAACCTGGTTGCAGCTGCACATACACATGAACTTTCCGCCGATTTGCTTGGCGCGATCCGAACCACTCGGCAAAGGCGATTGCTGCGCCCCGACCTGTGTTACCAACAGCGGCAGGGCTCCGAGGATGAATAGGAGAAATACGGCGCCAAAGGAACGTACCCTAATCATGGCCCTCTCGAAGCGTGGGCGCCGAACTTAGCGCGACGGGAAGAGATTTTGCAGCAGCCACTTCGGACGCACCTGCGAGCACTAGCACAGCTCGGCGATTCGGCAAAAGCGCAACCAACGTGCCCAGCGCAACGACCACGCCGCCAAACCAGATACATTTCACCAGAGGATTCAGATACACGTGCATCACGGGAAGTTGAGTCTCCGGGCTTTGCCCGGCATACACCACGTAGAGATCTTCCTTAAGCGTGGAATAGATCGCCACCATGGTCCCGGAAGCCTGATTCGCCGGGAACTGCCGGCGCTCAGGATAGAGCATCATGAGCGGCTTATTGTTGCGCATCACTTCAACAATCATGCGTTCGGCGGTGTAATTTTTTTCCGGCTTGCTATCGAAATTCTGCAAAAGCAAAGTGTACGGACCAATCTGGATTGTAGAGCCCAGCTGCATATCTTTTTGTATATCACGATTAAAAGCAGCGCCTGCCAAGCCAATAAAAATCAGTACCATCCCCATGTGCACGATGTAGCCGCCGTAGCGGCGAGTGTTGCGCATCGTCAGATCGACTGCCGAAGCCAAGTACGATGCGCCGGAGCGCGCGCGCATGACTTTTGCGCCACGATAGAACTCCATGCTTATGGTGGCGGTTACAAAAACGCACAGTATCAAGCAGGTCAACGAATAAAACTCGCGGAATGCAAATGCAAACGCCACGGCACCCGCGACCAGCCCGCACACCACCGGCCAGCCGAAATTGCGCTTAAGGCTGTCCAGGGACGTCTTCCGCCAGGCCAGAAGAGGACCCACACCCGTCAGGAACAGCAGCAGCAATCCGATGGGGATATTCACCTTATTAAAAAAGGGCGTGCCGACGCTGATCCTGTTGCCGGTAAACCATTCGGAAAATACTGGAAACAGCGTGCCAGAAAGAACAGCGACGCAAGAGACCAGGAGAATTAAATTGTTAAAGAGGAAGCTAGATTCGCGCGATACCATGGAGTCGAGTTGGTTCTCGCTCTTCAAGTAATCACGGTTCTTAACGTACGCCGCGAGGCAAACCAAAAGAATGATCGCAAGAAATCCGACGAACCACGCTCCAATATTGGAACTCGCAAAGGCATGCACGGAACTGACCACGCCGCTGCGTGTCAGAAAAGTTCCAAGAATGCACAGCAAGAACGTTGAGAAGACTAGCCAGACATTCCAGACCTTCATCATGCCGCGCTTTTCCTGCATCATCACGGAGTGCAGAAATGCCGTCCCGGTCAGCCACGGCAAGAGCGAAGCATTCTCCACCGGATCCCAGGCCCAGTAGCCGCCCCAACCAAGCACGGCGTAAGCCCAATGTGCGCCCAGCAAAATCCCGACGGTCTGGAATCCCCACGCAATCATCGTCCATTTGCGCGTCAGATGGATCCACTTCTCCCCGGGGTAACGCGCCAGGAGTGCGCCCAGCGCGAACGCGAACGGGATTGTAAAGCCGGTGTACCCGGAATAGAGGTTTGGCGGATGGATCACCATCTCCGGATACTGAAGCAGAGGGTTTAGTCCGTTACCGTCTGCGCGAGCCACCAAATCCATCGCGCCATTTGCTCCAGAAACGCCGAGCGCCTTAAACGGGCTGGCCACGAAGTTATTTAGGGTAAGAAAAAAAATCTGGACACCAGAGAGAACTACCCCCACGTAAGGCATCAGCTCGCCATTTTTATGGCGATAGGCGATGAGTACTGACAAGACGTAGACCGAGAGCAGGAAGCTCCAGAAAAGAAGCGAGCCTTCTTGTCCGGACCACAACGCGGCAATTTTATAAAAAGTGGAAAGGTCGCGGTTGCTGTGCGCCACGACGTACGCGTTGGCAAAATTATCGCTGAAAAACAGATATTCGAGGCTGAAGGTAGCGAGGAAAATCAAGCTGCAGGTGGCAATGCCAGCTTGGCGGGAGCTCTTGATAAGTAGGGGGTGACGCGTGCGAATCGCTGCAATGCCACCAACAAATGAATACACCGCGCAAACAAATGCTAGGACGAGTGCAAAAGAACCGAATACATCCACGGATATCCCGACTTTCCCCCGGTAAGGCCGGGAGCCCTACATACTGCTTTGCGCGGACGGCGCAGGAGCGCCGCCGCCTCCAGGCGCCACCTCATACTTCGAAGCGCATTTCGCCTGTACATGTTCTGCCACGAAACGCCCGTCCGGAGCGGGCCGGCCCTCTACAAGTGCCTGAGACTTATCGACGAATGTATCGGGCAGTGGCTCACTACCAACATAGCTTACCGGCAAGGTCCTCCCTTCCCCCTGAAGGACGAAATCGACCCGGCCGGAAAGGCGGCGGATACTGCCAGCTTCAACGGTACCGCCTACGCGCATGCGCTGGCTGAGGGACGCGCCATGCAATGTCTGCAATTCGGCGATTGTGTGGTAGTAGGTCTTGCTTTCTCCGTAGCCTAGCCAGGCCAGAAAAGCCAGCGAAACCACGATTACGCTGATCCCTACGCCAAATTTTGCCTGTCTTTGCACAATACTGCTCCTGCCGGTAACTCGTTGCTCGATTCTATCACAGGTGAAATGTGGAGCACGCTCATGGCAAAAGGTTTTGCGCCATTGGCGACCAGTACCGCTTCGTCATTTTTGTTTGGCGGAGAATACAGCTGCGGCGCCCAAAGCGTCATGCAACCTGATCAGCGCAGCAGCGGAGTCCAGGCCATCCAATGCAAACGGCTGGCCACTATCCAGGACGATGGAACAGGGCAGCTCTGCTTTGGAAAACTGAGAGATCAATGGCCCTAGCGCCTGGGAAATGAGCACGAGGCGTTTGGGCTTCAACGAGCGGCGAATGCGCACCAGGACTGTAGCTAAACGCTGCACCAGGAGTTCCGGCAGCGCTAAAAGCGAGTCTTCGATCGGGCATTCCAGAACATGCGTCAGCATGAATCCTGCCCTCTGAAATTCGGTATGCACGAGATCAGCGGGCTTGCCACCTGTAGACAACGCCGCGGCTTTCAGCAGCAGCGCGGCTTCACCCTGAAAATTTCCCGCAGGCGAATACAAAAATTCGGCCTCCAATGCAGGCGCGGAAGCCCCCAAAACCAGCGTATTGATGTGCACCGGCCGGTACCGCGTTGTCCATTCAAGACGCTGCAAGCGCTTGGCGATGTGTGCGGGCGAGGCGGGTTGCCCGCAACCGTCGCACGGCAAAAACTGTGAACTTGTCATAGCTCATTTACAATCTAGTGCAGCGGGAGGCAAAGTGCAAACCGCGGGGAAATGCAAGAAAAATGCGGCAGTAGGCTGAATTACTTAGGATGAAACGGCAGCGTCGGACGGCAATTTAGCGCGCAGGCACCATTTGAGCTCCTGGCTGAGCTCGGTGATTTCCATTCCGGCCATTACGATGAATTTACAGCTCAACATCTCACGAGGTTCGTCATCATCCGGCAATTGGCAAGAGACCCGGCAATATTGACAATCCTGGTTCCAACAGAAGCGTCCGTAGGGAATCGTTTCCGGGCTGATGAATTGGAAGCATCGCAAAAGCGAATTGCGCTCGGGTACCTGAAACTTCTTTCCGAGAATAGTGATGTCCACGAGCTTTTCATACGGCCGGAAGGGTTCCGACATAATGGGCCTGTCCTCCAGGGACCGGCGACTGGGCTGAGACCGGTTCACCTTGACGGTTACCTATCCAGAGTAGACTGCGGTCGCGGTGCTAACAACGATAGTGGTGTGTATCGTTGCGAATGTAATACGGGGGTAGGATGCAGGTTTTATGGAGCCCGGACGCGAATCGACCGAAAAGGTCGTATGATGCAAACGGAGAGAGCTGACGCTGGCGTGCCGCAATCATCATCGCAAACCCGAAGCGGCGTACCGGTTTGGATATGGGCGGGAGTCGCGGCGCTTGTGGTGTTCAGCTTTTATTCCGCGTGGGATGTCCGCAGGCTACAAGAGGAGTCGCACGCCGTTAACGAGCGCGCAGAAGCGCAGCGCAACGAACATGAGAAGCTTGAACAGCAACTCGCCGTCGCTAAGCGAGAAGCGCTGATCTTGACTGACCCTGCGTCGGTGAAGATCGAGCTTGCCACGCACCATCTGGTGGTTCCAAAACTGGAGGCTAAGTGGCATCCACAGCTCGGCCTGGTGATTATCGGACAGCGGGTTCCGGTGCCGTCGGGTGATCGCGTCTTGCAATTGTGGCTGATTCCGAAAGCAACGGACGCCAAACCGATTCCAATGGTAATTCTGCGGCCAGACGGCGATGGCAAAATTGATGCGCTGGTGGCTAAACCACCGGCAATCATGGCCGACGTTAAGGCGCTGGCCATTAGCGAAGAGCCAGCCGGAGGCAGCCCGCAACCGACAGGCACGCCGCGCTGGATCGGTAGTGTTAGCGGAGGCGGACCGTAACTGTCGTCATCCTAGCGGCCTTTATTTCGGTAGCGCAGAGCGAGGCGTATTTTTCTACGCTGGGCGGCCTCGCGATAGCGCCGCTTTTCTTCGGCGGTTTTCAATAGAAGAGGTCGCACGGGCTTCGGCTTCTGCGTGTGTTCATCGATGGCTACAAACGTTACGTATGCCGAAGTGGTATGCTTCCGCTCACCGGTCAGTACATGCTCGGAATACACTTCCACCCCGACTTCCATAGAAGTGTGAAATACACGATTGACGTGGGACCTCAAGATCACGAAATCACCCAGATTAACTGGGTTGCGAAAATCAATGTAGTCCACTGAAGCCGTCACGACGTAGCTATTCGAATGCCTGCTGGCGGCCATAGCCGCGGCAATATCCACCAGATGCATCACGTGCCCTCCGAGGAGTTTTCCCAGGGCGTTGGTCTGGGCCGGAAGAACGACCTCGGCCATTTCCGACTTGGACGCACTTACTGGCTTCCCTTTCAACACTTGCTCTGCAATTCCCTGCTGTACATCGTTCTTATTGCGCTTCATTCCACTCCTTGGTGACGGCTTAGTTTGGCAAGATCAGCACACACCGTATACTACGGTAGACACCATGACTGAACCAAAGAAAACCCGGCGTCAGACGTTGGAGGAATTTATAGCGAAAAAGCCTGATGATGCTTTCGCGCGCTACGGTCTCGCGATGGAATGCATGAACAGCGGGGACGCTGCCGCTGCAGACCAACATTTTGAAGCTCTCTTGCAAAACAACGCGGATTATGTGCCAGCCTACTTGATGTATGGCCAACTGCTGGCGCGCGAATCCCGCAATGACGAAGCCAAGCGAGTTTTGTCCAATGGGATCGCCATAGCTGGCAAAAAAGGCGACCAGCATGCTGCTTCGGAAATGCAGGCCCTACTTGGCGAACTTGGATGATCCCAGGTTTTTAGTTCTAGTTTCGGGTTTATCCACCAGCCAGTGGTATCATCACTTACAGGACCCATGCGGCCTGAACGCATCGCGCTTTTCCCCCTGAACGTCGTTCTACTTCCCGGCGCAACCCTTCTCTTGCACATATTCGAACCGCGCTACCGGCAGATGGTGAAGCACTGCCTGAAAGATCGGCGTGAATTTGGCATGCTTCTCGCTTCGCCCGATGGCGTTGCGCGTGTGGGTTGCACGGCAGAGATTGTTAAGGTCGCAAAGCGCTACGACGATGAACGCATCGATATCGTCACCGTAGGACGGGTACCGTTTCGCGTGGTTGAACTTTTTAAGGAAAATCCACTTCTCGAGGGGGAAGTAGATTATCTGGAGGATCGGGAAAATCTGTCGAGTCCGACTGTGGAACGCGAACTCGCGGAATTATACGAAGCGTGTCATACCCTCATCTTCAGTAGTTATCCGCAGAACCTCCATCGCGATACGCAGGATGTGCTTTCCTTTATCGTGGCGGGTACGCTGCCTCTGGATCTTTTAGTTAAACAACAAATATTGGAATGCCGGTCGGAAATGGACCGCCAGGAAAGGCTGTTAACGTATCTTCGCCAGTGGGTCCTGCATCTGGAAAAAACGAATGCTCGCGCGCGGCGAGCCGCTGGCAGCCAGCAGGTGAATTAACTGCATCGAACCATCGTACTGAAAATGTGCCGCGAATGCGGCGCTAGAATGGGGCCTTAATGACAGCGAGTTCCACGACGAAATCTTCTACATCCTTTCCCAAGCCTCGCACGCTTGGCGAGCTAAAAGCGATCCCGGATTTTGATCCTCGGAGCGTTTCGCGATCCGTGAAGGACGAGATTCGGCGGAACCTCCTGCGTTCGATTGAAAAGCGTGAGCCGCTGTTCCCAGGTATCCACGGCTATGAAGACACGGTGGTTCCGCAGATCATCAATGCGCTGCTTTCCAGGCACAATTTCATTCTCCTCGGCCTCCGCGGACAAGCCAAAAGCCGCATCCTTCGCGCGCTCGTCAATTTGTTGGATGCTGAGATTCCTGTCGTGACGGGCTGCGAGATTAACGATGATCCGCTGAAGCCGATCTGCCGCGCTTGCCGCGAAAGAATAGAAGCTGAAGGCGACGCCACGCGGATCGACTGGATGCCTCGGGAGGCCCGCTACGTGGAAAAACTGGCTACGCCCGATGTCACCATGGCCGACATTATTGGCGATGTCGATCCCATCCGGGCGGCGCGCGGCGGCCGCGACCTCTCTGACGAATTAACGATCCACTATGGGCTTCTTCCCCGCGCGAATCGTGGGATTTTTGGCATCAACGAACTGCCTGATCTTGCGGGAAAGATCCAGGTCGGCCTTTTCAATATCATGCAAGAAGGCGACATTCAGATTAAGGGTTACCCTCTCCGCCTGCCCCTGGACGTGCTGCTGGTGTTCACTGCCAATCCGGAGGACTACACGGCGCGTGGAAAAATTATCACGCCGCTGAAAGATCGTATCGGCGCTGAGATTCGAACACACTACCCATCGAGTATCGACGAGGGCATGACCATCACGGCTCAGGAAGCTTGGCTGGGACGCGATGCGGTACGCAAGATTGAAGTTCCACCCTATTTGCGGCAGGTCGTGGAAGAAATTGCGTTCCAGGCCCGCGAGGATAAACGCATCGACCGTCGCTCGGGTGTAAGCCAGCGTTTGCCCATCACGACATTAGAGTGTGTGATCAGCAGCGCCGAACATCGGGCGGCGCAAACCGGGGAGAGCGTTTCGTTTGCTCGTGTCGCCGACGTCTACTCCGCACTTCCAGCCATCACCGGAAAGATGGAGCTCGAATACGAAGGGGAGCTGAAAGGTGCGGATACCATCGCCCGGGAGCTAATTCGAACTGCCGTAGGCCGTGTTTTCAGTAAACACTTTGGGGAGGTAAATTTCCAGCCCGTGATTCAGTGGTTCGAATTAGGTGGAGAGTTGAAACTCCCGGAAGTCACGAGTACCGCGGACCGTTATCAACAGCTTTCGAAAATTCAGGGATTGATGGAGCAAGTCGGTAGGCTTGGCGCCACAGATCGCAAAAACGCTGGGCCGGCGGCTGCGGCCGCCGAAATGATTCTCGAGGGCCTGTGGGCACACCGCCGGATCGGGCGCAGCGAAGAGCGCGGCTATTTCGCGGAAAAGCCGAAGCAGCCGGAAGCCCGCGAAACACTGAATCGGGGGCCTCGACGCAATTTCAACTGATAAGGCACTCTCCGGGGCCTCGTGATGAGCGAAGTTCGCATTTTACGCTCCGTAAAATTGGCGGAGCGATCGAACATTCCGGGGTGAGCGAAAAGGATTGCAAATGAAAGTCATCCGCTACGGGAAGTATGTAGGTGAGCCAGCCGACGCTGTCGATTTGGAGGAGCTCGTCAAGCGGATGGGTGATTTCTTCCTGCAGAGCGGATTCGAATCGCAATTCTACGGAGTTTCCGAAATGGATCGCGAGCGCTCCATGGAAGCGCTGAAGGAAGCCATCCTGCGCGCTTTGCAACAGGGCGACTTGCTGCCAGAGGACGCCATGAGTGATGAGTTGCGCGACATGCTGCAGAATCCGCAGGCCATGAATAGCCAGGCGGTCAAGGATTTGCTCGAGAAACTCATGGACCGTCTTTCCCAGGAAGGCTTTATTAACCCGCAGCAACCACCACAGGTCACACCACCTCCGCAGAACACTCCTGGCGGTCAGCTGGGCCCACCGCAGGAGCGCCAGACCGAGGCACGTTTCGAAATCACCGATAAGACTATAGATTTCCTGGGATTCAAGACGCTACGAGACCTGCTTGGCTCCGTGGGTCGCAGCAGCTTTGGGCGTCACGACACCAGGGACCTTTCTACGGGCATTGAATCAGGAGGAGTTTCACGCCCATACGAATTTGGCGACACGCTGAATATGGACGTCAGCGAGACGCTCTTCAACGCTGTGCGTCGCGAAGGTGTAAAAGTGCCAATCAATATGACTTACTCGGATCTGATGGTCCATCAGTGCGAGTATCAGAGTTCTTGCGCCACGGTGCTACTCCTGGATTGCAGTCACAGCATGATTCTCTACGGCGAGGACCGCTTCACTCCCGCCAAGCGCGTAGCTATGGCCCTCTCTCATCTCATTAGAACTCAGTATCCGGGTGACACGCTGAGCCTCGTGCTTTTTCACGATAGCGCGGAAGAAGTTCCGCTCGGCGAACTCGCGCGCGTGCAAGTAGGTCCTTATTACACCAACACTCGTGAAGGATTGCGGCTGGCGCAGCGCATATTGTTACGCCAGAAAAAAGACATGCGTCAGATCATCATGATCACCGACGGAAAGCCTTCCGCACTGACTCTGGAAGACGGCCGCATCTATAAGAACGCTTTTGGTTTAGACCCTTTTGTGGTCGGTCAGACCCTGGAAGAAGTGAACAAATGTAAGCGCACCGGCATTCTGATTAACACGTTTATGCTGGCCACCGATTATAGCCTGGTGCATTTCGTGCAGAAGATTACGGAAATGTGCCGTGGCAAGGCCTATTTCACTACCCCTTATACCTTGGGCCAATATCTGCTCATGGATTACATGCAGCGCAAAACCAAGCAAATACACTGAGATAGATTATTTTCGTTCGAACGTCCGCTGAGCTAAACTTGCTTCATGAGTCTGCTGCGACGGCTTCAGAGTTTGATCGGAGCGCCAAAAGAGATGACTAACATCGTCACTGGGAAGAAGGCTCCCGACTTCTCATTGAAAGCACTCGACGGAAAAGAATATTCGCTCGACACGTGGTTACAACGCGGGCCTGTTGTTGTTGCTTTTTTCAAGATTTCCTGCCCCGTTTGCCAATTTACGTTTCCTTTCCTGCAAAGGTTGTATCAACGCTATGGCAGCGACGGCGTAATTTTTTTAGGCATATCTCAAGACGACGCGCGAAAGACAAAGGAATTTGGTCAAGAGTATGGTGTCACCTTCCCGCTGCTCTTGGATTCGGATGGTTACCCGGTTTCGAACGCCTATGGCTTAACCAATGTGCCGACTACTTTTCTTATCGATCAAAACGGAACGGTGAAGATCGGTAGCATGGGTTTCAATAAGAAGGACTTGGAAGCCATCGCGGCAGACCTTGCCGAACGTAGAAACATTCCCCGAGCAGCACTTTTCCGGCCCAATGAGGCAGTGCCCGACAACAAACCCGGTTGAGGTTCTAAAAATTAGGTCCAGGCTGGACCTTCCCTGCAGCCTAGTGAATTCTCAAAACAGTTCCCTTTCCAGCCAGTTTTTCTTGTGTTTCGGAGAGCGCTTCCTCTTGTCCGCGATCACCCGCGTAGCCGCAGGCGCCACACCCGAATTTCGGGCTGCGCGCCGCGCTTCCTTGCTGCGATTGAAAGTCTTGCGCTTTGCTTTCTTCACAACATTTTCGACCAGATCGTTTTAAGAATGCCGGGGATGGAAGAAAGACAGGCATTTCGCTTAGCGTTGCTAGTCAATTTTTGCGCAAGTCTATTTCCTGCACCGCACGCCACGCTTGATCGATGTCCACTCATGGTTACTGCTCCGAGATAAAATTTAGACTGAAGCTGCTTGCTCAAAGGGTGATTGCGCAAGAGAGCTTAACGTACGGCGAAAGGAGAAGAAAGCGGCGTATTGGACAAATCGTCCTAGAAATTGAACATCACCTGAAGATCTATGCGCCGGTTGGCCGTAGCAGAAGAATAGGGCGGGCCGGCCAGTCCGTTGGACTGGCCGAACAACGGAGAGCTAAGATTCCCAATCGGCGTGCCCAGGTTTACGTTATTAAAGATGTTTCGTCCCGAAACGCTGAGCGTCAGACTGTATCGCCGGCTCGTAGTGTTCCCTTCAGGCCCGCCCATTCCGCGGCCGCCAAAACCACCCCCGCCCCGTGGACCACCCGGCGCGCGACCAAAAGTGCCACCTGCTTCCGGACCGGCGCCATCGCTGGCCTTTGTATTCTCCTTCCTCTTGCCAAATCCAAACGTCTTGCTGACGCGCAGATTCAGCGAAAACATCCCGCCGCTTGTCAGGTAATTGATAGGAACGACTGTCTCGCCAGGTTGTGGAAGCAAATTGAATGAGCCATAACGATTGGTGACGACGTTCGAAGGGATAGATCGGCTGTTGGCGAATGCCGGGCGGTCATTAAAGATCGAATCTCCATTGATGTCTTGCCCGGTCGTGATATTGAAAGGCATCCCAGAACTCGCTATCAAGAATGGACTCAGCCGGAAGTCCAGTGGCAGACCAATCGTGCCACCTAAAAAGAGACGGTGGCGTACGTCAAATGCAGCGCGGCCATAATCGAGAGCGATCTTGTTGGCGATCGATGGGAAACTCGAAGCCCCGGCGGTGTCCGCGTTAGCATAGTTCAACGTATAGTAGCCGAAGAGCGATAGTTTGCTACCCATGCGGACGCTGGTGTTCAATATCAGTTGGTTCTGCTTGAAGGTTCCTTCCGATTCATATTCGTAAATATTGGCCGGGCTGTTCAATGGGCGCGGCGCGGTTGAAGGGTCGCACGGAAGGATGCTGCAGATTGGCGGGTTGATATTTTCCGTGAAGAACTGATGCACGCCACGGGAATTCAAATAAGTAACGGCTAGATTGGCATTTCCCGTGAGCTGCCGCTCCAGGCTGATCCCGATCTGCATTGTGTAAGGCGTGCGAAGCTCGGGATTTCGCCGGTACATGGTTGGCGCGGTGGTGGCGGTTGGAAGTTGTCCAGGCGCTGGCGTATCGCTTAAGAAAAAATTCGGGCCGTTCACTACGTATTGCTGTTGTGTCAAACCATTCAGACGCTGTTGCTGCAACGCGAGATCGTAACTGAAGCGATCGTAGAAAATGCCGTAGCCCGCGCGCAAAATCGTCTTGCGTGCAGCATTTTTCGCGCCACCGATGGCCCAAGCCAATCCCAGTCGCGGCGCCAAGTCAGCGTGATCCTTCAAACCGTTCTGGGTTTCGAATCGCAGACCGTAGCTTAGTGTAAGGTTACGTTTTAGGCGCCAATCGTCCTGCGCGTAGACGCCCGCGTCAAAATACGTCAGAGCGGCGCTCGCGCTGCCAACCGTGATGGAGTACTGGCTGGCGCCACCGCCCATGGCCATGATGGTCGACATGTTCAGGCCCTGCGCCAGCCCTTGTAACGTCTTCTGATAAGCCTCCAGGCCGGTGATGGCTGGGCAAGCAGCCCGCGAGCTGTTGGGCGGGCAATTCGGATCTTGGCGCAAACCAAATGTGAATGTTCCGTTGAAATTAGAGCGCGCCACGTTCAAATCCCCGTTGGCGCGCAGCCGCACACCAAATTTCACAAAGTGTTTTGTCAAAGACATCGACGTCTGGTTTTGCAGTTCGTAGCGATCGAGGGTATCGACAGTCTGCCCTTCGCTGTTGCCGCCACTCGTGAACGCCCCCTGGACAGCTACCGCCGGATCAATGCTTTGGGGCGTACGCTGGCTGACTTCACGGACAAACCGAAAGCGCGTCTCGTTGATGGTCTTTGCATTCAGTATCTGCGTGTCGCTGACTTGAAACTGGTGTTCTCTATTGAATTGATTAAATCCGCGGGATGTCAAATTGAATTGCCCAATCCCGTTGTTGTTCTCATCGGCGCGTTCATACTGGTACCTTGCGGTTATCGTGTTGTTGGAACCGAGCTGATAGTCAAACCGCGGACTTAGATTCAATCGCGTCCGCGGATTAGGAACGGCTTCGCTGAAGCTGATCACGTGCAAATTAGGATCAAGAATCTTGGCGCTCACTACAGAAAGCTCATGGAGGTTGCGCCTTTCAATGTTGAAGAAAAAAGAGGCTTTCTTGCTGAGCGGTCCGCCCACGTTGGCGCTGAACTGCGTGGAGTCATACCCGGGTGGCTGGGTCCCTGGAGAAATGATTTCGAATGGGTTACGCGAATTGAGAGCCGCCGTATTTCCGGTCAAGGAAAGCTGGCCGTGAAATTGATCTGTGCCTGGTTTAGTAAAAATTTCAATTCGCCCGTAGCCCAGCTTGTCATACTCCGCCGAGAAGGGATTCTGATTAACGCGAATTTCGCGAATCGAGGCTTTAGGCGGAAGCTGTCCCCCAGTGAATCCATCGATATAGATCTCCCCGCCGTTGGGGCCTGCGGACGGTCCGGCCAACGCTTGCAGTTCGGATTGCAACTCGTCCGGGTCGTCGGAGAGCGCTTCCAAATCTTGGCCCTTCAGGACAATGGAGCCAGCGTTACTCGAACTATCGATGCCAAGCTTCGTAGTCGAATCGCTGACCTGTACTTCCTCTTTTTGTACTTGGATGCTAAGGGAAAGGTTGAGTTGTTGCGGTTGGCCAGCTTTGATGTTGATGCTATCTTTGGTTAGAAGAGCGAATCCCGGCACAACACCTTTCAACGTGTATTTTCCAGGCAGCAACCCTTTGAATTCATAGAATCCTTCCTTATTTGTTGTCGTGTCGAGCGATGCGCCTGCTGGAGTAGTGAGGAGCATGGTGGCTCCCGAAATCGCCGCACCTGATGGATCGGTCACTTGGCCGCGCAGTGTGCCGGTCGGAGCTTGGGCGTGCACAGGCGCAAGCCACAAAGCCACGACTAAAACGACCAAGACTAAGAAAGCAATTTTGAGAATCTTGCGGCCCTTCATCAAATCTCCTGGTCAAGCAAACTGCTTATGTTTACGGAGTAGCGCTGTCACCGCCGGGCGTGCCCGACAGGCTCCAAGGCGCAAGAATCGTTGAGGCTTCACCTTGGGGTGACGCTTGAAGGATTGGCTCAACACCACTCAAAAGCGTGATAGCCATAATTCTTGGTTTTTGCGTCACCTCGGTCGCAACGATCATGACGGCATCGCCCCTATGCAGGTCCGAGATAGTTGTAGGCGGCAGGCGGTTAATAAGTTGTGACAGATCTCCTGCCTGGCGCTCCCGATTCATATCAACCGGAATAGTAGACTCTCCAGGCCTGGACGCTGGCATCGCCGCCGGCGCTGGGTGCCCGTTGGCCGGCGCACCTTTGAGCGTGCGCGCTAAGTGTTGCGCAATAGCAGGCGGCAACTTTCGAATTTGTGACTCCGGGCTGATGATCACGATAACAACCTGCTTGGTGGCCAGATCCTGAAGGGTAATCGTAGCGGCCACCGTATCAATCGCGGAGATAGTGCCTGAAATATTTCTAAAGCTACCGGACACGATTTCATCCGCGGAGATCTCGCTGCCATCCGCAGATCGAGTACCGCGTGCGCGAAGTTGATCGCCCGGCTTAATTTCGTTTAGCGGTGCTGGCCGGGCCTCACTAAAATTTACCGAGCCCGGAGCGTAACGCCGCAAAATCGTGCCGTTCGAAACGTGGACCGCAATCTTTTTTTTCTCCCCCGGCATGCCTACCACGATATGGATCGTTCCATCGGCGGCATTCACATCGCTGACGAGCCCGCCTACTCCTTGCCGCTGCCACGCGTCACGGTCGCTCGTCTGCTTTTCTGCAAGATCGAGCTTCTTGACAGCTATGATGGAACTGGCGATAACGGTTACTCCGTCTGCGGATAGCTTTCCGCGCACGAGGATGCGATCTCCCACCTGTATGTCCTGTAACTGTAGGGAAATTGCATCCTTAAGGTCTTTTTGCCCGGGCGCAATGCGGACTATTTTTGAGGCTTCTGAGACGACAACATTGACATCGCTACCTGCGTCGGATGCCAAGGTTATGCTATTTCCAGAAATAGACTTAACTGTGCCCACCGGCCGGGCGGCAGGAGCCTCCGCAGGGGTCGGCTGCGCCTTCTGGGATTGCATTGCACCCACACCATAGCTACCTAACGCCAGGTACCCGATTAAGAACAGCCCAGGCCAGCTCATCTTCGCGAGCCGACTTTTTGGTCTATCCATCGCATTCCGGTGCGAACAGCTCCTTACATCGATAATTCCACGCACGCCGTTCGGACCAACACAGCTATTCCTTAGACGTCCGCTCTGGGCGGCAACGTTACAAGTACCAAGAGATGAGGTCGGCCGAAATGACCTACGCGAAAGTCAGAAATGGAAGTGTCAGTCAGTTTAGTTCGAACCCGGAACATGTTGAATCACAGGAAATTGGCGGAGGCGTGTGGAAGTCGAAACTACAATAAAATACTCTAAGTTCCGTAGGATCAATGGCGTCGCAACCACACGCTCTGTCCAATCATTACGTAATATTACGTTAAGCGAACATACCGAAATCGAACCGTATTGTGGCTGGCTAACTAACTGCGCGCCCAGAGACCGGCAGTACCTGATGAGCCCCGGCTGCTGACCGCCAAAACCTAAAAGTTTCGTGAGAAATTCCGGGGAACGTCCTTCCCGCTTCCTCGCCGCAGATGTCAACCAAACACTCGTAGAAGGCGGTCGCGTTTGTTTCAAGCCCGAGAAGCCTCAGCGATCTAAGAATTCGTGTGATTCTCAGGTGATTATGGTTCTTGGGCGTGATCCAAGCGCCCGCTCGTTCGCTGAAATTCGGCGCACAGACCACCTTTAACGGAACGTTGGCGCGCATCTCCAACCCATAGAAACGTAACATTCGATCCAGAGACGTTTGAAGGTGTATACGCAGTCTACGCTTGGATCGAAACTGTTTGATTGTTTCTGCGTCCAACACTGGCGCTGCCGGATTGGTTGCGCTCTCCTCGTCCGTAGGAAAGAGCCATTGGATGAAATTGTGATCCAGCTCCAGTCGGTTGTCAGTCCAAGCGTGGATTTCCTTGAGAAAATGTCCGCGGCTATTAGGCCCGGTGCCGGCATAGAAACGCAGAAGTGTGTTGTCGGGCATACACCCATTTTGGCCCTAATAGAGAAGATGCAGGTTGTCGTGGACCGGGCATTGCTCAGATCGTTACCGAATCGTTTCTATTAAACTCTCGAATGGAATTTCCGCGTCCTTTTATGCGGGCACGTGGAATTGCTTCTGAATTGCCCGTCATCCGAGATGATCGCCGAGACATTAGGTTTACAATCGTCGCGTGGACCACCACACCCTCGCGATCGTCAGCATTACGGGTACCTGTCTTGATGTGGTGGGTAGTCTCTATCTGGCCTACGATCTATTGGGTGGACAACACGGTCCGTTGCGGCTGCTTACCCGCGCGGTAACGTACTCCGTTGTCTTCGGCATCGGCTATGGCCTCGGCCTTGGTCTCTTCTTTGGACTGACTTCCGGCATCGCGACTGGTATCACGGTGTCGATTGAACTCAGTCGAGCAGCTCGTGGGCTAGATCATTACTCTTTGCTTTGGGAAGCACTGTTTTCCGCCATCCGCGGGTTCGCCTTCGGAGCTGGACTGTACAAGATTCTTGGTTTCGGATTCGCAATCGCATTTGCCGTTCTCATAACCGTAGGCCAAGTATTCGCCTACTCTCGCGGCATGCGTCCTGCCACCGACTATGCAGCGTCTCGGCGTCCACGGCTTACGCGTCGCCAGTTTTGGGGAACTGTGGTCCGTACCGTCGGCTACATGGTCACGGCCCTGATCTGTAGCGCCTTCATCCATCACCTGGATCACGCCTGGTCTTTTGCGATTCGCGTGGGGTTGGTAACAGGCCTTGTCACCGGCGTGGGAGTGACAGTCAATCCTTACATCGAATACTACGCGGACAATCTTCCTGAGCGACGGCTTGGCGTCTTCGGCATTGGACTCATTCTTCTCGGTTTCGCTCTGCAATCCCTTCAATATTGGCTGGCGCTATTTGATGTGCGTCTGACATAGGAGTAGCCGACATCCATGATAAGTCTTTGTCAAGAGGGCAAAAGCTCTCCTGACGCGCTCAGGAGGAGCGCGTGAAAAAGTTTTTCAAGGTCCTTCAGCTCGCGTTTGTTGCCTCTCGGCAGTGGTTCTTGCTTTCAGCAGAACCA
>DATNMX010000152.1:0-21173 GCA_035602135.1 Candidatus Dormiibacterota bacterium
CGTCAAATGACTTCAGTCTTTCCAATCTCCAATATTGCTTTGCGCGAACCTCACACAGGTATTCCCCTAGCTCTATAAACCGCACATCTCGTTCCTGTTCCTTCGTTTTCTCCCAGCTCAAAATCTCATCGATCTTGCCCAGGATGAACACCGCGCGGCGGCGATTTAGGTCAGGTGCCACGGCCGCCCGCCCGTCAGTCCACAAGCTCGTCAAGCCAATCAAGGTCGCTCGCTCCCGGCTTACGGATAAGTTTCGCCGCTATTAACTGTTCATTGTTAAGGCAGAGTCCCAGATGGGAACAACTCACGCATCCATTTTGAGGAAACCGAATGCCACTATGCGAATGGAAGTGACCCGCCTCGATCTGGTTGGTGGTGATTTCTACCAACCGGCCAAATTCTTGCCGCTGCTCCTCAGAGATTGTTGCTCTCAGGTATTGAATCTCGGGAGCATGCTTCCGCACGAAAACGACCAGCGCCACCTCCGGAATGCCCGTGATCCACGAGTAGCAAATGAGCTGCGGATCGAGCGAGAGTAAACCCTCCGGGCTTTCTGGGTAACGACTTGTCGTGGTTTTCCAGTCCATCAGGCAGCGCACGCCATCTATGTGACCGATGGCATCGAGATAGGCAACAAATTCGCTGCCTCCGGTCAGTGTTTGAAGAAATTTTATCTGGAGATCCTTGCGTGGGTTGTGGACGCGAACCCGATCGTCCTGTGCGAACCTCTGCAGCAGATGGACTCCCTGATGCACTAACTGATCCCAAGTCTCTCCCTTTTTGAACTCGAAGGGCACATCACGGTACGCCTCCCATTCTTTGAATAGCACTGCGCTGCAATCCTCTTGGCGAAAGTAAGCGCCCAGAGCGTTCTCAAAACAGCGGCCAAAAGCCATAGCCGCGCGAGTTTCCTTTTCCCGCCAGCCATCGAGGTAGCGGTAACGATAGCTGCGAGGGCAGCGGAGGTACTGGCTGATCTGCGTGTAGCTATAGACCATCGGAACCTCCCCGCCCGCCGTCCTGCGCATCGGCTTCATCGATTGATATGCAAGAGAGCACTTCCCACTCGCTAGCGGGTGCGAAGGAATCAAGGTTTTGGTAAGAACGACCATTCAAGATCTTGTGCGAGGTACGAACGACTCCGCGAAGGTTCAGGAGGGCCCTTTCATCCACCTGATCGCAATTGAGAAGGTCGGCATCGTAGCCGAAATCTCGAAGAAACCAATTGAGCTTCCACAGAGCTCTATCGGTGCAATACAGCTGGCCAGATAAGGATCGCGTTTCGAAAGGCTTGGGTTCCAAAACAACAAAGCGAAGTTCTACGAATGGCTTCTGCGGGTGCCATCTGTAAGATGCCCTCTCTACACGAACCAAGAACAGCCCGTCGAGGTGGACCTCAGAATTCTGCTGCCTCAAATGCAGACCCGGAATCTGGCGTCTCATGGCTGCCTTACCTCCCGCGGTTGGGCGTATGAATTGAGCTTGCAAACCAACCCATCTCTGTTTTCCTTCGCCGATGATGCGATGTGGGAGATAAAGGACTCGACCAGATCGCGGCTAGCCTCTTTGAGGGACTCGGCACCGCAGAAATCAGCGGCATATGCCTTAACGAGAGTGGGATCGAGATTGTGCTGGCGAATTAGGACGCAGAGTTGGTCTCGCAGTCGAGGCCGACCGTTGTTTGGACCATTGTGGGGTTGGAACTCGATAGACGGTTCGTGGTTCTTCGTGGAACCACCCCGGGACCCGGAAATCGACCCGAGCTCCTCGACTGAGCAGAGGCCAATCCCGTAAGCCTTTCGCAGGGCGCGGTTAACGGCTCGAGTTTCGGCGATGCGCATTTCAGCTCCGCGCATCAGCGTAGATACATTAGAGGGATCGGCGTCACCATAACCGACGAATCCGCTTGACGAAGAGCTCGTGTAGACAGTGGCTGCGAAAACCCAACGGCTAGCCACGGGATCGGATAGTCGCTCTTTCAGAGTTGTTTTGATTCCTCGACAACGGTTGCGGGAAGCCAGTCGGAGCAGCCCAGAGTGCGTTACGTACCATCGCCCGTCCAGAAGTTGCAAATGCCCCGCCGCCACAGAAAAATAATACCTTTCGGTTAGCTCAGCTAGCATTTGACGGGAGTAAATCGAAAGTCCTCCCCAGCTATGCCGAGCCCATTTCACATTTGCGCGCAATAGATTAGATTTCTTTGTGTCTTTCTTGGTTCGACGAGAGGAACGCATGGCCGGTGAACACCTCCTTTTGTTAAGCTGTCTGCGCTAAAAGTTCCTAGTGGTTGCGAAGGCCCTACCCCAAAGTGTGAGGGTAGGTCTTGTAATCGTAAAAAGAATACTCGCAAAATGAATAAAGTCAAGAAGAAATTACGGGGGCGTCCGCGTCGGTCTGACAGCGAGGCAGACCTACAAGCGCTTGGTAACAGGATAAGACTGCTCCGGGCTGAAACAACGCAGGGCGAGTTCGCCCGCTTCCTCGGTATCAGTCAGGCGCAACTGTCGAAATACGAATTAGGACAATCTGCTCCTCCCCTCGGAGTCTTAATTAAGTTGGCAGAAAAATATGGCAGAAGTACTGATTGGATCCTGACGGGTAAGATCTAGTTCCGTGCACTGCGCACCCATAGAAAACCCGCGTTGTGCAAAACAAGAAAGAGATTCGGTCGAAAAGGAGCTCGGATGTGCAGGGTGCAGCATCTAAGGTTCAGAGGGAAGTAAATCCTAGTAGGGGGTGGGCCCCAGAGAATCTAGATCGCGCATTCCCACTTGCGGGAAGCCGAAGCCCACGCTGGGAGGGAACATGGCAATCGATAATAAAACTGGAAATAATAGAACTGAAAATGTACGCAACTCTGAACCGACGGTGCGTGGGGTCCCAGAAAATGGGGCCAGTGCAGCGCCGCGCGGGCCTCGCACTGCCGTAGTCATGCCCAGGCCCACAGGTCCGCGGACACGGCAGGGCAAAGAGCAGAGTAAGTACAACGCGCTCAAACATGGAATTTTCTCCGAAGTGGTTGTTCTAAAGGGCGAATCGCAAGCGAAATTTGACGCGTTGCTGACTGGATTGCGCAATAGTTTTGCGCCCGAAGGAACGCTTGAAGAAGTACTCGTCGAAAAGCTCGCCGCACTTTTATGGCGCAATCGGCGCTTGTTAATCGCGGAAGGAGCGGAGATCCGAGCCGGTGCGGAGTTTCTGGAATCGGATGGACAGGAGCGCCAGCGGCAAGAAGTGGCAAAACTCCCACAGTTGCGTGGTAATGGCGGCCTCATGCGATGGCTTGCAAACCCCGAGGCTTTGCAAGGATGTCTCTATTTATTGAACATCTTAAGAGAAAGCATTGAGAGGATTGGCTTTGATCCCGACTGGGACAAAAAAAACTTAACTACGCTATACGGAGAGCATCATAAAGAAACATTGTGGCGGGAGACGCTTTTCAATAGATACTTGATTTGGTTGACTATTTCTCTTTCATCTGAGGAGGAACCTCAGGAAAAAGGAACCACATCACCTCAGCAATGCAAGGATATGTTTTTGGCAGAGTTGGTGGCAGAAATAAAGCGACTTGAACGCTATGAGCAGGAACAGGCAACAGTGGTCTCCGACAAGCTAAAATTGGAATCGCTTTGCTCGAATGTCCCTGATGCCCAACAGCTGGATCGCTTGCTCAGATATGAAACTACGCTGGAACGCGGCATCGATCGGGTCTTGAATCAAATTGAGCGCTTGCAGCGAATGCGCCTTGGCCAGCCAGTGGCGCCATCGCTCAACGTAAATGTTTCTTCTTCATAAACATCTCGTTCCTTTCAGTGCACACTAGCCGGCAGTGAAGATACGGCTGCACACTGAGGATCATGGCAAGGCTCCGTGCCCGGTTTCGATCATTTATCCTTCTTATCGGGCCCGCAGCTTGCTGGAACCGTGTTCAAATCGAAGTGAAAATTGCAAAACGAACTAGCTTAAGTCCTTTAAATAGATCCTGTTAGATTCCCCAAGCTGAGCCGTGACGTGGTGTTTGGAATTTAACAAACTGGGTGGGAGGGAATGAGTTCCATAAGGACTTTTTCTGGGCTTTTGAAGCGCGCCCCAGATACTGACAAATTTTCGCATCCCAGAGATGCGCGAAGCTTTGGACTTTCGTTTGAAATGGCACCGCGCTGCTCCTTTAAGGTAAATTCGGAGCGGTGCCTTTTGGATACCACGCTTGATCAGGATATGACCAGGAATTTTGGGAACCCTATCTGCTGAACTGAAAGCTAGGAGTAACGCAAATGGCGACTGCGGGTGTTTCGCCGCTAGGCGTGCAGCAATGCTCAACGTCGTGAAAAAACCGCTATTCTTCACTCTAGGCAAGCCGGGTTACCGCATTGTTCGGATTGATAACTCTCCCGGGCCTAGCGACGGTCTCCGATAATCGAAGACGATCACGGCAAATGGGTCATTCGAAAATAATTGCTTAATGTTTAGCAAGGAGCACGCCAGCTTTGAGCGAATCAGATGTCGTTCCAGACATGCACAGGCCGGACGCCTCGAAGCATGGGCCGCGCATCACTCTCGTTACGGCGGTGTACAACGGGGAGAAGTACCTGGAGGCGACGATACGGTCGGTGGTGAACCAGGGCTACCCCAATCTGGAATACATCATCGTAGATGGTGGGTCCACGGACGGCACCGTTGAAATTATTCGTAGACACGAAAAGCATCTTGCGTGCTGGTTCACTGAACCCAAGCAGGGTGTCTACGCCGCGTTGAACGCCGGGTTCGCCCGCGGCACTGGAGAGATTATGGGCTGGCTGAATGCCAGCGACCTGTTGCACACCAACGGATTGCTCGTTGTCGGCAGCGTCTTCCAGTCATTTCCGGACGTCGAGTGGATCACCGGCAGGCCCACCAAATTCAATGCGGACGGTCTCACCATCGAAGTGCTCCCTTTGCCTCATTGGTCCCGCATGCGTTTCCTTGCTGGCGCCAACCAGTTTATCCAGCAGGAATCAACGTATTGGCGGCGGAGTTTGTGGGATCGCGCGGGCGGCGCGCTGAGCACGGAGTACCGCGCCGCAGGCGACTTCGAGCTGTGGGTACGCTTCTTCCGCCACGCACAACTTTTCCCTGTCGAAGCCCTCATCGGTGGCTACCGCTTTCATGAAGACGCCCTCAGCTGGAGCCGCCTCGATCACTACGTTCAGACCTGCAATGAAATCGCCGACCGTGAGCTGAGATCCCTTCCCGGCGCCCGCTCCGCCAAGCTCTTCCGCCGCATCACACGCAGCGTCAAATCGATCCCCAAGGTACGCGGGCTCTGGCAGCGCCTTGCCGTTCGCGCCCTCTACCGCCTGCCGGGCTCCGATTGGCCCCCTGTCATTGAAGACCAGTACAACAAATGGAGCTTTCGAAAGTGATGCCAAGGCGGCTTGCTTTCCTTCTTTCGCCATGACAACTTATGGATCAATAAGAGTTCAGCCAGGTAAACCGCGCCAGGGGTTTTAAGTGACGCAGAAGACTATTCTTATCACCGGCAGCAGTGGTTTGATAGGTTCGGCTGCGGTCGAACACTTCGACCGACAGGGCCATGAAGTCTTCGGCGTCGACAATAATATGCGCCGCGAGTTTTTTGGTCAGGCGGGGGATACGCTATGGAACCTCGAGCGGCTGAAGGTTGCGACCAAACGCTTTACGCACGCGGCGCTAGATATTCGTGACCGCTCCGCCATTGAAGAGCTTTTTCGAACGCACCGTTTCGATTTGATCGTGCACTGCGCGGCCCAACCTTCCCACGACAAAGCGCGCGATATTCCACTGCTCGATTTCGAAGTGAACGCGCTCGGAACAATAAACTTGCTCGAGGCAACGCGTCAGCATTCTCCAGAAGCGGTGTTTGTGTTTCTGAGTACCAACAAGGTGTATGGTGACGCGCCGAACGAGATTCCGCTCAAGGAGTTAGAGAAGCGCTACGATTACGCGCGGCCGGAAGATTTTGCAGGGATCGATGAGACCTGCCGTATCGATCGCACCATGCATTCGCTCTTCGGAGCTTCGAAAGCGGCGGCCGATCTGATGGCACAAGAATACGGGCGCTACTTCAAAATGAAGGTTGGCGTATTCCGCGGCGGCTGCCTGACCGGGCCGTCACATTCCGGCGTTGAGTTGCATGGTTTTTTGTCGTATTTGGTGAAGGTCACGCTCAGCGGAGAGACTTATTCTGTTTTTGGCTACAAAGGCAAACAGGTGCGCGACAATATTCACAGCCACGACGTGGTACGCGCGATCGAGGAGTTTGCCGCCGATCCGCGGCCGGGCGAGGTTTACAACCTCGGCGGTGGCCGCGAGAACAGCATCTCGATGCTGGAAGCCATCGAGCGGATTGAGCAGATGACGGGACGTAAGCTGGACTGGCGATATGTGGAAGAAGCGCGAAGAGGCGACCATATCTGTTACATCTCCAATCTCGGCAAGTTCCAAAGCCACTATCCGAAATGGAAAATCACGCGCGGATTAGACACGATCCTCGAAGAGATGGTGGACGCCGAGCGGGGACGCCACGCCGTAGTCCACGGTCAATGACTGAGGCAAAACCTATCACGATCCTCGGCCTGCCGAAGCCCTTTCGTGGCCATATCGGTACCATCCAGCGTAACGCCATCACCAGCTGGACGATGCTGCGCCCCCGCCCAGAGATTTATCTCTTCGGTGAGGAAGAAGGCGTCTCCGAAATTGCCGTTGCCTTGAAGATCAACCATTTAAATGACATCGCGCGCAATGAATTTGGAACGCCGCTGCTAGATGACCTGCTCCGCCGCGCGCGGGAGTTTGCAAACACACCTCTGCTCTGTTACGTGAACAGCGACACAATTCTGCTTCCTGAATTTCTTGACGCTGTCGTCCGCATTCATAAAGAATTTCCGAAGTTTCTCGGCGTCTCCCACCGCTTGAATGTCGATCTCCAGGAGTCGTTGAATTTCGCAGCCGACGGGGAATCTAAACTACGCCTGAAGATTATGCCGCTCGGTGAGCTTGGGAACCCAACAGCAATCGATGTTTTTGTTTTTCCGCCGGACCTATATGAACAAGTACCTCCACTCGCGTTGGGCAGGGCCTGGTTCGATCAATGGTTGATTAAGGATGCGCGTCGGCGAGGAATCCCCGTGGTGGACGTGACTCGGGTGGCGCGTGCAATTCACCAGAATCATGAGTACGGCCACATTGCCGGGGGGCAGCATGGCGCTTATCGGGGCGAAGAGGCACAGCACAACCTGGAGATTTATGGCGGCGTGCCCCATGCTTTTACCCTACTAGACGTTACGCACGAATTGCTTCCTGATGGCCGGATCCGGCGCGTGCATTTTCGTCGCCAGCGTGCCGCAGTTCAAGAGTGGATTTGGAAGACATGCATCCAGCCAACTGCAGTTCTTCGTGCCAGGCTGGGCTTACAGAGGAAGCGATGGCGACGGTAGAAGAGATGTACTACACGAAGCATAGACGAAACCGTTGGAAGTTCTCGCAGGCTCCTATGAATGCCGTTGGTTTATGGGATAAAACGCTGGGCAATCGGGAACGGCCGGCCAAAGCCAAAAGCGCGAGAGGTGATCTTGAGTCCAGGCGGTGATTGTTTGCGCTTGTACTCGTTCCGATCGACGAGCAGCGCGATGTCGCGGACGAGCTTTAAATCGAAACTGTAATGATCGGCAATCTCCTGGGGACTGCGCAAGTCCTCAATGTAAGCTTTCAGGATGCGGTCCAGGACGTCATAGGGTGGCAAACTGTCTTCATCCTTCTGATTGGGTCGCAATTCCGCGGAGGGCGGCTTATCGATAATTGCTTGAGGAATGAGTTTCCTGTCGCGATTAATCCAGTTGGCCAGCTCATAGACCATGAGTTTCGGAACGTCGGAGATCACGGCCAAGCCACCAGCCATGTCGCCATATAGCGTGCAATAGCCTACGGCGAGCTCGGACTTATTCCCAGTGCTCAGAACCATGGAACCAAACTTATTGGAAAGCGCCATCAAGTAATTTCCGCGTATGCGCGCCTGAATGTTTTCCTCAGTAACATCCATGGGACGTGCTCCGAACGCGGGAGCCAGCGATTTTTGGTAGGCGTCAAAAACGTCAGCAATCGGCAGACTGACGAGCTCGATGCCGAGATTCTTGGCCAGAGTCTTAGCGTCTTCCTTGCTGCCTGTCGAGGAAAAAGGTCCCGGCATGGAGACGCCGAGAACGTTTTCCGCACCAAGCGCGTCCACGGCGATCGCCGCCACGACGGCAGAATCAATGCCGCCGCTCAGGCCCACCAACACTCGTTTGAAGCCGCATTTATGAACGTAATCGTAAGTACCGGTAACGATGGCGCGGTAAGCGTACGCGATTTCTTCTCTGGGCTGATCGTGGATTTCACCTCGACCGGTAACCGTGTCAAACATCACCAGATCTTCTTCGAAAGCGCGGGCTTGCGCGGCTACTTTGCCATCGGCGGTTAAGGCCATGCTGGCGCCGTCAAAAATGAGGCTGTCGTCACCGCCCACCTGGTTTACATAGACGATGGGGCGTCGCTGGTTAATAGCGATCGAACGAAGCATTTCCAATCGCAGCGAGCGCTTGTCGATGGTGTAGGGCGAGGCGGAAATATTTAGCAAAACCGTCGTGCCCTGCGCGACCAGCTCGGTGACGGGATCGCGATCATACCTGCGGTTAGCCCAAAAGTTTTTGTCGTTCCAGGCGTCTTCGCAAATAGTAATTCCAAGTTGTTCGTTGCCGAGGCCGTAGACAGATTGCTTGGCGGCGGGTTGAAAGTAGCGAGATTCGTCGAAAACATCATAAGTAGGCAGCAGCATCTTGCTTTGTTCAAAGACCACGCGCCCGTCGCAGATGAGCGCAGCTTTATTAGCGATGGACTTGCCTCGGCCGTTGTTCACGCGGCCGGCATAACCCACGATGGCGGGCAATGGCAGCTTGGTGGCGAGTTCCTTTAATTGTTTGTGGTTGCGCTCAATGAAGGCGGGACGCTCAAGGAGATCCTGGGGAAGGTATCCGCAAACGCAAAGCTCAGAGAATACGGCAAGTTCGGCGCCGCGTTCGGTGGCCTGCGCCGCCAGGCTCAAAATGCGAGCCGAATTCCCTGCGAAGTCCCCAACCGTAGGATTGAACTGCGCCAGCGCTATTTTCATTACCAGACTCCAGAATACTGAGGCTAGCTAGAGTTTGCAATTATCTCGGCTCATGCAATGTTCTTGAGACATCAAGCGCAAGATAGTTTTGGCGTGTGAGGATTACCAACTCTTGGCTAGGATCGTGATAATTTTAGCCAACGCATCGAGATCGCGCGTATCGATCACTTCGGCGGGAGAGTGCGAATAACGTAGCGGCCAGCCGAGCGGTATGTCCACGGAGCCGTAGCGTGAGAATACCGCACCATCATTTCCTCCGCCGGTCACGCCGTACTGCACGGGGATTTGGTGCTCGCGAGCAAGCTTGACGACACGATCGACGTACTCGCGCGGCGTGATATTTGAATTATCGACGGCGCGAAGAACAGAACCCTTGCCGATTTCGGCGTGGGCAAAGCGCTTTGACTCCAACGGCGAGTCAGAGCTCACAAAGGTATCAATCGCAAAAACAAAATCGGGCGTTTGGTTTTCTTTGGCCAGGCGTTCAGCAGCAGCGGCAGCGCCCTTCAAGCCAACTTCTTCTTCGGTGGACCAAAGGAAGGTAACGTCGCGGCCGGGCAGATCAGCGCCGAGAGACTTCAGGGCTTCGATCAACGCGGCGCATCCGACGCGGTCGTCGAAGCTGCGCGCGTTGGCGCGCGTGCCAAGCAGGGGCCGGTATTGTTTTGGGATGGTCACCCAGTCGCCCGGTTTAATTCCCAGCTTTCGCGTGTCGTCCGCAGAGTGTGTACCCACATAAACGTGAACTGACTCGTCCATGGACTGCGGCCCGTGGGGCCATTCATAACCGGGCTGGTCCCAGCCGGCGGGGAGTTCGAGCACTCCGCCGAGTCTCTGGTCCGCGGTATGCACGAGGACGACATGGCCCAAAAAATATTCGGTGAAGCCGCCGCCGAGCACATCCACGAGAAGGCGTCCGTCCGGCTCAATCGATCGCGCCTGGTAACCGATTTCGTCCATGTGAGCGATAAAAACAATTTTGGGCGATTTGGAACCGGCTTTCGCATTGCCGAGATGCAGGATTAAGTTTCCGGCAGCATCGGTTTCTGGTTTTGCCCACGAGGGCAGGAGGCTCTTGATCTTTTCTCGAACGCGGTCTTCATGGCCGCTAGCGCCATATGTTTCGGTAAGTAGGACGATGGGGGACAGCGTACCGTCGCCTTGCCAGAGCGCCGCACTGCCTGAAACAGCGTGAGGCGTTTCGCCAGAGGCGTAGAGGTAAAGAAGGTTTTGCAGTTCAGAAGTATCGGCGTTGCTGATGGTTTCCGCAGGCGTGACTGGAAATAGAGTGGGAACTCCGAGTTGGGCGGAGCGTTGCGGAAACGGAGTGGGCGCTGCATATGACGCGATCCGAGGCGGGGCGGCAACCTGTACCGTTACTGCGAGATGCTGGCTATCAGCAAGCTTTTTCAAGTCGGCGCTTAGGCCACTAAGCGCGGCGGAGGCATCGGCAACGCCAAGCAGCACGCCGCTCCCTGGCGACACGTTCTTCTCGGTGGAAACTGATGTGGGTACTGCTGTCTTTCGAGGAGCAGATAGGCGGCCGACGTAAACCATTTCATCGAAACGCATTTGATTCAGCAGACGGTCGAGCCCTCGTCCACCGGTCCACTGCTGTGTCACGAAGGCGACAGTCAGAGTTCCGTGCAATCGGGGCTTGCTAGCGCGAAGCATTCCAAGAAGGCCCACAAGCGCTCGAGAGCCAATGCGATCTCCGATTGCTGGCCCCGCCAATTCACCCGATCCCAATTGCTGAACGGAGCGAGCCAGCACGACAGGATCGAGAACGTCCACGCCGGCCGAGCGAACCTCTTCGGCGCTCGCAGCTCCGATATCCACAAAAATGTCCTCCGGATGCGTCATCTTCGGTGGATTCGGGCGAAGCGGCTGAAGATGCACCGAAAGTCCAGCAAACACGCCGGGTATTCGTTTGCCGGATCTGGCGATCACCCAGGCGGGCTGGGCCGCGTGCAGCAAATCGAAGACCGGCGTAGGCGGTTGTTGAGGCAAGCGTTGAACCCGCAAAAAGCCATCTGGCGTAATCTCGCTGACCACATAGCCCGGCTCATCGATTGATGTGACGATCAGGCGATGCGGCGTGCCGCTGCCGAGCGTAACGTACACATTTCCCATATTGTCCGTGCGGGGAGAGAAATCTTTCAGCCAATTGTTAAGTAATGAGGCCAGCGGCTGTTCGTAGCCGCTGACGGCAGGTGTGTTCACTAACTGATCCCATTCAGCAAAATTCCGCGACTGTTGAGCGGTGGCTGTTCGTGGGCAAAAACTGCCGGCAAGCAAAAATAGACCGATGGGAAACAGAGATACGTAACGCTTCTTCATTCGAACTCCTCTTGCGAAGCTACCCGGAGCAGCGAGTTACCGGCACAAAGCTTCCGTCAAAACTTCCTTCTTCTTCTCGGCGACGTGCGAGAGAGCGTCGAGCGAGGCGAAATATCCGCCTATCGCGGCAGCAGCGAGTACGGCGAAGATTTCCGCCGGGAGCCAGAAATTGCCCGTCCAGCGGCCAATGGAAAGGACCAAGGCACAGGCGCCTCCAAACACGATTTGAACGGCGAACATGATCCAGACGGCTACACCAGAGTTGCGCTGTCCGCGCAAAGATCCGAATTCCAGCTTGCGCGGAAAACACAAGGATGACCAGTTAGCGATGGGCAGTTGTCCAGCAACGAAGAAAATAATAGCGGCGAGGGTGGCAAAGAAGAAGGGAGGCGAGGGCACACCAATCCAGATTGCCAGGACCGTGATGGAAAGCGAGAGTTCTGCAACGAGAATCACAACCAGCATCAAATTTTTTGCCAGGAACACTTCGCGAAATCGAATGGGCGCTGTGAAATAGGTCTGTATCCCGCGACCTTCGTACGCGAAATTATTATAGGAAGGCGCCATCAGAATGAGAATCAGATAGCCCATCATGGCGGGGAAGAACAGGTCGGCGCCGAGCGCAATGCCTCCAACGTGCGGGTGTCTGCTAGCAAATTGTGAGGTGAACAGCACCATTAACGTGAGCGGCATCGCCAGCAGCAGGAGCGCAAATCCGTTTCGCGTGACGTAGCGGAATTCCTTGCTTACAAAAGCAGCTACTTGCGGAGAAAGGAGCCGCAGAGCGTCGCGCTCCGGAGCTTTTTTTGCATGGATGCGGGAAGCCGGTGCTGGAGATGGAGCTTCGCTCCACTCTTCTCCGCGATATTGTGCTGCAAAACGACGCCATAAGAGTGCACTGAAAAGGAATACGAAAAGAGTTAGTCCAGCGATACCAAGAAAAGCATCCGCGTATTCATGGCGGGCTGCTCCCGCGATGATGCGGCCGGCAAGCGATGGCGGAAAAGGCGCGAAGTAGGGCAGCGTGCGCAAAACCGAGGAATACCGACTATTTAGAGACCGATCCGTCAGCGGTCCGAGGAACTGCAGCGAGATCATGGCGAGAAGGAAAAAGCCCACGAAAAACTCCCGGGAACGCCGGCGTGCAAGGATGTGTTCTAGCCAAGAGCCGGTCAGACGCTCGAGCGTGACGTTCATCAAGACAAACAGGGCCACGGCCGCGAGCATTGCGGGAAGCACGCGGGGCATCGCCGCCGCGGCGCCAAGCGTCATGGCGAATAACCAAGAGAGCGAGGCGAGTGCGGAAAAATTGGCGAAGCCGTAGGCCAGACCCAACAGATAAAAAGCGCGCATACTAAAGGGAAACCGCAAGAGGGTGCGAAATTCGAAACTCCCGCCGAAGCCGGCCACAAAAATTGGAAAGAATTGCCAAAACAAAAAGATGGCCCAGAAAAGGAACACCAGGCCACGTGTGCGGCCGCCGGACAAGAAGTAATGAGTCCCCGAGTAAAAAGCAAAGGCCAGGCCCAGAACCAATACACCGCTGAAGATTCCGGCAAAGAACAATCCGATCAGATCGAACATTTTGTTCTTATTGCGGAGACTATTCCGCAGAATTCGCCACCGAAGTCCGGCCACCAGACGAACCTGCTGGATGGAGTTTAAGGATGGCGTCATTTCAGCCACGAGAGCTCCTCGAGTTGAGGGCGTGCAGCGCCGCTTTCGCCCACGATGGAAAGAAAGATTTGTTCGAGGGTAGTTTTACTGCCCGTCTCACCGGAAATGCCGGCGCGCAACTCCTCGAGAGAGCCTTGTGCCACGAGGCATCCCTTGTCGATGATGGCGACGTGACTGCAGAGACGCTCCACGATTTCCATAACGTGCGAGGTCAGAAAAATTGTAACGCCACGTTCGGTCATCTTGCTGAGCAGCGCCTTGAGGGTGCGAGATGCGAGTGCGTCCACACCCTCGAATGGTTCATCGAGAAAAAGAATGCGGGGGCCGTGAATGACAGCCGCGGCAAGGGCGAGTTTTTTCTGCATGCCGTGCGAATAGTCCGCGATGATGGTCTTAGGTCTGTCAGCAAGCTGCATGAATTCGAGCAGCTCTTCTGAGCGCCGTTGTGTGGCGTTACGATCCAGGCCATACATTTGACCAACGAAATGCAGATATTCGGCGGCAGTGAGACGTTCGAATAAGCCCATGCCTTCGGGCACCACACCGATTTGACGCTTTGCCTCCACAGGGTTCGCGGCAAAATCGATATTTAGGAGCTTAATACTTCCAGAGGTCGGCGCCAGCAAACCCGTAAGCATTTTGATGGTGGTGGATTTTCCCGCACCATTTGGTCCGAGAAAGCCGAAAAATTGTCCGGCGGCCACCTGTAGGTCCATATGGTCGACGGCAATTAAATTCCCGAAGCGCCTAGTCAGCTTTTCGGTGCAAATGGCGAAGTCCGGCATGGTGTGTGCAAGTGCCAGCTGGCAACAAAACTCTAGCATGAGTCAAGCGCTGGATATTAAGCGCTTGTCAGTAAAGCGATGGGGCGAGGATAAGGGATCTACGTGCTGTCAGGATTTGTGGGGACCGGTGGAAGCGACCTCAAGGGGAGCATCTTTTGTAATCGTCGGGAATGCGGCGAGGACGGCAGGCAACTCGACGCGAAAAACCGCGCCGCCTCCCTGGCCGTTGTAACAAAGAATCTTGCCCGCGTGCTCTTGCATGATGCCAAAGCAAATGCTGAGACCGAGGCCCGTGCCCTTTCCTATGGGCTTGGTGGTGTAAAAAGGATCAAAGACGCGATCCGGGTCCTTCAAGCCGGGGCCAGTATCGGAGAACAGCACAACGACGTTGCTGCGATCACGCAGTGTTTTGATCGTGAGCACGCCTCCCTGAGTGGCTTCCATTGCGTCGGCGGCATTGTTGATCAGGTTGAAAAACACTTGCATCAATTGATTGGCGTCGCCACGAACGCCGGGGAGGACGGACTCGAGCTGTAGTTCGACGTGCGTACCCGAGCGAAGGTCAAGCGTGCGCAATTGGACGGCATTGGTCACCACCGTATTGATGTCGAGAAGAGTGCGCTCGACCGGCACTTGACGCGCAAAACTCAGCAAATTGCCTACGAGTGTTTTGGTGCGGCGCGCCTGATCACGAATCTTGCCAGCAGTGACGCGTGCCTTCTCTGGCAAAGTTGGGTCGTCCGCCAAGAGGTCAGAGAAGCCTAGGATTGCCGCAAGCGGATTGTTGATTTCGTGAGCTGCTCCGGCGGCCAGTTGACCAAGCGAGACCAACTTTTCTGATTGCACGATTTGAGTCTGCAGCCTGCGAAGATTCTCCACGGACTGTTGCGAGCGGGACAACAGGCGAGTCCGATCGGAATCCGCGAGATGAGTACGCAAGAAGACCAGCACGGCGAGGGGCACCGCCGCTATCAGCGTGGTCATCAAGCGAAACTCGCGGACTTGGGGACTATCTTGGGAAAACCGGAGCGTATAAATGGCAAAAAACGGCAAGGAGATTACCGCGGCCATGGCCATGCGCGTCGCCCAGACACTTTCTCCTTGAGCTTGGCCGGCATTAGAGTCGTATCCGCTCTCCAACTGCAGATCCAGCTTTGCGCGATGGTGATAGGCGATCAAGCCTGCAAGAGCAAACCAAAAAAACGAGGAAATCAGCGGGAGGTCGTACAAGCTGCCGGTATAATATTCACCCCGATCGATTGCCACGTTGATCGTAACCGAAGCCAGCATGTACAGCGTTGCGGCACCAAGGAGATTGGCGTAAACAACCCGCCACACGCCCCGGGTGCGCAGGCAAAGAATCCCAAAGCCTGCAACCACAACCATGTTTTGAATGTTGGTTAACAGATTGTAGTTGTAGTTGTATTGCGCGAGGGCGGGCGTCGCGTACATCCATGGCAGCACCACGAAGACGTAAATATACGTCCACCATATAAGCAGAAGTACAAAATCAAGATACCCAAACCGAAAATGGAGCTCTCCGGGCTTGCGATGCGGGCGCAACGCCAGCGCCGCCATCATGGGAATTCCGCGCAGAAAGTAAACTATGTCACCCGGATACAAATTCGGCAAAGACCGGTGCAAGTAAACTTCATAATAAGTCCATTCGAACTGCCCGAGCATCCAGAGAGTGCAGCCCAGGGCGAGCAGCATCCAGAAAAGATTGCGACGCCAAAGCGGGGTACCAGCGTTTGCCAGTAAGCCTGCATTCGCAAAAAGTGGCACGATGCACTGAATAATATTCCCGAAAGTAGTGAGCGATTGATGGCCGCGAACGAGAGCCAGAGAAACTGCCGCATAGACTACGAGAACCAAAAGCCAAACTACCCCCATGCCGCGGACGCTTTTGGAAGAGTACATACGTTTAGCTCTTTAGGCTTACGTCTCTAGTGTAAGAAAGAGAGACTAACTAGGGAACGCAGATTAAGCCAGCACATGGCCTAAGAATAACCAGCTTAAAGTTCAACAAGAATTGTTGGGGGAACCACATCATTTTTTGGCTATGGCGGAGGAGGGATTTAACTCCCGTTTGTTTGAGGGATGACTGCTGTTGGGGGCTGTTGGTATGCTACTTGTTTTCAACACTGTCTTTCCATTTGACAGAACAACCAACGTTTATGCGGCTACCGAAACATCCCTAATCAGCCAAGAGTAGTAGCAAGTAGTAGCAGACATATATCCCTCACTCCGCTTTCTTCTCCGCCAATCGCTCGATCAACACGGGTAAGACATCATCTGTCAAATGTCTTCTGTATTGATACATCGTATAAAATTTCTTCTGACAGTTGGGGCACCCAGGAACCGTAACAGCCCGGCCCTGCGTGATTGGTTCCGCAAAGGTTGCGTACCTCGGCCGGCTTTAACCTCTACGCCGCTTTGGCACTAGCTCAGGGTCGTCCCTTGTCCGTTTTGCGGACAGTCATCCGTGCGGCGGTTCTCCTCGATGCCTTACAAACCTCCGCAGTTATTTCTGCGTTTCTCCTTCGGCTTCCGGTTTCTCCGGCTCTTGATTCTCTTCTGCCTTCCGCGTCCACAGTTTCGCACGCGTATCTCTCTCTTGTCCCCTCTGCCATCGTCCGCTGCGCAAGCATTCCCAGCCAGCGCCGTTGCATTTACTGCACTGGGCTTCTCCGGCCAATCCTGTGCCCTGGCAGGTCGGGCACTGTTTCCAATCTGTATCTCGGGCGGCTCTGACTATTGTTGGCGCATCGGTCGCCGTGGACTGATTGACCGCACCGCTCATTTATCCCATCGGCGGAGTAGGAGACTGCACCGCACACGTTGCACGCTGCAACAGGCCGGGGCTGTAGGTTTGCCATATGACGATTTTACCGCTGTCTTATCGTGAGAAAAAGTGAGCGGGTCGATAGGGGGCTACCGGCCCCGCTCGTGGCGTTAGGAGGAGTGTGTCACTACAAGTTCAGTTTGCGCTGCGTCCATCTACGCGTCTATAGTCCGTCCGATTCATATCGTTTAGTACTTTTAGCTACCTACCGCGCCAGAAATACCCTATCGTTACGCTTACCGATAGGGGTTCTTGTGTATTTCTTGCACCGCCCAGGAGGCGTACGGTCGCTCTTGAGTGTAGAAATGCCCAGTTGGGTCCTAGAATGTAGTAACTGCGAGTTGAAATTCACACACTCGAAGATTGACGACGTCGGGATGTTGAGCTACCTCTTGCCCCTGAAACCTGAGTTCCCTCCCGATGGGACCGAGCTCGAATGTCCTTATTGCGGGTACAAGGCAACTTATCAGTGTCTTAATCTTACGTACCGAGCTTGATCATCTCGTTTAGTACTTTTGGCTGCTTTCCAGGGATGTACCCGCCGTTTTCCCCCGGTTACGTCACAGACGCAATCCGCCGATCAGGTACAAAAGCACCAGGATGATCACAATCACCCCGACAATCCCTATGCCTCCGCCCGTCCCCCATCTCCGATATCCGTAATAGCCACCGCCGCCGCCAAACAAGAGCAGCAGGATGATAATCACCACGATCAGTGACATGGGAATCTCCTTTCAGTCTGCGGACTGGTTTCGACTGTTGTCCTGCACGACTAAGTTAACGTTGTCGGACGGAAAGCTACCGCCCTGCCGAGCCGTTAGCTTTGCTAACGCGGTCGTATCCTCACTTCGATACCCTTGCCGACCTCCCATTTGTGAATGTTGGGGATTCGCAGCTCATCGTAAAGATAATCAGCGCCAGCGAAAGAGATTTGGATCTGCTGCGGTTCATTGAGAACGGAGCGATCGATTACCTTCCTAACTGTGCCTGCGAGAGTGATGATGCCTGGTTTCATGGGGTCCTCCGGGCGTGGAGATTCTAGCCAGCAACACTTATAGCGGGTCGCTCGAAATTAAATCTGTACGAAAACGAACAGGGCCAAACCACTATCTAGTTTCGACTTTCCTTCGTTCGTCTTGAGAATATTTTAGCGCATCTACTCCTGTGCTCGGCGCTGCCCCTAATTGATCCAGGGCCGCCTTGAATCCCGACGCCAGTTTCTCCGCTGGGCCTTTACCCCAATAGTGTAGAAAAATGATGGTCGGCCCGGTCGCAATCATATGATGGTGAATCGCCACTACCTCAATTCCGTTCTTTCTTAGCGCCTTCAGCACCGGCACCACTTCCCTTTCCAGCATCGCCACGTCGCCCGCCACCACCGCATTCTCATTCGATCCGTAAAACGCTGCCCAGGTATTCAATCCCATCCGTGCGTTGATGGTCGCGCCATGCTCTTTCATGTTCAGATCGTTCCGCCCTACGGTGATCTTGTACACCGCACCCGTCTGATCGCCCTTGTGCCCCACAATCGCCGCAATCTTCTCCACATCCAGTTTCCCTCCTATCTCCGCAGCCGAGGAATTCCCTGCCGGAGTCTTCCCTACATGGCCAATCAAGTCCAGTCCCGGCTTCACATGATGCGCCAAATCCATGGCTTTGCCGTACCCATGCACGTGCATAAAGAAAACTCGCGGTTCGTCCCAGAAAAAATGATTGTGCAGCGCCGTCACATCGATCCCATTCTCCAGCAGCGCCGACATCACTGGATTCACTTCCTCCTGCAGCAGCACCAAATCCCCCATCAATACTTCATTTCCTCCTTCGCCCTTCGTCATCGCCACCCATCCGCCAAAACCAAACGGCGTCGGCGTCGCTACTCCCGCCACGCTCACCGACAAATCGCTCCGCGGCACATTCACTTTCAACACGTTCGCCGCAAAATCCCCCTTCCGCGCCAAGTACTGCAGCACTTCCTTGTACCCGTCCGGAACATCTTGCGCCTGCGTTTGGGGCTGTGCCTGAGCCGCCGCCTGAGCGCCCGCAACCGTGCTCCCCGCCAGGATCAATCCCGCCGCCAACAATCTTCCCCTTACTCGCATGTCTCCTCCTCCTGGTTCTATCCGATTGTGATCCTTATTCTGGTACTTGACTAACTGCAGGTAGGGAGAACAGAATCCGCTCCAACTGCCTGACCAAGAAGTCCGCTCTATCTCCGGAGCAGATGCTCAATCCCAAGTTAGGCAACGGTTATTCCACTGAAAGCAATCACGTCCTTGGTGACCGGTACGAAGATGGTGGAGCAATGAAAGTTGAGGTGATCAGACAATGAAGCGAACCCACATGATCGCCCTTTTGATTGTTGGTTTCTCCCTTGCCCTCGTGCTGTTCAATACGCCGAGAGGTCAAGCAGAGAAAACGAAGCACCCCGCTTACTCGGCTGCAGGTGTGCTTTACTCGCCTGCGCTTCTAGGGGCAGTGCATCGGAATCGAGAAGATCAAGGCAATCAAGACAATCCCTGCGCAGAGAGACAGGGTAGGCGAGACGGGGATGATCAAGGGGAAGAATCAGATCCCAGGATTCAACGGGGCTTTGAAATTGCGCCGGTTCCTCTGAACCTGGACGATAAGAATTGCGCTCTGGTGGGATTGGGAAGCTACCTAGTCAATCTGGGTGGCTGCAACGATTGCCACACCGGCGGCGGGCCTCCAAACTTCAATTACGCCGCAGACAGAAACCCATACTTTGGCCAGCCGAAGAAAACAGACCCGACCACCTACCTGTCTGGAGGCACGGACTTCGGTACGGTAGCGGGGCCACCTTCTCCCAATATTATTTCCCGCAACTTGACGCCGTCGACCAAAACCGGACTGCCTGAAGGGGATCGCACATTTGAACAATTCCTAGAAATCCTGAGGACGGGCAAAGACTTTGATCAACTGCATCCAAACTGCTCGACTTCAGTAATCACAAACTGCTTTCCGGCAGACCCTTTGAATCCGGTCAAGGGAGATCTTCTTCAAATCATGCCGTGGCCCAACTACCAAGACCTGACGGACCACGACATTCGGGCCATGTACGAGTACCTGCGTGCGATTCCGTGCATCCAAGGAAAGTATCCAAACGAGCCTGCCGACCGCTGCCAGTGAGACGCGGATAGCCGTGGCTCTCCGTAAGCTCACGGAGAGCCACCCGCATTTGGGACTAGGATTGGTAATCCGGAATATGCGGGAGAAGGCGAATGGTCAGTTAGCATCAGATCATGACCCTGCACCGTACCTTGGTTGTTCTTCCTAATCCTAGATGTCGCCGTTATGTTCATCATGTCGGCGATGGGGGGCTTCTGGCGTGAGATCGCATCTCGGGACGAAAAGAGAAGTGTGCCACTGTCGGCTGGGCCGTGCTTTGGCAGTTGGTAACCTACGATTAGTGGTTGACCGTTAGATGTTGTTTTGACGGCCTTGTCCAAAAGAAATAAGCATAGTGTAAACTGCTGTCCCGTTTCCTCTGCCCGCATTCAAGCCAAACCCGCGCCTCCGAGAACCTTTTCAATGATTTTCGGCAAAACATCTTTCGCCAGATGCTCTATTTAGGTTGCCTCATTTCCGTTCATTCACTAGCCGTTGCCACTCGGCCTTCGCTTCGTTTAACTGAATCACAAAGCACTCGCGTGGCCGCTCGCCGAAATTCGCTCCTGGCGAACACATATATTTCGCTGCTTTACCAAATGCGAGAAGCTGTTCTTCGCTCATTTGTTTGAAACGTTCCCGCAGCTTAACGACATCGACTTGTGCGAATCCAACCCTCAGACGATTGATTTCAAATTGCGGTTCGGGCAATCTATACGCTTAAATAAGCGGAGGTTTCTCATGGACAAGTATCGGAACATATACATGCAGTTGCAGAACGCTCGAAGAACTCTTCGGCGATCAATTTTGGCAAAGAGAAGAAAAGCCGGAAGATGTTGTGCGCGAAGATCATGAGCTGAGACCAAAAACGGTGGTGAACTGAGAATGGGCGAACGGTAAGCTCAATGCGCTTCGTGAAGACCCCGCATGAAACAGTACGTGAGCAGCACGAGGAATTCGTCAACGCGATGTGGGCTCTTTTTCTGATTCAGAATGCGAACCCAAATCCGGACATTGACGGCATGTTCGATCTGGGCGTGATCTCGGACGCGCGTCCAAATCAATGGACGAGACTAACTCCATACTCTATAGCTCAGGGGGTTTGCCACCAGGCAGACACGCAGGGAAAGAGTGGCTTCTCCGTCCAGAGCCGGCATCGAAAGAGATGACGTACGCCGATTACTGCAGGATGCGGCAAAGGACTACGAGAAAGCGCGCGCGAAGAAATTATTGAGCT
>DATNMX010000153.1:0-5198 GCA_035602135.1 Candidatus Dormiibacterota bacterium
AGCTCAATAATTTCTTCGCGCGCGCTTTCTCGTAGTCCTTTGCCGCATCCTGCAGTAATCGGCGTACGTCATCTCTTTCGATGCCGGCTCTGGACGGAGAAGCCACTCTTTCCCTGCGTGTCTGCCTGGTGGCAAACCCCCCTGAGCTATAGAGTATGGAGTTAGTCTCGTCCATTGATTTGGACGCGCGTCCGAGATCACGCCCAGATCGAACATGCCGTCAAAGTCCGGATTTGGGTTCGCATTCTGAATCAGAAAAAGCGCCCACATCGCGTTGACGAATTCCTCGTGCTGCTCTTGTGCTGTTTCATCGAGCGTACGGTTCGCCATTTTCAGTTCACCACCGTTTTTGGTTTAGGCTCATCATCTTCGCGCACAACTTCTTCCGGTTTTTCTTCTCTGTGCCAAAATTGATCCCCGAAGAGTTCTTCGAGCGTTCTGCACGTGCATGTATATGTGCCGATGTAGTTCAGATGGCCGACGAGCAAATGCGTCAAGGTGACAAGTTGAAACAGGCTCTTATCCTTCAGCGCGTCCTCGGTCAAATCGAAAGCTCGGAGGCGTTCATAAAGAGCCTGTCGAACTTTTTGCATGGGATTCTTATCCATAGTTTCCCTCTCGGGCGCATCTGCCAGTGCGGCGTCCCACCGTGACCCCTGGGGCTCGGTTGGTGCGAGCGAAGTTTGCTCGCGTCTTGATGCGAAATAAGAATACCACGAAACCTCCGCATCGCGCCGGAGGATATATAGAGATGCAAACGTGATCTAGGGGGAGGGCACTATGTGTCGAGAACGGGCGCTGAAGGTTGCGTTGGTGTTGGTGGGATTGCTCTTTTCGGCTGGCATTTATCCCTTGGTGACGTCTGTGCGGGACGGCTGGCAAGCGAATAAGGAGGACGCTTTACCGATGATGCTTAGCCTCTATGTCACGCTTGGGATTTTCTTGCTACTGGCAGCGCGTAACCCATCGGCGAATCGCAGCGTGATCGCTTTCGCCGCATGGTCGAGCTTTGCCCACGCCTCTGTTATGGCTGTCATGGCACTTCACCTTGCGAATGAACACGGAGTTCTGCTGATGGCCGCGGCTTTTTTTAGTATCATCGGTGCGGCTCTGATCGTGCTCGCTCCGGCGAAGCAATCAGTCGGGCAGGTATCGGCAGCCGGTGCGTAGGCTCCTTGGAACCAAACCATCCGAGGGACGAACGAACAGAATGCGGAGCGACAGATGCCCCGCTCTGCTTAACGCGTGCCTTCCGAAAGAACTAACCCTGATCCCCGTTAGCCCAGATGCGCTCGGCGTCGCTAGTGGTCGCGAATCCAGGATTCGTTACAACAGTGTGGATGTGATTGCCGGATTGGCTTACTAGGATCGCCAAGTGGAGTGTCGGTTGGCCTGTGCTAATCAGGGTCATGGTTCCTGTGCAATCCGGGTTCACTGTATAGCTACCCGTGCCGGGATGCCAGATCTCAGTAATGTTGCCGTTTATAGCGACTGTGTCCAGTTGGGTCACATTGCCGTCCCCGTCGAATGTAGTTTTGGCAATGCCATCAACGAGGAGCGGCGGCCCGTTGGGTGGCAAAATTTGACCGTGAATGGTAAAAGCGTAGTCTCCCTTGATGATCGAATTTGTACAATTGTCAGGGGCGCTTACCGCTGAAGACGCGGCTAAAGCCATCACCAGTAGAATAATAGGGATGCGGAATCTCATGTTGCCTCCAAAGCTCGTCGGGTGGCGTTCAGCCTCACCCGGTTTCGAGCCCGTATCCTACTGCTTAGTCATGCAGGACACAATGGATAGCGCCTGTAGTAACGCACGCCCGCCAACCCGCCAGTGCCACCCACCCAGCCGCCCCTCCTACCAGTCCCAAGTCAACCCCAGCGACCCAGAGGACGGGCTTACGGAGCGAAAGGCGAGTGCCAAGAAAAATAACCAAAAGAGGACAAAGAGAAGCGGTAGTATCCTTTCCAATAGGTTTAGGTTCGACACGGCGAACCACTCCTGTAATGATTTTGGTATTCGGTCCATCAAGAATAGACTAACTCTGTTAGGTTTTAATTTTTCGGGATGGATGGGCGAGCGTGCCTCTCGCTCATGAAGTACTGCGAACAGCAAGTCGTTGTGCGCTTTCAGCCATTTGGTCTCGTATTTAAATATCCAGTGATCCCACCCGTCAACGAATAGTTTTTTCCCCAGAACCGCAAAGCCTAGCCAAATAACAGCAAGAACTATACCCCCACATCCTATTGCCACCAAGATGCTAGTCGAAGCTGGCGCTGGCCCTTTAGCCGCCGCCAATCCGCCTGCAGCGGCTCCTGTATTAATTGCCGCCTGAACGTTATAACGGGTGGCATAGACGGTCAGCTCCGTGTTCCTAAAGGCGGCAAGCGCGGAATAGAGATGTTCACGTTGTTCTGCCATGACGCGACCGCAACCCGGACACTGCCGGGCAGTTGACGACAGCTTGTGTTGACAATCGGGACAAGAAACAAGGCTATCCATATGACCCCCTCTCGAACCTCAAGGCGACGACCTTTTCATACAAACACGCGCACCAAGAACGGGGTTATGGGGTCCCATCTTACGTCAATCAACCGGCTTCCATCCATAAGGGGAAACGTGGTCCTCAGTACTTTCTTGTTTAATGGGGCCAGGATGCATGCGTACGATTGACTACACCACAATAGGTGTATAATATATTCACAATGCTTAGACGACTTAACATCTGGCTAGATGCTCGTGATCAAAGACGGCTCTCCGCTTTAGCTAAGGAGATGACTCCAGGCGCTAAGGTATCGATGCTGATTCGTCAGGCGATCTCAGAGTATCTAGACAGGAACGAGCAAGAAGAACCGCAGACGATGATGATCGACGTTAAATTTGAAGATGTTAGCGGACGGAAGTGGCCACTCTACACTGTCAGACCAGACGGTCGCGGGAGCTTTATTGTTGTCGACAAGGTGCGGAACGTTGTGGTGGCCGGTGACTTCAGCTCGCGAGACGAAGCCTGGCAGTACTTGAAAACGACCACAGATCAATAAGAAGCGGGATGAAACATCCAACCAAGCGCGTAACGCGATTGTATTTCTGGTGGATCGAGTTATATGAGAGGAACCACATTCTTAAGACGCAGGGGGAACTTGTCCAGGGTGCCGAGCGTAATGCTTAAAGACGTAACGCACTTTATTCTCAAGATCGTGGCCTTCCCCGCCTACGACCGCCGCTATCTTCAATCATTTATAATCTCGAATCCCTGAAACGCGATCAACGAGCTTTCTCGAAACGAGCCAGTTGGCAAAGCACTTATCAGTCCTTTTACGATTCCGGCGGCTGTGTTGCACGCCCATCTACTCATGGCCTTGGTGCTAACGTGATCTACCCAATTGAACGACACAGCTCCACCAGCCGAAATCGCCTCTTCAAACAGGGGATGAGTTCCGAGTGCACCTGTCCCTGCTAAGCGTTTAATTATGGATGGTTCTATCGTGACGAGGTCGCCCTCCTGCGTCTCTTGAACTGTCTCAAAAGGTTTCAGGTGAACAATCTCATTACGTAGGCGCACGAGCGTATCGAAGTCTTGGAATGGTGCAGCCGATCTCTTGAAAGGTTTGCCGGAGATTACGAGCATTGCTAACTGGAACTTGGAAGTGATAGTGGCTCTGTTATTCTCGGCTTCGCCTAGTACCTCCGCAAGAGTAGTTAACCAACCGGGAGCACCCTTAATCGTGGCGTCGATCGCTGCCGTCCCTCCGAATTCGTTGATGAATGCCTCCAGCGAAATCGCAGCGAGAACAATTGACACCAGAGCTTCTTGGCAGCCGGGAAAACGATCGGCCGACCACTCGGGAGTTAGTATGAGCAGTGACTCCCAGGTGCCCAATGGCCCTCTCAATTCAAGACCGCCACTTCCACGGGTAGCCGGTTAACGTTCAGATTCCAAAAGAGCGGGCATAGAAGTCCTCGAGAGTGAAACTTTTTAGGCTATTGTGACGTATTCCCTGCCGGTCTCTTGAAAGGAGCCAGAATGATCTTCCTCTCCAATCCCAAATTCCTGACGGTGTACTCGGGTGTTCTCACTGTTACTTTCGCAGTCTTCGTACTCGGCGCTGCGTCCAGCATTCGCAATCAGAAATTCGGTATTATCACCGCTCGGCGAATCAATATCGTTGAACCTGACGGGACAGTCCGCTTGACAATTTCCAATCGTGCTGATTTTCCTGGCGCTTGGAATAGAAAGAAGGAATATCCGCGACCAGATCGGCGGGAAGCGGCGGGGATGTTATTTATGAGTGAGGAAGGAACCGAACAGGGCGGCTTTATATGGGGCGCGAGCCAACTTCCTGACGGCACCATCCAAAATCATGGTCACCTGAGCCTCGATCAATATGAGGAGAACCAGATCTTTGCAATTGATGCAGGGCAGGAAGGAAACGACAAGTTCTCCCACATTACCATGACAGATCAAGGTGACTTTCCAATTGAAGAGAAGAGGAAAGCCAACGAGGAGATTGATAAGCTGCCACCGGATAAACAAGACGCCGCCTGGGACAAGTTCTTCTCAAGTCATCGCCACGATGTGCAAAGACTCGCCTTGGGACGGTCGCCAGACGGTTCCGTTGGTCTCAAACTTCGTGATGGGGCGGGAAGGGTTCGCATTGTCTTGGCTGTACAGGCTGATGGGAAACCAGTGCTCCAGCTCTTGAACGACCAAGGAACGGTGATCAGAGAGTTTGCCACAACAGAAAAGTGAAGCCGTATTAGCTACCGGCATGCTGCGCCTGGATGCCTCAAACAGCTGAGTAGTCCGCAGTGCCTGTTGGGATGTGCCCGGATCACGGGCAACTCTGACGTAACCAGATTAGGTAAGGCTTGCCGACCATCCACCAAGGAAACGATCAAAGCAGTCTGTCGTGAGTGTAATGGCGATTTTTCGCCAACAATCCTTATTGAGATACCGCCAACTCCACAGCTTTCATTGACTTGCCTGTTTCACATGTTGCTCTGCAAGCGTTCCGGGAACAAGCTTAGTCATTCTTGGTTGAGTGCCCAAAAGCCGGGCCTTGGTGGCACGGCTGAAGCCGTGCCCTTTCACCAGAGTCGCTCAACCCAAACCCTACGCCACTCCCTCAACAATCGAATCCCCGGCCGCCGTGGGAATGATCCGCGAGAGTTTCCATCCCGACGCTTCCAACAATTTGCG
>DATNMX010000154.1:0-166574 GCA_035602135.1 Candidatus Dormiibacterota bacterium
CGTCGAACGCACCAACGCCTGGCTTGGAAACTTCCGCCGCTTGGTGGTGCGCTACGACCGCTCGCTCACGATCTATCGCGCGTTCTTTCATATCGCCTGCTTCATGATCGTCTTACGGAGGGTTGTGCAATAGCTTCTAGGTATTATCCACTAGTTGACCTTCGGTATTGATCTAGCTCTCCTCTGAAGATGACGATAGGGCCTTAAGTTCCAAAGGCAGGCCCATGGAAAGATTCATAATTTGCAAGAATCCTCTGTGCCGTCTTGTGGTTGATCTTCGCGCTCAAGATAGCCGGATATTGAAGGTGTCGGAACTAATTATTAACCAATGCCCTGAATGCGGTAACGAGTGGTCCTCGCACTGTCCGTTTTGCTCGAAGGATCTAGGCGTAACCTGGCGTGAGGACCTCCCTCTGTGTTCGCACTGCCTCGTCCGATTGAAACCTGGCCTCCCTGAAAGCGTACATCCATAGTTTCGGAACACCCAGGAAGAAATGGACTCTGACACAAAAGCAGTGCTCCTCGCACTGTGCCAACTATCTCGGGAGACTTTGAAAAGTGCGTCAGAAACACGACTCGCTGCATTGCGCATTCATGAAGCACTCGTGAACTCTCGCGTTCCGGGATATGTTGAGGCATACGAATCCACTGAGGTACATTTCGCACGGCCTGAGAGAGCAAAACGCGAACTGGAAGAGTTGGTTGATGCTGTGCTTTGTAAGGCGCGCACGAACTTACCCACAAAATGAACTCGCTTTGCGCGGCCACCAGCCCAAGCACTGGCGTGCCCTTACAGAGCAATGCTAGCGCGGGAATCGTGATTCGCGTATTTCTTGCGTGCGACGATACTATTTTCTGTCGATCTCTTCGTGCTTACCTTCTAGTTCAGCGTGGGCCAAGCGCAAGTTTCCTGAACTGCTGGTCGGCGGTTCGAATCCGCCCAGCCCCACCAGCACAATTCTCAATGAATACTGAGTGCGGAGCGCACCTGCACCATCAGCGGGCCCAGGTTTTCGCCCTTCGCAAACACCGCTTCGATGCCCAGTGCATGAGCTGCGGCTTGCGTCGTACTGCTATCGTGAGCTGTTAACACTAACAGAGGTGTATCTGGACTAGTGCGTTTTAATATTTGAGCGGCTTCGAAGCCGTTCATGACCGGCATCGACAAATCGAGAATGATGAGATCCGGTTTAAGGAGTTTTGCCTTCTGTACTGCATCCTCGCCGTTTTCGGCTTCGCCGCACACAGTCACGCTCGGTTCGGTTTCTAGTAAGAACTTGATACCTCGGCGGACGGCAGCGTGGTCATCTACGATAAGAATTTTCTTGCGCACGGGGAGTGCTCCTGTTGAGACGCTGAGCCATAAATTCTCCTCGCCCGCCAATACAAAATCAATCGGGTATTTCGCTTAATTATAACTAGTGCTAAATTGGCGGGGCTTCGCCTCCCATCGCCGGGCGCAGCTATGTGCCATGTTATTTTGGACTTAGTCAGCCAGCTTAACAGCTTCCATGAGCCCGAAGAAGCCTTCCGCGAGCGTGGGGTGGATATAGACCGCGCCCTTCAGGAGCGTGTAAGGCTGGTTCGCAAGCATCAGCGTGCCAAGGATTTGCACGAGTTCGCCCCCTTCGGGCGCGAGGATGGATGCTCCGAGGATGCGATCATTGGAAGCATCAATCACAATCTTCATGAGGCCCGCGGTTTCGTCGCGCTCGATGGCCCGCGCTACTGAGGCCATCGGGTATTTTCCCATCTTAAGTTTAAATCTCTTGGCGCGCGCCTCTTTCTCCGTCAGGCCGATCCCTCCAAGCTGCGGGTCGGTAAACACACAATACGATACGACGCGCTTATCGATCGATTGATTCTTCCCTTCCACGATGTTGCCGTACACAATTTGAAAATCATTGTAAGAAATATGTGTGAAGGCGGGACCGCCTTTGACGTCTCCGAGCGCCCACACTCCCGGCACGCTGGTTTCCAGCCGGCCATTTACGCGGATGTAGCCTTTTTCGTCCGTGACAATGCCAGCCTTGTCGAGCCCCAAGTCTTTTGTGTTTGGAACACGACCCGTCGCAACCAATAGATGCGAACCAGTGATGCTAAATGCGCCAGTCGGTCCCTCAACAGAGAGATTTACGGCACCGCTCTTGTATTCCGCCCTGGAGGTACGGGCATTACTGACGAATTGAATTCCTTCCGACTCCTGTAGTGTTTTCTGCAACTCTGCGGCTATTTCCGGGTCTTCACGAGGAACAATCTGAGCCCCTCGGTGCACGATAGTTACGCGGCTGCCGAAGCGCCGAAACATTTGGCCAAATTCCAATCCAATGTAACCGCCACCGATAACCACTAGGTGTTCAGGAAGCGTGGTGAGTTCCATCAGAGTTTCGTTCGTGAGATACGGAACAGTATCCAGCCCAGAAATGGGTGGAATGTGTGGACGCCCGCCCGCATCAATAAATATTTTCTCGCTCTCTAGCACCTGTCCGTCCACCTTCACCTGGTGCGCGGCAACGAACTGCGCCTGGCCACGATGCAGTTTCAGGTTGGGACGTTTTTCTACTTGTCTCTGTTGGTTCTCGCGGAAGCTCAAGACCACCTTGTTTTTTTGCTCGACGATTTTCGCCAGGTCGGCATGAACATTTGAGGCGTTGATCCCCCACCGCGCAGCGTTGCGCGCGTAATGCGCCACTTGTGCGCGATGCACCATAGCCTTGGTAGGAGTGCAGCCAACATTAACGCATGTGCCACCGAGGTGACGCTTCTCGATTAAAGCTACTGACCAACCCAGATCCGCGAGACGATAAGCAAGCGGGTTGCCTGCCTGGCCGGACCCGATCACGATCGCGTCATATTTCACGGCGGCACTCCCATCAAGTAATGCGAATAGCACAATACCGTGTATGTCGCCAAGATGCTTTAAATTTGGCAATAGAGCGGCATTTCAAAACCCAAGCGCGGTAGCCGCTGATCTAATCGCACTCCAAATTAAGCCCGCGTCGTTCAAGCCTAACTCTCTATAGCTGCTTCTAACCTGGCCTTAATAAGAAAGCCTTCATCCGCGAACCAGTAAACCGTAGCGAGTGCGAAACACTAGTACCGCCGTAGCGTTGACCTGACGAAAAAATGGTGAGTACTGTGAAATATAAAACCCAGCTGTCGGCTGTGGGGTTCACTTAGCGAGTTAAGCATTGCAAAGCCGAGACGGATGCTCGCAGCCATTCGTAGAACTTAAAGGTAGACCGTTACGCCCCACTAACTACGTGGGCGTCCCTGCGGGATGAAGAGCAACACCCGCGCACAAACTGGGCGTACAAGAGGACCATGGCAATCCTGACAAAGGCCGGGCGGTATGAAATCATCGAGGAACTGGGCCGCGGTGCCATGGGCATCGTCTACAAGGCTATGGACCCAGTGATCGGCCGCAACGTGGCAGTGAAAACCATCCGGCTGAGCACCGAAGGCACTGGTCTCACCCGTCCTGAGCTGCTAACCCGATTCCAAACAGAAGCGCGCGCTGCCGGACTGCTAACCCATGCCAATATCGTTGTGGTGTTCGATGCCGGCGAAGAAGACGGCTTGTACTTCATCACGATGGAGTTAGTGGAGGGAAAGAGCTTGCAGGCGCTCCTCGATGGCGGGCACGTCTTTGCGCTGCCTCGCGTTCTGCGCATTATGGAGCAAACCTGCGGCGCCCTGCAATTTGCCCATGAACATAACGTGGTGCACCGAGATATCAAACCTGCAAACCTGATGCTTACCGCCGATGACACGGTGAAAGTCACCGACTTCGGCACCGCCAAAATTCTTCAGTTCGGAACTGTGCAGCAGACCACGCACGTTATGGGCACGCCGAGTTACATGTCGCCGGAACAAGTCAAAGGTCGAGCAGTTGATGGACGCAGCGACATTTTTTCCCTTGGCGTGGTTCTATACGAGATGGTTACTGGCGAAAAACCTTTTCCCGGTCAGAACATCACCACCGTCATCTACAAAATTGTAAATGAACAGCCTATTCCGCCGCGCCAGATTGAGCCATCGATTCATCCAGGAATCAGCGCTGTGATTTTGAAAGCGCTCGCTAAACAGCCAGAAGAGCGATACCAGAGCTGCCGCGAAATGCTCGAAGACTTGCGTAATTATCGTTCGATTGTGGTCTACGGTGCGGACCCGGATGCCACCGTGTACGCTGCCGGCCGGAGTTTAATCGTACCGTCCGTTGCGTTTGAGGCCACCCAAGCAAGCAGCCCTGCCGTAGAAGATCCGCTAGCCGCAACTGCAAGATCGCTCACCTCACGAGTCGCCCATCCGGGACAAACGCCTGCCATCCGGCGCACGGGTACTCTTCCGCCGTATCAAGAGCCAAAAAAGAAAAACCTTTTTGCCACCATACTTGCAGCTCTGTTTTTGCTCGGCGTAATTTTTTATGGAGCCCGGAAGCTGCGCCCCGTGTTCGAAGACGCTCGCCAGCTTCGTGCTGCGCAAAGTGACTCCACGAGCCAGCTCGCTTCTTTGCCAACGGAGTCCCGGTTAGCCACTTCACCAGCGAATTCCAACTCAAATGAAGCTCTGCCAACCAACGCCGAAGCGCAGGCACTTGACCTTGGAAAAGACCCGCATACAGTCGCTGCGTCAGACGTCGGCATCGGCTCGACAGAAGTAAAGTTAAAAGAAAACAGCACCAAAAGCACATTGCCAAAGAAGATCGAAACTGCACTGAACCCAAGAACCGCGGAATACAAGAGCCGTATAGAACAAGCCATAGCTACAAAAGGCCTGAACAACCGTGTGAGCGTGCAGGGCGTCGGGAACACGTTGACGCTTGCCGGAAAGCTACATCCGGGCGAACACGGCGCTCTACTCAACTTCCTGCGCAACGCTCCTGGCAATATCCACATTATTGACCACATCGAATATGACGATACTCCCGCCGCAACATTGGGAAATCAGACGGAAGGCGCCCACCCAATTCCGGGCCCAGGTCGCGGAGCGATTCATATAGTTACAGACGTAATCGGTGCCAGCGCCGTATTGCGCGGACCAGCGGGTCATGTGCGGGATAAGTGCCAGACGCCGTGTAGCTTCAATAATCTAAACCCCGCGCGTTACACCGTCGAAGTCCAGAAGGACGGATATCAACCGCTCCAAGCCGCGGCGCAGGTAAGTGCAGGCGGTGTTGTCGATGAAAAGTTAAAGCTGGAATTTTTGGCCCGCGGCCTCTACCTGATCAGCCAACCAGCGGGTGCGGACGTGTTCATCAACGGCACGAAGCAATTCGGCCAGACGCCCCTGACACTGCCCTTGGCGCGCGGTCAATACAATGTTGTGCTTCGTCTCGAAGGCTATGAGTCCTACACGGGTAGCGCCCAGATAAATGACAACATCCAGACCGAGCTTGAGGTCAAGCTAAAAGAAAAATCCGCAAATCGTGTTGCCTGGGCTCAGGTAGATAGCAATCCGGCAGGAGCTGAAATTATCGTAGATGGCGTTTCGGCCGGCCAGTCTACACCAGCGCGCATTCAACTGACGTCCGGCTTTCACACAGTCACCTTAAAATTAGGCGGTTATCAGCCCGTTCAGCGAAGGGTGGAAGTTACCGAAGGTGGCACGGTCAGTCTCAGCGTAGCTTTAAACGCGAGATAAATCCATCCGCGTCTCTACCCACATCGTAACTTTTTGTTACACCCTGGAGACCGTAGTCCTAGAACTATTGGACTACCTCGCTCTATCCCACTGAAAAAAAACTGGTTGTTACTCACTAATCGGGGTTAATCGCGTGCTTAGTACTATACCGGCGTTTATCGCCCTCACGTGCTTAGTCTTGCCCGCAGCATGACAATCTGGAATTGAGGAGGAAGTTTGATCCTTGCCCTTCCGATCGAGCCACGCAACCGCAATTCTCCGAGTAAAATAGCAATGCAAGTCCCGCGCGTTGCCTCCCGCCCGCTCGTTGCAATCAATCAGAAATGGCAAGCTGCTCCCGAAGACGCCAAGATGGCGGACGTGCATCGCGCCCTTCGCAACCTCCATTTGCTCCTGCGCGCCGAGCGCCTCTACGATCAGTCTCATCCGCGGCGGCTCGAAAGCTTGGATAGTGCTTACAACTCACTGCGCGAAGTTGCTGCCAAGTTGAACGGCCTGGAGATCCATATTGAGCGTGGCGGCTTGGTAGCACCGCAGATCAGCGCCGCACACTTGCCCGATGCTAAAGGCGCGTTACAAGCTCTTACGGCGGACCTGGAGCGTTCAGGTATTCAGAGATTAGAATTCGCGCCAAAATTTCATGTAGGCGAACTGGACACTCTCGCCCAACTCAGCAAGACATCGTTGCTAAGATCGGAAGGTCCTGCGGATAGCCAAGGTGAAACTTGGTGGGCAACGCGACTTCGGGAGAACCGCGTGGAGAGCATTTTCGTGAACACTCAGACGGAGCGCAAAGTCGACAGCGTGCTCGCGAGTTTAATCGCTGCGCTCGTGGCCTACGGTGGAAGCTCGCCGCGTCCATCGGGTGAGGCACCGATTCAGGCGCCCGGTTTTGACGATCTTTTAGGAACTCTGGTTTTGCTGGCACGCATCACTCCGCCGCTGGAAACTGCACGCGGCCTTTCGCCAGAGGAAGCGGCTCGCGGCATTCACGCGGCAATGGAAGCAACCAGTCGCGATTCCGTGGGTCTCTTGCTCAGCTCAGTATTGCAATATGCTCCTCGCGAAGGCGAACTGCCGCAGGCGTACCTGATGCGCCTTTCGGAAAGTTTGATTTTAGAGTTTCTTACTGCAGAATTTTCGGCCGGGGCTCTGCCCCCTGTCGCGGTCAGGACGACCGTCCAACGGCTCAGCGAAGTTCTCGTAACCGCGGGAGAATATTCCGGACCGCACAAATCGCAGCATCTCTCCATGCTGGCCACTGCCTGGGCGACGGACACCCATCGTGAACATCTTGTCGAAAAGTTCTGGCTGGAACTGCCGGGGCGCGAGAAGTCCGCGGCCTTGCGTGGCGCAGAAGTGTGGAGCGTCCCGGTCGTTGCGCTTCGTCAAACTCTTGCACAACTTGCAGAAGCCGGAGTGGATGCTCCGCGGCGCGAAGCGCGCAATATTGTTTTGAATTACGCAAGACGCCTGGACCATGAAGACACGCGCGCGCGGCGTGCCGTCGCCGCCGGGCTAAAGGAATTGACTCCCATCATTGAATCTCTTTGGCTTAATCAATTACCCGAAGGCCTGAGCCGCGGCGCTATGAAAGCGCTGGACACCGAACAGGTACCGGAAACTGCCGCGCTCCTCGGCGCATTTCTGGAGACATTAGGACGCATTGCGGTGAGTCGCGCCGACTACGCGGGTTTCGAAACCATCCTCGTGGGATTGGAGCGCACCGCAGGCGACCCTGGGCATGAACACAACGCCGAATTGGCGCAGCGCCTGGTCGCTCAGGACCGTTGGCTCTTACTAGTGGACGCTGCACTTGCTAATCGAGCTCTCGATCCCGTTTTGCCGCGACTCCTGAAGCGCGATCCCGACCGACTTCTGGACCGCTTGACGTTAGTCCTAACAGAGCCTCGCGGCGCGGAAATGTTTCCGGCCATGATCCGGTTGCTTCGGACTATTGGTTCCTCGGTATTGAATGTGCTAGAGACCCGCCTTTACGAAGCACGCCGGCAGCGCGTAACAGCGGCCATCAAATTACTATCAGTGGCGGACCCTGAGCGCTTGTTACGTGGTGTGACGCGTGCCTTGAGCGGCTGGGAATGGAACCTACAGGACTTGGCCGTGAGTGAACTTTCTCGAGCTTCCAACGCGGGCTCCTCGCGATCGTCCGCTTTCATTTTCTCAGGCCTGCTTGCGACGGCTCATCCTCTCGTCGTGCCCATGATGATCGATCAGATCGGTCTTGCGCAGGAAACCTCGGCAATTCCGCAGCTTATGGAGATTGCTGCCGGCGAGCACGCCATCTTGCGCGACCAATTTGTTCGCATCAAGGCCATTGAATCGCTCAGGCGCATGCACGCGTTTGAGGCGGCGGACTTGCTCCGCTCGCTAGCTGAACGCCGCGAGGGACTCACTTTCGTCGAGCCATCCGGTTTGCGTGCCGCCGCTCAAGAAGCCTTGGCTAGCCTCGAAGATCGTCCCTCGTCTACTCAGGCGAGGGAGCCGCTGGAAACAAACACGCACGTAAGCAGCAGCTACGTCGTCCCGCGGCGGTACCTTCGTGTACCGCTGGAATCTCCTCTCCGCGCGCACATCGATGGCTCCCACGCCGGGCTAGCACGCGTGAAAACCATCAGTCTCGGCGGCGCCTATCTCGAATCGCCCGACAAGCTCAAAGTCGGGGATTCGCTCCAGCTCGAGATTCGCTCTGGGCTTCGCAAAATTCACTTTACCGCCGTCGTGCGAAACATCGGCGCCAATGGCAACGGCGTCGAATTCGTACACATGAGAGACCAGGATCGTCACAATCTGCGCAAGCTAGTGCAACGTCACTCGAACAAGTAATCCTCACCACCTTCGCAGTGTTTTTTCACGATTTCCAACGATCTACCGCTTCGATGCCTTGTGAACGAATTGATGATTTGGGCCTTGCTGTTGCCCGCTGCTAAACTACGAAGTACCCAATAAACAAATAGATTTCAAGGCGGCCAGACGGAGACCTGCACAATGACGACAGACAAATGGATTATCGTGGTGGGGTCTCTCGGCGGTTTCTGCACCACTTTCGCGTTTATCCCGCAAGTGGTGAAAATCTGGAAGCAGGGCGGTCGTGATCTCTCCTACGGGATGCTGATACTTTACTTGTTCGGAGTTTGTCTATGGTTGGTGTACGGATTTTTAGTGCAAGCTCGGGCAGTGATCTACACCAATATAGCGACCGCCATCTTGATTGTTATTGCCACGACGCTCAAAGCGTGGACCGCCAAGCGCGATCAACCCAAAGACTCTGTCGTGGAAGCAGCAGAACGCAGCTAACCACGCGCACTCCTACACAATTCGTCCTAAATAATTTTCATCCCTGAAAGCTCAAGAAAAATTACCCGGTGTACGATAGAACGCACACCAAAACAAATATAAGTTGAAATGAAAGATATATTGCAGTAAAAGCCGAGTATTCGCTTGTGTAAGCCGCCATGGGGTTGGGAATGTTTCCCGCCCGCCGCTAGGGGTAGCGGTTATTTGGTTTTCCCATTGAAGTTTGACCGTATACGTAAGCTGGAGGAAAAATGCAACGCAAGCCGTGTAGGTATGCTTGGCTGATCCTATTCGCGATGGTGCTAAGTTGCGCCGTTACCGCAATAGCGCAGGTGAATACTGCGACGATTTCCGGAACCGTCCTCGACCCGCAGGGTTTGCCAGTGAAGGCCGCAAAGGTCATGCTGGCAAATACCACTACTGGCGCCGAGCGTACCGCGCTCGCCGATGACGATGGCCACTATACGATAGTTGGCCTTGCACCTGGAACATACAAAATGACTGTGGGTGGCGGCGCCAATTTTGCTCTCTACGAGAACGCCTCTGTCGTCCTCACCGTCGGTGAGAACACCACCATTGATCCGCGGCTCCAATTGGGCGGCGTATCGCAGACCGTGACCGTTACCTCGGAGACTGCGCCCATTGAAACGACCAAGACTGAAGTCTCACAGACCATCGAGCAGCGCCGCATCAACAATCTTCCCATCAATGGACGCAACTATATCAATTTCACGCTTACCAATTCGCAAACCACCCGCGACGTCTCTCCCACAATTGGTCCTGCTCCCAACAGCGGGCTTAGCGTTAGTGGTGCCCGCGCACGATCGAATATGGTCAGCGTCGATGGTGCGGACGCTGTAGACAATTCCGTAAACGGTATTCGCGCGACCGTTTCCCAGGAAGCGGTACAGGAATTTCAGCTTATTCTTAGCAACTACAACGCAGAATATGGACGTGCTACCGGCGGGGTCATCAACATTGTGACCAAGAGCGGCGGGAACGATGTGCACGGCGATATCTTCGGTTTTCTGCGCAACAGAGCCTTCCAAGCTCGAAATCCTTTTTCCGGACAAATCGACCCAGTAACCGGCACGCTCAATCCCGTTAAACAAGCCTATACGCGCGTACAAGCTGGCGCGACCCTCGGCGGCGCCATCAAAAAAGACAAGACTTTCTATTTCCTTTCCTACGAATACACGCACCGCGAAGAAACAGGTTTCTCCAGCATTGGCTCGGGCAATTTCGGCCTGCAGCCCTTTTCATATCCCTTCTTCCCGGCTCCGCTGCAACTCACGCCTGCACAAAGTGCGGCGGTAAATACGCTTCTCGCATCGGGCAATCCGATCCTGCAAAAAATTGCAGCGAACTACGCGGTGCTGATTGGGTCTGCCTCCAGCGTCGCTCTAAATCGGTTGGATTACGGCGCTGTCGCTGCCGGCTCTACGAACGGGTTTCTTCACCCAGGTCCTGGTCCGCAATTCCCAATCCCTGTTACCTGCCCTGCGAGCCAAGTGGTCAACGCGCTCAACTGTTCGGCTGCCGGCATCGGCGTTGCACCTCTGCCTGACTCTTACGTAGCGCTCAACACCCTTCGCGGCAATTTCCCCGTGATGGAGAAAACTAGCTTGTGGTCTGCGCGGCTCGACCAGCGCTGGGACAACCGCAATACCTCTTTCTTGCGTGTCGGCGTTTCGCCCTCGCTGGTCACCGGCATCCAGTCCACATCGCAGAATCAGGTGTTTGGACAAAATGCCGGATCACGCACTGGTTTGAACCAGTCTCGCGATCTTTCTACCGTAATTCAGCACGACACCATCGTCAGCGATAAGGCGTTCAACGAGTTTCGCTTTCAATTTGCGCGCCGCGGACTGCACTTCGGCTATTCCACTCTGCCAGGCGGTGCCAATGTCGGCGTCAATATTCCGGGATACGCCTATTTTGGCCGCGAGCCGTTTTCGACCGTGGATCGCATCGAACGCCGGTACGAATTTACTGATCACGTCACCCTGCTGCGTGGCAGGCACACTTTAAAAATGGGCGGCGACGTTAATATCGTCCAACTGCGTTCGGCCAAAGCCCAAATTTTCCAATTGAATTTTGGCGGCGTTGTGAATTTCGGCGGTGTAGCCGCCAGGTCGTTGAAATTTAACGACTGCGTAAATCCAACCACTGGCGCGGGACATAACAGTCCCTGCGGCCCTGGTGAAGTGGCTGTCGCACTTCCCGACACCACAGGTCTCCAATCCTATGGGCTGGGTCTTCCCACCACCTACATCCAGGGAATTGGGAATTCCAATCGTCCTTTTGATAATTTGCCGTTTGCTTTCTTCTTTCAAGACTCCTGGCGGGCGAACCGCAAATTCACGGTTAACTACGGCGTGCGATATGATGTTGAAATTACACCCATCTTCCCTGCTGCCACCGCAATTAACCAAGCGGCAGAAAATGCTCTGGGCGTAACGGAAGGAATTCCCCGGGACTACAATAACGTCGCTCCTCGTCTGGGCATCGCGTGGGATCCATGGGGCGATGGTAAGACTGTTATCCGTGCTGGCTACGGAATTTTTTACGATCATCCATTGCTGGCCGTGGCCTTCAATTCCTTTACCGCCGAAGGCGGAAAATCTGTGCAATTGCTTTCGCCCGGTGGCACGCCTTCCGCGTGTGGGCTCGTCCCTCCTCCGATCTGCGGCCGTGGTTTGGACACTCCGTCGAACTTAAATGGTGCCTCCATCTTCCAAGGCGTACTAAATGCTCTTCCCAGCATGGGATATCAACATCCGGGCGACCAACCAAACCTTCAGCGCTTCGATCCCTTGTTCCCGAATTCTCTCTTCGCTGACCAGAACTATCTCGCCGCGGGATTCCCGCTTCCGATCCTCCCCTTTACGCTGCCGGTAGCCAAAAATTTCCAGTTTGGCTATGCGCAGCAAGGCAATCTCACCATGGAACGTGAGATACTTGGCTCCTGGAGGATCACTGCAGGCTACCAATATACTCGTGGCTTGAAGCTCAATCGCCCTGTAGACATCAACTCCACCGATCCGAGACTGCTCGCCAGCAATTTGGGATTTGCAGCCGCCGCTGGTTTGGGCTTCACGAACCCCATCACTGTGGTGGTACCCAGTTCCGACGTGACCGCCGGGCCAGCCAATTGCGGCCTACACATCATCGCGCGATCAGTTCTGGGTGTGCTCAATAATTGCCCGACACCACTTTCTTCTCTGAACGGACAATTTGTAGGTACCCCTGCGTTTTTTAATTTCTTTAGACCATCCGGTCCGAATCCATCCTTCGCGGCGGCCGCAGGTGGTTATTCAACCCAAGTCGGCCTCGCACAGCTCGCCGGTTATCCCGCCGGCTTCGGCGTGCCGGTTCCCTTCAATAGCGTGGACGCACAGCAATCGAGTGGAAGTTCCGTTTATCACGCGCTAACCGTGAACTTGACGAAGCGTTTCTCAAAGGATTTCGAGATGCTTTCCAGTTATACCTGGTCGCACTCCATTGACGATTCCACGGACCTGCAGACTCCTCTGGAACCCGCAGACAGCCGGTTCCCGTTCTTGGAGCGCTCTAATTCAGTCAACGATCAGCGGCATCGCTGGGTAACCAGCGCGGTTTTTCAAACCATGGGTGCTCACCACGGCGACAGTTTATGGAGGCACTTCGTCGGTGACTTTACGCTTGCTCCAATCATCGAGTTCTCCTCAGGCCGGCCGTTTAATGTGATCACTGGGACGGACACTCGTCTTGACCTGAGCGCCTCCCAGGCGCGTCCTTCTGTCGGTGGAGCAACTACTTCGCCATTCATTCCCGGCATTACCTTTGGCGTCGCCAACTTATGTCTCACCAACAGCGGTGCACCGTTCACCATTCCGGGCATCAGTCCGCCAGCCGGTTGCGACGGCAACCTTGGACGCAATCGTTTCAAGACCCCCAATTTTTTTCAGTGGGACCTGCGCTTGGCCAAGCGCATTCCTCTCAGAGAGCGATTCAGCCTCGACATGATCGCCGATGGCTTCAATCTTTCTAACCATACGAATATTGCGGCAGTGAATCAGTTATGCAATCCGTCGGCGGGTTCCACTTGTAGCGCGGGGCAGCCGACTGCGGCATACGATTCGCGGCAGTTCCAGTTCGCCCTGAAGCTCAATTGGTAGCAGAGGCATTTTCTGATTATCGACTATTTTTATAAACGCTCACCCCGCCAAAATCTGAACGATCTGAAAGCGGAAAGCCGCCCAACGCCACGCTGGCCGTATCCCCGAAGGGGTTTTCAGATACCCTCAGTCCGAGTAAAGTAATTACACCGTTTCTCGCAATCGAATGGGAGAAAGAATGACCGTTGTACTGATGGGCATAGCCATTCTCGTCGTCGCGTTGGTTTTATGGCTGGTAATTCAGAGCTTTCTCGAACAGAAGAAGGGCAACGTACTGGAATCGCAGATGAATGAATTGCGCCGCGATTTGCAAACCATCGCCACCGCGCAAGCGCAAAGCTCAGGACAGATCGCAGCCATAGGACAAACCGTATCCCAACGCCTGGAAAGCGTTACCCAAGCACTTCAGGACGGTGTATCCAATTCCGCTCAGATCTCAACGCAAGGACAAACTGCCATTGCCACTGAGCTAAAAAACACGCGCGAGCAGATGGGACTTATTCAAAAACAACTGGGCGAATTTCAGGAGCTAAACCGCGAGGTTTCTCTGGCTACAAAATCGCTCGAAGGCATTCTCGGCGGAGCCAAAACACGTGGACTGCTCGGTGAAGTGACCCTCGATCGCCTACTGGAAGATTCCCTGCCGCCGTCGCAGTATTCGTCGCAATATCGCTTTTCGTCCGGCGAGTGTGCAGACGCCGTTGTCTTCCTGCGTGACAAAAAACTTATGGCCATCGATTCGAAATTTCCTCTTGATGCCTTCCGTCGCATCAGCACCGATGGAGATGAAGCTCGGCGCGCCTTTATTGCCGCTGTCAAAGGGCATGCCGATTCCATCGCAAAGAAATATATCGTGCCGCACGAAAATACTTTGGATGTTGCACTGATGTTTGTGCCCTCGGAAAGCGTGTATTACGAACTCCTCATGACCGTAGACAGCAAAGGCCAGCAAATAGACGCCTATTGCCGCGACAAAAAAGTCATTGCCGTATCGCCGAATACTCTGTATGCACACCTCTGCGTGATTGCCATGGGATTGCGCGGCATGCAGATCGAGGAAAACGCCACGCGGCTGTTTGCCAGTCTTTCCGGCTTGCACAAGCAGATGGATACGTTCACAGAGGTTTTCGAAAAGCTGGGCAATCACCTGAAGAATGCCCAGCAATGTTATAGCGATGCGGATAAACGCCTGGAAAAAACGCAGAGCACACTCGACGGCTTGCTTGCCACGGATACGCCGGCTGCGGTCCTCGAAGATATCCAGGGTACTCTGGCCCTTCCAATCGATTCAAGCAACCAAAAAACTGCATAAAATTCACTATGCAGCGATTTCAGGGAAACGTCGCCAGTTTCTCAACTCACCGCTCTTTGGCCGTTCCAGGCTGAAGTGGGCTGGAGGCCGGCGCCAATCGGATGGAAATAATAAAACTTCCCTTCTTCTGCCCCACAACTTCAACCCGCGCAATATTGTTGTTTCCCCCAGAACTCGTCGCGCGAACCGCAACCCCGCCTTTTAACTCTGCGATTTCTGGAGCCAGATTTCTCGCTTCTAGAACAATTTTGCCGGGAGTGCCTTTCACGTGCACTGTGAGCACTCGGTGTTCCCCGGGTGCCAGAGGAGATGTATTCGCTTCCAAATCCAGACCCACAAGCGTAATCGAAAAAGGCTCCGCGCTTAGCTTGCCGCAGGAAATATTTACTACGGCAGGCCCAGGACCCACGCCGGAGGGCGGAAGAATCACCAGAGAATTAGGTGCCGACGCCAAAACTAAACCTGCCTCCCCACCGATATTGACTTGATTCGAGTCGGCATCGCCGCAAAAACCTCGACCCGATATTTCGAAGCGGTCGCTTAAGGATGCGATGCGCGGTGCCGCCGTCACCTGCATCGTGGAGATAGCCGCGTCCGTCGGCGAAACGACCGTCGTGAACACCGGTCCCGGGCGTCCTTCGATGGACACGGAAATTACGCCCGGATTAAGCGGCGCCACAAATAATCCGCGCCCTGTGACATCCGTCGTGAGCCGGTCGCCATTGGAAAATTTGACCGTCACATTTGGGGTGAGCCGGCCGTTCATATCCAGAACTGCCAGGGTCGCACGTTCGCCAGAAACGATTCGCCGGGGAACAATCAACATGCGCGCGCCCGACGCCGGAAGCGGCTGCTGCGCAAACACCGCCGACGCGGACACGAAAAGAATGGCGCCCATGAGTGCCACAAGGACGGAGCGGACCTTTAAGTGCACACATCGATTGTAGATGAGTGGCCTACCGCTGCGAAATAGATACCCGGGTCGTTAGCCCGCCAGGGCTGCAATCCAACTCCCTCCATGCCTTTCTTTCGGAGATGTTGCTAGAAAGGTGCTAATCAGTAGGGTTCATCGCCTTTTTTCCGGCCTAAGTGTCTGCTAGCGTGTGAGCAGGCATTGAGAACATCGTGTCGGTCCGGGTGTGGTCATCCATGACCGAACACCTAGAGGAAATCCTGTGCGCATCGAAAGCGGCGGCGTAAGCGACGTTGGGCTTGTCCGCACCAACAATGAGGATTGCTATCGCATTGTGGCACCGCTCAATCTCTTTGTGCTTTCCGACGGTATGGGCGGAGAAGCCCACGGGGAAATTGCCAGTTCCCTGGCTGTGGAAACCGTCGTCAAATATTGCGTAGAGGCTGCGGACAAGCCCTCTTTGCAAATGTTCGGGGAAACACAGGCCACTTCGAGCTCGAAAACCAGGCTCCTGTCCAACGCAATTCACCTCGCAAATAAGAAAGTGTTTGAATCCGCTCAAGGTCATGCTGAGCAACACGGCATGGGCGCCACCCTCACCGCTGCGTGGATCGCCGAAGAGACCCTCAGCGTCGCCCACGTTGGCGACAGCCGCGTATATCTGCTTCGTAGTGGTGGCTTGCATCAGCTCACCAACGATCATTCGCTCGTTGCCGAGCAAGTACGCCGCGGCGTTCTGACTGCTGTGGAAGCGGAATGCAGCGATATGCAGAGCGTCCTGCTCCGCGCGCTAGGAACCCAGCAGGAGATCGAAATTGAGGCTACTGAGCATCCTTTGTTCCCGCGCGATATTTTGCTCCTGTGCTCCGACGGATTGACCCGCATGGTCACTGAGCCGGAGATCGCCGGCACTCTGCAGGCCGAAACCGATCCTGCGAAAGCCGCGGAAAAGTTAGTCGTTTTAGCTAAGGATAACGGCGGCGCGGACAACATCACCGTGATCGTCGTGCGTTTGGAACCCCAGGCCAACGGATGGTTGTCTTGGCTGCGCCGAGGCGCGCGGAAAGACGCAGGAGCAAACGGCTCCGCGGGAGGAAACTCAGATGGCTAAGTTAAGCCTCATGTTTCAGGAAAAACTTGTCAAGGAAGTCCCTGTAGGTTCTCGCCCGGTGGGCATCGGCCGTGCACCAGACAACGATTTGGCCGTAGACAATCTTGCCGTCTCTAATCATCACGCACGCGTCTATTTCGAAGCTGGCAAACTGGTCGTCGAAGACTTGGACAGCCTCAATGGAACTTTTGTGAATGACATGCGCATCGAGCGTGTCACCCTGCGCGACGGCGACAAGATTCATATCGGCAAGCACCACATTAAGGTGGACGCTACCGGCGACGCTCCGGTGCCCTGGGCCTCTGACCGCAAGGTCGCTGCCCCGCGCATCAATGAAACGATGGTCCTGGACACTAAGGAACGCCGCAGCATGCTGCAGCAGGCTGCGGCACTGGGCGAGCGCACTCAATTCGCTTCTGGCCGCATCACCGTACCAACTCTCATTATCCTTGCTGGCAACACGGACCGGAAAGAATACACGTTGACCAATAAACTGACGGTCATCGGCAAGTCCCGCATGGCCACCGTGCGTCTCAAAGGCTGGTTCAGGCCGCAAATGGCCGCGCAGATCAATCAGCGTGATGATGGCTACTATCTCGGTCCCGGCGCCAAAGTGCCCACCGTCAATGGTAAGCCGGTTATCGGCCAGGTTCGCTTGAACCATGGCGACCTTATTGACGTCTGCGGAGTTCGCTTGAATTTCATTATCCGCGACTGACGAGCCCTAATGGCAGCTTCGCCCGTGGGATTTTGGCAGCGACGCGGTTTCATCAGCATTTTCGAAGTCCTGCATAGCTGGTGGCGCCACCGCGTCTCCTTTCTCGTTAGCCTGGTCATCACCATCTCCGCCCTCGCCCTGTATTACGTGGTATTTCTTCAGGAAAAGAAGACCCCTCTTTCGGAATTTGTACAGCGGCTGGAACTCGACGCCCTCGATACGCGCTTTCGCTACCGGCCCCGCGCAGCCACCCATCCCGATCCGCGCATCGTCCTCGTCGTTATTGACCAGCATTCCCAGGAAATTTTGGGGCGTTGGCCCTTCTCGCGTACCTATTTCGCTACCATGCTGGATGTTCTTCACGACGACGGCGCGAAAGTGGCCGCCTTCGACATTACATTCAGCAAGCCCCAGACGGACCCTAACGCCAGCTCGCTGCAATCCCTGGGCGCGGTTCTAGAAGCGAGACAGAAAGCCGGTCATGCCATCGATCCCGTAATTTTTAGCGAAGTCCGTAAACTTGCCGCAGCTTCCGATGCGGATAAACATTTTTCCGATTCCATCCGTCGATTTGGACCCGTCATATTGGGCAACTTCTTTCTTTATACGGATGCCGATTTGCGCGGCATCGACGCCGCCACTCTCGACGCCTACGCCGACCAACTTGGCTTTTTTGCATTTCCCCAAGTGATTGGTACGCGCCAAGGCTCCCAGAAAGAAGACCGCATCCATCTCATTCAAGAATTCGCGGGCGCCGGCCTAACTCCCAAGGGTGCCGAGTCTAACATTCCCGCGCTGACTTCCGCGCTCGGAGGTGACGCTGCCTGGACCGGTTTCTTCAACGCTCCACCCGACGCCGATGGAGTCGTGCGTCGTTCCACGCTCGTGCTGCCCTACGGGCGCTCGCACAATTTCGAAGAATGGGACCTCTATGGTTCGCTCGACGTAATGACTGCCCGTGCATTCCTCGGCGCAAGATCGGACCAAACCATTCTCACTTACGGTCCCATCGGCATCACGGATATCCAACTCGGGTCCGACTTGCGCATTCGCCCCGACGGGCGCGGTCAGCTCATGATTAATTATCAGGGACCTACTGGAACCTTTGCGCACTTTTCCATAGCCGACGTTGTTTCTCGCAATTTCGCTCCGGGAACTTTTCGCGACCGTATTGTGCTGGTTGGCGCAACTGCCACCGGCATCGGTGATCTGCGCGCCACTCCCTATGGCGGCACGGATTATCCTGGCGTGGAGATACACGCCAACGTTCTCGATAATATTCTGAACCAGCGTTTCCTGAAGCGCGATGCCAAACAAGCCCTCACGGATGCGTTGCTCATTGTTATTTTCGGTATCCCACTGGGTATTTGGATGGCCCTGGTGGCGCCGCGATGGATGCTCTTAGGGCTCAGCTTGCTCGCTCCTCTCGTCGCTGTAGATTACTTCGCGTTTCTGCACGGCTGGTGGCTGAACTTCAGCGTTCCCGCCATAACTCTCACTTCCAATGTTTTACTCGTTTCCCTTTACCGCGCGTTAGTCGAGGAAAAAGAAAAACGCCGCGTGCGTACCGCCTTCGGTCAATATCTCAGTCCGGAAGTAATTCGCCGCTTGCTCGTGAACCCTCAATTGGTGGAGCCCCGCAAGACCGACATCACCGTGATGTTCAGCGACATTCGGGGATTCACCACCATCTCGGAAAAATTGGACGCGCAAGACCTCGCTCTATTCCTCAACCAATATCTCTCTGACATGACTCGCCTGGTCTTTGATCATCATGGAACTCTCGATAAATACATTGGTGACGCCGTGATGGCCTTCTGGGGCGCGCCTTTCGAAGAAGCGGACCATGCCGCTAAGGCTTGCCATACCGCGTTGCAAATGATGCAGCGCGTGCGTGATATGCAGAAGAAGTGGGAAGCCGAGGGTAAGCCGCATCTGGACATTGGCATCGGCTTGAACACCGGTGTAGCCAGCGTCGGAAACATGGGTTCGGCGTTGCGCTATGGATACACCGCGTTGGGCGACACCGTAAATCTGTCCTCTCGCCTGGAGGGCCTGAACAAAGATTACGGCACGCACATCATCGTGAATGAAACCACCTATAACGTTGCCAAAAACGCCCACTTCCTCTTCCGCGAACTGGACCTCATTCGCGTCAAAGGAAAACTGCAGCCCGTAACCATCCACGAATTGATAGGCCGTCAGGATGAAGCCACCGTTTACGGTTCACCGGAAGAAGTGCGGCTCCGTATTGATCTCTTCCTGCGCGGCCGCACATTCTATAGCGCGCGACAGTGGGAAGCGGCACAGCAAACTTTTCAAGCGATCCTCGATAGATGGCCGGACGACGGACCGTCCCGCACGTATTGGAAGCGTTGTCAGGAATATCTGTTCGATGAACCGCCCCTTGCTTGGGACGGCGTTTTTACTATGACCCACAAATAGCAGTCCCTCACGTAGCGTTCCACGCCGGCAGGCTTCGTTTCTTAACCATGGCCTCCGCAGCCCAGCGTCCCAGATAAACAGAAAGCGCCACGCCATGCCCGCTGTATGCGCCCAGCACAATCGCCGCAGGATTTTTCCGATGATGCGCAAATACTGGCTTGGCTTGTTCTCCGATTAAGATCGGCCCACCCCAGCGGTTCGTAAGTTTCACGGACTTCAGTTCCGGGTGCAATCCCCGGACGCGTGTTTGCAGTTGCCGCAAAAGCTCTGCTGCCTGTCCCGATTCAACATCGATCTTCTTCAACTCTCGCCAATCGTCAAGATGCACCAGGCCGCTGCCAAAGATCATCTGCGTCTTGTGCAGCAGTCGTCCCCATAAGTAAGGCAGATCGATCGTGTAAAAAGGCTTTCCGGAGTCGCATCCCAACGCGTGAATCTGCTTTGTCGTCAGCCCCTCCGTTGCTACTGCCAGCGTAAACTTCGGGTGAGCGTTTGCCTCGAGCTCTGAGAGGTCGAGCGATTGCGCGTTCGTGGCGATCAGCACTCGCTGCGCGCGAATTCTTTGACCTGATATTTGCAGCTCCAACGGATCGTCGAAAAAAATCTTATCAACCGGCGCGTGTTCAAAAATTTGTGCGCCCTGTCGCTCCGCGGCTCGCGCCAAGCCGCTCACCAGCTTTCCTGGATCCGCCGTGCCTCCCGGCACTTCCTTCACCACCCCCAGCTTGCCGGAATCGAACCAGCAGATTGGCGAATCCGGCAAAGTATTCTCTCGCGACAACTCCCACACACCGGGCAAGGTGTGATCGCAATCTATTTCCAGCTCACGAATAATTTTGGAGAAACCTGCGAGCACATCTCCCAGGCCGGGGAGATCGCCCACAGCAGTTTCAGCAAGCGTCATGCCTCCGGTGCGACCGCTCGAACCAGCCCCCAGGCACTCCGCCTCAAAGAGCGCGGTTTTTTTCCCCGGTTCAAGCCGTTGCAACCACGCCGCTGCGGACGAACCGGTAAAGCCACCTCCCACCACCGCGAAGTCTACTTCCCGAGGCAATGGACGCGGCTGCGGGTGAAAATCAATTTCCCACGGATCATTGCCCCAGTGCTCATTCATACAATTTGTGGAATCCGTCACAATGCCTCTTGATTTCAGGGCAGCAATGAAAGTGGCCGCCAGCTCTTCGTTGCTAGCCAGGAACTTCTCTAACCCTTTATGTATGGTGAACTACTATCGGTTCGAGGAGAAATGCTGCCAATGCAGGTTTCATTACATTTCTCCGCGGCAAACTCCGTATCGCTTGGTTTCGACTTGAGGAGTGCCAGGTCACATTGCAGCTCACAACGCCCCGACAAAGCATGCGCTCACGTTTCTGCAAATCTATTTGCGGCCCAGCTTGAGGTATTTTCTTGCGTCTGGCCAGAATTCCTGAAAGGTATTGCTTCCCATGCGCGCGGCAAAACCCAAGATGGTGCGCGTAAGGGCAGCGTTGGTGGTGGCCTCGCTATCCGCACGCCAGGTGAGGGAGAGAAAGTTGTTACCGGGAATCGCCAAATATCGGGCGTACGCCGGAGCCAGATGGCCATCCGGACGTCGCGCCATAAATGTCAGCACCGCGATATTTCGTAAACGACTGCCAAAAGGTTGGCCGCTGGCGCGAAAATACCGCGGGTCTTCGCCCCACAGCGCTCCGGTTCCCGCTTCAATAGCATTTCCGGTCGCCACGCCCGTCAGGCGCATGCCGTAGCGCTTCGCAAAACCTGGCCAGGAAGGCCCGTATTCCACTGGCTTATCTATTGCCGTTCCGAATCCCGCGCTAAACAATCCTGCCGCCAGACTTTCTGGGCCAACTGAGCTTACGAAAAACCATTCGACACGTTGCGTTCCAGTGATGGGCCGGTACGTCGTAAGCGGCTCCGTCGAAGAATTCGTTCTCGCATCGCTTGAGGGAACTGGCTGATCCGTTCGGTCCTTCTCGGCAATTTGGGCGCTTTGCGCGGATGCAATATCGGTCCTCAACATGCCAGCCGCCAGTAAGCAGAAACCCAGGCCCAACCGGATCGCTGTCCCGGTTTTTATGCCGCGTGCGCTTGCAAACTTCTTCATAAGTTATCTTTAAAAAATTGCGCGACTCGCTGCATGAGCACGCGACGCGCCACCAGATCGGTGACCCCGTGCCCGCGTCCTGGGAATGGGAGAACCTCCACGTATTTTCCCGCCTCGATAAACTCATTCATCACCGCCAGGGTATTCGCAAAGTGCACGTTGTCGTCGCCAGTGCCGTGCGCGATCAGCAGTTCGCCTTTAAGATGCGCGGCCTTCTTTATCAGCGAAGCCTCCCGATATTTCTCTTCGTTCGCCGGTAGCAGCCCCATGTATCTTTCCGTGTATATAGTATCGTAGTAATGCCAATCGGTAACCGGACCGCCGGCGAAACCGGCCTTAAAATCCTCGGCACCCTCGAACATGGCGCGCAAGGTCATGAATCCACCGTAACTCCAGCCCCAAATGCCAATGCGTTTGCCATCAACAAAAGGCAGCGATTTCAAATATGCTGCGCCATCGCGCTGATCGGACAATTCCTGCGCACCCAGGTGAAAGCGAATGGGCTCCTCGAAAAGATGTCCCCGGCCTGCGGAACCCCGATTGTCCACCGAAAAAATCAGGAATCCTTTTTGCGCCATCAGTTGATGCCATAAAAATGTTGCCCCGCCCCAGGCGTCTTTAACTACTTGCGCATGCGGGCCGCCATACGTGAAAACGATCACCGGATATTTTCGTTGCGGATTGAAGTCCGGCGGCTTAATCATCATGGCGTGCAGCGGGATTCCGTCGCGAGTTTTCACAGAAAGAAATTCAACCGGAGACAAATGGAAGCTCGCAAGTTCCGCAACTTTATTTTCATTGATAGTCGCAGTGTGCGAGCCGTCCGCGCGGAAAAGATCTTGCCTCGGCGGAATCGCGCTGTTCGAATACATATCCACAAACGCCGCCGCGTTAGGAGCCATGTTCGCGGCGTGCGTGCCCGCATCCCGCGTGATGCGGGTGAACCGCGAACCGTCCAGCCCCACGCGGTACAGATGTCTCTCCACCGGCGATTTTTCAGTCGACGTAAAATAAACCATCCCTTTGCCTTCATCGACCGCGTCAAGTGAAGAAACTTCCCATTCACCCTTGGTGAGCTGTGCCAGCTGCTGGCCTTTGAGGTCGTAAATATACAGGTGACGATAACCAGAGCGTTCGCTGGACCACAAAAAGCGTTTGCTGTCGTGTAAAAAATGCAGGTCGTCGCTGATATTGATCCAGTATTCATCCTTCTCGCTGAGCATCACGCGAGATTTTCCACTGTTTGCATCGGCCAAGAGAATCTCCATCACCGTTTGCGCGCGATTCAGTCGCTGGATCGCCACGTGTTTGGAATCCGGAAGCCAATTCACTCGCGGAATGTACACGTCCGCTTCGCCCCCCGTGTCCATAACCCGAGGTTCGCCGCCATTTACGGAAGCGACCTTCACGGCCACCACCGGATTCGCTCCTCCAGCCGGCGGATACCTCTCCATCTCCGCTGCTCCGCCGTAGGAAGTGAAATCCACCAGCGGATACTGCGACACCTTGCGCTCGTCCATCTCGAAATAAGCAATCGCGGAGGAGTCCGGCGCCCACCAGTAAGCCGTCTTGTTGTCCAACTCCTCGGGATACACCCAGTCCAATTCGCCCTTACGAATTTCTTCGCTCCCGCCTTGCGTCAGCGCGCGTTCTTTTCCATCTGCTACGCTCACTAGCCACAAATTATGCTCGCGAACGAAACTTACGTAGCGTCCGTCTGGGGAAATCTTGGGGTCGGCAATCGGGGACGTACTGTTTGCCAGAATGCGGGCACTTTGCTTCTTCAGGTCAAACCACGCGAGCGCCGCGGAACTTTGAAAAAGAATCGCTGTTCCGTCGGGAGCCCACTGATATTCCTCGGGGGCGCGCCGGCCTAGTCCCGTAGCTTGTGTTGGTTTTGAAGTGTCGGCGGGGAGAACGGATTCGAGCTTATCGGAAGAAATCAGCACGCGGCGCGTGCCGGTGGATGCGTCCATTACCCAAAGTTCGGTTCTTTGCGCTTTGTCATGTTTCGTGCCACTGGTAGCGGCATCCGGCGTTACCGAGGTTTCCTCAGACTTGGCGGAGCCCTCAACTTCATTAGCTGGTTGTTCGCTGGCGCCACCTCGAATTTCAAAATAGCTCAACTGCTTGCCATCGGGACTCCAAGAAATCCCACGCGTAGGGTAGCCACTCAGGCTGGGCTCCGAATAGATGCGCTGAGTGCTAAGGCTTTTCGCGGACTGTGAAGATCGTGGAGTTTGTGGAGGTTGCTCTTGTTTCTCTGCGCAGTAAGAAAGCGCCGCGCACAAGATCGAACACAAAAGAAGTATCGGCGACTTCGAGATAAAGTATCCCCGCAGCATCCGGTCCTCCTGGAGACAAACCTATATATGGAAATTAACCGGGAGGCCAGCGGAAAGCGCGGCCTCCTAGAAGATGCAAATGAATATGAAAAACCGACTGGCCAGCTCCTCGACCATTATTCATTACCGTGCGATAACCTTCCAGCAGCTTTCGTTCACGTGCCAACTCTGCCGCTACAAGTTGCAGCTTTCCTAACATCTGCTGATCTGCGTCCGTGGCACTGTCCAGGGAAGAAAGATGTTTACGCGGGCAAATCAGGATATGTGTCGGCGCCTGCGGGCTGATATCTTCGAACGCAAAGACATCGGGATCTTCATAAACTAACTTCGCGGGAATCTTTTTTGCTGCGATTTTGCAAAAAAGACAATCATCGCTCATTCGTTCCCTCCTGCAGGTGGGGCTTCTTCATCCATGCGGATAACCATGGGCGTGAATCCCTCGCGGTCGCGCAGCCGTTCGCCAAATTCCTGCGCGGATTCTTCCGTGGGGATTTTGCCTACAAAAACTCGATAGTAAACGCTCTCTCCCGAATCGTGCCGGCGAATAAAAATCGGCGAGTAATCGGTGAGCAAGCGGTCGCGCAGCACTTCCGCTCTTTTGCGGTCGTGAAACGCGCCTACCTGCACGGTGAAATAGCCGGGCGATGGTTCGCTGCTTGTGGAAAGAACCTCGATGCGCACAGGAACCACACCCGGGCCGATCGACTCGATTTCACGCGCTGCAGCTTTCGAAAGATCGATGATGCGATTACTCACAAAAGGACCTCGATCGGTAATCCGGACTATGCTGAACTTTCCATTATCCAGATTGGTCACGCGGACTGTCGTATCAAACGGCAGTGTGCGGTGGGCTGCCGTTAGTTTGTTCATGTCGTAGATTTCGCCATTTGATGCGCGGCGCCCGTGAAAGGGCTCTCCATACCAAGAAGCGTTGCCTTCTTCTGTATATCCCACAGGTACGGGTGTCGCCGGCATTTTATATCGCCGCGATCGCGAAGCTCCAGGCGCAGAGGAAGTATTCGCAGACGCTCCGGCAGCTTCTGGAGATGGCGCTGCGCGCCGGCTCGCTACAGGTTTGCGCGATGCACATCCAGAAGACAAAAACATCAATAGAGCGCAGACCACACAGAAAGCCCAGTGACGCCCAAATCTACTAAGAAATACTTCACACTTCGGCCGTGACCACGCAGAGTAAATACCCACGACACTTTCTTGCTTCGGCTGTGACCACTCGGCCTTGACAGCGCCGAACAAATCCTTCGAACGTCTTCTCGTCACAAACCGGTCCGCTTCATCACTTTGTTTCTTTCCCACTTTTCGCGGCACGCGCCGCATTTCGCGATTCTAGTCTGCTCGCCGCAGTAGTAAGCGTTTCCGACACTTCGCGCAAGAATTGCGCCGTGCGCCGCTCCGTTTCGGGAGCAACTTCTTCATCCACGTAGCGGCGTAGCCGCGTTAACTCTTCGTTTAGGCGCCGGCCGATTTCTTCCAATTTATCCATTTCTTTCTCACTCCCGAACAGTTTTCTGTACTCCCAACAATTTTCATTACTCGCGGAAAGTTTTCTGTCACTTATTTCCCCTCGCGCTTGTTTTTGACTCATGACATGTTTTATCGCTCGCGAAAGTTCCTTTGACTCTAGCTTGTTTTGACTCACGTGGAAAATCCGTTTGCCTCCTGCCATTTTTAAAGCATACAAAGCTTGCTCAGTTCGCTTAAATAAACGGAAAAACGTGCGCGCCAGATTGCGCGATGCGATTTGGGTATTATAGGAACGCACTCGGCGGGTCGCAAGGAGGAGAATCTTGGGGGTTCCCTATCGGTGGCAGTGGCGCATAGATCGCTGGAAACACGCGATGCGCGGATTTTTTGGTGGTGGAGAACAGCAACCTAGGCCAAAAATATGTCCGGCTTGCGGCGCTCTGGTGGGAATCCATGCCACGCGATGTCATGAGTGCGGAACGCGTCTGACGTTTTCTATGGCTGCGTTAAGCAAGCGCTTCGCTGGTTTTTTTGGCGGACGCGCGCCGGTAACCACCGCGCTGCTCATCATTAACATTTTGATGTTTGGCGTGAGCGTTGTCGCGACTATGCAAGCGGGAGAAGCGGGCGGATTGCGTATTCTGTGGGGGCTGAATGGAGAAGTGTTGTACCGGCTTGGTTCGAGTTATGGGCCGGCCATCTTTCTGGGACGCCAATGGTGGAGACTAGTGACCGCAATGTTTTTGCATGGCGGGCTGATTCATATTGGTTTCAACATGATGGTGCTGCTAGATATCGGACCTGTGGTGGAAGAAGTGTACGGCTCGCCGCGATTTTTGTTTTTGTATACGGTGGCGGGAGCGACAGGTTTCTTGTTGAGTTCGCTGCGCGGGCATCTGTCGGTGGGAGCAAGCGGCGCAATCTTGGGTTTGATCGGTTTGATGATCGCGATTACCACTCGGCGTGGCGGATTATCGATGCATGCGCTGCGTTCGCGTCTGGTTTCTTGGGTCGTTTCGATTTTTGTATTTGGGTTTTTGCTCTCCGGCGTGGATAACTGGGCGCATTTCGGCGGGCTAGCGGCGGGCTTTGGCCTGGGGAAAGTGATTGCGGACCGAACACCTGTTAATGCAGCGGAGCAAAAGACGGCTTACGCATTAGGCTGGATCGCCGCAATTATGATTTTAGTGAGTTTTGCGTTTATGATCCTGCATTTCCGGGATCCGCTGAGCTGAGGCGCCGCGCGGTAATCACGGAATAGTGAATGGCGGAGAAAATCGTAATTGCCGTCACGGCATATATGAGGACGCGATTCAAAGTTACCAGCTGCGCACTGGGATAAGCAGCGCCAAGTACAACCGTGAAGACCAGCAGAATTTGCAACGCGGTGGTGGCCTTTCCATAAATGCTCGGCGGAAAGGGCCGATACCCGGAGATGAGCAGAATGACCACGGCGACAATCAAGATGAGAATGTCCCGGCTGAGGACAATGATCGTGAGCCACCAGGCGAGCTTATTCTTAAATGCCAGAATGACGAATGAAGAAGACAGTAAAAGTTTATCGGCAATGGGATCGAGATAAGCGCCCAGCGGTGAACGCTGATCCAGTTTACGCGCCAACAATCCGTCGATGCCGTCGGAAAGACCCGCGACTACGAGCACTAAGAGCGCCCATTTATAGTGCTCATACGAAATCAAAATGATAAAGAACGGCAGAAAGCCGAGGCGGAGAAGTGTGATCTGATTGGGGACGGTCCAGATGCGGCCTTTCATTGTTCTTGAGAATAGCGCAACTGCGGGCAATTTGTTTGCTTCACGTTAAAATTGAGGGACACCAGCGGAAGCTGGTGTCCTGGGGTGTCCAGATGTTCTGTGGAGGTTTCTGATGCAATTATTAAAAGAATTGTAGACCTGGACTAGTTCGCTGTCTGTTCTGAATTGGACATGCGCGAAAGAAATTTTTTACAAGAATCAGCCCGGATGGACAGAACAGCGTAGGTACCTCAATGCTACCAGTTACTTTAGTGATGCATCAGAGCGAAAAAAACATCATTATGGAAATCCACCGGCTTTCCCAATTTGATTACTTTTCCGATTTGATACGGACACCCGAATTCATGCGAATTGCGAGAGGTAGTCGGTAATCGATCGCCCAATCTTGCGAGCGAAAATCTCTGCCATAGAGGGAATCGCCCCCGAGGACTCGTCCAGCGCGATGCGCTCGACACGATTCATTGGAAAGAAAACCGTGGGAAGGCCTATACGCTCGCCCTCGGGTCCATTGATCTGGCGCAGGAAGTGATCGAAAGAATTCAGGTCGATTCCGCGGACAGTGACACCGGCTGGATTTATGGCCAGCAGTTCTCCCCAGATTTTTTCCTTCGGAGTGTGCAAGCTGATCACGACAATCGAATTAGGTTGCATAATAAGTGTTTTTTGCCGGGCCCTGCGATCAGCTTAGCGCATCCTGGAAAGTAATGAGAAGGCAATACGTCAAATAGGCATGGGCTTGGGGCCGGAAGGCGGAAACAAGAGTTTAGGCTCGGTTAAGGATTGGACCAGTTCCAGCGTGGCATCCGGTGCGAGTTCGCGGAGAAGCAGGCCTTGGGGCGTGACATCGATAAGCGCAAGCTCCGTGACGATATGATCGACAACTTCCACGCCAGTCACGGGCAGCGAGCATTTCTTTAAGATTTTCGGTTTGTTGTCCCGGGTGGCGTGTTCCATGGCAATAAACACGCGCTTAGCACCGGCAACAAGATCCATGGCTCCGCCCATGCCTTTTAGCATTTTCCCCGGAATGGCCCAATTCGCCAGAGTTCCCTTTTCATCAACTTGCAAAGCGCCGAGGACGGTCAGGTCTACGTGGCCGCCACGAATCATTGCGAAAGAATCGGCCGAGGAAAAATAGCAGCTGCCAGGTAACTCGGTGACGGTTTCTTTGCCGGCGTTGATCAGGTCGGGATCGACTTCGGACTCCAGAGGATAGGGGCCTACGCCGAGCATGCCGTTTTCGGATTGCATGATCACCTCAAGGCCCTTGGGAACGTAATTGGCAACCATGGTGGGCATGCCGATGCCGAGATTGACATAGAAGCCGTCGCGCAGTTCCAAGGCGATACGGCGGGTGATGCGTTCGCGTTTCTGTTCCTCGGTGAGGGGCAAAATGAGTCTCCTGATCTGGAAATTAACTGATCGCGAAAATGCACAGGCTAAAGTCTGCGCCTATCATTTTCGCAACGTGCGACGTTCGACGCGTTTTTCGTACTTGGCACCTTGAAAAATTGCGTCGACGTAAATGCCGGGTGTGTGAATACCGTCGGGGTCGAGCTGGCCGAGTTCGAGGAGTTCTTCCACTTCGGCGATGACGTAATCGGCGGCGGTAGCCATCATGGGATTGAAGTTGCGCGCGGTTTTGCGATAGATGAGATTGCCCCAGCGATCGCCTTTCCAAGCCTTGATAAAAGCAAAGTTGCCGCGGAGCGCGCGTTCGAGAACGTAGTGGCGGCCATCGAACTCGCGCGTTTCCTTGCCTTCCGCGACGAGCGTGCCGTAGCCGGTGGGAGTATAAAACGCGGGCAGTCCGGCGCCTCCAGCGCGCAATCGTTCGGAAAAGGTGCCTTGCGGATTCAACTCCACTTGCAATTCTCCGTTGAGCACAAGCTGCTCGAAGAGTTTATTTTCGCCAACGTAGGTGGAGATCATTTTCTTGACCTGGCGATTCTGCAGCAGGAGGCCGAGATAGTAGCCATCGACGCCGGCATTATTGCTGACGATGGTGAGATTCTTGGTGCCCTTGCGGCGCAGCGCTTCGACCAAGTTTTCTGGGATACCGGAGAGACCGAAGCCACCTACGAGAATGGTGTCGCCGTCGGCAATTTTTTCGATGGCCGCGTCGGCGGAAGCAATGCGTTTGTCCATGAACATCTCCTGAAAGAGGTGGGTGTTGTTGCTCCGTCACGGGTGCCGGACGAAAAGTCTACTCTAAGTGGAAGGCAGTCCGGAAATCGCCATGAGGGTAACTTCTGGGGCTCTGGACGAACCGGCCTACGCATGTATAACCGCGGGCGACGGGATATAAACGGGCCGATCCGACACCTCCGTTTTGTGGAAGCATGTCAAACGTAAGGACTTATCGCGTTTGAGTGCGTAAGTATATGATTCCAAAGGGCAAATTTTCACATGATTTCCAAAGGATGTGCAAGATGTCATTTCCCCGGTTGTTTATGGATCTAAAAGCGCAGAAAACAGTAAAGAGAAGAAAAAATTCACTAGCGATGGATGCATCATATTATACTACTTAAGTAATATAAGTCTATGAAATAAAAAGATTAGAGAAGTGAACACGCCGAAGGTTGCCCGGTGAGGTCCCGCCGCAGCCATAGCTTGTTGGTTGCGGGCTGAAATTCTGGATTAGAGACTGCGGAGGAGCTTATAGAGTTCGTTGGCGGCGTCGAAGTCGGCTTCGAGTTCGCGGGAGGCGAGGCGCTCGCGGAGATCGTCGAGGCGGCGAGCATAGAGATCGAGCGCGGCGGAGAGCACTTCGCGATTAGTGAGAACAATATCACGCCAGGTGGAGTAGGGGCTGCCAGCGAGACGCAGCGAATCGCGGAGTCCGGGACCCGCGAGCGTAATAGGCAAACCGTTTTCATCCAGATGATCGTAAAGAAACGAACCGAGGGCGATAGCGGCGAGCTGCGGAAGATGCGAGGCCAAGCCCACGGCGTGATCATGCTGCTGGGCGCCGAGCCACACGGTGCGCGCGCCAATTTTCTCAAGCAGCTTGAGAAAAGCAAAAACACGCGGATCGCGCGAGGCGGACGAGGACTGGGGCGCTTCGCCGATTAGCGCATACGCAGCATCGCGAAACAGATCGGCGTCGGCGTGCGCAACGCCGGCGACTTCCCTGCCGGTCATGGGATGCCCGCCCAGGAACAGCGGGCCCTGGTCCATCGGAAAAACTTCCGCGGCCGCTTGGGCGATGCGGGCTTTGGTGCTGCAAGCATCGGTGATCAAAGCGTGGGCGGGAGCGAAACGCGCGACGTCCGGAAGAATGTCCAAGGTGACGCTGATGGGGAGCGCGATGTAGATGAGGTCGGCTTTTTGAAGCGCAGGGGCAAGTTCACCGGAAAAAGGCTGATCGACCACACCGCGCGATTGAGCTTCCCCCATGACGTCGAAGCGGTCCCAGCCGGAAATGTGCGTGTCTGAAGTGTATTTGCGCAGGGCGAGAGCAAAGGATCCGCCGATGAGGCCAGTTCCGAGAATCGTGATGCGCTGGAGAAGGTGAGGAGAAGACATAGATCAGGCTATGCGACGCCCGATGGCGGGCGCAATGATACGAAGTTCGCCCATCAGTTGGGCGAACTGGCCGGGTTCGAGTGATTGGGCGCCATCGGAGAGGGCGTGGTCGGGATCGTTGTGCACTTCGATGAGCAGCCCATCGGCGCCGGCAGCCACGGCGGCGCGAGCCATGGGCGGAACTTTGTCGCGGCGTCCAGTGCCATGCGAAGGATCGGCGAGCATAGGGAGATGCGAAAGTTTTTTAATCACGGGAATGGCGGCGATATCGAAGGTATTACGCGTGTAAGTTTCAAAGGTGCGGATACCACGCTCGCAAAGAACCACGTTGTAATTGCCGCCAGCGAGGATGTACTCAGCGCTGAGGAGCAGTTCTTCCATGGTGGCGGACATGCCGCGCTTGAGAAGCACGGGCTTTTTGACTTCGCCGAGTGCGCGAAGGAGATGGTAATTCTGCATGTTGCGCGCGCCGACCTGAAACATATCGACGTAGCCGAGCATCATCTGAATTTGCGAAGGGTCCATCACTTCGCTGACGGTGAACAGGCCGAACTTATCGGCGGCCTCGCGCATCAGCCCAAGACCCTTTTCGCCCATGCCTTGGAACGCGTAGGGCGAGGTGCGTGGTTTGAAGGCGCCACCCCGCAAGATTTTGGCTCCGGCCTTGGAGACGCTCTCGGCTACGGAATGAATCTGCTCGCGAGACTCAACCGAGCAGGGACCGGCCGCAACAACCACTTCGTTGCCACCGATACGCACACCCCGGCCAAGATCGACGATGGTGTCGTCAGGCTTGAATTGGCGGCTAGCGAGCTTGAAGGGCTCGGTGATGCGCATGACCTCGCGCACGCCATCAAGCAATTCGAAATCGCGGTGGTCAAAATCGCGGTGCACACCGACGGCGCCCAGGACGGTGTGCGATTCGCCGGTGGAACGATGGACATTAAAACCGCTGGCGACAAGCCGGTCAATGACTTGCTGAATTTGGGCCTCGGTGGCCCGTTCTTGCATTACGATTACCATGGCGCTGATCAGTTCCCTTCTTGCTAAGCCGGGTACTGCCGGAACGAAAATTCCCGCGGTCAAATGGCCATACAACTCTCCCAGTGTGCGCTGCGCTTGGCGCTAGCCAGGATCTTTCTTCGAGCCATCGCCCGAAGACATGGCTTGGCGTTCGGCGGAACGCGCTTCGTCAATAATGCGTTCGAAAAGCCGTCGTATCGCGGAATCCGTGAGCGGGCCGGGATTCGAACGCTCAGCGTTCTCCAACACCTCCTTCTCCCGCTCCGGTTGATACAGCGGAAGATGCGCGGCCTGCTTGAGTTTGCCGATTTCCAAAGCACAGCGCGAGCGTTCATTGAGCAGCTCGACGAGTTTGCGGTCGATTTCATCGATGCGGCGGCGCCAGTCCTGCAGAGTCATGGCGCGACCTCACGCCGGGACAGGCCGTGGTGGGCCGCCTCTTTGAGAGTGCGGATGCGTTCGCGCAAAGCCGCGGCCGCGGCGTCCACGGACTTGGCGTGCTCGATTTCTGATACCAGCGCAGAGCCCACTACGGCGGCGTCCGCCAGCCCGCCGAGAACGGAAACGTGCCCGGGAAGCGAAATGCCGAAGCCAACGGCAATGGGAAGCGGAGTGATGCTGCGAGCGCGGCGCAGCAATGCGGGTAAATCGTCAGGGAAAGCGTCTTTCGCGCCAGTCACGCCGGTGCGCGAAATCAGATAGAGAAAACCGGAAGAGCATGTGGCTATTTTGACAAGCCGTTCGTCGGTGGAAGTTGGCGCGCCAAGAAAAATGGTATCGAGATGGTGTGCGGCGAGGATGCGCCGATAATCGAGCGACTCTTCCGGCGTCAGATCGGTAATGAGCACACCATCGACGCTGGCGGCTTCCGCAGAAGCGGCGAAGTTTTCCAGACCCATCTGCAAAACTGGATTGTAATAGCTGAAGAGGAGGAGCGGGACTTCGTTCGCGGGAGCGCTCGATCGGCGGATGCGGCGCGCAAGGTCCAACACACCGGCAAGCGTAGCGCCCGCCTTCAGGGCACGCTCCGAAGCGCGCTGAATGGTGGGGCCGTCGGCGAGGGGATCGCTGAATGGCACGCCGAGCTCGATCACATCGGCACCACCTTCGGCGAGTGCACGCACGAATTGGAAAGTGGCGTCGAAAGAAGGATCGCCAGCAGTGAGGTAGGCGATGATGCCAAGTTCAGCGGATTGGCGCAGTTCGGCGAAGCGTTTGGAAATGCGTGTTGAGTTGGAGGGAGCGGTGGACATTATTTTTGAGGAAAGATTAAAGCAGGCGGGAGTACGTGTCCATGTCCTTATCACCGCGGCCGGAGAGATTGAGGATGACGAGGTCGTCCTTGGCAAATTGCGGGAGGCGCTCGATGAGGCCGGCGAGTGCATGAGCAGATTCAAGAGCAGGAATAATGCCTTCGGCGCGCGAGAGCAGTCGCGCGGCATCGAGAGCGGCGTCATCAGCGACGGCATAGTATTGCGCGCGTCGCTGGTCGGCGAGCCAGGCGTGCTCCGGACCGATGGCCGGATAATCGAGGCCGGCAGAAATCGAATGCGTGGAGGCGATCTGGCCATCTTCGTTTTGTAGTACGTAGGTGTATGTACCCTGCAAAACGCCGGGGCGCGCGCCGCTAAAGCCCTGCGCCGCACCAAGCCGCGCAGCGTGTTGGCCGAGCGCGTTGCCGCGTCCACCAGCTTCGATACCGACCAGCTTCACGCCGGTGTCGCGAAGGAATTGATAGAAAAGACCAATGGAATTGGAGCCGCCCCCGACACAAGCGAAAAGATGAGTGGGCAAACGCTTTTCAGCCGCGAGAATTTGTTCGCGAGCTTCGCGGCCGATGATGGCTTGAAAATCGCGCACCATGGTGGGATACGGATGCGCGCCGAGGACCGAACCGAGAAGAAAGTGAGTGGTGCGGACGTTGGTGACCCAGTCGCGCATGGCTTCGTTGATCGCGTCCTTCAGCGTGCGGCTGCCGGAATCGACACCAACGACTGTCGCGCCCAGCATGCGCATGCGCGTGACGTTCAAAGCTTGGCGCGCCATGTCTTCCGTGCCCATGTAAACGACGCACTCCAGGCCGAGATGCGCGGCTACGGTGGCAGAGGCTACGCCGTGTTGGCCTGCGCCGGTTTCGGCAATGATGCGTGGCTTGCCCATTTTGACGGCGAGCAAACCCTGGCCAAGCGCGTTGTTGAGCTTGTGCGAGCCGGTATGCAGCAGATCCTCGCGCTTGAGATAAATGCGCGGACCGCCGAGCTTGGCGGTAAGCCGCGCGGCGAATTGCAACGGCGTAGGACGTCCGGCAAAATTTTTCAGCACATCCTGGAGCTGCACTTGAAATGCGGAGTCCGATTTCGCAATTTCGTAGGCGCCCTCGAGTTCGAACAGCGGCACCATAAGCGTCTCGGGCACATAACGGCCTCCGTAGGGCCCGAAGCGTCCAGGTGCGGTGGTCGGCGATTGTAGAATGGAGCTCATGCGCTGTGAGATCTCTCTGGCGACGTGTCCAGTTGTTTTTCGGCGCGGCGAACTGCGTGAATGAATTCGCGCACGCGGGCGTGATCTTTTTTGCCGGGCTTGATCTCCAGACCGCTGGCGACGTCAACTCCGTAGGGTCGCACCGAGGCGATGGCCGCAGCGACATTTTCCACGTTCAACCCACCCGCCAAAATGATACGGCGGGTGGCGGCGGCACGCTGGGCGAGGGACCAGTCGATGGTCTGCCCGGTGCCGCCATATTGGCCTGGAAGCGCGGCGTCGAGGAGAAAAGCAAAGGCCTGGGGATAGGCGTCTAGTGTGGCGAGATTGAAGTCCGAGCCGAGGCGAAAGGCTTTGACGACAACCAGAGTGCGGGCAAGTTCGGCCAAGTTTTCCGGGGATTCGTCACCGTGAAGCTGAGCGGCGTGGAACTCGAGAGAAGAACAGATGTGGGTGATGTCATCAGCCTTGGCGTTCACGAAGACGCCGACGGCCAGCGCCTCGGGCGGCATAGCGGCGCGAATTTTGGCGGCGTCATCCTTGGAAATGTAGCGCGGGCTTTGTTCGTAAAAATTGAAACCGAGGGAGTCGGCGCCGGCTTCGCAAGCGGCCTCGGCGTCGGAGGCATTGGTAATGCCGCATATCTTTACCTTTATGCGAACCATCAACGTGCGTCCTGTCGCGGCGTGGCGCCGAGAAATTGCGCGAGAGTTGCGCCGGGATCGCTGGAGAGCATGAGGGACTCGCCGACGAGGAAAGCGTCAAAGCCGGCCGCGCGAAGCTTCACGAGGTCGTCGTGAGAGCGGAGGCCCGATTCGCTGACGGCGATGCACTCATCGGGAATGCGGTCGATCAACTCGAAGGAAGTCTCGACGTGCACGCTAAGTGTCTTCAAGTCGCGATTGTTCACGCCCACGATACGAGAGCCAGCTCCAAGGGCACGGTCGAGTTCTTGCACGGTATGAATTTCGACGAGCGGCTCCATGCCAATTTCGCGGCCGAGAGCCAGCAGGTCGCGAAGAAGAGCGTCTTCCAACGCGGCGACAATCAACAGGAAGCTATCCGCGTCATTTGCGCGCGATTCCCACACTTGCCAGGGGTCAAAAATAAAATCCTTGCGGAGTACGGGAACTTGAACGGCTTTTCGCGCGTCGCGAAGATTTTTGAGTGAGCCGTGGAAAAATTCTCCCTCGGTGAGCACGGACAAGGCCGCGGCGCCCGCGGTTGTCAGGGACTGCGCCAAAACAACGGGATCAAACGGATCGCGCAGAACGCCGCGCGAGGGCGAGGCGGGCTTGAGCTCGGCGAGAATGTTCAGCGCGTCGTGAGAGAGAGCGGCAGAAAAATCACGGAGCGGCGAGGCGGCTTTCGCGCCGTATTTCAGCGCGGCTTCGGGAAGTACGGCTTTTCGATGGGCGACTTCGGCCCGACGCGCATCGAGGATGCGATCGAGGACAGTTCCGGTGTTGGCGTGAGCGCTCACGAGGGTAAGTTTGTATGCTAGGGGGGTATGGTGAGAGTGTCAATTAGTTGGCTTAGCTGCTTCTCATTCAGCTTTGAACCTGGAGAGCACAAAGAAACCGCCGCATGAAAATTTCGACGCGTAGGTATAGGAGAACTAATGGGGTTTCGCCAAGAGTACGGAGCATTGCTGGAAGAAATTGTGCAGGAAGCCGATGCCATCGCGATGCGTTATTTCCGCGCTGCCGAGATGCGTGTCGCGCGGAAGGCTGACGGAACGGCGATAACACCGGCGGACCAGGAGGTGGAAGAAATGGCACGGGCAAAAGTTGCGGCGCGCGGGCTTGCGCTCAGTGTACTGGGAGAAGAGATGGGTGGCAGTGACGTCGCAGCTCCCGATACATCCGGACGAGCCCGCCTGATCATCGATCCGATCGACGGAACCGAGGAGTTTTCCCGGGGCATACCGACGTTCGGGACACTGTTGGGGATCGAGCGCAATGGCGAAATAGTGGCGGGGATGGTCAGTGCGCCGGCGCTAAGGGCACAGTGGTGCGCGTATCGCGGCGAGGGCGCTTATCGCGATGGAAAGAGAATCCACGTGTCCGATATTTCCCAACTGAAGGAGGCGATGGTATTCACGGGCGGAACAGGGCCAAGCAAGATCCAGGAGAAATACAAGAAAGCGCGACGCTTGCTGGATGCATCGAAACACGGGCGCAGCATGGGGGGATTCTGGGAGCACATGCTGGTGGCGGAGGGAGCTATCGAGGCCGCTCTGGATTTGCGTTCAAAACCGTGGGATTTAGCGCCGTTGGGAATCATCGTCGAGGAAGCTGGCGGTCGCGCAACGAATATGCGAGGTGAACGAACGATCTACAGTGGAGACTTTGTCAGCAGCAACGGGAAGGTCCACGAAGAAGTATTGAAGTTATTGCGTTAAGACGTCCAATAAGCTGTTTCGCAAAATTGAGTGCTTCTAAATGCGTGGAGGGCAAAAGAGTGAACATACACGAGCAGGCACAAAAGGCAGAACGCTTTCGGAGGTTGCATCAGGGGTGCCGGATCCTGGTGCTTCCCAACGTATGGGACGTCGCCAGCGCGCGCATCGTGGAAGAGCTGGGTTTTCCAGCGATAGCCACATCGAGCGCGGGAATTGCTGCGTCGCTCGGGTACGCAGACGGTCAGCGCATTTCTCGCTACGAAATGTTGGATGCGGTAGCGAGAATCGCGCGAGCGGTACAAGGTCCGGTGACGGCCGATATGGAAGCCGGTTACGGCACAACACTTGAAGATATGGCGGACACAGCGCGAATGATCGTGGCATCCGGCGCCGTGGGATTCAATCTGGAAGACGTGACTGGGAGCGATGAATCCTCGCATGTGGATTTGCCGCTGCAAGTCGAAAAGATCCGTACGATTCGCGAAGTGTGCATGTCGTTGGGCGTTCCGTTGGTATTGAATGTGCGCACGGACATTTACTTGATGCCTATCGGTGAAGCTGCATCGCGTTTTGAACGCACTGTTGAGCGGCTGCGGGCGTATAGAAAAGCTGGAGCCGACTGCCTGTTTGCTCCAGGTATTCAGGATGGAGCAACCATCGCTAAGCTCGTTCAGGCGCTCGGAGCGCCTCTGAATGTTTTAGTATCTTCCGGCACTCCGCCGCTTGCGGAGCTGGAGAAGATGGGAGTAACTCGTGCAAGTGTGGGCTCGGCGGTAATGCGCGCTACGCTCGGCCTAGTGCGGCGCATTGGCAAGGAACTGCTCGAGAAGGAGACGTACTCGTCCTTATTCGAAGGCGCTGTTCCCTACGATGAAATCCAGCAGATGCTACAGAGCGAAAAAAATTAAGGCGATGCCCGATCCATCAGGATTGCTCGAGGTGTTGAGCGAGGAGGTTGTGGAATGCCGGAAATGTCCACGTTTGGTGGAGTACCGGGAGCGGGTGGCGATCGCGAAACGTCGTGCGTTTCGGGAGTGGAGTTACTGGGGCAAACCCGTGCCGGGATTCGGCGACGCCCACGCGCAATTGCTGATTGTGGGCCTTGCGCCGGCAGCGCATGGAGGCAACCGCACAGGCCGCGTCTTCACCGGGGATCGTTCGGGTGATTTTCTCTACGCGGCTTTACACAAAGCGGGTTTTGCCAATCAGCCTGCTTCCCTGCACCGAAACGATGGACTAAGGCTCGGCAACGCGTACATAACGGCAACAGTGCGTTGCGCGCCGCCAGCAAACAAACCACTGCCTGAAGAAATTCTGAATTGTCGCGAATATTTGGTACGCGAGATGGAAATTCTCCGGCCTGCGGCCGTGCTAGCACTGGGGAAAATCGCGTGGGATGGCTATCTTCAAATTTTGAAGCAACGTGGGGTAATCGATTCGAGGTCGCTCTACCGTTTTGCGCATGGTGCCGAAGCGGTATTGCCTGGCGATGGGCCGCGATTGTTTGGCGTGTATCACCCCAGCCAGCAAAATACGCAAACTGGCCGAGTTACCGCCGCGATGTACGCCGAAGCGCTGAAGCGAATTCGCCGCTTCCTCAATAAGTGAATACGCTGTTGTTGAATGAAGGTGTTGACAACACAGCAAACGAAATCGACATCAAACCGATCTGGTGCTTGTTGTTGGAGGCTGCGGGGAAATTTTGAGGCGGGCGGCTCTTAAGAAGGCCGGCCTTTCTTGTTTGAGCGAGGTGGTGGGACGAATTCTCTCTATCTAATTCCATTCAGAATTCAGATTAGACTGGTAAGGTTAAGTCCGGATAGCATTACCTACTCTTGAAGGTCCGGAACTTGGCAAGTCCGAAGGGGCTTGTTAGAGTCGTGGTAGTTCCAGCATGCGAACTTAAAACCCCGAAAAGACATCGACGCGCCGGAGAGGCCGAGAAACATGGGCGAAGAAACGAAGAGTGCAGTTCGCGCAATGGAAGCTCCAGAGCGCAAGGACCGCGTGCTGATTGTCGAAGATGAGGATAACGCGCGAAAGGGTTACGAGCAGTTGCTGCAAAGATGGGGATGCGACGTTCTGGGGGTAGGAAACGCGGAAGATGCCCTGGCAAAATTTGGAACGTATCAGCCGGATGCGCTGATCGCGGATGTGGAACTACCTGGCATGAATGGCTTGGACTTGCTGAAACAACTCGGCCCAGAACTCCACGATGTGCCCGCCATCATTATCACTGGCAAAGGGAGCGAGGAGCGCGCAGTTGCGTCGATTGAAGCAGGCGCGTTTTGGTACATCGAGAAACCGCTAAAGGGTCCGGTGCTTCGCGCGCTATTGGACCGCGCGTTAAGCCGGGCACGCGACGCGCGACAGCTTCTCGTATTGCAGCGACAATTGCGCGAAGCTGGACGCCTGGGTGATCTGGTGGGCGCTTCCAAACCGATGCAGGACGTAATGCGCATCGTAGAAATGGCCGCGCCGAGCTCCGCGTCGGTGTTGATCACCGGGGAAACCGGATCGGGCAAAGAGATCGTGGCGCGCACGATTCACAAACTATCGCAGCGCGCTACTGGCCCATTCGTGGCTATCAATTGCTCGGCAATCCCCGAAACATTGATGGAGAGCGAGATTTTTGGGCACGAGCGCGGGGCGTTTACGGGCGCCGCCGAGCGGCGCATCGGCTGCTTTGAGCTGGCGGATGCAGGAACGCTGCTGCTCGACGAAATCGGCGAAATGCCCGCCCCCACACAAGCTAAGCTCCTGCGTGTGCTGGAGGACCACAAGGTTCGCCGCCTAGGCAGCAAGACGGAGACACCCGTGGACGTGCGCGTGCTCGCGGCCACAAACAAGGACCCTGAGCAGGCGGTCGCGAGTAATCACCTGCGGCAGGATCTTTATTTTCGTCTGAATGTGTTTCACATCCATTTGCCGCCGCTGCGTGAACACAAAGAAGACATTCCACTGCTCGTGGAGCACATTCTGAGGGACGTTAATGCCAAGCATGGCAAACATGTCCGCGGCATCGGCGCGGAAGTACTGGACATTTTCATGAGCCACACGTGGCCCGGCAATATCCGGGAGCTGCGCAACATCCTGGAGCGCGCGTCTATTATGTGCGAGAAGGATCTGATCACGCGCGCGAGTTTGCCTGGAGAATTTGGAAAATCCGCCTCCAAGGGGCCCGGCGATCTTTCAAGTATCAAGTTTCCCGTGGGAACGACGGTCGACGCGATGGAACGCGAGCTCATTCTGCAAACGTTGAATGCCACGGGTAACAATAAAACCCGGGCAGCCGAGCTGCTGGCGATCAGCCTCAAGACTCTCCACAACAAACTCAAAGAATACGGCGGCGACCGGGCCGCGACGGAATAGGGACACGCGATGCAGCTGCGGCTGCGAACAAAACTCACGCTGGTGATGACCGGATTGGTGTTGCTGGTTGTCGGTGTGCTGTCGGGAGTCTTCCTGGCACAACTCCTGGAACAAACATTGCTGGAAACTGATAAGCGCGCGAATGAGCTGGCTCATCTTGTGTTCGCTCAAGCGCAACACGCCCTTACCGACGCGGCAAATCAGGGATTGCGGCCTTCTTCGAAATCGCCGGAAGATATTCACGATTACGTGCGACGCGCATTTGAGATCAACGAAGGACTGCAAGCGCAGCTGGAGACGGCGATCAGCTCGCCATCCATTTACGAGGTTTCGATTACCGATAAGGATGGGTTGGTGCTGATTTCCAGCGATGAATCGCTTCCCGGAAAATACTTGCCTCGGCGGCCGCCCCTTTCGCAGCTGGTACAACGAGGATTTTTGCACCAGGTTAAGGTGCTCCGCGGTCCTTCACGAATTTACGAATTAGATTACCCCTTCAACATGAGCGGCAAGCCTTTCGGAGAAGTGCGTGTGGTGCTCTCTTCCGGACTATTACTGAATGAGATTTCGCCGAGTCTGAGAACCTCCGGAACGATTGTGCTGGTGGCGCTGGTAATTTCAGCGGTATTGGCGGCCGTCGTCAGCGGAGCAACCTTGGCGCCTCTGCGCGATATCGCCGCGCAGCTGGATCGAATTTCCGCTGGACAGTACGATTCACCTCCTCCCGAGGTCAAAGGCTTCGCGGGAAGCGGCGATGAACTCGGCCAGGTGAGTCGGAAAATCACGCAGGTGGGACAGCAACTGCGGGGCGTGCATGAAATCTTCAGCACGCTACGAGAGAACATGAATTCCGTGATGGCCGGATTGGAAGACGGCTTGTTGCTCTTCACGCGTGATGCTCGCGCGGTAATGGTTAGTCCCGCGGCGGAGAAATTCCTGGGAGCGCCCGCGGGCGAATTTCTTGGGCGGCGCGTGAATGACATTTTTCCGTCGGGGCATCCGTTGCGCGAAGCCTTGCATCTGGAAGGTGACGAGTTGAGTGAAGTAGCCGCGGAAGTGGACCTGGTAACCACTAAGGGATCCCGTCGGGTAGGAGTGAGCGTGCAGGGCATTCAGGAAAACGGCGAGAAAATAGGCGCGCTGGTGACGCTGCGCGATTTGGATTCGCTGGAGAGTATCAATACGCAATTGCAGGTCAGCGAACGCCTGGCGGCGCTTGGCCGTATTACCGCTGGCGTTGCGCATGAAGTGAAAAATCCCTTGAACTCCATGCGCCTGTGGCTGGAAAACTTGCGAGAATCCTTGCCGGCGGATCAGGATGCCGGCGCTCAGCAAGCGGTAAACGTGCTGGACAAGGAAATCGATCGCCTGGACGCGGTGGTCAAACGGTTCCTCGATTTCACCCGGCCCATGGAGATACGCCTCGAAGCCACGCAACTCTCCGAACTGTTGCGAGAAGTGTTGGAGATTGCACAACCGCAACTCCAAAAGGCGAATATTCTTCTGGCACAACTCTTGCCCATCGATGTGCCAGAAGTTTATGTGGATCGCGCGCTGTTAAAACAAGCTGTTTTGAACCTCGTGCTGAATGCTGCCGAAGCCATGCCCAACGGGGGACAATTACGGCTGGTTCTCAGCCGGCGCGGCGAAATGGCGGAAATAACCGTGGGCGATACGGGCAGAGGCATCGCCCCAGAGAATAAACAGAAAATCTTCCAATTATTTTTCACCACGCGTCCGGGAGGCAGCGGAATCGGGCTGGCCAGCGCCTTTCGAATTGTGCAGCTTCACAACGGTTCAATAGACTTCACTTCGGAGGTCGGCCGCGGAACAACGTTCCGAATCGAGTTGCCGCTCGCGGCGTAGATAATGACGGAAAATTCAGTTTGCCCGCTAATAATGGAGACACATGCCGGCTTGCGGTCATTTCTATTAATTCTGTGTTGCATGGCGGTATTCACTAACGGATGCGGTATGCGCAGCAGGCCCAAGATTCTCTGGCGGACCGCGGTATTGGTGCGGCCCAATGTGCCGGTGCCCGCGACTCATAGCGAGGAAGAAAATGCGGATCCTCTTCCCGAGCTGCGCATGGACCTTCCGCCACCGCCACCGCCATTGAGCGTACGCAATATCCCGCCGCGGCCTCGCGTAGCGGCGCCGTCGCAAACCGCGGACGACACCGAGACCAAACCAGAAGCTCCGCTTATTGCGCCGCAAGTGACCGACGCAGAGGCATCTGCGGCCAAACAACAGATGAATTTTAGTCTGAGTGTTGCTGAAAAAAACCTTGCGCGCATAAAAGGTCGGACGTTGAACCCCGTGCAGACAGATTTAGCTTCAAAAGTACGAGGGTTTATAAGCGATGCGCGAGGTGCGGCGCGTGCTTCGGACTGGACGCGTGCGCGCGACCTGGCCAGAAAAGCTCAGGTCTTGTCCGAAGAACTCGCCCATTTATTGTAATTCCTCGCCTGGCCGGGCCAATTATTTTGTAACCACCCGAAATTGAATGCGTCGGAAGTAAGCGTACGAATGCGCTACTATGACGGGAATGAAGAATTTTGACGTAGTCATTGCTGGCGGCGGGTTAATCGGCGGCGCGATAGCGCTCGAGTTGGCGCGCGCCGGTTTACGTGTGGGCGTGTTTGACCGCCAACAACCCGGCAAAGAAGCTTCCTGGGCAAGTGCCGGCATTCTTTCGCCAGCTCCAGAAAATCCGGCGATGATTCCGCTCGTTTCTCTGGGCCAAGCAAGCTTGCAACTTTATCCGGAATTTGTGGCTACCGTGGAAGAAATCGCCGACCAGCGAGTTGGATTCCGTGAAAAAGGAACGCTGCAGGGCTTGTTTTCAAAGGACGCGAGATCCGAGCTCAGCACGATCGTGGCTCTGCATCACGGCCTGGGCCTGCGAGCGGAGCCGTTGCGCGCAGAAGATGCGCTGGACCTCGAACCTGCGTTAACTGACCAGATTGAAGCGGCCGTTTTGCGTCCCAACGAAGCTTCGATTGATAACCGTGCGCTGACCGACGCGGTACTCGAGGCCGGCAAACGGAGCGGAGTGGAGATTTTTTCAGCGAGTAACGCCGACGCGGTATGGCGCGAGGGCGAACGCTGCGCAGGTTTGATTGTGCGCGGTGAAAAGGTAGAAGCGCGGTGGACGATTGTCGCGGCTGGGTGTTTCTCCTCGAGCATCGAGGGGATTTCCGACTATGCTCCCGTGCGACCGGCCAAGGGCCAGATGATCGCTTTGCGCGGAGGAAATATAAAAATCGAGAGAGTTTTGTGGTCGGAGCACATTTATCTGGTTCCCCGCAATGACGGAAGAATTCTAGCGGGTGCAACGGTTGAGTATGCAGGTTTTGATAAGAGCATCACGGCGGGCGGAATCGAGAAAATTTTAACGGCCACGCGGGAGCTGGCGCCGGCACTGGCTGAAGCGCACGTGGAAGAGATGTGGGCAGGTCTCCGCCCGGACTCTCCCGATCATTTGCCGATCATTGGTCCCACAGATATCGAAGGATTGGTTATTGCCACAGGACATTTCCGCAGCGGAATTTTGCTCGCACCCATCACTGCCCAACTTGTTCGCGAATGGATCACGCTACAGCGCGTGAGCGTTGATTGGGAAAGATTCAGTCCGCTGCGCTTTGCAGAAATGAAAAAAGGAATCACCGCCTAGGCTCGAGGAAACAGCCCGAACAAGTGCATGCCCTGATTGCACGAGCGGGCTTTATGGAATTTGGCTGCCCTCCAAAGCGATACTGTGCTCCAGCACGATATCCAGCGTTGATCCGCGTGGGAGGTGAGCATCCGGACCGCGCGTCAAAAGAATAGCCGCCAGTCCGGCGAGGCCGCCCACGCCAGCACCAATGCCTGCGCCTTTGGCCCCACCCGCAATGGCGCCAATGCCCGCGCCGGTGGCCGTGGTCGTCGCCGCTGTGCCAATATCTTTCCCTTTGCCGCCCGGTCCGGTTACCTTACCTTCAGAATCTGTAGTTTCCTCGCCGCCACTGTCCGCGCTGCGCGGCGCGGCGATCAGATTGACGGTATAACCGTTAGGAAAGATCAATGTGTTGAGCCGCAGCCGGAATTCGCCGCGACCCTTGATGCGGCCAGGCCGCTTCGACTCAAGAATCTCACCCCGAAGATAAGACCCCACAGGAATGACGATGTGATTGTTTTGCGTGATGGGAAAAGAAGTGTGGAAATAAACCGAGTCGCCAGTCTTGGCGCTATTCGTGGAGATGCCATTGTCTAAAACCACGGCAATCCTCGTCCCCGCGGGGACCGTGATTTTCTCGGTTGATGCGATGCGAGAAGCGGCTGGCGCAGCCGGGGCCACCGGCTGGGAAGCAGTGGCTTGTGGCCCCTCGGGCTGCTGCGCCGAAAGGGAGCCGACCAAAAAAAATGTGCCGACAAGCACGCCAAAAGCGAGCTGGATTCGACCGTGGGTTTGCATGTAAAAGTCTCCGTTCTGTTGCTGCGATGCATGCCACTTGTCCCAGGATGCCCGAAGATATCATGTTCCCGCCGTTTCGCCGAAAACTAGCCGTTTGACGGAGCGCCCGCCAAAGAATAGGCTGATCAACATTCAGGAGGAAAAGATGGCGAAGTTGGCGTTGATCTACGGGATGCGCTTATTGCCCGAGGAAGATCTGGGCGAAGTCCGGGACGCGACCGTCGTCCTTAAGAATGGGCGCACTGCACGTGTGACCATGCATCTCATCGAGGGCAGCAAGGAAGAGATAGAGACCACGTTTCGGCAGTCCATTGAAGCGTTTTTTGAAATGTATCCGGAAATTTAGCGGCAGGAGAAGGCTCGGTGGAATAGAAAGTACAAATCAGGTGGATACGAAACACTTTAACCGGAAGGTTGCAAACCGTCCGGGCACGTCATTTCCGTTTCCCGGTTTAAATCTCAGCGATTGCCAAAGTTTTCGGGATCGGCACTGGGATCTCCGAGATCATCGTTGATGAGCACTGTTGATTGCCCCGTTAGCTCAAAGCGCTTGCGGCATTTGTAGCACGCGAGCAAATCATCGAGACGTACCATGTAGGACGAGGCCTTGGCGAAGCGCTTGCGATCTTCCTCCCCGGCGCCGCGCGGGAGGTCCTTTTTCTTGCGGCAAACTTTCCAGCGGACGGGGGCCTCGAATTCACCGCGACAGCTCGGGCAGACGAGCTTTACCTTCTTGACTTCTTCTTTCTCGTTGTAAAAGGCGCGTTCGTCCATGGTTAAAGTGCGGGTGTGCGCACCGCTTCGTCGATTGTAACAAATTCGAGGGCCGAGTTGCGCCATCGCGGCAGCCAATATTCAAGCGCCTGGAGGGTACGGAAGCGATCTGCGTTCAATTTCCGAAAGTCTCCGTCGTGCAAGCAAAGAATGTCACCTGCTGCGCTTTCAGCCTTAGCTACGCGGCTATTCGCGAAGCGTTCTGCGTGCTTTGCGATGGGCTTCATTCGGGCGATCAACCAATCCGCAGGCTTGGACTTCCAATCGCCGGGCATGAGCGTCCACATCACCGTGCCTTGGCTCTGCGCGTTGGCGGCTGACACCACCCAGGGATTGCGAAATCCAAATGGGGGACGAAACCATTTCGGTTTGATCCCAATTGCGCTGGAAATAGCGTCGTCACACCGCCGCAGTTCGTCTCTGATTTCTGATGTGGTGAGCCAAAAGAGATTCGGGTGCGTCTCCGTGTGATTGCCGACGGCATGCCCGCGCGCAACGGTTTCGCGAAGAAGGTCCGGGCATTCGCGCACAAACTTGCCCACCACAAAAAATGTCGCTTGCGCAGCATAACGATCCAGAAGATCAAGAAGTTTTGGCGTAATGGCTGGATTCGGCCCGTCATCGAAGGTGATTGCGAGCTTATGCGGCGACTTTGTGCGGTAAATAGACTTGCCAAACAACTGTGACTGCGGGTAACACGCGCCATATGCCGTCACGCCGGAGATAGTCGACAGGGCCGCCGAGGACGCGATGTACCACGGATTCACGACGAGGATTCTCGCACGACTGACGAGTCACGCCTAATGGTTGATCATTCTGGCTTGCGCAAAGACTGCAGATCGATTCCCAACTGCTGGCATTTCTTATACAAATGGCTGCGCTCGAGGCCTAGCGCCCTGGAAACGTTGGTCATGTGAAAGTTGTGCCGCCGGATTTCTGCCACCAATACTTCTTTTTCAAAGGCTTCCATACGCGCTGCAAGCGTCGTACCCGCCATGCCGGAACTGCTGGCAACACCTGCGGTAACACCGCTATCGGATTCCGACACAGGAAGCACCATTTGTACGTCCGTGCGCGTCACGCGATCTTCCGTAGCGAGTAGCACCAGCCGCTCGACGACGTTGCGAAGCTCGCGTACATTTCCAGGCCAGGCATAGCGGCGAAGTTCCGCCATCGCATCCGGAGCAAAAAGTTTCTCTTTCCAGTTGTTCTGCGCCGCGATTTGCCGGGCGAAGTGAGCTACCAGCCCTGGAAAATCATCAGGTCGCTCGCGCAGGGCCGGCAATGGAAGTGGGAAAACGTAAATGCGATGGAACAGGTCGCGGCGAAAGCCATTTTGCTTCACCAGCTCTTCCAGATTTCTATGTGTCGCCACGAGCACACGTACATCAACGCGAATCGGTTTATCGCCGCCCACTCGCTCCACTTCGCCTTCTTCGAGAACCCGCAACAGTTTTGCCTGCATGGCCACAGGCATATCGCCGATTTCATCGAGGAATAACGTGCCGCCGTCGGCCTGCTCGAACTTTCCAACATGTTTCGCCGCGGCGCCGGTAAAAGCGCCCTTCTCGTGACCGAAAAGCTCCGATTCGATGAGATCCGCGGGCACCGCCGCGCAGTTCAACGTAATGAAAGTGTTTTCTCGCCGCGAAGATTTCTCGTGGATAGCACGCGCCACGAGTTCCTTGCCCGTCCCGGTCTCGCCGAGGATGCACACCCGTGTTTCGCTGGCTGCGACTCGGTCAATCTGCGCGAAAAGCTTCTTCATCGCTGAGCTGGAGCCAATCAATTCATGCTTGCCGAGCCGTTGGCGCAGCTCGCGATTTTCATCTTGTAGTCTGGTAACACGCAGTGCGTTCTCGATGGTCAGCAGCAGCTTGTCGGTAGAGAGAGGCTTTTCCAGAAAATCCAGCGCGCCAAACTTCGTCGCACGCACGGCCATCTCAATATTGGCCTGTCCTGAAATCAGAACGACGGGCGTTTTCACACCCGCATGCTTCAAATCCTCCAGCAGCTCCAGTCCGGTCTTGCCGGGCATCACCACATCCGACAAGATCAGATCAAAGGCTTGCGTCCGAATCAGCTCCAGAGCGCGAGCCGCGTTATCGCAAACACTCGCTTCATGCCCGGCCAATCGAAACGCGCGGGAAAGTGAAGCCAAAGTGCCGGGGTCGTCGTCGACGATAAGAAAACGGGCCTTGCGAGGCAAGCGTCGCTCCTTGGCGCTGCGTCAGTCGGATGCGGCGGTTAAAATGGGCGGAGATGTTTTCGCAGAAGCGGAGTCGTCATCCGATTTAGTTGGCCGCTCGGTTTGTCGTGGTGGCAAATCGATGCGAAATGTCGTGCCCCGGCCGGGCTCGCTTGCCACCGAAATCGTACCGTGGTGGTCGCTGACCACAGATTGCACAATGGCAAGTCCTAAACCCGTTCCCTGGCGTTTCGTTGTGTAGTACGGCGTGAAAAGCCGCGCGCATTCTTCTGTCGTGAGGCCTTTGCCGGTGTCCACAATCTCAACTCGCACGAAGCCGTCGTGTGGCGAAGTGCGCAGCGTAAGCGTTCCGCCCGCCAGCATTTCATCCAAAGCATTGATGATCAAATTCTGAAAGGCGTGATGCAACAAATCGGGATCAGCATCGATGTCCGGTAGAGATTCGGTGAGAAAGAATTCCGGGGTGATCGTGGGTTTGCCCACCTCGTTGAACTGCGCCCCGAAAAGGCGCACGGCGTTGCGCAACGCTTCATTTACATTCACTTTGGTAAACTTCGGAGCAGGCATTTTAGAAAAATCGCTAAAGCGTCCTACGATGGTATTGAGGTTGGCCAGCTCCACCTTCAGCGTCGCCGTAGATTCGTTAAAAACTTCCTGAAACTGCTCACCTTTTAAACATTGCGCGCGCTGCAAATTCTCAACCGTGATCTGCAAAGGAAATAATGGATTTCTCAGTTCGTGCGCCAGTCGCCGCGCCAATTCGCGCCACGCGGCCACTCGCTCGGTTTGCACGAGTCGCTGCTTCTGCGCTGTCAATGTTTGCGTCATCTCATTAAAAGCAGACACCAGTTGAGATATCTCCGACGGACCACGTACGTCAATTGTGGTATCCCATTTCCCGGACGTAACTTCCCGCGTGCCTTCGGCTAACTCTTCGACTGGCCGGGTAATGCGCGCGGACACCCACCAGCTGAGTAACAATCCGACCAGCGTCGCACCGGCGCCCACCACTGCGGCGATTACTTCGATACGCCGCGTCAGGGTGATCAGTTCTCGCCGCGAGCTGCCCACCAGCAATACTCCTAAAAGTTCGTTGTTGCGGCCCGTCAACGGAATAGCGTGAAAAGTTTCTGCAGCCGCTGGATCACCAGTCCAATCGATAGTCCCGACTGCCACCTGTTGGGCCTGCTTTTGAACTCGCTCGATCATCGGCTGTAAGCGCTCAGCTTGCTGCACTGGACCGTTCGCATCAGTGAGCAGTGCGCCCATAAAACCAGGCTCCAGATTGCGATAGAGAAGCGTGCGCGTTCCACCAGGCAGAACCAGCGACGCCAGGAAGTTTTCATCAAGCCGGCGGCCGCCAATAACGTAAAAGTTCTTTCCCCCCACGGGAACGGCGCGGGCAACGGTCAGCGCAAGTTCCATGCCGTCGGCCAATTCCTCTTTTTTCAAAAAGGCTGGCGATTTCTTCCAGTCCTGCGTCGACGTCACCCAATCGTTCTTTTGCCCGACGCGCGCTGGAAATTGCGCGGAAGAGATCAGCGTGCCATCCGAATTTACGAATTCCATGAAGTCCAAGCCGTGATCCTGCGCTGCTCCCGTAGCATCCCGCACATACAGCGATGCGTCCGCGTTGGAACGCGCCAAGTCCAGTGCCACGCGCAGGGTGATCTCGGCATTCGCGATGTTTTCCACCTGACGGGCCACTTCTTCGCCACGTTGTGCGAATTCTTTTTTGAACTGAGAAACGAGCGCCTCGGTTCGCTGTGCGTCCATCTCTTCAAACGCGGCGCGCGTGTAATGCGTTACGCCGTAGGCCACCAGCGAGACGGACGCTAGCACGGTAATCAGAAAAATTAGAAACAGTTTCGTACGGAAGCTCATGGTTTTGCTCCGTGGCCGGCGGTCTTCGGCTGAGCAGAGAATTTGTCAAGCCTGGGCGCGGCATCCCGACGAGCGAGCCGTTTCAGTCGCAGCTGTGTTCGTAGCGAAGAGCGAGTTGGACGTTTACACACGGAAGCGCGTCATGATAATAACACGGCCAGGAAACAGAAAACTCCTCTTTGGCAAACAGAAATTCCTGCTTGTTCCGCACAAAGAAGGCAGGCAGGAATTTGCCGGCCACAAGTGCTAAGGCCGGCGCGATGCCTTGCGAGCTGCCGTCCCCGCTGGCACTTGCGTCTGCTCCTCTGCATCAAAACTCTCCTCGGCCGTCCCGCCCCTGTTGCCAAGGCCTGCGCCGGAGAAAGCGGAGCGCATCACATCTGCTGCAAAAAAGTTTTTCCCGTCCATGGGCACCATCATGATCTGCAGCTTTTCGGAGAGCCGCTCGGCAATAATTTTCTGAATAAGCATGGGATTTTGTTTCAGCACGGCCGCTTCGAATTTCATGCGCTCAGAGTCGGCTGCCGCAGTTACGCGGATGCGGTTGGCCGCGGCCTCGGAAAGGTTCTTCTGCCGTTCGACTTCCGCTTTACTGTCAATGATTTTAGCTTGTGCAGCAGCTTCGGCATTCTGCAAGGTAGCTTCTTTCCGCGCTTGCGCTTCGAGTTTGGTCTGTTCGATCTGTTTCTGCTTCAACGGCAAAGTGTATTGCATGGCGTCGGATTCTGCTTTGGCCTGCAAAACACGGACTTGCGCTTGAGCTTCCGCGTTCTTTACGTCGCGCGCCTTTTGCGCTTCGGCTTGTAGTTCCGCAATGCGCACTTGTTTTTGCTTGATACTTTGCTCGGTGCCCAGTTGTTCGTCTTCCTGCTCCTTCAACAACAACCCCTCCAGGCCTTTGGCGTACTCGACGGGCAGCTGCAAGTCGCGAAGCAGCACTTCCCGCACAATGATTCCGTCGCTCGCCAGCCGTGCCGTGATCGCTTCGGCCGCTGTCGAACGCAACTCTTCGCGCTTCGTGGCAAAAATTTCCCGCGTCATATAGTTGGGCGCGAGCTGCCGGTAGATGGTCGATACCACTGGCGCCACCACCTCTTCGCTAACCGGCTGCGGCAAATTCGTATGAATCGAATCTAGGCGCCGCGTATCCAGCCGATAACGCACGGATACCGCCAACCCGATATTCAGTCCCTCGCGCGCCTGCACCGCCAGGACATCTCCGGTGTGTTTTGGATTTTCGGCAGCCAACGTGGAGTACACTTGTTCGCGCGCGTCATACAAAGCCACACTGTCGATCAACGGCACGATGAGATGCACGCCCGGATAAAGTGTGCCGCGACGCGCTCCCCAGATTTGACTGATGCGCACACCGGCCTCTCCATCGGGAATCACCACGATACTTAGCGCCACGATCAGTGGCAGCGCCGCAAGCGCTGCGAGACGTCTGGCGAGCTCCCAGCGCACCGGGCCTAAAGGGCGCGGTATTAACTCGCTATCTTCTGCGCCGGCTCCCGCCGTGTTCTTTCGTCCTAGGAGGAGCCGAAGCTGCCCCGCAAGGTACACGTCGTACATCACTAAAGCCCCGGCGCTCCCGACCAATCCAACACCCAGAATCATCAGCAAATATTTTAGAGCCAGCATGACGTTGCTCCCTTTCTTGTGCTTGCGGTAGCACGATGCGGCGATGTCTACAACGACCTAAATTTCAACGACCCTGAATTGAAAATCCGCTCAGCGCCGCAATACCGACGCCCGCGCCAAATCTGCCGTGCCACAAAGCATTCCCGCGCGAGCCGATGTTCGCAATGCCGTCGCCAGACGCATCAACTGAAAGGCCGCGTGCAGCAGCAGCCAGTTCAGGAAAACCGCTACCATCGCGGCGAACAGCGTGGTTATCAACAGCGTGAAAAAATGCATCACGGCCATCATGGAGTTACCTCGCCTTGCTTACAGAGTTGCGCAGTACGCGGCCGCAATCCGGGCGCCACACGGACAACACACCAACTAAAAGAGTTACGCTCGCAGATTGGCAAATACTCTGTGTGCGGAAGCACACGCTGTGGTCCATCCGACGCAAGCCCACGCTTCCGTTTGGCGGAGTCACCAATCAGGGGTAGTGTAGTAAGTGACTAACGAAGGGATTGGAGTGCCGGCGGTGTGCCGCCTCCAAGCGGATAAATTATCGAATGTTCACCAGGGCCGGCCTCCGTATTGGCAGGATTTTGGGAATTCCCATTTACCTCGACGCGAGTTGGGTATTTATTTTTGCCGTCATGACCTACTCCCTGGTAATGCGTTTCACCGCCGAGCATCCCCATTGGACCGTCACGCAGCAGTGGACCTCCGGCATCTCCACCAGCATTCTTTTTTTCGCTTCGGTTCTTTTCCATGAGCTATCCCACAGCGTCGTGGCCCAGCAGTACAAAATCCGCGTCATCTCTATAACTCTTTTTATCTTCGGCGGCGTTGCGCGAATCGGACGCGAGCCCTCCAAGGCCATCCAGGAATTCAACATCGCTATCGCTGGCCCGCTCGCCAGTTATTTTCTTGCCGCATCCTTTTTTGCTTTCGCGCTGGTTTTTTCTTTTAGCGAGACGTTGGCCGCGGTCTGCCAGTGGCTTTTTCAGATCAACTTTATGCTCGCGACGTTCAATCTTCTCCCCGGTTTTCCGCTGGACGGCGGCCGCATCTTCCGCGCCATAGTCTGGGGCGTCACGAAAGATTTTCCTCGCGCCACGCGTGTAGCCGGCGCCAGCGGCAAGCTGGTCGCTTATGGAATCATCGTGTGGGGCGCCTCGTATTTCTTTAAAGGCCAATGGGGCTCCGGCGCGTGGCTGGCCTTCATTGGCTGGTATTTGCTGAGCGCCGCTAGGGATAGCGTCGCCCAACTTGCCATGCGCGAAACGCTAGATGGTTTGCGCGCCACCGATGTAATGAACACGGAAGTTCCCACCATCAATCGGAATACTTCCCTCGAAGAATACGGAGCCGAAGTTCTGCGCACCGGACGCCGCTGCCACCTGGTCGTCACCGACGATCGGCTCGTAGGTATGATGAACGTGCCCGCGTTGAATTCTATTCCGCGCAGCGAGTGGGCGGAAAACTCGGTCCAGGCGGTCATGATTCCGCGCGAGCGCATCTTGTGGGCCGCACCCGAAGAATCTCTTTTACGCTTGCTCGAGCGCCTTCTCGCCGCGGATATCAATCAAATGCCGGTGGTCAGCACCACGGAAAACGACGGCGCGCACATCATCGGAATGATTACGCGAAACTCCATTCTCCGCGTAATGCAAACCCGCTCGGAGATCGGTCCGGCATCGTGAATCAGTTATTCAAAATCGCGCTAGAAAATTTTGGAATCCAGTCCACTCCAAACATTTCTTAATTTTCGCGCGCCCGCACCGCGCGGATCCGAAAGCTCCCCAGTCGAAAATCCACAACGACACGCGCGAAGCCTGCCGTCGTAAGTCGCGCAAAAGCTCCCGCAGCCCCCAGTGGCACAAACGTGCTGCGCACATGTAACGCTCGTTGAAACCACCCGTTCTCGATTTCGAACACCAGGAAGGTTCCGCCGGGCCGAAGCACACGAAAAATTTCTGCGAACGCGTGATCCTGCAGCTCGCTCGATCGCAGATGATGCAAAACCAGTACGGCGATAGCCGCTGAAAACGTATTGTTCCGGAACGGCAAACGCGCCGCGTCTCCCTGAAGCACGCCCCCGTTGTTTCGGTCCAGACACGCGCCCAGCTTCGCCGCAAATTTGTGATCGTACTCCAAACTGGTAACGCGCCCCGCACGCCCGCGTAGCTCGGCCGTCGCCGCTCCGGGCCCCGCGCCAATCTCCAACAAGTGATCGCCCAGCTCCGCGCCCTCCAGAATCCACGGCAGCAATCGCCGCCGCGTTACCTGGTGCCAGAGCCCCGAATCACAAAACCAATTTTCAAGGCGGTTCATGACGTTCTCTAAGGCGAGTAAACCGTAAACGCTAGCGCAGCAGCCCGCGAATGCGGCGCAGAGCCGCCGCGAATTGGTCGGCGTTATACGAAGATGGATTTTCGAGCTGCTGAAAAAGTCCATTGATCGCCGCGCGTACTTCCGCGGCGTTGGCGGGCTTGGCTTCGTTGCTATACGCGATGTAAATAGCATCCATCGCCATGGCCGCTTGTTCGGCGGCTCGTTCGTCGGCCAGGGATATATTTTCGCCATCGTCGGAGATTTGGTGAAGTATCCGCAACGCCAAGCTACGGTCGTATTCCATGCTCGCCAGGCGTTCGGCAATCCGCTGCGCCAGCGGCGCGGCAGCAGACGCGGTCGTTGCTACCGCGTTGCGATCCGGATTCAGCTTGCTCATTTCACCCGCAACGCTGGCAAGCTGGCGGTCCAGTTCTTGCGCGATTGTCGCGTCAAACTGTTTAACGAGCACGCGGAAAACCACATAGCGCGAAGCGTTCCAAGCCGCATCGCCAGGCCGCCGCCCAGCATAACCATGCTGCTGCCGCCAGCTATCCTGCGCCGGTCCTAACGCGTGATGGCAAGCGAAACACGAAAGCTCGGAATACTCTGGCCAAATCTCTTTCTTATCGAAGCGCTCACCTTTGGCTCGCCAAATTAGTCGCTCCATTTCAGCGCGCAGTTGTATGGCCTGCCCGGTACTCCAGTCACGCACGCCTATCCATGTACCGTCTTCGGCAGGCTTCCCTGCTGCTGATTCGTGCGGCACTTTCCAATGCCGCGGCTCCACCGCAGAAAAGGAATCCAGCTCAAAATAAAGATCGGGATGACCCGCCGCGATCATTTCGTGATCGACAAACTTCTCTTTTAAGCCCAAATGGCACTCCAGGCATTTTTCTGTGCGATGAATAACATTTCTCGTGTCAAACAATCCCGCGGCCACCGACTTTTCATGCGGCCAATCCCGCATAGTGTGCGGACCAAGCCACGCGGATGCCGGTCCGTGACAATTCTCACAGGAAACTCCCTCGTTGATCTCAAACGCGCGGCCGCGCTTTTCCGGCGGGGTGTAAAGCGCGTGACAACCCAAACATTTCGGAGCTTCCTCTGCTTTTGCGCCGAGCTTCAGGATGCGCGCCATGCGCTCCCCCACTTCAGTAGTAAGCGCCTGATACGCGCGGCTGTGTTTGTCTTTGATAATCCAGGTCGAATATTCGTTCTGTAGTACGCGGCTCCCTTCCACCGGCTTCACACTTCCGTGGCAGCTCGTCGCAGCGCAGGAACCCGGGCCAATGTATTTCTGCGCCTCCTTCTGCGCGGCAAGAAAAGTTACCGGCAGCAGAAACGTACCCCATATGGCTAATCCAAGACGCAAACAGTGATAGAGGTAGCTCATTTAGATGCCGAATGAATCTTGCTTATATCGTTTGCACCGCAGCGAAGTCAACGTCTGGCAACGCCCCTATTTACACTCGCCTCTCCTGTCAGTAGTATGCAAAGGAATTACCACAACTTCGCGCCGCGCGGCTGATTGCCCAAACTGTTCGGCGCTTTCTCGCGAGACGCGCCGTGATATTCGACGACCTACGCGCTATCCAGGCTCACCACGGTTTCCTGCCCAAAGCGCAGCTGGAATCGCTGTCGCAGCGCACTCGCACTCCGCTCTATCAAATTCACAGTGTCGCCAGCTTTTATCCTCATTTTCATCTGGTGCCGCCTCCCAAAGCGGAAATCCGTGTTTGCGCGGACATGAGCTGTCACTTGAACGGAGCCTGCGAGTTACGTGCTGAACTGGAGCACCGCTTCGCCAACTCGCGGCCGGGGGACGTGCAGATTCGCGACGTTTCGTGCCTCGGTCGCTGCGACCACGCACCTGCCGTTTCCATCAACGATATAATCTTTACACACGTCACGGCCGACCGTGCGGAGCAGATTGCTCGCACTATGTTACGCGGCGAAGAGCTGCCGGAGCCCCACCCGGAGCAAGCTCGCGTGGACTGCAAGTCTGATCCTTACAAGGAGTCCGAGAAATATGGCGTCGTAAAAAACTTGGCGCAAACCAAGGATTGGGATGGCGTGCTGGCGAAATTGAAGGAAGCCGAGCTTCGCGGCATGGGCGGAGCCGGGTTTCCTACCAGCATGAAGTGGGACTTGGTGCGCAAGCAGGCCGACCCCGTCAGGTACATTGTCTGCAACGCGGATGAAAGCGAGCCAGGCACCATCAAAGACCGCTTTATCTTGACGCACCTTCCGCACCTGGTCGTCGAGGGCATGATCATCGCCGGCTTGGTCACGAGCGCCAAGAAGGGCATTCTTTACATCCGCCATGAATATCATTTGCAGGAAGAAATTCTCAAGGAAGAAGTCCAACGATGTTATCACTCGGGAATTTTGGGGAATGACATTTTAGGACGCGGCTTGGATTTTGATTTGGAGGTCTTTGTCAGTCCCGGGGGCTATATCTGCGGCGAAGAATCCGCGTTGATTGAAGCCATCGAAGGACATCGCGCCGAGCCACGCAATAAACCGCCCTTCCCAGGCCAAGTGGGCCTCTGGCTGAAGCCTACGGTCATCAACAATGTCGAAACCTTTGCCAACGTTCCGCAAATCCTGGCTCGTGGCGTGGAGTGGTTCAAAGCGCAAGGCCTGGGCGGTTCGCGTGGCCTTAAATTTGTTGGCGTCAGCGGCCACGTAGCTAAGCCAGGCATTTTTGAAGTTCCCACTGGCCTTCCCATGCGTGATGTGATTTTTAATCACGCGGGTGGGATTCGCGGCGGCCGCCAATTAAAAGCGTTTGCGCCCTCGGGCCCCTCTTCGGGATATCTTCCGGCTTCCATGGCTGATGTGCGGCTCGATTTCAAAGCACTGGCCGATGCTGGCTCAATGCTGGGCTCCGGCGCTATCGTCGTGTGTGACGATACCACCTGCATGTTGGACATGGCGCTGAATGCCGTGCGCTTTTATCGCAACGAGTCCTGCGGCAAATGTGTGCCATGTCGGGTCGGCTCGCAAAAAATGACGGACTTGCTGGTGCGCTGGACCCAGGGCGGCCTCACCGAACCACAATATCGCGCGGATCTCGCGCTGCTCGATGAACTTTCTCAGGCCATGAGCCTCACCTCGATTTGCGGTCTCGGTCAGATCGTGCCGGCGCCCATTCAGTCTGTGTTGAAACATTTTCGTTCGGAGGTCGATGAGCACGTGTTGCATGGCAAGTGTCCCAGCGGTATATGCTTCACGCCGGCAGCACGAGCTGGCGAAGCCCAGCGCGTTGGCATACGACCGTAGCTTACGTCTGTGTGACGGCAGGGTCGGCCCTTTTAGCCCTGAAGAACTGTGCAGTCTACTTATGAGATGACTTGCAAAAATTTATGAGTACCGTCGCCACAACTCCACCAGGACTCATCGACCTCTCCATTGACGGGCAACCTGTCCGGGTCCCAGCAGGCACAAGCGTCTTTGATGCCGCGCGCATGAATGGCGTGGTCATCCCTACGCTTTGCCATCTGCAAAACGAGACTCCTGTGGGCGTCTGCCGTTTGTGCGTCGTGGATACCGGAGCTCGTGTTCTAACCGCGGCATGTGTACGGCCTGCGGAACCTGGCATGAAGGTAGCTACAAATTCCGCGAAGGTCCTGGCCGCACGAAAAACCCTTCTTGAACTGCTCATGGCCGATCATCCTTCTCCCTGCGGGCGCCAGAAAAACTCGGGTGACTGCGAACTGGAGACGCTCGCTAAAGCCGCCGGAGTCTCGCAGCTGCGCTTCGCCAAACGCACCATTGCGCGGGGAAAAGATGATTCTTCGCTCGCTATCGCTGTCGATCATGATGCCTGCATTCTGTGCGATCGCTGCATTCGCGGGTGCGATGAAATTAAAAATAATTTTGTTCTAGGCCGCATGGGCAAAGGGTATGCCGCGGGAATTGCTTTCGATCTGAATTCGCCCATGGGCGATTCCACTTGCATCTCTTGCGGCGAATGCATGGTTTCTTGCCCCACCGGAGCGCTCACGAATAAAGGCGTGGTCGGAACCGCCATCGCTGTCGGCCCCGGCGCGCAAGGATTTGAAGCCGAAGAACTTCTTCAGATACCTGTCTTCCAAGGCGTTTCCGGAACATTTCTCGAGCTCAATCGCGGAGCCATCGTAAAACGCCGCTTCCGCAAAGGCGAATTGATCTGCCGCGAGGGCGATTTCGGTTCCACCGCGTTTTACATTTTGGAGGGCACGGCCAAGGTTTCCATCTCAACGCCGATCGCTCACGTAAAAACGCAGGGCGGCGCCAAAGGTTTTTTTAAGAAATTAACCAGCACGCTGGTAGCTCGTGAAGAGGACAAACGCGAAGGCGAAACCCGCGACCGAACTATTCCCATTGACGCTTCCGTTGATCTCTCCTACGGAAATCCCGTCGCTGAGTTGGGGCCCGGGGATCTCTTCGGGGAAATGACTTGCATGAATTTTTACCCGCGTTCCGCCACCGTTCGCGCGGAATCCGATGTCGTCGCCTACGAGATGTTGCGCAACGTTCTCGACATCATGATGAAGAATAAAACCTTCCGTACGAAGGTGGACCAGAATTACCGCCGCCGCGCGCTTGAAAATCATCTCCGTGGCGTGCCCATGTTCGCCGATCTCGCTCCGGATTTTATTGACCATTTGAAAGAAAGTATCGAGCTGCAGCGTTTTGCGCCTGGACAAATCATTGCCCGCCAGGGCGATCCCGCAGATAGTTTTTACCTGGTGCGCATCGGCTTCGTAAAAATTTCGGAAAGCTATCCTGGAGGCGAGCTCGTTCTTGCCTACCTCTCGCGCGGCGATTATTTCGGTGAAATCGGTTTGCTCGGCGGTGGTTTGCGCACCGCAACCTGCACGGCGCTCGATCACGTGGAAGTAGTGCGCATTTCCGGCGACGATTTCCGTCTTATGGTGGAACGCTTTCCTTCCGTGCGAAAGGGTTTGGAATCCGTGGCCGCCGAACGCCGCATGGCTAACGAGCAGCGTATGCGCATGGTGCACAGCGTGCCCATCGAACAATTCCTCTCACAGGGACTTATGGAAGCGCAGAGTTTGCTGATCCTGGATTTGCAGAAATGCACGCGCTGCGACGCGTGCGTGAGAGCCTGCGCCGACGCTCACGACGGTGTTACCCGTTTGGTGCGCGACGGCTTGCGCTTCGATCAATATCTCGTCGCCACTTCCTGCCGGCAGTGCCGCGATCCGCTTTGCATGGTTGGGTGTCCCGTAGGTTCGATACGCCGCCGTAATTCTCTCGAAGTGATCATAGAGGATTGGTGCATCGGCTGCGGGCTGTGCGCGAGAAATTGTCCCTACGGGAATATTAATCTGCATCCCTTCGAGGTCATGGTGGACGATCCGGAGCGGCCCAACCGGACGAAAGCAGTCGTAAAACAAAAGGCCACCTCCTGCGATTTATGCACGAACTTGAAGGAGCCGAGTTGTGTCTATGCGTGCCCGCACGACGCCGCGCATCGCGTCGATCCCAAAACATTTTTCGCTGATGTAATAGGCCAAGGCTCGCAATTCTAGCGAAACGCCGCATCCATGAATCCGACCAATCCAATTCGTTTCTCGGTTCGGGTAAGTCCCGCAACTGCAAAACATTTTTCCAATCGTATTCTTTCCGCCACCGCATACCATGATTCCGACTGCAACGACGTACTCCATCCGGTCGCGGGTCCTTGGCGAGGCGAGTCTTGCTTGGAGAGCACGGTTGCATGGAAATTAAATTTTCTGCCGTCGCGGCCACTTCGGAGGCCCGCCTAACATGCGCATGGATAGCACCCAACGCGCATGGGCCATGGCGTCGTTCGGTATTCTCGCCGCATCCACGGCACTGTACGCGGCATATGCCGCGGCAACGCCGCAAGGGCCGCGCGGCAGCAGCACCGTAGGGTTATTCTTCGGCGTTATTGGATTCGCGTTCATGCTGTTTGCCGCGTTGCTGGGCGCGCGTAAGCGCGTTCCCGTTTGGCGTATTGGCCGCGCGCAAGCCTGGATGCGCGGTCATCTCTGGCTGGGATTTCTGAGTTTGCCGATCATTTTATTTCATGGCGGCTTTCATTTTGGCGGAACGCTCACGCAGGTATTGATGTGGCTGCTTATCATTACCGTTGTGAGTGGAGTCTTCGGCGCCGCGTTGCAAAATTACGTTCCCCGGGTGATGACAGCGGACGTGCCGCTAGAAACCATCTACGACGAAATTAGCAACGTGCGTGGCCTCCTGCGCCATGAAGCCGATCACGCTATCGAAGCAGTGTGCGGTTCCATGGGTCTCGCGTTGGATGCGCAAGAAGGAATTTCTCGCAGCGGAGGATTCAGCGCGACGAGGCCAATGACTCCCAGTTCCACTGGCGCTGGTGCTGCAGTCGCTGCCGCACAGGAAATCGTTCTTCTCACGGAAGAAGAAAGCGCTCCCTTACGGCGTTTCTACATCAACGAAGTGCGCCCCTTCCTCGAACGGCCGTACGAGCGCAGCCTTCTGCTGGCGGACGCCGACCGCGCGCAACTGGGATTCTCTGCCTTGCGTACGCTGGTACCGGTAGCCGCGCATGGCACGCTGGACGATATGCAAGATATCTGCGACGAAGCGCGGCAATTGCGAAGGCAAGAGCGCCTGCACCATTGGCTGCACGGATGGCTCTTGGTGCACATCCCGCTTTCGCTGGCTCTGATCGTGCTTGGCGCGGTGCACGCGGTAATGGCGCTGCGTTATTAGTTTTAGATTTAGTCACGGAAGCGAATCAGAAAAACAGTGGCGCGCACACGAACAACAAAAAAGCTCGCTCAGCGAATCGACCTCAACTATTTCAAGAGGTCCACGCCGCTGAAGCGCGCGAAATTTTGGCTGAGTGTTTTGCTGCCGGTTTGCGCCGTAGTGTGGATCGCGTGGTACACGTTTAGAAAAGATGCGCGCGTTTACAGCAGCGGCCGGATGTCTGAAGCGCATGCGGTGCTGGAAACGGAATGCGCGGCCTGCCACCTGCAAAAAGCAGGCGTATTTTCCGCAAAGGCCGAGGATAACGCTTGCCTGGCGTGCCACGACGGCCCGATCCATCACGCTAAGCAGGTAACGACACCGCGCTGCGCCGAGTGTCATGCCGAACACCGCGGCCGCGTGAATCTGCGAGCAACAAATGATAAAGCGTGCGCGGAATGTCATGGGAATTTGGAAATACAAACGAGTCCCGGTTTGCGCTACGCCGCACATATCAGGAATTTTGCTGACAATCATCCAGAATTCATGGCGTCGAGGGACGATCTGCGCGATCCGACCACGCTGAAGCTCAATCATCAAATTCATATGAAGCTAATTCGCCGCGGTCCGAACGGTCCTCTGGTGCAGCTCGATTGCAGCGATTGCCACCGACCGGCGACAGCAAAGGGAGCGTGGACTTACGCTGACGCGAAATACGTTGACGTCACTCCGAGTTACAGTCTGGAAAAAAAGAATACTCCACGACAATCACAGGGCGTCACGGCGACGCCAATATCGCGGCTTGAACAGCCGTCGGATTTGCTGCAACCGCATGCTGCGAAAACGGGACGCGAGCTGATGGCGCCGGTGAAATTCGCGACGGCTTGCGCATCCTGTCATTTGCTTTCTTTCGATAAACGTTTTGATAGCGGCGTGCCGCATGACAAACCTGAGATCGTTCACACATTTCTCGTCAAGCACTTTCAAGAATACATTGCGGCGCATCCCGCGGAAGTTCGCGTGGCGCGCGACCCCAAACGGGATTTGACGGGAAAGCCAATCTTGCCGGAAGTGCGCCTCCTGACGCCTGGGCAATGGGTAAGCGAACGGACCGCGGAAGCCGAAGAATTGCTGCGGCGCAAAACTTGCAGCCAATGTCACGGGCTCAACCATGCAGGTGGTGCAGCGCTGTCCCAGGTGAATACTTTTGGAGCTAAGAGCGATGCCGCGTTGCCGCAGGTGGCGCCGTCGAAAGTGATTTCGCAATGGATGCCGCACGCAATTTTCGATCACGACGCGCATGGCGGATTTTCCTGCGTGAGCTGTCACCAGACGGCTTTGACGAGTACGGAGTCTAACAACGTGCTTTTGCCAGGCATCGCAACTTGCAAAACGTGCCACGGGACTGGGGCTGAGCACGCGGAGTCGCGGTGTTTTGAATGCCACACCTACCACGACTGGGTGCAGCGTAAGGAAATCACGCCGAAATTTACGTTGCCAGCGCTGCGAACCGGCGGGCGGTAGGGAAGGGTGTCGATGGGATCTATCCCGCCGCGAATCAGAGCATAGTGAAACAGCGGAGCGCCGAAACACGCGCGCATACCCAGCCACCCGGGTGCTTTTTGGAAGTATGTCATTCCGAAAGGGAAATGGGGTTTTGAGTGTGTAAGTATATGAAAACAAAGGATGATTTTTACTCGATTTTAAGCGGAATTTGTAAGTGCGGATTATAAAGCGTTTAGCAAAAACTCGAGGCCAGCGGCAGAATGAGCGAAAGGCGAAGAGGACGGTATCGAAGCGCGGGTGGATTACCGACCTCATAGACGATGCCGCAATATAAGTGAACTATTGTCAGTTGTGTACTTGTAAGTTATTAAAGGTCAGGGAGATAAATGCTCCGCGGCAAACCGGGATAGAATTCTAATTCGTTCGGTGGATGAGAACTGTTTTAGTATTGGGCAAAGACGGAATCGTTAGACCTAGGAGATTGCAATGAAACAATCGGAACGCTGGCCGGCACTTTCGCTCGCCGAATGGAGGGACACCTACGCTACTCTGCACATGTGGACGCAGATCGTTGGCAAAGTACGTTTAGCGCTGAGTCCCCGGATTAACCACTGGTGGGGATCGACTCTTTACGTGACAGCGCGGGGTTTGACGACCTCGCCGATTCCCTGTGAGGAGAAAGTTTTTGAGGTTAACTTCGATTTCATCTCGCACACTTTGGAAATCACGACTAGTCTCGGCGAACGCAGAGTTTTGCGTCTGATTCCCCGCACGGTGGCCGAATTCTATGCGGAATTCATGGGCGCGCTGAACGCACTGGGCATCCACGTTAAGGTGTGGAGCATGCCTGTGGAAGTACCGAGGCCTGTTCGATTCAATCTGGATGAGAGCCATGCGTCTTACGATAGCGAATACGCGCATCGCTTTTGGCAGATTCTCATCAGCGTGAATAAGGTTTTGTGGGAATTCCGGTCGCGATTCGTCGGTAAGGCAAGTCCCGTACATTTCTTCTGGGGGAGTTTCGATCTGGCGGCGACTCGCTTCTCTGGAAGGCGTGCGCCGGAGCGTCCGGAGGCCGACCCTATCACCAAAGAGGCCTACTCGCACGAAGTAATCAGCGTGGGATTTTGGCCGGGTGATGGCGAGACGGTGAAGGATGCAGCGTTCTACGCATATGCCGCTCCGGAGCCGGCGGGATTTAAGGAAAAGCGAGTACGCCCGGAAAAGGCTTTCTATAGCGGCGAGAAGAACGAATTCTTTTTGATGTATGACGACGTTCGATTGTCGGACTCCCCCGAACATGCGTTGCTGGATTTTTGCCAGAGCACCTACGAAGCAGGAGCAATACTCGGCCACTGGGATCGCGCGAATTTGGAACGAGCTGCGTCGGGAGCTACTGCAGCCTAGTCTGGCGCTTAACCTGGGCCGATGGCGAGATGGCGTTTTCTTACGCTCGACGGGTCGGCAAACTAAAGATAGTTTGATATAAGTTCATAGCTTGCTGGATTTTTGCTGGCTTGTTGTATTTTGCTGACGAGAATAAATCGAGGGAAAACAATTGATGCTTTCTTCAGAGAAGACACTCTTGGTGCTCATTAGTTTTTTATGCTTGTCGATGCTTGGCGCTGCACCATCGCAAACCTTTGACGTGGTGATCACCAACGGCCGCATCATGGATGGTACGGGTTCCCCTTGGTACTCCGGCGACATCGGGATTCGCGACGGGAAAGTAGCCACCATTGGCAATCTAGGGGAAGCTGCGCGCAAGCGCACCATTGACGCGAACGGCATGGTCGTGGCACCCGGGTTCATCGACATGCTGGGCCAGTCCGAGACGACCATTCTGGTAGACGCGCGGTTGCCTTCGAAGATCTACCAAGGCATCACGACGGAAATCACCGGTGAAGGTGGATCGGTGGCGCCAGTGACTAACGCCATTCTTCAGAGCGACAAAGCGCTGTATGACTTCCTGAAGATCACGCCCGACTGGCACACATTGCGGGAATACTTCGCGCGCCTTGAAAAACAGGGTATGGGCATTAATTTGGCCACATATGTTGGCGCAACACAAGTGAGGCGCGTGGTGCTGGGCGAAAACAACGTCCAGCCAACACCGGCGCAATTGGAACAGATGAGGGGGCTGGTGCGCGAGGCCATGCACGACGGAGCTGTGGGACTCTCGAGCTCGCTGATCTACGCTCCCGCGCCCTATGCGACGACAGAAGAGCTGATCGCGCTGGCTTCAGAGGCTGCGAAGTTTGGGGGCATTTACGCAACGCATATGCGCAATGAAAGCGACGCGATCCTGCCGGCGATCGATGAAGCACTGCGCATCGGCCGGGAAGCGCGCATCCCTGTGGAAATCTGGCACATCAAGACGGCGGGTAAGCAGAACTGGGGCCGGATGCCGGAAGTTGTCGCCAAGATCGAAGGGGCACGCGCGCGCGGCGAGGATGTAACGGCAGATACTTACGCATACCCGGCGTACTCCAACAATCTTTCCGCTATCGTGCCGCCGTGGGTTCATGAAGGCGGAGATGCAAAAATGGTAGCGCGGTTGAAAAACCAGGTGCAGCGCGCGCGGATGCGGAAGGAGATGTTGACGCCTAGCAAAGAGTGGGAAAACGAATGGATTGCTCTGCCGGGGCCTGAATCGATCCTGATTTCCCTGGTGCACAATCCGGTGTTGAAAAGTTTGCAAGGCAAAACCATGGATGTCATCGCCAAGCAATGGGGCAAAGACCCGATCGATGCCATCTTTGATCTGTTGATTCAAGACCCTACGACCTCGATTGTGGGCTTCGACATGGCGGAGTCCGACGTAGCGCTGGCGTTGCAACAGCCGTGGGTTACCGTGGATAACGACTCCTCGGGCACGTCGTCGGAAGGAATTTTGGGAGAAGAACATTCGCACCCGCGAGCGTATGGGACATTTCCAAGAATTCTTCGCAAGTATGTTCGCGAAGAAAAGAAGCTGACGCTGGAAGATGCCATCCGCAAATTCACTTCGCTAGCTGCGCAGCGTATGCGCCTGAGCGACCGCGGCGTGCTGAAATCAGGCATGTGGGCAGACGTGGTGATTTTTGATCCGGCGACCGTCAAAGACGTAGCCACTTTTGAGGATCCGAATCGGTTGTCGCAAGGAATGGAATACGTATTGGTCAATGGCGTACCGGTGATCGATCAAGGGAAGATGACGGGGGCACTGCCGGGGAAAGTGTTGCGCGGAGCGGGTTACGCTCAATAGTCGAATAGAGTGGATACCTAAAGTCCCAGGTAGCGCAAATCAAACCAATTGTATTGGCCGTCGCTCCATTCCTCGTAGAGTAAAACCTCAAACTTGGCAGGTGCAAGCACATCGAGTAGCTTTGGCGCATCGTACCACTCCGCCCATGGAGTGCGAGGTCCGCCGACCATGGGACCCCAACCGGCGAAAGCAGGACTCGCGTCGCGAAGCCAGCGAATCTTGGGATAGGCACATTGAAGCCACCGACCGCCGACTTTCAGGTGTCTGATGAGTTCCTGATAATCGGGCCTTATTACATCGCTTGGCGCGTGCAATAAAGCAGTAGGCATGATGAAGTCGTACTCGGAGTCGAGCGAGCGCAGAGAATCGCGGTCCTTGAGTAGACAGAATTGGGCTTCCATGCCCATCACTCTACAGAGCCGCTTGAGGACTCCCAGATTGCTTTCCGTCAAATCTACGAACGTCAATTGCGCGCCGCGTAGGGATAAACCGATGCCTGGAACGCCAAATCCCGGGCCGACATCCATGATTTTCTTGCCGCGCACGTCTTCCGCACACAACACGTGATGCCAACCCGAGTGCGAGAATTTCTGCCATGCGGCGAGTGTTTCAGCGCGTGACTTCGCCCAATGTTCCAATAAGGCTTCGTCGGACAGCTTGAGGAGTTCGGCGGCGCAGGCCGGGGCGTTTGTGGTGAGCGGAAAATTGGCTGGTTTCTCGCGAAGCGTTTGGAAAGGCTTCTGCCAACCATCCTTATGCAGCCATGCTTTGATTCTGGCCATATTCAACGTCCCGCTCCTCTAAGCTGCAGAGTACACCCAAAAGATGATGAATCTTTTCGATGCGAACTGATGTACAGGGGTATAGGTATTTCGCGTGATGTAGGCCCTCCAGGTATTGCTTTGCTAGAGCGGAAACGACCGCGTATGATACGCCGCCATGGGACGCGTGTGTGGGATCGGCGGAGTTTTTCTTAAATCGGAGAACCCCGAAGCGCTTCGGGCTTGGTACGCCGAGCATCTTGTTATTGTGAGCGAGGGCGAGAGCGGGACGATGTTTCGATGGCATCAGCCAGACAGTCCCGCAGAGGAGAACTTTACAGTTTGGTGTATTTTTGCGGCGTCTACAGAGTATTTTGGGACGAGCAAGGTAAGCTGCATGATGAATTACCTTGTGGACGATTTGGATGGCACGCTGAAAACTCTGCGAGAGGAAGGCGTAGATGTGGATGAGAAAGTCGAGGAGTATGAGTACGGAAAGTTTGGATGGATCATGGATCAGGATGGGAACCGGATCGAGCTTTGGGAGTCCTGGCCGAAGAAAAATGCCTGAGCCGAGGTTGTCCCCAAAAAAAATCGCTCGTGATCTCTAGGCGTGTAATCAGACAGAGATAAATATCTTCGTCAATCTCGGCCAATCCAGTGTCTGGCAGACGCCATTGACGCAATTTGACGCGCTTCTCCTGCAATTGAGTCGCGACGTTGATTTCGGTGAATCTGTGGCGACGCCTTCCGGCGTCAATCCGCAGCGACGGGTTCCAGAGATTTGGCGACGATTTCTTCGATATTCAATCCAAGCCCCTGAGCCACACCAGTGCCATAGGCCGCATCGGCCTTATAGAAATGTTGAACTTGTAGCTCCTGGATGCGCTTCGGAGTCTGGCTCAAGCTTCCGACGATGTTGCGGATCAGGCGTTGCTTCGCACCCGCGTCGAGCAAGCGGAAGAGATTGCCAGGTTGCGTGTAGTAGTCGCTGTCGCTGCGGTGATTGTGGCGGTCGACCGTGCCGCTGAACATTTTCGGCCGCTCGCGGAAAGCGGGGTCTTCTTTGGGCCCGCCGAAGCTATTCGGTTCATAGTTGGGCTCGCCGCCGTGATTTCCATCAAAGCGCATGGCACCGTCGCGGTTGTAGGTGTGATACGGACATTGCGGCTTATTGACGGGGAGAGCGTCATAGTTCACTCCTAAGCGATAGCGGTGAGCGTCAGGATATGAGATCAGCCGCGCTTGCAACATTTTGTCGGGCGAATACCCCATTCCGGGCGCTATGTTTCTAGGCTCGAAGGCGGCTTGCTCGACTTCGGCGAAATAATTTTCGGGATTGCGGTCCAGGACTAGTTCTCCTACTTCGTGCAGCGGGTAGTCTTTGTGTGGCCACACCTTTGTAAGGTCAAAAGGATTGAGGTGATAAGTGTCCGCTTCCTTTTCGGGCATGACCTGTACGAAGACGGTCCACCTGGGAAAGTCGCCTCTGGCGATAGCATCGAAGAGATCGCGCTGCGCATAATCGGGATCTTTGCCGCGCATAGCGTCGGCTTCTTCAGCGGTGAAATTGTTGATGCCTTGCTTGGTTTTAAAGTGCCACTTTACGTAAAAGAGTTCGTTTCTTGAATTGATGAGGCTGTACGTGTGGCTGCTGAAGCCATCCATATGACGGTAGCCATTGGGCGTGCCGCGATCTGAAAAAAGAATCGTGACCTGGTGCAGCGATTCGGGAGACAGGGACCAGAAATCCCACATCATGGTCGGCGATTTCAGATTAGTTTTGGGATCGCGCTTCTGAGTGTGGATGAAATCACCAAATTTTAGAGGATCGCGAATGAAAAATACCGGTGTGTTGTTGCCGGTCATATCCCAGTTGCCCTCTTCAGTGTAAAACTTCAGCGCGAAGCCACGAGGGTCGCGCTCCGTATCGGCGGAACCTTTTTCGCCGCCCACTGTGGAGAAGCGAATGAATGTGGGAGTCTTTTTGCCCGCCGCATTGAAAAGCTTGGCGATAGTCCACTTAGCCATGTCGTGGTTGGTGCAAACAAAATATCCGTGTGCACCCGAACCCTTGGCGTGCACTACGCGTTCTGGGATCCTTTCGCGGTTGAAATGGGCCATTTTCTCAAAGAGCAGGAAATCTTCGAATACCACAGGACCGCGCGGGCCAACGGTAAGTGAGTTCTGGTTATCACCGACTGGACGTCCGGCGTCCGTGGTCATTTTTTTCTTATCTGCCATCGTTCTCCTCCGTTCACGAACAGCGCTGGCCAGCAGGCCAACTGAGTTGAAGGATAGGCCCGACTAACCTATAGTTCCAATATATAGATTGGATAAGATAGATAGGTCTAGCCTATGGAACTTCACCAGCTTCGCTACTTCTGTGCTGTTGCGGAAACCAATTCTTTCTCGCGCGCGGCCGAACAGTCTCACGTTTCGCAGCCGTCTCTGTCACAGCAAATTATGAAGCTTGAAGATGAGCTTGGCGCGCGTCTCATTGACCGGCTGGGACGCTCAGTCCGGCTTACGGAATTGGGCAAAACGTTTTTGCCCCGGGCACGTGCTGTTTTGCGAGAGCTGGAAGCTGCCAAAGGCGACGTTGTTGAACAAAAAGAGTCGGTTGGAGGCTCCATTACTGTAGGAGTGATCCCTACGGTTGCGCCGTATTTGCTGCCTCTGCAACTCTCATCATTCTCGCGCAAATACCCGCAAGCCCAATTGACAGTGGTAGAGGAGATCACACCTATACTGCTGGAAAGGCTGCGCGCTGGTTCTATCGATGTGGCTATCCTTGCACTGCCAATCCGCGGCCATGAATTCGAGAGTTTTCCTCTGCTGACCGAGCGCCTGTTTGCGGCGCTACCGAAAAGACACAAACTTTCCAAACGACGGTCGGTGGAGCTGAAAGATTTGCGTGCCGAACCGTTTGTGTTGCTGCGCGACGGACACTGCTTCCGCGATACGACGATTGCGGCTTGCGATCGGGCGCGGTTGCATCCCCAAATAATATTTGAGAGCGGCCAGTTCAGCAGCCTCCTGGCCATGGTGGGCGCAGGCATGGGAATATCCATCGTTCCGGCGATGGCCATAGAAAAGGGAATGTCTTGCCGATACGTGCCCATCGCCGACGCCGACGCCGCGCGCACGATTGGTACAGTAGTTCTTCGCGGGCGTTCGCTTACACGACTGCATCTAGGATTCCTGACGCATCTTCACGCATCTGCCGAGAGTAAAGATACTGCTCGGGCCGAATCCCGCATCGGGTCGCGTGTTGTACCTCGATGATAGTGTCCCCTTTTATCCTCAATAGAAATGTCCCCCTAATAGGGCCTCCGGAAGGAGGTCAGATTGGGGCGGACCGAGATGAGCAAGAGAGAGTTAGGAAGAGTAGAAGTGCTAGCGCGTGTGCGCAGCAAGCAGCTGGGGGTGGTGGACGCGGCACGATTGATGCGTGCGAGCTACCGGCAAGCGAAGCGGCTGTGGAAGCGGTATTGGGAGGAAGGTGCTGCAGGTCTGAAACACCGCAGCGCAGGGCGAGCATCGAATCGCGCACACCAGCAGAAGTTTCGGGCGAAGGTGCTGCAGTTGGTGCGCGAGAAGTACGGTGGGCCAGTAGGCGAGCGGTTCGGGCCGACGCTGGCGGCGGAGCATTTGGCGAGCGAGGATGGGCTGAAGCTCGATGCGGAAACGCTGCGACGTTGGATGCTGGCGGAGGGTCTGTGGAGTCGTGAGCGGAAGCGTCGAGCACACCGTCGACGGCGCGAGCGCAAGGAACACTTTGGAGAATTGGTGCAGATGGACGGGAGCTTTCACGCCTGGCTGGAGGATCGCGGCCCAGAGGGCTGCCTGATTGACATGGTGGATGACGGCACCAACACGACGTGGGCGCAACTGGGGGAGCAAGAGACCATCTGGGCGGTGGCGGATGCATTGCGCACCTGGATCGAATGCTACGGGGTGCCGCTGGCGCTTTACGTGGACTGGAAGAATCTATACAAGCGGCCCGCCAATTCCGGCGAGCGATTGCGCGGAGAAGAACCGATCACGCAATTTGGGCGCATGTGCGCGAAGTTGAGGATCGCAGTCATCGCCGCCAGTTCGCCGCAGGCCAAGGGGCGGGTGGAGCGGGTTCACGGCACGCATCAGGACCGGCTGGTGAAGAAATTGCGGCGGAAGGACATCCGCAGTCACGAAGCAGCCAATGTGTATCTGGAGCGGGAATATTTGCCAGAACACAACCGGCGCTTCGCGAGAGTGGCTGCCAAGCCGGAGGTGGTCGATGCGTGCGAAGAGCGAGCTGAGGCGTCCGCTAATTGTTACCTTTTTACCCATCGGGCCGCGCGCGGCAGTCCACATAGAAGCGGCGGAAAACGCGTCAAACCACTCGTTATCAACAACCTACACAAGAGCCGATCATTGGCTAGACATGTGCTACCTATCAGAGCGTGAAGACCTGTCAAATAGGACAGGCTAGTTCATAGGTGAAAGCAATCAGCATGGTCCCAAGAGAGAAATTGCAAACTTTGAATCCTTGCCGGACGCGCGGGTTTAGCATCGTCGAGCTATTGATTGTGTTGTTGGTGATTATGATTATCACCGGCGTGGCTTTACCAGCGTTCCTCCGAGCATATCAATCCTACCAGGTAGGTGATGCAGCTTCCCGTATGGCTGACATCATTAAATTCACCCGGTATGAAGCTATTCGGCGCAATACACCTATTAGCTGCCTGATTCGGCAACCCGCGGGAACTACGACCGCATGGACGGACTCCAACGGAACCGGAGTGAAAGATCCTACGGAGAGGCAAGTTTTGTTCTCTGGCACGGTGGGACCAATTGCAGCTGGCGCACCCAACGGGCTGGCCGCGTCAGTAGGCGCCGCTTTAACCGCAATATCACTAACTAACGGTGCGATTACATTTGACCAGCGCGGCGCATTGACCATCGCAGCGGTGGATGTAATTTACGTAGGAAATACTGCAGTGCCCGGCGCCGGCTATCGCGCGGTTGTTGTTCTGCCTTCGGGATCCATACAGCTATGGACAGCTCCCGCGGGGGGGCCTTGGGTTCTGGTCAATTAAGGATGGAAAAGATGAGTAAGCCACTGAAAATTCGAGGTCGGCGGCGAGAAGAGCGAGGCTTTACGCTCACCGAGGTATTGGTCTCTACGGTCATTCTGCTTGTCGGATTGGTGGGTGTGGCCCAACTGGTGCCGGTGTCGATCAGATTGAACTCCGCAAATCGGTACGACTCGACGGCTTTGGCAGTCGCACAGCGGGAAATGAACTACATGCTTACCCAACCGCTAACGAACTCAACCTTCCAGGACCCGCAAGGCGTGATGTGTCCAGCGGGAAACATTTGTAACCTCGGAAATGCAGCTCAACCGAATCAGGTTGTGGGCAGCCCGGTGATCACACCTAACAACCGGCCGCTGATCGATTTCAGTGCTGGCCAAGTGGCTGGTTACAGTTTCAACTATGCCGATCCCAACGATCCGGGCGGCAAAAGCTATGACATCCGCTGGGCGGTCGTTACGTTTGTCGGTGCCGGAAACACCACCGGGCGTCGACTCATTGTGGGTACGCTTCCACGCGGCGGTAATGGACCCTTTCTGGCAATCACGCTCGATAGCATGGTGCAAAAATGACGCGCGAGCACACGTGCAGGAACCAGTTGGGCTTCACGCTAATCGAAATGATGGTGGCGGTCGCAATATTCGTCATTATCTGTGGCGCCATATTTGGTTTATTGGGTTTTACTCAGAAGCGGTATCAAACGGAAACACAGGTTCTAGGTGCGTTTCAGGAGGCACGTCTGGGGTTAGACCAGATAGTGCGCGACGTGAATGATGCGGGTTACCCTCCGTTAAACCACTTCACGACTGCGCCTGCAGCGAATTTATATGCAAACGGCCCGATCGCTCCGTCCCCAGCAGCATGCCTGATCGGCACGGCTGGCGGGGGCACGTGCACCACGCCTAGCGACTTCGACGTGATCTTTGAGGGCGATGTTGATGGTACAGGCGTTAAATGGACGCGTTATCAATTGCAAGGTACGACGCTGCTTCGCGGCGTGGTGAACAAGGTAGCCGGTGGCGATCCCGTCGCTGCCACCAACGCCGCGGGCGTAATGCTGCCTTATGTTCAGAATGTGATGAACAACGCCCCAGCTGCACAGATCGCTCAATTTCAGGCTATCTATCCGAATATGTTTCCAATCGGACCAGTACCGATTTTCCAATACAGCTGTGATATTTCAGCGGGTACTGCACTTTGCCAGAACGCCGGCGCTAACAACTCGCCGGCGAATGTACGCGACGTCGAAGTCACGCTTATCGTTATGACGCCTCAGCGGGATGCCGAAACTAAGCAGTTGCGCTTGGTGGAGTTGAACGGGCGCGGGCACCGTATAAATCCAAACAAGTAAGAAGGATCAAAGACAATGAAAAGAATTCATACCACTCGCGGTAGGAAGTCTGAAGCAGGCATAGCATTGCTGGTCGCCATCTTCACGTTGCTGCTAATCAGCGTTGCGGCGATTTCCTTGGTTGTTGGCTCAGGCACAGAGAGTTCTCTGGCCGGTAACTATCGAACTTCGGCTTCCGCTTATTACGCTGCGGCAGCTGGTTTGGAGGAAGGGCGCGGGCGCCTGATGTCACAAAATCCAAACTATTTCAATAATTTCGTGGCGCCGCAGGGAGGAGTTTTGCCCTTAACCCAAGTACGTTATGTCCTAAACGGGTTGCAGGGCGAAGTTGTCGCCCCGGCCAATCTAAGCTCCACAACGACTTATCCGGATGTCCAATATGGGAGCGCGTTTGGAGTGCCAATCACTGGCAGGACGGTCCAGACAACGACTTCGATTTTCAGTGGCGGAGCGGTCCCTGGTCCAGCATACAAGTGGGTGCGGATAAGCGCGGCCACGGAGCAATCCATTAACACCGACGTGAACAACGACAATGCGTTGGACAACGCCACACCTTTGTTCTATGACGGGAGCAATCTCAATCTAACCTCGAACGGCATGCAAGCCCTGGAAATTACGTCTTTGGCGTCTTTGCCGGACGGAAGCCAGAAAATACTCCAATACGTCGTCGCGCCGGCCACGCCTATCACGATAGATGCCGCTATTCATACCAAGACGGGCGCTGTTCTGGGAGATGCTCTGAACGTTACAGGTTACGTTGATCCCGTTTGTTCCCGCCCCGACACATACGGCGTCAAGGCCGGGGCTGCGATCAGCGTCCCAGGTTCTGGTAACGTAACCGGATCGCCGGGAGACATTCAACCGAATGCTCCGTTCCCTTACAACTTGCCTGCCTTGATATCCTCATTGCAAGGCAGCACAACGAAAATTGACGTGCCCGGAACTGGGGTGACCCCAGTATCGGGGAGCACACCAGTTACCTATAGTGGTCCGCACGCGACGTTGGGAGTAGCACCAACTGTCACGTACGGGGGCAGTGGCGCGATTACAGCGGTTACCGCCCCGGGTACACCGGCCATGTATATCTCCCCAGGGGACCTCACCTTGGGTGTGCCCACCATTGGCGGGGCTGCCCCAAGTGGTCAGGGCGTGTTGATCGTGCAAGGAAACCTGACGATCGATATCAGTAATGGGTTCAATTACTTCGGCTTGATCCTGGTGACTGGTAACTTGTTCATGACGGCCAATCCGAATACCACGGCAACATCGAATATCCACGGGGCAATTATCGGAAGCGGCTCGTTTACCTCGAACTTAACTAACCTTGGCGGCAGTATTTTCGTTCATCAAAATGCCTGCATGGTGAATTCGGCTTTCAGCGGTTTGCCGCTGTCCATTCTTTCGTTTAGAGAGATACGTCAATGAAATTAGGCAGATTGTTCACAATTGCAGGACCAATGTTGTTGGGATTGACGCTCGTTCCGGCAGCTTGGGGCCAAAAACTGGCGAGGGCAAGAAAAAACACACTGACAGAACGCAAGAAAACAAAGGACAAGAAAGTTTGGTACAACGAAGATGTGGCGATGCTTCGAGTTCCCGACGATATGTTCGCGGAACCGAAGCGGAATCCCGAAGAAGCTGCTAACACCCCGGAAAAAGCGGGGAAGAAACCCCAGGCGGCAACCAAGATCGTCCCGGCTCAAACTCCTGCCCCCGCCTTTGTACCGCCGAGCACTCTGGAAGAAGCAGAGAAGCGCTTGGCGGCAAAACAAGACGAAGTTCGTCAGAAGGTCGAACTGATCGAGAATAGACGTAAAGAATTTCTTGGCGCACAGGATCAAGAAGTTGTTCAAACGCTGACAAAAGAAATGGAACCGGCGTTGCGAGATCTCAATAACGCAGAAGCACAGATGAAATTGCTGGAAGCCAGTATTGAACAATTAAAGTCCAGCTCGACGACGGCTGGTCGTCTATAAATCATAGAAGGCATTAAAGATAAGATTTATCTAACGCTGAAAAATGGTACCAAAGTTCCATAGCAAAGCAGAAAGTTTAGTGAGAACCTGTGAAGCGATTGAAGTAGCTCGTCAGACAAATGGATAGTAAAATCAGAAAGCACTCGAGGAGAATATCAACCATGCGCAAGTCATATTCTAAAGTGAGTACTCTAGGGATGGCGGCGGCACTGATCTTGTTTATCGGCGCTCCAAAGTCGATTTCAGCCCATCCGGCGCAACAAGACTCGACCAGCCAGGCAGATGAGCAGCTCAATGTCGAGCACGAAGATCTCATCGGCGACCAGGCGGAAGTTGCGGATCTTAGCCATGAGGCGGAGCTAAAAGAAGGGGTAGAAATGGAAGCCGAAGCACCGGAATTGGACGGCGCGTTCCATGAGAGCACCACGGACACAGATCGTGTACAGGATCAGGTGGAAGACCAGATCCAAGACGCTGGCACCAAGTAACATCTAATCGAGCAGAGCTGAGGTTCTACCGGGGAGCGAGCGGTTGTAACAAGGAGATGGCACCCAGCCATAACTTGGCCGCGACTGGCGATTGCTCCCTTCGTTTCTCTTAATGGATGATCTACTAGACAAGTTGATTGAACGCGCCATCTGGGCGTCACCCTCCTTCCAGGTAAAATAAACAAAAGTCTAGGAGTAGACGATGCGAGTGGTTCGGATGCTAACGTTGTGTTACTGGTCCATGCTGTGTCTGGCCATTCCAGCCTGGCCCCAGACCCAAACCTCCACCACGGAGATACGCGAAGCTGCGCGAACCGCTATCCAGCAGAAGCGGTACGTAGAGGCGATTAGTTTACTGGAAGAGGGACGGAAGAAATATCCGAACGACTTGAGCCTTAAGATCGAATTGGGGCGGGCTTATCTGTATGACCGTCAGGACGGCGAAGCGATAAAGCTATTTAGGGAGATTCTGCACGAAGATGGCTCTAATCGGATCGCCAAACTCGAACTAGCTCGGGCTTTGGGATACAACCGTGAATATAAGCCTTCTGACGATCTCTACCGGCAATTGCTGGCCTCGGATCCGAGTGACGAAGCGGCCTCTGCAGGGCTGATACGTAATCTACTTCACGAGAAACGCGCCGCCGAGGCCCGCGATGTCTACCAACAAGCTCGCGCTCATCACCCTGATAGCACTAGACTCGACGAATATAGAGTGCTCTTCGAAAAGAATGGGGCGAATGATCGTTTCTCGCAATCACGGGACCGGGAACCGCGCCGCGCGGGAGTAAGAAAGTCTGGACGGGTCCAAGTTAGCAGCGCTTTCTTCTCGGACTCTGCCCGCCGCCGCTTTTGGCGGTTCAGCCAGGACTTCGAGGGGCAAATTACAAACCGCCTCGGAGCACGTCTCTTGGCTGAAGAACGTGTGCTGTGGAATAGCGCCGGGCCCAAAGCAAACGTCAATTGGTTTACAGGTGAAGTACGTGCGCAAATAACACGCGGGGTGTTACTCAGCGGGGGTGGGGGAACGGTGCGTTTCCCTGATGGAAGCGGTCGAGGGCTTTTTTCGGCAGGCGCGGAATTACACCCCGCAAATCGTTTATGGATCAGCGGCGGATTTAAGCGAAGGCCAATTGCCCCAACCTATCAGTCTTCGCTCTTCGATCTTGCCGCTACAGGATGGAACGCTCGACTGGAGTGGGATCCGAAAGCTTGGCGCTTGAGGAGTTCATGGTCCCGCGAACATTATTCAGACAGCAACCGAAGCCAGAGATTCGACGCTGACCTGCTGCACTGGACGGGGCAATCTCAGTTTGCCGTGGGACTCGGTTATCGTTTTACCTATCTTGCGTTTGATCAAAGTTTGCGCCACGGCTATTTCAGCCCTAGCCGTTACTACGACCACTTAGGACAAGGGGGCGTTAAGTTTCAGCTCGGAAGAAGGTTCCGCGCAGAATATTTGGGAGGCGTAGGTGTCGAATCGATTTCGGGCAGGCCTTATCACCTCGCTTGGGAACTGGCACTCCGCAACGCTGCGCGATTTGGAAATTGGGAAGTAGGCGCCGACTATTTTTACTATCATCTCGCGCAGGATACCGGGGCGTTCCGGTCTCAGGCGCTCCGCGGTAGACTCGCGTATTATTTTTAATTTGGCAAGTTGAACACGCAGCAACCGTGCGCGTAAATCACCGGAATTAATTCCGGACAGCGCCAACGAGAGATGCTCTAACGCTCCGGAGCGAGCGTGACGGGTTGATCCAATTTAAATTTGAGGACCGTTTCGGCTGGAATTCTTACTTCCTTGCCCTTGGTCAACACCTGGGCAGCTGCGCCGCCGGCCGCGCCCACTGCAGCTCCGATAGCTGCGCCTTTCCCGTGGCCAATGATCGCCCCGATGATGGTGCCTGCAACAGCTCCGCCGCCGACCATTTCTGCAGTGCGCTTGTTCGCGCCGAGTCCCGATCTACCTTTCTGATGAAGGGCAGTGGTGCTAACCAGGTAGCGTCGGCCGCCAACGGTGATCGAATGAATATCGAGCACAATGTCCGGCGTGCCCGTAGTTCCGCCGGAAGAAACAGTTCGAATGATCAGTTGGACCGGGGAGCCTCTAGGAACAATGAGTTCGTTAGCATTGTCCCTTACATCTTCGTCGATTTGTGCGGAGAAATGTTGGTTGGGCGAGGCGGTCTTCGAATCGATGTCCTCGTTCGTGCGGATGACGAGTTGCGTTCCTTGGGGAAGCACTTCTGGCTGATGATCGTTACTGGAAGCACTATGACCGCTGGGCGCGCCGTAGGTGTTGGCACCGCCATAGGTGTCCTGATTGCCGTCGCGGTTCTGAACCAAGGTGCGCTCAACGTTTTCCACTTCGGAAGCCTTGTAGCGATGGACGACACCGTGGGAGTTCTTGAATGTCACCATGGTAGCAGTTCTCTTAACCAAAACGCCGGAAATGCGCGTACCGTCACGCAGAACCAACGTGTCACTTAACGATCTTCCCGGCAACATCAAAGCGAATAAGGTAAGGAAACTCAGTATGCAAAATCTTTTCATCGATCCTCTCCTGATACTTCAGTATCTTCGATAAGTGCATTCTTATTAGTATGTTACAAGCAGTCTAAAGACCGAACTATTGCTCGATGGCTTAACTGCACAATGTGTGCATTCGAGGACTTCGTCAATACCCGAATCCCTTTATCGCGACGAAGGAAGAAGATTACGGAAAGATTATTGCCGTTTGGCCACGGTAATGTGGTCGCGGATCTCCATATAGGCAGCATCCGAGAGAATTCCCTTGGCGACCAGTTCGTGTTTGTCGCGATACGGCCGGCCGTCGACGATCTTAAGCGCATCTTGCTTCGTGATACCGGGTAGATTCCGAAGTTCCCTTTCACTCGCCGAGTTTATATCCAGGAGCTGGTGTCCGCCGCGAGACCAACCTTCTTTGACGCCTTCGGCAGCGGCGCGAGCTTCGTCGGCGGCTTTCGACGCCGCTTCACCAATCTTTTTGCCCGCTTCTTCTATGGCGGGCTTGGCGCGCTCGGTAGCTTTGGCCACTTCTTCGCGAGTTTTCTGATTTCGCTCTCGCTCCGCTTCGTCGGTCTGATTGGCGTTGCAACCCAAGACAAGTGGAATCAGCATGGCAAGTCCGCTTAATGTGAGAATGCTTGAAGTTCGAACCGAGGCCATAAATTTCTCCTAACTATTTTGCTAAAACCCAGCGGGCCAGATCTGAGGATGCGACAGGTCTTATTTGACAACGCCGAAGGGAAATCTGGCAAGTGGTAGTACTTGAGGCGCCGGAATTAATTTTCCTGCACTCTTCACAGTGTCACTTCCGCGAAGCACGGGGATGCATCTAAAAACCATGCGATTCATTTCTGCGTTGACCTTGTTGGCCGTGGCGATCTTTGTAGGAGCAGGCTGTGCGATTATCCGGCCCCAATCCTATCGGAGCTTTAGCACGCCCACGCCTGTTCCCGCAAATTCGTATGTGGTGATCGGCTTCATGGGTGGCGTCGAGGCTTGGGACACGCAGAAGCATAACGTCAGAAAGCTCGCCTTGAAACTGCGCGCGCTGAATCTTCCCAATGTCTACGTGGAAACTGTCGAGAATAGAAAAGATAAGCTGGCCCGACAGTTGATTCAAAAGGCCCTAGATAGTGATGGAGATGGCAAGCTGAACGACCGGGAGCTTGCTTCCGCACGTGTGATTTTGTATGGGCACAGTTTAGGTGGCGGTTCCGTAGTGAATCTGGCACGGGAATTGAAAGAAATCGGCGTACCCGTCCTTCTGACTATCCAGATAGATAGCGTCGGCAGAAAAGACAGCATCATTCCTTCCAATGTCGCGCGAGCCGTAAATTTTTATCAAAGAGATGGCCCTTTTATACGGGGCACAGCGGAAATTGTTGCCGAGGACACCCAAAAAACAACCATCCTGGGAAATTTCAAATATAGCTACAAGAATAAGAAAGTGGACGATTCAGCTCTCTTCTGGCTGGCGAGAATTCTAGAAGGCGCGCATGCAAAATTAGAGTTCGATCCACAGGTGTGGGAAAAAGTCGGTGATCTAATTTTACACGAGATGTAGCCAGTTTGCATGGAACACGTCTGGTTATCCCAGATCACTGGTCATGATGAAGAGAGGCTTGTTTTCAAAGCTTGAGAATTGTGGGCGCAGACGTTCCGTATTGTAGTGCTCCTTGATGTTGACAACTTTTTTTGTGGAAGTGACGGTCTCGATGGGAATATCACTGTAACGACCGTTTTTGAGAACCACCAAACGACCATGAACGTTTTTAAGAAGCAGATCGAGTGCTATATTTCCGTAAGCCATGGGAGCGATAGAGTCAATAGCATCGGGATCGCCGCAACGGACAAGGTAACCGAGCTTCTGATTCACCACGTCAATCGTCTTGCCATTGTTGAACTTTGCTGAGAGCTCTCTCACTTTGTCGGACACAAGATCACCGATCCCGCCAAGTTTTTTGTGACCGTACGCGTCCGCGCTGTCGCCTTCAAATACCATTTCACCGCCTTCAAATGTGGCGCCTTCGGAAACCAGAACGGTAGAGTAGTGGCTGGGGTTCTTGCGGCGGTCGGCAACCAGGAGCTCGGTGAGCTGCTCGATATTGAATTTGTATTCGGGGATGACGCAGCGATTGGCACCCCCAGCCATGGTCGGAAGCATAGCGGTGAAGCCAGCGTAGCGGCCGAAAACTTCCAAGACCATGAAGCGCTCATGGGAGCCTGCAGATGTTCGCAAGCTATTGACCAACTGCAGGGTGCGGGTGACACAAGTGCTGAAGCCGATGCAGTAATCTGTCCCCGGCACGTCATTATCCATGGTTTTGGGAATGGCGATGACGCGGAAGCCCTCCTTGTGGAGGCGCACGCCATAGCTAAGGGTATCGTCACCACCGATAGGTATGAGGGCATCTATTCCCAGCCAGGCAAGGTTTTTCAATACTTCGGAGGTGAGGTCGTTTTTGTCCGCGTTGAAATTATTTTTCAGATGAGTAGGGACGCTCGATTTACTGACGCGCCCTGGATTAGTGCGGGAGGAATGCAGGAAAGTTCCGCCGGTCCGGCCGGCGCGGTCGACAATTTCTTCAGTAAGCAGCTGAAAGTTCTCTGAGTTGTCGTAGTCTTTTTCGCGAACCATTTCGACCAATCCGGCCCAGCCGTGGCGAATGCCAATGACTTGGTAACCTTCGTGGAGCGCGCGGAGGGTGACCCCGCGGATTGCAGGATTTAGTCCTGGGACGTCACCGCCTCCGGTTAAGATTCCGATGACACCTTTCTTACTGCTTACGTTGGGCATAGTTTCCTTTACCTCGCTGGGAGTATGAAGAAGTAATTATCCACGTGAAGAAGAAATTTAGAAAGAGGCTCTCGAGGTGCCCGAGTTCTACGGTAACAGCGTATTTAGATCGGTGTCCTGCTAAAGCTGATTCCCGCCGCAGCCATGGACACGAAGCTACCACCGACGCGCCACGCGTCGAAATGTACCGACACTTCAGCCCGAACGAAGCCTGCTGAACCGTCCACAAAATCCGCCTATTGAACTACGCGAACTTTGACGCGAGAGCCTTCGGGAAGAGTTCCACCTGTGAGTACGACGACACCTTTACTCACGATACCGTCCATCTCAGGACCACCAGGTTGGGACGCGGAAAAAGTCTTCGCAAAGTTGACTGCATTAATATTCCCGGCGTAGCGCTCCTGGAGTTGCTGGCCGCTGGACGAATATGCAGGTAGCAGCGCCGTGAGAGCGGCCACGCGTTCGCTAAAAGGCGGGTGCGTGCTGCCCCACAGACCTAATTGACGCTTGGTTTCCGGAGTAGCGGGAACCTGTGCGAGGAACTGGATGAAGTTGCGGAGACCGGCTGCATCGTAGCCAGTCTTGGCTGCGAGGTCCACGCCGAGTTTGTCTGCCTCGGTTTCTTTGTCGCGGCTGATTTGTAGAGTCAGTGCCTTGGTAATGATGTCGCCTGCGAGATTAATCAGTTCGGCGCCTGCCGGAACCCTCGAGGCAGCTTCTTCTGTAGCGAATTGAGTGGTTTTTTGGGCGCGAATTTCTTTTTCCAGATGGCGACGGTCTACGTGAGCAATTTCATGAGCGAGCGTTCCCGCAAGCTCAGATTCATTATGCATGTTCGCCAGCGCACCGCGGGTAACAAAAATATATCCACCGGGCAAAGAAACAGCCGTGATGACCTCGCTGTCCAAAATGCCGAAGCGGTAAGGAATCGAGCGACTGCCTTGGCGTGCGACGGCGTTCCCCACAAAATTAACGTATTTGACCATGTCCGGATTTTCATACAGCCCGAAAATGTTGATGAGCTTCGCTGCGGAGGCTTGGCCGATGGCTTGTTCTTGCTCAGCCGTCCACGGCGTATAGATATCTACAGCTTTCTTGGCTCTTGTGGCGTGGCGCAAAACATCGCCAAGTTGAGCCGAACTAGGCTGCGCGAAGGTACCAACCATTATCAGGAGTAAAACGAATTTAAATGTGCGCATGGGAGAATCTCCTACTTCGTTTCAGGCTTCTGCGGCGCTGCCTTTGGATTGAGATGACCATCGGCGATGAATGCGGCCAGTTCGGCTTGATCCACCTTATAGACCGCAACTTGCTGCGCTTTGGCTGCGTCCGCGCCAGTGGGTGCAGCGGACAAGAAACTTTTTTGCACCTGGCCGTTTGGATCTACACCATTGAAGCCAAGTGCGGAGCTGTCTTTTGTTTGCCGCGAAGACTTTAAGTTCAGCGTGCCGCCGAAGAGCGGAGCTGGCTTGGCAGGATCACTTGCTGTAGGAGTTGCTGGGGTGCCGCCAGGAGGATTATTTTGCGGATTGTCTTTGCCGGCAGGTTGGCCCTTTTTGTCGGCTTGATCTTTTTTCTGGTCCTTCTTCTGTTCTTTTGGGGGGTCTTGCTGTTGACTAGGTTGGTAGAAAGAGTAAGCCGGAGCGCTGGACGTAAGCGAGATGGTAGCCAGGCAGACTCCGCATCGCATCAAGGTACCGATCATGGTTTCTCTCCAGGTGCCCTCATAATACAGATTTTGCTGGCGTCTTGGAATCGGGTGTGACCTGAGATGGAACAGTGGTATTAGGAATGAGGGCCATGGACTGAAGCTCGAACACCGCGGTTTCTATGGTCTTACCTTTCACTTTTACTCCACCCAATGGCCTGACCTTTGCGGTGTCGCCTAACATTTGAAGCGTAAATTCACTGATGATAATGGAAGTGTGAAATTCTTTGTTCAGACCTTCCAGGCGCGCAGCCAGGTTAACAGCATCCCCTATGACAGTGAATTCAATCTTCTTGCCACGTCCGATATTGCCGAAGATAACAGATCCAGTGTTGATGCCAATACCGATAGAGATTGGGCCTTTACCCTGTTTTGCCCACTGCTGATTCAGCTGCTCAACTCGCTCGATCATTTCGACCGCAGCCTGGGAGGCTTCCTGCGCGTGATTGGTGCCGGGAGTAAAGGCGCCCCAGTAAGCCAGGATTCCATCGCCGATAAATTTATCGACGATGCCGTTGTATTTGAAGATGATCTCGGTCATCGCCGCGAGGTAGTCATCGAGCAGAGAGATCAGCTCCATGGGCTCGGATTTTTCCGTCATGGTCGTAAAGTTGCGAACGTCGGAAATCAGTATGGTGAGCTGGCGTTTATCACCATTGAGGTGAATTTTTTCCAAGTTGGACATCACGTAGTCGACTAGCTGAGGAGCGACATAACGGTCCAGGACGCCGCGCGTGCGGCGCAACTCGCGGCCAGTGGTCACATAGCGAGCAACGGTGGAAGCTCCAAAGGAAGTGATTAGTCCTAGACATGGCGCTATCACGGGAAGCACCAAGTGCAGGTTGCGAAAGATGGCGAGCGATCCTCCGAAGTACAAAGCGAGCAGCAAGCACAAAATCGCGGCGCCCACAGCGATCGAGCGCAGGTGCAACTGCAGTAGCCCGCCCAAGCTCGCCATGGCTACAACACTAAAAGTCAGCAACCAGAAAGGAGCAGCGCGCAAAGCTTCTGCGTTTAGCAGGTTATCCATAGCAGTGGCATGCGCGATAAAACCTGGTGCGACTGCGCTGAAGGGAGTTGGGTGTACGTCCGAACTAGCTGTGGCACTCGCGCCTATCAACACAATCTTATCGTGGAAATAATCTGGCGGATAATTGTGCTCGGCGTTCGGACATTGCGCCGAGTAAATCGAGCAGATAACCTCCCAGATCGGAAGCCGAGGATAAACTTTGGCATCGCCGCGCCATAAGAGCAACATACGTCCTTGATCATCAACGGGAATATGCAGGCCTGTTCGGACGAGGTAATTCGAGTCAAACAGACCTTCCCTTTTGTGCCACACGGGCAATGATTTCTGTGGGGAGGCGAGCTGAACACCACGCAGTGCGAGTGAATCGTAGGCACGACCGCGAAATTGATACTGCAGGGGAATGCTGCGTACCACACCATCGAGGTCTTCGCTAGCGTTTAAGCAGCCGAGCCCAGCCGCAGCGTTGGCCAATTTCTCCAGTGGCAAATGTGCCTCGAACTGATCTTCGGGCAAAACCTCTCCCAACCCTTCCCGCAATCCAAACTTTGATGCATGCGCCTCGAGATATTCCTTTCTATTCTGGTCAGAATTTTCGTTTGCCCGCTCCAACTTAGTGGACAGAAACGTAAACCCCAACACAACTTTCCCCGATTCCTTAGTAATTCTGGCGAATTCCGAATCCACAGCGTTGTTTTCTTCTCCGCCGAAGATAGCGTCGACAATGATGGCGCTCGGTTTACCCAAGGATACGTAACGAATCACTTCGGTCCAAACGCGTCGAGTCCAAGGCCATCGGCCTAGTTTCTCTTGCAACGTACTGAGGCTGGCATTATCGATGTCGATGATGACGATGCGCGGGTCGGCCTTTGCTGGCTGAGCGGTCCAGCGTGCGCGCACATCCTGGGATCCATTCTCGAGCCATTCTCCTGCGCGCGTGCGAGCCAGTCCCAGCGCCAAAGTTGCCGAGAGTATGATCGACAAAATCACGCCCTTCAGGAAGGCTCGCTTTGTATTGGAATCTGCCGCCATTATTGTTTTTGTGCCATTCGCTGTATCAGCGCAAGTATGTTAGCGCCGATTCATTGGACGTGAACAAACGGAACAGCATGGTGTCTACAGGCGAATACTATAATGCGGAAGTATAATTCTTACTTGGAACTTTCGAAGGCCCCGACGGACTCCAGTAAGAGAGTGTCGAGACCTTTCGTTAGTCGCCCTAGGTCAGTAGTCAGCCCGACGAGGCCCATGGGCAGGAGGTCACTTCGCATCAGGTCATGGATAGCTTCTGCTATCAGCTGAAAATCTCGCACTAACATTGGGGCGTCATATCCGTCTTTCTTTCTGCGGCGCCCGTGCTCGGCAGCGAAACGTCGAGCCTCTAAGCTTACCTCGTCGCTTTCTAGTTCCAACTGTTCGATGAGGGCTTTGAGAATTTTGGGAAGATGGTCGATGCGCTCTTCATCCGATAGATTAACGGCCGATATCCTGGGATCTGCGTTCATCATGGCCACGATGTGCTCTGTAATTTGTCGGCTACATTCGGTCAAAATTGTGGAGAGACGTTTAAGGGGAGCCGGGCTAAGAGAATGACGACGACCCAACTTTTCTTTCATCTTGGTAACGAGAGTGTCGATATCGGCGGGTTTTATGAAGTAATCGTCCACCTGCGTTTGGATAGCCTGAAGAGCACTCTCAAAACCCGGGTATCCGGTCAAGATCAGATTTACGCAATCAGGCTGGACGTGGCGCATTGCACTTACTACCAGAAAGCCATCCCCCTCCTTATGAATGTTCAGGTCGGTGATGAGAACATCAAAGCGAGAGCAGTTGATCTCTACGAGTGCCTCCGAAACGCTGCTGGCGACGAGCGTTTCGTAGCCATATCGCTCCAAGATACGAGGTAGAGTTACACGAATGTTTTCCTCGTCGTCGACAAACAGGATACGTAAACGGTCCGGCTGTAAATCCATATACCGTTGCTCCAGGGGTGAGCTTGGGACTTCAGGTAAGCATCAGTCATTCTGCAATTTCATGGTACCCAACACTACTGCAAAACGAGCGTGCAGCAAGCACTTCAGACAAAAACTTACTTTTCTTCGGACCGCGCAATCGAAAATGCACCTCTATCCAGACGGTAGGAAAGCCTGAGGCTGACTGGCTTTCAAAAGTGAATGGTGCGGCTGGTCGGACTCGAACCGACAACGGGGAAAACCCCAGCGGATTTTAAGCCCGCCGCGTATGCCAATTTCGCCACAGCCGCACCGGTGATACGCGGCACCCAGAGAATAGCACGGCAAGATTTCCACGCGATAGGCCGCGGCTCTGGGCACCTACCGTAAAGTTTGTTTGCTGGGCCTACGGGGAACTTGTAGGATGCCGATGCGGTCCATTACCCGGTCCCAATACTGGGAGGCTTTAAGTGCTGAGTGAGCACGACTGAGGAGGATTTTGTGGCGCCGGATGACACTTTTGACTTAATTGTTATTGGCTGCGGCCCGGCTGGTGAAAAGGCCGGCGCGCAAGCCGCCTACTTCGGGAAGCGCGTCGCGGTCATCGAGCGCGCGGATCACATGGGCGGAAGCTGCATCAATACAGGCACGGTACCGAGCAAGACACTACGGGAATCCGCGTTGTATTTTTCGGGCCTCAAACAGCGGGGACTCTATGGAATCGATTACTCGCTCAAGGAAAACCTTACCGTACAGGATTTCATGCACCACGAGCGAGAAGTCGTGGAGATGGAACGCCTGCGCATCTTGAGAAATCTCGATCTGCACCACATTGAGCTCGTGCGCGGGGAAGCATCCTTCGAAGACGCGCATACGGTCGTTGTTTCGAGTGTTAATTCACACGCAGGCAACGGAACTTCAACGGTCACGAGCGGGACGCGGCGGCTGACGGGCGAAGTAATTCTAATTGCTACCGGTTCAAAACCTCACCGTCCGCCGGAGATCGCTTTCGATGATGTCCACACGTTCGATTCGGACACCTTTTTGCAGATGGACCGCATACCAAAAAGTTTGGCGGTCATTGGCGGAGGAGTTATTGGATGCGAGTACGCTTCGATCTTCATGGCGCTCGGGGTGGACGTCACGCTGGTGGATGGACGCGACCGACTGTTGCCATTCTTGGACGCTGAGATTTCAGATCGATTGCGCGATCGGCTTGATAGTCTGGGGATGCATTTCTGGTTCAACGAGCGTCCCGTCAAAGTGGAGAACTCGTCATCCGGCGCGCGCCTGACGATGAAGAGCGGTAAAACGCTGCAAACCGATGCAGCGCTTTTTGCAGCTGGCCGCAAGGCAGCCGTCGATGGCCTGGCACTCGAGAAGGCCGGCTTGGCCATCAACGATCGCGGTTATATCACGGTAGACAGCAACTACCGCACCACCATTCCGAATATTTACGCTGCTGGAGACGTGATCGGTTTTCCCGCGTTGGCTTCCACGTCCATGGAGCAAGGGCGCGTTGCGGTATGCCACGCCTTCGGCTTGAAGTACAAACAACGTGTGGCTTCCCTGCTCCCTATGGGTATTTACACCATCCCGGAAATTTCGGCCGCTGGGGAAACCGAGGAGTCTTGCAAGGAAAAGAAGATCGATTACGTTGTCGGACGCGCGCACTACGAGAACAACGCTCGTGGACACATCACGGGTGATACTGCGGGTATGCTGAAGCTTATTTTTGCCCGAAGCGATCGAAGACTTCTTGGCGTCAGCATTATTGGGGAAATCGCTACGGAGCTTATTCACATCGGCATGACCGTGCTCGACAAAGGGTTGGCGATCGACGAATTCATCGAGCAGGTTTTTAATTACCCCACGCTTAGCGAAACTTATAAGTACGCTACGTACGACGGACTGGGTAACCTCGCAGGACACAAACTCCGTGAAGGTTAACTACTGTCCTGTAGAGCCGTATCAGTTGGTGGGATTGCGCGGAAATTTGAAATACGGGAGCCTGACGCCGCGAATGAAGAGCTGGTCCGCTCGGATATTTGTCGGAGCTTGAAATCCCACCGCACCACCGGACGTCACGTAATCATCCTGGTCCACGCCGTCACCGCTCACACCGAGGCCGGCCACAAGGGTGCCATTGCGGTAAAGGCCAGTGCTTCCTGGGAAAAAAACGATTCCGCTGTTATTGCCGCTTGGCAAGCCACTTGCGAACCCCTGCGAACAAGGTCTGGCCGTATCGTTCAAGTACAAATTGAAAAATGGTCCGGGCTGCGAAACTTCGATGCCTGGAGGGAACAGCGGCTGTGCTCCAAAACTGATAGTGCGGTTTGTGACCGCAGTACCAATCGGCAATTGATCAAGGTCTGCTGCGGTGCGTTGAATGCTATTGAAGTACACCATGTTTCGCGCTTTGGATGCCGCGACATCTATACTGAACACGGTTGCGTCGGGCATGCGGCGAAGCGCGATGATAGTTCCATTCAAATCCGAAATGGCGATAACCATTCTTGTGCGCGCGCCCAGCGGCAATCGAATCGCAGCGCGCGTAAGATTTGCGGTGGCCTCGGCATTGTCCAGGATTTGTTTCACTTCGGTGAAGGAGAGTCCACCGTTAGAAGGGTCAGGATTCACGCTGGGATGTGGCCCCACAAGATCGCCTTCCGGTGCAGGCTGACCGGGCTGCGGCGCCGCAACGTAGCTACCCACAAACATTCCCGGTCCTACACTCGATGGCCTGGTGGTTTGGTTCACGGCAGGCAGCGCCACGCCTCCGAGAAATACTTCGCCGGGCGCGGGAAGTGGCGAGGGGATGGGGCTGTAACCGTTCGCCTGGGCTCCCGTAAATGCGGCAAACTCTGCCACGTCGAGCGCAACTCCCGCGATACCTATGCCCCCCACGAGCACATTCCCCTTAAATATCGGCAGGCCGCCTGGATTCACACCATTCGAATTACTATCGTTCGTGTCGGCTTTGCCAGTAATGATTCCCAAGCCGGGACCGCCCCCTGTGGAACGAGAAGGATGAATTCCGCGTGCTTCAAGTTCTGTCGATAGGGTGCACCCGCGGTTCGTGTTTTCGATGCCGTACAGATCAGCGTTGCCGGTGTCCGTGACACCTGGCGGAAAATGAATCCCGCTAATGAAACGCACAGTACGGCTGGTCAGCGGCGCCTGGTTATTGCTGAAGAAGGCTCCTGTTCGCGCGAGCCCGACGGCCACGTCGTTGGAATCTGCTGGCATGCTGAAATTCCCCGTGGTGGTGGCCGGCGCGTCGGGTTTGCGGTACAAGGCCAGCACATTTCCTGCGCGATCCACCACGGCGATCACCATGGTCGTGGGAGAAGCAGCAGCCGCGGCAGCTTGTACGATGCTGCCCACGTCGCTCGCGCTTAGCGTTGCAGCGGGGGTAACGGTCACGGGCGGAGGAGGAGCGTTTATGGCGCCGCCACAGCCGATGAGAAGAATTGCCAGTGCGCCCGCAATCCCCAAGGCCAATACAATGCCTGCGGCAAGCTTTTTTTTTCGGCGGCTGTGCGCTCGGCTTGACGGGACCGGTTTTCGAAGCGTGTGCATCGTTATCGTGAATTTGGGTACTTGCGTTGGTATCACACTCTTTCCCTAAGGCTCAACCATTTTGCCTGTCGATGGGACGAAATGAGGCATTCGCCCGCAAATGCCCTGTTATCGAAGTATGTTAAAACCTGGAAAAGAGGTTGCTCCCGACTCGCCGTTATTGTTATCTAGATGCCGTCTGCGAATCATCTTCCTATTCTTTCAAGGCCGCGAACACATGATTTTTTGTTCAACGCGAAGCTTTCCACGGTGGTTTTGCGCGATGTGCTGCGTCGCGCTGGTTCCTTGTGGTGGCGTCGCTGCGGCTCCTGGCAGGTCACGCCATTCATCCCACCGCGCAGCGCAAGAAACGGCCAAGCCGCCTCGCGAAACTGGTCCGGCTCTCCGCATCCCACGCCAGCGAGCTCTTTCCACCAGCGCTCTCGATGGCATTGTCCGAGATGGCGGCTTCTCAAGCGTTACGCTACCGGTACCCGGCGCTCAGTTGACACTGCACAATCTACAAACCGGAGAAACATATCGCGGCACGGCATCCGGCGAAGGTGTGTTCCGGCTTTTTCCTTTGCCGCCGGGACACTATGAAGTCCGCGTAGAGGCTTCGGACTACGCGCCATTCGTACTGCCGGAAATCGTGCTGAATGCCAATGAAGTTGTTACGCTTGAGATCTCGCTGGTAACCGTTGCAGCGGCTGAGGCGCGTTCGCGACTACCGCGGCTTCCGGAGTTAGGTCCTCCTCTTTCTGCCGAGCAGCAAGCACCACTGGGAAGTTACCGTGAATTTCGGCATCGTCTCGACTCTGATCCTCGCTACGTCGAAAACATCTCTCCGGATATTCTTCCGCCTGTGGCCGACGTGTACAACGCGGTCCCAAATCGGTGGGCCCTGGAACAACCTGACTATCGCCGCTATTCGCAAAGAGGTGAATACATTTATACCAAGCCACATTGGTACGATCCCTTCAATCGCAACCGCTTCAAGGGTGACGAACCGATATGGCCGGCCGTTCTAGGCCAACAAACATTCTTGAATATCACTGCGTCTGCGGGATCATTCTTCGACGGCCGCCGCGTTCCGTCGCCCAGCAATGTCAGCACGGCACGACCCGCCAGCAGTGAATTTTTCGGAAAGGGTGAGCAGGCATTTTTTGACCAAACGTTGCGCTTCACCTTCGATCTTTTTCATGGGGATGCTTCCTTCCGGCCTGTAGATTGGCGCGTTCGTATCACCCCGGAAATCAGCCTCAACAATTTGAAGGTCCGGGAATTGGGAATCGTTAATCCAGACGTTCGCCATGGCACCAACCGTTTTGACCATCACCTCGGCCTTCAGGAAGCTTTCGTGGAAGTGAAAATCGCGGACCTCAGCCCAAATTATGACTTCGTTTCCGTGCGCGCCGGGATTCAGCAATTCAACGCGGATTTTCGAGGCTTTCTCTTCGTCGATGAACAGCCTGCCCTGCGAATTTTTGGGAACTTACGTAACGACCGCATCGAATACAACGTTGCTTACTTTGATTTTCTTGAGAAGAATACAAATAGCGGTCTAAATATTAATTTCGAGCGACGTCACCAGCAAGTCGTTCTGGGTAACGTTTATCTGCAAGACTTCTTCTTCCCTGGTTACACTGCTGAATTTGTTGTTGCGTGGAACAAAGATGATCCGAGCTTGCATTATGACGACAACGGATTTCTGGTGCGGCCCTCGCCCATTGGAAATGTAATTAATCAAGGGGCTGGACCGATTTTGCACGGAATCCGCGTTGGCTACTTTGGCTGGCTTGGCAGTGGCCACATCGGGCGGCTAAATATCACCCACGCTGTTTATGAAGTTGCCGGCAAGGATACTTTCAACCCGATTGCCGGGCGCCCTGTGACCGTTAATGGACAGATGGCCGCCGCCGAACTTTCTTTCGATCGCGACTGGATTCGCTATCGCGTCTCCACCTTTTACACGTCTGGGGACGCGAACCCCAGGGACGGCCGCGCACGTGGCTTTGATTCCATTGTCGATCTTCCATCCTTTGCAGGTGGGCTTTTCAGTTTTTGGAATCGTGAAGGCATTCGGCTCACAGGTTCCGGCGTACTTTTAACTACGCCGGGCAGTCTCATTCCATCGCTGCGAGCGAGTAAAGAGGAAGGCCAGGCTAATTTTGTGAATCCGGGCATCTTTTTGGCGAACGCTGGCGCGGACTTTGATATCACGCCCAAGCTCAGAGGTTTCACTAACCTTAACTTCCTGCGCTTCCAGCGCACCGAGCCGCTCGAATACCTTCTTTTCCAATCGCCGATTCATCACACCATTGGCGTAGACTACGGCCTGGGCGTTGTGTATCGCCCGCCTCTCACGGAGAACATTATCCTCACGGGTGGAGCTTCAGCGTTGCAACCGGGTCAGGGTTTTAAAGACATCTACACCAGCCGCACACTTTTCTCGCTTTTTGGCTCGGTGAAGTTTACTTTTTGAGGGAACAATGTCCGCAGCCCAAAAATCTGCGACGCTTACCTTGAGTTCGTACCACCACGGATTGCACCTCCTGATATTGTGTGCGCTCTGTACCTGCGGATTTCTCCTATACTTGGCAACGCGTTCCCGCTCCGAATATTTGGCAGCAGATTCCACCCCCGGGGTACCTTCCCTTTCGGGCCAATCCCACGGCTCACCGGCGTCTCCTCGTGGCCAATCCCAGGAAGAAGCTGACAGAAAGTCCACGGGCTGCATCAGCTGCCACACTACGACCGATGTACCCACGATGCATCCCACAAAGACTGTGCAACTGGGATGTACTGATTGCCACGGGGGCGACTCCAAAATCAACGTCGCGTCTGGCACACCGGCAAATTCCAGCGAATATCAATCCGCCAGAGACAAGGCTCACGTTCAGCCACGCGATGGGAGCCTGAAAAATAACAAGGGACGTTCCGTGCGCCGGGAACGCACCTATACAAAGTGGCTGAAGGAATCCTACGACTACGTTAAGTTTGTGAATCCTGGTGATCTCCGCGTGGCACCAGAGACTTGCGGTTCTGTTGGCTGCCACGCCAGCGAAACTCGCGCCGTTTCCACTAGCCTAATGACACATTCGGGCATGCTTTGGGGAGCGGCGCTCTACAATAATGGCGGGTATCCCACGAAGAACACTCGTTTCGGAGAAAGCTACGATAGCGACGGCACGCCACAATCCATCAGAACTTCTCCGCCTCCCACGCCCGAAGAAACGCGCGCCAAGGGCATACTCACGCAGCTTGATCCTTTGTATCGCTGGGAAATTTCGCAGCCAGGCAATGTTCTTCGCGTATTCGAACGCGGAGGACGCAAAAAAGGCGAGATTGGAAACCCGACTCGCGAAGAAGATCCGGGAAAACCCGATGACAAGCTGAGCGAGCGCGGATTCGGCACGGAGCTTCGTACAGATCCTGTTTTTCTCGGCTTGCAAAAGACACGTTTGCTGGACCCGGTAATGTCTCTACCCGGCACAAACGATCATTCGGGCGATTACCGATCGAGCGGTTGTTCCGCTTGCCATGTCATCTATGCCAACGACCGCGACGCCTTGCACTCAGCTTCTTATGCTCGATACGGCCACTCGGGATTCAGCGCTTCGGCAGACCCAGCTATTCCGAAAAACGAATCTGGCCATCCCATAAAGCACGTCTTTACGCGTTCCATACCCTCAAGCCAGTGCATGATCTGTCACATCCACCCGGGCACGAACATGGTGACGACGTATTTCGGACTCACTTGGTGGGATAACGAAATCGATGGCGACAAAATGTACCCGCCAGAGCAACGCAAGCTCTCCGAAGAGCGACGCTATCAGTCCTATCTACGTAATCCCGAAGCGGCTGCTGCGCGAGGTCTTTGGAGCGATGACAAGTTTCTCGAAAAAGTCGGGAGTTCCGAATTTAACGCCCAGCTTAAAACCACTCAATTCGCCGATTTCCACGGCCATGGCTGGGTTTTTCGTGCAGTTTTCAACCACGATCGCAAGGGCAATTGGCTTGATAGAGACGGCCAGCAAATCGCCTTCGATGATCCGGATCGCTTTTCGAAGGCTGTACATCTTGCGGACATCCATCTGGAAAAGGGTATGCAGTGCAACGATTGTCACTTTGCCCAGGACAATCACGGAGACGGAAAGATCTATGGTGAGCCGCGCGCGGCCGTGGAAATCGACTGTATCGATTGCCATGGAACGATCTGGAAAAAGGCCTCGCTGATTACATCCGGCCCTGCCGCGTCAGATCCGATAAAACCCGGAGAGCCGCGGGGCCGCCACCTTGATACTCTGCGCACGCCTTGGGGAATCCGCCGCTTCGAATGGCGCGGCGACAACCTCGTTCAACGGTCCATGTCGGATGAACACAAAGAGTGGGAGATCGTGCAGACCGTCGATAGCATCACACCCGGAAACGTACACTTCAGCATAAAGTCGCTGCGCGCTAAATTGATGAACAAGGACGGAGTCGTTTCTTCGCAGATGCCCGATGACGATTCGCATCTGGCGCACGGTAATAGCAGCATGACCTGCTATTCCTGTCATACGTCTTGGACGCCCACATGCTTCGGCTGCCATCTGCAAATGACCGCCAACGCTCGGCGTCCCATGCTGCACAATGAAGGCCTGCTGACGCGCAATTACACGAGTTACAACTTTCAGGTACTTCGCGATGACATTTATATGCTCGGGGTCGATGGCACGGTGACCGGACACCGCATCGCGCCCGCGCGTTCTTCGTGCGCGGTGCTGGTCAGTTCGCAAAACGCCAATCGCGAGTGGCTTTATTACACCCAACAAACTATCTCTAGCGAGGGGTTTTCCGGCCAAGCCTACAGCACGTTCGTTCCACACACCGTGCGCGCGAAAGAAACGAAGCAATGCAGCGACTGCCACGTTTCAGCGAACAACGACAACAATGCCTGGATGGCTCAATTGTTGTTACAGGGTACGAATTTCATGAACTTCATAGGGCGCTACGTGTATGTGGCTACCGGCCAGAAAGGATTTGAAGCCATCGCCGTTGCGGAACACGACGAACCTGAAGCCATCTACGGGAGCGATCTTCAGCGCATTGCATATCCAGGTAATTTCAAAAATTTCGTTGGGCATCGCCGGGAGCTTTCCGCCGCCTCCGAACACGCCGGCAACGTGATGGACATTCAGACTCGCGGCGAATACGCATACGCCGCACTGGGAGCCGGTGGTTTTCGCGTTTACGACATCGCGAACATCGACAATAAAGGATTCTCGGAGCGCGTGGTGACCTCGCCCGTTTCTCCGATCGGCCAGCACTTCTACGTTCCTACCAAAAATGCTGTCGCGGTGGCTTCACCTTCGACATTGGCGGTCGACCCGCTCCGCCGGCGATTGCCGGAGAATGAAGAACAACCTATTCACTTACTGTATGGTTTCCTGTATGTGGCAGATAAAGACGAAGGCCTCGTGGTAATTGGCGATCCTGATCTGAAGTCAAAGAATCCTGGCGTCGGCACTCTGTTGGATGGCAATCCCGCAAACAATTTCCTAAAGCGTGCGCTCGCTTTCAATCCCGGCGGTGTCCTCACGGGTGCGCGTCGCATTACCATTGCTGGCACGCTCGCCTATATCCTCACGGACAGGGCGCTCGTCGTCGTGGACCTTGATAATCCGCTCGCGCCGCGCGTTACCGCGAACATCAGCGCGCCAATTCTCAACGAGCCGCGCGGAATCGCTGTGCAATTTCGTTATGCTTTCGTTGTGGACAGGGACGGACTTAAGGTTCTCGATGTGACAGATTTGGCGCAGCCTAGGCCGATCGCTAATACGCTCGTTCTGCTGGAAGACGCGCGTAATGTTTACGTAGCTCGCACTTACGCGTACGTTTCGGCTGGAAAACAAGGCCTGGCCATCATTGATATTGAAAAACCGGATGCGCCAAAACTCGATCAGTTTTTTACCGCTGGCGGGCAACTCAATGATGTTAATGATGTGAAGATCGGTATGGTTGCAGCTAGCGCCTTCGCTTTTGTCGCCGACGGCAAGAATGGCCTTCGCGTTCTACAAATTATGTCTCCGTGGGATGACCCCGCACATTTTTCAGGATTCAGTCCACGCCCAACCCCAAAATTAATCGCTACCGCGCACACGCGCGGCCCGGCGCTGGCTATTTCCAAGGGAATTGACCGCGACCGTGCGGTGGACGAATCGGGAAATCAGCTCGCCGTCTTCGGGCGGCGTGGCGCCCGTCCCCTCAACGGCGCCGAAATGCGCAGCCTGTACAAACATTCGCGAACCAACGAGCCTTATACAGTGACGGATGCGCCCCTAGAGCTTCCGCAGGGCATTCACGCCCCTTCCACGGCCCGAAATTGGCTTTTCCCGATCCTCCGCCGGATACGGGAGGGCGTGGCTGGTAAAGGCCGAGACTAGCCCGATGGATGTTCGCTTCCTATTCGCCTTGCCTATCTCCATAAAACTACACACTTTGCGGCCTAAGCAGACCCATTTCTGGAAGCATCTCCTTTACTTTTAATCTTTTAGAGGACTACCACATCTAATCAAAGTATAATGGTACGTTCACGCTTTTAACGCATAGCACCCATCAAAATAATTCGTGGGAGCCCTAGCGCGAACAGGGTTATCGTTAACTTAAGGGGGTAGTGCCCCTGGGATTAAGCGAGTGACTTTAGGGGGAGTACTAGTATGTTAAAGCAATATTTGTTGGCCAGCGACTTTGACCAGACCCTCAGTTTCAATGATTCTGGAGTGGTCTTAAGCGAACTTATAGGTTTCCGCGGGTTCCATGACAAGGTTACCGGGCTCTCGCACATGAACTTGGTTCAACAGGGGGCAGAGTTAAGCTACCTGATCTTGCTTGATCCGGAGTTTCGACAAGTTCGACGCGAGCACTTAATCGAAACCGGAAAGCGCATCCGTCTGAAGAACGACGTTGCCTTATTCGCACGCGCCCTGGAAAATCTGGCCGACGGTTACAAGTTCCATTTCAACGTCATTTCCGCGGCGCCGCAGGAGATAATTGTCTCGGCGTTAGATGGCATAGTTCCCGAGGACCATATTTTTGGCACACGCTTCCGGTATAACGAATCGACGGGCGAGGTTGAATCAATCGTTCGCGCCTCTGCAGGCTGGGGCAAGATTACTGTCCTGGAAGAGATTCGCGCCACGCTCGGAATCAGCCAGGATCACATTATTTACATGGGCGACGGCAGCTCCGATCTTCCCGTGATGATGCACGTGAATCAGCACGACGGGATGACGATTGCCGTTTCTGAAGCCAAGTTCATAACGCGCGTGGCACGTCGCACCGTGCTGAGTGACAATACTATGAGTGTTCTCGTTCCAGTGCTCGAAGAAGTTTTGCGCTGGGACTCCATTAAAATCCGGCGATTCTTCTCTGGCCACGGGCTGATGCTGCGCGAATGGGACAAAATGCGCACCGATATGTTGACTATTCAAGAGTCCACAGATCCAATGGCGGCTGCAGCGCCGACTGTCACGCAATAGTCCTGTTCAGCTCTTGCTCTTATCGGGCCAGGAGATTTGCCTGCCTTGGTATGTTCTCTGGATCCATTCCCTCATTCTTCTTTCTAGGTTTCATTTTTCTGCTGCTAATTCCTGTGTTATACAACGTTGGCCAGGCCCCGGATGGGACGCACCGGAAGCGAGACTGTGTGGAATCTCACCACGCAATTGTCTTGCCAGAAGCGACGAGCCTTCCGCCCGATTTTGGCGTAGAATCTGGCAGCCGTTTAGTACCCCGGTGCGTCTGAAGCCCCCGACCCGCTTGACCTGCGACAGGAGCCACAGTGAGTCAATCAAACCTCGACCAATTGAGCATCAATACAATCCGCACTCTCTCCATGGACGCGGTGCAACAGGCCAATTCTGGGCATCCGGGAACTCCCATGGCTCTCGCACCGGTGGCATACACGATTTGGCAAAAATTTCTGCGGTTTGATCCCGAAAACCCGGTCTGGCCGAATCGCGACCGTTTTGTGCTCTCCAACGGTCATGCTTCGATGTTGCTCTATTCCCTGCTTCATTTGGCGCAAGTCAAGGCGGTCAATCCCCAATACGAAATTCGGGGCGAGCTATCTGTAACCCTGGATGACATCAAACGGTTCCGCCAGATCAACAGTAAGACTCCAGGTCATCCGGAATATCACCTTACTTCCGGCGTGGAAACCACAACGGGTCCGCTGGGCCAAGGGGTGGCAACGAGCGTGGGGATGGCCACGGCCCGGTGGTGGCTCGGATCTTATTTCAACAAGCCGGGATTCGAGTTGTTTGACTACAACCTTTATGTCCTTTGCGGCGACGGCGACATGATGGAGGGAATTTCTGGCGAAGCGGCTTCGTTGGCGGGGCACCATAAGCTTTCGAATTTGTGCTGGCTGTATGACAACAACCACATCACGATTGAAGGCGATACAAGTCTGGCTTTCAGTGAAGAAGTGGCTACTCGGTTCAAGGGTTACGGCTGGAATGTCGACCACGTTACAGATGCGAACGATACTGTCGCGCTCGAGAAATCCTTGGAGGCTTTCCGCCGTGGCGGAACAGATCATCCAACTTTAATTATCGTCGATAGCCACATCGGCTATGGGGCTCCGCATCGCGTTGATACCAAGGAGGCGCATGGCGAGCCTCTGGGCGAAGAAGAGGTGAGGCTGGCGAAAAGATTTTATGGCTGGCCGGAAGACGCAAAGTTCCTGGTGCCAGATGGTGTATACGACCATTTTAAAAATGGCGTTGGGAACAGAGGTAGCGAGGCAAGAAGAGCGTGGATGGCCCGGTTTGAAACTTACAAGGAACGATTCCCGCTGCTTGCTGAGGATTTACGTCGCATGCTGTATCGCCAGTTGCCCGACGGCTGGGACAAGGATCTTCCGACATTTCCTGCGGACGCCAAGGGGCTTGCTACGCGTGATTCCTCCGGCAAGGTGTTGAACGCCATTGCTAAAAATGTTCCCTGGCTAATGGGTGGTGCCGCGGATCTTTATCCCTCGACGAAAACAAGGCTGACGTTTGACGGAGCCGGTGAATTCGAAGCCGACAGCCGGGGCGGACGTAACATGCATTTTGGCATCCGTGAGCACGCCATGGCCGCTATTGCCAATGGATTTTCGTTGTCAAAGATCCGCCCATTTGCCTCGACCTTCTTCATCTTCACCGATTATGCCAAGCCAGCAATCAGGCTAAGCGCCATCATGGAGATACCGGTCATTTATATCTTTACGCACGACTCCATTGGCGTGGGAGAAGATGGTCCCACTCACCAGCCAATCGAGCATCTGGTTGCTCTTCGAGCGGTACCGGGATTAATAGTGATGCGACCCGCCGATGCAAATGAAGTCGTCGAAGCGTGGCGAGTGATAATGCAATTAAAACACGAACCGGCCGTGCTGGTCCTAACTCGGCAGGCTCTTCCGACCATCGACCGGAACAAGTACGCGTCCGCCAGCGGATTAGCCAAAGGTGGTTACATCGTCGCTGACGCGCCAGGTGGAAAGCCTGCTGCAATTCTGATTGCTACGGGCAGTGAAGTGTCACTGTGTATATCCGCTTATGAAAAGCTAACATCGGAGGGAGTAAAGGTTCGTGTGGTGAGCTTGCCGTCATGGGACATTTTCGAGCACCAATCTCGTGAGTATCGCGACACCATACTGCCGCCGAACGTTACGGCGCGTGTATCGGTAGAACAAGCTTCTACACTCGGATGGGAACGCTATGTTGGACCGAAAGGGAAAATTATAGGCTTGAAGACATTTGGTGCCTCCGCACCATTAAAGGAACTACAGAAAAAATTTGGATTCGAACCGGATAGCGTGGTTGGGGCTGTGAAAGAAGTCCTGGGAAAGTGAGTTGCCGATGAAGATAGTGATTGGCTCGGATCACGCGGGTTTTGCTATGAAAGTGGCGATGGGCGACGTCCTCCGGACGCTCGGACAAGATATATTGGATGTGGGAGCGTTCAACGAAAATCCCTCCGATTACCCGGATTTCGCCGAAGCCGTGGGGCGGGCTTTGTTGGTTGGCCAAGCGCAGCGCGGCGTGCTGATTTGTGGTAGCGGAGTGGGCGCGAGCGTGGCTGCCAACAAGCTAACGGGCATTCGCGCCGCGGTCTGTCACGACACATATTCCGCGCATCAAGGCGTGGAACACGATGACATGAATGTACTGGTGTTGGGATCTCGCATTATTGGCGTAAAGTTGGCGGAGGAACTCGTGAAAGCATTCCTTGGCGCCAAATTCACGAATGAAGAACGCCACGTGCGTCGCTTAAATAAGGTAAAGGCGCTGGAAGCGAAGTTTGCGGCTGGTTCGCGCCAATAACAGATCGCTTAGCTCGAGGATTTAGGACGTGCGTCTTCTCTGGGCGTACAATGGACTTTCGATGAATTTCAGTAAAGAAGGAGACTCATCATGACAACGACAGCCACCATTCCAAATGCAGATGCCAGCAAAGGCAAAAATCCGCTAAGGGGGCTCTTGGAGTATGGGCAATCACCCTGGATGGACTACATCCGCAGAGACTTGTTGACCGGCGGCGGACTAAAAAAGTATATCCAGGACGACGGCCTGCGCGGGATGACCTCTAATCCTTCCATTTTCGCTAAAGCGATCTCTGAAAGTAAGGAATACGCGGACATCTTGAACTCCCCAGAAGCGAAGAAGCTTGATGCCATCGGACTCTACGAGAAAATTGCGATCCGCGATGTGCAAGACGCAGCGGATATTTTTAGGCCGGTCTATGAAGATACAAAACGTCGCGACGGCTACGTGAGCCTCGAGGTATCGCCTACTTTGGCTCTGAAAATGAATGAAACAATGGCGGAGGCCAGGCGTCTGTGGAAAGCCGTGGGCCGAGAGAATGTGATGATCAAGGTGCCGGGCACCAAAGAATGTGTCCCAGCGGTCCGGCAACTTCTGGAAGAAGGCATCAATATCAATATCACATTGCTTTTCGCGCAGTCAGCGTATGAACAGGTGGCTGAGGCATTTATCGCTGCCTTGGAAGCGCGTGCAGCCAAGGGACAGGACGTAAGCCACGTCGCGAGCGTAGCGAGTTTTTTTGTGAGCCGTATTGACACCTTAATCGACAGCTTGATTCAGGAGAAGTTAAAGACTACGTCTGATCCGAAACAAAAGGAGCTGCTGACTAGTTTGGAGGGCCAGATCGCGATCGCCAATGCGAAGCTAACGTATCGCAAATACCAGGAAATCGTCAGCACTCCCCGCTGGAGAGCACTGGCATCTAAAGGCGCGCAGTCTCAGCGTCTGCTATGGGCAAGCACGAGCACGAAAAATAAGAAGTATCGCGATGTACTTTACGTCGAAGAACTAATCGGCGCGGATACTGTGGATACTATTCCGCCAGCAACCTTCGATGCATTTCGCGATCATGGCCGGCTGCGTCCCAGCCTTACCGAAAACGTGGACCAGGCTGCGGAAATCATGACAAACCTCGAAAGAGCTGGCATTTCGATGAAGAGCGTCACCGAAAAGCTCCTGGTTGACGGCATCAAGTTGTTCAGTGATTCGTTCAAGGAGCTCTTGGAGGCCACCGGCAAATCCGCTGGTGTGCGAGCGTGAGCCTCAACCGGCAGACGTCTAAGCTGCCGGGAAGGCTGGCTGAGGGCGTCGCCGTTTCGCTGGATGATTGGAAAAAGAACGACAAAGTCAGGCGGCTGTGGCAGTGCGACGCTTCGCTTTGGACCGGGACGGATGAAAGTAATTGGCTAGGTTGGCTGGGAATTACCGAAGAACAACTCGCTCACATTGATGTCTTAAAGCAAGCCTCCGATGACGTCCGTAAGGTTGATTTCAAGCACGCACTACTCCTCGGAATGGGTGGCTCGAGCTTATGCCCGGAAGTTCTCCGCATGACCTTCGGCAAAATCGCAGGCTACCCCGAATTACATGTTCTGGACTCCACCGATCCTGGCCAAATTAAGGCCATGGAAGGCCAAGTGGACCTCTCAAGCACGCTTTGCATCGTGTCGAGTAAATCCGGCAGCACTCTAGAGCCGAATATTTACAAGCAATATTTTTTCGAGCGCGTAAAAGAAAAGGTCGGTGAGAAAGAAGTTGGCAGCCGTTTCATTGCCATTACAGATCCCGGCTCGAAGATGCAACAAGTCGCTGAACGAGACAATTTCCGCAAAATTTACCACGGTGTGCCGAGCATCGGCGGACGTTACTCTGCACTTTCACATTTTGGCATGGTGCCCGCTGCAGTGATGGGCATTGACGTTTCGAAATTCCTGAACAATACGCAAATGATGGTTAGTGCTTGTGGCGCGACAGCCGCGGCGGATGCCAACCCGGGCGTTATTCTGGGTGCCATTCTTGGCGTGGCAGCAAACCAAGGCCGCGACAAGCTCACAATCATCACCTCATCGGGAATCTTCGATTTAGGCGCGTGGTTGGAACAGTTGATTGCGGAATCTACGGGCAAAGTTGGAAAAGGCATTATCCCTGTAGACCGCGAGAAATTGGCAAGCCCGGACATGTACGGGAACGATCGCGTCTTCGTTTATTTGCGGCTGGCATCTGATGCGGACCGGTCTCAGAATTCCGCGGTCGAAACACTGGAGAAAGCCGGACAGCCGGTGGTTCGCATCGTGCTCGATGACGTTTACACCCTGGGCCAGGAATTCTTTCGCTGGGAAATCGCCACGGCAGTGGCAGGTTCGATTATCGGCATAAATGCGTTTAATCAACCAGACGTGGAAGCCAGCAAGATCGAAACCAAGAAACTTACTACCGAGTACGAATTGAAGGGCACGCTTCCACCCGAACAACCTTTCTTTCAAGGTGACGGGATCAAGCTGTTTGCCGACGAGAAGAATACTTCGGCGCTCACGGGGGGAACCAAGCTTGTGGATGTGTTGAGAACCCATCTCCAGCGAGTGAAGACCGGCGATTACTTCGGTGTTCTCGCCTACGTCACGATGAATGAAACAAACGAAGAGGTTTTGCAAGCAATTCGCCACGCCGTGCGAGATAAGAAGAAAGTAGCTTCCGTTCTGGGCTTTGGGCCACGATTCCTCCACTCTACCGGCCAAGCTTACAAGGGAGGGCCCAACAGTGGCGTATTCCTGCAAATTACATGCGACGATGCGGTGGATCTGCCCGTGCCCGGCCAGAAATATACTTTCGGCATTGTGAAAGCAGCGCAGGCGCGCGGCGACTTCGCAGTTCTGGCAGAACGTGGCCGGCGCGCTCTACGCGTCCATCTTGGTAAAAATATCAAGGCCGGGCTTAGGACCTTGGCGAAAACGGTGGAGCAGGCGATCGCTTAAGATCCCGATAAAAATTCAATAGCAAGACGCAGAGGAGCGCAGACAATGCAACTTGGGATGATCGGACTCGGCAGGATGGGCGCCAACATGGTACGCCGTTTGCAAAAGAATGGCCACCAATGCGTCGTGTATGACCGCAGCGCGGAATCTGTGAAGCAGCTTTCTAGCGAAGGCGCAACGGGAAGCACATCGCTCGATGAGTTTGTGAAAAAACTGCAGAAGCCGCGCGCTGTGTGGCTGATGGTTCCGGCTGGCGTGGTGGATGCAACGTTACGAGAGCTAGCTCCTAAGCTGGAAGCTGGCGACATTGTCGTTGATGGCGGGAATTCCTATTACATCGACGACATTCGTCGCGCCAAAGAACTTTCCCCAAAGGGACTCCATTATGTGGACGTGGGAACCAGCGGCGGAGTTTGGGGGCTCGAGCGCGGCTACTGTCAGATGATCGGTGGAGAGAGCGATGTGGTAAAGCGGCTCGACCCGATTTTCAAGACTTTAGCGCCAGGCCGCGGAACTGTAGAACGCACACCTGGGCGCGAAAAGGTCGGTGGCACGGCGGAAGAAGGCTATCTGCACTGCGGCCCGTCTGGCGCAGGCCATTTCGTGAAGATGGTGCACAACGGGATCGAGTATGGACTGATGGCCGCGTATGCCGAAGGCCTGAACATTCTCAAGCACGCAAACGCGGGCAAGGCACACCGCGAGACGGATGCCGAGACAGCACCCTTGCGCAATGCCGAGCACTATCAATACGATTTCAATCTGGCGGATGTTACCGAAGTCTGGCGACGTGGAAGCGTTGTGGCATCTTGGCTTCTCGATCTGACATCTATATCCCTGCTTGAACAGCCCACGCTCGAGCGTTTTTCCGGACGCGTTTCGGATTCCGGCGAAGGCCGCTGGACGATCATTGCCGCCATAGAATCGACGACACCCGCTCCCGTGCTGAGCGCGTCTCTTTATCAACGATTCTCCTCGCAGGGTGAAGATGATTTCGCGGGAAAAGTCTTATCTGCAATGCGGTTTCAATTTGGCGGACACGTAGAGAAGAAAAAGTCCGGCCATTAAGATTGGCGATTAAAGCCAACCGCTCGGAAACAGGAAACCCTTTCATGACCCTGCGCCACCTGGATTCGAATCCCTGCAGCGCTTCGTGTGTGATGGTCGGGATTACATGATGGGAGACACCGCTGATCGAGAGATTCGTATCCTGGCCGACGGTTCGGAAATCGCGAGACGCGTCGCGGAAAAGTTTGTCGAGGCGGCGAACTCCGCGGCCGGTGAAAAGCGCTCATTTTCGGTAGCGCTGGCCGGGGGCTCAACGCCTAAAGCACTTTACGGTCTTTTGGTGAATGATCCTGCTCTGCGCGCGCAGGTACCTTGGGATAAAATACACTTGTTCTTCGGTGACGAGCGGCACGTCGGACCCGACGACCCGGACAGCAATTTCCGCATGGCGTCGGACATCATGATTTCAAAGGCGCCGCTGAGGCCGGAACAAGTGACGCGTATCAAAGGCGAATATTCGGACACGGAATGCGCTGCTCGCGAATATGAGCAAGCGCTGCGGATACATTTCAAATTGAACGACGGAGAATTGCCGCGTTTTGACCTTTTGTTGGTTGGAATGGGCAATGACGGGCATACGTTGTCGCTGTTCCCTGGAACGAAGGCACTGCACTCTACTGGGCGCAGTGTCGTGCGTAACTGGGTGGGTAAGCTGTACACGGAACGCATCACGCTTACAGCCCCGGCCGCTAACAACGCTGCCCAGATAATTTTCATGGTTACCGGCGCGGATAAGGCTCCCGCACTTAAAGGTGTTCACGAAGGGCCTTACGAGCCGGAACAGTTGCCGGCGCAGTTGATCCAGCCGGTAGCTGGGAGATTACTTTGGCTGGTGGATTCGGCCGCAGGCAGTATGCTTTCAGTAGGAATTCGACAATAAACGAGGAGAAAGAGATGGCAACGACCACGCACACAGGAAAGATTGAAGCGTATCTTGGCGCAAAAGCAGGATTGCTACTGGGATTCAAATCGCCAAAGATCCCGAAAGAGCGTTTGCATTTGCCAGGCCCGGATTTTATTGATCGTGTGTGGGCTCATTCGGATCGCAATATCCGTGTACTGACGAACATGCACCGGATGTATAGCCACGGTCGGCTTAACAGCACTGGTTATTTGTCCATCCTTCCAGTAGATCAGGGCATCGAGCATTCGGCGGGAGCGAGCTTCGCAAAGAATCCGGACTACTTCGATGCGGAAAATATCGTGAAGCTGGCTGTAGAGGGCCAATGCAATGCCGTGGCTTCCACTTTTGGAGTGCTTGGTGCCGTGGCTCGCAAGTACGCGCACAAAATTCCGTTTATTTTAAAAATTAACCATAACGAACTGCTAACCTATCCGAATAAAGCGGATCAGATCCTTTTCGGTACTGTTCAGCAGGCTTACGACATGGGAGCCGCGGCCGTGGGCGCCACGATCTATTTTGGCTCGGAGCAGAGCGGGCGCCAGATCGTTGAAATCAGTCAGGCTTTCGCAACTGCGCACCAACTGGGCATGGTGACAGTGCTTTGGTGCTACCTGCGCAACAATGCGTTTAAGAAAGATAAGGATTTCCATGTGTCCGCCGATTTAACCGGCCAAGCGAACCATCTGGGCGTTACTATTCAAGCGGACATCATCAAGCAGAAATTGCCGGAAAATAATGGCGGCTACGCGGCACTGAATATGGGTGATTCGAATTATGGCAAATTCGATAAGCGGATTTATACGGATCTCGCTAGCGATCATCCGATCGACCTCTGCCGCTATCAGGTAGCGAACTGCTTCATGGGGCGCGCCGGCTTGATCAATAGCGGAGGCGCATCCGGTGCGAATGACTTCGAAGAAGCAGTGACCACGGCGGTGATCAACAAACGCGCCGGCGGCACAGGGCTGATTTCGGGTCGCAAAGCCTTCCAGCGGCCCATGAAGGAAGGCGTGCAACTCCTGAACGCGATTCAGGACGTATACCTCAGCCCCGATATAACCGTGGCGTAGTTACACCGATAAGTTGGAATTTCGCCACTGAATCGGCGCGCCGTCCGAACGAAACGTAACCTTCGTGCCTATTGGGAGAGCCCAGGTGTCTAACAGGCTACAGGGCAAAGTTGCGGCAATAACCGGAGGAAACCGAGGTATCGGGCTGGGTATTGCCCAACGTTTTATTCAGGAAGGCGCGGCCGTATCGATATGCTACCTCTCGGATAGAGAAGGCACCGAAAAGATTGCTGCCGGACTGCGCGCTGGAGACGGCAAGGCTGTCGCGATCCAGGCCGATATATCAAAACTCGCTGACGGCCAGCGGTTTATAGAAGAAACGGTCGCACAGCTCGGCAAGATCAATGTCTTAGTAAATAATGCAGGCGTCGAACGCCGCGCTGATTTCTGGGAAGTTAGCGAGGCTGATTACGATTTTGTGCTGAACGTGAATTTGAAAGGTTTGTTCTTCGTCACGCAATCATTCGTCAAAAATCAGATGCGCGCCAAAGCCAGTGGAAAGATAATTAACATCAGCTCCGTTCATGAAGAACTTCCGTTCCCGCACTTCGCGTCCTATTGCGCCAGCAAAGGTGGGGTGAGGATGCTCACGCGAGACCTGGCCATCGAATTAGCGCCGATGGGCATTACTATCAATTCCATCGCGCCGGGTGCCATCGAAACACCTATAAACAAGAATTTGCTGAATGACCCGGTAAGACTACAGGCTCTGTTGGAAAAAATTCCTCTCAAACGACTCGGAAAACCGGAAGATGTTGCCTCGATGGCTGTTTTTTTGGCTTCAGACGAGTCTAGTTACGTGACGGGCACAACATTTTTCGTGGATGGCGGACTGCTTTGGAATTATAGCGAGCAGTAATGCCTGCGTTACGCGCGTGCCATGGTGGCAGCGCGAGCCGCTTGCAGGAGCTTCGCCGCGTTTTCACGAATGTTCCCTTGGCCAAAGACAGCGTAACCAGCCACCAGAAGCTCCCCACCCGCGCGAACCACATCCGGAGCCGTAGCGACCGCAATCCCACCATCCACCTCAATCCGGAACGACAAGCCACGCGATTGCCGCTTTTGGGCAAGCTTTTCCATTTTCCGCAGGGATCCTCGGATAAATTTCTGCCCCCCAAAACCAGGATTCACGGACATCACCAGCACGTGATGAACAATATCCAGCACTTCGTCAAGAGTATCGACAGGGGTCGCCGGATTGATCACCACGCCCGGCTGGCAGCCATGCTCAGTTATGAGGTGCAGTGTGCGATTCAGGTGTACGCAAGCTTCCTGGTGAACAGAAATCCAGGTAGCGCCAGCTTCCGCAAACGCGGGGATGAAATCATCAGGATTTTCGATCATCAGGTGACAATCGAGGATCACATTGGGAAGGGCCTTGCGTAGAGACGCCACTACCGGAGGGCCAAGCGTGAGGTTTGGCACAAAGTGCCCGTCCATAACATCGACATGCAGGACTGATCCGCCACCTTCAAGTGCAGCCTTGGCGTCCACGGCAAGCTGGGCGAAATTTGCGGACAGTATGGAGGGAACGAGCTCAATGACACTGGTCAACGTGACGCTCCTGTGCTTCTCCGAAAAACAGATTATACGCGCAACTCTTATACGCTTGCCGAAATGTGTGCCGTGCAGCCCCTGAGGGTTTCCTTTACCAGGCGATGGTAGCGCGCCTCCGGCTGCTTTCGCGCGCCAGCTCCAGCACACGCATAACGTTCAGCGCCCATTGTGGCGTTACAGCTAACGAAGTCTGACCGAGAATTGCGTCTCGAACATTTGCATAGTAATCGCGGTAATCGGAATTCACGGAAGGAATTCGGCGTTGCGTAACTGTGCCGTCCCCGGCCACGCATGTTAACATACCCCAATTTTCTTCCGGCTCGGCTCCCCAAGCGGTTTCCGTAGGAATGTACCCGCGCCGCAAATTGCTCTCTTGCGGATCGAAGGTCGCTTTAACGAAAGCTCCTTGCGTGCCGTGGAGTACGAAACGAGGTCGCGGCGTAGCGGCGAGCATCGTCGAACGGAGAGTCGCGCGCATCCCTACCGGATAGTGGAGCGTGATGTCGAACGCGTCGTCGATGACCGCCGAGACGCGCTCTACGCGAACGTCAGCGCTAACAGCTTCGGGCAAGCCGAAAAGCACTAACGCATGATCGATAAGGTGCGGAGCGATATCGAACAGAATGCCGGTGCCAGCGCCAGGGCGCTCCCGCCATGCTCCAGCCTTCAGTTGAGGTCTGTAGCGGTCGTAATTCGTTTCGAAACGCAGGATGCGCCCAAGAGTTCCGCTAGCCACAAGCTGCCTGATCGCCTGGAAGTCTCCGTCGTAACGGCGATTTTGATAAACGGTGAGCAAGCGGCCGGAATCCTGAGCCAATTTCACCAACTCGATAGCTTCATGCATAGTGGTTGTAAACGGCTTGTCGACGACAACATCGCGACCCGCGACCAAGCACTGCCGAGCAAACGCATAGTGTGTATCGTTCGGCGTTGCAATGACCACCAACTGAATGCCCCCGCTATCGAGAAGCTCACCGAGAGTGCGCACAATGCGCACGTTCGGATATTGATCGGCCGCCTCGCGGCCACTTCGTTGCAGAATGGCGGCTAATCGCAAGCCCGGCACAGCTCGAATCACCGGCGCATGAAAGGCGCGCCCTGCAAGCCCAAATCCGACAAGTCCCACATCGATCATGTTAATTAGCGCGTCTCCATTGTTAGGTCCGCCAGAATAGCGACGTTTCGTTGTCGCAGTCGCTCCCTGCTTTATTATCCAATCGCAAACTGGACCCAGAACACAATCCCTCGAGGAACGAAAAACCTAGCTTGTTCAATTGTGAAGTTGCTTGCGCGGGCTGTGTCCTTCAGAATGACGCTGCATCCCATGAGCTCTTATCCCTCTGCGACCCATCAATCTTCGCGGCAGCTCATTATATATGGGCCTCTTTTTGCCGGGTTCATCGTTACAGGCGTGGTCACCACGATATTGGGACCCATCCTTCCCGTCTTCATCGCGCGTTGGCAGCTGGACGATGCGCACGCCGGGTTATTTTTCACTACCCAATTTATGGGATCTCTCAGCGGCGTCGGCCTTTCAAGTGTTTTGCTGCACGCTCGAGGCTACAAGTCCGCACTGGTGCCGGGTTTTCTCCTGATGGCGATAGGTATCGGTGGATTAAACGCTGGAAGCCTAAGTCTGGCATTGTTGGCAACCGCCGCTTTCGGTTGCGGTTACGGTTTAGCTACTCCGGGAACAAATCTTTACGTCGCAGAAACGGCGGGGCCAAAAAGGGCACCTGCTCTAACTCTTCTGAATTTAGCTTGGGGGGTCGGGGCAGTCATGTGTCCGGTCCTGATGCTGGCCGCGCTCAGATACAATCATTTCTCCAGAATACTCTTCCTGATCGCAGCGAACGCGCTACTCCTGGCGCTCATCCTATTGTTCGTGCCGTTCGTCTCGAGGGCACACTATGAAAGCACAGTACCGAGCGGTGCAACGCACGCAACCACTATTCAGGTGCCCATCGCTCTTGGTCTGCTCTTTTTCCTGTACGTCGGCACGGAAAATGGCGTTTCCGGATGGGCCGCCGAACAAGCCAAGCGGGTAGGGTTCGGAGCACGCTGGACTTTAGCGCCGATGTTTTTTTGGGCAGGCCTATTGACTGGTCGCGCCTTAGCAACGTTGTTGCTCCTCCGCATCAAAGAGATTCGCTTAGTCATCGGCGGATTGCTTATCGCCGCAGCCGGTACCCTCGTTCTCCTACTGGCCACCACGGGCATTGGCGTTATCTTCGGCGTAACCTTCGCGGGACTCGGCCTGGCGAGCCTGTATCCCATTTTCATCGCCTGGCTCTCCAAATGGTATGGCGCGCGCGCGCGACGCATGGGAGGAATAATGTTTTCTCTGGCGGCACTCGGGGGCGCAACCCTTCCATGGACGGTCGGCTTTCTCTCGAAGCATGCCAACAGTCTCCGCATCGGATTGCTTGTGCCGCTCGCGGCATGCTTTGCGATGATATTCCTGGTTGCACTTCTTCGCCGACGCATTGCCGCGTGAGGTATTCTGTTGCCCGTGCAGAAAGTCTCTTCGTCCCAGCGCTCACCGACCACCGGTTTACTTCTCGGCTTAGTGATCACTCTGGGGGCCGTTGTCATTTACGCTTCATACATTACCGTGCAGCTCTCCGGTTTGCGCAAGCTTCAGAGCGACATGGTCGATCGCAACCGCAAGGATTCGCTGCAACTTCTGCGCATCCAAAATGACCTGAATTCCATCGCACTCGCGATGCGCGACATGCTTGACGCTAGTGATCCTTATCCTCTGACCGCCTGGTCCGCACAGTTCGACCGCATTCACGAAGATCTGAACGCCGCGCTTTCAGTGGAAGAAAAGTTTGCCGGAGTCAACCGCACTCCCGAGCAGCGCTTGTACCTCACCCAAGCGCTCGCCCAGTTCTGGGACGCCGTGAACCGCATGTTTGCGCTTGCCGCGAATGGCAAGGAAAAAGAAGCGCGTGAGCAAATACGATTGTCACTGCAGGCCCGCCAGCAAGCGTTAAGCACCGCTATTTCACGGCTCTTGGTCGAGAATAATGAAGGCGAAGAACAAGCGGCTGCACGTATCGCCCAAATTTACGCGGGAGTTCAGCGCCAGTTGTATCTCTTCTTGTCGGCCACGCTGATCGCTATTGTGCTTACCAGTCTTTACTTGATTCGCACGAATCGCCGTATCTTTGCGCGACTCGCCGAACTTTCTGGACAACGCAGCGAACTCGCACAAAAATTGATCGCCACCCAGGAATCGACGTTGCACCATATCTCGCGCGAGCTTCACGATGAATTCGGCCAGGTTCTGACGGCCATCGGATCTATGCTGGGACGTGCCGGTAATCAGGTTCCCCAAGGCTCACCTTTGCACGAAGACCTGCACGAAGTGCGGCAAATCGCGCAGTCGACTCTCGACAAAATCCGCAGTCTTTCGCAGGCTTTACACCCTGTTTTGCTGGAAGAAGCGGGACTCGAGAGCACAATGGACTGGTATATTCCCATGGTGGAAAGGCAGACCGGAGTCACTCTACACTATGAAAAGTCTGGCCAATCTTTTCCTGTGGAGAGCAGCGCCGGCGTGCATATCTATCGCGTGGCGCAAGAAGCGTTAAATAATGTAAGCCGTCATGCGGGTGCTGCAGAATCGTGGGTACGATTGAATTTTCTGCCAGACTCGCTGGAGCTCGAAATCGAAGATCACGGTAAAGGTTTTGAGAAGCAGCCAGGACAACGTGGGATTGGCCTAGTGGCGATGCGTGAACGTGCGGAACTAATCGGCGGAACCCTTACTCTTTCGCGTCCCCCACAGGGAGGAACTCTGGTCCGTCTAACACTGCCCCGTGAAAAGGTGGAGCCTCGTGGCACGTAAACTCACGGTTTTGCTGGCCGACGATCACGCCCTGGTGCGCCGCGGATTCCGACGCATCCTGGAGGACGATCCTGAAATTTCCGTCATCGCGGAAGCCAGCGATGGCCCGGAAGCTGTGCGCCTCGCGTGCGAGTTGCGTCCCAAAGCTATCGTTATGGATTGCGCGATGCCCGGAATCAATGGTGTGGAGGCTACGCGATTAATCCGCGCTAAGTTTCCTGAAGCCGAAATCCTGATGCTGAGCATGCATTCTGAAGAGACGCTGGTGCGCCAAGCGCTGGCGGCTGGGGCACGCGGCTATGTTTTAAAAAATGCCGTAGATCTCGATCTCGTCGGTGCCGTTAAAAGAATTGCCGCCGGCCAGGCCGTAATCGATCCGCAACTGGCAAAGCCTGCTTCGTTAAAAGGTGAGCACGGCGCGGGGTTAACGACACGCGAATTGGAAGTTCTGCAGCATATTGTGGCAGGCAAATCCAACAAGGAAATTGCGTCTGACTTAAACCTCAGCGCCAACACCGTCGCCGTGCATCGTGCCAACATTATGGATGCCCTTGGAATACACAAGACGGCTGAGCTCGTTGTCTACGCAATTCGAAATGGCCTGGTGAATCTGCCTTGAAGCGACGCGAGTTTGCTTCCAATCTATGCGGCGCGGCAATTGCTGCGGCCGTTCTTCCCAAACAAATGTTCGCAGCGCCGGCGGCGCCTCTCGAGTTCCGCTTTACGGATGTAACAGCACAGGCGGGCATTCAGTTTCAGCACAACAGCGGCGCATACGGCGGTAAACTCCTCCCAGAAACGCTCGGCTCAGGTTGCGCCTTTCTCGATTTTGATAGAGACGGCTGGCAAGACATTATATTGATCAACGGCATGGACTGGCCCGGCCACAAGCGCCAGAAATCCACGCTGCACTTGTATCGCAATAATCGCAACGGGACGTTTACCGATGTGACGCGCGCCGCTGGACTGGATGTGGAAATGTACGGGATGGGCGTGGCCATTGGCGACTACAACAACGACGGATTCCCTGACATTTTTGTCAGTTGCGTTGGCCAAAGCCGCTTGTTTCGTAACACGGGTAAGGGCACCTTTATCGATGCGACGCGCGCCAGTGGCTTGAAGGGACGCCAGGCCTTTAGCACGTCCGCTCTGTGGTTTGATTACGACCGGGACGGTTTGCTCGATCTCTTCGTGTGCAATTACGTGCGCTGGTCGCCGGAACATGATGTGTTCTGCAGCCGCGACGGTTCACACAAATCGTTTTGCACGCCGGAAGCCTATCGCGGCGACACCTGCTGGCTTTTTCACAATCGTGGAGATGGATCATTCGAAGACGTCACCGCCACCAGCGGAATTTTCGACACCAGCTCGAAATCTCTGGGCGTTGCGATGTTCGATTATGACCAGGACGGCTGGCCAGATCTTCTTGTCGCCAACGACACACAACCCAATAAGCTGTACCACAATCTCCACAACGGTAAATTTAAAGACGTCGCGGTGGAAGCGGGAATAGCATTCAGCAACGAGGGCAAGGCGCGCGCCGGGATGGGTATGGATACTGGAGACTTTGACAATTCAGGCAAGCCTGGCATTGCCATTACGAATTTTGATAATGAAATGATCGGGTTGTATCGCTCCACGGCCAAGGGCGTCTATGACGACGTGGCTGAGCCCGCTGGCCTGGGGGGGCCGTCGAAAAATACGCTTGGGTTCGGCTGTTCTTTTCTCGATACGGATCTTGATGGTGCTCTGGATCTTGCGGTGGCCAATGGACACATTGACGAGACCGTACGAAATATTCGCGGCAACGTAGGCTATGCCCAGCCGCCCCACCTTTTTCTCAACTTGGGGAACGGAAAATTCCGCGATGTTGCCAATGCAGTTGGCGGCGGTTTCGAAAAAGCTAAAGTCGGCCGCGGCTTAGCTTATGCAGATTTCGATCGGGACGGCGATTTGGACATTCTGATGACCACCAACAATGGACCGGCTTTGCTCTACCGAAACGATCAGCTCGGCAAAAACAACAGCATTAAGTTTTATTTGACGGGAACGAAATCGAATCGTGACGCTATCGGCGCTGCGATCCGTATATATTATAACGGACAGAGTCAATCGCGGCTCGTCCACACCGGCTCCAGCTACCTCTCCCAATCCGAATTACCCGTGACGTTTGGCGTGGGTAAACGCGATAAAATAGAACGTGTCGCTATTGATTGGCCCAACGGCAGAGCCGAGGAGTTCAAGGATCTCGCCGCCGGCCGGGCTTATGAATGCACCGAAGCACGGGGCCTAAAACGTCTCGATGGCTTCTAATGGTTTTGTATTATTGCCTTGCTCCGCCCCGCTACGTATAACACTCCTAACAGACACCCCGCTTCCAGTTAGCGCTAAACGCCGACCGCGGAAGCACCCCAAGGAACCGCGGCCGGATGATCGAAATCATCCGGCCGCTTTCTTGTAGGATGGGCTGATCATGCCTCGGCACTCGGAAGATGTTTAAGCTCCCTGCAGACCGCTGGTTATCACGAAGCCTGATCGTTTTGGCCGTCAGCGCCGTTTATTTGTACGGTTTTCCCTCGGCAACAATCCTCTACGGCGTCGGAGCCCTGTTGCATGTAGGTGTGGGCGTGCTGTTTTGCATCCTGCTAATCTCTTTTTTGTCCAGGATACTTCGGTCCGCCACCGTACTGGCACGTTTCGGATGGATTCTTCTGGCCGCTGGCGGCCTTTTAGGGATTGCCTTGATTTTCATCGGAACTCCCAATCGGCTGAAGCCCTGGCTTTACACTCATATCGCGCTCTGTATCTTGGGTAGTCTTCTGGTGGCCATGTCGTGGCTCTTTTCACGCGGCTGGTTGGGCAATAGTGCGCTGCAGCGCGCGCTAGGATTTTCCGGTTTGCTGCTGCTCGCTATCGCCATCGCCGCAGACGCCTGGTGGTCTCGCGAAATCGCCTGGAGGAATGCCAACCGCATCACCAATCCGCAGATGCCCGTTGCATCCATGGACGGCGAAGGCGACGGTCCGCAAGGAAAGTTCTTTCCCAGTTCGGCGCAAACGAAAGATGGCGGTTACATCCCGGGAAAATATTTCATGCAATCGAACGCGTGTGAGCGGTGTCACGCAGACATCTATAAGCAGTGGAACAGCTCCGCCCACCATTTCTCTTCGTTCAATAATCAGTGGTACCGCAAAAGCATTGAGTACATGCAGGATGTGGCCGGCGTAAGGTCCTCAAAGTGGTGCGCCGGTTGCCACGATCCCGCTTTGCTCTTTAGCGGCATGTTTGATAAACCCATCCGCCAGATTGAGGATACTCCTGAAGCTCAAGCTGGGTTGAGCTGCCTGATGTGCCACAGCATCGTGCAGGTCAAGAGCACTATGGGTCAGGGCGATTTTGTGCTGGAATATCCCAAACTGCATGAGCTCGCAGCCAGCGATAATCCCGTTATCCGCACGGTGCATGATTTCCTGGTGCGCGTGAATCCTGAACCTCATCGTCGTACGTTTCTCAAGCCATTTATGCGCACGCAAACCGCGGAATTCTGCGCTAGCTGCCACAAGGTGCACCTGGACATCCCCGTGAACCGATACCGCTGGGTGCGCGGTTTCAATGAATACGACAACTGGCAGGCCAGCGGAGTCTCCGGGCAGGGCGCGCGCTCGTTTTACTATCCAAAGAACCCTATGAACTGCGCCGATTGCCACATGCCCCAGGTGCCATCGGCTGACGAGGGCAGCATCGACGGATTCGTGCACTCCCACCGATTTCCTGGTGCGAATACCGCGGTTCCTACTGCCAATCAAGATTCCTCGCAATTGCAGCTGAGCCAGTCATTTTTGAAGGATAAACAGCTCACGGTGGATATTTTCGCGCTGTCTGCCGCCGGCAGTGGAAGTTCAGACTCGTCGGGCGGCGAAATGCAAAAGCCGGAGCTATCTACTTCGTTTGCCGTGGGCGAAGAAGCAGACGTAGCGCTCCCGAAAGGTCCCGCAGGTGAAGTGCGCGCGATCACCGCGCCGCTCGGACGGGCCGATGCCGCAGTGCGTCGCGGAGACGATGTGCGTGTGGATGTGGTGGTGCGTACCAGGAAGGTAGGTCATTTCTTCCCGGGCGGCACGATCGACGCTTTCGATGTCTGGCTTGAGCTGCAAGCCGTCGACGAGAAGGGCCAAACACTGTTCTGGAGCGGCAAAGTCGAAGACGATGGCAAAGGTCCCGTGGAAAAAGGCGCCCATTTCTATCGCTCGCTCCTGATTGACGCCCATGGGAATCCTATCAACAAACGCAACGCCTGGGCTAACCGCGCTTCCGTGTATGTCCATTTGATTCCCCCGGGCGCTGCGGAGACCGCACATTACCGTGTACATATTCCAGAAAATGCCGGCGAAAAAATCACCCTGCATGCCAAGCTCAATTACCGCAAGTTTAGTTGGTGGAATACGCAGTTTTCCTTTGCAGCCGTCGAGGATCCCGCTCATCCCCACGCTGAAGTCACGCGGGATTACGACGACCGCAAGTGGCTCTTTACCGGAGATGCTTCGCGCGCTGTGGGCAAATTGAAAACGGTCCCCGACGTGCCGATTGTCACCGTTGCGGAAGACACCAAGATCGTACGCGTTGTGCCGAAAAACGGTCCGCCGCCACAACCAAAAGTTTCTCTTGTGAAAGAAGATTGGACTCGCTGGAACGACTACGGCATCGGCTTGTTCTTGCAAGGCGATTTGAAGGGTGCCGAAGCCGCATTTCAGAAAGTGGCTGATGCCGATCCTCAAAATCCGGATGGTTGGGTGAATATCGGGCGCGTGCGTGTGCAGGAAGGCGACACTGCCGGTGCGCGTGTCGCCTTGGAGAAAGCGTTAACTCTGAATCCGCTGCTCGCCCGCACCAACTTCTTCTACGCTCGAGTCTTGAAGGAGGAAGGAAAATACGATGAGGCCATCGCCCGCTTGCACATCGTACTGTCGCAATTCCCGCGCGACCGCGTCGCGCGTAACGAAACTGGCCGCGTTCTCTTCCTGCAAAAAAGATACGCCGATGCCGCCCAGGAGTTTCAGCAAACTCTATCCATCGATCCCGAAGATCTCCAGGCACATTACAACTTGATGCTCTGTTACAGCGGTCTTGGCGATGAAGTGCGCGCGAATGAGCACAAAGCCCGTTACCTGCGCTTCAAAGCTGATGAATCAGCTCAGTCCATCACTGGTCCCTATCGTCAAGCCCATCCAGAGGACAACAACGAGCGACAAGCAATTCATGAACACGGCGGTATCACAACCATCGTCCCACAACTAAAGAAAGCTCCGGCGACTCGCGCGGCGTCCAACAAACCATTGTCGCAAGGTACTCGTCAAGGTAACTCACCTTAGTTTCGGACCGTTATTGCTTAGGAGCGTAACGAAAATGACCTGGATCAAAACCGTACCAATGGCGGAAGACGCCCTCGTCAAGAAAGCTGTTGAGACACAACGAAAGCTCTATCCAAGGGAATATGCCACTCCGGTCCCTTCCGTCGATCGCGGACTGGAAGCTGGAATCGTGGCCTCTCACTCGCTGTTTCCAAACGCGCTCTTTCATGCCTTCAGCACATTCGGAGTATTGCTATCGCCAGACCTGCCGCTCTCGCGCCAGCAGCATGAAATGATCGCAACCGTGGTTTCCGTGACCAACCACTGCCACTATTGAATCGAATCACACGCAGAGTTTCTGCGTCGCGTTACGAAAAACGATCAAATGGTTGACGCCTTGCTCCGTGATTATGAGTCCGCGCCGATTAGCCAACAGGACCGCGCCATGTTGGACTACGCCGTGAAGCTCACCAAAGATGCCACTGTGTGCAGCCCGGCTGATCATACGATTTTGCGTAGCGCGGGTTTCGATGATCGCGGAATTTTGCAGATTACGCTGATTGCATCGTGGTTTAACTACGTCAATCGCGTCGCCGATGCGCTAGGTGTCGGTCGTGAGTAAATCGTGAGGTCTACGTGAAGCAACCGCTCGGAACCCTCGTCGTCGTTCTGTGCCTCGCCGCGATCTGTGTGCCCGCGTTCATGATTGTTCCTATCGGTGCCGGCACGCCACCATCAGTGTCCACTGTGACGTTTCGCGACGTTACGCAGCAAGCGGGAATCCGCTTCGCCCATAACAATGGCGCCTTCGGTAAAAAATATTTACCGGAGACTCTTGGCCCCGGCGTCGCCTTCATCGATTACGACAACGACGGCTGGCCCGACATTTTCCTAGTCAACGGCATGGATTGGCCCGGTCATGTCCAGAAGCACACTACGCCCAAGCTTTATCACAATAACCATGACGGCACGTTCACCGACGTCACTCACAAGGGTGGCCTGGACGTCGAAATGTTTGGCATGGGGGTCGCTGTCGGAGATTATGACAACGATGGTTACGACGACCTATTCGTTACCGCCTACGGCCAGAGCCATCTCTTCCACAACAACGGCAATGGCACCTTCACCGACGTAACACATAAGGTGGGTCTCAGCGGCCCGAACGAGTTCAGCACCAGCGCCGCTTGGGTCGACTACGACAAAGACGGGCACCTCGATCTCGTCGTCGGCAATTACGTGCAGTGGTCCCAGGACACGGATCTTTACTGCACGCTCGACGGCAAGAGCAAGTCCTACTGCACTCCAGAATCCTACAAAGGAACTTCTGTACGTCTTTGGCATAATCGCGGCAACAGCACGTTTGAAGATGTTACGCAAAAAGCTGGACTCGCCGAGCCCACCTCCAAAACCATGGGCGTTACCATTCTGGATTTTGACAATGATGGCTGGCCCGATCTTCTATTTTCCAATGACACCCAGCCAAACAAACTTTATCGCAACAACGGAAATGGCACTTTCACCGATAAAGGCGTCATCGCTGGAATTGCCTTTAGCGAGGACGGCATCGCGCGCGCTGGCATGGGAGTTGACGTATCTGACTACGATCACTCCGGCCTCCAAAGCATGCTCATAACCAACTTTTCCAATCAAATGTTGTCGCTCTATCACAATGAAGGCAAAGGCTTGTTCGTCGATGAGGCTCCGCGCTCCGAGGTTGGTCGCGCATCTCTCCTCACACTCGGCTTTGGTTGTTTTTTCTTTGACTACGATCTCGACGGGTGGCCCGATATTTTCGTCGCCAACGGGCATATCGACCCAGACATCCAGCGGGTCCAGACCAATGTGAAGTACGCCATGCCCCCGCATCTCTTCCACAATCTCGGCAAAGGAAAGTTTGAAGAAGTAACCAAATTGATGGGGCCGTCGTTCCACGCTCCTGTGGTCGCCCGCGGAGCCGCGTACGCGGACACCAATAACGACGGTCGCTTGGATATTCTGCTGGCCACTAACGGTGGCGGTGTCCACTTGTTCCGGAATGAAGCGCTGGGTAGCTCGCCAAACCACAGCTTGCGAATCAAGCTCGTCGGTACAAAATCGAACCGCGATGGCATCGGCGCCATGTTGAAGCTTACCGCTGCCGGTGAAACCCAAGCGCAAATGCTGCGCAGCGGCTCCAGTTATCTTTCCGCCAGCGAACTCGTCGTTACTTTTGGACTAGGCCAGCAAGATAAAGCCGATACCATTGACATCCACTGGCCCAGCGGCCATGCCGATCATTTGTCAAACGTCAATGCCGGCGAGACCGTCACCATAACCGAAACCAAGGGAATTACCTCTACACGCCCCTACGCAAAAAAATAGCGGGCGGGCCAATGCCCTCTAATTGGTTCCATTCTCATAAATAGTTTCAACCAGGACGGTGCGACAATTGGCAGCGATACCGGGAATCGAACCCGGGTTTTCAGGTTGAGAACCTGACGTCCTAACCCCTAGACGATATCGCCGCAGTGTCCTGAGGAAATGCACCGGCGCGAAGCTTTGCGCCGTGGATTATTTTCGCATGGACAATTGGCGCGAGCAAGCGCAGGCAGACTCTAGGTTTGCCGCTGTTATGAAACTTTTCCTTACTCCGCGGGCATCCCCATGCGCTGTTCTGCCCGTAGCACGGGACGCAGCGAGAAAAATTTGTGCCTGCACGGATCACACCGCAGCGCTGGAACTCGCAGAACTCGCCCCACCGCAGCCATTGCGCCATTCACTCGCTCTGGCGAAATCTTTTGCAAGTCTCGGTTACCGCAAATCCCGCACCGCGCATACAAGGCAAAACGAAAAGCCACTGGCCGCGCGTGAAACCGCATCTCGCACGCCTCGCAGCGCCATGGAACGATACCCACCACGTCCACCAAGTAATCCAGAAGCGTTCGTCGTCGGGAGCGTCGAATTTCGGCGGAACCGCACAGCGGACACGTCATTGCTAAAGTTCCTTGCGTCACAAGCTCGTTACTATAGGCGAAGAGTCGCCCATCCACAAGAGAAGTGACTCCCCAGGTCGCGCTACAATAACTTAGGAGTGTCTATGCCCAACTATACTAAGGAGCACGCTCGCGCTGGCGTGCGCGCGAAAATGCCGCCGCTCGAGACCTGGCCCAATCAGTTTCCGGACTATGTCATTACCACCCGCTTTCCGGAATACTCTTCGGTCTGCCCCAAAACTGGGCTCCCCGATTTTGGCACCATCACCATCGAATATATGCCGCGCAAAGAATGCATCGAACTCAAAGCCCTGAAGATGTACCTCCTGGCCTATCGCGACCTCGGCATTTTCTACGAAAATGCCGTGAACAAAATCCTTCATGACATTGTCCGCGCGATCCGCCCAAAATGGTGTGCGGTTCGCGGAGATTTTACCCCGCGCGGTGGTTTATCCACTTCCGTGGTTGCGCGTTGGCCGGAGATAGCTGCCCGCGCAACCCTCGCCGCCGAGTCACGTCTTCGCTCGCCCAAAGCTCGCTGAATGCCTGTGGACACTTTCGTCACCACAAGCGATAATTTCCTGTTACATTTTTTCTGAGGGCCAATCGACTGAGGAGGGGGAATGAGTATTTCTCCAAACGTACCGAATCCGCAGGAATCCTATCATTACGAATCTGCGGGCACGCCCCGCTGGGTTGCTGTCTTATTCGCGGTTCTTTTTGCAGCTTTGGCGGCGCTTGCTTATGTCGGCCATTCCGGGCAGTCGCGGCTCGAGCAGGATCTCGCCAAGCAGCAGGAGCAGAATAAAATCATGTCCGCGCAATTGGAACAGGCCAACGGCCGACTTGCGGATCTCAAGGCCCACATCGAAGTCACCGAACAAAAAGTCGGTATGACCCGCGCCGAAATCGCTCAGGCGCGCAGCCGCTCCGAATCCATCCGCAAAGAACAAGTAGCTTCGGACCAAAAACTCGCTGCGCAGCTCTCTAAGGTCAAGCAGGAAAGCGAAGAAAAAATTGGCGTCGTGGCCACCGACGTTACCGGCGCGAAGAAAGACATTGAAGCCACCAGAAACGATTTGGAAGCCACCAAGGGCAAGCTCGACCGCGCCACCGGCGATATGGGCGTCATGAGCGGCCTCATCGCTCACAATCGCGACGACCTCGAAGAACTCAAGCGCCGCGGTGACCGCAACTATTACGAATTCACCTTGCAAAAATCCAAGAACCCACAGCGCATTGGCCCGGTACAGATGGCGCTCTCCAAAACGGACGCCAAAAAGTCCAAGTACACCATCACCGTTTTTGCGGACGATCGCTCCATCGAGAAAAAAGATAAGACCGCCGGTGAGCCTGTCCAGTTCTACGTCAAGGGCAGCTCGCGCATGGCCCCTTATGAAATTGTCGTGTTTGATGTCGGCAAAAACCAGGCCACCGGCTATCTCTCGACACCCAAAGATGCCAGTTCCGCGGCAGTTCCTGCTAGCACCGCGGGGAAACCTCAGTAGCTATCGGCGCCAAACACCGGCGACTCTATCGCAAGCGGATTTTCCCTCCAGCCGCTTTTGCTAGCTATTGTGCCGCTTTCTGGAAACGCTCCGTGGCTCAGAGCTTCCGTCTTTTATTGAGCAACGCTAGCATTCTAACTATGGCCTTTTCTCGCATCTTATTCCCTTGGAGCCCGCTGATGAAAGCTCCGGCTTTTCGCACTGCTGTGCTTTTCGCCCTGATCGTTTTCTTTTTGTCCGCTAATCGCGTTTCCGCACAAGTGCCCCTCGAGCCCGCGCAGATGCCGGCGCGCACGCTTTTCTACTTTATCTGGCGTGGTGCGCCCTCGCCCGGGGTAAGACAAACAAACGCCGTCATGGCCCTTTGGGATGACCCAGGCTTCGCTCCCGCTCGTTCCGCGCTCGCGCGCAGCCTGCTCGGCAATTCCGAAGAGAAAAACAGTCAGCTGCAGCTTAGTCAGGAAGAACTAGACGAATATTCCGCCTTGCTCGACAATCCATTTGTCCTGGGCTATCTCGGTGAGCCGCAAAAGCACGCCAATGGCTCGAAGCCCACGCCTCCTGAGGCCAACGCTCCTGACGCCCAGTTTCCCGGTACTAAGGCACCGCTCTGGAATGGCATTTTCTTCGTCTACGATCGTACTGGAAAGGAAGCTATTCTCGCGAAAGCCATCGTGCGCTTGCGAGCCCAGGAAAAAGATCCGCCGCAAATCTCAGAAATTGTTGTCGGGAAAGTCCACGCTCTCAAAGTTGCGCGCAAAACCGGCATTACTTACTGGGCAGAGCATGGCAAATACGCTCTCAGCGCGAGCGAGCGTCCCGTGCTCGAAGAACTTCTCAGCCGCTTGAACGCCAACTCGCCCGCCACACCTTCGCTAGCTCAGTCTCCTGCCTATCAAGAAGCCAAGCCTTTCCTCGGAAACTCCTTGCTCGAATTTTTTGTTCGCGTGCCGAGCCTCAAGGAATTTGCTCCTGATCCCACCGCTGCTGGCCTTCGCCTCCGGCCTCTTCTCGATGCCGCGAAACTTGATGACGTGCATTCTTTTTCCGGCCGCCTGACACTGGAAGGCACCAAAACTCATCTTCAGGGTGCAATGTTCGGTAACGCCGCGCCCGGAACTATTTTCGATATCTGGTCTGCTGGCCAGCCCGCACCTGCTTCGCTCGCTTTCGTCCCCGCGGACACCGTTTCTTACAACGCCACGTACCTCAATTTTCAGGGAATCTATGAAGTCATGAAACGCATCCTTCGCTCCACTTTTCCGCCGGGACAACAGCAAAATGCGGACATGATCGATTCCGTCTTACAAGTGCGTCTCGGCGTGCCTCTGCCGGATGCTTTGACCTCGCTCAACGGCGAGTTCGCTTCCTTCCAAACCAGTCCCTCCATGGACAGTACCCGGCAGATTTTTTTTCTCGGTGTCCGCAAAAAACCCGAGATTTTGAAGCTCATCCGTAACCTCGCAGGCGATCGCATCAAGTCGGAACGTGACGCTGGCGACACCACCTTCTTGAAAATTTCCTTGGGCGGCAGTCAAGCTGGCGCCGGCCTGGCTCAATGGAATTTCTATCATTTTGCGGTTACTCCCACCGCGATTCTTGCCGCCAGTCGCTTGGAAACTCTCAACGAATTGCTCGCCAGGCGGGCGCAAGATTCTTCCGCTTCTAGCCTTGCAGCAGTACGCCAATTTGAAACTGCTCGCTCTCAGTTTCCCGAAAAACTCAATGGCCTTAGCTACTTTGATTTTCAGAAAATCGATTGGCCGGCCTTAAGAGATCGTTGGACCCCGAGCGCGCCAAAAATCTCGGCATCGGCCGCCCTCAGCGGTTCACAGCGTGCCTCTCAGCAACCATCAGCCCCGCAAGTTCCCAACTGGCTCTCGCAGGTAGATCCCCAGGTCTTTCCGCGCCACCTGCACCTTACGTATAGCGCTTCCTGGAAAGACGCCAGAGGCATCCATTTCGAGCAGTGGATCGAATAGCCTAGCAGTGCATCGAATTGTGGACTCCATGCATCGTTCGCGCCATTTCTCAGTTTTTCTGCTCTCGATATTTTTTCTGTTCCCCGCTGTGCTCGCGCATGCTCAGGAAACCTCGCCTTCGCAAAGCGCGCCCATTAAGGTCAGCGTTGACCGCGTCAATGTGGGTGTGGTTGTAACCGATGGCGCTGGCAAATTCGTTGCCGGCCTAAACCGTGATGATTTTCAGCTTTTCGACAACGGCGTTGAGCAGCCACTCACCGGCTTTGCCACCATCGAAGAACCTGCGCAAGTGCTTTTGCTTATCGAAGCCGGCCCCGCCGTCTACCTTTTGGAAGGCGGTCATCTACGAGCTGCTTACGCCTTGCTGACGGGTCTTGCCCCCAGCGACCGCGTCGCCGTCGTTAAATACGCCGATGCTTCCCATCCTCTTGTCGATTTCACATCCGACAAACAGGTGGCTGCTGCCAGCTTTGACGAATTGCGCTTTAATCTTGGATTTGGCTCGCTGAACCTGTCATCTAGTCTTAGCCAGGTTCTGGACTGGCTCGCAAGCGTACCAGGAAAAAAAACCGTCGTTCTACTTTCCACCGGTGTGGACACTTCTTCCGCCAATAGCCTCGCGACCCTGCTTCAGCGCCTCGAGACAAGCGACGTGCGCCTGCTGGCCGTCTCACTCACCGGTGAATTACGCTACCCACCGCCGAATCGCAAGAAAAAATCCGCTTTGGACCAGACGTCTCCAACCGCGCAACAATTCGCCGAGGCCGACCTCCTTCTTAAACGCCTCGCCGAATCCACTGGAGGACGCGCGTTTTTCCCCACCAATACCAAAGAGTTCACCGCCATGTATTCGGAGATCGCTCAGCTCGTTCGGCATGAGTACAGCTTGGCTTTTGCTCCGCCCGCGCGCGATGGCGCCGTGCACTCCATCGAAGTGCGTGTGACCACGCCACCGGTTGCCCATTCCACTCCCCATTCCATGCCCAATCGCACCATCGACCGCTCCACCTACCGTATCGATCATCGCCGCGCCTATCTCGCGCCAGCCTCAGCAACCTCTTAAAACTACTTGCCAATCACGTAACTGCAGTCGAAAGGAGAACAAACTATTTACGCTAGATCCGTCGCCCGGGCTGGAACTGCAATGCGAGGTTTCAATTTCTTTTAAGAACTTGCGGCTGGAGAGCCTGAGTTGCAGGCTGCAGTCGCGGGTTTTCGGGCAGCTGGAATCCTGAGGCCGATCGAGTAAGCAGATAAGCGAATAGGCGTATGCCCTCCCGGAGAGACGTGTCTACTTGGCGCGGCCTTGTTTTGCTAGCATTATCACCCGCGTCGCTAATCAGATAGACCACATCGCCGGGCTGAGGTGAGCCAAAAGCGTCGCCGCTCTTGACAGCGAATCCCATAAGGCCGTCCTGTAATACTTCGACGGAATCGCTTTTTGCCCAGGGTAAGCGCAATGATTCTCTGTGTGATAGCATCGCGCCCGGACCCGAAATCCAGTGTTTCGACGATGCCCTTATCGAAAATCTCTATCGCGATCTGAGTACTGGCAGGCAAGTGCCCAACGCCATCGCCTGCCCGTCGCAGGACCATCGTCCATTTTTTCTCTGGACCCTGCACGCTACGGTTGACATCCAGAAGAATGACGACTCGATGCGGTGACTATGTCGGTTTACGCTCAGGATCTGCACGGGCTTGCCGCGTAATGTGGCCTCAAAGTCGTCAGGCGTGAGGCCCTGGACGAGGCGTCCGGCAGTGTCCACCACCGTGACGGCAGCCTCCGGTGACGGCAGCTGTCTTCTCCGCAAAACTAGGCCTTGCGAGCGAGAGCATCAGTACCAGCCCAGCTACCATTCGCAATTTGTCGAGCAGAATTTCCATTTTGGCCCCGGCACCCCACAGCGTACATCCTTTACCTTTTACGGAGCTCTTCCTGCACATTTCCGCCTCAAAACAGCAGGACGGCCGTAGGCCGCCCGTGTCTCGATGCTTCCCAACTTTTTTATTCGAAATCTTTCATCGTCTCCGCCATCGACGTCAACCTGTCGTTGATCAGCGCAAACACCGTTCCCTTCTCAAAATGTCCCTCTCCGTTGGGCTGCCCAGCGGCCGTTCGCGTTAGGATCTCGATCCCCTGTTCCACCTTGGCCACCGGCCAGATGTGAAATTTACCCGCCGCCACGGCTTCCAGAATATCCTCTCGTAGCATCAGGTCTTCCACGTTTGACGCCGGCATCATTACCCCTTGCGTGCCTGTCAGTCCTTGAATGCGGCAGACGTCGTAGAATCCTTCGATCTTTTCATTCACTCCGCCGATCGCCTGGATGTCTCCCTGCTGGTTCATGGACCCCGTCACCGCGATATCCTGCCGTAGCGGCAGCCCGGAAAGGGCCGAAAGTAGCGCATAAATCTCGGTCGAACTCGCGCTGTCTCCGTCCACCCCGGAATACGATTGTTCAAAACAGATGCTAGCCGCCAGCGACAGCGGTTTGTCCTGCGCAAACCGGCTGCGTATATATCCCGCGATGATGTGCACACCTTTATCGTGGAAACGTCCGCTGAGATTCGATTCTCGCTCGATATTGATCAGCCCAGCCTTCCCGAGTGCCGCGGTTGCCGTAATACGCACCGGTTTGCCGAACGAATATCCTCCAATCTCCAACACACTCAGCCCATTCACCTGCCCCACCCGCGTTCCCGCAACATCTACCAGCAGCGTTCCCTCTTCGATCATTTCGCGGATACGAGTCTCGATCAGGTTGTGTCGCTCCATTTTAGACGACAACGCGCTCCTTACATGGGCGGCGCGCACCACCGATTCTCCCACCGCTACCGCTGCATAGTGCGCTTCGCGCGCCAGGTCTGCCATGTCCACAAATCGCGCCGTCACTTTGTTTCGGCGGCCCGCCTGCCGCACCCCGTATTCCAGCATGGCCGCAAATGCTCCGCGATCGAACGGTGCCAAATTCTCTTTCTCGGAAAGCGCACGCAAGCGCCCCGCATACTCCGCAATGACTCCATCGCTCATGGGCATCTCTTCGTCAAACTCCACGCGTACCTTGAATATCTTCCGGAAGTCTTCTTCGTAGTTGTAAAGCAATTCGTACAATTCCCGATCGCCGATCAGGATTACTTTGACGTTGATCTCCACGGCTTCCGGTTTCAGCGCGCTTCCCCCAAACGGATAAAACATCTCCAGCGGCTGAATTTCCAGCCGGCCGTGATTCATGGTGCGCTTTAAAGCCCGCCATACTCCCACTTCGGAAAGCGCTTCCAGCGAATACATAATCAGAAAGCCGCCATCCGCGCGCAATAACGATCCCGCCCGCAAATCCATAAAATCGCTGGTCCAGCCCCCGCGCGTGTCGTACGCCCGCTGAATCGTGCCGAAGAGATTCGCGTACGTAGGCGTGGTTTCAAAAATTACCGGCGAAGTGGCCTCATCGTCGTGCGCAAGAATCACGTTCACGCCATAAACACGAAACGGATCGCGTTCCGGCGGCCCTCCCGGAAGCTTGGGTAAGCCGTCGGGAGGCTCCGCATCCTGCTCGCCTTCCCCTTCGCGTTCCTTAAACGGACCAAGGTTGTCCAGCAGGTGGTGGCGAACCTCTTCCAAATACTCCGCAACGTTCGTACCCGGATACTTTTCTTTTAATTCTTCGATCACTCCATCGACCAACACGGAAGCCGCTTCTTGTTCCAGGTAACTCAGCTCGCTGGCCAGCTCCCGCGAAAGCGTTAGTGTCTTCCGATACACCACCGTGAATTCCTGCCGGAATTGCTCGTACTTGCGCTCGATGTCTTCCGCTACCGGCGAGTCCAGCTTCCCTTCATGCACCATTTTCGAGATGTCCTCGATTGGCACCATCTGCCCTTCCAGTACCGGAAAAATTTCCGGCAGCGCTACCGCGCCAACCTGCATGTGCCCCAGCGCAAACTGTTCGCGCGCAATGCGTCTCGTGAAATCGTCCATCAGCTCTTTTTCACGCACCGTAAAACGCTCGACAATTCGCCCCTTCTGCCGCTGGAACGGCTCCCCCTCAAATACTTGCGGAATCCGCCGCCGCAGAAAATCGATGCCCGCCTGTATATCCTTCTTGAATGCATTGGCCTGACCGCGCGGCAACGAAAGCAATCGCGGGCGGTCGGGAATCTTGAAATTGTTCACGTAACAACGGTCCAGCGACTGCTTCGTTTTCGGGTGCAGGTCTTCGATCATCCGTGCAATCGTGCCGCCCCGGCTGGTGCCCGCCAATCCGCACACGAAAACGTTGTAGCCAGGCGCCGAAAGCTCCACGCCCATCTTGAGAGCCCGCAGCGCGCGCTCTTGCCCGATAAATCCTTCCCGCAGCTCCGCCTGCGCCGTTGTTTCGAACGGAATACGTGATAGCTCGCAACGCCAGCGAAGTCTGTCGGACGTCAGCTCTTCATGTTGCAGAGCGGGCTTTATGTTCATGGTAATCATCTGAGCCGGGTACTCTAGCATACGCACACGTAACGCATGAAAGTTTGGTCCATGTGGTTGATTACTCGGTTACGCTCTTGCCTCCGCCAGCTTCTCGCGGTGCTCCATATATACGCGGAATACCGCCATCGCTGCCGCCACCAGTGTGGGGCCCACAACTAGCCCCAACAGCCCGAATACTTGCAACCCTCCCAATACTCCGATAAAAAGCAGCAGGTCATTCAGGTGCGTGCGGTTACGCAGCAACAGCGGCCTCACGATATTGTCGGCAATGCCCGCCACGCCCCCGCAAATGGCCACCACTTCGAACGCTTTGCCCCAGTGCCCGCTGAATCCCATCCACAACGCCGCCGGAATCCAAATCATTGCCGACCCCACCACCGGCACCAGCGAGAAAAATGCAATCACCACGCCCCAAAAAATTGGCGTCGGAATTCCCGCCAAGGCGAACGCCGTTCCTCCCAACACTCCTTGGATCAGCGCCACCACCAGGCCCACCGCCACACTCGCGAAAATCAACTCTTTCGATTCGCCGACCATGTCCTCTTGGATGGATTCATCGAACGGAAACAAATGACGTACAGCGCGGACCACGTCCTCTCCATCCCGAAACATAAAAAACAACGCAAAAATCACGATGAATAAGTCCACAAAAAAGCTCAGTAGATTTTTTACCAGTCCCGCAAATTTTCCCGCAAGAAACCCCGCTACTTTCTCCGCACCCTGCCGCAGCGGCTCCGAAAAATCAATGGATTGCCAGGCCACCGGAAGCTGGCTGCGAAACCATTCCACCAGATGGGCGGGTAACGCTTCGTCCGGGTGCAGGAAGGAAGTCTGAATTCTGGCCGTCGCATCCAGTGCCTGGCGCGTCGCGTAAAACAACACGATGAGCGTCGGAGCGATTAACAAAAGCGTTACGCCAAGCGTGCTTAAAAGTGCCGCTCCAGTCGCCGGCATTCGCCGCGTCAAATTCTCGTGTAACGGGTAGAAAAAAATCGCCAGCACCGCCGACCACGCCAGCGGCACCAGAAACGGCGCGAAAATCAAAAACACTAAATACCCCAGCAACAGCAAAGCGCCGTAAGAAAGCACCGTGGTTAAACGGTCACTCGTCGTCGTGTAAGCAGGAACGGGCTTCATGGTCGGTATATAATTCCAAAAGATGGCGCGAAGGTTGGTCGCCTCGCGCTCACATAGCACCTGGTCGGTTGCGGTTCATAGGGCAAACTCGCGATGTCCATGAAGTCCATCCCACTCACATCCTTCCAACTTCGCCTCCTTGCTGTACTTGCTTTAATCAATTTTGTCAACTTCGTGGACCGCCAGGCTGTTCCGCCGCTCGTGCCTCTGATTCGCGACGAATTTAATCTCACCAGCACACAGATCAGTTACTTGCAAGTAGTTCTTCAAGGCGTGCTCGCACTCGGCAGCATTCCTTTCGGTTTTTTCGCCGACCGCTTTAATCGCTCGCGCATTATCGCCGGCGGCGTGATTTTCTGGAGCTTCGCCACCATTTTCACCAGTCATGTGCACACTTTTACGATGCTGCTGCTAGCCCGCGCGTTTGTTGGCATGGGCGAAGCCGCTTACGCTCCCGCAGCACAATCCATGATCTCCGGAGCTTTCCCTCACGAATCGCGCGCGCGTGCGCAAGCTATTTTCGCTTCCGGCATGCTCATCGGCGGCACCGCCGGCCAGGCACTCGCTGGAATTATCGGGCAAACGCTTGGATGGAGAGCCACGTTTTACGTGATCGGTATTCCCGGCTTGTTGCTTTCGTTTGTAATTCTGGGGCTCGCGGAACCGCCGCGCGGCCCGCGCAGTGAAGTCGTCCCCATCACGCGCCTGATTCGTGTTCCCGCTTTCTTTACTCTTATCTGCAGCGGCATAATGATTACTTTCGCCAGCGTAGCGTTTCTAACTTGGGGAACGGACTTCGTGGTGCGCTACAAGGATTTTAGCGTGAAGGAAGCTGGCGTTTCTCTCGGCCTCCCGCTGCTGATTTCCGCGCTTTTCGGCGTTTTGGCCGGCGGCCTTCTTGCTGACATCGCGCAAAAACGATTTGCCTTCGGCCGTATTTTCGTCGTCGCTTGCGGATTTATTTGTGCCGCGCCTTTCATTCTTTGGGCGATTATTAGCGAAGAAAAACACTACACTGTCGTCGCATTTTTTATCGCAGGCTTTTTCATGTCCTGGTATCACGGTCCCGTGACTGCCATCATTCACGACATGATGCCCCGGCGGGCGCATGCTTCTTCCGTGGGCGTGTATATGTTTGCTACGCAACTCCTGGGCGGCATCCTTGGTCCCTATGTTGTCGGACGCGTTGACGATCTCTCGAACCTGATTCTCGGGTTGCAGATCGCGGTATTAGTTATGGTGTGCGGAGCGCTGCTGCTATTTCTGGTCATTTACTTCATTCGCCGCGATGGCTTGCGTCATCCGCAACTCGAAGCCTTCCACATCGAAATCGGAGACTGATAGTTTGTACGTCCTTCACTTTATTCCCACTTCATCGATGATGCGCATTACATCGTCGTGCGACACATCGTAGAGCGGCCGCAGGTCTTCTTCTTCGAGACGTTCGCGCAAATATTCCGCCGCTATGAAGCTGGCCTCGCGGTCTGTCAAGTCGCGTCCTGTACGTTCGCGAAATTTCACGAACGCCGTATGCGGCAACCCAACCACCACGGCAACGCCGTCGACAAAAAATTTCGTGTCGATGGTGTCGGCGTGGCGCGTTGCGATGCCATTCCACATATGCGAAAAACGGCACTGAAAAACGTGGCCGGTCAGCCTGGAAGTCACATTAAAAGCGCCGATGAACTGGCTCATTGCGCCGACATTGGCTAATACGGGGCGTGAGGTTGCGGTCAAGTAATCTCCTTTTTTGCAGCTTGCTTGCTAATTCGTTCCAAACGAAATGAATTCAGCGGCTCACCGTCGCTGCCGTTTCCACATTCGCGTAACTATGTACCGCCGCTGCAACACCCGCGCCCGCGGGCACGCGAAATCCCTGATCCAGGAAGACTTTTTCGATGGCGCCGAGAAATAACATCACAAAAGGCTTTTGGCTGCAGTACCCCATTAATCCCACGCGCCAGATTTTAGCCTTCAGCGGCCCCAAGCCGCCGGCAATTTCAATATTGAATTCGTCGAGCAGCTGATTGCGTACTTTCGCGTCATCGATTCCGTCAGGGATCATTACCGCCGTCACCGTGGGCAAGCGCTCCGCCGGATTTTTCACCAGCAGCTTCAATCCCAAAGCTTCCAGACCGGCAATCAAGGCCTGCTGGTTAACGCGATGGCGTTCCCAGCGCGCCGGCAAACCTTCCGCGACTGTGATGCGCATCGCTTCGCGCAAACCAAAAATCAGCGAAATCGGAGGCGTGTGATGATACAGCCGGTCCTTGCCCCAATAATTCATCGCCGTAGTCAGATCGAAATACCAGCTCGCCACTTTCGTTTTGCGCTTGCGAAGAGCTTCTTCCGCGGCGGGGCTCACCGTGATCGGCGACATGCCAGGCGGCGCGCTGAGCGCTTTCTGCGATCCGCTGAAGCAGATGTCCACGCGTTCGCGGTCCACGTGCAATGGCACGGCCGCCAGTGACGCGACCGTATCGACGATCAGCAGCGCGCCTACCTCGTCGGCTACCTTGCGAAATCCTCCCAATTGCGTCAGTACGCCGGACGAAGTCTCGCCCTGCGCTAAGCCCACTACTTTGATTTTTCGGCCCTGCGCTGCCCGGCGAACGTCTTCGGGATCGACCGTCGTTCCATACGGCACTTCCACGCGCGTAACCTTCGCCGGAGTGCGTCCCGCAATTTCCCACATGCGATCGGAGAACCAGCCGTTCACGCAAATGATGGCTTCGTCACCTTCTTCCAGAGTGTTCAGCAGCGAAGCTTCGATTCCGCCGGAGCCCGACGCCGACAACGGCATGGTGATGCGGTTCTCGGTCTGAAAAATTTGCCGCAAAAGGAGCTGCGTCTCGTCCATGCATCCCTTGAACCAGGGGTCCATATGGCCGACGAGCGGAGTCGCCATCGCGCGATAGACGCGCGGGTCCATGGAGGAAGGCCCTGGGGTCAGCATTAAGCGAACGGGGGGAGCGAGTTCTCCGACAGGTTGCGTCATAACCTTTGTCCTTCTTTTTCTTGCACTTAACTCCAGGGTCGCTCGCGTGGACCTGCGAAGCTCGCGGACCGATCGATTTTCCCGCAATCGCCGGAACCGCGCAACCGACAAATTGGATTGCTCATGGAGCGATGCCTAAGGGAAAGATTATGCCTCCGGCGATATTCACACTAAATATTTGGATGAATATTGCTTCCGGTACAATTGGGGGGACAGGGAAAACAAGCTCTTTAGGTCGATTTTGGAGCAAGTTTCTCGAAAGGCGCCTTGATCGCTTTCGTAAATAGCTTTAGATTTCGAGGAAATCCGATTCTGCGTTGAAGTGTCCACCGTCTTTCGTGGTGTAGTGGGCGAGATGGGCGGCGTTATGGCAGAAGCGGCGCGCCGAGTAGCTCCATGCCGTACTTGTGGTGCAGTTCATGGAGAAGGCGCAAGTCCGCCGGATCCTGGCTGTTCAGGGGCGGCGCCTTGCCGCTTTCGTCAAAGAACTTTTCAAATCCGCCCGGCTGGCACATAAGGATCAACCTGCCCGTGGACGTGTTGGTGTTGGCCCAGCGGTGCGGAATGTCCGGAACCTGATGCCAGCGCCGACTCCCATGGGCGCCACACGCGAGAGTTTTGCCAAACGCCACCCAGTTGCCGCGTACTTTGCACTCACCTATGCGATTTCCTGGATCGGAGCGCTTCTGGTGGCGGCTCCAAAACTACTGCGCGGTGAGGCCGTATCGAAGCTCGATGGCTTGCTGATGTTCCCGGCGATGCTTCTCGGCCCCAGCATTGCGGGAATCGCGTTGACGAGGATGGTAGACGGAAGGAGCGGTTTAAAAGACCTTTTTTCTCGCATGCGCAGGGTGCGGGTCGAGGCCCATTGGTACCTAATGCTTCTAATTCCCCCGGGCTTGATGATTGGTGTTCTTCTCTGTCTGAAAACATTCGTTTCGCCGGTTTTTGCACCGAACTATTTTCTGGGAGGGACCTTGTTCGGTGTTCCTGCCGCGTTTTTCGAGGAAATCGGTTGGATGGGATATGTGTTCCCGAAAATGAATTCGCAGCATAATGCATTGACTTCGGGTATTTTGCTCGGGCTGCTGTGGGGAGCCTGGCATTTACCCGTGATCGATTACCTGGGCGCGACTACTCCCCACGGTGCATATTGGGTTCCGTATTTCCTCGCGTTTACGGCTGCCATGAGAGCGATGATTGCCTGGGTTTATATAAACACGAGAAGTGTTCTGTTGACGCAGTTCATGCATGCAAGTTCGACAGGATGCCTGGTCATTTTCAGTCCTGCTCGTGTAACAGCGGCACAAGAAACACTATGGTATTTCGTCTATGCTGGGGCATTGTGGGTAAGCGTCGCGATCATCGCGCTGGAGTATGGGAAAAGCCTGACACGAAAAAGTGGGTAGCAGACAGCGCGTTTCCGGCAGTATATACATTCCCGGCAGGCGACGAGCGGGCACGGTGTGCCGGGACCGTCTGGAAGGACGGCGACGCGAGATACATCGAAAATCTCTGGAGGCCTGGCTATGTGTTTTTTTCTATGGGCACTTTCTCTTCCTGCCTGGAGGCTGCACTTCAGCTTTCTGGACGATGCCATTTCCAATGAGTTGATGGTGTTGCGATGGCTGCATTTTGTCTTTGGGATTATCTGGATTGGGCTGCTGTACTTCTTCAACCTGGTGGGCACACCTACGATGAAAAGTCTTGAGGCGGGAGTGCGGGTGCAGGTTTATCCAGCGCTGATGTCGCGGGCGATGAGCTGGTTCCGGTGGTCGGCGCTGGTGACCGTGGTGGTGGGGATACGGTACTTTTTCCATTTACTTTCTGCGGACGCGCACAATGCCGGAAAACCTTCGTTGGCGCTGTGGTGGTTTGCATTGTGGGCACTGGTGTGGTCGATAGCGTTTGAATTGGTTTACGCGTTGCAGTTGCCGCGCAAGGGAATACTGGATAACACGTGGGTGCGCGCGATCGGGATTGCGATGGTGGTGGTGGCGGCGGCGTGGATCGTGCTGGTGATCAATGGCAGTCCGGATTCTTCCAACGCGCATCTGGCGATCAGCGTGGGCGGAGGGCTGGGCTTGGTGATGGTGCTGAACACGTGGGTGGTAGTGTGGCGCGTGCAGAAACGATTGATCGGGTGGATGCGCGCTTGCGCCGAGCAGAATACGCCGATGCCAGCAGACGCAGAACGAATGATGCGGTGGGGATTCATCACCGCACGGGTGTCGCTGTGGCTATCGTTTCCTATGCTTTTCTTTATGGGCGCGGCTAGCCACTATCCGTTTTTGAGCACGGTGGCGCGTTGAAAGAAGATAAAAAAAGGACAGACACGAAAATGTCTGTCCGGAAAAGTGCAAAATCGCCCAATGCCTAGGCGGCGAGTCGTTGTTCCGTGAGCAAGTGCGTCGGCACTTTGCGTAGATCCCAAACGATGCCGCACCAGGAGAGTGCCTTCAGCGTGTAATAGGTAATGTCCACTTCCCACCAGAAGAAACCCTGGCGCGCCGAAGCCATAAAATGGTGATGATTGTTGTGCCAGCCTTCGCCAAGCGTAATCAATGCCAGCAACCAGTTGTTCTTGCTGGTGTCGCTCGTGTCATAGCGGCGCGACCCGAAAAGGTGCGACAAAGAATTGATGGTGAACGTGTCGTGCCACAGCAGCACGGTGCTGAGGCAGAAACCCCAGATAAACAGGTGCCACCCGCCGATGAGCCACAGGACAGCCGCCAGCGTAACCGGGGGAACCATGTGGTATTTGTCCAGCCAGCGCAATTCCGGATATTTCGCGAAGTCACCAATATAGTTCAGCCGGGTGGCGTTGTACTTATCGGAAATGATCCAGCCGACGTGCGACCAGAAAAATCCAAATAGCGTAGGCGAGTGCAGATCGTCTTCCTGGTCAGAAAAACGGTGGTGATGCCGGTGATGCGCCGCCCACCACAACACGCCTTTCTGCGAGGACGACATCGCCATGAAAGCGATCACGAATTGAAACACGCGGCTGGTCTTGAATGCGCGGTGCGAAAAATAGCGATGGTATCCCGCGGTGACGAAAAACATGCGTACGAACAACAACGCCAGGCAAGTCACGAGATATGACCAGTGAAACGGAATAAAAAATATCAAGAGCGACGCCAGATGCACCAGCGCGAAAGGCATGGACATAAGAACCGAAATGCGCGAGCCGTTCGGCAGTGGTATCGAGAGAGCCCGAGTAGGTGAAGCCATCCGGCGTGTTCCTCCGCGCCTGATTATGGCGCTTTTGAAAATTTACGAGCGCGAAACCCTGAAGGACCTGGTGACACGACTCAGGACACTAAGTCTACGGGCGCGTGGTGGTGCGGTCAAGCGTACGTTAGTACAGGTGTCTATTGGAATTAGATGCCCTGCGGAGTTCGGCGGAGCCCGGCAGAGCCGTGGCAGAACTCGCGCGACGAATGTGTTATCGTCCAATTCGAGCAAGCTTCTTATTTACATGAAGCACCAAGCGTCATCGCGAACGCAAGCCAGTTTCTCCAAACAGGCTGCGCGCGGCGAATGAAAGACGAACGAAAAACGATGCGGTGCTAGCTCCCGAGAGGAACAATGGCTGAACGTCCCGTACTGGTAGGCGTGATTCCGCAAACCGTGGTTCTGGATGAGGGTGACCAGATTTCCTGGATCTCCGACGCCGGGAATCTGCGCGTCGAATTTGACGTGAATCGGTGTCCCTTCTCTTCAAACGTGTTTCAAGCGCCGGCCGGCATGCGGCTCTTGAGCGGGCCGCCGCGCGTGGGCAGCAAGGCTGCCACGTACAAATACCGCCTCTGGCTCAACGACCAGCTCGTGGGGCAGGGCGAAGTGATTCTGCGAGAGAAGTAGTATTTGCGAACGAAATAGCATTTCGCGGAAGAAGTAGCAAAGTGTCGTGGTCGCCGAGGCGAAAGCCAGAAAATTTTTCGCCCAGCAAACTTCTTGAAGGAAGAACGCTTGCGGGAGCCGTGGGGTTAGCCGTGGGTCTTAGCCGTGGGTCTTAGCCGTGGGTTAGTCGCCGACTGGGGCGGCAGTTCTTGCTTGCTCAACGGATTCCGCTAAACCGCGGCGCACCGGACCAAGAACAAAGGCCGGGACCTGGCGCTCTGGAAGGACAGATAAATTGGTGGCTTTGCGGGGAAATTCGGTGCGGCGATCCAACTTCAGGCCCGCTTCCTTGAGAAATTCGGCCGAAAAGCCCATGTCATCGGCTCGATCCACGCCCCAAAACCACAGTTTCTCTTCGTGGCGTTGAAGGAAGTCCAGGCAGGTCTCCAGCTTTTGCATGGCGCGGCTGAACGAAGAAGCCAGAAAAAACACGGCTAAGGCCCAGGCGTGGCGGGGGTAGTGCACCTGAATGCGGATGCAATACTTGCCGGATTGCGTGCGTTCAATGCTACAGCGATAGTCGTTGCGCACCGCCGAGGTGCGTGTAGGTAGCTTCATAATTCACCGATCTCGCGACATGATCACCCATGCCGAGTTCGCGACCCGGGTATAAGAGCATGTTGCGATACACATCTAGGCGGTGTTGCCAGATGCAGTGGTTCGTCCAAGAAGCTCATTCTAGGGGTCAAAAAGGGACACAAATAGGATATCGGGGCGGGTGGGGAAACGCAAGCCCGCTCGATTGCACAGGTAAGCAATTTAGATTCAGGTAGTTAGACTACTAGATCGCCGAAGGCTTTCAGCTTTTCAGGCATGAGCTTCACTTTGCCTTCTTGCTTGAGTCGCGCGTCGAGCGCCGTTCTGAAAGCCTCCCATGCCATGGTGCGCTTGGTTTGCAAGACCTGATCGGTGAGTTCTTTCTTCTGTTTCTCGAAATCGGCGAGGTTGGGCTCGACTTTTTCGGTCACGAGGTAGACGAACCAGCTGGAACCCAAATTCAGAGGCGGGGCCACTTCCCCGGCCTTCATTCGGAAGGCGGCGGCCAGTTGTTTTCCGCTGGTTGCGCCGGGAATGGAGCCATCCCGGGCGATCAAGTCGCTAGTTTTGGGCTCCAAGCCGAGAGCCTTAGCAGCCGTGTCAAATTTTTGGCCGGCTTTGACGCTTTTAGCAAGTTCTTCCGCTTTGGCACGGGCCAGTTCAGCGCTCTTTTCTTGCTTGAGGTCGCTAATGACGCGATCGCGCACCTCTTCGAGCGAGCCTTGATGCGCGGGTAAGATCTGCTGCACGGAGACAACTACATAGCCGCGGTCCGTGCGCAAAGGCATGCTGATCTCACCCTGTCGAAGGTGGAAGATCGCGTCTTTGACCTCTTGCGAGTTACCTAACTCGAGAAGAGGGTCCGAGGCACTGATCGGGCGGGTCTCGGCGACGGTGAGGTGGTACTGCTGGGCGAGGTCGTTCAGCGCGGCTTTGTTGGACTGCCGAATGGCCGCCGCCAGCTGGTCCGCAGTGTCGCTGGCCAGCTTATCGGCCTGGGACAGGACCAGCGGTGCCCGCAAGGTATCTTTAACTTCTTCAAAAGACTTGGTGCGTGCGGCTTCTTTTTCGAGCACTTTGATGATGTGAAAGCCGTATTGCGTGCGAACAAGGTTCGAAATCTGTCCCTTTTCGAGGCTGAAAGCGGTCTTTTCAAACTCGGGAACCGTCTGGCCTTGGGTGATCCAGCCTAAATCGCCACCCTTGTCCTTGGTGCCGGGATCCTGCGAGTATTTCTTGGCGAGATCGTCAAATTTTGCGCCTTTTTTGCCCTGTTTGAGGACGTCGTCGGCAGTTTTGCGAACTTCTTCGATTTCCGCGTCGCTCTTTCCCACGGTCATGAACAGAATGTGCTGTACGTGAACGCGGTTGGGCACCTGGAATTGTTGGATATTCTTCTGATACTCGATCTTGAGCTGATCATCGGAGATTTGGATGTTCTGGCGGATTTGGTTGACGTCGACCACGGCGTAACGCACAACGCGGCGTTCCGGCACTTGATAACGGGAGATATTTTTCTCGTAAGCGGCTTTGATCTCGCCTTCACTGGGAGTGATCTTTGCAGCCAGGTCTTCCGGCTTGATCAAGACGTAATCGAGTTTTACTTTTTCGTTCTTATAGCGAAATTCATCCTGGAGTTCGTCAGGTCCTACACTGATGCCGTTGGTGACGAGGCGGCGAAACTTTTCTTCTAATAAGCTCTGGCGGACAAGCTCTTCAAAAACAGGGACAGTTAATTGAAAGCGCGTCTGCACTTCTTGCGAGTAACGGTCCATTCCGACAAACGTTCCACCTACAAAGGCGGTGGGGACGAACTGGCGAATACGCTCTGCGCGTTCCTGATCGGTGACGGTGATTCCCAGGCGTCTGGCTTCGTATTCGATTTCCTTTTGAAAGACGAGTTGATTGAGAATCTGGCGGGCGTAAAGGGATTCCAATTGCTTGGGGATCTGGTTTCTGCGCGCGATTTCGTTAAGTTGCTGGCGGACTTCGACGATGCTTACGGATTGGTCTCCGACTTTGGCAAGCGCGTCGGAGGATGCTTCCCCGGTCCCCGGCGACTGCGGCACGAGGTAGAGCAGCATGCTGCCGCCCAGAATCAGAACAATGATTCCCAAGAGGATGCGATACCCGAGTTTGCTTTTATCGATAGCGCCAGCCATCCGATAGATCTCCCCCGTCAGTAAGCAAACCTAAGATTATAAATGATAAGCAGCGTGGAGCGAAGTTCAATATACGGACGCGCAAGTTGCCGCCGTTCGACTCCAAAGAAAATGTGAACGCGCACACGCGTTGCTCAGTTGGATAGGGCGTCTGCGTTCTAAGCAGCGGGTCGGGAGTTCGAATCTCCCCGGGCGCAACTTACATCGTGTCCTCGCGGCTCGCACCTCAATCGATCCGGCCCGTCATCGCTTGGTTGTTTCACTCAAGGCTACCACGCGCTGGCGAGAAATCGAGGCAAATCCGCCCAAGTAACAGATTGCCTTGTATCCTTCAGCTTCCGAACCACCCGTCCTATGCTTCTCATTCTCTAATCCAAGGGAAAGCCATAGTAAATGCAGTACTAAGGCTCCATATACACAGAACATTCGCAATCCCACCCTGTAAGACCGGGTGAAATCCCCATTTCCATCTCGCAGAAGCTGAATGTTGAGCTGGCGGAGGGCCCGGCAGTTCTAACCAGCCTAGAATCTGACTCCACCCAGGCCTCTCAAACCTGCCCTGCCCGCAGGGCTCCCCGCTTCCCGGAACTCGACGGCCTACGGGGTCTTGCCGCCGTAGGCGTGGTAGGTATTCACTAGATGGTTGGCGCAGCTCACAAGCTGCCTCTGCTCGCTCAGGCCTTCCACCTTGTCGAAGCTAAAGCTCCGACCCCGCAAGCCACGATTGCTGCACTTCGATTGGGAGGATCAGGTTGGCGAAGTAGGGGCTACTATAGCGGGAATTAAGTCAGTACCGAGTCTCGCTTTGTCCAACAGTTGAACCGCGCCAAAACTGGCGGCCAGAGCCTTGGTCTCAGCGTCATTCCAAATAGAAATAGCCAACAACCGCGAAACCGAGGGCGTTAAGCAAGATTTCACTTGCTGCTGGGTCACCACTTGGCCGTCGGGCATGTGTAAGTCCATGATGACGACGTCTGGCCTTAGATTTTCGATCAACTGGATTGTTTGAGCGAAATTTACGACTTCACCCACAATTTCAATTTTCGGCTCTCCCTTAAGCAGACCTCGAATCGCCCGCCGCACGATTTCAGTATCATCAGCCAGGAGCACCTTAATGGACATGTAATCCTCCTAATACGGCACCCGCCGGGATCACTCTTGGACTATCTTTCTATGTTAGGACACAAATGGTTGTCAAGAAGAATAGCTTGTGTAGGGTGAACTACATAGTGACTTAGCGACGATTACGGGAAGAATAGCCGCGAGAGTGCATTTCCACGCTCGTGGTCGCGTGGAAATTCAGCCTGGCTATCACTTCCTGGGAGGGGATGTGAATGGCTATGAATTCATTGGTCGAAAGCGCGGCTAGCTCTTGCGCTTTGTGGGTTGCGTTGTCCCGTCCACGAAGGACGGCTCGCCACACTATTTGGCCATCAGGAAGTCTTTCGAACAGGTCGTAGTCGCGGTCCATGGATTTGTCCCCCGCGATTAAGGGGTATTTGGATCGAGAGTCAATATATGCACAGAGGGACAGTAGAGGGACAGGTTGGGGTATAGGGAACCCCGCGAAAGCAGGGAAAATAGCCAAGAAACGGAAATGCAATTCGCCAACCGAATCGAACGATCTTTCGATTTCATCGAGGATGGTGTTTTTCACTTGCGGATAATTTTGAGGGGGCGATCGATGTTTAACTCGCCGCTGGTTGCCAATATTTACAGGTTTCGTGAGAGATGCAGGGAGACGCCTTTTCGAACTCCTGCCGGCATATTTCAAGCAAGCAATCGTAAAACGCGGACGCATTCGTTTTAAGCCCGAGAAGCCGCAATGATTTGAGGATTCGCGTAATCCGCAGATGATTGTGGTTGTTGGGGGTGATCCAGTTAGCAGCACGCTCGGCAAAATCCGGGGCGCAGACCACTCTCAACGGTACCGTGTGGCGCATTTCGAAGCCGTAAAACCTTAGCATCCGAAGCAGAGATGTTTGAAGGTTTCGGTGAAGCGGGGGACTCAACCGGAACTTGCGGATCGTATCGACATCCAGAATAGGTGCGTCCAGGTTGAAGCCGCTCGGCTCGTCCAGCGGGAAGAGCCACTGGATGAAATCGTGAGTCCGTTCGAGTTCGTCGTCCGGCCAATTCAGGATTTCTCGCAGAAATCGGCAGCGGGTGTCGGGCCCCTCACCGTAGTAGAAGCTTAACAGTTGTTTGTTGCTGGCCATGTCTCCAGACCGGACAACCTGCCCAGAACATTAAGCCCGCTTGTGAGACGGAGCGAACTTTGAAGCGGTTACATTTCCAATAGAATTGTTGGCCGGGGCTGAAGCACTGCCTCCTGAGAAAAAAGAAAAGCCGAGCTACCAGGCGCGGCGATTTAAGCGGCGGCGGAAAAGGCCCTGGGCTTTAGAGAAGGCAATAGATTCTATGAGTTAGAGAGCGTGTGCGCATCCGCTATTTGCAATTTGACTACGTTCGCCTCGCGCAATTTGTTCGCTCACGAAACGCTGTGTTAGATTTCAGAATTGGCGCTACATCTGCGCCTTTAAACGTGACTACACAAGCGCCCATCGAGCCCAAGTACCCCGTGGAGGAAAGGCAGCCGCCGCCGCGGGTGGAGGTGTATTGGACGGCCATCACCTACAAGACAGTAGTGGTCTATAGCATTTTGGCGGTACTGCTGCTATTTGGCGGGTTATATGTGATTACGCCAGACTCGTATTCTTGGGCGTATCACAAGATGTCTTCCGTTATCAGCAGCCCAGAGAATAAAAATTTGGCGTTGTCACAAACGCAAGCGAAATTCGTGAACCTCGACGGGAGAGTGCAGGTAAAAAAGGTTAATTCCGTGCAGTGGGTAAACGCGGACTATCACACGTCGCTGGACAAAGGCGATTTCATACAGACAGGCGCAGACGGGGCGGCGCGAATATATTTTGCGGACGGTTCGCAGTATACGGTGAAAGCGGATACGCTGGTGACGGTGGAAGAAAACTCCATGGGCAATAAGGCGACCAGCGTGGCAGTGAGAATCAGCACAGGATCCGTGGACCTGGCGACGCCGAATTGGGCTTCGCCGGATTCGAAGGCGGCGGTAAACGTAGAAGACGCGACGGCGCTGCTCCACCAAAACACCCATGCATCCGTTAAAAACGATCCAGAAAAGAACCAGCATGAATTCGTGGTGTCCACGGGCGCGGCGGAAGTGCAACGCGGCTCAGAAAGAATCGAGTTAGCGCAGTGGGAAAAGGCCAGCTTTGCTACGGGTGGCGCTATTCAGAAATCGAATGTACTCGCTCCGCCATCGCTCGTGGAGCCGCTGAATTTTACGCCGATCATCAACGAAAACCCGAAGACATCGACGGTGCGTTTTGAATGGAAACCGGTGCAGGACGCGGTTTCTTACAAGCTGCGAGTGAGCACCACGGCGATGTTCAGAACGCTGGAGAAGGAGGCGAAAATCTCGGGCACCAGCATGGAGATCAGCGGGCTGGACGCCGGCGATTATTTCTGGAATGTCACGGCTGTGGACAGCAAGAAGCAAACCAGCGAGGTAAGCGAGACTTTCAAATTTACGATGGTGGCACAGGGCAAATCGCAGGAAATGGTTTTGCATATCGACGCAACGCAACTTCACGGACGCGTAGCGGAGATCGTGGGACGCACAGAGCCGGGTTCGGCACTGATTGTCAATGGCCAGTCCGTGGCGAATATAGCGGCGGACGGGACTTTCCGGCATTTCACCGAGCAATTGGAGCCTGGCGAGCATACCATCGTAGTGGTTGGACAAAATCGGCGCGGCGGCACGACGAAGCAGCAAGTGTCGATCGTAGTACCGAAGTAAAAGCGTCATCGACGAGGCTTAGAGTTATCTCCGGGGAGACGGGGGAATGAACAAGAACGGGTACAACTTGAGGTCGGTGTTCAGTTTGTTTTCTTCCGACCTGGCCATCGATTTGGGAACCGCAAATACGTTGGTGTTCTCCGCCGGCAAAGGCATTGTGGTGAACGAACCTTCCATCGTAGCGATCAATAAATCAACCGGAGAAGTTGTAGCGGTAGGGCGCGAAGCGAAGGAAATGCTGGGGCGCACGCCGGGGAACGTGGTGGCCATCAAGCCTATGAAGGATGGCGTGATCGCGGACTTCAAAGTTACGGAAAAGATGCTGACCTATTTCATTCAGAAGGCACACAACCGGCGCGTGCTGGTACATCCGCGCATCGTTATCGGAGTCCCCAGCGAAATAACACCGGTGGAAAAGCGTGCCGTGCAAGACTCCGCGTATCGCGCGCGGGCCAGTGAAGTTTATCTGGTGGAGCAAGCGATGGCGGCGGCGATTGGAGCGGGCCTGCCGATTGAAGAACCATCCGGCAACATGGTGGTGGACATCGGCGGGGGCACGACGGACATCGCGGTTATTTCCATGAGCGGCATTGTGTATTCGCGGTCCGTGCGAGTGGCGGGCAACGAAATGGACGAAGCGGTGATGCAATACTTGAAGCGCAAATACAACTTGCTGGTCGGCGAGCGCACCGCCGAACAAATCAAAATGGAAATCGGTTCGGCTTATCCGCTGGAGAAGCCACTGACAATGGAAGTGAAAGGGCGCAACCTGATCGAGGGAGTGCCACGGACGGTTACCATCGATGACAGCGAAATACGCGAATCGCTGGCGGAATGCGTGGCCACGATACTGAACGCCGTGCGCGTGGCGCTGGAGCGCACACCGCCTGAGCTTTCCGCAGATATCAGCGACCGGGGCATCGTACTTACCGGGGGCGGCGCACTACTGAAGAATCTAGACAAGCGCATACGTGAAGAGACGGGTCTGCCGGTTTCGATTGCGGATGATCCTCTGGCGTCTGTGGTGCTCGGCACTGGAAAAATGCTCAGCGACTTTCGCCTGTTGCGCCAGGTATGCATAGATTAAGACTGCTAGGCGTTTGTTAGGTGGGCTAGTCGCTGCTAGGTGGGCTAGTCGTTGGCGTTGGGGCAATTCAGACTCCGAGTTTTAAGAAAATGGCCGGTATCCCTTCTCGTCATAAATCGCTGGTACTCCTTACGATAGTCGTGCTTCTGCAGGTGTTGCTCCTCGCGGTACAGATCAAGCGGGATTCGCAAGGGCGTTTAATCCGCGTCTGGACGGTTGGCGCTTTTTCCCCATTCGAACGCGCGGGTGCGCATGGCGTCGGAAGCATTCGCGGCACCTGGAACCGGTATTTCGCGTTGCAGAATACGTCGCGCGACAATGAGCAATTGCGCCGCGAGAACGATGTCCTGAAGATGCAGGTGAATCAGCTTTTGAGCAAGGCGGCGGAAGCAGACCGGTTGGCGTTACTCCTTAACTTCAGAAAATCTCACCCCGATGTGCCCATGCTGGGAGCGCGCGTGATCGGCGCAAGCGCGGATACCGCCAGCCAGACGATTTATTTGGACCGCGGGGAGCGCGATGGCATTCGCCGCAACATGGGGGTGATTACGCCAGACGGCGTGGTGGGCAAAGTCATCGAGTCTTATATGGACACCGCGCAAGTGCTGCTACTAACCGACAAAGATAGCGGCGTTGGTGCCATGCTTGGCGATTCTCGTATCCAGAGCCCGGTTGGCGGAACGGGCGAGCCGCTGTTGGCGATGAAGTACGTACCAAATGACGACACTGTAAGTCTTGGGGAGCGAGTTGTTACCAGCGGCATGGACCGAATTTTCCCGCGCGATCTGCCCGTCGGAACGGTCGCGGATATTAAAGGCGGGAATCCGTTCAAGGTGATACGAGTGCGGCCCGCAGCGAACCTCGAGCGGCTGGAGGAAGTCATCGTACTTCTCTCGCTGCATCCGCTGGACTTGAAGAAAGAAATCGAGAAACCAAGCCCGCAAGCTTCCGCTGGAAAAGTGGCCAGCGAGGTCGCCAAGCCATGAATGACGCTTTCGACATTCGCAACATGGAAGCGCACATCGAGGTTCATAAGTTCCGCAATGGCGCGATCATCGGCGCGACCATTCTGGCACTTTTAGTGCAGGCCTTCGTGCCGATCTACTTCGCGAAATCCACGATACTCGACCTTCCGCTGCTGATCACAATTTATTTCGGGTTGAGCCGGCGCAATCCATCCACGGGGCTACTTCTGGGCATGTTGATCGGTCTGCTGCAAGACAGCTTGAGCGGTCCCACGGTTCCGCTGGGGCTCTACGGTATAGCCAAGACGTTCATCGGGTATCTCGCGTCTTCCATCGGGGCACGGCTCGATACGGAGCATCCGGCCGCGCGTTTTGCGCTAACCGTGCTTTTCTTCGGAGCCCATCAGGGGATAGTGCTGCTCACTCGCCGCATTCTGTTGGGCCAGCCCGGTGTGTTGTTCAACATGCATCTGGCGGTGGCCGCATTGGTCAATGCTGTCGTCGCGGTCTTCCTGTTCGTGATCCTCGATCGTCTGCGCAAATCCTGAACCACCATAAATACCGTTGGAAACTTAATGCGCTAGCAGGAATTGCTTGAAATCGTCGTATTGACTGGACATGGGTTGGGAAAGTTTCGGCAACATCAAATAGGCTGCGAGCCGATCTGGCAGGGGGGGCGCCTGGCCAATGGCGCGCTTCACGACATCGGCGAACTTCGCGGGATGCGCGGTCGCCAGCACCAGACCTTGCGCCGCTTCTGGATGCGCGCGTTTGTAAGCCCGCCAGCCAAGAAAGCCGACGGCGGTGTGCGGATCGGCAATATAGTCGAAACGCTCATGGAGCATTTTCATGGCCGCGAGAGTTTCTTCGTCCGTTGAGCCATGACCCCAGATTTCCTTTTGTACATTGGAGAGATTATTCCGGCATAAATCCAGGAGGCGCGGAAAATTGTTTGGATTGCCGACGTCCATGGCATTGGAAAGAGTAGAGACAGCCGCGTGGGGCTGAAATTTTCCGCTTCGCAGATATTCTGGCACGACGTCATTCACGTTCGTCGAGGCTACGAACTTGCTCACAGGCAAACCGATCCGCTTCGCAAAAATTCCGGCCGTTAGATTGCCAAAATTTCCGCTGGGCACGGATACAATCAGCGGCACAGAAGCTACCGGCAACTGCCGGTAGGCGGCTACGTGATAAAACATTTGCGGCAAAAGGCGGCCGACGTTTATGGAGTTTGCGGAGGTCAGAAAGGTGCGCTTATTAAGCGGCGCGTCCGAAAATGCCTGCTTCACGAGCCGCTGGCAATCGTCGAAGGTCCCCGCAACTTCCAATGCGGTGATATTTTCGCCCAGCGTGGTGAATTGCTTCTCCTGCGCTTCGCTGATTTTTTTCGAAGGGTAGAGAATGACCACGCGAATTCCAGGCACGCGCAAAAATCCGTGAGCGACGGCGCTTCCGGTATCGCCCGAAGTGGCTACCAGCACCGTGAGCGGCCGCGTTTCTCCGCGTACGAAGTAGCCCATCAGCCGGGCCATGAATCTTGCGCCGAAATCCTTGAACGCCAACGTCGGACCATGGAACAGTTCGAGGATGTGCAGGCCCGGAGAGAGCGATACGAGCTTCACAGGAAAGTTGACTGATTCGCTTACGACTTGCCAGAGCACCTCTTCCGGCACTTCGGCACCTGCAAATGGCCGCACCACGCGAAAACAAACTTCGGTGAAGGGCAGCCCGCGAAATTCCTCCAACTCCTCCGGCGAATGCCGCGCAATTTCTGCGGGCATGTATAGTCCGCCGTCCGGCGCAAGCCCGCGCAACACCGCACCGCGCAGAGAGGTGAGCGGCGCTTCTTTTCCGGTGCTGCGGTATCTCATCTGCAGGTTCTCATTCGAATTGAGTGCGGACCATAGGCTATTTTTTTACGCCGGACTAATCCGTGCGCCCGTGCTCGAGCTGATGTTGGATTTTCTCCAAGAAAGTCGTTACCTCCGGCAAGCCTTGGCGCGACGCCTCGCGCAAATCCTCACGCAACTCGGCGAGTTGAACAGTGCAGTGCGCCAGCGCTTCATAACTGCTTCGGCGCGACGCTATGAGCGTTGGATAACAACGGGCCACCGTGTCGCGTGACAATTCCTGCTTTTTTGCCTGGAACGCGCCACGCCACAATACAGGCTTCGGATCCCTCATATATCTTTCTATCAACAATTGCTGTTCATCCCTGGAAGCCGCCAGGTGCACGACGGTCATTTGGCGGCGCAAGCGCAGCAATAGATTATTTCCCGTATAGATGACGCTGCCGGTGGTATCAAGCACAAAAGGTTTACTGGAATCACGCCCTACGTACGTCAACACCTGGTCGAGGACCGAAATTTCCTGTGCCAGATACTCGGCTTCGCGTTCTGTGTACGTGGGACTATCCGGCCAGCCCATCCAGGCCGCCACGCCGTTGATACCAGTGTAGCCACCAGCGGCCAATCGTGGTGCCAGGCGCTGCTCGATAAGATCGTCGCATGAGATGGCCGTCCAACCGTTCACGGCTAACTTCTTTGTCCAGAATGTTTTCCCCACACCGGACATGCCGGTCAAAGCAATTCGCAGAGGCTTGCCTATGGGCGATTCCGTGGGCATAAGTGAATTGCTAACGATAGCGTGAGACGCCGCCGACAGCAACAATCACGACACAAAATCCCGCAAAATAGATCGACGTAATCCTGGAACCTGTACTTCCGGGCGGCTTGCGGGCTGCAATTGCGGATGTTACGGTTGATAAGGCTTTTGCTGCGTGGCGAGCCAAAGTTCGACGGCGCTTTGGGAAATTTCCGGGGTCTTACATCCTCATTTTTCAAAGCAGTTCGGACGGAGCTACAGAAACCACGCTGAATTACTTGCGTGACGCGAGTTACCTCCGGAAAAATCGGAGCGGGCTAGCCCAGCCCTGACCCAGAATAATCGCGCGCGGAGTCTTCGTGTCTTACTGGTTTCGCAACGACAATCGATTGCCGCAGGGTCGGCTGGCGGTAGCCTCCTACATCATCGTGGGGATGGTCGGCGTGATCCTGCTGGGTTTCTGGAAGCTGCAGGTAATTGACGCTGAGAAGTACACGTCCATGGCCCTGCGCAATAGCGTGCGGTCTATTCCCGTAATCGCCCCGCGCGGCCGTATGCTCGATCGCGATGGGCGCGTGCTTGTTGATAATCACCCTTCGTTCAGCGTTCTCCTCCTCCGAGACGACCCCGTGCTAGTCGATAATAATCTTCCCGCCATAGCTGAAGGCCTAGGCCTCGCCGTCGAGGACCTGAAGGAACAGCTCGGCACCACCAAAAATCTTCCCAAATTTCAGCCGATCATCATCAAGCCGGAAGCTTCACAGGCAGACATTGCCTTCATTGAGTCACATCGCTCCGATATCCCTATCCTAGAAATGATTTCCGTTTCGCGACGGCGTTATTTGTCCGGAGGCTTTCTCTCGCACGCCACGGGATACGTCGGGGAAGTTAGCGAGCAGCAGATCGAAGCCAGCAATGGCAGGTTCCGTCCCGGCGACTTCGCAGGCAAAACCGGCCTGGAGAAGCAGTACAACGACGTGCTCATGGGCACCGACGGAATGCGGCGCGTAATCGTCAATAGCGTCGGCAAAGAAGTGGGACGCCTTTCAACGCAAGAAGCCATTCCCGGCAAGCAGATCCAGCTGACCATCGATTACGACTTACAGCAGATGGCCGAACAGTCTCTGGGAGCGCGGCCCGGCGCGGTGGTTGCGCTAGATCCCCGCACGGGTGAAGTGCTCGCCATGGTCAGCCGTCCGACACCGGATCCGAATGACTTCGCTGTAAGAATTCCGCAAGATGTATGGAGACGCCTCAACGAAGACCCGCTGCGCCCGCTACTGAACCGTGCGATCCAGGCACAACTTGCTCCGGGCTCCGTTTTTAAGATCATCACTGCTACCGCGATGTTAGAGGATAAGGTGCCACCCGAAAGCTTTAGGGCATTTTGTCCGGGCTACGGTACGTTTTACGGCCGCCAATTCAAATGCTGGGTGTACGGGAAAAGCTCGCACGGATTGGTGGATCTGAAAAAGGCGATTATGGAGTCATGCGATGTTTTTTTCTACAACGTGGGTATGCAGCTGGGCATTGACCGCCTCTCTTACTACGCCAGCAAAATGGGCCTTGGGCATAAGACGGGCATCGATCTTCCTTCGGAGGAGCCGGGGTTAATGCCTTCGCAAGAATGGGTACAGCGGGTCTTTCATCGGAAATGGTACGCCGGTGAAACGATATCGGTTTCCACGGGTCAAGGAGCAGTGACAGCAACACCTTTGCAACTGGCCCGGACCATCGGAGGAATCGCAACGGGCGGCATTTTCAAGCAACCGCATCTGCTGAAAGATCCGCAGAATGTGGGCGAAGACCGATTCGCAATTTCCGAGCCGACGGTTCAAAAGGTAACGGACGCGATGTACGGCGTCGTGAACGAGGGTGGCACGGGAGCGTCACTCAAATTGGCGGGAATAGAGCTCAGCGGAAAATCGGGAACTGCGCAAGTGATCGGTTATGCGACACGGGAGCGCATGGGAAAACAGAAAAAGTTTGAAGACAACGCTTGGTTTGTGGGCTATGCACCACGGCGCAACCCGGAAATCGTAGTTGCCGTTCTGGTTCAGGAGAGCGGCAAGCACGGTGGAGAGGCGTCAGGACCGGTAGCGCGCGACATCATCAAGATGTATTACGACAAGAAGGCAAAGAAGACAGAAGGACAATACACCGTAGACTATCAACGCTATAATTTTGGCAACGACGCTGCCCCCGCGGCAGCGAAGCAACCCGAACCGATATTAAAACCGGAGCGTGCCGCGGTGGTTGTCCCTGCGAGCGCTACGGAGCAGCATTAGAAATGCTTGGACGTAAGAAATATTCGTGCGGAGTGAAGTGAGAGCAAGCTTTTCTTCCTAGCATGAACGAATAAACGAAAAATGAAAGACGCACCTGGAACACGCGATTACGACTGGTGGCTGCTGGCGATTATTGCGGCCATCTGTGCAATTGGGGTAATAGAGATTTACTCGGCCACGTACGGCAGCTCACTCGCCGGCATGCACATGAAGCAGATCCGCTGGCTGGCCGTAGGTTTTGCAGCCATGTTTGCGCTTTCCCGGCTGGACTATCACTTGATCCTCGACCAGGCTTGGCTGCTTTATCTTGTTGGGGTGATTGCGCTGCTGGCGGTGCTGCTCGTGGGTCATACGCGTTTTGGCGCAAAACGCTGGATTCCGGTCCTGGGCGAATTTCTTCAGGTGTCAGAACTCGTAAAGTTGATTATAATCATATGGGTGGCGCGATTCTTTGCGGAAGTGCGCTCAGACGAACTGTCCCTACAGGATTTGATTAAGGCAGGGCTTTTTGTAGGGTTACCCTTGGGCTTGATTCTCAAACAGCCCGATTTGGGAACAGCGCTGGTGTTGATGCCAGTGCTGGTGGTGGGTGCGTTTCTTGCCGGGCTGCAATGGAAGCATGCTCTGACTATAGCGCTGATTGGCATCTTGATGCTTCCCATCGGATGGCGCGTCTTGAAGCCCTATCAGAAAGAACGGGTAACGTCATTCCTGCATCCTGAGCAGGACGCGAAAGGCTCTGGTTATCAAGTGTTGCAATCGAAGATTGCCGTGGGTTCGGGCGGCTTTTGGGGAAAAGGATTTCGCAACGGCAGTCAGAATCAACTGGGCTACATCCCCGTCCGATATTCGGATTTCATCATGTCGGCGTGGGCTGAAGAGCAGGGATTCAAAGGCGTGCTGGTTGCGTTAGGGCTGTATATGGCGCTTCTGCTGCGCTTAGTGCAGAATGCTCAGCGCGCGAAGGATCGCGCGGGAATGTTTCTTGTGATGGGCGTCGCAGCGGCGCTTGCTTTCCATGTGTTGGTAAACGTGGCTATGGTGATCGGCGCTATGCCGGTTACCGGTATCCCGTTGCCGTTGATGAGCTACGGGGGATCGGCCACGTTGTTTGTTTTCCTGGCGATTGGTCTGGTCATGAATGTCCGGCTTCGCCGCTTCGTCAACTGACGAACCGCCAGTCCGCGTGACGTGCCTGCTTCGGCAAGCCGCACCGGGTACCAAATGATGACCGCTTAGCGGTCACCACTAAATCGACCGCGTCTCGCGGTCACCAGTAATAAGGAACTTTAGAGTGAGGACAGCATCGTCCGCCGTTTGCCCTGGAAGTATCCGGCAACGGACCAGCCTCGATAGACTGAGGAAGTCTCTTCCCTCTGGCTTCGAACGCCAAGCCACTTCACTAGAAGTGTGGCCTGCGTGTGCTCCGGCAACGCCGGGGCGGGCGCCGATTTTCTGGACATCCGACGGGCAAAAGCTCGCGGCGATGTGTCCCATTGACCGCAGTGCGGTCAAGGAGTTTTCATGTCGAAAGAATTGGTTATTTCCGCGGCCTCCCACGAACGGCGGGTCGCGATTCTCGAAGAAGGCCAGTTAGTCGAAATTTATATTGAGCGCGAAAAAGAATTCGCGCTTGTCGGCAGCATTTACAAAGGCAAAGTCACCCGCGTCCTTCCAGGCATGCAATCAGCCTTCGTGGACATTGGCCTGGACGGCGACGCCTTCCTGTACGTCAGCGATGTTTTCGAAAATCTCGAGGACTACGATCACGGCCAGGGGCATGAGGAGCACCTCCCCTTGCCGCCGCGGCCTGCCGCGCCGGAACTCTCCATGGACGTTTTGCCTGGTGAATCGTTGGCGCGCGCTGGCGGTTCGCGCGAAGTGACCTTGGTTGCTAGCGATACTCCGGAAGCTCATGAGAATGAGCCCACTCACGAAGAAATTCATTCTGCCAACGCTGAACGGCCCGAAGAACATCAAGGTGAGTTAGCGGCAACGACCCATGCGGACGGCGAAGTCGAGGCTACTGAAGAGCGCCAACCGGACTCCAACGCTTCTGCGCCCCAGAACTTTGCACCTCACTACAATCCCACGCAAAACTACCCAGCTCGCGGCGGGAGCGGCCAGAATTACGGGCGCGGTTCCGACCAGGGCGGCGAACGTAGCGGTGGGGAACGTGTAGGAGGAGACCGCGGCAGAGGACGCTTCGGGCGACGAGGCGGACGACGGCGCGGTGGCCGGCCGCCGGGCCCCGGAGGCCGCAATCTGCCTCCTTCAAAGTACGCCTCGCCTCAAGGCGCTCAGAGCGGCGAGTCGCGAGGCTACGACCAACGCGGTGCTCAACCCCGCGGATTTGAACCCCGTGGTCCAGATCAACGCGGCGGAGAGCAACGTGGTTTCGAGAATCGCCGTCCGGACAATATCCGCTCCGGCCAGGCCTCCACGCCACCCGATGTGGGAGAAGAACCAATTCTTCTTCCCGGAGAATCGCTGGCGAAGTATCGCGGCAAGTCAAACGCGGCCAGCAGCTCCGCTATCGTGGATAATCGCGAAACCCCTAAGCAGCAGCCGGAAGCGGAAGCAAGTGTGCCAGCCACTTCCATCAGCGGAGGGGGCGTTAGCGGAACGGGCGTTAGCGGTGCGGGCGGCACGAACGTTCCTCGCCGCTTCTCTGGTGGCTTGCCCCGTTGGCTCCTTGCAGATGCTAGCTCGGAATCAGAAGCAGCAGCCATCTCCGCGGAAGAGAATATAGGCGTCGCACAAGACAGTTCCACCTCGGCGCACGGCGCGTTGGCAGCCAGACACGAAGCGTCTCCGCTCGAGCTGCCTATCGCAAATGCAGATAAAATTGAACATGAGGCCGCGAACCGCAGTGATGTTGAACTGAGCGAAGATCAGGTCGCCGCGCTAGCCTCTGGATTCATCGAAGCCAAGCAAGAGGAAACACAGGAAGAAGTAGAAGCTCCCTTAGTTGGCGGTGATGAAGTCGAGGAGGAGGAATCAGAAGCGGAACATCTCGCCGATCCTTCTGAACTCACCGAAGAAGAAACGGAAGAAGTCGAAGAGGACAACGCAGCGGCGCGCGCAGAGGCCGAAGCCGACGCCGCACACGAAAGCGCCGAGCATGCCGCGGCCCTTGGCGAAGATCACGGCGTCGACCAGGAAATTGGGGAGCACGCAAGCAGCGAGCCTCAGCATCTGGAAGAATCCGTGACAAGCGAAGCTTCCGCTGAGGAAAGGGTGTCGCAAGCTGCCACCATACAGGACGATGTAATTCTTTTACCAGGTGAAACGCGCTCGCCGCGCAGCGGCGGTGCCGCGCCAAGAGAGGATTTTCCACGTGATTCCGCTCGCGTCGGAGGTAACCCACGCTCACGCTTCCAGCGGCCATTCCGCAGCGGCGGACGGGACCGCGGTAAGGACAGTCGTGGTGGGCGACCCGAGCGTGGCGGACGTCCGTCAGGACCGCGATTTGAACGGCGGCCCAGCGGCGGCCCGAGGCATGACCGCGGACATCAAGGTAGCCATTCGGGAGCGTCGCGCCGTCCGCAACTGATTTCCGAGATGCTGAAGGCGGGTCAGGACATCGTCATCCAAATCGCCAAGGAACCTCTCGGAAAGAAAGGTGCGCGCATCACCAGCCACGTCGCGCTTCCTGGGCGTTTCCTGGTGTACATGCCAACCATCGATCATATCGGCGTGTCGCGAAAAATTGCTTCCGCCGATAACCGTTCGCGTCTGCGCCGCTTGGTCGGCGAAGCGCGGGGCAGCTATCCCGGTGGATTTATTGTCCGTACCGCAGCGGGCGGAGCCACCGACGAGGAAATCCGTACAGACATTGAGTTTCTGGGCAAAACGTGGAATGAGATCAAGGAGCACAGCGAGCAAAGGAAAGCACCAGCGCTGCTGCACCGCGATTTAAACCTCGTTGAACGGATTTTGCGCGATTACGTTAGCGATGATTTCACTGCCATCTGGATCGATAACGAAGAGGAGTACGGCAAGGTCGTTGAGTTTGTTAGCCGCTTTCAGCCCAAGCTCGTCAATCGAGTAAAGTTCTATACAAAGGAACAGCCGATCTTTGAGGAATTCGGTATTCAGCACGAGCTGGATAAAGCTCTGCGCGCCAAAGTCTGGCTGAAATCCGGCGGGTACATCGTAATCAACCATACGGAAGCGCTTGTGGCGATCGACGTCAATACGGGCAAGTTCGTTGGGAAGGGTTCGACGCGTCTTGAAGACACCATCGTCAAGACCAATCTTGAAGCCGTGAAGGAGATTGTTCGGCAGATTCGTTTGCGCGATCTGGGCGGCATCATCGTGGTCGATTTCATTGATATGGAAGAACGCCGCAATCGGGACAAAGTGTTATTCGCGTTGCAGCAAGCCCTGGAAGAAGATAAAGCTCCGTCCAAAGCCTTGTCTTTCAACGAATTCGGCCTGGTCTGCATTACCCGTAAGCGCACCAAACAGGCGCTGGAGCGTGTGCTCTGCCAACCTTGCCCGTATTGCACAGGGTCCGGCATGGTCAAATCCATCCCGACGCTGTGCTATGAAATTCAAGCGGAGGCCAGGAAGATGGCCGCTGCCGGGCACGAAGGCCCGAATCTGACCATCCGCGTGAACCCGGAAATCGCGAAAGCCTTAAAAACTCGCGAGTCTCTGTTGATCGACGAACTCGAGCAAACTTCGCACAAGCACATCATCATTCAGTCCGACGCCACGCTGCATTGGGAGCAGTACGACATCTATTAGACGCGAAGGGAGTTCCCAGCGGAGCGCTTGCGGCAAGGGTTGCTCCGAATGCTCGGAATAACCTCTTTTTGCCCTATGCTATTCTTGCTTTTGTTCCCGCCTTCAGCGAAAGCGAGCACCGATGACGACACGCATCCTGGATGGCCTGAAAATCCGCGACCAGATTTTCGCAGAGTTGAAGAGCGAAGTTGCGCAGCTTGCAGCCGAAGGCATGCGTCCTGGGCTTGCCGCCGTGTTGGTGGGCGAAAATCCGGCCTCGCAACTCTACGTGAACAGCAAGATCGCCGCTTGTGAACAACTGGGGCTGGCAAGCTGGATGCACACTCCATCGGCCTCCATCACAACCGGCGAACTCCTGAAACTCGTGCATGATCTCAACAACGATGACGCCGTCGATGGCATTCTTATCCAATTGCCGTTGCCTTCGCACGTGGATACAAAACGTATTCTCGAATCTGTCAGTCCCGCCAAGGATGTTGACGGCTTCCATCCTATGAACTTGGGGCGTCTGGTAAGCGGGCGTCCCGGTCTGGTGGCGTGCACGCCTGCGGGCTGCATGGAAATATTGCGCCGCAACAACATTGCGATCGAAGGGGCCAACGCCGTGGTGCTTGGCCGCAGCGACATCGTCGGCAAGCCGATGGCGCTGTTGCTGATGCATGCCAATGCCACGGTGACGATTTGCCACTCGAAGACGCGCGATCTGTCGGATGTCGTGCGGCGCGCCGATATTGTGGTGGCGGCGATGGGCAAGGCAGGATACGTCGAGGCTAGTTGGATACGCCCCGGCGCCGCAGTAATTGATGTGGGCACCAATCGCGTGACCGATGAAGCCGAGGCCGCGCGCCTCTTCCACAACTTTCCCGAGCGCCAGGAGAAATTCCGCGCTAAGGGATCCGCACTGGTGGGCGATGTGCATCCCGATGCCGTAAACACCTTCGGATGGCTCACGCCAGTTCCCGGCGGCGTAGGGCCCATGACCATCACCATGCTCATGAGTAACACGGTCAAGGCGGCGCGGAGTCGCCGCGCCGGTTCACAAGCAGCAACGAGGGGCCATGTCACTCCGTCCACGGCTGGCGCGCGTTAACCCAACGATGCTCAAACTCGGCCTTACCGGCGGGATCGCCAGCGGCAAGAGCACTGTCGCTGCCATGCTTCGCGAAATGGGCTTCGCGGTGCTAAATGCCGATTTGCTCGCACACGAACTTATAGAAACCGGACGACCCGCTTATGGCGAGATCCTGCGGGAGTTTGGGTCTACCATTGTGGACGGCGAGGGCCGCATTGATCGCCGAAAGCTTGGCGCGTTAGTCTTCGCCGATCGCGCCAAGCTCGACCGTCTGAACGCTATTGTGCATCCGCGCGTTGCAGAAGCTGCGTTTCGCCAATTCGATGAATGGGAACGTGCCGGCACTTACCATGCCGCTTTTTTGGAAGCCGCGCTGATCGTAGAAGCTGGGTTGCATAAGAGAGTCGACGGCGTCGTGGTGGTGTGGTGCAAGCCTGAGCAGCAATTGGAGCGGCTCGTGGCGCGTGGCCTGAGCAACGCGGAGGCAAAACGTCGCTTTGACGCGCAGCTTCCGGTCATTGAAAAATTGCGTCACGCTACGGAGCAAATCGACTGCTCGGGCACGTTGCAAGAAACGCGCAGCCAGGTCGAAGCCTTGACGGCTAAGTTGCGACACGCTTCGCCGAGTCGTGACGCGCGCGCTTGAGGCGCAACTGACGAGTGCATGAATTGATGCCGCGCATTTCTTTTATACTAGGTGCCTAGGATTATTCGGGAAGGATAACGAACATGACCGCAGCGAATAGCTCCAACCGGGCGCGCATTATTTTGGTCGCGCTAGGGGTTCTGCTGGGAACCTATTGGGCGGGCGCACGATTTAGTGCGCGCCAGCCGACCAAAGTGGAAGCGCTCCCTGGCGTTTCCGGCAAAGAACGTTCCACCACCAACATGGCCCAGCGCGACGCAGCGCTGACCGAAGATGAATCCATCAACGTGCGCATTTATCGTCAGGCTTCGCCTGCCGTCGCTAATATTCTTACGAAAGCCACGCAATATGATTTCTTTATGGATCCGGTTCCGGTGGAAGGCGCGGGCTCCGGTTTTGTGATCGATCCGCGAGGCTACATCCTCACTAACTTTCACGTGGTGCAGGAAGCGCAATCCATTGAAGTAGTTCTTGGGGACCAATCGCGTTATCCAGCAAAGTTTATTGGCGCCGACCAGCGCAATGACGTGGCTCTCGTGAAAATTGATCCGAAGGGCAAATCGCTTGCCGTCCTTCCTCTGGGTGATTCCGGGGCGCTTCAAGTTGGCCAGAAAGTTCTCGCTATCGGCAATCCTTTTGGTTTTCAGAGCACACTGACGACCGGAGTCGTGAGTGCCGTGGGCCGCACGGTGCAAACCAGCCAGACCACCTTAATCGATGAAGCTATCCAGACCGACGCGCCCATTAACCGTGGAAATTCTGGTGGACCACTGATCAACACGCGCGGAGAAGTTATCGGCATTAACTCTGCTATTTATACGCCCACTGGAACTACGGCCGGCATCGGCTTTGCAATTCCAATCAACACCGCTAAGAGCATAGCGAGCGACCTCATCAACGATGGGCGGGTTCATCGCGCTTTTCTCGGCATCGAATCTCTCCCGATCGGAGGGTACTTATCGAACGCGCTGGATTTGCCGGTGGAAGAAGGTTTGCTCGTGGAAACTGTTACTCGCGGTGGACCCGCGGCGCTCGCAGGAATCCGCGGAGGAGATCGCGTCGCGCAGGCTGGAATGCGCCGGATCGCCATTGGTGGCGACGTGATCACCGCCATCGACGGGCAGAAAGTCGCAAATCAATTCGATATCAACGTCATCATGAATCACAAGCGGCCGGGCGACACCGTCACGGTAACTCTGTATCGCGGCGGCAAGAAGTTGGATGTCCCGGTGAAACTTGCCGAACGCCCTGGCAGTTAGGCCGAATAGACATGGCCGTTGTTATTCTGAAAGGAATTACCTCTCAAACTCCGTGCGATACTTTTCACGCTCGGCTTCGCTAAGTGTAAACCACGCTTCGGCGATATCCCGCACGCGCTCCAGTGCCCGCTGCATCTCTGCATGTTTTTTCCCCATCATCTCGGCATCGGCATCGCCGGGCACATAAATTGGTGGCGCTCCTAGGATCACAGCGCGGGCAAACGGCATGGGCAACAAAAAATGGTCCCAGGTCTTTTCAAACGTCTTTGCGCGGTCGACGCCGACATGAAAGACGCAAATCGGACAGCCGGTCCTGCGCGCCAACATTACCGGACCGGGTTTAGCGACATACCGCGGGCCGCGCGGACCGTCAATCGTAAACCCACAATCGACTCCCTGTTCCAAACGGTTGGCCATCACAGCCAGGCCGCGCAGCCCGCCGCGTGAGGAACTTCCCTGGGCGGTGCCGAAACCCAACCACTCGATAACTTTGCGGGTCCACTGCCCATCAAACGCGGTGGTATTCATAACCACTATGCCGCGGTTACGCCCCCACCATACGATTGGAATAATTACGCGGTGCCAGAATGCCCATATGCACCTGCGTCCGGAGGCATACACCTCTTTGGAATAGTGTTCGCCAAGTACCTCATAACGCAGAGTGGGCCCTAATGTTCTAATAACGGTGAATACGACTGCCGCGATAATCGGGATCTGTATGCGCCTGGACCATCGTAGCTTGGGCAGGCGAGTATCATAATGTGCGTTTAGCGGTTCTGGCACTGGCTGCCTCGGCTCTTGGGCCCGTCCTGAGGGTTCGCTTCCTGCGCCAGGTGTGGTCATCGGCGTATAGTATAGGTGAGAGTCTCGTTTGATTGTCCGGGAGTCGATTCGAATTGCGGATCCGGTACCATGTGCAAACCACGCCTTGCAGCTGGAAGCGATTTACAGCGGCTATAGCCTTTTTCTGCTTGGCTTTGTGCCTGCCTTTCTTTCTAATTGGGTCGGCGCTCTCTGATAACCCCACCAGCGACACTGTCGGCACGATAGACGGCGACGCTATCGGGGTGACGGGACCCATGACTGCACAAATGGTCGGCGGACAGGTCGTCACGGTTCTCCGCAGCGGCAGCGATGTACGCGTAAAATCCGGCAGTGCTCGCATAAATCTCGTCGAAGGCGGACAAATCAGTGTATGCGGGCCAGCGCATCTTTCCGTTCTCAAATCTGGAGGAGCGCTCACGATTGCGCTTGATACCGGCAGCATCCACACGCACGTTGAACGAGAACCTGCGTTGACGATCTATACTCCGCAAATTCAAGCCCAACCTGTAGCCATCGGCGGTGGCGCACAGGACACGGTGGTGGGTTTTGATGCCGCAGGGGCGATGTGCATCCGTGCGCAAACGGGCGCTGTACGCATCGAACAGCAGCTTACGGGACAAAGTGTGCTGGTGCCGCAGGGTGGGGACATTCTGCTCATCGACGGCCAGCTTGACACTCTTAGTAATGGCGATGGCAGTAGCGGACAGTGTTCCTGCGAGTTAAGAATAGCAAATGCCGCCCCGCCTCCTCCGGAAGTAAGCCAGATAGCCAGTGCCGAAGAAGTGCGTAAAAAAACAGAGGAAGCGAAGCCAGCTCCGCCGTCGGCGCCGGCAATTAAACCTGTAATCAAAGAAGAGCCCGTTTATAAGGTCTACGTGCCGCCGCTAATGTTCGACGCCAACGCTAAAGTCCAACCCGAGGTCGATCCAAGAATGATCGTGCTGATGCGTCGCGTGAGGGTTCGCCCAACACTGATTTTCGAAGGAAAGGTGGAGGGCAATGGCATCGCAGGCGGCGCTCCTATAGCTCATGTCCCGCCGACTGCGACGCCCGCGAAACCCGTACCTGCCACCACTGAGTCCGTTGTGGGCCGTGTCCGCAATTTTGTGCGCAAGCTTTGGCGGCCGAGCTCGTGATTTTATTAGGTCGTGGTGACGATTGATCGCACTCTGCGCCGTATAATTTTTGCCGATGGATTATCTAGGTATTTGATTCAGGACCCTTTATAATTTAATTCCCTGTCCCCGGGCCAATCAGGTCATAAGCTGGAAAAATTCTCTTCAGAGGTATTTCTGGATGGATTCTTCTGTTCTTGGACAGGGGTCGCGCAAGACATGTCTGGGTGTCGCGCTCGTGTTCATACTTACCGGTATGTCCGGCTGCTCGTCGCTGCATTTCCCTTACAACAGCGAATCCCATGCCCCAGCCCACAGCGTCTCGGTCAGCATCGCTCCGCCGAGCGCTTCCGTGCAAATAGGGCAGCCAACTACCGTCACCGCAAACGTATCCAACGACGTGCAGAATAGAGGTGTTAGCTGGTCACTCTCAGGCGCGGGCTGTTCGGGCGCGACCTGCGGTACATTGTCCGCTACTTCCAGCGCGTCGGGCGCAGCCATCACCTATACGGCTCCGACAAGTGCGCCTTCCCCTGCCACGGTCACTCTTACTGCTACGTCCGTAGCCGATGGCACGAAGACCGTTGCGGCGACTATCACCATTACTGCAGCCCAAGCTCCAGCGCCAGCCGTTGCGGTAGTGGTGTCTCCTGCTAATGTTAGTTTGCTGGCAGGTTTCGGATCACAAGCGTTTACGGCGACAGTATCGAATGACGCGCAGAACAAGGGCGTTAGCTGGTCACTTTCTGGCGCGGGCTGTTCGGGCGCGACCTGCGGCGCATTGTCCGCTACTTCCAGCGCGTCGGGCGTAGCCATCACCTACACTGCTCCGGCGAGCGTGCCTTCCCCTGCCACGGTCACTCTTAGCGCTGCATCCGCAGCCGACAGCACGAAGACCGTCGCGGCGACTATCACGGTTACGGCGGTAATCCCAACCAACATTACTGTTTCCATCTCACCTCTACGCGGCGGGCTCACAGTCTCGCAAACACTCGATTTCACCGCCAATGTTGCAAATGATGTAGGCAACGCTGGTGTTAAGTGGTCGACCACGGGCGGAACGTTCAGCGGTCAGAACACGACCTCCGCAACCTTGGTGGCACCGAATGCGGCCGGAGTCTTCACCATAACTGCCACAAGCTTAGTCGATAGTTCGAAGAGCGCCTCGGCGCAAATCGGCGTGACAGACCTGGCGGGCGTCACTACATATCACAATGATCTGGCACGCGACGGCGTAAACGCAAAAGAATATGCGCTTACTCCAGCAAACGTAAGTACTGCCTTTGGCAAACTTTTCTCTTGCGCGGTCGATGGAGCGCTGTATGCACGACCTCTGTGGGTGGCCAATTTGAACATCAGCGGAGGCAATCACAACGTGATCTTCGCCGCAAGCTCGCGCGATACGGTGTATGCCTTCGACGCTGATGCCAGTCCCTGCGTGACCTATTGGAACAAGCCGCTGCTGGGAAGCGGGGAAACCTGGCTAAGCTCTACTGATGTCGGCACGGATCACATTGCTCCTGACATCGGTATCGTTGGGACACCTACCATCGACCTTGCCACCAACACGCTATACGTGGTTTCCAAATCGAAGAACTACGGAGGCAGCTGTTCGCCATCTTCAAACTGCCATCAACGCCTGCATGCTCTTAGCCTTGCAGATGGCAGCGAAAAATTTAGTAGTCCCGTGGACATCACCGCCGCTATCACAGTGCCCGGAACAGGGGATGGATCTTCCGGCGGAATGGTGCCGTTCGAATCCCGAAGAGAGAATCAACGACCTGGACTCGCGTTGGTTAACGGAATTGTGTACGTCTCATGGGCGTCGCACGGCGACAACGGCCCATATCACGGTTGGGTCATCGGATTCGACAAAACTACGCTCAGCATATCCAGTGTCTTGAATGTCTCACCCAATGGAAGACAGGGCGGCATTTGGATGTCCGGAGGGGCACCGGCGGCAGACAACAACAACAATCTTTACGTCATTACGGGCAACGGTGATTACGACGGCACGAAGGACTTCGGCGATACATTCCTTAAGCTCAGCACGGCGGGAGGACTGGCGGTAGCGGATTGGTTCACGCCCTTCGATGCGGCGGCGCTGGATGTTCAGGATCTGGACGTGGGCTCTGGGGCAGCGGTAGTCATCGTCGATCTGCCGAACGCACCCGTTGGGAAGCAACATCTTCTGGTAGGCGGCGGAAAAGCAGGAAGCGGTAATTCGGGGCAAATTTACGTACTGAACCGGGATTCGATGGGCAAACAAAGAACTGGAAGTAATGCACAAATTGTCCAAGAGTTCCCCTTGGGAGCCAGTATTTTTGGGTCAGCGGCTTTCTGGCAGAACACAATGTACATTGCAGGTAACGGCGGGCCATTGAGGGCGTTTGCGCTGAATGGAAACACTGGAACTTTCAACACGGCCTCTACTTCACAATCCAGCGCCTTTTTTGGGTTCCCTGGCCTGACTCCCTCCGTCTCCGCGAACGGTAGTTCGAGTGGCATTGTGTGGGTACTGGATAATGGGCAATACAATCGGTCTGCAGCCGTCCTGCGTGCCTACGATGCAACCAATCTTGCTACTGAACTGTGGAATAGCAGCAGCAGCGCCGGGGTAGCGGTAAAGTTCACGGTGCCCACCGTGGCGAACGGCAAGGTCTACGTGGGCACACGCAATGAAGTATCGGTTTACGGTCTGAAACCAAACTGAACCACCTCGACTGGAAATATTGAGGGTCCCCGAGATTATCGAGGCCGCTTGATCTTTATGAGATCGTGTCGACGACGCCTCGCGCCGCTTTTCGGTCGTAAGACCTTTCAGTTGGATTGGAGCCTGACGATTCGAAATGAACTTGTTGATTACATCCCATCGTAATTCGGTCCGCCGCCGCCCTCGGGCACTACCCAATCGATAATTTGATAGGGGTCGGCAATGTCGCATGTTTTGCAATGCACGCAGTTCGCAGCGTTGATCTTTAATCTTGGCTGGCCGTCATTATCCTTTACGATTTCATACACGGCCGCGGGGCAAAAGTACTGACATGGATTGCCATACTCCACGACGCATTTAGTAGAGCAGACGTTTAAATCCCGGACAATGAGATGACACGGTTGATCCTCTTCGTGTCGAGTTCCGGAGTGATAAACGTCCGTCAAACGGTCAAACGTAAGTTTTCCATCGCCTTGGAATCTGGGTGGCGCCGGCTGCCCATCGATTTTCTTGTAGGCTTGGTAACCGGCGTGCGCGCGCATGGGATCGATTAGCCCACGTCCGCCGGTGATGAACTGCAACCCCGAATGGAGTAATCCCGGAAACAGCCCGTGTTGGAATGATTGGTGGAAGTTGCGTACTTGCCATAGTTCTGTCTTGATATAGCTCTGCTCGATCTTCCGGGGAAATGTGCTGAGCATTTTCGATGATGTGTCGCTAGCTTTCAGCGCTTCGAAAATCGTCTCGGCCGCGAGCATTCCGCTCTTCATCGCCAGGTGGATGCCCTTTAAGCGCTGCGAATCGAGAAAGCTGCCTGCATCGCCAATAATCAGCGCGCCGTCCACATAATTTCGCGGCATAGAATACCAACCGCCGTAGGGCAAAGACTTCGCGCCATATCTGACCAACTTTCCATCCTGGAGAATCTTTCTCACAAAAGGATGCGTTTTCCAAATCTGAAATGCCGCGTGCGGATCGAAAAGGGGATCCGCATATTCCAGCGCGACAACTAATCCGATGGAAAGCCGATTGTTTGACAGGCCATAGATCCAGCCGCCGCCGTACATATCCGTGGAGATGGGCCATCCTAACGTATGCGCCACATACCCCGGGGCAATTCGCCCGGGTTGCACGTCCCACAATTCCTTGATTCCAAGGCCGTAACTTTGCGGATTGATGTTGTCGAGTTTTTTCTGCGTAACAAGCTGCTTGGTCAGCGAGCCACGCGGTCCCTCAGCCAAGACGGTTACTTTTGCGCGCAGTTCGTAGCCTGGGGTGTAGTTGTCTTTCGGGTTTCCGTTCTTGTCGAGGCCTTTGTCCTCGGTAATAACACCTCCGATTCCCTCGCCTTCATAGACGAGCGATGCTCCGCCAAATTGCGTGAACAGATTCACTCCGGCCTTTTCTACCAGCCCACCCAACCACTTCACAATTCTGTTGAGCGAGACGACGTAATTGCCTTGGTTCTTGAAGGGCGGGGGAGTGAGCGGAAACCGAAAAGACTTACTCTTGGTGAACAACAGCGCAGCGTCATCTGTCACCGGGGTGTCCAGCGGCGCGCTTTTCTGAAAATCGGGCACCAACTCCGCCAGCGCCTTGGGATTCATGATCGCGCCGGAAAGCTGATGAGCCCCTATTTCCCGGCCTTTTTCCAACACGTAAATATTTTCCGCGGATAACTGCGGAGCGCCAGCGGCAACTTCGCCTGACTCGTTGTGCTTCTTGATGAGATTGGCCAAATGCAACGCACAAGAAAGGCCGGCTGGGCCCGCTCCAACGATCAGGACGTCCGCTTCCAGTCGTTCCCGTTGTACGGTCATAGGCTTATCTTACTCAATTTTACGAGATGGATTCGTTGCGTCGGCAGGTGTGCAGCTTTTTCGAATTTGGGGTGCTGGATCTAAAACACGTCAAGCGAATTTGGCTTTCTCCAGTGCTTCGGTCAATGCCGGCATGATCTCGAAAATATCGCCGACCACGCCATAATCCGCAATTTCAAAAATCGGCGCATTCTGATCCTTATTAATCGCCACAATGGTTCGGGCACCTTTCATTCCCACGACGTGCTGAATGGCCCCGCTAATGCCCAGCGCCAAATACAATTTCGGAGCGACAGTCTGACCGGAACTACCGATCTGGCGTTCCATGGGAAGCCAGCCTTCATCGCAAATCGGCCGCGACGCAGCAATCTCGCCGCCGAGCGCTTTCGCGAGAGTCTGCGCTAGCTGTATATTTTCTGGCGCCTTTATCCCGCGTCCGATCGCCACGATCAGCGGCGCTTGCGTCAGGTCCACCGACGACTTTGCTTCTTTGAAAAGTTCCAGTGGCTTGGTGCGAATCTGCTCGGTTTTCAATTCCACCGCTACTTTATTGACCGGAGCTTTTCCTGATGGATGCGCTGCCAAGGAATCCGCGCGGAACGCTCCCGATTGGAAGGAGGCGAACCACGGGGCGGCGCCCTGGAAGGTGACGTCCGAAACGGTTTTACCCTGGAACATTTGCCGCACGAATACCAACTTCCCACCGTCATTACGGTAACCGATGCAATCGCCGATTAGCCCTTTTGCGAGCGCCGCGGCAAGTTTGGGCGCGAAATCTCTGACCTGATAGGTGTGGGGAAACAAAACCATATCCGGTTGCGCGGCATTAATTACCTGCGATAGGGCTACACAATATCCATCAGGCGTATATACCTCAAGCAAATCATGTTCGACTAACAGCACCTCGGCTACATTTCTCGCTGCCAACTCTTCCGCCAGATGACCGACGCCCTTGCCAATGACCAGCGCGCTAACCGTGCTGGAGGCATCCGCAGCAATTTGTTGTGCCGCCGCGAGTGTTTCAAAACTCGTGTTATTCCATTTTCCCTGGCGCTGTTCTGTAACCACCAAAATCTTCATTTGTCTTCCTAACTCACGAGAAACGAAACTGTTATTCCCAACGAAGCGAGCCATCTTCGTCCGCGGTTGCTGTCAACAAAGATGCGTCCCTAAATTACTCGCGCCTCGAACTTCAACTTCTCGACCAACTTTGTGGCCACTTCCTTCGGCGTGCCCGTCAGAAACTCGGTCTTCTTCGTTTTGGTCGGCACGTAAATCTTTTCAATCTTTTGTGTGGGCTGCAGTGAAACGCCCAATGACTCCCGGGTGATAGTGGTAATCTCCTTCTTTTTCGCCGCCATGATTCCTTTCAGTGTGGCGTAGCGTACTTTGTTGATCCCGGATTGAATCGAGAGCACCGCCGGCAGCGGACACTCGATATGTTGGAACCATCCGGCCTCCAACTCGCGCTTCAGGCGCATAGAACGCGGTGCACTCGCAGCAGATGAAGTGCCATTTTGAATTTCGATCTGCATGATGAGCGTCGCGTGGGGCAAATCCAGCAGCGCAGCCAGGAGCACGCCGGTCTGTCCAAATCCGTGGTCATCGCTCTGCAATCCGGTCAAAATAAGGTCTGCTTTTTCTTCCTGAATTGCCGCTGCAAGCGTCTGGGCTGATCCCAGCGGATCGAGCTGCGAAAAATTGTCATCAGCAATGTGGATCGCGCGGTGAGCGCCCTTGGCCAGCGCTTCCTTAATCGTCTGCTTGACCCTCTCGGGGCCCATCGACAACACAATCACTTCTCCACCGTGCTTTTCGTTCAGCCGCAACGCTTCTTCCAGGGCATAACTGTCCGGCTCGTTCATCTCGAAGCCGATGTCCGCTTCCTTTATCCAGTTTCCAGTGATGGACAGAGGCGCATCCTTCGCGGGAACCTGTTTGATGCATACGATAATTTTCACGGGACTTTCCTTGTCTAGCGGATGTCATTGCGGACAGGAAATTTGACGGAATCCTGACATCCAAAAAATAATTCGCGAGAAAAAAGGTTGTTACTTCCCCGACCACCGCTTGAAGATTAACGCGGCATTGGTTCCCCCAAATCCGAAAGAATTCGAGAGCGCATATTCCACGGATACTTTTCTCGCGGTATTCGGTACGTAATCCAGATCGCACTCCGGATCCGGGCTCGTCAAGTTAATAGTTGGTGGCAAAATCTGGTCGCGCAGCGCCAGAACACTAATGCCTGCTTCAAGCCCGCCTGCTCCGCCCAACAAATGTCCGGTCATGGACTTTGTCGAGCTGATGGGAACTTGTTTGGCGCGCTCGCCGAAAACCCTTTTCAAAGCCCGAGTCTCGATTACGTCTCCCAAAGGTGTGGAAGTGCCGTGGGCATTCACGTATCCAATATCTTCTGGCGTGATCTTGGCGTCTTTCATGGCGGCCTTCATAACGCGATATGCGCCGTCGCCATTCTCCGCCGGTTGGGTGATATGGTAAGCATCGCCGGACATTCCGTAACCAACAACCTCCGCCAGAATAGGCGCACTGCGCTTCTGCGCATGTTCCAGCGACTCCAGAATCAGAATTCCTGCGCCCTCACCGACGACAAATCCGTCGCGGCCGATATCGAAGGGGCGGCTGGCGTGCGCCGGGTCGTCATTTCGTGTCGAAAGTGCCTTCATAGACGCGAAGCCTCCTACACCCATGGGCGTGATGGTGGCTTCGGTTCCGCCGCAAATCATCATCTCCGCTGCGCCACGTTCGATAATTTTGAACGAATCCCCGATGGCGTGCGCTGATGCGGAGCAGGCTGTCGCCGTGGCCGAATTCGGCCCGCGCGCCCCGTAACGAATCGAAATGTGTCCGGAAGCGAGATTCACGATTGCAGAAGGAATGAAGAAAGGAGAAATCCTGCCCGGCCCGCCCTGCATGAGTTTTATGTGCTCGCGTTCAATAATGTCGAAGCCACCGATGCCAGAGGAAACGTAGACGCCGACTTCATCGAGGTCCGAATCTTGCGGCTTCCATCCGGACATTTTTATCGCAAAATCCGTGCCAGCGAGGGCCACTTGAATGAAGCGACCCATCTTTTTTAATTCTTTCTTCTCGATCCACCGGAATGGGTCGAAGTTCTTTACTTCACCGCCGATCTTGCAGTCGAATCCGGTTGTATCAAACAAGGTGATCAGGCCCACGCCACTCTGCCCGGCGACGAGGTTCTTCCAACTTTCCTCCGTGCCGATGCCCAGCGCGCAGACCAACCCGACGCCCGTAACGACTACCCGGCGAGTCAACTCTTCAATGCTCCCTGATGAGGTGGTAAAACCGTGGTTACTTTCCCTTGGAGTGTTTGTCGATGTATTCGACTGCGTCCTTCACTGTGCTCATCTTCTCTGCATCCTCGTCGGGCACTTCAATCCCGAACGCTTCTTCGAAGGCCATTACCAATTCAACCTGGTCGAGCGAATCCGCTCCCAAGTCGTCCACGAAGGACGCCGTGGGCGTAACTTCCGCTTCATCTACACCAAGCTGCTCGACAATAATCTGTTTCACGCGTTCTTCCACGCTGGCCATTCCATGTCCTCCGCGATCTGCTATCGCTTGGTTTGTTTCTGTCTTTAGGTCGTTCGTAAAGTTTGTTTGCTTACACCGCCACGACTCGCACCATTGGGGTCTTCAAACTATTCGTGCTGTCCGGATAGCTTGTTCATTCTAGACACGCCTTCCCGTAAGGTCAACTTTAACAGCTATTTATCATCGACGGCGTTTCCGACTACGCCAAATACATCCCCCCATTTACATCTAGAACGTGCCCGGTGATGTAACCAGCCTCGTCGCTCGCCAAAAAAACAACGGCTGCGGCAACATCTTTCGGCGCGCCCATGCGGCCCAGCGGAATGCGTGTCCGCAATTCCTCTTTAACAGTGTCCGACAGTACATCCGTCATCGGCGTTTCGATAAATCCCGGAGCCACCGCGTTTACGGTGATATTCCGCGAAGCAATCTCGATGGCGATCGCTTTCGTCAATCCAATCACACCGGCCTTAGCGGCCACGTAATTCGCCTGGCCTGCGTTGCCCATCTGGGCCACCACCGACGCAATATTGATGATGCGCCCCGTCCGGGCTCGCACCATGGTGCCCAACGCCTGCTGAATACACAGGTGTACGCCGGTTAGATTCGTACGCAGCACCGCTTCCCAGTCCTCCAGCTTCATGCGCATTGCCAAGCCGTCACGAGTAATCGCCGCGTTATTCACCAAGATATCCAGCCGACCAAATTCCTCCACGACTTTCTTGAATCCCGATTTCACCTGTTGCGCGTCTGCTACATCCATCTTCACGGCCAGTGCTTCGCCGCCTGCGGTCACAATCTCACCAACCAGCAAAGCCAGCTTTTCTTCGCTTCGTGCAACCACGGCAACCTTGGCACCAGCTACAACGAGCGCCTGAGCAATATCCCACCCGATTCCCTGGGATGCTCCGGTTACTACCGCCACTTTTTCCTTCAAACTAAACATGTGGTGACCGCTCTCCGATTAGAAGCTGTTGCATAACCTAGTACAGGCTCCTGAAAAGAAGGTAGTTGAGTTTTCTCAGATGAGAGATAAGCAAAGTCAGCAGCGCCGAAGGAGGGCCGATGGCCCGGTCGGGTCCGTTGCTGACGGAAGTGCAGTGG